>NZ_QGHC01000003.1 GCF_003148905.1 Fulvimonas soli | reverse complement strand
CCTCGGCGGCAAACAGGCTGATCATCGGGCGATTCTCGGGCGGCTTCGGCTGCGCGCTACACTACCGGCATGGGCGGGGTTTTTCGAGGCGCCCATACGGGAGGCGTGCAGGGCACGACATAGGAAGATGCTCATGATTGCAGTCATCAGCAGCTCCGAGGCGTAGGTGGCAATGGTGGCGCCGCGCCAGCCGTATGCAGGGATCACCAGAAAATTGGCGACGATGTTGAATACAGCACCGGTAGTCAGTGTGACGACGGCGGCGCGATGCCTGTCGGCTCCGATCAGCACATGCTGAAAGAAAAGCCGCGGCATCGCTACCAGGGGAACAAGGGCAAGCCACCGCACGGACTGCGCGGCAGCCTGATAAGAGCGGCCGAGCAGCCAAGCTAGCAGATCGCTGCATACGTAAAGGGCCGCGGCGCAAGCGAGGACGTAGGCAAGCGGCCATATTGCGATGCGTGCCGTATAAGCGACGGATTGCGCGGTAACTTCGCCATGGCGAAAGAAGCGCGGCAGCACGGCGGTGAGTAGCGACATCACCGGAACCATCGCCAGGTCGATGATGCGGTAGGCCGCGGCGTACGAGCCCGCCGATGACAGCGAGGTCATCCGTGCGAGCATGGTCTTGTCGATGTCCGCGTAGACGCGAAGTGCGGCACCGCCTACCGCGAAGGGCGCGCCCTGGAAAAGTGCAGCTCCCAGCGCAGGCCTTCTCGGGCGCACCATTGGTCCCAGATCGTGGCGGACCATGCCGAGGACATAGATGGCTGTCAGCAACGAGGCCAGCGCATACAGAATCGACCAGGCAATGAGATGCTGATGCGGCGCGAGTAGGCGAACCAGAGGGATCAGCGCTAGGGCGCCGACGAATCTGGGCACGACGGGCGCGATGATCAGCCGAGAGGATCGGGCGATGCGGTCGTGGCCCTGATAGGCGCTCGCCGCCAGTTGGGCGACCGGGGCGAACACGATTTCGGCGATGCCGATGAGTAGCACGACGCTGCCGGCAACGCCAGGCGGCAACACGAGCCGGGCGAGGACGAAATAGACCGCTAGCAACGGTGGCGCGGTACACGCGACGCAAGCAATAGACCGCCACCATGCGTGCCCGAAGCTCGCCTTGTCGCGTGCCACCTGCCGGATTAGGGTAGTGGCTGTCCCTAGGCCGGTGAAGCAGCCCAGCGTGCCGGCGGCCGCCATCGTGGCCGCATAGGCGCCATAGTCGTCCACGCCAAGCGCTCGAGCGACGACGACGAACATCAGGCCCTGGCCCACCGTGCGCATTCCGAGTCCCACAGTCAATGCAGCGGTGCCTGTGGCCAGCTGGTTGCCTTTAAGTCGCCGAAGCGTTGTCAGCACGCTATTCATTGGGCGCATCCGCTGGCAGGTACATCAGCCGGTCTGTAAGCCGCTGGATAGAGCCGTCAAGGCTGCCGCCAATGTTCAGCGCCTTGAGTGCGTCGATTTGTTGTTTGGCTTCCGCCGGCTTGCCGCTCGCGAGCAACATGCTGGCATACGTAATCCGATAAGCCGGCTCGTGCGGTGCCCCCGAAACGCATTGCGCGATCATTCGCAGCGCCAGTGGCTGGTCAGACAGAACGTTCCAAGCGTAGTCGGCGTAGGTAGCCAACAGCCTCGGGCTCGGTGCGCGATGGTCGAGCGCCGACACGAAGGCCTCGATCATCTTTTGGGGTGGCAGGTCGCACAGGCCATTGCGCTGGCAGTCGGTGAGCGCGGCCAGTGAGCTCTCGTCCTGCACGCCCGGCTTCCGTGCCTGTAGTTTGCCGATCAGACTGTCCCACCATGCCTCCCTGAGTGGTAGATGCATCCGCGCGTTCATGAAGATCAGCGCCTGTTCGGGAAGGATGGACGACTTTGGCAGGGCGGCGGCACGTTCGAGTGGGGCATAGGCCATCCTGGTAAAAGGTGATGCCGGGTCGTAACGGGAGTAGATGATGTAGGTTCGGCCCAGTTCGTACTGGGCGCGTGGTGAATCGGGAGCACGCCCGGCGAGTTCCTCGGCAAGGCGTAGCGGATTGCTCCAAGCGGTGGCCGTTATGGCGGTCAGGCCGATCCAGATTGCGAACAGACCGCCAAGCAAGGCGCGGCGCGTCAGCCATAGCGGGGGTGCCTTGTGCGTGGAGATGGGCAGCGCGACCAGTGGGGGGATGACGGCCAGCAGCAGGCCCAGGCTGGCGAAGTAGTTGCGGTGTTCGTAAATCAGCTCCAGCGGCAGGATGGTGCCGGTGAGCAAGTGGCAGCCGAGGTAGAGAAGCAGGCCCAGCGAGAGCAGCGGTTGGCGACGACGCAGCTGCAGCGCGACGCCAACCAGTGCGAACAGGCATAGGATGCCGGCCAGGGTGGTCCAAGGCGAGAGCAGTCCGGTCGAGATATGGAAATCATCGTGGTAGAAGCTGAGTGCTTCGGGAGTTGGCAAGATGATCCAGCGAATATAGTCCGTGACTATACGTGCTTCGCTGAGCAGGCGAGTTCGCATGGTGAAGTCGCGCGTAGCCCAGCTTTCAGGCTTCAATAAACTGGGTAGGAGCCACGCTAGGCCCGTCGCCAATGGCAGAACCAGCATGACGAGAAAGACGCCAATTATCCGAATGTCCCGTCCACTGCCGGCTCGGCGAAAACGGAAGACGGTCCATTCCGTCGAGGCCGCGTACAGAGGCAACATCACGGCAGTTTCTTTTGCCAAGAGGCCTAGCGCCGTGCATGCGACGAGGCTGAATGCGCACAGGGTCAATCCATGCTTGTCGTCGCTGCCTTGGTTGCGAAGCATGAGCTTTCGGCCCGCGATGTAGCCGATCAGGCCAACCAGTACAAAAAGATTGGCCAAGCTCTCCATGCGTTGTACCACATACAGCACGGCGGTCAGGTTGATGGGAAGGAGTAGCCATCCCATCGTCACCAAGGAGGCCGTCCAATCGATGCGTGCCTCGCGATCGGGATTGAGGGCATCGCCTGATAGTGATGTCGTGGACTGTAATAGTTGGCGCGTCAAGCAAAAGATCAGCAGGCCATTCAGCAAGTGAATGACCAGGTTGGTGAGTTTCATCCCATAGGGATCCAATCCCCCTATGAGGTAATTGACGGCGAAGCTGAGCGAGGCAAGCGGACGCTTGAATTCGCTAGATGGCGAAGAAAGCAATGCCCGCGTCAGCGAAGGCAAGCTTATTTCATCTGGCTGGACTGCTTTGTTGTCGACGATATTGGGATAGTCGTCGAAGAGATAGCCTCCATGAAGGCCTGGCCAGTAGATGGCGGTCGTCGCGATAAGTGCGGCGAGCAGAAACCATGAACCGGAAATATGGGAAAGGCGAATTGGTTTCATGGATGGGGTGATGCCCGCCGTTGTAGATCTTGGGTCAGCGTGGTCCGCAGCCGCATCAATTCGCGGTCCCAGTAGTGTTGACGGTCAAGCACCCATGCATTGAGCCGAGGCATGCCTGAGTCGGGTTTGACTTCCTTCTGCCGTACGGCAGCATAGTGATCAAGATGCGATAACGCTTCCGCAGCATGGCCATGCGAGCCGAGCAATGCGGCCTGCTGGAACGCGGTAGAAGCATTTATTCGCTGGTCCAGGGCCTGATTGAACAAGGCGAGTGTCCTTACAGGGAGATCTCGGGCCAGTTCGACCTGTCCAAGAAGCGAATAGAGATCCTGCCGACGTCCCGGTATGGACATGAGGGAAGCATTGCCAATCGCAGCTTGAAGCAGACGTTCGATACCATCCAAGTTCATTTCCGGACAAGTCGGATGATTCGACTGTTCGATCATGCGCCCGAACCAGCTCGCCAGAAGCCCACCGATATCGCGGGATTCTTCTAGGGCACGTTTTGCGTAGCCAAACGTGGCTTCGTCAATATGGCCCAGCTGGCATTTGGCTGCCAAGAGATTCAATGCGATCTGTGCTTCATCGGGATTCCTGGCAAGTGCCACCTGGAGCCGTATAATCGCGTCTTGGGGGCGGCCTGTGCTCATCTCGGCTTGTGCTGCATAGGCCTGGGCGCGAGGCGAATCTGGATTGAGTCTTGCCCATAGCAGGGCCTGATCGCGCGAATTCCCCCAGAGTGATGCCTGTGCATGGGTCATCAAAAAAAGTCCGCCCACAATCAACAGTGCGAGGACAGCTTTGCTCATGCCTCTATAATGTGCAGCAATTTCAGGCAAATGTGGGAGCCGAAATGTTGTGATAGGCCTTGGCTGTGGATTCGGCCTTAATTGTCTTAAGCGGGCACCACACAGCCATAGTGCGAGAGGCCAGAACATGGGCATTGTGGGAAGATAGTTTCGGTGTTCGAAATAGAGCTCCAATGGGATAGTGGTGGACTCTATCGATTGGCCAACAAAATAGAAGAGTATGGCTAGTGCCAGTGCAGGATACATTCGGCGTAAAAGCCAGCCAGCGATGATCAATCCTGTTATGGCAACCGCGGCCGGCAGTGTCGTAAGCGGTTGGAGCAGGGAAGTTGATGCCTTAATTTGGTCGTTGAAGACGCCTGGCGTGAATGGTCTTGGCAGCCACAGCAGATCAAGATAGCGCAGCAGTATCCGAGGCTCCGTCAGCAGTCTTTGCCCAATCGTCCATGGCCGCGTCGAGGTAATGCCCTCCGCCATGCCTAGCCATCCGGCGTAGACTAGGTAAGTAGCAACGGCTGCGCCGACCGGCAGTATCGGTAAGGCAGCGACCAAGCGATAGTGTCTACGGCTTGTTTGTTCCAGCTCGGGGAGGGGGGCTGTCGTGGACGAGGCTGCCCCAAGAGACGTGCATTCCAGCGTCAGAGCAAGGACAGGGAGAAGGATCCCGTTCGCCTTGCTTAATGTGGCCAGTACGGTACACCCTCCCAAGCCTGCCAGAATCCAAACGGAGCCACCAAGCGACCCGCCATGCAGCATGAGCTCGCGTCCCCGCAACCAAAGTAAGAGACCCAGCAGGGTGAAGGTGGCCGGCAGCATTGCCTCGCGTTGCACGATGTAAAGTGTCGTCGATACGAACAACGGATGCAGCAGCCACAAGGTCGAGCCGAGGACCGCTGCCAAGTCCGCACGCCACGCAGTCGATTGGGCATATCCCGCTAGTCGGCCAAGACGTGCCAACAGGAGCGCAAGCAATCCCCCGTTGAGCAGGTGGAGCAGAAGATTTGTGCGCTTGAAAGGGAAGGGAGGGGCCGGCCAATCCCGCGCATCCAGCAGGAAGCTCAGCATGGCCAGCGGGCGTCCCGTTGGGTCAGCATGTCCGGAAGTGATGTAACGCCAGAAGATATCCCAATGCCTAACAGGCCCGTTGGCGCCAAGCGCAGGCAGGTTGGCATAGTCGTCGAACAGAAAGCCGCCATGCAGGCCGGGGAGATATGCCAGGCCTGTCAAGGCGAGAGCCGCCAGCTCCAGAAGCATCGCGATGAAAGTGCGCCGCGGCATTGCCACCCCAAAAAAGAAGGGCCGCACTAGGCGGCCCTTCCTTGTCGATCAAGCCGAGACTGCAAGATTACTTGCGGCAGGCGGTCGGCAGGTACTTTGCCGGAACCGTGGTCTGGCTGGTCTTGCAGTTCCACTGGATACTGCCGCCACCGGTGATGGCCGAGAAGGCCAGCACGTCGCCGGAGATCGCCTTGTTAGATTCGTTGCCGAACGTGGCCTTGATGATGCCGTTGGTGCCATCGACCTGGGTAACGTACTTGCCAGTGATCGAAGTGGCCTGGGCCAGACCGGCGGAGCCATTATTCGACGGGAACTGGCCACGATTGTTGTAGAACTCGGAGATGGCGGTCTTCACGCCATCGGAGAGCACCGAGCCCTCGGACACCTGTGAGCGGATCACGTAGTCCTGGTAGGCCGGGATGGCGATGGCCGCCAGGATGGCGATGATCGCCACGACGATCATCAACTCGATCAGGGTAAAGCCCTTCTGGATGGTCTTCATGATGGTTCCTTTCATTGCTTTGGTTAGCTAACCGTAGTGATGCCCCCTGAGCTCCGGTCCCGAATCCCCCTAGGCGGGATCGGCCCACACGTGCGGTCTGGAACGACCAGGAAGCTCGCGGCAGACGAAGCAGTATGTGTGCCACGACTGCCGCTTGATTATTGCCGCATAGCCGCGACCTCGGCGATTGTGCACGTGATCACGTAACCCCACAAGCGCGGCGGGAGCATGGCCCCGGACCTTGGATTTCTAGGAGGAAGTCACACTGCGAGAACTGACCATAATGGTCACTTGATGACGTGTTGCGTCATGGCGTGTGCCAACGCTGTCAGCGCCGGCACACGGTCGGCAAGTATTTGCCGTCGATAGTGCTTGGCTTGCAGGACCAGTTGATGCTGCCAGCCTGGGTGATCGGCGAAAGCACCAGGTTGTGTCCACGGATGACCTGGTTCGCTTCGGCGCCGTTGAATGCGACAATGATCTGCCCGCCGGTGACATCCACGCTGGAGACATATTTGCCCGTAATGGACGTGCTCTGGGCCAAGCCGGCCGATTGGTTGTTGCGAGGAAAGCGTCCGGTATTCGAGGCGAAGTCCCAGACGGCGCCCTTCGCTCCGGAAGACAGGCTCACCCCTTCAGAAACCTGGGCCCGGATGAGATAGTCCTGGTAGGCCGGGATGGCGATGGCCGCCAGGATGGCGATGATCGCCACGACGATCATCAGCTCGATTAAGGTGAAGCCATAATTTGCGCGCATCTTTGGCATACGATGTTTCCCCCTGGAGTCGCTGCAGCGCAGGCATGTTCCGTACCAACCCATGGGGCTGAGTTCTTTGCGGATCGGATTTTGCCGACTGGGTCACTATGGGGTGTGTCGGCGAGCCAATTTTTCGGTAAGGGGGGCGTCTCTGTGCGGCGGATAGGGCTGTGGCTTTCGGGCGTAGCGATCCTTGTCCTTGCCTTGCTATCGATCGCTACTGTTCTGTTTGTCTTGGCGCGTCGGCACCCTCCTCCCGCTTTCACCCTGACCGAAGATGGTCATGGCATAGCAGCGCATGACTACCCCTTATGGCAAGCCGCGGTGGACTGGCTGTCGGGACGGAAGTATGTCGTCCTGACCTTTGACGACGGTCCCTTTGGCCAGGGGGTTGACGAGCAGATTCTCGAGGTGCTTGAGCGCCATCAGGCGCGCGCGGTGTTTTCCTGGTCTGCGCGAACATCACGGCGGACAAACGGTGGATACTTGGCGAGATCACGAGAGGCGGCCATGTTATTGGCAACCACAGCTTCGACCATCTGCAACTGGACAAGCTCGACAAGGAAAGCCTCGACCGGCAGGTGGCTGGATGCAGTCGCTATCTGGAACGGATGACGGGAGAGACGCCAAGGTTCTTCAGGCCACCGTTTGGCCGCTCGTCCGATTCTGTCAGGCAGGCGTTGCGGGCTGCCGGCATGCAGCAGATGCTGTGGAATGCGAACAGCCAGGACAGTTGGCTGAAGCGGCCGGATCAGATCCTTTTCTGGTCAAAAGAAGAGGTCGAAGGGAACGCCATTCTTTTGATGCATGACAAGCCGCATACGGCTGCAGTGCTGGATCGCATTCTTACGGAGCTTGAGCGTCGTGGAGCTGTCTTCGTGCTGCCGTCAGTGTCACCTTGAAGCCTTTTCATAAGTTATTGAGTGTATTGAGTGACCGAATCGCCATGCTAAGTGGCCGGGCGACCTGAATGCCTTGCTTGTTGATGAGGAAGAATTTCAAATGAAACAGCTTTCTGGATGCTTTGCGGGTGCCTTGCTGGGGGTGATCGCGGTTACGGCGGTGGCCGCGCCTGTCAACCCCTTCACCGTCCGCGACCTGGTCATGCTCGACCGCGTCGGCGACCCGCAGCTCTCGCCCGACGGCCGCTATGCCGCCTTCAGCGTGCGCAGCACGGACTACGAGGCCAACAAGGGCGTCAACGCGGTCTACGTGCTCGACCTGGCCAGGGGCGGGCAGCCGGTGAAGCTGGTGGAGAAGGGCGGTTCGGCGCGCTGGTCGGCCGACGGCCGCAGCCTCTATTACGTGGCGCCGGCCGGCGGCGCGGCGCAGCTGTGGCGGCTGGACCTGGCGTCCGGCAAGAGCGGACTGGATCTCGGCGCGCACGCGGCGCCGGTGCAGGTGACGCACGCGCCGCTGGACCTGGGCGGCTACAAGCTCTCGCCCGACGGCAGGCGCGTGCTGCTTTCCTACGAGGTGTTCACCGACTGCGCGGACCTGGCCTGCACCAAGGAGCGGCTGGACGGCCGCGAGAAGACCAAGGCCACCGGCACGGTGTACGACAAGCTGTTCGTGCGCCACTGGGACACCTGGGCGGACGGCCGCCGCAACCAGCTCTACGTGGCCGAGTTCGGCGCCGACGGCCAGTTGCCCGTCGAACCGACCCTGCTCAGCAAGGGCATCGACGGTGACATCCCGAGCAAGCCGTTCGGTGACGAGAGCGAGTTCTCCTTCTCGCAGGACGGGCAGACGGTCTATTTCGACGTGCGCATCGCCGGCACCAGCGAGCCGTGGTCGACCAATTTCGACATCTACGAGGTGCCCGCCGACGGCTCGGCGGCGCCGCGGAACCTGACCGCCGACAACCTGGCCTGGGACGCCAATCCGGTGCCCTCGCCGGACGGCAGGACGCTTTATTACCTGGCCATGCGGGAACCGGGCTTCGAGGCGGACCGTTTCGCCATCATGGCGCTGGACCTGGCCAGCGGCGCGAAGCGCGAAGTCGATCCGCAGTGGGACCGTTCGGCCGGCAGCCTTTCGGTTTCGGCCGACGGCAAGACGCTCTACGCCACCGCCGACGACCAGGGCCAGCATCCGCTGTTCGCCATCGATGCGGCCAGCGGCAAGGTTTCCCGCGTGGTCGGCGACGGCACGGTCGGCGGCTATGCGCTGGCCGGCGGCAAGCTGCTGCTGGCGCGCGACGACCTCAAGCGGCCGGCCGATCTCTATCTGGCCGACGCGGCCGGCCGCGGCCTCAAGCAGGTCACCCGCTTCAATGCCGAGCGGTTGAAGAACGCGAGGATGGGCGACTTCGAGTTCTTCACCTTCAAGGGCTGGAACGGCGAGCCGGTGCAGGGCTACGTGGTGAAGCCGGTGGGCTTCAGGCGCGGGCACAAGTACCCGGTGGCCTTCATCATCCACGGCGGCCCGCAGGGCGCGATGGACAACGGCTGGAGCTACCGCTGGAACCCGCAGACCTACGCCGGCCAGGGTTTCGCGGTGGTCACGGTGAACTTCCACGGCTCCACCGGCTACGGCCAGGCCTTCACCGATTCCATCTCGGGCGACTGGGGCGGCAAGCCGCTGCAGGACCTCAAGCTGGGCTGGCAGGCGGCGCTGGACAAGTACGCCTTCCTCGACGGCGACCGCGCCTGCGCGCTGGGCGCGAGCTACGGCGGCTACATGGTCTACTGGATCGCCGGCGTGTGGAGCCAGCCGTGGAAGTGCCTGGTCGACCACGACGGCGTGTTCGACGCGCGCATGATGTACTACGCCACCGAGGAGCTGTGGTTCGAGGAGAAGGAGAACGGCGGCCCGCAGTTCGAGCATCCGGAGAACTACGAGCGCTTCAATCCGGTGAACTACGTGAGGAACTGGCGCGTGCCGATGCTGATCGTGCATTCCGGCCACGACTTCCGCATCCCTGACACACAGGGCCTGGGCGCGTTCACCGCGCTGCAGCGCCGCGGCATTCCCAGCCGGCTGCTGCATTTCCCGGACGAGAACCACTGGGTGCTCAAGCCGCAGAACAGCGTGCAGTGGCACGAGACGGTGAATGCGTGGCTGAAGCAGTGGACGTCCGCAGAGGCACCGCACTGACGCGCCGGACCCGAAAGCCGAACGGCGGCCCGCGGGCCGCCGTTCTTTTTTTTGGGGCCTGCCGCAGGCGTCAGAGCCAGCGCGAGCGCTTCAGCCAGACGTAGATGCCGGCGACCACGCCGACCACCAGGGCGATCATCGCCGGGTAGGCCCACGGCTTGTCCAGCTCCGGCATGTGGTGGAAGTTCATGCCGTACCAGCTGGTGATCAGCGTGGGTGCGGCCAGCATGGCGGCGTAGCCGGCCAGGCGCTTCATCACCTCGTTCTGGCCGAAGGTGACCAGCGCCAGGTTCACGTTGATCGCGGCGGCCAGCATCTCGCGCATTGCGCCGATCGACTCGTTGACGCGGAACACGTGGTCGTACACGTCGCGGAAGTAGGCGCGCAGCTCGTCGGGGATCAGCTGCGGGTGCAGCCGCACCAGCTGGCTGATGATGTCCTGCAGCGGCGCCACCGCCAGGCGCAGCGTCATCAGGTCGCGCTGCATGTCGTACAGGCGCTTGACCGTGCTGCGCTTGAAGGTCTCGGCGAAGACGTCCGTCTCCAGCTGGTGCAGCTCCTCGCGGAAGTCGCGCACGATCGGCAGCAGGTTGTCCACGATGAAGTCCAGCACGCCGTACAGGCCGTAGCTCGGGCCGTTGCTCATCAGCTCGGGCGCGTGCTCGCAGGCGCGCCGCGCCGGCGCATAGGACAGCGAGGCGCCGTGGCGCACGGTCACCAGGTAGCGCTGGCCGAGGAAGATGTGCGTCTCGCCGAAGGCCAGCTCGCCGCCGACCAGCTGCGCGGTCTGCACCACCAGGAACAGCGAGTTGCCGTAGGTCTCGATCTTGGTGCGCTGGTGCGCCTTGTGGGCGTCCTCGATCGCCAGGTCGTGCAGGTCGAACTCCTCCTGCAGCTTCAGCAGCAGCGGCTCGTCCGGTTCGTGCAGTCCGACCCAGACGAAGGTGTCCGGCTCCTTCAGCACTTCGCTGATGGCATCCAGCGTGATGTCGCCGATGCGCGTGCCGTCGTGGCGGTAGGCGACGCAGTTGACCACCATGGGAGTGGATGAATCAAAGGTGGCTGCAGGATGTGGAATGGACATGGGGGCATCTTGCGCGTCAAATCGAGCCACAGCAATGCCTGCGCAGGAGTTAGCTTGATGGGCCGCTCAAAGCATTTGGCCGGCCTTGCTGCAGCGGGAGGCGCTTGGCGTCTGAGTCGATGAATTTGTCGAAATCTTCCCGGGCGGCCTTCTGCTTGATAGGCGGTAGCAATGCGATTCCTTCTTGGCTAGCGATCCTTGCCTGGTCCTTCTCTCCTTGGAGCGCTAGGGCTATGGCGAGCGAAAGCCTTGGCTGTGGGGCAAACGGATCGAGTGCGATGACTTCACGGAGAATCGTCTCGGCGTCCCGGGGCTGTCCAGACAATATGGCGTTTTGGCCAACGGCGAGCAGATACTGGCGAAATATGTGCTTGTTATAAATGACTTCTTTCGAGTTTTTCACCTTTTCCAAAGCAATGGCTGCGCTCTTGGGGTCATTGTCGGCAATGGCGAGGAAGGCTGCATTGAGCATGCAGTTCGGGCAGTGCATGCCATTTTTCGAGATCTGTTCGATTAGTTCGTGAGCATGGGGCCTATCCTTTCGTTCGATATACGCACTCAACAAGTTCGCTGCCGCTTCTTCAGAGTCCGGATAGACCGTATAAGCCCAGCGCCACAGGCTTAGATTGTCGGACCAAAGAGGGAGGGTCGTTCTTATCGAGGCTATAGACAGGCTGGACCACAGGAGAATGGCGATCCAAGGCAATGGGCGATAAATGCGCATGCTCACATTGGTTGGCTTTCTCACTCGTGCCAGGGGAAGCATGGCACACATAACTGCTAGTGCAGTCATGATGTAACGCTCATGGTAAAGGCTCGTGTCGAAAGCTGCGGTACTGATGTGCAGCACGGGAAGTAGTACAGCAGTCACCGCAAGTACTATGCCGCCGGTTAGCGATGACCTGCGCAGGAATGTATAGAGGGCACAGGCAACAGTGCCAATGGCCAATACATTGATAACAATGGATTTCAGGCTGAGTGTATTGAACGGGGTGGTATCAATTGGGTGTACGGGAGACATGCCCGACATGGGCCAGACGAGAGATTTCCAGTAGTGTATGTAAATGAAGCAAGTTTGCTGGAGACGGCCGAAAATGGACATGCTGTCATTTGAATATTGGCCAATCAATTGGCCTAGAGCCCATATGCGAAGTGCGAGGTAAATGGTGCCGGCGATGGCCATGGCCAGGTATGTCAGCCCGTTTCGCCTGAGAAACAGCAGTATGCTGAAGGGGCGGTGGTTGGCCTCTCTCTTCGTCTGTATTAGCCAGTCGAAGATGGCCAGAACCAGTGGAAATGCGGCTGCCGATTCTTTGGAGCAAGCTGCAAGAAAGAAGCAGGTGGCAACGGTCGTTGCGCGTATTGTCGGCTTTTCAAGCCATGTGTTGGCCAGGAGGCCGAGCAGCATGAACATGGTCGCGGCCAGATCGAACTGGCAACCAATCCACGCCACGGGCTCTATCAATAACGGATGCAATCCATAAAAAAGCATCGCCGCTGCGAGTGGAAACAACCTTTGCCGGTAAGATAGGCCAAATTGGCTACTGCGCCATGCCAATAGGCCAACCAGTGTCGTGTCGATGAGATGCATTCCGAGCGATACGGCATGCATGGGTTCCGGTGCAACATCAAACAGTCGCACTTGCAGTGTAAAAAGCGCTACAACCAGAGGCCTGAAGTAATTTTTCCAGTAATTGAAGTCACGGAAGATGTAGTGCTTCCAGCCATCACCGTGCGTCAGCCACCCCATATCCACGAAATCAAGGATGTCGTCCCAAACGAATTGGGCATGGAGCACAGGCCAGTAGGCAATTGCGATCACTATTATCGAAGCGATCGCGACGATGTAATGAAGCTTGATACCTGATGTCCTGGATGTTGCGTCCGCAAGCGAGCCGTACATTCCTCTTTCCCCTGTAAACCAGATATTTGATGTTTCGATGTCGACGCATGAATGTCGATATATGTCACATCGCCGCCGATGTGATGCTTCTCATGTGCCAAGCCACTACAAGCCATATTGGCAATGCGAACATCAGCCAGGGCTGGTTCTGCTGCACGGTGCCGGGCAGCAGGTGCAGCAGCACGGCGGCCAGTGCGGCGAGCAGCTGCAGCAGCATGGCGTTCTGCGCCAGGCGCGAGGGGGGCGGGCCGCGGCGCAGGCGCCAGGGGGCGCGCAGCAGCAGGAAGGCGAGCGGGCTGAACAGCAGCGCGTTGGCGTTGGCCCAGGCCGAGTGGTGGGTGGTCAGGGTCCACAGGACGAGCAGCAGCAGGCCGACCAGGCCGGCCGCCAGCAGGTAGGCGGTGCCGAGCACGGCGAAGCCGGCCGGCCAGTAGCGCCGGCAGGCCAGCAGCAGCGCGGCCAGGGCCAGGCCGGCCAGCGCCAGCGGCGGGCGCAGGTCGGGGGCGGCGGCGGGCGGGGCGTCGAGCCGGTTGGGCGAGAGCTCCCGTTCCGCCGCCACCAGCGGTTGCGTGCCGCCTTGGCCGTCCGGGACGCGCACCGCGCGCAGCTCGCGCTGCAGCACCATCGGCAGGAAGCTCTCCTGCCAGGCGTGTAGCGGCTGGTCGGCATAGGGGCCGAGGCCCAGGTCGAGCAGCAGCATCAGCCAGGGCTGCGCGCGCATCAGGCGGTCGGTCTGCTGGCGGTAGGTCATGCCGGCCGGGCGCGCCGCGAGTTGCGCCTTGAGCGCGCCGCCCAGCGCGCGGTCGAGCGCGTCGCGCACGCGGGTGGTGCAGTTGTCGACGTAGTAGTCGTAGTCGTAGCGCGCGTTTTCCGGGCGCAGGTTCCACAGCAGGAAGTCGCGCAGGGCCGCCGCCTGCGCGGGCGCGAGCGCGAGCCGCTGGCGGACGATCGAGCGGCCGGCGCCGCGGTAGTAGGACTCGTCCTCGTCGGTGGGCGCCGCATCCATCAGGTAGTGCATGCGGCCGCGGGCGAAGTTGAGCAGGAAGCCGCGCTCGTCGAAGTCGAACACGCCGTAGTTGAAGTTCACCGCCTCGCCGCTGCGGCGGTCGCGCAGCTCGATGGCGTCGTGGCCGAAGCGCTCCCAGTAGGTGTCGCCGGGGCCGTAGGTGACCAGCGCCACTTCCAGGTCCTCGCCGGGCGCGTCGGCGACGCCGGCGCGGGCGGGCGCGCCGGCGAGCAGGGCCAGGAGCAGCAGGCAGAGCCAGGCGAGCGGGAGCGGACGTTTCTCCCGGAGGAAGCGGGCGGCCGGGCCGCTCGCGGACCTGCCCGATCGGACCCTCATCCGGCCCTGCGGGCCACCTTCTCCCGGCGGGAGAAGGGAAAACCGCTCAGGACTCGCCATGCAGCCGGCTCACGCGGAATTCCTGCACGCGGCGGTCGTCGGCCTCGGTGACGTGGAACAGGAAGCCGCCGATGGCGGTTTCCTCGCCCACCTCCGGCAGGTGGCCGAACTCGGCGGTGACCATGCCGCCCACCGTGTCGAACTCCTCGTCGGAGAAGGCCGCGCCGGTCTCCTCGTTGAAGTCGGCGATCGGCGTGAGCGCGCTGACCACCCACTCGCCCTGCGCGCGGGCGTGCATCAGCGCGGGCTCTTCCTCGTCGTCGTGCTCGTCGTCGATCTCGCCGACGATCTGCTCGAGCACGTCCTCGATGGTGATGAGGCCGGCCACGCCGCCGTACTCGTCCACCACCAGCGCCATGTGGTTGCGGCTGCGGCGGAACTCGGCCAGCAGCACGTTGAGGCGCATCGACTCGGGGATCAGCACCGCCGGGCGCAGGATCGTCCGGATGTCGAAGGGCTCGTCGTTGCCGATGAACTTGAGCAGGTCCTTGGCGAGCAGGATGCCGAGGATCTCGTCCTTGTCCTCGCCGTGCACCGGGAAGCGGGAGTGGCCGGACTCCACCACGGTGGCGAGGATGTCGGGCAGGGCCGCCTCGGCGGAGATCATCACGATCTGCGCGCGCGGCACCATCACGTCGTCGACGTCCAGCTCGGTGACCCTGATCGCCCCCTCGACCATGGCCAGCGTGTCGTTCGAGAGCAGGCCGTTGGCCTGGGCGGCGCGCAGTTCCTCGATCAGTTCGTCGCGGTTGCGAGGCTCGCCGGAAAACATGTGGCCCAGTCGGTCCCACCAGGATCGGTGCGCCGGGCCGTTGGTACTGCCAGGGTCGTCGTTCATTACGCTTGCGGGTTCTGCCCGGGTGCGGGCGGAAAATCCAGTCTAGCCGAAAAATCGTGACGATTCAGGGCTCAAGCGGCAGGCGGCGGCCTGTGCCGTCTCTCCAGGAACGAGGGCCTCGATCCCTCTCCCCCCCGGGGAGAGGGCAGGGTGAGGGGGCGGGGCTTGCGATGGAGTTCAATGGCTCTTGATCGAAAAACCCGCAGTGATTGGACTGGGGCTAGGGTGGCCCCTCACCCCAACCCTCTCCCCGGAGTGGAGAGGGAGCAGGCTGCTTCATGCGTAGGGGTCGGTGATGCCCAGGCCGGCGAGGATGCGGGCTTCCAGCGTTTCCATGGCCTCGGCGTCGGCTTCCGCGATGTGGTCGTAGCCGAGCAGGTGCAGCACGCCGTGCACGGTGAGGTGCGCCCAGTGGTCGCGCTCGCGCTTGCCCTGCTCGCGCGCCTCGCGCGCCACCACCGGGGCGCAGATCGCCAGGTCGCCGATCAGCGGCAGCGCCATTCCCGGCGGCAGTTCCGCCGGGAAGGAGAGCACGTTGGTGGCGTAGTCCTTGCCGCGGTAGTCGCGGTTGAGCGCGCGGCCTTCCGCCAGGCCGACGATGCGGATGGCCAGTTCCGCCGGCTTGCGGCGCCGCGCGCCGCGCAGCGCGGCCTCGACCCAGCGGCGGAAGCTGGCGGGCGCGGGCAGGCCGGCGCGGGGCGGGCCGTAGAGGACGTGCAGCGTGGGAGCGGGGAACGGGGAACGGGGAACGGGGAACCCGGAGGCGCCGCGGCGCGGCGGGGAACGCGGGGGGCGTGGCGGGGCCATGGGCTTCAGCTCGCCGCTCCCTGCGCGTTCCCCGTTCCCCGTTCCCCGTTCCCCGCCTCGAACGCCTCGTAGGCGCGCACGATCTTCGCCACCAGCGGATGGCGCACCACGTCGCGCGAGGTGAAGAAGGTGAAGCTGATGCCGTTCACCCCGCGCAGCACCTCGATGGCATGGCGCAGGCCCGAGCGCACGTTGCGCGGCAGGTCCACCTGGCTGACGTCGCCGGTGATCACCGCCACCGAGCCGAAGCCGATGCGGGTGAGGAACATCTTCATCTGCTCGACGGTGGTGTTCTGCGCCTCGTCGAGGATCACGTAGGAGTCGTTGAGGGTGCGCCCGCGCATGTAGGCCAGCGGGGCGATCTCGATCACGTTGCGCTCGATCAGCTTGGCCACCTTCTCGAAGCCGAGCATCTCGTACAGCGCGTCGTACAGCGGGCGCAGGTAGGGATCGACCTTCTGCGACAGGTCGCCGGGCAGGAAGCCGAGCTTCTCGCCGGCCTCCACCGCCGGGCGCACCAGCAGCAGGCGCTGCACGCGGTTGGCCTCCAGCGCCTCGACCGCGCTGGCGACGGCGAGGTAGGTCTTGCCGGTGCCGGCCGGGCCCACGCCGAAGTTGATGTCGTGCGTGGTGATGGCGTGCAGGTAGCGCGCCTGGTTCGGGCCGCGGCCCTTGATCACGCCGCGCTTGACCTTGATGACGACTTCCTGCGCGCCCTCGGCGGCTTCCTCCACGAGGCTGTCGAGGCCCGACTCGGCCAGGTGCAGGTTGACCCGCGCGCCGGTGAGCGTCTCGTTCTCGGTGCTTTCGTAGAGCGCGCGCAGCACCTTCTCCGCCGCGCGCGCAGGGCTGTCCTCGCCGATCACCTGGAACAGATTGCCGCGATGGTCGATCTCCACGCCCAGGCGCAGCTCGATCTGGCGCAGGTGTTCGTCGAACGGGCCGCAGAGGTTGGCGAGGCGGGCGTTGTCTTCGGGAGCGAGCGCGAAATCGCGCTGGTTGAGTTCGGTCATAGGCGCGCGAGAGTAGCGCGCGGAAGGGGCGAGGGCTACCGCGCCGTGCGCGGGAACGGCGGGCCGGTGCAGGCGCGGGATCGACCCGGGCATCCGGTGGCTTGCCAACAATTAATCGTTTAATTAATTTTGGCGCCATGACCCGCGCCAAGCCCCCCGCCAAGCCGCGCCGCGCGGCCGGCCGTCCCGCCCGGGACGAGCGCGACCTGCGCGCGCATCTGCTCGACGTGGCGCTCGCCCGGTTCGCGCGCGACGGCATCGGCGCCACGCCGCTGCGCGCCATCGCCGCGGATGCCGGGGTCACCCCGGCGATGCTGCACTACTACTTCGGCGACAAGGCGCAGCTGAAGCAGGCGGTGATCGACGAGCGCCTGCTGCCCGCACTGGCGCCCATGCGCGAGCGCCTGGCGCAGGCCGGCGGCGAGCCCGCGGCGCTGGCGGGCAGCTTCGTGCGCGGCATCGGCGCATTGGTGGCGGCGCATCCGTGGCTGCCCCCGCTGTGGGTGCGCGAGGTGCTGTGCGAGGGAGGCGAGCTGCGCGAGGTGCTGTTCCACCACCTGCTGCCCAGCCTGCCGCAACTGCTGGCGCAGCGGTTCGCCGCCGCGAAGGCGGCCGGCGCGCTCAACCCCGGGCTGGACCCGCGCCTGCTGGTGGTGTCGCTGGTCGGGCTCACGCTGTTCCCCGCCGCGGGGGCGCCGATCTGGCGGCGCGTGTTCCAGGCCGACGATCTCGGGCCCGGGGCGCTGCTCGACCACACCTTGGCGCTGCTCGAAGGCGGCCTGGGTTCCCGTCCGTCCGGAGTCTCCGCATGAACAAACGTGTCGTTCGCCCGGTCGCCTGGCTGGCGGCCTGCCTGTCGATGGCCGGTGCGCTGGCCGGCTGCGGCAAGGCGCCGCCGCAGGCGCTGGGCACGCTGGAGTACGACCGCATCAGCCTGCCGGCGCCGGCCGCGGAGCGCGTCGTCGCCATCGACGTGCGCGAAGGGGAAACGGTGGCCGCGGGCCAGCCGCTGCTCCGGCTGGACCCCGCGCACACCCGGGCCGAGCTCGCGGCCGCGGAGGCGCAGGCGAGCCAGCAGCAGGCGACGCTGCTCGAACTGCGCGTGGGCCCGCGCCAGGAAGACATCGCCAAGGCGCGCGCCGACCTCGCGGCGGCCGAGGCGCAGGCGCGCGACGCCCGCGCCTACTACCGGCGCCTGCTGCCGCTGCGGAAGAACAACTATGCGGCGGCCGCCGACATCGATCGCGCCCGCGCCGCCGCGGGCAGCGCCGAGGGGCAGGTGGCCGCCGCCAAGGCGGCGCTGGACGCGCTGGTGCACGGCACGCGCCCCGAGCAGATCGCGCAGGGCGAGGCCGCGCTGGCTGCCGCCAAGGCCCAGGCCGAGGCGCAGCGGGTCCTGCTGGGCAAGCTCGACCTGGTGGCGCCGCGCGCCGGCCGGGTGGACAGCCTCCCGTACAAGCTGGGCGACCAGGCCCCGGTGGGCGCGCCGCTGGTCGTGCTGCTGGCGGGCGACGCGCCGTACGCGCGCGTCTACCTGCAGGAGCCGATGCGCGCCCGGGTGCACGTGGGCGACGCCGTGCGCGTGCACGTGGACGGCCGCGACCGCAGCTACCTCGGCAAGGTGCGCCTGATCCGCAGCGAGCCGGTGTTCACGCCCTACTACGCGCTGGCGGGCGAGGACGCGGCGCGCCTGAGCTACCTGGCCGAAGTGGCGCTGGGCCCGGAGGCCGCCGACCTGCCGGTGGGGCTGCCGGTGCGCGTTGACTATCCCGAGGCCCGGTCGTGAGCGGCGCGGGCCAGGACACGGCGATCCGCGCGCGCGGGCTGACCAAGCGCTTCGGCCAGCTGGTGGCGGTCGACCACGTCGACCTGGCGGTGCCGGCGCGCCACGTCTACGGCTTCCTGGGGCCGAACGGCTCGGGCAAGTCCACCACCATCCGCATGCTGTGCGGCCTGCTCACGCCCAGCGAGGGCGAGATCGACGTGCTGGGCCTGAGCGTGCCGCGCGAGGCGGAGGCCCTGCGCCGGCGCATCGGCTACATGACGCAGAAGTTCTCGCTGTTCGACGACCTGGAGGTGCGCGAGAACCTGGAGTTCATGGCCGCCGTGCAGGGCGTGCCGAAGGCGCGGACGGCGCGCCGCATCGACGAGCTGGTCGAGCAGTACCACTTCGGCGACTGCCAGAAGCAGCTGGCGGGCACCATGAGCGGCGGGCAGAAGCAGCGGCTCGCCCTGGCCTGCGCGGTGATCCACGAGCCGGAGCTGCTGTTCCTCGACGAGCCCACCAGCGCCGTGGACCCGGAGTCGCGCCGCGACTTCTGGGAAAAGCTGTTCGAGCTGGCGGACGGCGGCACCACCCTGCTGGTGTCGACGCACCTGATGGACGAGGCCGAGCGCTGCCACCGCCTGGCGGTGCTCGACCGCGGCGTGCTGGTGGCGGACGGCACGCCGGCCGAGCTGACCGCCAGGCTCGAGGGGCGCGCGTTCGTCGTGGCCAGCGCGCAGCCGCGGCGCGCGCAGCGCCGGCTGGCGGAGCTGCCGGAGGTGCTCGGCGTGGCGCAGGTGGGCAACGAGCTGCGCGTGCTCATGCGCGCGGGCGGCCCGGAAGGCGGCGCGGCGCTGGCGCGGCTGGAGAGGGTCCTGGCGGACGGCGGTCCGGCGGCGCGCATCCGGCCGGTGCGACCCAACCTGGAGGACGTGTTCGTCGCCGTGACGCGCCAGCAGCGCCCGCGGGAGGAGCGCGCGGCATGAGCTGGCGCCGGCTGTGGGCGATCGTGGTCAAGGAGCTGCGGCAGCTGGCCCGGGACCGGATCACGCTGGCGATGATCGTGGGCATTCCCGTGATCCAGCTGGTGCTGTTCGGCTACGCCATCAACACCAACCTGCGCGGCCTCGACGCCGGCATCGCGGACCAGGCGGACACGGCCGGCTCGCGCGCGCTGGTGATGGACATGCTGGCGACCGGCGTGATCGCGCCGGCGGCGCATGTCGACACGCCGGAGGAGCTGGTGGAGATGCTGCGCCAGGGCCGCATCAGCATCGGCGTGGCGATACCGCCGGATTTCGAGCGGCGCCGCCACGACGGGCGGCAGGTCGCGCAGGTCATGGTGGACGGCAGCGACAACGTGGTGCAGAGCGCCGCGGCGCAGCTGGCGCAGGTGCCGGTCGACAGCGCGGCGCCGGACACGCGCGCGCCGCTGGTCAGCACGCCGGCGGACGGCCCGATCGGCATCGTCAGCTTCTACAACCCGCAGCGGCGCTCGGCGGTGAACATCGTCCCCGGCCTGATCGGCGTGATCCTGACCATGACGATGGTGCTGTTCACCGGCATCGCCATCGTGCGCGAGCGCGAGCGCGGCAACATGGAGCTGCTGATCGCCACGCCGCTGAGCAGCGCCGAGCTGATGGTCGGCAAGGTGCTGCCGTACATCGGCATCGGGCTGGTGCAGACCACGGTGATCCTCGCGCTCGGGCGCGGGCTGTTCGCGGTGCCGATCCAGGGCAGCCTGCTGGACGTCTACCTGGCCGCGGGGCTGCTGATCCTCGCCAACCTCACCATGGGGCTGCTGATCTCGACCCGCGCGCAGTCGCAGTTCCAGGCGATGCAGATGACCTTCTTCGTGTTCCTGCCGTCGATCCTGCTGTCGGGGTTCATGTTCCCGTTCGCGGGCATGCCCGGGCCCGTGCGGTGGCTGGCGGAGGCGCTGCCGCTCACGCACTTCATGCGGCTGATCCGCGGCATCATGCTGCGCGGCGCCGGGCTGGCGGAGCTGTGGCGGGAGGTGGCCGCGCTGGGGGCGTTCACCGCGGTGATGATGGCCGCGGCGATCCTGCGCTTCCGCAAGCGGCTGGACTGAGCTGGCGCTTTCAGGCCGCCTGCTGGTCGTCGGCGACGACCACGCGCCCGCGCAGCGAGTTGGTCATCGCCTCGGTGACCAGCACGTCCACGAACCGGCCGATCAGCCGCGCCGGCCCGGGGAAGTTCACGAAGCGCATGTTCTCGGTGCGGCCGGTGAGCTCGTTCGGGTTCTTCTTGCTGGGTTTCTCCACCAGCACGCGCTGCACGGTGCCGACCATCGCCTCGTTGATCCGGCGGGCGTTCTCGTTGAGCCGCGCCTGCAGCCGCGCCAGCCGCGCGTGCTTGACCTCGGCCGGCGTGTCGTCGGCGAGGCTGGCCGCCGGCGTGCCGGGGCGGGCGGAGAAGATGAAGGAGAAGCTCTGGTCGAAGCCGACGTCGTCGATCAGCTTCATGGTCTTCTCGAAGTCCTCGTCGGTCTCGCCGGGGAAGCCGACGATGAAGTCCGAGCTGATGCAGATGTCCGGGCGCACGGCGCGCAGCTTGCGGATCTTCTGCTTGAACTCCAGCACCGTGTAGCCGCGCTTCATCGCCGCCAGGATGCGGTCGGAGCCGGCCTGCACCGGCAGGTGCAGGAAGTTGGCGAGCTTGGGCACGCTGGCGTAGGCCTCGACCAGCGAGTCGGAGAACTCCAGCGGGTGCGAGGTGGTGAAGCGGATGCGGCCGATCGACTCGATCTGCGCGATGGCGTGGATCAGCACGGCCAGGTCCGCGGTGCCGCCGTCGTGCGTCGGCCCCTGGTAGGCGTTGACGTTCTGGCCGAGCAGGGTGACCTCGCGCACGCCCTGCTCGGCGAGCCGGGCCACCTCCACCAGCACGTCGTCGAACGGGCGGCTGATCTCGGTGCCGCGGGTGTAGGGCACCACGCAGTACGAGCAGTACTTGGAGCAGCCCTCCATGATCGAGACGAAGGCGGTGGGGCCCTCGGCGCGCGGTTCCGGCAGCTTGTCGAACTTCTCGATCTCCGGGAAGGACACGTCCACCTGCGGCCGGCCGGTCTCGCGCTTGGCCTCGATCAGCTCGGGCAGGCGGTGCAGGGTCTGCGGGCCGAACACGATGTCCACGAACGGCGCGCGCTTGATGATCGCCTCGCCCTCCTGGCTGGCCACGCAGCCGCCCACGCCGATCACCACCTGCCTGTTGCCCTGCTTGTGCTCCTTCCAGCGGCCGAGCTGGCTGAACACCTTTTCCTGCGCCTTCTCGCGGATCGAGCAGGTGTTGATCAGGATCACGTCCGCCTCGGACTCGTCCTGGGTCAGTTCCAGGCCGTGCGACGCCTTCAGCACGTCGGCCATCTTGGCCGAGTCGTACTCGTTCATCTGGCAGCCGTGGGTCTTGATGAAAAGCTTGCCGCTCATGGACGTCGGTACCGTGGTTCGTGGGGCGCGCGGGTCGGAACTCGCCGAACCGCGCAGTGTACTCGCCCGGGCGCCGGGTCGCCAGCGATCCGGCAAGGCGGATCAAGCACTTGCGCCTGCCGGCGTGGCCCCGGCCAGGCTGTGGGAGCGGCCTCCGGCCGCGATCCCGGAAGGCCCGCGCGGCGGCCAGGTGCTTGCCGCCGCGCACGAAACGGCGTTCCCGCGCTTGAGCCCGGCCACGCCCTGACGGACACTGCGCGCCATGCGCCATGCCGCACGCCAAGGGGGAAGCGTCGGTTCGCCTGCAGGGGCTTTCCCGGACCATCCGATCCCGCGCCGGGTCGCGGGCGCCTGCGCCCTGCTGCTGGCGCTGCTGTGGCTCGCGCCGGCGCACGGCGGCGCGTTGTACCGCTGCGTTGGCACGAGCGGCGAGACCGTGTTCAGCGGCACTACCGAGGGCTACCGGGGTTGCCGGCGCGTGGCGGATTTCGCGCCGCCGCGCCGCGCGGCCGCGCATGGCGAGGCGAAACCGAAGCGCGTCCCGGCGACGGCCGCCGCGGAGATGCCGCCTGCCGCGACGGTCCGCTTCGCGGGTTTGCAGAGCTCGGTCGAGACCTCGGCCCGGCGGATCGAGCTCCCGCCGGCCGCGCCGGCGGGCAAGGCGGGCCAGTGGAGCTACGCCGAGTCGGCCGCGCCGCCGCCGTCGGCGCCGCTCGCCAGCCAGGAGGGTGGCGCCAGGGTGTTGCGCGGCGCCGTCTACCGGGTGGTGCACCGCGACGGCAGCGTGGAGTACACCAACCTGCGGCCCAGCGGGCCGGCCAGGACGGTGACCATGCTGTTCAGCTACATCGCCACCTGCATGGCCTGCAACCTGCACTCGCCGATCGACTGGGGGCGCGTGCGGCTCGACCTGGCCTCCTACGCCGGCGCGGTGCACGCGGCCAGCGGCGAGTTCGGCGTGGACGAGGCCTTCCTGCGCGCGGTGATCCACGCCGAGAGCGCCTTCAACCCGCGCGCGCTGTCGCTGAAGGGAGCGCAGGGGCTGATGCAGCTGATGCCGGGCACGGCCAGCGACATGGGCGTGCTGGACGCCTTCGATCCCGAGCAGAACATCCGCGGCGGCGCGCGCTACCTCGCGCAGCTGCTCAGGACCTTCAACGGCGACGAGCGGCTGGCGGCCGCGGCCTACAATGCCGGACCCGCGGCGGTGCAGCGCTACAACGGCGTGCCGCCGTTCGCCGAGACGCAGGTCTACGTGCAGCGCGTGGGCGCCCTGCGCAAGCGCTACGGCGACGCGCTGCCGCGTTCGCTGGCCGTGGCGGGGGGCAGTCTCTAAAGAGCCTGAAGGGGCCGGGCATCGCGGCCGGAGGCCGCTCCCACAGGGGCCTCGCAAGCCTTGTGGGAGCGGCCCCCGGCCGCGATCGACCCTCCATAACCCGCGCGCTTCATCCCGCTGGCCATCCTGGCGCCCTTCCCCGGAAGGTTTTGAACAGGCTCCAAGGTAGCCAGGGCTTCCGGCGCGACGAAGACCGGGCAGGAAGAAAGCGGTCCTGCAAAACCTGCTGTTTGCTGCCCGCTGGACCCGCGGGACGACGCGCCGCCGGCCGGCGAAAGAACGGAGCGGCCCCTACTGGTCCGCCGCGGGCTGCTGCAGCGGCGGCCGCTGCGCGATCGTGACCTCGGCGTGGAACGGCGCGCCGTTGCGCAGGCCCGACACCTCGACCTTGCTGCCGGGCCCGAGGTCGGCTTCCAGCCGGCGCAGGTCGGTCGGATTGAGCACGTCGTGGCCGCCCACGCGCAGCAGGATGTCGTGCGGCTGCAGGCCGGCCTGCGCCGCCGGCCCGCCGGGATAGACGTCGCCGATCTGCGCGCCGCGTGCGGCGGCGGGCAGGCCGCTGTCGGCGGCCACCGGCACGAAGCCGTACTCGGCGCCCAGCCAGCCGCGGACCACGTGTCCGGTGGCGATGATCTGATCGAGCACCTTCTTGGCGCTGCCGGCGGGGATGGCGAAGCCGATGCCCTCGGCGTTGGCGGCCTTGCCGATCAGCAGCGTGTTGATGCCGATCAGGTCGCCGTGCGCGTTGACCAGCGCGCCGCCGGAATTGCCCAGGTTGATCGCCGCGTCGGTCTGGATGAAGTCCTCCGGGCTGCTGCTGCTCAGCTGGCGGCCGATCGCGCTGACGATGCCCATGGTCACCGTCTGGTTGAGGCCGAGCGGGTTGCCGATGGCCAGCGCCACGTCGCCGGCGCGCACCGAGTCGGGCGCGGCCATGCGGATCACCGGCAGGTTGCCGGCGTCGATCTTCAGCACCGCCAGGTCGGTCTCCTCGTCGGCGCCGACCAGGGTGGCGCGGGCGACGCGGCCGTCGTAGAGCAGCACCTGGATGTCGTCGGCGTTGGCGATCACGTGGTTGTTGGTGAGCACGTAGCCTTCCTTGCTCACGATCACGCCCGAGCCCAGCACCTGGCGCGGGCGGCGGTAGGCCGGGCCGGCCGGCACGCCGCCCAGCAGCCGCTGCAGCAGCGGGTCGGCGAACATCCGCACGGCCTGCTCGGTGACCATGCGGTTGGCGTAGATGTTGACCACCGACGGCGCCGCCTTGGCCACGGCGTCGGCGTAGGACACCGGGCCGGTGCCCATCTGCGGCGCGGCCGCGGTGGCGGCCGGCGCGGACGGGGGTGCGCCGGCGCCCAGCCCGAGCCGTTGGCGCAGGCGCTCGCCGCTGCCCGGCCACACCAGGCCGATCACGAAGGCCGCCGCCAGCCCGACGACGACGAATCGGGCGACGAAAGCGAGAATCCCGGCGGCGTCTTTCATGGAGGCGGTGGTCGGTGGCCCGGAGCTTTGGAGGATCGGCGCGGGGTGGCGGCGGCCGGCATGCGCGCCGCGGTTCTCCCCTGTGGGTTTGATTGTACGGGGCAGGCCCTGACGCTACACTAACGCGATTTTTGCGGGACCCGAAAACCCGCATCTCAATGGCATTGCAAGTACCGGAGAGCCTGATGGCGAACGAAGTCGTCGATCATGGCCGCCGCCGATTCCTCACAGCGACCACGGCCGTGGTCGGTGGCGTGGGGGTAGTCGCGGCGGCCGTGCCCTTCATAAAGTCGTGGGAACCCAGCGCGCGCGCCAAGGCCGCTGGCGCTCCGGTCACCGTCGACATCAGCAAGATCGAGCCGGGTCAGAAGGTCACCTACCCGTGGCGCGGCCTGCCGGTGTTCGTGGTCAACCGCACCAAGGAGCAGCTCGACGCGCTGCCGAGCCAGGACAACCGCCTGGTCGACGCCAAGTCCGAGGGCAGCTCCGCCGACCAGCAGCCGAAGTACGCGCAGAACGAGTACCGCTCGATCAAGCCCGAGTGGCTCGTGCTGGTGGGCCTGTGCACCCACCTGGGCTGCGTGCCCGACTTCGTGCCGGTGATGAAGCCCGAGCCGTTCGACCCGGAGTGGAAGGGCGGCTTCTACTGCCCCTGCCACAAGTCGCGCTACGACATGGCCGGCCGCGTGTACGCCGGCGTGCCGGCACCGAAGAACCTGCTGGTCCCGCCGTACCACTTCGTGGACGACAAGACCATCCAGGTCGGCGTGGATCCGAAGGAGGCGGGCTGATGGCCAACGTATTCACCCGCATCGGCGAGTGGGTCAACGAGCGCGCGCCGAACCTGGCGCCGACCTACCGCAAGCACATGACCGAGTACTACGCGCCGAAGAACTTCAATCTTTGGTACTACTTCGGCTCGCTGGCGCTGCTGGTCCTGGTCAACCAGATCGTGACCGGCATCTTCCTCACCATGAACTACAAGACCAGCGCGGCGGAAGCCTTCGGCTCGGTCGAGTACATCATGCGCGACGTGGAGTGGGGCTGGCTGATCCGCTACATGCACTCCACCGGCGCCTCGCTGTTCTTCGTGGTGGTGTTCCTGCACATGTTCCGCGGCCTGATGTACGGCTCGTACAAGAAGCCGCGCGAGCTGGTGTGGATCCTCGGCATGCTGATCTTCCTGGTGCTGATGGCCGAGGCCTTCATGGGCTACGTGCTGCCGTGGGGCAACATGTCGTTCTGGGGCGCCAAGGTGATCATCTCGCTGTTCGGCACCATCCCGGTGATCGGCAGCACCCTGGTCGAGTGGATCATGGGCGACTACCTGCCGGCCGACGCCACGCTCAACCGCTTCTTCGCGCTGCACGTGATCGCGCTGCCGCTGGTGCTGCTGCTGCTGGTGGTGCTGCACCTGGCCGCGCTGCACGAGGTGGGCTCGAACAACCCCGACGGCGTGGAGATCAAGAAGGGCCCGAAGGGCAACCGCTGGGACGCCCTGAAGCCGGCCGACGGCATCCCGTTCCACCCGTACTACACGGTGAAGGACCTGGTCGGCGTGGGCTTCTTCCTGCTGATCGCCGCCTTCATCATCTTCTTCGCGCCGACCTTCGGCGGCTGGTTCCTCGAGCACGACAACTTCATCCCGGCCAACAACCTGGTCACGCCGTCGCACATCAAGCCGGTGTGGTACTTCAC
Source organism: Fulvimonas soli (assembly GCF_003148905.1). Taxonomy (GTDB): domain Bacteria; phylum Pseudomonadota; class Gammaproteobacteria; order Xanthomonadales; family Rhodanobacteraceae; genus Fulvimonas; species Fulvimonas soli. The sequence goes on along the minus strand of NZ_QGHC01000003.1, from coordinate 359,785 downwards.
GCCGTTCTACGCGATCCTGCGCATGATCCCGTCGTTCTTCAGCACGGCGATCTGGGGCGTGCTGGGCATGTTCGGCGCGATCGCCCTGCTGTTCGCGCTGCCGTGGATCGACGCCGGCAAGGTGAAGTCGATCCGCTACCGCGGCACCGGCTTCAAGGTGGCGCTGGGCCTGTTCGTGCTGGCCTTCGTCCTGCTCGGCGCGGTGGGCGCCGGCGTCACCGCCGAGGTGATCCCCGAATGGTTCGGCGACGTCGACGTGACCTTCTGGGAGAACGCCTTCGGCCGCCTGATGACGCTGATCTACTTCGGCTACTTCGTGTTCCTCTGGTTCTACACACGCCTCGGCTGGGAGAAGACCAAGCCGGTTCCGGAACGGGTGACGACGCATGACTAAGCGGTTCATTTTCTCGATTGCGCTGGCGCTCGGTCTGGTCGTCGGCAGCGTGTCCGCGCAGGCGGAAGAGGGCGGCCTGCCGCCCTCCGGCTCCGGCGTGCGCGACCAGGCCTCGCTGCAGCGCGGCGCCAAGCTGTTCTTCAACTACTGCGTGGGCTGCCACTCGCTGAAGTACGTGCGCTACTCGCGCATCGCCGAGGACCTGGGCCTGAGCGAGCAGGAGGTGATGGACAACCTCAACTTCACCGGCGCCAAGTTCGGCGAGACGGTGGTGTCGCACATGCCCGAGGCCGACGCGCAGAAGTTCTTCGGCAAGGCACCGCCGGACCTGTCGCTGGAAGTGCGCGCCAAGACCGCCGACTGGGTCTACGCCTACCTCAATTCGTTCTACCTCGACCCGAGCCGCCCGGTGGGCTGGAACAACACCGTGTTCCCCAACGCCTCGATGCCGTTCCCGCTGTGGGAGCTGCAGGGCGTGCAGACCGCGGTGAAGAAGCCCGGCAGCGAGGAGGTGGAGAAGCTGGAGCTGTCCCGGCCCGGCAAGCTCACGCCGGAGCAGTACCACCAGGCCGCGCGCGACCTGACCAGCTTCCTGGAATACGCCTCCGAGCCGGCGGCGCTGCAGCGCCAGAAGTACGGCATCTGGGTGCTGCTGTTCCTCGCCGGCTTCACCCTGCTGGCCTACATGCTGAAGAAGGAATACTGGAAGGACGTCCACTGAGGCATCCGGCCAGTCCGGTGACGCGGCGGCCGAGGAAACCGCCGCGTCCGGTCAGTCGATGGGGAGACCTTGCATGGTCCAAAGCGCGCGTTCGCGTACCGTACTTACCCTCTACACCACGGCCGACGACATCCAGTGCCACCGCGTGCGGCTGGTGCTGGCGGCCAAGGGCGTCAGCTACGAGCGGGTGATCGTGGAGCCGGGCAAGCCGCCCGAGGACCTGGTCGACCTCAACCCCTACGGCACCACGCCGACCCTGGTCGACCGCGACCTCACCCTGTACGACACCTCGGTGGTGTGCGAATACCTCGACGAGCGCTATCCGCATCCGCCGCTGATGCCGATCGACCCGCTGTCCCGCGCGCGCCTGCGCCTGGCCGCGGTGCGCATCGAGCGCGACTGGCTGCCGGAGGTCGACACCATCCGCGCCGGCGGCCGGCCGGCCGACGCGGCGCGCAGGCGCCTGCGCGAGCAGCTGCTGTCCTCGCTGCCGCTGTTCAAGGCGGCCAAGTTCTTCCTCAACCCGGAGATGAGCCTCACCGACTGCCTGGTGGCGCCGGTGGTCTGGCGGCTGCCGTGGCTGGGCGTGGACCTGGGCCGCGAGGGCAAGCCGATCGTCGACTACGGCGAGCGGCTGTTCCACAGCCAGGGCTACGCGCGCAGCCTCACCCCCGAAGAAAAGGCCATGCGTCCGGGATGAGCCAGGACGCGCCCGCGATGACCCCCAATCGCCCGTACCTGCTGCGGGCGATCTACGACTGGATCAGCGACAACAACCTCACGCCCTACCTGCTGGTGGACGCCGGCGTCGAGGGCGTGCAGGTGCCGCCGCAGGCGGTGCGCAACGGCCAGGTGGTGCTGAACCTGGCGATGCGCGCGGTCGCCAACCTCGACCTCGGCAACGAGTGGATCAGCTTCCAGGCGCGCTTCTCCGGGGTGAGCCACAACATCCGCATCCCGGTGCGCGCCGTGCTGGCGCTGTACGCGCAGGAGAACGGGCAGGGGATGATGTTCCCGGCCGAGGACGACGGCACGCCGCCGTCCAGCCCGCCGCCGCCCACCGACGGCACGCCGCCCGCGGCTTCCGGCGACGGCGGCGACAAGCCGCGCCGCGGCACGCCGCACCTGCGCATCGTGAAGTAGCCCCGCCGGCCTGGCCGGATTCGCATGCGGCCGCCGACGCCGCCCCCGCCAGCGGCTTGTCGGGGCCGGCGCGCGACTGGCTGTCCCGCCTCCGGGCGGACGGCAGCGGGGAATCGCCGCGGGGAACCTTTCAGTGCAGGCTGCGCTGGCCCGAACGGGGACGCAGCGGGACGACGTTGTCCGGCAGGCCGTGGCCGGCGGGCCGGTCGTCCAGGGTCTCCAGGTGCACCGTGGGCAGGCTGAGGCCGCTCATGCCGCGGCCGGCCATCCACAGCTGGCCGGACTCGCGGTCGTCGCCGTCGATGCTCACCTCGAAGCCGTAGCAGCGCTCCAGCCGCAGCCGCCCGCCGAGGCGGCGCAGGCGCACCGCGCGCAGGCCGACGGTCTCGTCCAGCAGCTGCAGCCCGTGGCGCACGCATTGCCGGCGCACTTCCTCGGTCGCGCGCTCGCGCGCGCGGCTCAGCCCCAGCCAGGGGGCGATCACCGCCCCCAGCGCCAGCAACAGCGACAGATCGGTCCATTGGCCCATGCGCACAGTGTGCGGTCGGCGGCCGGTGCTAACAAGCTCAGGCGAGCCGCAGGCGCAGCGAAAGGTCGATCGCGCGCACGTGCTTGGTCAGCGCGCCGACCGAGATGAAGTCCACCCCGGTGCGCGCCAGCTCGCCGATGCCGTCCAGGCCGACGTTGCCGGAGACCTCCAGCGGCACCCGGCCGGCGACCCGCGCCACCGCCTCGCGCAGCAGCGGCAGGCCGAAGTTGTCCAGCATGATGCGGTCCACGCCGGCGTCGAGCGCCTGCTGCAGCTCGTCGAGGTCCTCCACCTCCACCTCCAGCAGCAGCTCCGGATGCAGGCGCCGCGCGGCGGCCACCGCCGGGGCGATGCCGCCGGCCGCGGCGATGTGGTTCTCCTTCACCAGGAAGGCGTCGTACAGGCCGATGCGGTGGTTGTGGCCGCCGCCGCAGCGCACGGCGTACTTCTGCGCCAGGCGCAGGCCCGGCACGGTCTTGCGGGTGTCGAGCAGGCGCACGCCGGTGCCCGCCACCGCGGCCACGTAGGCGGCGGTGACGGTGGCGGTGCCGGAGAGCAGCTGCAGGAAGTTCAGCGCCGAGCGCTCGGCGCTGACCAGCGCGCGGGCGCGGCCGCGCAGGCGGCAGATCGCGCTGCCGGCGGCGACGCGCTCGCCGTCGCGGGCGTTCCAGTCGATCCCGACGGCGGGGTCGAGCGCGTGGAAGCAGGCGTCGAACCAGGCCGTGCCGGCCAGCACGGCGTCCTCGCGGCAGGTCAGCGTGGCCTCGGCGCGGGCGTCCTCCGGCAGCAGCCCGGCGGTGGCGTCGCCGGCGCCGAGGTCCTCCGCGAAGGCGCGCGCCACGTCGGCCTGGATGACCTCGGCCGGTGGCAGCTCGGGTCCGCCGCTCATGCGGCCGGCGGCGCGGGCGGCAGGCCCTGGCTGAGCCGGCCGACGATCGCGTCCATCGCCCGGTCGAACAGCGGCTCGGAGGCCAGGATGCGCGCGCTGCCGGCGGCCAGCGCGGCGGCCAGCTCGTGCGGCGCGTAGTCGGCCACCTTGAGGCCGCGGCGGTTGACGAACAGGTAGCGTCCGCTCATCGGGCTGATCCACGACAGCTTGGCGCGCTCCACCGCCTCGCCGGTGGGGCAGAACTCCAGCCAGGTGCCCGGCTTGAGCGCCAGCACCTGCTCCAGCTCCGGGAGGTCGGGCGGCGGCACCACCGGCGCCTCGCGCTCGGCGCGCAGGGCCGGCGCCTCCTGCTCGACGATCGGCTGGATGCTTTCGGGGATCGGCAGCGGCGCGGGCTCTTCCGGCGCCGCCTCCTCCACGGCCTCGCCCAGCTGCTGGCGGTAGTAGGCGTGCAGCTGGCCGAGCAGGCGCTCGATGTCGCTTTCCTGGAAGGCCACGCTGGCCAGGCCGCGGCGCAGCGCGCGCTCGATGCCCGGCAGCAGCTGCCTGAGCTGGCGCTGGCTCTCCGGGTCGCGCGCGGGGCGCGTGCTGGCGATGAAGTCGTTGACGAAGCGCAGGGCGTCGGCGAACTCGCTGGAATCCTCGCCCTGGCGCAGGATGGTCAGCACCAGGTAGTTGGCCCAGGCGCGCGCCAGCACGCCGTGGATCAGCGGCGGCAGGGTCTGCTCGCCGATGCGGTCGAGGATCTCGCGTGCCGCGCGGCGCCGCGCCTGCTCCAGCCGCTCGCGGCCGCGGGTGGATTCGGCCACGCGCTGCTCGGCCAGCTCGGCGCGCTTGCGGATCAGCTCCTGGAACTCCTGCAGCTCGCCGCACAGGCGCTCGAAGATGCCCATGTCGTCGTCGAACTCGTGCAGCAGCTGCTCGACGATCGCCTTGACCTTGTCGTGCACGCGGTGGTCGCGGTCGGACTCGGCCGACCAGCCCTTGGCCAGCTCGGCCAGCCCGTCGAGCAGGCGGCGCGCCGGGTGCTGGCGGTTGGCGAACAGGCGGCGGTCGAGGATCGCGGCCTTGAGGTAGGGGATCTGCAGGCGCGCCAGCATCGCCTGCATCGGCGCGGGCAGGTTGTCGTCCTCGAGGATGAACTCGAACAGCATGCCGACCAGGTCGATGGTGTCCTCGTCGATGCTGGCGACCTGGCTGGGGCGCTCGCCGCGCAGGGCGCCGAGCTGGCTGAGCAGGTGGTCCTTGAGCTCGGCCACTTCCTGGCCGAGGGCGGCCGTGTCGACGGCGCCGGCGGGGAACGCCGGGCCGCTGGCGAGCTGGCTCTGCAGCACGCTCAGCGCGCCCAGCAGTTCGTTGACGGTGGGCGCCTGCATCGCCGCGCCGGCGTTGCCGTCGGCCATCGCGGCGGCGCCGTGCGCCTGGCCGCGGCGCGCGCTGAACAGCTGGCGCAGGGTCTGCAGCAGGTTCTCGGCCATCTCCGCGTCGTCGGCGCCGGCGGCGGCCTGCTCGCCCAGGGCCGCCGCGGCGGCGGCCGCGCCCGGCCGCGCGGGCTGGCCGCCGCGGGCGATGCCGTGGCGCAGCTGCGGCAGCACGCCGGCGCGGATCAGCTCGGCGTTGATCTCCTGGTAGAGCTCCTCCAGGCCCGACAGCACGTAGCGGTCGAACAGCTTGTAGATGATCAGCTTCACGCGCATGTCGGCGCTGAGCTCGCGCATCGCCTGGCGGAAGGCCTGCGACAGTGCGGCCGGGGCGATCGGGTTGTTGCCCTCGTCGATCTTCAGGCCGCCGCAGATCACCGACAGCCGCTGGTTCACCGCGAACAGGTCGCGCGCCAGCCGGCTCTCGTTCTTGCTGATCATGCTGGTGATGGCAAGCGATTCCTCCAGCTCGTTGTCCGCCACCAGGGTGAGCTCGATGTTGCCCAGCGGGGCGGGCTCGGCGGCCGCCGGGCGCTGGCTGGCGGCGATGTCGCCCAGCTCGCGCGAGACCTGCGCGAGATAGCTGCGCTCGACCGCCGGGCGGCGCTTGCGCACCTCGCGCATGCCGTCGAAGTAGTGCATCTGCGCGGCGTTGTTCTCCGCCTTCTCGGCCAGGTCGAACAGGGCGTCGTCGACGTGCTCGAACATGCCGTCGAGCAGCTGCTGCAGGCGGCGGCCGGCGATGCCGCGGACGGCGTTCAGCAGCTCCCCGCCGCGCTGGCTGGAGGGATCCAGGCGCTGGCTCAGGCTGACCACCTTGGAAGGCTCACTGGCTTCTTTCATAGCCACACCCCTGAAGTGTGCCGTCTGCTCGCAATGGCCGCGCGGGCCGTCCAGTGCAGACGATAGCCAAATCCGGCTTTCCTGTCATGCGCGGGCGGGCCGCGGCGGGCGCCGGGCGGCGGCGGAAAAGGCTTGCGCGGCGGGCGCTTGCCGCCGGGATCAGGCGGCGCGCGGGAAATCGTCCAGCTGCAGGGTGCCGATGCCTTCCTCGGGCAGCATCACCGGGATGCCGTCGTCGATCCGGTAGATCACCTTGCCGTCCACCGTGATCAGTCCCTCGGCCAGGCGGCGCTCCACCGTGGCGCCGGCGACGGTGGCGACCTGGCCACGGTCGATGGCGGCGTTGAGCGCGTCCAGCTCGTTCTTGCCGAGCAGGCGCACCGGGGTCTTGCTCACCGGGCAGCAGAGGATGTCGAGCAGGCGCTTGTCCATGGTTCCGGAAGTGGTCGTGCCGGCGGGGGGAAGCCCGTACAATAGCCCTTTTGGGATGGCCGGACCATGACTTCAGCAGCCGATCCGCGCGTGGGCGTGGTGATGGGTTCCCGTTCCGACTGGGAGACCATGGAGCACGCCGCCGGCGTGCTCGCCGAACTGGGCGTGCCGCACGAGGTGCGGGTGGTGTCCGCGCACCGCACGCCCGACCTGCTGTTCGAGTACGCCGAGCAGGCGCCCGGGCGCGGCATCCAGGTGATCGTCGCCGGCGCCGGCGGCGCGGCGCACCTGCCGGGCATGCTGGCGGCCAAGACCCGGCTGCCGGTGTTCGGCGTGCCGGTGCAGTCCAAGGCGCTCAACGGCATGGACTCGCTGCTCTCGATCGCGCAGATGCCGGCCGGCGTCCCGGTCGGCGCGCTGGCGATCGGCCGCGCCGGCGCCGTGAACGCGGGCCTGCTCGCCGCCGCGGTGCTGGCGCTGCACGACCCGGCCATCGCCGCCGCGCTGGACGCCTACCGCGCGAGGCAGACCCGGGCCGTCCTCGACCAGCCGGACCCGCGCGCGTGAGCACCCGGCGCCAACCCGTGCTGGGCATCCTCGGCGGCGGCCAGCTGGCGCGCATGCTGGCGCTGGCCGCCGCGCCGCTGGGCGTGAAGACGCTGGTGGTGGACAGCGCCGCCGACGCCTGCGCCGGCCAGGTGGCGCCGCTGCTCCAGGCCGACTGGACCGACTACGCCGCGCTGGAGCGCTTCGCCGCGGAAGTGGACGTGGTCACCTTCGATTTCGAGAACGTGCCGGCCGAGACCGCGCAGCGGCTGGCCGAGCGGGTGGCGGTGTTCCCCAACCCGCGCGCGCTGGCGGTGGCGCAGGACCGGCTGGCCGAGAAGACCCTGTTCCGCGCATGCGGCCTGGACACGCCCGCCTTCGTGGCGGTGGACACGCGCGAGGACCTCGACCGCGCGCTGGCCGAGGTCGGCGCGCCGGCGATCCTCAAGACGCGCCGGCTGGGCTACGACGGCAAGGGCCAGTTCCGCCTGCGCAGCGCGGCCGACGCCGACGCCGCCTGGGCCGAGCTGGGCGCCCCGGCGCGCCAGCACGGGCTGATCCTGGAAGCCTTCGTGCCGTTCGAGCGCGAGCTGTCGGTGCTGGCCGTGCGCGGCCGCGACGGCGACTTCCGCACCTGGCCGCTGACCCGCAACTGGCACAGCGACGGCGTGCTCAGCCTGAGCCTGGCGCCGGCGCCGGACGTGGGCGAACTGCAGGCGCGCGCCACCGAGCTGGCGCGCACGCTGGCCGAGCGGCTGGACTACGTGGGCGTGTTCGCGCTGGAGCTGTTCGTGAGGGACGGCGTGCTGCTCGGCAACGAGATGGCGCCGCGCGTGCACAACTCCGGCCACTGGAGCATCGAGGGCGCGGTGACCAGCCAGTTCGAGAACCACGTGCGCAGCGTGCTGGGCCTGCCGCTGGGCGACACCGCCGCGCGCGGCCTGTCGCTGATGTTCAACTGGATCGGTGCGCTGCCGGACGCGGCGCCGGTGCTGCGGACCGTCGACGCGCACTGGCACGACTACGGCAAGCAGGCGCGCGCCGGCCGCAAGGTGGGGCATGCCACGGTGTGCGCGGGCGATGCCGCGGCGCTGGCGGCGCGGGCCGGCACGCTGGCCGCGGCGCTGGGACGCGGGGCGCAGGCGGCGCCGGCGCTGGCGTTGCTCGGCCGCTGAATCGCATGGCCATCGCGGCCGCGGGCCGCTCCCAAAGGCTTGCCGCGATCCTGCGGGAGCGGCCTGCGGCCGCGATGGCACTTGGCATTCAAAGGATCGATGGCACGAGCATCCAGGCCCACGCGGCCCCATGAAAAGACCCCCGGATCGCTCCGGGGCTTTTCGTTTCCGCACCAGGCCGGCTCAGGCCAGGTTCTTCGCCGCGAAGTCCCAGTTGACCAGGTTCCAGAACGCCTCGATGTACTTCGGGCGGGCGTTGCGGTAGTCGATGTAGTAGGCGTGCTCCCACACGTCGCAGGTCAGCAGCGGCTTGTCGCTGCCGGTGATCGGCGTGGCCGCGTTGGAGGTGTTGACGATGCCGAGCGAGCCGTCCGGCCGCTGCACCAGCCAGGTCCAGCCGGAGCCGAAGTTGCCCACCGCGGACTTGCTGAACTCTTCCTTGAACTTGTCGACCGAGCCGAACGCCTTGGTGATGGCGTCGGCCAGCTTGCCGCCCGGCGCGCCGCCGCCGTTCGGGCTCAGCGAGTGCCAGTAGAAGGTGTGGTTCCAGACCTGCGCGGCGTTGTTGAACACGCCGCCGGAGGACTTCCTGATGATGTCCTCCAGCGCCGCGCCCTCGAACTCGGTGCCCTTGATCAGGTTGTTGAGGTTGGTGACGTAGGCCTGGTGGTGCTTGCCGTAGTGGTATTCCAGCGTCTCGGCGGAGATGTGCGGTTCGAGCGCGTTCTTTTCGTAGGGCAGCGGGGGAAGTTCGATCGCCATGAGTCACTCCTGGGCGTTTGGCTGGGAGGAAAACCATGCCGCGCGGCCGGGCGGCCGCGGTTCGGCTGATACACTACTGACCGTTCCGCATTGTAGTGGTCAATTCCGAGTTATGGACGTCAACGAGCGAATCAAGGCGGTGCTCGCCGGGCACCCCATCGTGCTCTTCATGAAGGGCACGCCGCAGTTTCCGATGTGCGGCTTCTCCGCGCGCGCGGCGCAGGCGCTGAAGGACGCGGGCGCGACGTTCCACGCGGTGAACGTGCTGGCCGACCCGGAAGTGCGCGCCGCGCTGCCGCATTTCGCCAACTGGCCGACCTTCCCGCAGCTGTTCATCCACGGCGAGCTGATCGGCGGCTGCGACATCGTGGAGGACCTCAAGGCCTCCGGCGAGCTGGCGCGCATGGCGGCCGACGTGGCCGGGGCGGCGCAGGCATGACGCTGCCGCGGGTCCGCCTGCCGCAGGGATGGACGCCTGCCGCCGACACCCTGGCCGCCCGCGTGGTGCTGGTCACCGGCGCCTACGGCGGCCTCGGCGCCGCGACGGCGCGCGCCGCCGCGCGCGCGGGCGCCACCGTGGTGATCAGCGGCCGCCGCAAGCGGCAGCTGGAGCAGCTCTACGACGCCATGCTGGCCGAGGGCCTGCCCGAGCCGGTGATCCACCCGCTCGACCTGGAAGCGGCCACCCCGCGCGACTACGAGGCGCTGGCCGACGGCATCGAGCGCGACCTGGGCCGGCTGGACGGCATCGTGCACGCGGCGGCGAGCTTCGGCGGCCTGACCCCGCTGGCGGTGCACAAGCCGGACGCCTGGCTGCGCGCGCTGCACGTCAACGTGTCCGCGCCGTTCGCGCTCACCCAGGCCTGCCTGCCGCTGCTGACCCGGGCGCCGGACAGCGCGGTGGTCGCCGTGCTGGACGATCCGGAACTGGTCAACCGCGCGCACTGGGGCGGCTACGGCGTGTCCAAGGCGGCGCTGGAGCGCTACGTGGAGATCCTGCACCAGGAGACCGAGCGCGGCCCGCTGCGCGCGCACGCGCTGCTGCCCGGGCCGATGCGCACCACGCTGCGGCGCGAGGCCTATTTCGGCGAGGACACCCAGCGCCAGCCGCTGCCGGACGCGGCGGCGCAGGCGGCGGTTTACCTGCTCGGCCCGGACGGCGCCGCGGCGCGCGGCGCCGCGCTCGACCTGCGCCCGGCCTGACGCCGCATGGGCCTTCGCCACGACCGACGGGGGGACGGATGGAAACCCAGATGACCACGCTCTCGGCGGGCATCCTGCTGTTCCTCATCATGGACCCGCTGGGCAACGTGCCGCTGTTCCTCAGCCTGCTCAAGGACGTGCCGCCCAAGCGCCGGCGCGTGGTGCTGGTGCGCGAGCTCCTGATCGCGCTGGCCGTGCTGATGGGCTTCCTGGTCGGCGGCCAGCACATCCTGCGGCTGCTGCAGCTCAGGCAGGAGTCGATCAGCATCGCCGGCGGCATCGTGCTGTTCCTGATCGGCATCCGCATGGTGTTCCCGCCGGCCGAGGGAGGCATCTTCGGCAAGGCGGGCGAGGGCGAGCCGTTCATCGTGCCGATGGCGATCCCCGGCGTGGCCGGCCCGTCGGCGATGGCCGCGCTGCTGCTGCTCACCAACACCCAGCCCGGCCGCACCGCCGACTGGGCCACGGCGCTGCTGCTGGCCTGGCTGGCCACCTCGGTGATCCTGCTCAGCTCCACCTACCTGTTCCGCTGGCTGGGCGAGAGCGTGCTGACCGCGCTGGAGCGGGTGATGGGCATGCTGCTGATCGCGCTGTCGGTGCAGATGTTCATGGGCGGCGTGGCGGCCTTCCTGCACATGGAGGTTTGAAACGCCGCAGGCGTCCCCGGCGCATCACCCGGCTGTCATACTTGCCCTCCAGCATGGGCGAAACTTGAGGAGCGACGGTCATGCTCAGCGTCGAACGGACCCTAACCGAGCGTCTGCCCTGGCTCGCGCAACATCCCAGGATCCGCCGGCCGGTGGCCGGCATGCTGGGCAAGCTGGCCGACGAGGCGGGCTTCAACGAGGTCTTCGCCAAGGTCAGCCAGTTCGAGGGCTTCGAGTTCGTCGAGCGCGCGCTGGACGTGCTCGGCATCAGCTGCCAGCTCAACCTGCGCGAGCGCGAGAACATCCCGGCCGAAGGCGCGGTGCTGGTGGTCGCCAACCATCCGCTGGGCATGGTGGACGCGCTGGCCCTGCTGAACCTGGTCGGCTCGGTGCGCAGCGACGTGCGCATCCTCGGCAACGACTGGCTGGCCGGCATCCCGCAGCTGAAGCGGCTGCTGCTGGCGGTGGACGTGTTCGGCAAGGGCGCGGCCTCGCGCCTGCGCGACGTCTTCCGCGCGCTGGACAACGGCGAGGCGGTGATCGTCTTCCCCGCCGGCGAGGTCTCGCGCATGGGCCCGGGCGGCGTGCGCGACGGGCGCTGGTCCGACGGCTTCGCCCGGCTGGCGCTGCGCAGCAAGGCGCCGGTGCTGCCGGTGCACATCGCCGCGCGCAATTCGGCCATGTTCTACGGCCTGTCGATGCTGGCCAAGCCGCTCAGCACGGCGATGCTGCCGCGCGAGGCCGCCTCGCCGGCAACCCGGCGGATCGGCTTCAGCGTGGGACCGCTGATCGGCGTGGACGAGCTGGCGCAGCGCAGCGGCGGCTCCACCGTGCGCGCGGCGGCGCTGATGCGCCGGCACGTCTACCGGGTCGGCCGGCACCGCGGGCTGATCTTCGGCGGCCAGGCGCCGCTGGCGCATCCCGAGCCGGCCGACCGCGTCGCCGCCGAGCTGCAGGCGCAGGGCGAGAAGCTGGCCGACCTGGCCGACGGCAAGCAGGCCTACCTTTTCATGGGGCCGGTGGACGGCGCGGTGCTGCGCGAGATCGGCCGCCTGCGCGAGCTGACCTTCCGCAAGGTGGGCGAGGGCACGGGCGCGCGGCGCGACCTGGACGCCTACGATCCGCATTACGAGCATCTGGTGCTGTGGGACCCGAAGGCGCTGCGCATCGTCGGCGCCTACCGCTTCGGCCACGGCGGCCGGATCATCGCCGAGCGCGGCATGGCCGGGCTGTACACCTCCAGCCTGTTCAACTATTCGCCCGCGCTGGAGTCGCGCCTGACCCAGGGCCTGGAGCTGGGGCGCAGCTTCATCGCGCCGGCGTACTGGCGCTCGCGCGCGCTGGACCAGCTGTGGCAGGGCATCGGCCTGTACCTGCAGCGGCATCCGGAACTGCGCTACCTGTTCGGCCCGGTGAGCATGTCGGTGAGCCTGCCGCGCGAGGCGCGTGAGTGGATCGCGGCGGCGCACCAGCACTATTTCGGCGCGCCGGGCCTGGCGGCGGCGCGCCAGCCCTTCGTGGTGTCGCCGGCGGTGGTCGGGCTGGTGCGGCAGGCGCTGGATGGCCTCGATCCGGCGGCCGGGCTCGGCAAGCTCAAGCACCACCTGGACGCGCTGGGCGTCAGCATGCCGGTGCTCTACCGGCAGTACGTGGACCTGGTCGAGCCGGAGGGGGTGCAGTTCCTCGATTTCGGCGAGGACCCCGGCTTTTCCGGCTGCGTGGACGGCCTGGTCATGCTCGACCTGGCCAGCCTCAGGCCGGCCAAGCGGGCGCGCTATCTGGGCAAGGCCGCGCCGGCCTGAGGCTGGGCGGTGCGCCGCCAGGGAGCGCCTGGGAGGCTCGCTGCGGTGCGGCAATACTCGGATGAATGTTTTGACGTGCCAGCGTTACAAAAGTGTCATACAATACCGTTAAAGTTCGTTTAACAACTATTTGGCGGACGGGGTGGCCCCGTCGCTAGACGTTGCGGACACCTAAGATCCACCGGGGAAAACAATCCATCTGCGATCGCCGCCTGGCTCGATTGCGCCAAGCGGCTACGCCGTTGTTTTTGCTAGCCATTTTCATCGTTGCGAGCCCAAGGGGGCACCTCAGAATGAATAGCCGAATCCGCGCCAAGGTCCTGCCGTTTGCGATCGCGTCATTGTTGGCCGTCGCGGCGCCCGCCATCGCCCAGGACACCTCTTCCTCGATCAGCGGTCGCGTCCTGGACGCCAACGGCCAGCCGGTCGCCGGCGCCACCGTGCAGATCGTGCACGAGCCGTCGGGCACCACCAAGGTCACCGCGACCGACGCCAACGGCCGCTATGCGGCACAGGGCCTGCGCGTGGGCGGCCCGTTCGACGTGACCGTCTCCAAGGCGGGCCTGACGCAGAGCGAGCAGCACAACGTCTACCTGCAGCTGGCGCAGGACACCGCGGTCAACCTGACCATGGGCGCGGCGGCGGCCGAGGCCAAGAGCCTGGAAGGCGTCACGGTGTCGGCCAACGCGTTGTCGCAGGTGTTCACCCCGGACAACAAGGGCATCGCCACCAACGTGTCGCGCCGCGAGATCGAGTCGACCCCGACCCCGGGCCGCTCGATCCAGAACATCGTGCGCCTCGACCCGCGCGTGGTGATCTCCGACCGCGAGCGCGGCGAGATCTCGGCGGTGGGCCAGAACAGCCGCTACAACAACATCACCGTCGACTCGGTCAGCGCGAACGACCCGTTCGGCCTGAACGCGAACGGCCTGCCGACCCTGGGCACGCCGATCTCGCAGGACACGATCGAGGAATACAACATCTCGACCGCCAACTACGACGTGGCGACCCGCCGCGGCCTGGGCGCCACCGTGAACGCGGTGACCAAGAGCGGCACCAACGACTTCCACGGTTCCGTGTACTACGCGTTCCAGAACCAGAACATGATCGGCAAGAACCAGAGCGACGCCAAGTACCAGGGCTTCGACCGCCAGTGGACCGGCGGCGCCACGGTCGGCGGCCCGATCATCAAGGACAAGCTGTTCTTCTTCGCCGCGGTGGAGAAGAGCGTGCAGGTGGGGTCGGGCAGCCCCTACGGCCCGGAGGATTCCGGCGCGGGCAGCCCGATCGCCGACCTGACCTCGGCGCAGGTGCAGCAGATCCGCGACGCGGCCAAGGCGGTGGGCATCACCCAGGACCTCGGCTCGGTGGGCGGCGGCAACTCCAACCTGGAGGACAAGCGCTACCTGGGCAAGATCGACTGGAACATCACCGACAACCACCGCGCCAGCTTCACCTACAGCGAGACCAAGGAAACCAAGCCGATCATCACCGGCAGCACCACCAAGCTGGTGCTGTCCAGCGGCTGGTACAAGACGGCCGTGGACAACAAGAGCTACGCGCTGCACTTCTACGACGACTGGTCGGACAGCTTCTCCACCGACACCACCGTCTCGTATGCCGACTTCGACCAGAACCGCGGCCCGTACAACGGCGTGGACATGCCCGACATCACCGTGTATCCCGAGCAGTACGGCGGTCCGGCGGTGGAGTTCGGCACCGAGTACTCCAGCCAGGCCAACGTGCTGAAGGTGAAGACGCTGAACTTCGCCTGGGCTGGCACCTACTACGCCGGCGACCACACCATCAAGGGCGGCTTCGACTTCGAGCGCGACAAGTACTACAACCTGTTCCTGCAGAACGCCTTCGGCAGCTACACCTTCGAGGACGGCAACGGCAACACCGGCCTGCAGAACTTCCTGAACGGCTACTACTACCAGTACTACTACTACCGTCCGGCCGACGGCCTGTCGCTGAGCGACGTGGCGGCGAACTACAAGATCAACCAGTGGGGCGTGTTCCTGCAGGATACCTGGCAGGTCACCAACAACCTGTCGGTGCAGTACGGCGTGCGCGTCGACATCCCGCTGATGGACGACAAGCCGCTCTACAACGCGACCTTCGCGCTGCCGGCGGGCGTCAACGCGCAGGGCGTGGCGACGGGCGGCTATGGCCGCAGCAACCAGACCACGATCAACGGCAACCGCGTGGTCCAGCCGCGCATGTCGTTCAACTACAACTTCGACACCGAGCACATGACCCAGCTGCGCGGCGGCGCGGGCCTGTTCATCGCCAACCCGCCGGGCGTGTGGATCGGCAACATCTTCTCCAACTCGGGCGTGACGCAGACGCAGTATGTCTGCGGCACCACCTCGAAGTCCTGCTCCAGCGCGAACACGCCGTTCAGCCCCGACGCGCACAACCAGAACGACGGCGTGGCCGGCGCGGGCAAGATGACGGTGAACACGGTGGAGCCCGGCTTCCGCATGCCGAGCGCCTGGAAGTTCACCCTGGGCTTCGACAAGGAGCTGCCGTGGTGGGGCCTGATCGCCACGGTCGACTACGAGCACATCAAGCAGCGCGACGCGATCTGGTATCAGCACCTGAACCTGGGCGCTCCGAATGGCGTGCTGCCGGACGGCCGTTATAGCTACTACAAGCTGCCGGATTCGAATCCCAAGGCCACCGGGCAGGTGACGCGCGTCAATGCCAACCCGGCCTTCAACGACGTCATCAACCTGGCCAACACCAGCCGCGGCAAGGCGGACAGCCTGGCGCTCTCGCTGAAGAAGCCGTTCTCGGACGACTGGTCCGGCATGGTCGGCTTCACCTGGAGCCGCTCGACCGAGGTCAACCCGGGCACGTCCAGCGTGGCGCTCTCCAACTGGCGCTACAACTACGTCACCAACCCGAACGAGAACGTCGCCAGCACGTCGAACTACTCGATTCCGAAGCGCGTGATCGCCTCGCTGACCTGGCAGCACCGCTTCTTCGGCGACTACGCCACCAGCGCCAGCATCTTCTACGACGGCCATTCCGCGGCGCCGTACAGCTGGTCGTTCGGCAACGACGCCAACGGCGACGGCTACGTCAACGATCTGGTCTACGTGCCGCGCCAGGGCGAGGTGGAGTTCCGTCCCGGGACCGATCCGAAGCTGATCCAGGAGTTCTACGACTACATCCAGCACAACGACTACCTGAAGGACCGCCAGGGCGAGATCGCCGGCCGCAACGGCGACCGCGCGGGCTGGATCAACCAGATCGACCTGAGCTTCAGCCAGGAGATCCCGGGCATCTTCAAGGGCAACAAGGGCGTCATCAAGCTCGACGTCTACAACTTCACGAACCTGCTGAACAAGAAGTGGGGCATCGAGAAGCGCGAGACGTTCCCGGGCGGCCGTGCGCTGGCCGACTTCTACGGCGTCGATCCGGCGACCGGCAAGTACATCTACGACATCACCTGCGGCGGCAAGACCACGTCCTGCAGCACGTACATCAACAAGGCGGGCAACTACAGCCCGCAGGCGGTGCCGGTGTACATCAACAACAACGACGACCTGATGCAGCGCTGGTCCGTGCTGCTGACGGTGAAGTACACGTTCTAAACCGCCACCCGGCTTCGACCGCTCTGGCCGGCGCCCGCAAGGGCGCCGGCTTTTTTTCGTTGCCTTGACCCCGCCCGGCCGGCGCGGGAAGCTAGGCGGTCCGCCACGGCCCTGCATGAGGCAGCGGCACCGTCAGCGGCAGGAGATTCATCCGAATGAACGCTATTCGCGCCGGCGTGGCCGGCAAGGCGGCCACGGTCAGCGCGCGCATCTCGCCCGCCGGCGGCCTGGACATCCTCTCGCGCAACGAGGTGGCGAGGCTGCGCGACGCCAGCGGCTCCGGTCTGCACGCGCTGCTGCGCCGCTGCGCGCTGGCGGTGCTCACCTCGGGCAGCATCAGCGACGATCCGCGCTCGATGTTCGAGCAGTATCCCGACTTCGACATCCAGGTGCTGCAGCAGGACCGCGGCATCAAGATCGAGCTGAGCCACGCGCCGGCGCAGGCCTTCGTCGACGGCCAGATCATCCGCGGCATCAACGAGCTGCTGGTGGCGGTGGTGCGCGACATCGTCTACGTGTCCAACCAGCTGCAGCAGGGCACGTTCGACCTGGACGACTCGGTGGGCATCACCCACGCGGTGTTCGAGATCCTGCGCAATGCGCGCATCCTCAAACCGCAGATCGATCCCAACCTGGTAGTGTGCTGGGGCGGCCACTCGATCTCGCGCGACGAGTACGAGTACACCAAGCAGGTGGGCTACCAGCTCGGCCTGCGCGGCATGGACATCTGCACCGGCTGCGGTCCGGGGGCGATGAAGGGCCCGATGAAGGGCGCCACCATCGCGCACGCCAAGCAGCGCCGGCGCAGCAACCGCTACATCGGCATCACCGAGCCGGGCATCATCGCCGCCGAATCGCCCAACCCGATCGTCAACCAGCTGGTGATCATGCCGGACATCGAGAAGCGCCTGGAGGCGTTCGTGCGCACGGGCCACGGCATCATCGTGTTCCCCGGCGGCGTGGGCACGGCGGAGGAGATCCTCTACCTGCTCGGCATCCTGCTGCACCCGGACAACGCCGGCGTGCCGTTCCCGCTGATCTTCACCGGACCGACGCAGTCGGCGGGGTATTTCGAGCAGATCGACCGCTTCCTGCGGCTGGCCCTGGGCGACGAGGTGGCCCAGCACTACCAGATCGTCGTCGACGATCCGGCGGCGGTGGCGCGGTCGATGGTCAAGGGCGTCGACAAGGTGCGCAACTACCGCCTGGACAACAAGGACGCCTTCTTCTTCAACTGGGCGCTCAACATTCCCTATGCGTTCCAGCTGCCGTTCCGTCCCACCCACGAGGCGATGCGCGGCCTGGCCATCCACCGCGACCGCCCACGCCACGAGCTGGCCGCCGACCTGCGGCGCGCCTTCTCCGGCATCGTCGCCGGCAACGTGAAGGAGGAGGGCGTGCGCGCGATCGAGCAGTACGGCCCGTTCGAGATCGACGGCGACCCGGCGATCATGCGCGCGCTGGACAGCCTGCTGCAGGCCTTCGTCGACCAGCAGCGGATGAAGCTGCCGGGCGGCACGGCCTACGTGCCCTGCTACCGGGTGCTCACCGGCGCCTGAGCGGGCCGGGGCAGGCGCCGTCGGCTTGACAGGCCAGGGGCCACTATTCAAACTATCCAACTCACCCCGCCCGATTAGCTCAGCTGGTTAGAGCACTTGACTGTTAATCAGGGGGTCGTTGGTTCGAGTCCAACATCGGGCGCCATCTTCGAGGCCTCGCAGCGATGCGGGGCCTTTTTCATGGGCGCTACAGGCAGCTTTCCGCCGTGCGCTCGGTGCGGATCCGGCCCGCGTTGGAGACGATCACCCGCGAGTCGGCCTGCGCCGATCCGGCCGGGCAGAACAGCAGGGTCAGGTTGCTGCCCGCGGCGCTGCCGTCGGGCCGGAAGCGCACGCTGCGCCGCCCGGCCGTGCTGCGGATGACGATGCCGGCATAGCCCTGCCCGACGCGCAGCGCTTCGTCGACCTGGCCGTCGTGGTCGCGGTCCTCGCCCAGCAGCCAGCCGCCTTCCCACCGCGTGTCCTCGCTGCATTGGCGGCCGTCCCGGCTGGGGCAGACGAGCACCGGGCGCTGGCGGCGCACGGCCGCCTCGCGGGCGTAGCCGAGCGCGGCGACCAGGTCCGACTGCGCGGACTGCCGCCGGTAGCGGCCGGCCAGCGAGAGCATCGGCGGCGCGGCCACGCAGGCCAGCACGGCGGCGATGGCCAGCGCCATCAGCTGTTCGATCAGGGTCAGCCCGCGTGGCGGGCGGGACGGTCCGTATCCCCGGCGCATGGCACTTCTCCCTGTGCGGTGCGGGGATGCTAGGCGCCGCCGCGGTTGCCCTGGAGCGGCCGAGGCGTCGAGGATGTGTGGGTGTCTGCTGACAGGAGGTGTCAGCAGGGCGATTTAAACTGCAGTCCCGTGCCCGCATATCCGCCGACATGACCGACCGTTTCCAGCTCGTCGCCCCCTACAAGCCGTCCGGCGACCAGCCGCAGGCGATCGAGCGCCTGACCGAGGGCTTCGAGGCCGGCCTGGCGGCGCAGACCCTGCTCGGCGTCACCGGCTCGGGCAAGACCTTCACCATCGCCAACGTGATCGAGCGCATCCAGCGCCCGACCATCGTGCTGGCGCCGAACAAGACGCTGGCGGCGCAGCTGTATGGCGAGTTCAAGGAGTTCTTCCCGCACAACGCGGTGGAGTACTTCGTCAGCTACTACGACTACTACCAGCCCGAGGCCTACGTGGTGGCCTCGGATACCTACATCGAGAAGGACGCCTCGATCAACGACCACATCGAGCAGATGCGCCTGGCCGCGACCAAGGCGCTGCTCTCGCGCCGGGACGCGCTGATCGTGGCCACCGTCTCGGCGATCTACGGCCTGGGCGATCCGGAGGACTACCTCAGCCTGCGCCTGATCCTGTCGATCGGCGAGCGCATGGACCAGCGCCAGCTGCTCCGCCAGCTCACCGAGCTGCAGTACACCCGCAACGAGATGGAGCTGCACCGCGGCACCTACCGCGTGCGCGGCGAGGTGATCGACGTGTTCCCGGCGGAGAACGAGACCGAGGCGCTGCGCATCGAGCTGTTCGATGGCGAGATCGAGAACCTGGCGCTGTTCGACCCGCTCACCGGCGAGACGCTGCGCAAGGTGCAGCGCTACACGGTCTACCCGCGCACGCACTACGCCAGCACGCGCGAGAGCGTGCTCAACGCCATCGAGACGATCAAGCTGGAGCTGGCCGAGCGGCTGGAGCAGCTCTACCGCGACAACAAGCTGGTGGAGGCGCAGCGGCTGGACCAGCGCACCCGCTTCGACATCGAGATGATGGCCGAGGTCGGCTACTGCCAGGGCATCGAGAACTACTCGCGCCACCTCACCCGGCGCGCGCCCGGCGAGCCGCCGCCGACCCTGTTCGACTACCTGCCGCCGGATGCGCTGCTGGTGGTGGACGAGTCGCACGTCACCGTGCCGCAGCTGGGCGCCATGTACAAGGGCGACCGCTCGCGCAAGGAGACGCTGGTGGAGTTCGGCTTCCGCCTGCCCTCGGCGATGGACAACCGCCCGCTGCGCTTCGAGGAATGGGAGCAACGCGCGCCGCGCACCATCTACGTCTCCGCCACGCCGCGGGAGTACGAGCTGCAGAAATCCGGCGACGCGGTGGTCGAGCTGGTGGTGCGCCCGACCGGCCTGGTCGACCCGGAGGTGGAGGTGCGCCCGGTGCGCACCCAGGTGGACGACCTGCTCGGCGAGGCGAAGAAGCGCATCGCGATGGGCGACCGCGTGCTGGTCACCACGCTGACCAAGCGCATGGCCGAGAACCTCACCGACTACCTGGCCGAGCACGACGTGAAGGTGCGCTACCTGCACTCGGACATCGAGACGGTGGAGCGCACGGAGATCATCCGCGACCTGCGCCTGGGCGAGTTCGACGTGCTGGTGGGCATCAACCTGCTGCGCGAGGGCCTGGACATGCCCGAGGTGTCGCTGGTGGCGATCCTGGACGCCGACAAGGAGGGCTTCCTGCGCTCCACCGGCTCGCTGATCCAGACCATCGGCCGCGCGGCGCGCAACGTGCGCGGCAAGGCCATCCTCTACGCCGACGAGGTGACCCGCTCGATGCAAGCCGCGATCGACGAGACCAACCGCCGCCGCGAGAAGCAGATCGCCTGGAACCAGGCCCACGGCATCACCCCGCAGACGGTGGTGCGGCGCATCGCCGACATCATGGAGGGCGCGCGCAGCGAGGCGCCCGCGCGCGGGCGCGCCGGCAAGGGCGCACGCGGGGGCGCCCGGGCGGTGGCCGAGGCGGCCGCCGGCTACGAGGCGCTCGACCCGGCCCAGGCCGCCGCCGCCATCAGGAGGCTGGAGGCGCAGATGTACAAGCACGCGCAGAACCTGGAGTTCGAGCAGGCGGCGCGGCTGCGCGACCAGATCCACCAGCTGCGCGAGAAGGCCCTGCGCTGACCGGAAGTTGCCGGCCGGCGGGCGCCCGCGTATACTGCGCGGCTCGCGCGGCAGGCCCGCGCGGTTTCTGCAGGGGCGGTTAGCTCAGCGGTAGAGCACTTCCTTGACATGGAAGGGGTCACAAGTTCGATCCTTGTACCGCCCACCAGCTCGATTGCGAAGGCCACCCGTCGGGTGGCCTTCGCGTTTGCGGCCCCACGCCGGCATCACGTGCGTCAAGCGCGCGTCCACGCGCGGGCGCGGGCCGTTCACGGATGGCCGACTCCGTGGCCGCGATAGTGGCGACTTCGAGAAACCGACCACGAGGCCGCCCCATGCCGACGTTCCCCCGCCGTCCTTCCGCCGTCGCCGTCGCCGTTACGCTCGGCATCGCCAGCACCGCCGCCGCGGCGCAGCAGTCGCCCGCGCTCGACCGCGTCAGCCTGTGGCTGGGCGGCTACTATTCCAACAACGACACCACCCTGTCCGCGCACGGCCGCGGTGCCTACGAGGGCCTCGACGGCAAGCTCAATTTCGAGGACGACCTCGGGCTGAAGAAGCACAGCCTCGACCCGCGCGTGCGGGCGGACTTCCTGCTCGGCGACAGCCAGGGCTTTTCCTTCGACTACTACCAGATCCACCGCGACCGCACCGGCAACTATTACCAGCCGATCCCCGCGCTGGGCACGGGCGTGGGGGCGCACATCAAGGGCACGGTCAACTACGACTTCGGCTCGGCTTCCTACAAGTGGTGGTTCGGCCACGAGAGCGACGTGTTCGGCGTGGGCCTGGGCGCGGCCTACTACAAGGTGGACTTCCGCGTCCGCGGCACCGCCTACGCGGGCGACGAGAGCGCTTCCGCCTCGGCCGGCTACGACGACAGCGAGTGGGCGCCGATGCTCACGCTGGGCTGGCGGCACGCCTTCGACGACCAGTGGCGCATGTACGCCGACGTGTCCGGCGTCAAGAAGAACGGCGGCGACCTGAACGGCCACATCTGGAACGCCTCGCTGGGCGTCGAGTGGTTCCCGTGGCGGAACGTCGGCTTCGCCCTGGAGTATTCGGCCTCGCGCCTGCACCTCAACAAGAAGTACGACGACGCCACCGCCAGACTCGACCTGAAGTCCGACGGCCCGGCGCTCTACCTGCGGGCGCGCTTCTGACCGCCGCCGCGGCGGTTTGAGCGCGCGCGGTTTGCTGCCAGAATCGCCGGCACCCACTCCTGCGGATGCCGGCGATGCTCTACCTGTGGATCAAGACCTTCCACCTGCTGTTCGTGATCGCCTGGATGGCCACGGTGTTCTACCTGCCGCGCATCCTGGTGAACCTGGCCGAGGCGCAAGGGGAGCCGGCGGTGCAGGCCCGCCTGCAGCTGATGGGGCGCCGGCTGTACAAGTTCGGCCACAACATGTTCGGCATCGCCTTCCTGCTCGGACTGGCGCTGTGGCAGGGCTGGCGGGTCCTTCCCGCGAAGCTGCCCAACGTCACTGCGGGGCTGCACTGGATCGACGCCAAGCTGACCCTGGTGGCCTTGCTGCTGGTCTACTTCGTGTGGGCGGGTCGGCTGCTCAAGCGCAGCGAGCGCGGCGGCGCGCTGCCCTCGGCGCGGGCGCTGCGCTGGCTCAACGAGGTGCCGCTGCTGTTCCTGCTTGGCGTGATCTACCTGGTGCTGGCCAAGCCGTTTTGAGCACCCATTCACGACCTGCCCGTCGATCCGGCCATCCCCTCGTCATTCCTGCGAAAGCAGGAGGCGCTTTTCAACAGCCGAAGGGCTGGTCATCCAGTGACTTCTCCCCAACCCCTAACGACGCTGGATCCCGGCCTGCGCTGGGATGACGTTTCGCGTGTGGGATGGCTGGGGCCATGAACGACGGTCCTGAGAGCGGGAGCGGGTGGTGAGAAGCGAGGGCGGTTCCGGGCGCCCCTTGCTTCATTGCCTCTCCACTCGCTTCCCGTAATACCCCCGGTACCAGGCCACGAAGCGCGCCACGCCTTCCTCGATGGGCGTATCGGGCGCGTAGCCCACGTCGCGGCGCAGCGCCGAGACGTCGGCCCAGGTGTCGGGCACGTCGCCGGGCTGCATCGGCAGCAGGTTCTTTTCCACCGTGCGGCCGAGGTTCCCTTCCAGCAGCTCGATGAAGCGCAGCAGCTGCACCGGCTGGTCGTTGCCGATGTTGTAGACCCGGTACGGCGCCGACGAGGTGCCGGGGCTGGGCCGCTCGGCGTCGTAGCCCGGGTCGGGCCGGGCCACGTGGTCCAGCGTGCGGACCACGCCCTCGACGATGTCGTCGATGTAGGTGAAGTCGCGGCTGTGGTGGCCGAAATTGAACACGTCGATCGGCTCGCCGCGGCTGATGCGGTCGGCGAACAGCATCGGCGACATGTCCGGGCGGCCCCACGGCCCGTACACGGTGAAGAAGCGCAGGCCGGTGGTGGGCAGGCCGTACAGGTGGCTGTAGCTGTGCGCCATCAGCTCGTTGGCCTTCTTGGTGGCGGCGTACAGGCTCACCGGGTGGTCCACCGCGTCCTCCACCGCGAAGGGCAGCTTGCGGTTGGCGCCGTAGACCGAGCTGGAGGAGGCGTACACCAGGTGCTCGACCGCGCCGTGCCGGCAGGCCTCCAGGACGTTGCCGAAGCCGACCAGGTTGCTCTGCACGTAGGCCTGCGGGTTCTTCAGCGAGTAGCGCACGCCGGCCTGCGCGGCCAGGTTGGCCACGCGCTGCGGCCGGAACTCGGCGAAGGCGCGGTTCACCGCCGCCGCGTCGGCCAGGTCGGCGCGCAGGTGGGTGTAGCGCGGGTGGTCGGCGAAGCGGGCCAGGCGGGCCTCCTTCAGCGCCGGATCGTAGTAGTCGTTGTGGTTGTCGAGGCCGTACACCTCGTCGCCCCGCGCCAGCAGCCGTTCGGCCAGGGCGGCGCCGATGAAGCCGGCGGTGCCGGTGACGAGGATGCGCATGGGTCGTGTCCGGGGCGGGGAAGGGGGCCGCCATTCTATCGCCGGCCGGCGCGCTGAATTGACAGGCCGTCCTGGGCTACACTAGGTTCCCCGACGAATCCGCGACGAGGTGGCCCGCGCGTAAGCGCCGGTCGAGCGTGCGACATGGCGACTACCCTGCTCCCAACCTGACCCGCCACGCCTTAGGCTTCCGGCAGAGGGCGCGTGGCGCCCTTTATTTTTGCCCGCCGTCCGGGCGAGCCACGGACGGATTCCACATCGAGAAGAAAGCGGCGTCCCGGCGACGCGACGCAACAGGCACGAACCATGATCGAGATCACGCTACCCGACGGCAGCAAGAAGCCCTTCGACCACCCCGTCACGGTGCAGGACGTGGCCGCCTCCATCGGCGCCGGCCTGGCCAAGGCGACCCTGGCCGGCAAGGTGGACGGCCGGCTGGTGGACGCCAGCTACGCCATCGACCACGACGCCCGCGTCGAGATCGTCACCGAGAAGAGCCCGGAGGCGCTGGACATCCTGCGCCACTCCACCGCGCACCTGCTGGCGCAGGCGGTGCAGCGCCTGTACCCCGGCGCGCAGGTCACCATCGGCCCGGTGATCGACAACGGCTTCTACTACGACTTCGCCTACGAGCGCCCCTTCACCCCCGAGGACCTGGAGAAGATCCAGGCGGAGATGGAGAAGATCGTCAAGGAGGCGCTGCCGGTGACGCGCAGCGTGAAGTCGCGCGACGAGGCGATCGCCTTCTTCCGCGGCCTCGGCGAGGAATACAAGGCCGAGATCATCGAGTCGATCCCGGCCGGCGAGGAGCTGTCGCTGTACACGCAGGGCGAGTTCACCGACCTGTGCCGCGGCCCGCACGTGCCCAACACCGGCAAGCTGCGCGCGTTCAAGCTGATGAAGGTGGCCGGCGCGTACTGGCGCGGCGACTCCAGCAACGCGATGCTCACGCGCATCTACGGCACCGCCTGGCTCAGCGACAAGGACCTGAAGGCCTACCTGCACCAGCTGGAGGAGGCCGAGAAGCGCGACCACCGCAAGATCGGCAAGCAGCTCGACCTGTTCCACCAGCAGGAGGAAGGCCCGGGCATGGTGTTCTGGCACCCGAAGGGCTGGGCGATCTGGCAGCAGGTCGAGCAGTACATGCGCAACGTGTACAGGAAGAGCGGCTACCAGGAGGTGCGCTGCCCGCAGGTGCTCGACGTCTCGCTGTGGAAGAAGTCCGGCCACTGGGACAACTACGCCGAGAACATGTTCTTCACCGAGTCGGAGAAGCGCACCTACGCGCTCAAGCCGATGAACTGCCCCGGCCACGTGCAGATCTTCAACGCCGGCCTGCACAGCTACCGCGACCTGCCGATCCGCTACGGCGAGTTCGGCGGCTGCCACCGCAACGAGCCGTCCGGCGCGCTGCACGGCATCATGCGCGTGCGCGCGTTCACCCAGGACGACGGCCACGTGTTCTGCACGCCCGAGCAGATCGAGCCGGAGGTCACCGCCTTCCACCGGCAGGCGATGCAGGTCTACGCCGACTTCGGCTTCGACGACATCGCGCTGAAGATCGCGCTGCGCCCGGACAAGCGCATCGGCTCGGACGAGGTGTGGGACAAGGCCGAGGAGGCGCTGCGCGCCGCGCTGCGCTCGGCCGGCGTCGCGTGGGAGGAGCTGCCGGGCGAGGGCGCCTTCTACGGCCCCAAGATCGAGTACCACATGAAGGACTCGATCGGCCGCGCCTGGCAGGTCGGCACCATGCAGGTGGACTTCATGATGCCCGAGCGGCTGGGCGCCGAGTACGTGGACGAGCACAGCCAGCGCCGCCACCCGGTGATGCTGCACCGGGCCATCGTGGGCTCGATGGAGCGCTTCATCGGCATCCTGATCGAGCACCATGCCGGCCTGCTGCCGGCCTGGCTGGCGCCGGTGCAGGCGGCGGTGTTCTCGATCACCGACGCGCAGGCCGATTATGTCCGCCAGGTCGCGCAAGCCCTTGTCGACAAAGGCTTCCGCGTGCAGGCCGATTTGCGCAACGAGAAGGTCGGCTATAAAATCCGCGAACATACGTTGCAGAAAGTGCCCTACCTGCTGGTCGTCGGTGATCGCGAGAAGGAGGCGGGGGCCGTTTCCGTGCGTACACGTTCGGGTGAAGACCTGGGCAGCATGCCGCTGGCCGACTTCATCGGGCGCCTGGAGGCCGAGACCCGCCGCTGAGCGGGCCGGCCATATCAAGCAACACTTCTGGAGGATAGTGGTATCGCCACCACCGACACCAAGGGCAATCGCCGCAACCATGAAATCCGCGTCCCGCGCGTGCGCGTGATCGGGCCGGATTCGGAGCAGCTCGGCATTCTCAGTCGCGACGAGGCACTGCGCGCGGCCGAGGAATTCGGGCTCGACCTGGTCGAGATCCAGCCGAACGGCGACCCGCCGGTCTGCCGCATCATGGACTACGGCAAGTTCAAGTTCGAAGCCCAGAAGAAGGCCCAGGCCGCCAAGCGCAAGCAGAAGCAGATCGAGATCAAGGAAGTGAAGTTCCGTCCGGTCACGGACGTGGGCGACTACCAGATCAAGCTGCGCAACATGCTCCGCTTCCTGGAGGAGGGCGACAAGGTCAAGGTCACCATCCGCTTCCGCGGCCGCGAGATGTCCCACCAGGACCTGGGCCAGAACCTGGCCAAGAAGATCCAGGAGGACGTCGGCGAGAACGGCGTGGTCGAGTCCTTCCCGCGCCTGGAAGGGCGCCAGATGGTGATGATGATCGGCCCCAAGAAGAAGTAGCTTTCGGAAAGAGCGGCCCCGGGCCGCTTTTTCTTGCCTTGGCCGTCCCGCCGCCAGCTGTTGCTCCCTCTCCCCTCCAGGGAGAGGGCCGGGGTGAGGGGGCCACCCCCGCGAAAAGCCTCAATCAGGCCCCCGTCTTTCCCGCGAAAGCAGAAGGCGCTTTTCAACAGCCGAAGGGCTGGTCACCCAGCGCCTTTCCCGAGGCTGTCGGCCGTGCCTGAAAGCCGCGGGCCCCCTGTCCAACCCGTCTTGCCGGGAGGGAGTGCGTCCCGCGGGAAATGGGGGCGGAGCTCACCCGGCACCTACCGCCTCCAGCCCGTTGCCACGGGCGGCCCTGCCTGCCCCGCCTCGCCCAAGGCTGGCAAAACCCCGCACTCCTCCCTATAATCGCCGGTTCGGCCCGCCAGGAAGGGTCGTGAACCGATCGCGGCAGGATGGAAAGCGCGGCCCGCGGCCGCCGCCGGATCAGTCGGAAACCGAATACGGAGCATTCCCATGCCCAAGATCAAGACCAACCGGGCGGCGGCGAAGCGTTTTCGCAAGACCGCTTCCGGCAAGTTCAAGGCCGGTCACGCCTTCAAGTCGCACATCCTGACCAAGAAGTCGACCAAGCGTAAGCGCGGCCTGCGCGCTCCCAACCACGTCAAGGCGTGCGACACCAAGGGTGTGGCGCGCATGCTGCCGTACCTGTAAGGCGAGGAGGAGACCACCATGGCTCGTGTGAAGCGTGGCGTTACCGCCCGTCGTCGTCACAAGAAGATCATCGGCCGCGCGAAGGGCTACTACAACGCCCGCCGCAAGATTTTCCGCGCCGCCAACCAGGCCGTCATCAAGGCCGGCCAGTACGCCTACATCGGCCGCAAGCAGAAGAAGCGCCAGTTCCGCGCCCTGTGGATCGTGCGCATCAACGCCGCGGCGCGCCAGTTCGGCCTGTCCTACAGCCGCCTCATCAACGGCCTGAACAAGGCCGGCATCGTGGTCGACCGCAAGGTGCTGGCGGACATCGCCGTGCACGACATCAAGGCGTTCGGCGCGATCGCGGAGAAGGCGAAGGCCAGCCTGGCGGCGTAATTTGTGTGCAAGCCAAGGTGCTTGCGCCTTCATGGATGAAGGCACAAATTAAGTGCGGGGAGAAGGCCGACGCCTTCTCCCCGTTTTTGTTTAATGACGTCGCTTTTCGCGTTCGCTTCCTCTCCCCTTCGGGGAGAGGATTGAGGTGAGGGGCCAGGGCTTGCCTTGGACTTCATCAAAAGCCACTTCGATTGCGGCAGCAACGCAAGAGCGGCTCCTCACCCCGACCCTCTCCCCGGAGGGGAGGGGGAGCTGGAAGCCAAGGCGGGAATCGCACCGATGGACGATCTGGACAGCCGCGCAAGCCAGGCGCTGGCGGACATCGAGAAGGCCGACACGCTGGAAGCGCTCGACGCGCTGCGCGTGGGCCTGCTGGGCAAGAGCGGCGTCGTCACCGCCGCGCTGAAGGCGCTCGGCACGCTGGCGCCGGAGGAGCGCAGGGCGCGCGGCGCCGAGGTGAACCGCGTCAAGGAGCGGCTCGCCGACGCCCTGGCCGTGCGCAAGGCGGCGCTGGAGCAGGCCGAGCTGGACCGCCGGCTGGCCTCCGAGCGGCTCGACGTGACGCTGCCCGGCCGCGACGGCGGGCGCGGCGGCATCCACCCGGTCACCCGCGCGCTGGAGCGCATCGCGGCGATCTTCGCGCGGCTGGGCTACCAGCGCGCCGACGGCCCGGAGATCGAGGACGACTGGCACAACTTCGAGGCGCTGAACTTCCCGCCGCACCACCCGGCGCGCGCCATGCACGACACCTTCTACTTCGGCGACGGGCGCCTGCTGCGCACGCACACCTCGCCGGTGCAGATCCGCGCGATGGCCGGCCGCCAGCCGCCGATCCGCATCATCGCGCCGGGCAAGGTCTACCGCAGCGACTCGGACCAGACCCACTCGCCGATGTTCCACCAGATCGAGGGCCTGCTGGTGGACGAGACCTCCAGCTTCGCCGACCTCAAGGGCACGCTGGCCGAGTTCGTGCGCGCGTTCTTCGAGCGCGACTTCGAGATGCGCTTCCGCCCCAGCTACTTCCCCTTCACCGAGCCCTCGGCCGAGGTGGACATCCGCTGGGAGGCCGGCGACGGCCAGTCGCGCTGGCTGGAGGTGCTCGGCTGCGGCATGGTGCATCCGAACGTGCTGAAGAACTGCGGCATCGACCCGGAGCGCTACACCGGCTTCGCCTTCGGCCTCGGCGTGGAGCGCTTCGCCATGCTGCGCTACGGCGTGGCCGACCTGCGCGCGTTCTTCGAGAACGACCTGCGGTTCCTCGGGCAGTTTGCGTGAGTGGAAAGGGGCGAGGGACGAGTAGCGAGGGTGCAGGCCCGAACGTCGTGGCAATCGGTCGTCGCGCCCTCGCTACTCGTCCCTCGCCCCTCGCATCAATCCAAGTGAGCCGAACATGAAATTCTCCGAAAACTGGCTGCGCGAACTGGTCGAGATCCAGGCCGACCGCGCGCAACTGGCCCACGCGCTGACCATGGCGGGGCTGGAAGTGGAAGAGCTGACCGCGTTGGGCGAGGGCCTGGCCGGCGTGGTGGTGGCCGAGATCGTCGCCGCCGAGAAGCACCCCGAGGCCGACCGCCTCAAGGTGTGCAAGGTGGACGCGGGGCAGAGCGCGCCGCTGCAGATCGTGTGCGGCGCGCCGAACGCGCGCGTCGGCCTGAAGGCGCCGCTGGCGACGGTCGGCGCCACGCTGCCGGGCGGCGTCTCGATCAAGGCGGCGAAGCTGCGCGGGGTGGAATCCTTGGGCATGCTCTGCTCGGCCAAGGAGCTGGGCATCGACGCCGACGCCTCCGGCCTGCTGGAACTGCCGGCCGACGCGCCGGTGGGCGCGCCGCTGGCCGACTACCTGGGCCTGCCCGACGCCAGCATCGAGCTCAAGCTCACCCCCAACCGTCCCGACTGCCTGGGCCTGCTCGGCCTGGCGCACGACGTGGCGGCGCTGTTCGGCAGCCACGTGAAGGCGGGCGGGCAGGCGCCCGCGCCGGTGGCGTCCGGGGCGCGCCGCGGCATCCGCCTCGAGGCCGGGGCCGACGCGCCGCGCTACCTCGGCCGCGTCGTCGAGGGCATCGACCCGGCCGCGCGCACGCCGCTGTGGCTGGCCGAGCGCCTGCGCCGCGCGGGCCTGCGGCCCATCGGCGCGGTGGTCGACATCACCAACTACGTGATGCTGGAGCTGGGCCAGCCGCTGCACGCCTTCGACAACGGCGCGCTGGAGGGCGACGTGGTGGTGCGTCATGCCCGCGCCGGCGAGGCGCTGAAGCTGCTCGACGGCAGCGAGGCGAAGCTCGACGAGGGCTTCGTGGTGATCGCCGACGAGCGCAAGGCGCTGGCGGTGGCCGGCGTGATGGGCGGCCACGACTCGCGCGTCACCGACGCCACCCGCGACGTGTTCCTGGAGGCGGCGCACTTCGCGCCGGCGGCGATCATGGGCCGCGCGCGCAGGCTCGGCCTGCACACCGACGCCTCGCACCGCTTCGAGCGCGGCGTCGATCCCGAGCTGCCGCGGCGCGCGCTGGAGCGGGCGACCGAGCTGCTGCTGGCGATCGCCGGCGGCCGGGCCGGCCCGGTGCTGGCCGCCGAGCGCGCGCAGGACCTGCCCGTGCCGCAGCCGGTCGCGCTGCGCCGCGCGCGCCTGGCGCGCGTGCTGGGCGTGGCGGTGCCGGATGCCGAGGTGGTGCGCATCTTCACCGCGCTGGGCATGCACGTGGAGGCGACGGGCGAGGGCTGGCGCATCACCGCGCCCAGCCGGCGCTTCGACATCGAGCGCGAGGAGGACCTGATCGAGGAGGTCGCGCGCATCCACGGCTACGACAACATCCCCACCCACACGCCGGCCGGCGCGCTGAGGCTCGCCGTCGAGCCGGAGGCGCGCATCGGCGAGCTGGCCCTGCGCGAGCAATTGGCGGCCCGCGGCTACTACGAGGCGGTCAACCTTTCCTTCGTGCCGGAGGAACTGCTGGCGCGCTGGGGTTTCGCCGGTGGCCTGGTGCCGCTGGCCAACCCGCTCTCGGCGGACCTGGCGGTGATGCGCCCCTCGCTGCTGCCGGGCCTGGTGGAGGCGCTGCGGCACAACCGCGCGCGCCAGCAGGAGCGGGTGCGGCTGTTCGAGGTGGCCCGGGTGTTCGGCGCGGGCGACCCGCCGGTGGAGACGCCCAGCCTGGCGATCGCCGCCTGCGGCGCGGCGCGCGCCGAGCAGTGGGGCGAGGCCGCGCGCCCGCTGGACTTCTACGACCTCAAGGGCGAGCTGGACGCGCTGATCGCCTGGGGCGGCGAGCCGGGGCGCTGGTCGGTGCATGCCGACGGCCTGCCGCCCTGGCTGCACCCCGGGCGCGGCGCCCGGGTGGCGCGCGACGGCGTGACGGCGGGCTACCTCGGCGCGCTGCATCCGCAGCTGGCCAGGGCGCTGGACCTGGGCCCGGACGTGCACGTGCTGGAGCTGGCGCTGGAACCGCTGCTGGCCCGCCGCCTGCCCCGGGCGCAGCCGGTGCCGCGCTTCCCGCTGGTGCGCCGCGACATCGCGGTGGAGCTTCCGGAAGAGGTGAGCTGGTCACAGATCGAGCAGGTGGTGCGGGGCAAGCTCGGCGGCGTGCTGTGCGAATTGCGGCTGTTCGACCGCTACAGCGGCAAGGGGATCGAATCCGGACGCAAGAGTCTCGCTATGGGCTTGATTTTGCAGGACGCTTCACGCACGCTTACCGACGACGACGCGGACCGTTGTGTGCGCGAGGCGGTCACGGCGTTGGAGACGGCATGCAAGGCAAGGTTGCGAGGTTGAGATGGCGCTGACCAAGGCGGAGATGGCCGAGCGCCTTTTCCTCGAAGTGGGCCTCAACAAGCGCGAGGCGAAGGAATTCGTGGACGCCTATTTCGAGGTGGTCCGCGAGGCGCTGGAGCGCGGCGAGCAGGTGAAGCTGTCCGGCTTCGGCAACTTCGACCTGCGCATGAAGAACCAGCGTCCCGGGCGCAACCCCAAGACCGGCGAGGAGATCCCGATCTCCGCGCGGCGGGTGGTGACGTTCCGGCCGGGACAGAAACTCAAGGTGCGAGTCGAGGGCTATGCTGGACCAAGGGAATAACACCGAGCTGCCCCCCATCCCGGCCAAGCGCTACTTCACCATCGGCGAGGTGAGCGAGCTGTGCGGGGTGAAGCCGCACGTGCTGCGCTACTGGGAGCAGGAGTTCCCGGCGCTCAACCCGGTGAAGCGGCGCGGCAACCGCCGCTACTACCAGCGCCACGACGTGCTGATGATCCGCCAGATCCGCGGCCTGCTGTACGACGAGGGTTTCACCATCACCGGCGCGCGCGCGCGGCTGGAAGGCCCGCAGGCGCGCATGGAATCGAGCCTTTCGCACCAGATCGTGCGCCAGGTGCGCATGGAGCTGGAGGAAGTGCTGAGCCTGCTGCGCCGCTGACCGCTTCGCAGCCCGCCGCGAAGCTGCTAGACTTTTCCATTCCGGTCGTCGGGGTGTAGCGCAGCCTGGTAGCGCATCTGCCTGGGGGGCAGGGGGTCGTGGGTTCGAATCCCGCCACCCCGACCAGTTCCGGAATATTCGATCGGGCCTCGCCATGAGGCCGCCTTCCTGCGTCTTCGCAGGTGGCATTTTCTTGCTCCTCATCCCTCGGAACCTTTCGAGACGTTCCAGTCGCGGGCTGACCGCGGCTGGGCGAGGGTGGATTTGTGCGACACCGATCAGAAATTGCGGATCTGGTGTTACGCAAATCGAAAGAAATCGTTGACATGAAGTTGCACGCTGTGGGAGTTTCGGCCCGGCCAAGCGAAGAGCGCGTTCCGTGAACGACTTTGCGCAAAGGCTACGGGGGGGGGCGTCAGGAAGGTGCCTGGCCGGTTCAGGTGCGCTCTTCGAGGGATGCAGCTTGGCGTGTGCGGCAGCCGTTTGCTGCCGCTTCCATGGCTGTTTTTCACGGGGAGAAACCATGCGCAACCGTCTTTTTCATCGTTCGGGCTGGCCGGAGCTTTCCCGGCTTGCCGTCGCACTGGGGCTGAGCATCGCCGCTGGCGCCGCCTTGGCGCAGTCCAATGCCTCCGGCGTCATCTTCGGCCACCTGGCGAATCCGGAAGGCGCCACCGTGCGCATCCAGAATCTCGATACCGGCCTCACGCGCGACCTTGGCGTCGACAGCCAGGGACGCTACCGCGCGGCCTCGCTGCCGGTAGGCCGCTATCGCGTCAGCGTGGAGCGCAACGGGCAGGTTGCGGAAAGCCGCGACAACGTGCAGGTCACCCTGGGCAGCGGCGTGGACGTCTCCTTCGAGGAAGGCGCGGCATCCAACGCCGGCGCCAAGACGCTGGAGGGCATCACGGTCACCGGCAACGCCCTGCCGGCCATCGACGTCTCGTCGGTGGACTCGCGCACGGTGCTCACCGCCGAACAGTTGCAGAAGCTGCCGGTGGCCCGCGATGTCACGGCGGCCGCACTGCTGGCGCCGGGCGTGATCGCCGGCGACAGCCGCTATGGCAACGTGGCCTCCTTCGGCGGCGCCTCGGCCTCGGAGAACCAGTACTACATCAACGGCTACGCGGTCACCAACGCGCTGACCGGCTTGGGCTTCACCAGCCTGCCGTTCGACGCCATCGACCAGCAGCAGATCTTCTTCGGTGGCTACGGCGCCGAGTACGGGCGTTCCACCGGCGGCGTGATCAACATCGTCACCAAGCGCGGCGGCAACGAGTGGAAGGCGGGGGTGGGGATGTACATCACGCCGCAATACTTCGCCGACTCGCCGCGCAGCATCTACCGCAAGAACGGCCAGCTCTACCAGTACCGGGCCAACAACAAGACCTCGTCGATGCAGTACACCGGCTACGTGAGCGGCCCGCTGATCAAGGACAAGCTGTTCTTCTACGGCGCCGGCGACTTCACCCGGACCACCGGGCATACCGTCGGCACGATCCAGGCACCGCAGGACGCCAGCCAGGTGTCCAAGGCCACCAAATGGCTGGCCAAGGTGGACTGGAACATCACCGACAACAACATCCTCGAGTTCACCGGCCTGTCCGACAAGACCAATACCGAGCGCAGCATCTACGGCTACGACTACCAGACGCTGCAGGCCACCCAGTACCTGGGCACGGACAAGCTGAAGAACTTCGATGCCGGTCCGGGTTCCGCGCCCGGTGGTGACGTCTACATCGGCAAGTACACCGGCTATCTGACCGACTCGCTCACCATCAACGCGCTGTACGGCCAGAGCAAGACCGAACACGTGCGCGACCTGGGCTATGCCGGCTCCCCCAACTGCCCGTGGATCACCGACAGCCGCTCGAACGCGCCCAACACCATCGTCGGCTGCGGACTGGTCAACGGCACCGTGCTCGGCCCCGGTGCCGAGGACAAGACCCATGGCTGGCGCTTCGACGTCGAATACCAGATCGGCTCGCACGACCTGCGCGCCGGCGTGGACAACCAGACGCTGGAATCCTTCAGCGGCCAGCAGTACGAGGGCGGCTACCGCTGGGTCTACCGCAACGCGGGTACGGTGCCCGGCCGGCCGGACATCCAGCCGCCGCCCGGCACGCAGTACTTCGTGGAGAAGCGCCTGTTCCAGACCGGCGCCAACGTGAAGACCGAGCAGGAGGCGCAGTTCATCGAGGACAAGTGGCAGGTCACCGACCGCTGGATGGCCTACCTCGGCCTGCGCAACGAGCAGTTCAAGAACTTGAACGGCGACGGCCAGACCTACGTCAAGCAGCGCCACCAGCTCGCCCCGCGCCTGGGCCTGACCTGGGACGTGTTCGGCGACTCCTCGTTCAAGATCTACGCCAACGCGGGCCGCTACCATCTGGCGATCCCGTCCAACGTGGCGATCCGCGGTGCTTCGGCCTCCACCTACTACAGCGAGTACTACCTGTACGACGGCGTGGCCCCCAACGGCGAGCCGATGAACCTGCAGCCGCTGGGCAGCCGCATCTACCTCAACGGCGAGGACGGCACCACGCCTGATCCCAAGACCGTGGCGGCCAAGAACCTCAAGGCCTACTACCAGGACGAGTACATCCTCGGCTTCGACAAGCAGCTCTCCACGGACTGGACCTTCGGCGCCAAGCTGACCTACCGCAAGCTGCTCAGCTCGATCGACGACTTCTGCGACTCGCGTCCGTTCGAGAAGTACGCCGCGCGCAACGGCATCGACATCAGCAACGCCAGCATTCCGGGCTGCTACCTGTTCAACCCGGGCGAGAACAACACCTTCATGGTCGACATCGACGGCCAGGGCCATCTGGTGCCGTTCAAGCTGACCAAGGAGGACTTCACCTCGCCGGCCGGGATCGGCTTCCCCGACCTGAAGCGCAAGTACTACGCGCTGGACCTGTACCTGGAGCACCAGTTCAGCGACAAGTGGTATGGCCGCGTGGACTACACCTTCTCGCGCAGCTACGGCAACTCGGAGGGCCAGCTGAAGTCCGACATCGGCCAGCTCGACCCGTCGGTGACCCAGGACTGGGATGCGCCGGAGATCATGCAGTTCGCCAACGGTCCGCTGCCCAACGACCGCACGCACCAGCTGAAGGCCTACGGCTACTTCCAGGCCACGCCCGAGTGGATGTTCGGCGCCAACCTGTCGGTGGCCTCCGGCCGGCCGAAGAACTGCATCGGCCTGGACCCGGTGGATGCGATCCAGTACGGCGCGTCGTACTTCGAGTGCGACTTCAAGCCCAGCCCGCGCGGCTCGAAGGGACGCCTGCCGTGGACCTACCAGCTCAACCTCAATACCGAGTACCGCCCGCTCTGGGCGGGCACCTCGCAGCCGCTCGCCTTCACCATGAACGTCTACAACGTGATCGGCAAGCAGGAGGAGGTCGGCATCATCGAGGTGGGCGAGACCGGCTCCGTGGACGCGGACGGCCATCCGGTCAAGAGCGTGGACTACCAGCGCCCGATCGCCTTCCAGAGGCCGCGCTACGTGCAGTTCGGCGTGCGCTACGACCTCTCGCTCTGAGGGATAACAAGAACAAGCGCGCCGCCCGCTCCTGGCGGCGACGCGCACGGAATCTCCCCTGTAGCTCGGCCGCCATCGGAATGGCGGCCGTTTTTTTACCCCATCGGCGTGGATGGGCAGCTCGTCGCGCCTGGCGACGCTCAACGGGCATGCGAATGGCTCGTCCGCGTCTGGAGGAGGGGACTACTGCCGGGCAGGCCACAGGGCCTGCCCGGCAAGGGGAACTCGGCCGCGCTCAATACAGCACGCGCGTGCGCAGCGTCCCCGGGATCGCGGCCAGCTTGTCCTTCAGCGCGGCGGCCTGCGCCTCGTCGGCGGCGACGTCGATCACCACGTAGCCCACCTCGGTGTCGGTCTGCAGGAACTGCGCGTCGATGTTGATGTTGCCGGCGGAGAACAGCTCGTTGATGCGCGAGAGCACGCCCGGCACGTTGCGGTGGATGTGCAGCAGGCGGCGGCTGCGCGGGTGCTCGGGCAGCGACACCTCGGGGAAGTTCACCGCCGACAGGGTGGAGCCGTTGTCGCTGTAGCGCAGCAGCTTGCTCGCCACCTCGATGCCGATGTTGTCCTGCGCCTCCAGCGTGCTGCCGCCGATGTGCGGGGTGAGGATCACGTTGTCCATGCCGACCAGCGGCGAGACGAACGGGTCGTCGTTGCCCTTGGGCTCCACCGGGAACACGTCCACCGCCGCGCCGGCGAGGTGGCCGCGGCGCAGCGCGTCGGCCAGCGCGCCGATGTCCACCACGGTGCCGCGCGAGGCATTGATCAGCAGCGCGCCCGGGCGCATCGCGGCCAGCTCGGCGGCGCCGATCATCAGCTTGGTCGCCGGCGTCTCGGGCACGTGCAGGGTCACCACGTCGGCGCGCTCGAGCAGGTCCTGCAGGCTGGCCGCGGCGCGCGCGTTGCCCAGCGCGAGCTTGGACTCGACGTCGTGGAAGATCACGTGCATGCCCAGGCTCTCGGCCAGCACGCCGACCTGGGTGCCGATGTGGCCGTAGCCGACCACGCCCAGCGTCTTGCCGCGCGCCTCGTAGCTGCCGGCGGCCGACTTGGTCCAGCCGCCGCGGTGGCACAGCGCGTTCTTCTGCGGGATGCCGCGCAGCAGCATGATCGCCTCGGCGATCACCAGCTCGGCCACGCTGCGCGTGTTGGAGTAGGGCGCGTTGAACACCGGCACGCCGAGCCGGCGCGCGGCCTCCAGGTCCACCTGGTTGGTGCCGATGCAGAAGCAGCCCACCGCGATCAGGCGCCGCGCGTGCTCCAGCACCTCGGCGGTGAGGTGGCTGCGCGAGCGGATGCCGACGATGTGCGCCTCGGCGATGCGCGCCTTCAGCTCGTCCTCCGGCAGCGACTTGGCGTGCAACTCGATCTGGCTGTAGCCGGCGCGCTGGAAGGTCTCCACGGCGCTCCGGCTGACGCCTTCCAGCAGCAGCACGCGGATGTCCTGGCGGGGGAACGAGGTCTTCATCGGCGATGGCATCGGTCGGTGGATGGTCCGGCGACTATGCCAGATTTGCGGCGCTGCAGCACTGGACCGGCGCGCGCCGGGCTGGCAGTCTGGCCGGATCGTCTTGGAGACGCCGAATGACCGATCCCCGCCTCGCCGCACTCGCCGCCCGGCTGCCGGACCTGCGCCTGCTCACCGACCCGGCCGACCTGGAGCACTACGGCCGCGACTGGACCCGCCGCTGGCCGCCGGCGCCGCTGGCCGTCGCGCTGCCGGGGAACCTGGACGAGGTGCAGGGCATCGTGCGCTGGGCGAACGAGCATCGCGTCGCCGTGGTGCCCTCCGGCGGCCGCACCGGCCTGTCCGGCGGCGCGGTGGCGGCGCACGGCGAGCTGGTGCTGAGCCTGGAGCGGATGAACCGCGCGCTCGGCTTCGACCCGGTGGACCGCACCCTGCGCGTGCAGGCCGGCATGCCGCTGCAGGCGGTGCAGGAGGCGGCGAGGGCGCACGGGCTGGTCTACCCGGTGGACTTCGCCGCGCGCGGCTCCTGCTCGATCGGCGGCAACATCGCCACCAATGCCGGCGGCATCCGGGTGATCCGCTACGGCAACACCCGCGAGTGGATCGCCGGACTCACCGTGGTGGCCGGCAACGGCGAGGTGCTGGAACTCAACCGCGGCCTGGTGAAGAACTCCAGCGGCTACGACCTGCGCCAGCTGATGATCGGCTCGGAGGGCACGCTGGGCGTGGTGGTGGAGGCGCTGCTGAAGCTCGCCGAGCCGCCGCCGCCCTCGCAGGTGATGCTGCTGGCGCTGCCGGACATGGACGCGCTGATGCGCGTGTTCGCGCTGTTCCGCGCGCGGCTGGCGCTGCAGGCCTTCGAGTTCTTCACCGACGCGGCGCTCAGGCACGTGCTGGCGCACGGCGCGCAGCGCGCGCTGGAGGGCGAGCATCCCTACTACGTGGTCGCCGAGTTCGACGCCGCCGGCGAGGCCGCGCAGCAGGCGGCGCTGGAGGCCTTCGAGGAGGGCGTGAACCGGGGCTGGATCGCCGACGGCGCGATCGCGCAGAGCGAGGCGCAGGCCGCCGCGCTGTGGCGGCTGCGCGAGGGCATCACCGAGAGCCTGGCGCCGCACCGGCCCTACAAGAACGACGTGTCGGTGCGCATCGGCGCGGTGCCGGCGTTCCTGCACGCCATGCAGGCGCTGCTCGCGCGCGAGTACCCGCAGTTCGAGGTGGTGTGGTTCGGGCACATCGGCGACGGCAACCTGCACATCAACGTGCTCAAGCCCGAGGCGCTGGCCGACGCCGACTTCATCGCGCAGTGCGAGCACGTCACCAGGCTGCTGGCGGCGACGCTCAGGGAACACGGCGGCAGCATCTCGGCCGAGCACGGCATCGGCCTGGTCAAGAAGCCCTACCTGGAGGGCACGCGCAGCGCGGCGGAGATCGCGCTGATGCGCGGCGTGCGCCAGGTGTTCGACCCCAACGGCATCCTCAACCCGGGCAAGCTGTTCTAGCGCTTGCCGCGCATCGACGGACGGAAGCATGAGCACGACGAACGCGACGGACCCGAACCAGATTTCCGACGACGCCGACCCGGCGCACCCGCACCTGCGCGCGCGGCACACGCCGGCGCAGCGGCTGCTGGAAAGCGAGGGCCTGGCCGAGTCCGACGAGGACTCGCACGAGGCGGCCCTGCGCGGCTCGGCGTTGCGCGCGCCGAAGTGAGCGGCGCTTCCCGGTGCGGGCCAGGCTCCGCTCGCCGTTCCGCCGCGGGGCCCGCCGTCATCCCGGCGCAGGCCGGGAGCCAGTAGCGACACGGCCCGTTCGAGCCTCGCGGCCACTGGATTACGGCCCCGGATCAGGTCCGGGGCAGGCACCATGCCGGAATGACGGCGCGGATGGGCCGTGCGCAGCGATCGAAGCAGAGCGCGCGCTTCGCACGAAGCGCCCGGCGGACGACCCGCCGCGTTCGTCCCTGCGGGACCGCCCGGCGGGACGTTCTGCGCGCCGCGCGCCGCCGGCATGCCGGCCGGCATGCGCCCGGGCCGAAAAAGCTCTAGCCTTGGCGGCCTTCACCGGCTGACCGAGAGGGTTTCCATGTCGCAGGAGCGCCGCACGCTGTATCCCGAGATCGAGCCGTACGACAGCGGCTTCCTCAAGGTCTCCGAGCTGCACACGCTGTACTACGAGCAGTGCGGCAACCCCGACGGCAAGCCGGTGGTGTTCCTGCACGGCGGGCCCGGCGGCGGCACCAACCCGAAGTGCCGGCGCTTCTTCGACCCGGCGGCCTACCGCATCGTGCTGTTCGACCAGCGCGGTTGCGGCCGGTCCACGCCGCACGCCGAGCTGACGGACAACACCACCTGGCACCTGGTCGCCGACATCGAGCGCCTGCGCGAGCACCTGGGCATCGGGCGCTGGCAGGTGTTCGGCGGCTCCTGGGGCTCCACGCTGGCGCTGGCCTATGCGCAGACGCACCCGGACAAGGTCACCGAGCTGGTGCTGCGCGGCATCTTCATGCTGCGCCGCTGGGAACTGGAGTGGTTCTACCAGAAGGGCTGCGACGCGCTGTACCCGGACGCCTGGGAGGCCTACCTGGCGGCGATCCCGGAGGCCGAGCGCGGCGACCTGATGAGCGCCTACCACCGCCGCCTGACCAGCCCCGACCCGCAGGTGCGGCTGGCCGCCGCGCGTGCCTGGTCGGTGTGGGAGGGCGCCACCAGCTACCTGTGGCAGGACGCGAACTACATCGCCAGCAGCGGCGAGGACGAGTTCGCGCTGGCCTTCGCGCGCATCGAGTGCCACTACTTCGTGCACGGCGGCTTCTTCGAGCACGACGACCAGCTGCTGCGCAACGTGGAGCGCATCCGCCGCATCCCGGCGGTGATCGTGCAGGGCCGCTACGACGTGGTGTGCCCGCTGCGCAGCGCATGGGACCTGCACCGTGCCTGGCCGGAGGCCGAGCTGCGCATCGTGCAGGATGCCGGGCATTCGGCGTTCGAGCCGGGCATCACGCACGAGCTGGTGCTGGCGACGGACCGCTTTCGCGGCTGAGGGCCGATGGCCCCTTCGGATTGATCGCGGCCGGAGGCCGCTCCCACAGGCTCGCCGCAGCCCCGTGGGAGCGGCCTCCGGCCGCGATCCGGCATCGACAACCCTCCCGCCTCGCGGCGGGAGGGTCGGCCTCGCCGCTCAGCGCCGCAGCGGCGGGATCAGCGGATCGACCAGGTCCACCACGAAGCCGTCGTGGTCGGACACGCCGACCGCGCGGGTCCAGTCCGGCGCGTTGGCCGCGTCGTCCTCGGTCTGCACCGGCGCGTCGAGGTCGGCGCGGCCGTACTGCATGCGCAGGAACAGCGCCCGCGCGGGCAGGTTGAGCAGCGCGTGGTCGAGCACCTGCACGGTCGGCACCGTGCGGCCGGGGTTGCCGCTGCCGGCCTTGGTGTAGCCCTGGATCTCGCCGAAGTTCTCGGTGTAGAGGTACGAGTAGCGGTCGTTCTCCGGCACCGATTCCACCGCGTCCCACAGCGCCGGCCGGACGATGTTGGGGCCGCCCAGCTTGAGCTGGTTCTCGCTGTCCCTGTAGCGGCCGGAGATCAGGCCCACCACGTCGGCCCAGCCGTCGCTGAACTGGTAGGCGTTGAAGTCGCCCACCACCAGCAGCGGGGTCAGCGGCTCGGCGCGCTGCAGTGCCTGCACCTGGGTGGCGATCGACTTGGCCTGCAGGAAGCGCTTCTGGCGGTCGCGCACCGCGGCGGCGGTGTCGTCGTCCACGTTCTGCCGCGCCTTGCCGTGCACCGCGATCACCCGGAAGCGCAGCAGCCCGGCCTGCGCGGTGAGCAGCAGCGGCGGATGGTCGTGGATGTACTCGGTCTGGCCGTCGTCGTCCCAGGTCTCGTCGGCGGCGAGCTGCTGCACGGAGAGCACGCGCACGCGGTCGTGGCGCACCAGGAAGCCCACGTTGATGCCGCTGGGGTCGTGTCCGGGCACCAGGTAGGCGTCGTACTTCACCGGGTAGTCGTCGCCGAGCTGCTTGGCCAGGCCCTGCAGCAGTCCGAGCGTCTCCACCTCCTCCAGCGAGACCACGTCGGGCAGCCCGAGCACGCTGCCGATGTAGCTGGACAGGCGCCGGGTCTTGAGCGCCACCTGGTCCGGCGTGGGCTCCTTGCTGTCGCCGCTGCAGGTGTAGGTGGTGTCGAAGGTGCTGTCGCAGAAGCGCTCCACGTTGAAGGCGCCGATGCGCAGCGCCAGCGGCGGCACCGGCGCGACCGCGCGCGGGATCGACGCGGCCTGCTTCACCTTGAACGAGGTGGGGATGAAGGTGTAGGCGCCGAAGTCGTAGGAGATCACGCCCTCCGCGCCGAACGTGGTGCCGGCGTTGAACGGCGTGTTGGCCGGCACCGCGCCGAAGTCGGCGGTGTTCATCTTGAACACCTCGGGGTTGCCGCTCCAGTTGGGCAGGCTCACGCCGTCGGGCACCGGCACGCCGAACTCCACGCCCGGCAGGCGCAGCGAGCGCTTGCCGTTGGCGGTGATGCTGACCTCGGCGTAGGGCTCGTCGCTGAAGCGCTTGTTGCCGGTGTTGATCATGCCGCGCTCGATCTTCACGCGCATGCTCATGAAGCACTGGAAGTTGGTGGCGCCGCAGGAGAGGCGGTCCGGGTCGGGCGAGGGCGTGTGCTCGTCGAACACGATCGCCTTCGGCAGCCGCGCGCCGTGCGCGGTCACGGTGACGGTCGGGTTCTTGAGCTCGGCCAGGTTGTAGTAGTCGTCCACCTTGGCGGCCACGTCCACCACGTCGCCCACGCCCACGGCGGGCGCGCCGCCGGTGTAGACGTAGATGCCGTTGGAGGTGAGCGGGTCGGCGTCGGCGCGCGCGTCCGGCGTCTGCATGGTGAAGCCCTGCGGGCCCACCGCGGTGACCACGTTGCCGTGGGTGAGCACGGACTTGCCGAGCAGCGGCGAGACGGCGTCGTGGCCGGTGATCTGCCAGATCTCGGCGGCGACCGGGATGTCGTACAGGATCGCGCCGACCGCGCTGCCGTCGCCCAGCGCCACGCCGCCGCTGGGGTCGCTGAGCTGGACCAGGAAGTCCTTGTCGTCGCTGGGCGTGCTGCGGCCGTGCACGGTGACGTCGAACTGCGCCTGGGCCTGTCCGGCGGGGATGCTCAGCGTGGTGTCCACCGCCTCGTAGTCGGTGCCGGCCTTGGCGGTGTCGTCCCGGGTGGCCACGTGCACGGTGACGCCGCCGTCCGGCGCCGGCTGGTTCAGCGTGACGGTGAAGGGCATGGCGACGTCGCCGGCGCCGTGCACCGTGGCGCTGCTGTCGGCGATCGACAGCGCGGCCGCCTGCGCCACGCAGGCGCTGGCGCTGTTGTGCGGCGCGGTGGGCGCGACCTTGACGAAGTCGGCGCTGTTGTCGCCGGTGTCCTGCGGCACGCCGGCGGCGCTCTGGCGGCGCGCGTAGCCCTGGTCGGCTTTGGTGCTGCCCAGCGAGGCCAGCGGCGTGCCGGCCTTGTAGGCCGAGCCGCTGCTCAGGCCGACCTGGTCGACGATGGCGCCGCCGGCGTCGAGCAGGGCGAGGCCGCCGTCGTCGGTGATGCCGGTGGAGTACTTGAGGTCGCCCGCCACGCTGCCGGAGTAGCCGCCGCTGGCGCTGTTGGTCAGCAGCAGGAAGCAGCCGGGCCGGATCGTGGTGCCGGCCGGGAAGGTCAGCCGGGTGCCGGTGGTGCCGCTGGCGTTGGAGGCGTTGAGCTTGTAGCCGGACAGGTCCAGCGGCGCGGCGCCGGCGTTGAACAGCTCGACGAACTCGTCGTTGCCGCCGGCCGGTCCGCGCACGCGGAACTGGTTGAGGGTGAGGTCCGTGGCCTGTGCCGCGAAGGTCGATGCGACGCCGGCCAGCGCGAGCCAGAGGCCGCGCCGCGTGAGCTTTCCGAGCATGTGCGTTTTCCCCGTTGGATGGTTTCGAAGCCGAAACGGGCCGAACCTAGCAGGGATTCACGACAGTTTTGCGAAGCCGCTCCGCGCCGGCGCCCGGCCGGCCCGCCCTCTCCGTGAAAACGTGACGCCGGTCCGGTCCCCCTACTCGGGGGCGAGCTGCTTGGTGCCGAAGATCTTGTCGCCGGCGTCGCCCAGGCCGGGCAGGATGTAGCCCTGCTGGTTGAGGCCCTGGTCGATCGAGGCGGTGTAGATCTCCACGTCGGGGTGGGTGGCCTCCACGTGCGCCAGGCCCTCCGGCGCGGCGACCAGGAACAGCCCCTTGATGCGCCGGCAGCCGGCGGCCTTGAGCATGTCCACGGTGGCGACCAGGGTGCCGGCGGTGGCCAGCATGGGGTCGACGATCAGCGCGATGCGCTCGTCCATGCGGCCGGTGAGCTTCTCGTAGTAGGCGATCGGCCTGAGCGTCTCCTCGTCGCGCTGCAGGCCGACCACGCTGACCTTGGCGGCGGGGATCATGTCCAGCACGCCGGGCAGCATGCCCAGGCCGGCGCGCAGGATCGGCACGATGGTGATCTTCTTGCCCTTGATCCGCTGCACCTCGACCGGGCCGGCCCAGCCGTCGATCAGCGCCTCGGTGGTCTCCAGGTCCTTGGTCGCCTCGTAGGTGAGCAGCGAGGCGATCTCGGAGGCCAGTTCGCGGAATTCCTTGGTGCTGATGCCGGCGCGGCGCATCAGCCCGAGCTTGTGGCGGATCAGCGGATGGCGGACTTCGACGATCTTCATGCGCGCTCTGCCGGTGGCCGCGACGCGGGCGCGTCGCCGGGAGCCCAAAGCTTAGCGGCAGGCCGCGGCGCTGCCTATGCGGCGCGGAGGTGCCCGGATGCCGCCCGCCCGCGCGGCATCCGGGCGCGGGGAGCGGCTTACGGCGAGGCCGCGGCGCCGCCCTTCAGGCAGGTGCTCATGAAGCTCTTGCGCGCGTCGCCCTTGAGCGACTTGGCGCTGGCGTCGGCGTTGCAGCTTTTCATCTTTTCCTGCTGGGTCTGCTTGGCCGGCGCGGCGGCGGTCTGGCCCTTCAGGCAACTGCTCATGAAGGCCTTGCGCTCGTCGCCCTTCTTGCCGGTCGCCTGCTTGTTGCAGTCGGCCATGCGCTGCTGCTGGGGCGTCAGCGCCTTGCCGGCGGACGGGGACTGCGCGGCGGCCATGGCGCCGGTGGATGCGATGGCCAGCGCGGCGCCGGCCACGATCAGGCGGAGACGAAGAGACATGGACAACCCTCCCTAGTGAGACCGGCGGCTGCCGGCGTGGCGCAGTCTATGCCCTGGCCGCGGGCTTGCGCGCGACGCAATATCTTGCGGCGGCGCGGCGTTCAGTTCGGCGGCCATGCGCGCGAGAAAGGCGCGCCCAAGGCACCGGGAACCATTC
The DNA here is from genome assembly GCF_003148905.1 of Fulvimonas soli. Classification (GTDB taxonomy): domain Bacteria; phylum Pseudomonadota; class Gammaproteobacteria; order Xanthomonadales; family Rhodanobacteraceae; genus Fulvimonas; species Fulvimonas soli. The sequence continues at coordinate 315,675 of NZ_QGHC01000003.1, read as the reverse complement.
GCGCGCGGGCCCGAGGAAGAACGCAGGCTGCGGGGAGGGGCATGGATGGCGACGGCTTCGGAGTGGACGTCGGTCCACGGCGGCGCGGCAGGCATCGCGGCCGCAGGCCGCTCCCACAGGGGCCTCGCCAGCCTCGTGGGAGCGGCCTCGGCCGCGATCGCCGCGATCGATCCGGCGCGGGACCGCCGACGGCCGAGCGCTGCCTCGCCCGCCCGCGGTTCATCCATCCGGCCCTCCAGGCGCTCTCTCGGAGGATTTCGGACGGGCTTTCAGGCCGCCTCGGCGGCGCGCTTGCGCGGGCCTTCCAGCAGCGCCTTGCGCACGTGCGCGACCACCAGGTCCACCTCCGCGCCGGTGATGCGGAAGTGCGGCGTGAAGCGCAGCGAGTTGGCGCCGCCGTGGATCACGCCCACGCCGTGCTCGCGCATGTACTCCTCGGTGGAGCCGGCGCCGTAGCACTTGAACTCCGGCGACAGCTCGCAGGAGAACAGCAGGCCGGTGCCCTGCACCCTGGTGATCAGCCCGCCCAGCTCGTCCTTCAGCGCGTTGAGCTTGGCGACGAACTCCTCGCCGCGCGCGCGGATGTTGGCGCGCACCTCGTCGGTGAGCTCGCCCAGCGTGGCCAGCGCCACGTCCAGCGCGCGCGGGTTGGCGGTCATGGTGTTGCCGTAGATGCCCTTGCGGTAGAGGCCGGCGGCGCGTTCGCCCACCGCCAGCACCGACAGCGGGTACTGGCCGGCGTTGAGCGCCTTGGAGAAGGTCTCCATGTCCGGCGGCGGCAGCTTCTCGAAACCGGGGTAGTCCACGATCGACAGCACGCCGTGCGCGCGCAGGCCGGCCTGGATCGAGTCGACCAGCAGCAGCGTGCCGTGCGACTCGGTGAGGCGGCGCGCGGCGGCGTAGAACTCCGGCGTCACCGCGCGGCCGGGGTCGCCTTCGCCCATCACCGGCTCCAGGAACATCGCCTCGATGAACCAGCCGTGGCGGTCGGCGTCGGCGAACGCCGCCTCCAGCTGCGCCACGTCGTAGGGCGCCACGGTGAGCAGGCTGTCCTCGTGGCGGTAGCTGGCCAGGTGCTGCTGGTAGACCTTGCGGCTGGAGTCGGAGTACAGCGCCGGCCGCTCGGTGCGGCCGTGGAAGGCGCCCTTCACCGCCACGCGCTTGATCGTGCGCCCGGCGTAGCGGCCGCCGGCGTCGGTCATCAGCTTGGCGTTGACGTCGGCGATGCGGCCGGCCAGCGTCACCGACTCGGAGCCGGAGTTCAGGCACAGGAAGTGCCGGTACGGGCTGCCGCCGCGCGTGCGGCCGAGCTCCTGCTCCATCGCCCGCGTGAAGCGCAGCTGCGCCACGCTGGGCGACATCACGTTGGCCATCACCTGCGGCCGCGCCAGCGCGGCGAGGATGGCCGGGTCGTTGTGGCCGAAGCCGAGCATGCCGTAGCCGCCGTTGTCGTGCAGCACCGCGCCCTTCAGCGTGACGATCCACGGGCCCTGCGCGGCGGCGGGCAGGTAGGGGTTCACCGCGTCGTCGGGGTAGAAGTTGACGAAGCCGGCCTGCGCCTGCGCGAGCTGCTCGGCCTCGTCGAGCCGGAGGAACGCGGACAGGTCCGCGCGCAGCCCGCGGTGGCGCGCCACCGCGGCGGCGACGGCCTGGCCGAGCGCGGGGTCGGCCGCGGCCATGCGCTCGACGGTGGCGTCGTCGAGGCCCACGGTACGCGGCTTGCCGCCGAATTCGCGCAGTTCGCGCAGCTGGTCGATCACACCCATGACTACTTCTCCTCGCGGATGTGCCGGCGCCTCGCACCCAGCGCAAAGCAGGCCGGCAAAGGTGGCGGGATGCGCGGCGGAGAGGTCCGCGCGGCGGGCGTCGGCGGCCCGTCGCATCCCTCGGCGCGCGGCGGGCCGCGCGCGGGTATCCGGCGAGGATAACGCGGCGGCCGGGGCGCCGGTACCCCCGCATGACGCCTGTCACGCGCGACGGTTGACGGCGGCGACTGGGGCGCGGCGCCGCGTCCGCCTACGCTGCAGTGCAAGGAGGACGCCGCCATGAACGAACCGCTCCAGCCCGTCGCCCGGCTTGCCGGCGCCGTCAAGCGCTACGGCGCGCAGCTCGCGCTGGACGGCGTCGATCTCGTGTTGCGCCGCGGCGAACTGCTCGCGCTGCTGGGCCCCAACGGCGCCGGCAAGAGCACCAGCATCGGCCTGCTGCTCGGCCTGCTGCGGCCCGACGCCGGCCGCGCCGAGCTGTTCGGGCTGGACCCGCAGCGGATCGAGGCGCGCCGGCGCATCGGCGTGATGCTGCAGACGGCGATGCTGCCGCCCACCCTGCGCGTGGGCGAGCTGCTGCGCCTCACCGCCAGCTACTACCCGGACCCGCGCCCGCTGGCCGAGAGCGCGGCGCTCGCCGGCATCGGCGACCTGCTGAAGCGGCCCTACGGCCGGCTCTCCGGCGGCCAGCAGCGGCGCGTGCAGTTCGCGCTGGCGCTGTGCGGGCGGCCCGAGCTGCTGTTCCTGGACGAGCCCACCGTGGGCATGGACATCGACGCGCGCCGCCGGCTGTGGGCGGCGATGCGCGCGCTGGTCGACGAGGGCTGCTCGGTGGTGCTCACCACGCACTACCTGGAAGAGGCCGAGGCGCTGGCGCAGCGCGTGGCGGTGCTGGACAAGGGCCGCGTGCTCAGCGAGGGCAGCGTGGACGAGCTGCGCGCGAAGGTGGCGCTGTCGCGCATCCGCTGCCTCAGCGACCTCGACGCGGAGGCGGTGGCGCGCTGGCCGCAGGTGGCCTCGGCCTCCCGCGCCGGCGGCCGGCTGCAGATCGCCACCTCGGCGGCGGAGCGCGTGGTGCGCCGCCTGCTCGACGCCGACCCGGAGCTGCGCGAGCTGGAGGTGCAGCGCGCCGGCCTGGCCGAGGCGTTCACCGAACTCACCCGCGAAACCGCCGAGCAGGAGGCCGCCTGATGGACGCCGTGACCGTTCCCGCACCCGCGCCGGCCGCCGCGGCCGGCATGCCGCCGCGCCGCGTGCTCGGCGCCTATCTCGCCGAGGCGCGCAGCGAATGCCTGCGCTACCTGCGCGCGCCGGGCTTCATGCTGCCGATCGTGCTGTTCCCCACCATGTTCTACCTGCTGTTCGGCATCGTGATGGCGAAGTCCGAAGGCACCGACGCGACGCGCTACCTGCTGGCCAGCTACGGCGTGTTCGGCGTGATGAGCCCGGGCCTGTTCGGCTTCGGCGTGTCGCTGGCGATCGAGCGCGACGGCGGGCTGCTCACCCTCAAGCGCGCGCTGCCGATGCCGCCGGGCGCCTACCTGCTGGGCAAGATGCTGATGGCGATGGCCGCCGCCGCGATGGTGGTGCTGCTGCTGCTGGCGATGGCGCTGGGCCTGGCGCATTTGCCGCTGACGGCGGCGCAGGCCGGTGCGCTGCTGCTGACCGGCACGCTCGGCGTGCTGCCGTTCTGCGCGCTGGGCATGTTCGTCGGCACGCTGATCAAGGGGCAGGGCGCGCCCGGCATGCTCAACCTGGTGTACCTGCCGATGTCGTTCCTCTCCGGCCTGTGGTTCCCGCTGCCGATGTTGCCGAAGGTGCTGCAGCAGATCGCGCCGGTGTGGCCGAGCTACCACCTGGACCGGATCGCGCTGGCCGCGGTCGGGCTGGGGCAGGGCGCGTGGTGGCCGCACGCGCTGGCGCTGGCCGGGTTCGCCGCGGCGTTCCTGCTGCTGGCCGCGCGGCGCCTGCGCCGGCACGGTTGAAGTAGGATGCCGGCCATGTCCGCCGCCCCGTCCGCGTTGCGCCGCCTGCTCGGCCGCTGGTTCCAGCCGGCGCCGGACTCGCTGGCGGCGCAGAGCGTGCGCCGCGGCAAGTCGGCATGGGTGGACGCGGTGCACCTGCTGTGGACGGCGTGGATCTTCATCACGCCGGTGTTCGACCGCAATGCCTGGAACCTGCGCTGGCTCGTCCTCACCGCGCTGTCCTACCCGGTCTTCGTGCTGCTGTACGCCAAGAGCGTGGTGGCCGCGCGCCGCGCGTCGCGCGCCTGGGCGGTCGGCATGGTGGCGCTCTGCCTGGTGCTGATGCCGTGGTATCCCAGCGGACTGACCTACTTCGTGTTCGGCTGCGTGATGCTGCGCGTGTGCAGCATGCCGTTCCGCCGCTACATGGCGATGCTGGTCGGCCTCAACCTCGTGCTGCTGCTGGAGGCGCGCCTGCTGCACTACCCGTGGCAGGTCTCGGTGACGATGGCGGTGATGACCCTGATCATCGGGCTGATCATCAACGCCGAGCGCATGAACGACGAAAGGGACGCCGAGCTGCGGCTCTCGCACGAGGAGGTGCGCCGGCTCGCCGCCACCGCCGAGCGCGAGCGCATCGGCCGCGACCTGCACGACCTGCTCGGCCACACGCTGTCGCTGATCACCCTGAAGCTGGAGCTGTCGCGCAAGCTGTTCGACCGCGACCCGGAGGCGGCGCGGCGCGAGGTGGCCGAGGCGGAGAAGGTGGCCCGGCATGCGCTGGCCGAGGTCCGCTCGGCGGTCACCGGCATCCGCGCCACCGACCTCGCCGCGGAGCTGGCCTCGGCGCGGCTGCTGCTCGGCTCCTCGTCGGTGCACCTGGACTACGGGCACCCGCCCGCCGGCCTGCCGGTGGAGGTGGAGCGCAGCCTGGCGCTGGTGCTGCGCGAGGCGGCCACCAACATCGCGCGGCACGCGCAGGCCAGCCGCGCGCGGATCGAGTGGACGCACGGCGACGGCGCGCTGTGCCTGTGCGTGGCGGACGACGGCCGCGGCGGCGTCGCCGCCGAGGGCAACGGCCTGGCCGGCATGCGCGAGCGCGTGCGCGCGCTGGGCGGCACGCTGCAGATCGACTCGCCGCGCGGTCGCGGCACCCGGCTGCTGGTCCGCGTGCCTTGCCCCGCGGCGCGGGCGGACGGGCCGGCGCCGCTGCCGGACGAGGCGCCGGCGCCGCTGGCGCGGGAGCACGCCGCATGAGGTGGCGCTTCAGGCCCGCGCCCGATTCGCTGCTGGGGCGCTTCCACGCGCGCTCCTACCTGCTGCGCATGGGCATCGGCCAGGCCCTGTGGCTGGCCATGCTGTTCGTGGTGCCGCTGCAGGCGCGCGGCTTCGCCTGGTCGTGGCTGCTGCCGACGGCGCTGAGCGCGCTGGTCTATCTGTACCTGCACGTGCAGGTGTACGCCGGGCCGATGCGCCGGCTGGCCTGGTACGCCGGCGGCATGGCCCTGCTCGGCCTCGCGCTGTGGCCGCTCAACAGCGTGGCCTTCGGCTACCTGGTCTGCGCCGGCATCGCGCTTTCGCTGTCGCCCTCGTACCGCGTGTGGCTGGCCGGGATGGCCGTGATCGCGGCGGCCGCGCTGCCCGTCGCGCTGTGGCTGCACGCGCCGCTGTGGGTGATGCTGGTGGTGCTGGTGGCGGGCGTGCTCGGCGGGTCGAGCAACTTCCTCTACGTGCGCAACCTCTACAAGGACGCCGAGCTGCGCCTGTCGCGCGACGAGCTGCGGCGGCTGGCGGTGCTGGCCGAGCGCGAGCGCATCGGCCGCGACCTGCACGACCTGCTCGGCCACACGCTGTCGCTGGTGACGCTGAAGTCCGAGCTGGCGCGGCGGCTGGCGCTGGCCGACCCGCCGCGCGCGCAGCGCGAGATGGAGGAGGTCGAGCGGGTGGCGCGCCACGCGCTGGCCGAGGTGCGCGCCGCCGTCACCGGCCTGCGCCGCAGCGATCTCACCGCCGAGCTGGCGTCCGCGCGGCTGATGCTGGAGGCCTCCGGCGTGGATTTCGACGGCGCGCTGCCCGCGGACGTTGAAGTGCCCGAGGCCGTCGAGGCGACGCTGGCGCTGGTGCTGCGCGAGGCGGTCACCAACATCCACCGGCACGCGAAGGCGAGCGCCGCGCGCGTGCGTTTCGAGATCGACGAGGAGAGCTTCCGGATGACGGTCAGCGACAACGGGCGCGGCGGGCTGGCCGCGCACGGCAACGGCGTCAGCGGCATGCGCGAGCGGGTGCGCGCGCTGGGCGGCGAGCTGCGCATCGACTCGCCGCCGCGGCGCGGCACCACGATCGCGGTCGAGGTGCCGCGGCGCGGCGCGCCGGCTTCCGCCGTGGCGGCGGCGCCGACCGTCGCCGGGAGCGCCGCATGATCCGCGTGCTGCTGGCCGAGGACCAGGCGATGGTGCGCGGCGCGCTGTCGGCGCTGCTCAACCTGGAATCGGACATCGAGGTGCTGGGCTCCGCGCCCGACGGCGAGGCGGCCTGGCGCGAGCTGCAGCGGCTCCGGCCCGACGTGCTGGTCACCGACATCGAGATGCCCGGCCTCACCGGGCTGGAGCTGGCGCAGCGCATCCAGCGCCACGAGCTGCCGGTGAAGGTCATCATCGTCACCACCTTCGCGCGTCCGGGCTTCCTGCGCCGCGCGCTGGACGCCGGCGTGTCCGGCTACCTGCTGAAGGACGCGCCGGCGGAGAACCTCGCCGAGGCGTTGCGCATGGTCCACCGCGGCGGCCGCGCGATCGACCCGCAGCTGGCGCTGGAGGCGTGGTCCGAGGCCGATCCGCTCAACGACCGCGAGCGCCAGGTGCTGCGCCTGGCCGGCGAGGGCCTGTCCGCCGGCGACATCGCCACCCGGCTCAACCTCTCGCACGGCACCGTGCGCAACTACCTCTCCGAGGCGATCGGCAAGCTCGGCGTGGCCAACCGCATCGAGGCGTTCCGGCTGGCGCGGCAGAAGGGCTGGCTGTAGCAGGCGGGGCGGCGGCGCGGCGGATCGGCGATAATCGCGCGGTTCCCCTGCCGACAGCCGTCCCTTGAAGAAGTCCGACTTCGATTTCCACCTGCCGCCCGAGCTGATCGCGCAGGCGCCGTTGCCGGAGCGTTCGGCCAGCCGGCTGCTGGTGCTGGACGTGCCGGCGCGGTCGCTGGCCGACCGCATGTTCCGCGAGCTGCCCGCGCTGCTGCGCAAGGGCGACCTGCTGGTGTTCAACGACACCCGCGTGCTGCCGGCGCGGCTGCACGGGCGCAAGGAGAGCGGCGGCGCGGTGGAGATCCTGATCGAGCGCGTCACCGGCGCGCACGAGGCGATCGTGCAGCTGGGCGTGAGCAAGAAGCCGAAGGAGGGCGGGCGGATCGCGCTGGGCGACGGCAGCCTCGCCACGGTGCTGGGGCGCGAGGATGCGTTCTTCCGGCTGCGCTTCGAGTCGCCCGAGCCGCTGGAGCGGCTGCTGGCGAAGCTCGGCGAGATGCCGCTGCCGCCGTACATCGCGCGCCACGCGGACGCCAGCGACCTGGAGCGCTACCAGACGGTGTACGCGCGCGAGCCCGGCGCGGTGGCCGCGCCCACCGCGGGCCTGCACTTCGACGAGGCGCTGCTCGGCAGCTTGCGCGACATGGGCGTGGAGTTCGGCTACGTGACCCTGCACGTGGGCGCCGGCACCTTCCAGCCGGTGCGCACGGAGAACATCCACGAGCACCGCATGCACCGCGAATGGCTCAACGTGGGCGCCAGCCTGGTGGAGAAGATCCGCCGCACGCGCGCGGCGGGCGGGCGGGTGATCGCGGTGGGCACCACGGTGGTGCGCGCGCTGGAGAGCGCCACGGTGGACGGCGAGCTGCGCCCGTTCGCCGGCGAGACGCAGATCTTCATCTTCCCCGGCTACCGCATCACCAGCATCGACGGCCTGGTCACCAACTTCCACCTGCCGCAGTCGACGCTGCTGATGCTGGTGTCCGCGCTGGCCGGGCGCGAGTTCGTGCTGGAGGCGTACCGGCACGCGGTGGAGCGGCGCTACCGCTTCTTCTCCTACGGCGACGCGATGCTGGTCCTGCCGCGCGGCGCCTGATTCCCCTCTCCCCGGAGGGGAGAGGGAGCAGGGCATGCGATAATTCACTGATGACTTCCCTGACCTTCGACCTCCTGGCCACCGACGGCGCGGCCCGCCGCGGGCGTCTCTCGTTCGACCGCGGCACGGTGGAGACGCCGGCGTTCATGCCGGTGGGCACCTACGGCTCGGTGAAGGCGATGACGCCGCGCGACCTCGTCGAGGTCGGCGCCGAGGTCATCCTCGGCAACACCTTCCACCTGTTCCTGCGGCCGGGGCTGGAGATCGTGGAGAAGTTCGGCGGGCTGCACCGCTTCATCGGCTGGGAGAAGCCCGTCCTCACCGACTCCGGCGGCTTCCAGGTGTTCTCGCTGGCGCACCGGCGCAAGCTCACCGAGGAGGGCGTGACCTTCGCCTCGCCGGTGGACGGCTCCAAGGTGTTCCTGTCGCCGGAAGTGTCGATGAAGATCCAGACGGTGCTGGACTCGGACATCGCGATGATCTTCGACGAGTGCACGCCCTATCCGGCCACGGAGCGGCAGGCGTCCGACTCGATGGAGCTCAGCCTGCGCTGGGCCGGGCGCTCGCGCCGCGCCTTCGACGATCTCGGGAACCCCAACAGCCTGTTCGGCATCGTGCAGGGCAGCGTGTACGAGCCGCTGCGCCGGCGCTCGGCCGAGGGGCTGGTCGGGATCGGCTTCGACGGCTACGCGGTGGGCGGCCTGGCGGTGGGCGAGCCGGAGGCCGAACGCAACCGCACGCTGGACTTCACCGTGGCGCTGCTGCCGAAGGACAGGCCGCGCTACCTGATGGGCGTGGGCCGGCCGGAGGACATCGTGGAGGCGGTGCGCCGCGGCATCGACATGTTCGACTGCGTGATGCCCACCCGCAACGCGCGCAACGGCTTCCTGTTCGTGCCGGAGGGCACGCTGCGCATCCGCAACGCCAGGTACGCCGACGACACGCGGGTGATCGAGGAGGGCTGCGACTGCTACGCCTGCGCCCACGGCTTCAGCCGCGCCTACCTGCGGCACCTGGACCGCTGCAACGAGATCCTCGCCAGCCAGCTCGCCACCATGCACAACCTGCGGCACTACCAGCGGCTGATGGCCGGCCTGCGCGAGGCGATCGCCGCCGGGCGGCTGGAGGATTTCGTCGCGGCGTTCTATGCGCGGCGGCAGGGGGCTGCCGGGTAGCCGTTTCGTTTCGTGCCGGAGCGGTTTTCGCGGCCGGAGGCCGCTCCCCCGGAGGTCACTCCCACAAGGTCGCGGCAAGCCTGTGGGAGCGGTCTCCGGCCGCGACGACCGCGACGCAGGCCCGGGCCACGCCGGAACTTTCGATCCGATCCGCATTCCCACGCTCCGTCGCGCCCGCAAAGCGCGCGCGGCGCCGCCCGACCTCCGCGGCCGCGCGCCGTGCATGGCCGGGGGGCGCATGGCATAATCCAAGGTCTTTTGACCGGTCGACCGGCGGAAACCCCAGCCGGCGCCGCAACTTGCGAGACAAACGATGAGTCTTCCGACGTCCTTCCTCACGATCGCCCAGGCCGCGCCGGCCGCGGGCGCGCCCGGCAACCCGCTGGTGACCTTCCTGCCGCTGATCGTGCTGTTCGGCCTGATGTATTTCATGATGATCCGCCCGCAGATGAAGCGGCAGAAGGAACTGCGCGCGATGGTGGCGGCGCTGTCCAAGGGCGACGAGGTGGTCACCAACGGCGGCCTCGCCGGCCGCGTGGACGAGGTGGGCGAGAGCTTCATCACGGTGGAGATCGCGCCGAACGTGAAGGTCAAGGTGCAGAAGGGCGCGGTGTCGCAGGTGCTGCCCAAGGGCACGCTGAAGTCCGCCTGAGAAGGCGGGCTCTGACGGGGAGGGCGGCCACGGACGGCCGCTTCATGATGTCGGCGGCCAGGGACGACCGCGGGTGATGACCGGAAAGGCGGCCAGGGCGGCCGCTTCCTGAAGCTTGCGACAGGGACGATCGCAAAGGACTACTGAGCCATGAGTGATTTTCCACGCTGGAAGTACGCGCTGGTCGCGGTCGTGCTGCTGCTCGGCATCGTCTACGCGCTGCCGAATGCGTTCCCGCCGGTGCCGTCGGTGCAGGTGGCGGCGGTGCACGGCGCCCCGGTGGACGCCGCGCTGCAGCAGAAGGTGGCCGACGCGCTGCGCAAGCAGAACATCGCCTACCGCAACCTGGCGATCGACGGCGATCACCTGGTGGCCTCCTTCGCCAACGCCGACGTGCAGGCCAGGGCGTCCGACGTGGTCCGCGTGGCGCTGGGCGACGGCTACACCGTGGCGCTCAACCTCACCTCCACCGCGCCGCGCTGGCTCGGCGCGATCGGCGCCCGCGCCATGCCGCTGGGCCTGGACCTGCAGGGCGGCGTCAACTTCCTGATGGCGGTGGACCAGAACGCGGTGATCCAGAAGCGCCGCGACGGCTACGCGGACAACATCCGCGACCTGCTGCGCCAGAAGAACATCCGCTACGACTCGGTGGCGCCCACCGGCGACCCGTCGCAGGCGACCATCGGCGTGGTGCTGCGCTCGGCGGCCGACCGCAGCGCGGCCAGCGACGCCATCGCCAGCGAGTACGCCGACCTGCTGGTCAGCGACGGCCCCAGCACCGGCGACCGCTACGTGCTCAACGTGCAGGCGAGGCCGGACAAGCTGCGCACGCTGGCGCAGGACGCGATCACCCAGAACCTCTCCACCCTGCGCAACCGCATCAACGCGCTGGGCGTGTCCGAACCGATCATCCAGAAGCAGGGCGACAGCCAGATCGTGGTGCAGCTGGCCGGCGTGCAGAACCCGGCCGAGGCGAAGAAGACCATCGGCGCGCAGGCCACGCTGGAATACCACCCCGGCGTGATGGACCCGACCGGCGCGCTGGCGATGGAGGCGCAGCGCACCGGCATCGTGCCGCCCGACCAGCGCCTGTACCACATGCGCGGCAGCGGCCGCCCGGTGCTGGTGGGCAAGCGCGTGATCGTCACCGGCGACGAGCTGGCCGACGCCGCCTCCGGCGTGGACCAGACCACCGGCACGCCCAAGGTGGACGTCACGCTCAACGCCAGCGGCGCCAAGAAGATGCTCGACTACACCAGCGCCAACGTCGGCAAGCCGATGGCGGTGGTCTACGTCGAGCGCGTGGTCGACACCCAGATGGTGGACGGCAAGGAAGTGCGCACGCCCAAGGTCACCGAGGAGGTGATCAGCAACGCCACCGTGCAGGGCGTGTTCGGCAAGCAGTTCCAGACCACCGGCCTGGGCAGCCCGAAGGAGGCCTCCGAGCTGGCGCTGCTGCTCAAGAGCGGCTCGCTGGCCGCGCCGATGGACATCGTCTCCGAGCAGGTGATCGGCCCGAGCCTGGGCCAGGACAACATCCAGAAGGGCTTCCGCGCGGTGCTGATCGGCCTGGGCGTGGTGCTGCTGGCGGCGGCGGTCTACTACAAGCTGTTCGGCCTGGTGGCGGACATCGCGCTGTTCTTCAACCTGGTGCTGCTGCTCGCCGTGATGTCGATGATCGGCGTGACGCTGACCATGCCGGGCATCGCCGGCATCGTGCTGACGCTGGGCATGGCGATCGACGCCAACGTGCTGATCTGCGAGCGCGTGCGCGAGGAGCTGCGCAACGGCTCGACGCCGCACGCGGCGATCCGCGCCGGCTACGACAAGGCCTGGGCCACCATCCTGGACGCCAACGTCACCCACCTGATCGCCGCGCTGGCGCTGACCACGATGGGCTCGGGCCCGATCAAGGGCTTCGGCGTGACGCTGCTGATCGGCATCCTCACCTCGATGTTCACCTCGGTCACCGTGACCCACGCGATCACCGCGCTGATCCACGGCAACCGCAAGCTCAAGACGCTGTCGGTGTAACGGCGGGCACGGGACACTTCCATGGAAATCTTCAACCACAACGCCAACGTCAACTTCCTCGGCATGCGCCGCATCAGCGTCGGCATCGCCGTGCTGCTGATGCTGGCCTCGCTGGCGCTGATCTTCACCAAGGGCCTGAACTACGGCCTGGACTTCACCGGCGGCGTGTCGGTGGAGGCGGCCTACCAGCAGCCGGTGGACATCGGCCAGGTGCGCCAGGCGCTGGCCGAGCACGGCATGGAGAACGCCGTGGTGCAGAGCCTGGGCGGCACCCGCGAGGTGTCCATCCGCATGCAGCCCACCGCGGAGATGAAGGACGAGAAGGGCCTGGTCAACCTGGACAGGGTGGCCGACGTGGTGACCAAGGCGCTCAAGGCCGCGCGTCCCGACGTGACGCTGAAGAGCCGTTCCTCGGTCAGCTCGCAGGTGGGCGAGGAGCTGCGCAGCGACGGCACCATCGCCGCCCTGTTCGTGATCATCGGCATCGGCCTGTACCTGGGCATCCGCTTCGAGTGGCGCTTCGCCGCGGCGGCCATCGTCACCGAGTTCCACGACGTGCTGGTGACCCTCGGCGTGATCGCGCTGGTGCGCCGCGAGTTCGACCTCACCGTGCTGGCCTCGGTGCTGGCGGTGATCGGCTACTCGATCAACGACAAGGTGGTGGTGTTCGACCGCATCCGCGAGCTGTTCCGGCTGGCGCGCAAGGCCGAGCCGGAGGAAATCCTCAACCGCTCGATCAACAACACGCTGTCGCGCACCATCATCACCTCGCTGTTCACCGGCATCACCATGGCGGCGCTGTACTTCATCGGCGGCCCGGTGGTGCACGGCTTCGCCATCACCATGCTGATCGGCATCGTGGTGGGTACGCTGTCGTCGATCTTCATCGCCAGCCCGCTGCTGTTGTGGTTCGGGGTGTCCAAGCAGGATCTGATGCCGAAGACCAAGAACGATCCGGAACTGGCGCGGCGCCCCTGAGCGCGGCCTGCCGTTCCCGATCGCGCGAAGGCCCGGCTTGCCGGGCCTTCGCTTTTTTCGCGCGGACGATGCGGAGCCGCCCGGAATCGGAGCGCGCGGCTTGGCCGCTCGCCCGGGCCGCATCGCCGCCGGATGCCGGCCCGCGCCGGAATGACGGCCGGAGGCGTGGCGCCCGCCGTCGATCGGGGAAGGCGGCGCGCCGCTGCGCCGCGCCTCGCCGCGGCGTCCTGCCGCAGCCCGCGCCCTCTCAATTTCCGCCGCCCGGAGCCGATACATGGGGCATCGCGGGGCACCCCTGGCCCTGCCATGGAGCGGGCATGCTGGTCGTCGTCGGTTCACTGGTCGTCCTGGCGTGTGTGCTGGGCGGGTTCCTGCTGTCGCACGGGCAGCTCATGGCCCTGTGGCAGCCCTACGAGCTGATGATCATCGGCGGCGGCGCGCTGGGCGCCTTCCTCACCGCCAACCCGGCCAAGATCGTCAAGGCCGCGCTGCGCGACGCCATGGGCCTGCTGAAGGGGCCGAAATACCGCCGGCAGGACTACGTGGACCTGCTGTCGATGCTGTACGACATCTTCGGCGTGATGCGCAAGGACGGCGTGCTGGGGCTGGAGCCGCACATCGAGGACCCGCAGTCCAGCCCGGTGTTCTCCGCCTACCCGCGGCTGGTGCGCGAGCACCACCTGATCGAGTTCACCACCGACTGCCTGCGCCTGATCGTGGGCGGCAACATGAACCCGCACGAGCTGGAGCAGCTGCTGGAAGTGGAGCTGGAGACCCACCACCGCGAGGCGGAGGCGCCGGCGCTGGCGGTGACGAAGCTGGCCGACGCGCTGCCCGGCTTCGGCATCGTGGCGGCGGTGCTCGGCATCGTCACCACCATGTCGCAGCTGGACGGCGACACCTCGCGCATCGGCATGCACATCGCCGGCGCGCTGGTCGGCACCTTCCTCGGCATCCTGCTCTGCTACGGCTTCGTCGGCCCGCTCGGCGCGGCGATGGAGGCGCGCGTGCAGGAGGAGGGCAAGGCCTTCGAGTGCGTCAAGGTGGCGCTGCTGGCCAACCTGCGCGGCTACAACCCGAAGGTGGCGGTGGAGTTCGCGCGCAAGTCGCTGTCGACGCAGGTGCGGCCCAACTTCCAGGACCTGGAGGAGCACCTCAAGGACGCCGCGCGCGCCGGGGCCGCCGCGTGAGCGAGCGCGGAGGGCCGCCGCAGCAGCCGATCATCGTGCGCCGGGTCCACCGGCGCGGGCACGGCCACCACGGCGGCGCGTGGAAGGTGGCCTACGCCGACTTCGTCACCGCGATGATGGCCTTCTTCCTGGTGATGTGGCTGATCGGCGTGGGCACGCGCGAGCAGCGCGCGGCGATCTCCGAGTACTTCAGGAACCCGAGCCTGGTGCCGGGCAACGCCACGCTGGCGCCGCCCGGCCGGATGGGGCCGGGCGGCGCCAGCGACAGCGCGATCAAGCTGGGCGGCGCGATGGACCTGCCGCACGGGCCGGGCAAGGACACCCGCGGCGCGGCGGCGGCCAGCGTGGACGGCAGGACGGTCGAGAAGGAGGCGCGCCGGCAGGAGCAGGCGCGCCTGCAGGAGCTGATGCAGCAGCTCAGGGCGGCGATCCAGAACAGCCAGGCGCTGGCGCCTTTCAAGGACCAGCTGCTGCTCGACATCACGCCCGAGGGCCTGCGCATCCAGATCGTGGACAAGCTCAACCGGCCGATGTTCGACCTGGGGAGCGCGCAGCTGAAGCCCTACACCGCCGACATCCTGCGCGAGCTGGCCGGCTTCATCAACCGCGTGCCCAACCGCATCAGCATCTCCGGCCACACCGACGACGCCCCGTACAGCAGCGGCAACCGCTACGGCAACTGGGAGCTGTCGGCCGACCGCGCCAACGCGGCGCGGCGCGCGCTGCTGGACGGCGGGCTGCAGGACGCCAAGATCGCCCGCGTGGTCGGCCTGGCCGCCTCGGTGCCGTTCGACAAGGCGCACCCGGGCGACCCCATCAACCGCCGCATCAGCATCATCGTGATGACCCGGCAGGCGGAGGCGGCCGCGCTGTCGCAGGAACTGGCCGACGAGGACGCCGCCCCGCCGGCCGCCACCGCCGGGCCGGCGGCGGCATCCCCGGCGGCGCTGCCGGCGGCGTCGGCCGCCGCGGCCGCTGCGGCGCCGGGCGTGCTGGTGCACTGAACCGGGCGTTGCGCCCGCCGCCTGCGGCGGGACGGTACGCGCGGTGCGCGGGGGCGTCGCACCGCGCAGCCGCCGCGCCCGGCGCGGCCTTCAGCGCGTGGTGTAGCCGCCGTTGGCGAACAGCGTCTGCCCGGTGATCCACCAGCCGTCGGTGACCAGGAATTTCACGATCGGCGCGATGTCCCCGATGTCGGTCAGGCCCTTGCTGGAGTACTTGCTGAGCGCGGCGGCGCTGCTGTGGTAGGCCACCGAGTCGGGCGTCTCCTGGCCGTAGAAGAACGGCGTGTCCATCGGCCCCGGGCCGATCGCGTTGACCGAGATGCCGCGCTCGCCGAACTCCTTGGACGCGGCGCGGGTGTAGTGCTCCACCGGCGCCTTGCTGCCCGGGTAGACCGCGTAGAACGGCGTGTAGGCGGCCAGCAGCGAGCTGACGATGGTGACGATGCTGCCGCGGTCGGCCAGCGTGCGGCCGGCCTGCTGGATGAAGAAGAAGGCGGCCTTGGCGTTGGCCGCGAAGCTGCGGTCGTAGTCGTCCTCGGTCACTTCCAGGATCGGCTTCTTGATCACCACGCCGGCGGTGTTGACGGCGATGTCGATCTGGCCGAAGCGTTCCGCCGCGGCGTCGAACAGGCGCACGTCGTTCTCCACCACGGCCAGGTCGCCCTGGAAGGCGAAGGCGTCGGCACCGAGCTGCTTGAGCTCCTGCACGGTGCGCTCGGCCGGCGCGCGCGAGGCGTCGCTGTTGTAGTGCACCGCGATGCCGCGCGCGCCGGCCTCGGCGAACTGGCGGGCGATCAGCGCGCCCAGGTTCTTGCCGCCGCCGGCGATGACGGCGGTCTTGCCCTTGAGCGAACGGTTGGACATGGCATGGCTCCTCGAGTGTGTGCAGGGGACGGGGGCGACGGCCCGCGCCGCGCGGCGCGGCGCTGCCGTCGCCTGCCAGTGTCGGGCGGCGGATTATTTGGATAAACTGCCGCGAGGCGATCACACTTGTCGCCGTAACCGACCAATCGGGAGCGGCCATGGACCAGTTGCAGACGATCCGGATGTTCGTGCGCGTGGCCGAGACCGGCAGCTTCACCCGCGCCGCCGACCAGTTGCAGGTGCCGCGCTCGAGCGTGTCCACCGCGATCCGCCGCCTGGAGGAACACCTCGACACGCGGCTGATCCACCGCACCACCCGGCGCATGCAGCTGACCCCCGACGGCAGCGACTACCTGGACTGGTGCCGCCGCCTGCTGGACGAGATCGAGCAGGCCGAGGCGCGTTTCCGCCGCGGCGGCGGCGAGCTGCGCGGGCGCCTGCGCGTGGACGCGCCCAGCCGCATCGCGCGGCGGCTGCTGGTGCCCGCGCTGCCCGGCTTCCTCGCGCGCCATCCCGCGCTGGAACTGGAGCTGGGCAGCACCGACCGCCCGGTCGACCTGGTGGGCGAGGGCGTGGACTGCGCCATCCGGGTGGGCGAGGTGCGTTCGCCGCACCTGGTGGCGCGGCGCCTGGGCGCGCTGCGGCAGCTCAACTGCGCCAGTCCCGGCTACCTGGCCCGCCACGGCACCCCGCGCGGCGCGGCCGAGCTGCGCCGCCACCGCGTGGTGGCCTACGCCTCGCCGCTGACCGGACGGGTGGAGGACTTCGAGTACCTGGCCGAGGGCGCGCGCCGGACGCTGCGCCTGCGCAGCCAGGTCACCGTCAACAGCGCCGAGACCTATGCCGCCTGCTGCCTGGCGGGCCTGGGCATCATCCAGGTGCCCGCCTACGACGTGGCCGACGAGCTGCGCGCCGGGCGGCTGGTCGAGGTGCTGCCCGCGTGCGTGCCGCCGCCGCTGCCGCTGTGGGCGGTGTACCCCGGCCGCCGCCACCTGTCGCCGCGGGTGCGCGCCTTCGTGACATGGGTCGAGGCGCTGTTCGCGCCGCACCTGGCGCCGGCCTGAGCGCCGGCCCGAAGCGGACCGCTGCCGGCACGGCGCGGCCGGGCTGCCGCCGGGCCGCCCGCGCGGTTGTCAGGCGGCGCCCCGGCGCGCCAGTTCCGCGTCCAGCTCGGCCAGCTGCCGCGGCGTGCCCACGTTGTGCCAGCGGCCGTCGTAGCGCTCGCCGTGCAGCAGCCCCTCGCGCATCGCGCGCTGGAAGCAGGGCAGCAGCTTGAACCGGCCCGGCGGCTCGTCGCGGACCAGCTGCGGGCGGTAGACGCCGATGTTGCCGAAGGTCAGCCGCTGGCCGGGGCCGTCCTCGCGCAGGCGGCCGTCCGCGCCCAGCGCGAAGTCGCCGCCGGCATGCCAGGCGGGGTTGGGCACCATCACCAGGTGCGCCAGCCCGGCGGGCTCGGCCGGCAGCGCGGCGTAGTCGTAGTCGCTCCAGATGTCGGCGCTGATCGCCAGGAACGGCTCCGCGCCGAGCAGCGGCAGCGCGTTGCGCATGCCGCCGCCGGTTTCCAGCGGCTGCGGGCCCTCGTAGGCGTAGCGGATGCGCAGGCCCCAGCGCGCGCCGTCGCCGAGCGTGTCCGGGAACTGCTCGGCCAGGTGCGAGGTGTTGATCACCACGTAGCGCACGCCGGCGGCGGCGAGCTTCTCCAGGTGCCACGCGATCAGCGGCTTGCCGCCCGCCGGCAGCAGCGGCTTGGGCGTGCGCCCGGTGAGCGGGCGCATGCGCTCGCCCAGGCCGGCGGCGAAGAGCAGCGCGTGCCTCATGCCGCCACCCGCGTGAGGTCGCGCCCCTGCGCGTGGCGTTCGAGCAGTTCCGCCAGGCCGGCCAGCTCGGGATAGCCGCGCGCCACCTCGACCGCGTAGCGGTACACCGCCGGCACGTCCTTGAGGTAGCCCGGCTTCCCGTCGCGGTACCACAGGCGGTAGAACTGGCCCAGCACGCGCACGTGGCGATGCAGCCCGGTGAGGTCGAACCAGCGCAGGAAGCGCTCGCGCCCGACCTCCGCGCCGACGACCCCGGCGTCGCGCAGGCGCAGGCGGTGCGACTCCACCCAGCCCTCGACGCGCGCGCGCGGCCAGACGACGTAGGCGTCGCGCAGCAGCGAGGCGAGGTCGTAGGTGACGGGGCCGGCGAGCGCGCCCTGGAAGTCGATGATGCCGGGATTGTTCTCCTCGACCACCAGCAGGTTGCGGCTGTGGTAGTCGCGGTGCACGAAGCGGCGCGGCTGCTCCAGCGCGTTGCGCACGATCACGTCGAAGGCCGCCTCCAGCACGTCCCGCTCGCCGCAGTCGGGCGCGTGGCCGAGATGGCGGCCGAGGAACCACTCCGGCATCACCTCCAGCCCGCGCACCAGCAGCTCGCGGTCGAACGGCGGCAGGCCGGCGCAGTCCACCCGGGTCTGCATGACGAGCAGCGCGTCCATGGCGTCGCCGTAGAGCGCGTCCGCGTTGGCCTCGTCGAGGACGGACAGGTACAGCCGCGAGCCCAGGTCCTCGATCAGCAGGAAGCCCTGCGCCAGGTCCTGCGCCCGCACCGCCGGCACGTGCAGGCCGGCGGCGGCGAGCCGCGCGCCGATGGCCAGCCACGGGCGCGGGTCCTCCTGCGCGGGCGGCGAGTCCATCACGATCCAGCTCCTGCCGCCGTGGCGGGTGCGCCAGTAGCTGCGGAAGCTGGCGTCGGCGGAGGCCGGTTCGAGGGTGGCGTCCGGGTCGCCGAGCGTGGCACGGGTCCAGGCGAGGCGGGCGGCGGCGCGGTCGTCGGAGGCATTCATGCGGATGATGGTAAGGCATTGCATGTCCGCCTCGCGCCGTCGTTCGTGCGCGGGCAGGACATACCATGCCGGCCCGCCGGTCAGCGCCGGCGCCGGCCGGCGACCCCGCAGGTTGGCTCCGGGAGCGCGCGCACCCTGCCGTCGCCGGCGCCTGCTCCGGTGGGCCGGGCGCCACGGCGTTCACCGCGGCCGCCCGGCCCCCGGGTTCATCCTGCCCTCCTCACCACCCGGGCTGGACGTAGTAGTACCAGGCGTTGAGCTGCCCGTAGCCGGACACCGGCTCGGCCCCGAACTGCACGCCGAGCACGTACCAGCTGTCGTCCATGTGGTTGGACTGCCGGGCCCGGTTCTGGAAAGCGTGGATGGCATTCCATATGAAGGGCTGGAGGTCGCCGTCGAACGTGCTGATCGGCCGGGTGCTCACGTACGAGTAAACCGGCCACTGCATCCCGACGCCCTGGTAGGTCGAGCTCATGCTTCCGGCGTAAACGCTCCAGGTGCCGCTCACGTTCCCCAGGGTCGTCGTGCCAAGGTAGCCGCCGTTGTTCTGGAGCGGCTCCAGGCCGCCGCCACGGTCCAGCCAGACCATGATCTCGGTGAGCTTGTCGCCCGGGCCCGGATTCGGCTTGTCGCTCAGCCAGATGTCGTAGGAAACATCGAACGTGCCGTAGAGCGGGTTCGGGTCGTACTGGACCTTGCTGTAAAGCCCCGCGCTGCCGGCCTGGACCGGGAACCCGTCGCCGCCGGGCGCGTTGTGGGGCAGCCATTGGAACCAGTCCCAGCCCCGGGTTGCGTGCGGGTAGGCCTGGACGATGCCGCCATTGACCTGCCATTCGCCCCTGAAGGTCCAGCTGCCGCTGGGGCCGGCGTGGCTGCACAGGTTCACCCAGCCGCCGTTCCAGTGGGAGCCCACGCTCCAGACATCGAGATTGAGCATCTGATGGGGGTCGGCATCCGACAGCTGCGCATACGGGTTGCTGCCATTCCACGATTGGTCGCCGTAACTCACGCAATCATCGGCGTGCGCGAACGGGGCCGGCGACAGCGCGGCCACGGCAAGGCCTAGTACGGTCGTTGCTCGCCCGAGACTCTTGTGATGCCACATGCTTTCCTCCCTTGGAGCCGCAGAGATGTTTGCCCCCTGTAGACGGCGCTTCGGCTGCATGGCTTGCAGCCACCCGGATATCGTTGGTGAGTGCCTCTCGTCATCCTCCTTTCCCCGTTGGGGATCGACTACGAAATGCGATGGCCGGGCGTCGCGCCAGGTGGTGCCGCCGCATCAATGCCGCCGGATGCGGGCGGCATCGCCGGGCACGTAGGGATTGCGGTTCAGCGCGGCGAGCACGGCCCAGGCCGTCGCGGCGAGACACGGCTGGTGCCGGTACCAGGCATACGCCGAGGTGATGCGCGCCTCGGGCGTGGCGTAGAGGAAACCGCCGGGCGCGGCCTGTCGCGCGATCGACGCCAGCAGCTTCCGCGCCTCGGCCTCATGGCCAAGCCGGCGATAGGCAAGCGCGGCCTGCGCGGTGCCTTCCGTCCACGCCCCGTCGCGGTCGTCGTTGAAGTCGAAGCCGCCCGCGACGGCGTGCCGGTGCTCGGCCCAGTCCAGCGCGCGCTGCCATGCCTTCGGCGCGTCCGGCAGGAGCTGTGCCCAGAGCTGCACGTCGAGGACGGACGGCGCGCGGACCGGCGTCGCGCCGTCGGCCGAGGTGCCCATCCAGAAATGCCCGCTCGCCGCATCCCATTGGGCGTCGACGAAGCCGCGCGCGCGCTGCGCTTGCGTGGCCCAGTCGCCGCCCGGCGCGGCGATGCGATCGAGCCAGCCGAACAGCGCGGCGAGGTCGATGTTGTGCTCGGTCGATTTCCACAGCGCCTTCCTCGGCACCAGCATGAAGGATTCGACGCCGCCATCGAACCCGCCCGCGCCGCGCCCGTCGGACGCATGGTCCACCATCCAGCCGGCCAGGCGCACGGCCGCGTCGCGCCAGCGCGTCTCGCCGGTGGCGTCGTACAGGGCCAGCAGCGCCAGCGCGGTCCACGCGACGTTGCCGGACGACGTGCCGTCCTGGTAGGCCCCGGCGTACTGGCGCGCGGCTTCGACCCAGCGCTTGCGCCGCGCGTCGCGCCAGCCGTTCGGCAATGGCCTGGCGTTCCCGACGACGCCCGCGCGGTAGGCGTCGCGCAGGCGCCCGTCGTGCATCGCCGCGAGCCGCAGGGCTTCGCCGACGCGCCGGGCCTGCGCGGGTTTGCCGCATGCGAGCAGGGCGATGACGGCGACGGCGTTGTCGTAGGTGAAGGCGGCCGTGCGCAGCGACGGGTCGTCGGGCGCGCCCATGCCGCGCAGGCCATCGTAGCTGCGCAGCAGGACCGGGCGGTCGCCCGGCGACTGGTCGACGCGCGCCGCGATGGCACGGCAGCCTGCGTCCGCAAGGGCCGTGCCTTCCGTGAGGGCCTCCGCAACCGCCGTCGACGTCGCGGCCGTTCCCGCGAAGGCCGGCAGCGGCGCGCATGCGCCCAGCGCCAGGCAGGCGACGACACCGCCCAGCCGGCCGCGCCACGCCTTGCCGTGCCTGGCCGCGACAGCGCCGGTCATCGTCATCGCCAGATCCCTTCTTTCGCATGCAAGCAGCGACGGGGCACCGCCGCGCCGCCCGCCGTCGCGGCAGACGGCGGGCGGCGCGGGACGCGCCCGAACGGCGTTCCCGCCCGCGTCCCGGTCAGAAGTCCGCGCGCAGGCTGAGGTTGTAGCGGGTGTCGTCGCGGAAAAAGCCCTTGGGCACGCTCAGGCCGTCGGTGTTGACGATCTCGCGGGTCTTGAACGTCGAGTTCAGGATGTTGGCCACCTGCAGCGCCACCTTGACGTGCTGGTTGAGCGCATAGATCAGCGAGCCGTCCAGGCGGCCCTGGGAATCGGCCATGACCGGCAGGAACGGATAGTCCGCCTCCTGCCCGGTGATCAGGAACTGCGAGCGCCAGTTCCAGGCCAGCCGCGCCGACAGCGGGCCCTTTTCGTAGTAGACGGTGAAGTTGAAGGTGTCGCGGGACAGCTCGGACGGCGGCAGCTTCTTCTGGTTGATGCACTGCGTGGGCGCCACGTAGCCGGTGGGGCAGTAGTTGACCGAGCCGAACCCCAGCCCGTGCGGCTTGATGTAGGTGTAGTTCATCTGCGTGCCGAAGCCGGACAGCCAGCCGGGCAGGAAGTCGTATTTCTGCTGGTAGGCCAGCTCCACGCCGCCCACGCTGCCCTTCTGGTCCAGGTTGGCCAGGCCCGCCGTGTACTGCTCCGGGTAGGTCACGCCGTTGTTGGTGATCGAGGTGTCGACGACGCTGGTGATGTACTGGATGGTGTGGTTCAGCTGCTTCCAGAACAGCATGCCGGCCAGGGAGCCGGCGTGGCCGAAGTACCACTCCTGGGTGAGGTCGAAATTGTGCGCCGTGATGGGCTTGAGGTAGGGGTTCGCGCCGGTGTAGCCGTTCCCCACCGTCGGCTCGGTGCTGCCGTTGGTGCCGTAGGGCAGGAGCCCGCTGACCGTCTGCCCCGCCTGCAGCTGGACGAGCGTCGGCCGGTAGACCGACTTGGAGAACGCGAAACGGGTGATGAGGTCGTCGGTCCAGCCGATGGCCAGGTTGAAGCTGGGCAGCCAGTTGCCGTAGCTGTTGCTGGCCGTGATCGGGGTGTACGCGCCATTGGCGAAGGCCATGTACTGCTGCTGCTGCGCCGGCGTCAGCGCGCAGAACGTGCCCGGCTGCGGCGCCGGGCCGTTGCTGCCCGACTGGCAGTACTGCGCGATGCTCTGCCCGTTGAGGGTCTGCGCCATGTTCGGGAGTATCAGGTAGCCCGAGGCGTCGTCCTGGGTATGCACGTAGCGCAGGCCGACGTTGCCGCTGATCTGCAGGCCGCCGAGGAAATCGGTGTTGCCGTTGCCGAAATTCAGGCGCACGTAGGTGGCGTTGGTTTTCTCCTGGTTGGAGGCGATTTCCTGCGGCAGGTAGTACGTGCCCGGCACGAACACGTCGCCCGCCACGTATTGCTCGCGGTCGTAGTTGGTGTAGTAGTTGCCGACGGCCCCCGGCGTCGTGGCCAGCCACTGCTGGTTGATCCGCTTGATGGCGGCGACGGCCTGCCAGAACTGCGTGAGCGGATTCAGGTTGAAGTAGGGGGCGACGATGCCGGAATCGCCGTGGTCGAAGGCCGGCAGGTCGACGTGGTACGGGGCGACGTCGCCGGGCGTGTCGGCGGCGGTGATCGGCGCCACCCCCGGGCTCGGCGTGCTGATCGGCACGTAGTTGAACGCCGAGCTTCTCACCGTCTCGTCCTGGTCGCGGTGCCGGAAGCCGAACTGGATGTCCGCCAGGAAACCCTTGTCGACGTCGAAGCTGCCGTCCAGGCGGAAGACGCGCTGGTTGCCCCAGGAGTACCTCTGGCTGTCCTGCGCCGCCGCCCAGTAGGTGTTGGCGGGGTTGGCGAAATACTGGGCCGTCGTCTCGTCGGGATCGGGCGAAAGCAGCTGCACCGTGGGCACGTCGTTGCCGTGCAGGGCGAGATACCAGTTGGCGTTGGTCAGCTGGCGGATGTAGTAGTAGGCGTACTGGTACTGGGAGTGCGTGTCCTGCGCGTCCAGGCTCAGGTGCAGCCTGTCGCTGGCGTTCCACTTCAGGTTGAAGCTGTAGTCGTTGGTCACGTAGCGGCTCTTGTAGCCGGTGCTGTCGAACTGCGTCGGCAGGCCGCCGTACTGGGACGGATAGCTGTAGTCGCTCGGCAGCGCGGTGACGATGCCCGACTGGAACACGCCCCGCGAGTCGAACACGGGCGTGGTGCCCGCCAGCGGGATGTCGCACTGGTTGGGGTCCGACCAGGCGCAGCCGTCCGTCGAGGCCTGCAGGGTGTGCTCGTAGGTGGTCTCCGTGTCCGAGGCCCGGTCCCATTCCAGCGTGGCCTGCCAGGCCTTGTCCGGGCTTTCCCATTGCGCCGCGAGCACGTGGCCGAAGCGCCTGCTGCTCTGGTTCTGGGTGCGCAGGTCGGCGCCGATCGGCAGGTAGACGTACTGGCCCGGCGCCAGGCCGGGGTAGTTGTCGACCCGGTCCCCCGGCAGCGTGCAGCCGTTGCAGCGCCGCTGGAAGTCGACCAGGGAGATCGCGTTGTCGGCCTGGTCGATGCGGTCGTAGGCCACGTTGGCCAGGAAGCCGAAGCGGCCGGCCTCGGTGTTCCAGTTGTGGCTGAACAGGCCGGCGATCTGCGGCGTGCCGTGCTTGTCCAGGCTGCCCCAGTAGCTGCCGAGGGTGACGGCCGCCTGGGTGTCCTTGTTGCTGTCGAAGGGCTTGCGCGTATTCAGGTCGATCGAGCCGGCGATGCCGCCCTCGATCATGTCCGCAGTCTGGTTCTTGCTCACCACGACCGAGCCGATCAGCTCCGGCGACACCGTCGAGAAATTGAGCCCCTGGCCGCCGCCGGCGGAGAACACCTCGCGGCCGTTGAACAGCGTGCTGACGTAGGGCAGGCCCTGCAGGCTGATGTCCGAGCCCTGGATGGAGAAGTGGTCCGGATCGGCGGCGATGCCGAAGGCGCTGACGGCCACGCCCGGCACGCGCTGCAGGGCCTCGGTCACCGACAGGTCGGGCAGCGAGCCGGCGTCCTGCGCCGAGATCGCGTCGACCACGGTGTCCGAGTAGCGCTTGATCTCCTGCGCGCGGTTGAGGCTGGACGAGTAGCCGCTGACGGTCATGCCGCTGAGCTCCGTCACTTCCTTGCCGTCCGCCGGCGCGGACGGCTTCTTCTTGGCGGCGGGCTTCGCGTCCTGCTTGGCGGGCTGCGCGGATGGCGCGGTCCGGTCGTCCGCCTGCGGCGCGGGCGGTGCGGTCTGCGCATGCAGCTGTCCGGCGGCGAACAAGGTCATCGCGATCGCGAAGGACAGCTTGCACGGCCGGCTGGCGCTATGCACGGACGAATGCACGGATGGCTTTTTCACTTCTGTTCTCCCCGGTGTCCAGTAGCTGTTCGGCCGGTACGGCCCAGCCTTTTCTCGTTTCTTTCGTTCAAGTCCCGGGCCGCGCCGCTTGCCGCGGCGGCCCCGGCATGGCGGATCGGCTTCCCGGCTTGCAAGGTGAACGCCCCCCGGCAGCCGGCGCACGGCGACGGCCGGCCGGTCACCGGACCCCCACGCTTGCGCACGACAGGTCGCGGCGGTTCGCCGTCGCCACGGCGCTGACGCGGATGTCGGCGAAGGCGGCGGCGAACGGCGCGTCGGCCGCGATCTCGAACGGCACGTCCACGTGCGCGAGGTCCACGCCGCGCCTGGCGAAGCACTCCAGCGGAACCGACACGCTCTGCCGCGTGCCGGCGGCGTAGCCGGCGAGGACCGGGCCGAGGTCGACGTCGCCGCCGCAGCGGCTGCCGCAGCGCATGGCCAGCTTCACCGGGCCTCGCGCGGGCGCGTCGACCACCACGTCGAACTGCAGCGCCGCATGGGCGGCCGCGAGCCTGGTCAGGTCCGCCGGCTGCGCGCCGCGCGCGAGGAAGCGGCCGGGCCCCAGCCAGGTGACCGCCTTGGCGTCCTGCTGCGTGTTGACCTGCACGGTGCGCAGGCGCAGCAGCGGGCGGTCGCCCGGCCAGGCGATCTCGCCGTTGAGGTCCGAGCCCACCGCGCGCTCGCCCTGCGCCGCATCCGCGAGGTACAGCGCGAACGGCGCCACCGCCAGCGTGTGGAACACCGGCATGCTGGAGGCGTCGGCGCAGGCCTTCACCTCGTCGTGCTCGGGCAGCGCGGGCAGATCGTGCCGGGTGGGATAGCGCAGGCCGTAGCCCGGCGCGAACAGCCAGCGCGACGCGCCGGCCTCGTCCGCGTCGGGGCAGGGCACGCCGGGCCACGGACGCGGCAGCGTGCCGGTGAAGTTGGCGCGCCGGCCGTCCGCGCCGGCGGCGAACAGCACGTCGGCCACGCCGCCGCCCTCGCTGCCCGGCAGCCACGCCATCACGAAGGCGTCCGACAGGTTGAGGACGGGATTCACGAACAGCGGCCGCCCCGCCACGAACACCGTCACCACGGGCTTGCCCGATTGCGCCACCTTCTTCAGCAGCGCCGCGTCCCCGGGGTAGCGGTCGCCGAAGCGCAGCGTGGACGAGGGCGCGATGTCGCCCATCATCTCCGCGTACGGCGTCTCGCCGATCACCGCCACGATGGCGTCGTAGTCCTTCGCGTCCACTCCCTGCGCGTTCTCGCTGAAGGCGACGTTGGCCGCGCCGTCGGCGTCGCGCAGGCCGTCCAGGATGCTTTGCGCGTTGGGGAAATCGGCGTTGGTGTTGTCCGTGCCCTGCCAGGTCAGCGACCAGCCGCCGGCCTGGTCCGGCAGGCTGTCGGCGCGCGTGCCGACCACGAGCAGCTTCATGCCGCGCTTCAGCGGCAGCACGTCGCGGTTGTTCTTCAGGAGCACCAGCGATTCGCGCACCGCGCGCCGCGCCAGCGCGCGATCCTGCAGCAGGCGGGCGTCGCCCGCGCCGGGCAGCTGCGACGGGCGCCTGTCGAACAGGCCCATGCGCAGCTTGGCGCGCACGATGCGGCCCACCGCGTCGTCGATGCGCGCCATGGGGATCTCGCCGTCCTGCACCTGGCGCATGGTGTTGGCGATGAAGGCCTTCCAGTCGTCGGGCACCATCACCATGTCTATGCCGGCGTTGATCGCCTGCGGGCAGCTGGCGTTGCTGCAGCCGGGCAGCTGGCCGATCGCGTTCCAGTCGGACACCACGAAGCCGTCGAAGCCCATCTTGCGCTTCAGCGCGTCGGTGAGCAGCGCGGGCGCGCCGGACATCTTGCCGTAGTCCACGCCGCCGGCGGCGTCGTTCCAGCTGTTGTACGAGGCCATCACGCTGAGCACGCCGGCCTCGAGCGCGCCGTAGTAGCCCGCGCCGTGCACGTTGATCATGGTGGACCTGTCCACCCGCGCCTCGCCCTGGTCGGTGCCCTGCCGGGTCGCGCCGTCGCCGACGAAGTGCTTGGCGGTGGCCATCACGTTGTGCGGGCCGAAATCGCCCTGCAGGCCTTCCACGAAGGCGCGCGCGTACTCGCGCACCAGCGAGGGCTGGCTGGAGAAGCTCTCGTAGCTGCGCCCCCAGCGCACGTTCTGCGCCACCGCCAGCGTGGGCGCGAACGCCCAGGTGACGCCGGTGGCGCGCACCGCCTTCGCGGTGGCCGCGCCGATCTCGCGGACCAGCTGCGCATCGTGCGCCGCGCCCAGGCCCACGTTGTGCGGGAACAGCGTGGCGCCGTACACGTTGCTGTGTCCGTGCACCGCGTCGGTGCCCCAGACGACGGGGATCTTCACCGCCATGTCGGTGTGCATCGAGGCGTCGTAGTAGCTGTCCGCCAGCGCGAGCCAGTCCTCGATCGACGCGTGCTTGTCCCGGTTCGGCCACGAGCCGCCGCCGTTGAGCACCGAGCCGATGTAGTACCGGCGCACCTCGTCCGGCGTGATCGACTTGATCTCCGCCTGGGTCATCTGCCCGATCTTCTGCGCCAGCGTCATGCCCGACACGATCCGGCGCACGCGCGCGTCCAGCGCG
Organism: Fulvimonas soli; assembly: GCF_003148905.1. GTDB lineage: Bacteria > Pseudomonadota > Gammaproteobacteria > Xanthomonadales > Rhodanobacteraceae > Fulvimonas > Fulvimonas soli. The sequence goes on along the minus strand of NZ_QGHC01000003.1, from coordinate 288,555 downwards.
GGATCGCCGCCGCGGGCGCCCTTGACCGCGGGCCAGTCGGCGTAGTGCGCGGTCGGCGGAAGGTGCTGCCCGGCGGCCTGGGCGCAGGCCAGGCACGCCAGCGCCGCCATCGCGGTCGGACGGTTGCGCCGGCGCTCATTCATCGGCCGTGCCCGTCGCATGCCGCGATGTTCCCTGGCCGGGCCGCCCCGGCTGGCATGGGCGCGCAGCGGCCGCCGGACGCGCAGCGGGCCGACCGTCGAATGGGCATGCTCCCCTCCCCTTGCGATTGTGCGCCGCAGCGCGAGTTTGTGCTCCCCCAGCGCGGCGCAAGCTAGTCAAATGTACAAGCGCTGTCAACACGAAAATACAAGCGCTGTCATTTTGGGCCGCGCGAGGCCGCCGGCGGCAATCGCGCCCGATGGTTGCGCGGTTTTCGCTTCGAGTAGCATTGGCCGCTGCAAGGCGCCAGGGGCACGGGACCGCGGACAGACATGCCAGTGAGAATCGAAGACGTCGCCGCGCATGCCGGCGTTTCCACCAAGACGGTGTCCCGCGTCCTCAACGGCCATCCGAGCGTGCGCGCCAAGCTGCGCACGCGGATCGAGGCCTCGATCCGCGCGCTCAACTACGTGCCCAACCCGTCGGCGCGGGGCCTGGCGGGGAACCGCTCCTACCTGGTCGCGCTGCTGTACGACAACCCGATGTCCAGCTCCAGCTACATCATGGAGCTGATCGTGGGCGTGCTGCAGGCGTGCAAGGAGACGCCGTACAACGCGGTCCTGCACCCCTTCGAGGCGTCGGACGACCTGGTCTCGCGGATCGACGGCTTCGTGGCGCAGCATCGCCCCGACGCGCTGGTCCTGGTGCCGCCCCACGCGAACAACACCAGGCTGCTGCAGCGCCTGGAGGAACTCGACCTGCGCTATGCGACGATCTCCTCGAAATCGCGCCAGTCGCGCATCGACATCGGCTTCGACGAGCGCCGGGCGGCGGCCGACATCGTCGAGCACCTCATCTCGCTCGGGCACCGGCGGATCGGCCACGTGGCCAGCCTGAAGGGGCACGGCGCACATGCGTGGCGGTTGAACGGCTACCGCGACGCGCTGCGCAGGGCCGGCATCGCGTACGACGAATCGCTCGTCGTGCCGGGGGACTTCACCTTCGCTTCCGGCGTGGCCGGCGCGAAGGCGCTGCTCGACCGGCGCGATCCGCCCACGGCGATCTTCGCCGCGAACGACGACACGGCCTGCGGCGTGATGCGCGAAGCCTACGAACGCGGGCTGGCCGTTCCCGGCGACCTCTCGGTATGCGGCTTCGACGACACGCCGGTGTCGCTGCAGATCTCGCCCGGCCTGACGACCGTGCACCAGCCGTGCCGCGAGATGGCGCGCCTGGCCGTGGAATGCGTGCTACGGTCGATCCGCGACCCTGCCATGCGGCAACATACGCACGTCCCGTATCAGGTGCGGCTGCGCGCGTCCACGGCGGCACCCGGGAAGCGCTGAGGGTCCGCCTGCAGCTACGCGGCGCCGCGCGAATGACCATGGGGGCTGTAGCCGGAAAGGCGATGACGACGAGCGACGACCAGCCCGAAGCCGCGCCGCGCGCATTCCGGCATGTGCCCCGGCTGCCGGACGTCGGCGGCGTCGGCTGGAATTTCGTCGCGATCTACGCCGCGGCCTACACGGGCATGTGGATGGCGCTGCTCTCCCCGGTCCTGGTGGGGCTGGCGATGCGCGTGCATGCGCTCGACCCGGTGCATGCCACCGGCAGCCTGTCGCTCGTCATGGGCGTGGGGGCGCTGCTCGCGCTGTTCGGCAACCCGTTCTTCGGCCAGCTGTCGGACCGCACGACCTCGCGCTTCGGCATGCGCCGGCCCTGGCTGATCGCCGGCGCGCTCGGCGGGGCGGCCGGGCTGGCGATCGTCGCGCGGGCCGCGTCGGTCCCGCAGGTCCTGCTGGGCTGGTGCGTCGCCCAGCTCGCCTACAACGCGCAGCTGGCCGCGCTGGTGGCGATCCTGTCCGACCAGGTGCCGCCGCGGCAGCGCGGCACGGTGTCCGGCATCGTGGGCGTCAGCCTGCCGGTGGGCATGGTGGGCGGCACCTGGCTGGTGCAGGCCCTCTCGTCCTCGACGCAGGCGATGTTCCTCACGCCGGCCGCCGTGGCGGTCGCGGGGGCGGTCGGCCTGGCCTGGGCGCTGCCGGACCGCCGGCTGGCCGCGGCGCAGCGGCCGCGCTACGGGCTGCACGAATTCCTCGGCAGCTTCTGGATCAGCCCGTCGCGTTTCCCCGACTTCGGCTGGGTATGGTGCAGCCGCTTCCTGCTCTTCGCCGGGGTCTCGGTGTTGATGACCTACCAGGGGCTCTACCTGATCCACCAGCTGGGCCGCCCGCCGGCCGAGGTGCCGCGCCTGATCTTCCTGTCCACGCTGGTGCAGTCGGGCGCCGTGGTGGTTTTCAGCGGCGTGGGCGGGGGCTTGTCCGATGCCGTCGGGCGGCGCAAGGTCTTCGTGTTCGGCGCGGCGCTGGTCTACGCGCTGGCGCTGCTGGTGATCGCCTTCGCCGCTTCGTATGCCTGGTTCCTGGCGGGCATGGCGATCACCGGCGCCGGGCAGGGGATGTACCTGGCGGTCGATCTCGCCCTGGTGACCGACGTGCTGCCGGACCGCGAGGCCCACGCGGCCAGGAACCTCGGCATATTCAACATCGCCACGGTCATGCCGCAGTCGCTGATGCCGGCGGTCGCTTCGGGCGTGCTGGCCGCGAGCGGCGGGCGCTACACGGTGCTGTTCGTCGTGGCGGCGATCCTCGTCGCGTTGGGGGCATGGGCCATCCAGCCCGTGCGCGGGGTGCGCTGAGCCGGCGTCCGCCGGCGCGTGCGGGTCCGGGGCGGCGGCGCACCCGGGCGTCGTGGGGCGGCGTGGGGCAAAGCCGGCGGGCGTGGCCGTCCGTCGCCGCGGAGGCATGCTGCCGGCGGTTGTGTTGCAGTGCAAAAGATTGCTAACGTGCGGCAACGGCATGACGGGCAGGAGGCCCGCGGACGACGGCGCGCCGACGGGCGCGCGCCGCGCCGCCGCGGGCCGCTGCGCCGACGCTTGCGAGGGGGCGATGGAAGCGGGAGGCGGTTGTGGTCTGACCCGGCGGCAACTGCTGCGGATGATCGGCGCGAGCGCCGGCGCCGCGGCGATGTACCAGGCGATGTCCGGCCTCGGGCTGGCCGCCGAATCGTCCTTCCGCGGGCCGCCGTCCCTGCAGGGCGCGCCGCGGGGCGCCTCGGTACTGGTGCTGGGCGCGGGCCTCGCCGGCATGGTGGCGGCCTACGAGCTGCGCCGGGCCGGCTACGAGGTGCAGCTGCTCGAGTACAACGGGCGCGCCGGCGGCCGCAACTGGAGCCTGCGCGGCGGCGACCGCTACGCCGAGCTGGGCGGCGCGGCCCAGCACTGCCGCTTCGCCGCGGGCCAGTACTTCAACCCCGGGCCGTGGCGGCTGCCCTATCACCACCACGGCATCCTGCACTACTGCCGGGTGCTGGGCGTGCGGCTCGAGGCCTTCGTCCAGACCAACTACAACGCCTACCTGCACAATACCGAGGCCTACGGCGGCAAGCCGCAGCGCTTCCGCGCGGTGAAGGCCGACTACCAGGGGCACGTCGCGGAGCTGCTCGCCAAGGCGGCGCAGGGCGGCGCGCTCGACGGCAGGCTGACCCGCGAGGACCAGGAACGCCTGCTGGAATCGCTGCGCCGCTGGGGCGCGCTGGACCGCAACTACGCCTACGCGGCCGGCCGCGCCAGCAGCGAGCGGCGCGGCTACGCGCGCGACCCGGGCGGCGGCGCCTCGGCGCGCCCGGCCTTCTCGCAGCCGCTGCGGCTGGAGGACCTGCTGGGTTCCAGGCTGTGGGAGAACCTCGCCGAGGGCGATGCATACGAGATGCAGACCCCGCTGTTCCAGCCGGTCGGCGGCATGGGCGCGATCGGCGAGGCCTTCGCGTGCGAGCTGGGCCCGCTGATCCGCTACCACGCCAAGGTGGTGGAGATCCGCCAGGACGAGCGCGGCGTCACCGCCTGGTACGAGGACGCGCGCCGCCCGGGCGGCGCGCGGCGGTCCGCGCGCGCCGACTGGTGCGTGTGCACCATCCCGCTGTCGGTGCTCGGCCAGATCCCGATGAACGTGGGCGCGGCGATGGCCGAGGCGATCGCCGCCGTGCCCTATGCCGCGGCGGTGAAGATCGGCCTGCAGTTCAAGCGGCGCTTCTGGGAGCAGGACGAGCAGATCTACGGCGGCATCACCTATACCGACCTGCCGATCGGCACCATCGGCTATCCCAGCAGCGGCTACCACGACGGCGGCAAGGCGGTGCTGCTCGGCGCCTACGCATGGGGCACGGACGCCATGGAGCTCACCGCGATGGCGCCGGAGGAGCGCGTGCGCCAGGCGGTGGCGCAGGGCGCCCGCATCCATCCGCAGTATCCGCGGGAGTTCGACAACGGCGTCGCGGTGGCGTGGCACCGCGCGCCGTTCACGCTGGGCTGCTTCGCCCTGTGGTCGGAGGAGGCGCGCGCGAAGCACTACGACGACCTGTGCGCCATCGACGGGCGCATCGTGCTGGCCGGCGAGCACGCCTCCTACCTGCCGGCGTGGCAGGAGGGCGCGGTGACCTCGGCGCTGGATGCGATCGGGCGGCTGCACCGGCGCGCGGCGGCGGGAGGTGCGGCATGACGCGGCGCATCGCCTGCGGCCTGCTCGCCCTCGCGTTGCTCGGGGCGGCGGGCGCGGCGCGCGCCGACCATGCCGGCGCGCACCGTCGCCGCGGCGGCGTGCAGGCGGCGACCGGCGAGGCGGTCTACCGGCAGATCTGCCAGGGCTGCCACATGCCCGACGGCCGCGGCGCGGTCGGCGCGGGGCGCTACCCGGCCTTCGCGGGCGACCCCACCCTGGTCTCGGCCAGCTACGTGGCGGCGACGGTGCTGCTCGGGCGGCGCGACATGCCGTCCTTCGCGGAGCGCGCGGAGGCGGACGGCGAGGCGTTCTTCGGCCGCACCACGCTCACCGACGCGCAGGTCGCGGCCGTGGTCAACTACGTGCGCACGCATTTCGGCAACCATTACCCGGACGCCATCGGCGAGGCCGAGGTCAGGGCGCTGCGCCAGGGCAGCCCGTGACCGGCGGCTGCGGCCGGCGTTCCCCGTCCAGCCAGGAGACTCCCATGCATCCGACGATCCGCCATGCCCTGCTGCTCGGCTGCCTGCTGCCGCCCGCCCTCGCCGGCGCGCAGGCGGTGGTGCGCCACAGGATCCCCGGCAGCAGCTTCCCGATTTCCGCCGCGGTCGAGGTGCCGGCGGGCAGGACCCTGGTGTTCCTCAGCGGCACGGTGCCGCCGGTGGCCGATCCCCAGGCGCCGAAGGACTCGGTGGCCGCCTACGGCGACACCCGGACGCAGACCGCCGGCGTGCTCGCGTCGATCGAGAAGCAGCTCAGGGCGCTGGGCCTGGGCATGGGCGACGTGGTGAAGATGCAGGCGTTCCTGGTCGGCGACCCGGCCAAGGGCGGCAGGATGGACTTCGCCGGTTTCATGCAGGGCTACACGCAGTTCTTCGGCACCAGGGAGCAGCCGAACCTGCCGGTGCGCTCGGCGCTGCAGGTGGCGGCGCTGGCCAATCCCGGCTTCCTGGTGGAGATCGAGGTGACCGCCGTGCGCCCGTGACGGCGCGGCGGCTTTTTCGCGCCGCGCGCCAGCCTGTACGCTTAGCGCTTTGGCCCGGATGCAGCGCATGAGCCCTTCCGCACAACCCCGCATCGGCATCATCGGCCTGGGCTACGTCGGCCTGCCGCTGGCGGTGGAGTTCGGGCGCCACTTCGACACCGTCGGCTTCGACATCAACGCGCAGCGCGTGGCCGAGCTGCGCGGCGGCAGCGACCACACGCTGGAGACCTCGCCCGAGCAGCTCGCCGCGGCGGCGCGGCTGCGCTTCAGCGACGCCGCCGCGGACCTGCGCGACCGCAACGTCTACGTCGTCACCGTGCCCACGCCGATCGACGAGGCGCAGCGGCCCGACCTCAGGCCGCTGGAGTCGGCCTGCCGCCTGCTCGGCGGCCTGCTCGCGCATGGCGACCTGGTGGTGTTCGAGTCCACCGTGTACCCGGGCACCACCGAGGAAGTGTGCGTGCCGATCCTGGAGGCCGGCTCCGGGCTGCGCTTCAACGTCGACTTCTTCTGCGGCTACAGCCCCGAGCGGATCAACCCCGGCGACCACGCCCGGCGCGTGGTGGACATCGTCAAGCTCACCTCCGGCTCCACGCCGGAGGCCGCCGAGCGGGTGGACGCGCTGTACCGCGCGATCATCCGCGCGGGCACGCACAAGACCTCCTCGATCCGCGTGGCCGAGGCGGCCAAGGTGATCGAGAACGTGCAGCGCGACGTCAACATCGCCCTGGTCAACGAGCTGGCGCTGATCTTCCACCGCCTCGGCATCGACACCGAGGAGGTGCTCGCCGCGGCGGGCACCAAGTGGAACTTCCTGCCGTTCCGGCCGGGCCTGGTCGGCGGCCACTGCATCGGCGTGGACCCGTACTACCTCACCCACAAGGCCGAGATCACCGGCTACCACCCGGAGCTGATCCTCGCCGCGCGGCGCATCAACAGCCGCATGGGCACCTACGTGGCCGACCGGGTGATCCGCCTGATGAGCGAGCGGCGGCTGCACATCGTCGACGCGCGCGTGCTGGTGCTGGGCTTCGCCTTCAAGGAGAACTGCCCGGACCTGCGCAACACGCGGGTGATCGACATCGTGCGCGAGCTGGAATCCGCGCGCGCGCGGGTGGACGTGTACGACCCGTGGGTGGACGCGGCCGAGGCCGCGCGCGAGTACCGCGTGCGGCCGATCGCGGAGATTCCCGCGGGCGCCTACGACGCGGTGATCGTGGCGGTGGCGCACCGCCAGTTCCGCGAGATGGGCGCCGCGCGCATCCGCGCGTTCGGCAAGCCGGGCGCGGTGCTGTACGACGTGAAGTCGGTGCTGCCGCAGGCGGCGGTCGACGGGCGGCTCTGACGGGCCGCCCCGGACGGGGCCGGGCGCCGGATGGCCGGCGCCGCGGCCCGGCGCGTCACAGGAACATGCCGCCGGAAACCTCGATGCGCTGGCCCGTCACCCAGCGGTTCGCGTCGTCCAGCAGCAGGGCGATCATCGGGCCGATGTCGTCCGGCACGCCGGCGCGGCCCAGCGCGGTGACCGCGGCCACCGTGCGGTTGACCTCGGGGTTGTCGCGCACCGCGCCGCCGCGGAAGTCGGTCTCGATGGCGCCGGGCGCCACGGTGTTCACCGCGATGCCGCGCGGGGCCAGTTCCTTGGCCAGGTAGCGGGTCAGCACCTCGACCGCGCCCTTCATCGCCGCGTAGGCCGAGGAGCCGGGCAGGGAGAAGCGCGCCAGGCCGCTGGAGACGTTGACGATGCGCCCGCCGTCGCGGAGCAGCGGCAGCAGCCGCTGGGTGAGGAAGAACACGCCCTTGAGGTGCACGCGGTAGAGCGCGTCGAAGTCGGCCTCGGTGGTTTCCGCGAAGCCCGCCTGCAGGCCGGTGCCGGCGTTGTTGACCAGGTGGTCGAACTGCTCGCGGCCCCACTGCCCGCGCAGCGCGTCGCGGACCTGCCCGGCGAAGCCGCCGAAGGCGGCGGTGTCGCCGGCGTCGAGCCGCAGGGCGACGGCCTTGCGGCCCAGCGCGCGGATTTCCTCCACCGCGGCCTCGGCCTCGGCGCGGTTGCTGTGGTAGGTGAGGATCGCGTCCACGCCGCGCCGGGCCAGGCTGACGGCGGTGTTGCGGCCCAGGCCGCGGCTGCCGCCGGTGACGAGGGCGATCTTCGGCGTGGCGGAAGGCGTGGTGGCGGACATGCGTGGCTCCGTGGCGGGATGGGACATGCCCCGCAATCTAGGCCCGCGCCCGCATGGACCGAATGCCGGAAGCCACGGATTTCTTGCCTGATCCTCCAGGCCGGGACGGCGCAGCCGTTGCGGGCGCCGTCGTCGGACGCACAATGGACCCCCCATCGCCGGCCGCCGGAGACCGCCATGACCCAAGCCCTGAAAGAGGCCCTGGTCCGCTACACGGACGCCCGCGGCGGCGCCGACGGCGCCTACGCCACCGCCGTCGACGGCCTGTACCTGATGCGCGCCAGCGGCGAGGCGCTGCCCACCGCGCGCGTCTACCGGCCGGCGCTGTGCGTGGTCGTGCAGGGCGCCAAGCAGGTGCTGCTGGGCGAGGCGGCGTTCGACTACACGGAAGGGCAGGCGCTGGTGGTGAGCGTCGAGCTGCCCGTGCTCGGCAAGGTGACCCGGGCCAGCGCGCAGCGGCCCTTCCTCGGCCTCAACCTGGACCTCGACGTGGGCATCCTGCGCGAGGTGATGGCGCAGCTCGATCCGCCGCCGCGACCCGGCCCCGGCCGGCTGGGCCTGTTCGTCGGCGGGCTCGGCGAGGCGCTGGCCGACTGCGTGCTGCGCCTGCTCAGGCTGCTGGACACGCCGGAGGCGGTGCCGGTGCTCTACCCCGGCCTCATGCGCGAGATCGGCTACTGGCTGCTCGCCGGCCCCCACGCGGGCGAGGTGTGCAAGATCGCGCTGGCCAGCGGCCCCACCCAGCGCATCGCCGAGGCGATCCGCCTGCTGCGCGAGGACATCGCGCGGCCGGTGCGCATCGGGCAGCTCGCCGCCGCGGCGAACATGAGCCCTTCCTCGTTCCACCAGCACTTCAAGACGCTGACCTCGATGACGCCGCTGCAATACCAGAAGCAGCTGCGCCTGCTCGAGGCGCGGCGGCTGATGCTGGCGGGCCAGGCCAACGCGGCCGCCGCGGCCTACCGGGTGGGCTACGAGAGCGCCTCGCAGTTCAGCCGCGAATACGCGCGCATGTTCGGCGCGCCGCCGCGGCGCGACGTGGCCTGCGCGCGCGCGCCGGCCATGCCGGCCTGAGGAGGCGTCGCCGGCGGCGTCCCGCGGCGGGACGCCGCCGCGCCCGTCACAGGTTGTAGCCGCGCTCCTCGTGCAGCGAGAGGTCGAGGCCGACCTGCTCCTGCTCCTCGCTCACGCGCAGGCCGACGGTCCAGTCGACCAGCTTGAGCAGCACCAGGCTCAGCACCGCGCTCCACGCGATGGTGAAGCCCACGCCCTTGGCCTGGACCCACAGCTGCGCCAGCGGCGAGGCCACCGCCGCGTCGAAGCCGCCCAGCGCGGGCGAGGCCAGCGGGCCGGTGAGCAGGCCGCCGAGGATGCCGGCCACCGCGTGCACGCCGAACACGTCCAGCGAATCGTCGTAGCCCAGCCGGCGCTTGAGCCGGGTCGCGGTGAAGAAGCACGCCACGCCCGCGGCGATGCCCAGCAGCAGCGCGCCGCCGGGGCCGGCGGTGCCGGCGGCCGGGGTCACCGCGACCAGGCCCGCCACCGCGCCGGAGACGATGCCCAGCACGCTGGGCCGGCCGTGCAGCGCCCACTCGACCGCCATCCAGCCCAGCGCGGCGCCCGCGGTGGCGATCTGCGTGACCAGCATCGCCATGCCGGCGCTGCCGTTGGCGGCCACCGCCGAGCCGGCGTTGAAGCCGAACCAGCCCAGCCACAGCAGGCTGCCGCCCACCACGGTGTAGCCCAGGTTGTGCGGCGGCATCGGCGTGGCGGGATAGCCCCTGCGCTTGCCGATCACCAGGCAGGCGACCAGGCCGGCGATGCCGGCGTTGATGTGCACCACGGTGCCGCCGGCGAAGTCCAGCACGCCCAGGTCGCCGAGCAGCGAGCCGGGGCCGCTCCACACCATGTGCGCCATCGGCAGGTACACCACGGTCAGCCACAGGCCGCTGAACCACAGCAGCGCGCTGAACTTCATGCGCTCGGCGAAGGCGCCCACGATCAGCGCCGGCGTGATGATCGCGAAGGTGAGCTGGAACATCACGAACACGCTCTCGGGCACCGTGTTGTAGAGCGAGTCCGGCTTCAGCCCGGCGAGCAGCGCGCGGTCGAGCGCGCCGACGATGGAATGCAGGTTCACCGCGCCGGCCTGCATGCCCGCGGTGCTGAAGGCCAGCGAATAGCCGTACAGCAGCCACAGCACGCTCACCAGCGCGGTGATGGCGAAGCACTGCATCAGCACCGACAGCAGGTTCTTCGCGCGCACCATGCCGCCGTAGAACAGCGCCAGGCCGGGGATGGTCATCAGCAGCACCAGCATGGTGGCGGTGAGCATCCAGGCGGTGTCGCCGCCGTTGAGCGTGGGCGCCCCCTGCGCCTGCACCGGCGCGGCGAGCGCCAGCAGGCCATGGAGCAAGGCGACGCGCACCGGCCCGCGGACTCTGCCCGTTCCCCGCTTCTCAGAGCGCATCGGCATCGACCTCCTGCGTGCGGATGCGGACCACCTGCTCCAGCGCCGCGACGAAGATCTTGCCGTCGCCCACCTTGCCGGTGCGCGCGGCGTTGCCGATCGCCTCCACCGCCTGCTCGACCTGCTCGTCGGTGACGGCGAGCTCGATCTTCAGCTTGGGCAGAAAATCCACCACGTACTCGGCGCCGCGGTACAGCTCGGTGTGCCCGTGCTGGCGGCCGAAGCCCTTGACCTCGGTGACCGTCATGCCCTGCACGCCGGCCTCGGCCAGCGCCTCGCGCACCTCGTCGAGCTTGAACGGCTTGATCACGGCGGTGATCCATTTCATGCACGGCCTCCCCTTGCGCTGTGGATGCTGCGGTACAGCATGAGGCGTGCCATGCGCGCGGAAAGCCTGCCGGAGCGGCGTTTGCGCGCCCGCCCGGACGCGGGGCGGTGCGGCGCGGCATTGCCGTGGTGCGGCGCTTGCCCGCACTTGGTGCAACGGGGCGGTCCGACCGGAGGCACATTTGACCGGCAGCGCCCTAATCAGTACCATTTTGGTCTGGATTTGGACCGCTCCCCATGCTCCGCGTCAGCCGCCTCGTCGATTACGCCACCGTGGTGATGACCTGCATCGCCGGCCATCCGGACGCGGTGCTGAGCACGGCGCAGATCGCCGAGGAGACCCGGCTGGAGCTGCCCACCGTCAGCAAGCTGCTGAAGTCGCTCAGCCACGCCGGGCTGGTGGAGTCGTTCCGCGGCGTCAACGGCGGCTACCGGCTGGCCCGGCCGGCCCGGCAGATCAGCGTGGCGGAGATCGTCGAGGCGATGGAAGGCCCGCTGGGCATGACCGAATGCAGCCTGGCCGTGGGCCAGTGCGACCGCGAGGCCGGCTGCTCCGTGCGCGGCGGCTGGCAGCGCATCAACCTCGCGCTCGACCGCGCGCTGCGCGCGATGAGCCTGGCCGACATGCTGCAGCCGCCGGCCACGGTCGCCACCGTCGCGCTCTCCGAACTCAAAGGCAGGACCGCACCATGATCCCCGACAACGGCGACAGCACCGCCACCGCGCTGCGCGGCAACGCCGAGGTCGCCGAGGCGCTCGGCCGCCGCTACGCGGCCGGCTTCGTCACCGACATCGAGACCGACAGCCTGCCGCCCGGGCTGAGCGAGGACGTCATCCGCCAGCTCTCCGCGCGCAAGGGCGAGCCGGCGTGGATGACCGAGTGGCGCCTGGCGGCCTACCGCCACTGGCTGACCATGCCGGCGCCGCACTGGGCCAAGCTCGACATCGGGCCGATCGACTTCCAGGCGATCAGCTACTACGCCTCGCCGAAGAACCGGCCGAAGTCGCTGGAGGAGGTCGACCCCAAGCTGCTGGAGACCTACGACAAGCTCGGCGTGCCGCTGCACGAGCGCGCCAGGCTCGCGGGCGTGGCGGTGGACGCGGTGTTCGACTCGGTCTCGGTGGGCACCACCTTCCGCAAGGAGCTGGCCGACGCCGGCGTGATCTTCTGCTCGATGAGCGAGGCGATCCGCGAGTATCCCGAGCTGGTGCGCCAGTACCTGGGCAGCGTGGTGCCGCCGGGCGACAACTACTTCGCCGCGCTCAACTCGGCGGTGTTCTCCGACGGCTCGTTCGTGTTCATCCCCAGGGGCGTGCGCTGCCCGATGGAGCTGTCCACCTACTTCCGCATCAACGCCGGCCACACCGGCCAGTTCGAGCGCACGCTGATCGTCGCGGAGGAGGGCGCCTACGTGTCCTACCTGGAAGGCTGCACCGCGCCGATGCGCGACGAGAACCAGCTGCACGCGGCGGTGGTGGAGCTGGTGGCGCTGGAGAAGGCGCAGATCAAGTATTCCACCGTGCAGAACTGGTACCCCGGCGACGAGGAAGGCCGCGGCGGCATCTACAACTTCGTGACCAAGCGCGGCGACTGCCGCGGCGACGACTCGAAGATCTCCTGGACGCAGGTGGAGACCGGCTCCGCGATCACCTGGAAGTACCCGAGCTGCGTGCTGCGCGGCGACCGTTCGGTGGGCGAGTTCTACTCGGTGGCGCTGACCCACCACCGCCAGCAGGCCGACACCGGCACCAAGATGATCCACCTGGGCAAGGGCACCAAGTCCAAGATCGTCTCCAAGGGCATCAGCGCCGGCCGCAGCAGCAACAGCTACCGCGGCCTGGTGAAGGTGGAGAAGGGCGCCGAGGGCGCGCGCAACTACACGCAGTGCGACAGCCTGCTGATCGGCAAGCAGTGCGGCGCGCACACCTTCCCGTACATGGAGGTGAAGAACCCCAGCGCCATCGTCGAGCACGAGGCCACCACCTCGAAGATCTCCGACGACCAGCTGTTCTACTGCCGCAGCCGCGGCATCGGCGAGGAGGACGCGGTGTCGATGATCGTCGACGGCTTCTGCAAGCAGGTGTTCCGCGAGCTGCCGATGGAGTTCGCGGTGGAGGCGAAGAAGCTGCTGGAAATCTCGCTGGAAGGTGCCGTCGGTTGAGCTTTCTCCTTCTCCCTCCGGGAGAAGGTGCCCGGAGGGCGGATGAGGGTACGAGCGGAGCGAGGCGTTCCGTTCCAGCCGAACCCCCGCCCCGACCCCTCTCCCGCGGGGAGCGGGGCTCAAGATCAGGAACGAACATGCTGAAGATCGAAAACCTGCACGCCCGCGTCGAGGGCAAGGACATCCTCAAGGGCCTCACGCTCGCCGTGAACGCGGGCGAGGTGCACGCCATCATGGGCCCCAACGGCGCCGGCAAGTCCACCCTGGGCAACGTGCTGGCCGGGCGCGAGGGCTACGAGGTGACGGCCGGCTCGGTCACCTTCGACGGCGTGGACCTGCTGGCGCTGGAGCCGGAGGAGCGCGCCGCCGCCGGCGTGTTCCTCGCCTTCCAGTACCCGGTCGAGATCCCCGGCGTGAACAACACCTACTTCCTGCGCGCCGCGCTGAACGCGCAGCGCAAGGCGCGCGGCGAGCCGGAGCTGGATTCCATGCAGTTCCTCAAGCTGGTGCGCGAGAAGCTCAAGGTCATGCGCATCTCCGACGAGCTGCTGCACCGCGCGGTGAACGAGGGCTTCTCCGGCGGCGAGAAGAAGCGCAACGAGATCTTCCAGATGGCGGTGCTGGAGCCGAAGCTCGCCATCCTCGACGAGACCGACTCGGGCCTGGACATCGACGCGCTCAAGCAGGTGGCCGAGGGCGTCAACGCGCTGCGCTCGCCGGAGCGCTCGTTCCTGGTGGTCACGCACTACCAGCGCCTGCTCGACTACATCGTGCCCGACTTCGTGCACGTGCTGGCCGACGGGCGCATCGTGGAGAGCGGCGACAAGAGCCTGGCGCTGAAGCTGGAGGCGCACGGCTACGCCTGGGTCGCCGAGCACGGCGAGCCGGCCGGAGCGGGCGCATGAGCCAGCCGTCGCCGTCGCCGTTCGTGGCCTCGCAGCTGGCCGCGGCGCTGCCGCAGAGCGGCGTCGCCTGGCTGGACGCCGCGCGGCGGGAGAACCTGGACGCCTTCGTCGCCGCCGGCCTGCCCGACGCGCGGACGGAGGCGTGGAAGTACACCGCGCTGCGCGCGCTGGCGCAGCGCAGCTACGCCGCGGGCGACGCGCAGGCGCGCGCGGTCGATCCCGCCGCGCTGGCGCTGCCGGGCGTGGCGGGGCCGCGGCTGGTGTTCGTCAACGGCGTCTACCGCGCCGACCTGTCGCGGGCCGACGCGCTGCCCGCGGGCGTGAGCCTGCAGCCGCTGGCGCGGGCGCTGCGCACGGAGGCCGAGCCGCTGCGCTTCGCGCTGGCGCGCCGCTACCGCGAGGACGGCGACGCCTTCGCCCGGCTCAACGCCGCGCTGGCCGCCGACGGCGCGGTGCTGCGCGTGGCGCCGGGCGCGGCCCCGGCGCAGCCGGTGCACCTGGTGTTCGTCGGCGCGCCGGCCGAGGGCGACGTGGCCTGGCACGTCCGCAACGTGGTCGAGCTGGGCGAGGGCGCCGCGCTGACGCTGGTGGAGCACCACCTGGCGAGCGGCGCGCAGGCGCACTTCGCCACGCTGGCCGCCGACTTCGTGCTGCGCGACGGCGCGCGGCTGCGCCAGCTGACCGTGCAGGACGCCGCCGAGGGCGCCACGCTGGTGCGCCATACCGGCCTGCAGCTCGGCGCGCGGGCGGCGGCGCGCCTGCACGTGCTGGAGCTGGGCGGTTCGCTGGTGCGCCACGACCTGCGCGCGCTGCTGGCCGGCGACGGCGCGCGGCTGGACACGCGCGGCGTGTTCGCCCTGCGCGGCCGCCAGCACGCCGATACGCAGATGGCGATCCGCCACCAGGCGCGCGGCACGGCGTCGGACTCGGTATGGCGCGGCGTGGCCGACCAGCGCGCGCGCGGCGTGTTCCGCGGCGCCATCGTGGTGGCGCCGGGCGCCGACGGCAGCGACGCCGCCCTGAGCAACAAGAACCTGCTGCTCTCCGCGCAGGCCGAGATCGACACCAAGCCGGAGCTGGAGATCTACGCCGACGAGGTGAAGGCCGCGCACGGCGCCACCGTCGGCCAGCTCGACGAGCGCGCGCTGTTCTACCTGCGCTCGCGCGGCATCCCGCAAGCGCAAGCGCGCGCCATGCTCACCGTCGCGTTCTGCGAGGCGGTGCTGGCGGACCTGGACCTGCCCGCGCTGCGCGAGCACCTGGCGGCGCTGCTGGCCGCGCGGCTGCCGGGCGGGGCGGCCTGAACCCGCCGCGATGGCTTCCACCGGAACCTCCACGATGAACGCACAGACCCGGCCGTCCACCGTCTTCGACGTGCAGCGCGTGCGCGCGGACTTCCCGCTGCTCGCGCGCAGCGTGCACGGCAAGCCGCTGATCTATTTCGACAACGCCAACACCAGCCAGAAGCCGCAGACGGTGATCGACGCGGTGGACGAGCACTACCGCCGGCACAACGCCAACGTGTCGCGCGCGGTGCACCTGCTCGGCGAGGAGGCCACCGCCGCCTACGAGAATGCGCGCGACCGGCTGGCCGGCCTGGTCAACGCGGCATCCCGCGGCGAGGTGGTGCTCACCTCCGGCACCACGCAGTCGATCAACCTGGTGGCCTACAGCTACGCGCTGCCGAGGCTGCGGCCGGGCGACGCGATCCTCACCACGGTGATGGAGCACCATGCCAACATCGTGCCGTGGCAGCTGGTCGCCGCGCGCGCGGGCGCCACGGTGAAGGCGGCGCCGATCGACGCGCGCGGCGAGCTGATCGTCGAGAAGTACGTCGAGATGCTCACGCCGGAGGTGAAGCTGGCCTGCGTCACGCACGTCTCCAACGTGCTGGGCACGGTCAACCCGGTGCGCGAGCTGGCGCGCGAGTGCCGCAGGCGCGGCATCCCGCTGCTGGTGGACGGCTCGCAGGCGGTGCCGCACCGGCCGGTGGACGTGCAGGCGCTGGGCTGCGACTTCTACGCCTTCACCGGGCACAAGATGCTCGCGCCCACCGGCACCGGCGCGCTGTGGGCGCGGCGCGAGCACCTGGAGGCGATGCCGCCGTTCTTCGGCGGCGGCGAGATGATCCGCGAGGTGAAGTTCTCCGGCACCACCTTCGCCGACCCGCCGCACCGCTTCGAGGCCGGCACGCCGAACATCGCCGGCTTCGCCGGCGTGGGCGCGGCGATCGACTACTACGCCTCGCTCGGCTTCGAGGCGGTGCACGCCTGGGAGCAGCAGCTGCTGGCCTACGCCACCGCGCGCCTGCGCGAGGTCCCGGGCCTGCGCCTGTTCGGCGAGGCGAAGGAGAAGGAGCCGGTGATCTCCTTCCTGGTCGAGGGCGCGCAGGCCACCGACCTGGCCACCCTGCTCGACCTGGAGGGCGTGGCGGTGCGCTCGGGCCACCACTGCGCGCATCCGCTGATGCAGTTCTACGGCGTGCCGGCCACGCTGCGCGCCTCGCTGGCGTTCTACAACACGCTGGAGGAGGTCGACGCCTTCGTCACCGCGCTGCTCAAGGTGCGCAGGCTGCTGATGTGAGCCGCGCGGCGGCGGGCACAGGCGCCGCGCGCCGCATTATCATGGCGCGATGACGACCACGAACCTCGCTTTCCGCACCGCCGGTCCCGCCGACGTCGCCGCCGTGGTGGCGCTGGTGGAATCGGCCTACCGCGGCGATTCCGGCCGGCGCGGCTGGACCACCGAATCGGACCTGCTCGACGGCCGACGCACCGACGCCGCCGGCGTGGCGCAGATCATCGCGCAGCCGCACGGCCGCATCCTGCTGGCCGAGCGCGACGGCCGCCTGCTCGCCAGCTGCCACGTCGAGCGGCAGGGCGAGGTGGGCTATTTCGGCATGTTCGCGGTGGACCCCGCGCAGCAGAACGGCGGCGTGGGCAAGCGGGTGCTGGCCGAGGCCGAGCGCATCGCGCGCGAGGAGTGGGGCTGCCGCGCGATGGAGATGACGGTGATCGTGCAGCGCGAGGAGCTGATCGCCTGGTACGGCCGCCGCGGCTACCGGCGCACCGGCGTGTTCAAGCCGTTCCCCTACGGCGACGAGCGCTTCGGCATCCCGCGCCGCGACGACCTGCGCTTCGAGGTGCTGGCGAAGGAGCTCGCCGGGGTGCCCGCGTGAGCCTGGACGGCTGGATCAAGGTCGGCACGCGCAGCGAGCTGCTGCCCGGCGAGTTCCGCGTGGTCTACGACGGCGGCACGCCGATCGCGGTGTACAACATCGACGGCGACCTCTACGCGGTGGAGGACGTGTGCACCCACGACGGCGGCGACCTCGCCGGCGGCGAGGTGCACGGCTTCGAGGTGGAGTGCCCGCGCCACGGCGCGCGCTTCGACCTGCGCACCGGCGCGGTGACCCGCCCGCCGGCCTACGAGCCGATCGCCAGCTTCCCGGTGCGCGAGGCCGACGGCTTCATCTGGACCCGCGACGACCGCTGAGAGCCTGTTCACGATCTCCCGACTCCGTGCCGGGAGCCGTCTGCGCGCGGGCCGGGAAAAAGGCATGGACGTCGGTCCACGGCGAAGCGGCATGGCCGGCGCGACGCGACAGTCCCGGCATCGCGGCCGGAGGCCGCTCCCACGGGGGCCTCGCAAGCTTGGTGGGAGCGGCCTCCGGCCGCGATCGACAAGACGCGAGGCCGCCACAGCCTCGCTGCCATGCCCGTCGAGGCCATGTCCCGATGCTGGGTGCAGGGACGGTTTGCGGGGCCGGGCGACGATTCGCCATGCGGCGATGAATTGCGATTGATTCTCATTTTTGGCACTATGGCGGCCGTTTGTGCATCCGCGCGATCCGGCCGCCGGTGGCGTGCCGGCCGCCGGCGGACGCGGGTGACAGGGGCCGCGTGGCGGCCGCCGGACGACGACCACGGGCACGGCGAGGCATGGGCGAGAAACAGGCGGCGCGCGGGCGCGTCCAGGACGGGCAGGCGGGCCGCGCGTTCTGGCTCAAGCAGCTGCACCGCTGGCACTGGATCAGCTCCGCGCTGTGCCTGGTCGGCATGCTGCTGTTCGCGCTGACCGGCATAACGCTCAACCACGCGGCGCAGATCGAGGCCAGGCCGCAGACGCTGCACCGCCAGGCGCAACTGCCCGCGCCGCTGCGGCGCCTGCTGGCCGGCGAGGACGAGCGCAAGGGCGCGCCGCTGCCCGCGCCGGTGGCCGGCTGGATCGGCGGCGCGCTGGGCGTCGGCGTGGACGGCCGCGGCGCCGACTGGTCGGCCGACGAGGTGTACCTGTCGCTGCCGCGCCCCGGCGGCGACGCCTGGCTGAGCATCGACCGCGGGAGCGGCGAGGTGGAGTACGAGCGCACCACGCGCGGCTGGATCTCCTACCTCAACGACCTGCACAAGGGCCGCAACGCGGGCCCGGTGTGGGGCTGGTTCATCGACATCTTCGCGCTGGCCTGCGTGGTCTTCTCCGTCACCGGCCTGCTGCTGCTGAAAATGCACGCCGCCCAGCGCGGCGCCACCTGGCCGCTGGTCGCGTTCGGGCTGGTGCTGCCGCTGCTGCTGGCCCTGATCTTCATCCATTGAGAGAGGAAGCGCCCATGCGTCGCCTGTTGTTCACCATGCCCGCCCTGCTGCTCGCCGCGCCGGTGGCGGCGGCCGACCTCGACGTGACCGTGCAGATCCCGCGGCTGGACGTGGCCGAGTACCACCGCCCGTACCTGGCCGCGTGGATCGAGCGCGAGGACCACAGCGTCGCCGCTCAGCTCGCCGTGTGGTACGCGCAGAAGGAGAGCAAGGAAGGCGCCGGCACCAAGTGGCTGCCGGAACTGCGCCAGTGGTGGCGGCGCGGCGGGCGCGAGCTGCAGATGCCGGTGGACGGCGTCTCCGGCGCCACCCGACCGGTGGGCGAGCAGAAGCTGGCCTTCGAGCAGGGCAAGGCGCCGCTCGGCCAGCTCGCGCCAGGCAAGTACACGCTGGTGGTGGAGGCCGCGCGCGAGGTGGGCGGCCGCGAGGTGGTGCGCGTGCCGTTCCAGTGGCCGGCCGCCGCGCCGCAGCACCTCGGCGCCAAGGGCGGCAGCGAGCTGGGCGAGGTGAAGCTCGACCTCGCGCCCTGAAGCGTTCCCATTTCCGTCCGTTGTTCCGGCGCGCGCGCAGGCGCCGCCCTCGCCTCCAGGAGATTGCCATGCCCAAGCTTTCGTCGAAGTGGACCGTCCTCGCCCTTGCGCTCGCCCTGCCGCTCGCCGCGCAGGCGCACAAGATGTGGATGGTGCCGTCGGCCACCAACGTGTCCGGCGCCGATCCGTGGGTGACGGTGGACGCGGCGGTGTCCAACGACCTGTTCTTCCCCGACCACGTGCCCGGCGACCTGTCGCGGCTGGTCATCACCGCGCCGGACGGCAGCACGGTGGCGCCGGAGAACGCCGCCACCGGCAAGTACCGCAGCGTGTTCGACGTGCACCTCCAGCAGCAGGGCACCTACAGGATCGCGCTGGTCAACCAGGGCGTGTTCGCCGGCTACGAGCTGGGCGGCGAGAAGAAGCGCTGGCGCGGCGAGGCGGCCGAGCTGGACAAGGCGATCCCGGCGGGCGCGCAGCACGTGCAGGTGAGCGAGGCGAGCAACCGCGTGGAGACCTTCGTCACCAACGGCAAGCCCAGCGACGGCGCGCTCAAGCCCGGCGGCAAGGGCCTGGAGCTGGTGCCGGTCACCCACGTCACCGACCTGGTGGCGGGCGAGGGCGCCACCTTCCAGCTGCTGCTGGACGGCAAGCCGGCGCCGGACCTGAAGGTCACTGCCATCGCCGGCGGAACGCGCTACCGCAACGCGCAGGAGGAGATCGAGGCCACCACCGGCAAGGACGGCCGCTTCACCCTCACCTGGCCGCACGCCGGCATGTACTGGGTCAACGCCAGCACGCAGGACGGCAAGACCAGCGTGAAGCAGGCCAGGCAGCGGCGGCTGTCCTACACCGCCGTGCTGGAAGTGCTGCCGCAGTGACGCCCGGCGCCGCCGATCCCGCGGCCGCGCCGGCGCTGCACGCCCTGGCGGGCGAGACGATGGGCACCACCTGGTCGGTGCGCCTGGTCGCGCCGGCCGGGACGGCGCCGGAGCCGCTGCGGCGCGGCGTGCAGGACCAGCTCGACGCGGTCGACGCGCAGATGAGCACCTACAAGCCGCACTCGGCGCTGTCGCGCTTCAACGCCGCGCCCGCCGGCAGCTGGCACGCATTGCCGGAGGCATGCTTCCGGGTGATGGCGCATGCGCTGCGCGTGGCGGAGGACACCGATGGCGCCTACGACCCCACGGTGGGGCCGCTGGTGAACCTGTGGGGCTTCGGCCCGGACGCGCGCGGCGCGCAGCCGCCCGCGCGCGAGGCCGTCGAGGCGGCGCGCCGCCGCGTCGGCTGGCAACGCATCCGCCTGGACCCGGCGCAGCGGCGCGCCTGGCAGCCGGGCGGCGCCTGCGTGGACCTGTCCTCGGTGGCCAAGGGCTACGCGGTGGACCGCGTGGGCCAGTGGCTGGACGCGGCCGGCATCCGCGCCTGGCTGGTGGAGGTGGGCGGCGAGTTCAAGGGACGCGGCCGCAAGCCCGACGGCACGCCGTGGCGCGTCGGCATCGAGCGCCCGCCCGCGGGCGGGCCGCACGAGGCGGAACGGTTCGGCCACGTGATCGCGCTGGACGGCCGCGCCGTCGCCACCTCCGGCGACTACCGCCGCCACTACACGGTCGGCGGCACGCGCGTCTCGCACCACATCGACCCGCGCACCGGCCTGCCGGTGCCGACCGCCGTGGCCTCGGTGAGCGTGCTGGCCGACGAGGCGATGCACGCCGATCCGCTCGGCACCGCGCTCACCGTGCTGGGCGCCGAGCGCGGCCTGGCCTACGCGCAGGCGCGCGGGCTGGCCGCGCTGTTCATCCTGCGCGGCGCGCACGGCTTCGAGGAGCGCATGACGCCCGCTTTCGCGGCGGCGCTGGCGGCGTGAGCCGTCCCGCGGGCAGCCTGCCGCGCGCGGCGCTGGGCCAGGCCCTGCTGCTGGCCCTGCTCGGCGCGCTGGCGCTGTGGCTGCTGGCGCTGCACGTGCGCGGCATGGCCTGGCACGACCCCGGCCGCGTCCGCTGGGCGTGGGCGGCGGCGGCGCTGCTGGCGTGGCTGGTCTTCGTCGGCGTCACCTGGCGGACGCGGCGGCGCGCGGCGCGCGCGGACCGCGCCGCGCTGGCCGGCGCGGACGCCGGCGCGCGCGATGCCGTCGTGGTGGCCTACGCCAGCCAGACCGGCTTCGCCGAGCAGCTCGCGCGCCGCACCGTGCAGAGCCTGCAGGCGGCCGGCGTGCCGGTGCGCGGCGCCGCGCTGGGCGAACTGGACGCGGCGGCGCTGGCGGCGTTGCCGCGCGTGCTGTTCGTGGCCAGCACCACCGGCGAGGGCGACGCGCCCGACGGCGCGGCCGGGTTCGCGCGCCGCTGCCTGTCCGCGCCGGCGGCGCTGGGCGGGCTGCGCTACGGCCTGCTCGCGCTGGGCGACCGCGACTACGCGGACTTCTGCGGCTTCGGCCGCCGCCTGCACGACTGGCTGCAGCGCAGCGGCGCGCAGGCGCTGTTCGATCCGGTGGAGGTCGACAACGGCGACGCGGGCGCGCTGCGCCACTGGCAGCACCACCTGGCCCTGCTCAGCGGTGCCAGCGAGCTGCCGGACTGGCGGCGGCCGGACTACCGCCGCTGGCGGCTGGTGGAGCGGCGCCAGCTCAACCCCGGCACGCTCGGCGGCGCCGCCTTCCATCTCGCGCTGCAGCCGCTCGACGGCGAGCTTGCGTGGCAGGCCGGCGACATCGCCGAAGTGGGGCCGCGCCACGACGGGGCCAGCGTCACCGCGTGGCTGGCGGCCGCCGGCGCGGACGGCGGGGCGGTGGTGGACGACGGCGAGTGCCGCGTGCCGCTGGCCGAGCTGCTGGCGCGCAGCCACCTGCCGCCGCCGGAGGAAGCGCGCGGCCTGGACGCCGCGGCCCTCGCCGCGCGGCTGCAGCCGCTGCCGCACCGCGAATACTCGATCGCCTCGGTGCCGGCCGACGGCGCGCTGCACCTGCTGGTGCGCCGCATGCGGCGCGCGGACGGCACGCCGGGGCTGGGCTCCGGCTGGCTCACCGCCGGCGCGCCGCCAGGCGCGGAGATCGCGCTGCGCATCCGCGCCAATCCCAATTTCCGCCCGCCGGCGAACGACGTGCCGCTGATCCTGATCGGCAACGGCACCGGCATGGCGGGCCTGCGCGCGCTGCTGCGCGCGCGCATCGCCGCTGGCGCCGCGCGGCACTGGCTGCTGTTCGGCGAGCGGCAGGCGGCGCACGACTTCTACTACCACGAGGAGATCGAGGCGTGGCGGCGCGCGGGCCGCATCGAGCGGCTCGACCTGGCGTGGTCGCGCGACGGCGGCGGGCGCGTCTACGTGCAGCACCTGCTGGCGCGCGCCGCGGACGAGCTGCGCCGCTGGATCGACGCGGGCGCCGCGATCCGCGTGTGCGGCAGCCTGGACGGCATGGCGCCGGGCGTGGACGCCGCGCTGCGCGAGGCGCTCGGCGCGGAAGCCGTGGAGCGGCTGCGCGCGCAAGGGCGCTACCGGCGCGACGTGTACTGACCCGTCGCCGACGCCAGGGTCCGATTTCCCAAGCCTTCCACGAAGGCGCCACACGAAAGGCCGGTTATCATCCCGGCCGGCCACGGCTGGCGAGAACGCCAGCCGGACATCCGCGACGCACGCCGCCGATCAAGGTGTAGGAGGGGCGCGGAAGCGGCCTGGACGCGATGAACAAAGCCGCTTCGCAAGGGAGGCCCAGGATGACGCGCTATCTGATCTCGTTCCCGAGCGCCGCGATGGACGTTCCCGCAGGAGCGATCCAGGACGTGGCCGACGCCGCCCATGCGGTCATTCGGGAGGCCAGGGCGGCCGGCGTGTACATCTTCTCTGGCGGGCTGGACGAAGACGCCGGGCCTGTCCTGGTGGCGGTCGACGGGAAGGCCGTCGAGGGAGCATACCCGGAGACGGCGCGGCTCAGCGGTGGCTTCACCATCGTCGACGTTCCCTCGCGGGAGGCGGCATTGGCATGGGCGGCGAGGATCGCGGCGGCCTGCCGCTGCCCGCAAGAGGTCCGCGCGTTCCGGTCCGACCCGCTTGCCTGACAGCGGCGCTGGGCCTGTACCGGGGCTGGAATCCCGCCAATGAGCCGCTGTCGCGCTGCTGGCCGCTCGACACGGTGGCGGCGCGGGCCGGCCCGCTGCTTTCGGCCGCGCTGCACCTGCTGCTGGCGCTCGACCTGCTGGCGCTGCCGGCGACGGCCGGGCGTGCCGCACCATCGGCAAGGGCGGGCGAGCGCCGATGACGGGGCACGGCGGCCGCGCGCCTGCACGCGCGCGACCGTCGCGCCGGTGGCCGCGGGCGGGACGACACGGGGACTGGCGCAATCGCATGCCGATCCGGCGATCGTGACTTCTGGCCTATGCCGCCCGCGCGCATGCCGCACGCTGGCCGCTTGCCACCTGGAGGGGGAACGATGGGGCTTTCGATGATCCGCGGCGGACGAGGTTCCGTCTGGCTGGCGCTGGCCTTCTGGCCGTGCGCGCTTCTGGCGCAGACCGCGCCGCCCGCGCCGGCGCCCGCCGCCAGCGCGGCGCCGGCGGCGGCCATGGCCGACATTCCCTTCGCGTCGCCCACCGCGGCGGCGGTGACCGTGCCAAGCGCGCCTGAAGCCTGGGGCGGCGAGCGCACCGGCCAGGAGGCCACGCTGTCCGACCGCGTGGTCGGCTACCGCATCGCGGCCGAGCTGGACGCGGCCAGGCACGCGGTCAGCGGCAAGGAGCAGCTCACCTGGCGCAACCGCAGCGACCGCCCGGTCGGCAGCGTCTACCTGCACCTGTACCTCAACGCCTTCCAGAACGAGGGCAGCACCTTCTTCACCGAGCGCAAGGTGCTCACCGCGCACGGCAGCTCGCGCGGCGCGGCCACGCTGAAGAAGGGCGAGTGGGGCTGGATCGACCTGAAGTCGGTGAAGCAGGGCGACGCCGCGCTGAAGTGGAGCTTCGTGCATCCCGACGGCGGCCCGGCCACCGACCAGACCGTGGCGCGCATCGACCTGGCCCGGCCGGTGCCGGCCGGCGGCACGCTGACGCTGGACATCGACTTCCTCAGCCAGCTGCCGCGCGTGGTCGAGCGCACCGGCTGGTGGGGCGACTTCAACCTGGTCGCGCAGTGGTTCCCGAAGATCGGCGTGCTGGAACTGGCCGGCGAGCGCGGCGCCACCGCGCCGCGCTGGAACGTGCACGAGTTCCACTTCAACAGCGAGTTCTACGCCGACTTCGGCAGCTTCGACGTCAGCCTCACCGTGCCCGGCGACTACACCGTGGGCGCGGTGGGCGAGCTGCAGGGCCAGCCGCAGCAGGCCGGCGGCAAGACCACCTACCGCTACGTGCAGGGCGACGTGCACGACTTCGCCTGGGTGGCCGCCAAGGGCTACCAGGCGCTGGACGGCGGCTGGCAGGGGCCGGGCAGCCCGAAGGTGGCGGTGCGCGTGCTCTATCCGCCGGAGTACGCCGGCAGCGCGCCGTCGCAGCTCAAGGCCAGCACCGACTCGCTGACCTACTTCTCCGGCACGCTGGGACCGTACCCGTACCGCACGCTCACCGTGGTGGTGCCGCCGTTCAACGCGGCCGAGGCCGGCGGCATGGAGTACCCGACCTTCTACACCACCGAGGGCTACGACAAGGTCGAGCCGGGCACGGTCACCCAGTACATGTCCGACTTCGTCACCATCCACGAGTTCGGCCACGGCTACTTCTACGGGCTGCTCGCCTCCAACGAGTTCGAGGAGCCGATGCTGGACGAGGGCCTCAACGAGTACTGGGACCAGCGCATGCTGCGCGAGCGCAAGCAGGACATCGCGTTCAGCACGTCGTTCCTGAAGGCGATCGGCTTCACCCCGTCGCTCGGCGGCTTCGCGGTGGAGCGCATGGGCGCGGACCTGAAGCAGCCGGCCGACCCGCTCGGCCAGAACGCCTGGGACCGCTTCTCCAGCAGCAGCTACGGCACGGTGTACACGCGCACCGCCACGGCGATGCACGACCTGGAGGAGCGCCTGGGCAAGGACGTGCTGGAGCGCGCCTTCAAGGAGTACTACCGGCGCTGGCACTTCCGCCATCCGTCGGTGGCCGACCTGCGCGCGACTCTGATCGACGTGTCCGGCGACGCCAGGGACGTCAACCAGGTGTTCGACCAGTACGTCTACGGCACCGCGCGCATCGACGACCGCGTCGCCAGCCTCGACGTCGCCGAGGTGCTGCCGGCCGCCGGCACCGAGCTGAAGGACGGCAAGCGCGGCGATGGCGACAGCGCCGCGCTCGCCAAGCAGATCGCCAAGCAGCGCGAGGACTGGAAGAAGGCCCATCCGAAGGCCAAGCCGGGCGAGGGGCCGTTCCCGTGGCGCAGCACGGTGACGGTGTTCCGCGACGGCGCGCCGGTGCCGCAGCTGCTGCGGGTGAGCTTCGCCGACGGCAGCCACGAGGACGTGCGCTGGAACGACGACCGCCGCTGGGCGCGCTTCGAGTTCACCAGGCCGAGCAAGGCGGTGTCGGCCGAGCTGGACCCGGAGCGGAAAATCTACCTCGACGCCAACAAGCTCAACGACAGCCGCACGCTGGAGGCCGACGGCAGCGCCGCACGGCGCTGGACCGACGACGTCGCCTCGCTGCTGCAGGCCTTCTACTCCTTCCTGGTGACCCTGTGATGGCATACAACAACGCTCGACGGGTGGATGCCGGCGCGCTGCTGCGCGCCCCGCTGATGGCCATGCAGTGGCGCCTGCTGCTGCTGTGGCTGCTGTTCCTGCTGCTGCCCACGGCGATCGTGGCGCTGCCGCTGTGGCAGGCGCTGGGCGGCCTGCTCGACCATTCCGTGCACGCGGCCGCGTGGGCGCGCCGGCTCGACGGCCTGGCCTTCGGCGACCTGATGCGCGGCATGGGCGAGGGCGGCGGCTGGCTGCACGGCGCGGGCCTCGCGGCGACGCTGCTGACCCTGCTGCTGGCGCCGTTCCTGGCCGGCATGGCGGTGGCCGCCGGCCGCGCCGGCCGCACGCTGGGCTTCAACCAGCTGGTCCAGTGCGGCGTGATCGAGTACGGCCGCATGTTCCGCCTCGCGCTGTGGTCGCTGCTGCCGTATGCGGTGGCGCTGGGCGTCGCCGGCGTGCTGTTCGGCGTCGCGCACAAGCACGCCGACCGGGCGGTGCTGGAAAGCCAGGCCGACGCCGCCCGGCGGGCGGCGCTGTGGGGCAGCGCGGTGCTGTTCGTGCTGGCGCACGCGGTGGTGGAGTCGGCGCGCGCCGCCTTCATCGCCGACGCCGGGCTGCGCTCGGCGACCCGCGCGCTGGGCCGCGGCTTCGCGCAGCTGCTGCGCCGGCCGCTGAGCACGCTGCTGAGCTACCTGCTGATCAGCGCGGTGGCCTACGCGGCGGCGATGGCCTTCGGCGTCGGTCGCGTGAACACGCCGCCGCTGGGCCTGGGCGGCTTCCTGCTGGCGCTGCTGCTGACCGAGCTGGCGGTGGCGGCGGTGGGCTGGGGACGCATCGCGCGCCTGTTCGCGCTGGCCGAGGTGAGCCGCTCGCTGGTCGCCTCGCGCCGGGGCGGCGGGTTGCCGCCGGCGCTGTAGGGCGTCCGGCGGCGCAAGGCCGGCGCGTTTTTGGAGCCTGTTCGCGCGCTCCCGTGCCTCGCGCCGGGGGCGTCTGCGCGCGGGCAGGGAAGCGCGAGGGAGTGGGTGCCGGTCCGCGCCGGCGCGGCGGGCGCGGCGAGGGTCCGGTCATCGCGGCCGGAGGCCGCTTCCGCAAGGCTGGCGAGGCTCCTGTGGGAGCGGCCCCCGGCTGCGATCAGCCCGACGCGAAGCCGCCAGCAGCCTCGATGCCAGGCCCGTGCCGGGTCGTCCGGTTGTCTTGGGCAGCAACGCCCGTTCAAAGTCCGTCGCGCGGAGATCATGGCGATGCGCCATGGCGACCGACCGGCAGGCTGCACCAGCGGGAATGGCGGACAGGAACGCCGTTGCGAACCGGGTTCGCCTCGCCATCGGCTTGCCGCCGGCCCCGATCGAGGGCAACGCGCGGTTCAGGCCTCCAGCTTCGCCAGCACCAGCTCGCCGCCGCCTTCCAGACGCACGCGCCCGCCGGGCGGCGCCTCGATCCACAGGCTGTCGCCCGGCGCCAGCGCCGCGCGCTCGGCGCCGGCCTCCACCGCGGCGCGTCCGGCCAGCAGGTGCGCGAACCAGCGCCGGCCGGGCTCGGCCGGCAGCAGCATCGCGCCGTTCAGCGGGCGGGCGATCAGCTCGCCCTGCGCCGTCCCGCGCAGCATCAGGTTGAAGGCGCGCGTCGGCCCCTCGGGCAGCCGCGCCTGCGGCGCATCGGCGCCGTCGAAGCGCGCCACGGCCAGGCGCAGCAGGACCTGCTCGCGGCCGTCGGGAAAGCGCAACGCCAGCGGGGCGTCCAGCGGGGCGAGCTGCCGGCGCACGCCGGGCAGGACCGAGAACGGCGCGTCGCGCTCGATCCGCGCGATGCTGAGCCGCCATCGCCAGTCCGCAGGCGCGGGGCCGCAGGCCAGCTCGACGGTGGAGCCCGCGCCGTTCGGCCACGGCTGCTCGCGCCGCGCCTGGTCCGGCAGCGGGTGCAGCACGCTCATGCCGTGGCGCGGCGTTGCTCGCGCTGGGGCGGGTAGTAGGCGAACACGTGGTTGTGGCTGCCGAGGAAGTCCATGTCCTCGATGTGCTCGCCGCCGAGCCGCTCGGCCACGCGGTCGGAGGCCTCGTTGCCGATCCGCACCAGGCTGATCACGCGCCTGGCGTGCAGGCGGCGCCAGGCGAAGTCGAGCACGGCCTGGCCGGCCTCGGTGGCGTAGCCGTGGTGGCGGTACCCGGGCCGCAGCATCCAGCCCAGTTCCAGGTCGGGCCAGCCCTCCGGGCGCATCAGGCCGGCGCGGCCGATGAAGGTGCCGCCGTTCTTCAGCTCCAGCGCCCACATGCCATAGCCGCGCAGCTGCCAGTGGCCCAGCAGCATGGCCAGCGAGCGCCAGGCGCCGGTGCGGTCCAGCGGCTCGCCGTCGCCGATCCAGCGCGTGCTCTCCGGGTCGGCGAGCATGGCGGCGTAGTCGTCGAAGTGGCGCTCGGCCAGGGGAACCAGGCGCAGGCGCGCCGTTTCGAGGGTGAAGGTGTCGGGCATTGCGTTTCAGGTGTTTCGCGGGCCGTCGTCCAGCAATCGGCCCAGTTCGCGCACGCTTGAGGCCAGGCTCTCCGCCCAGCCGAAGCCGACGATTTTCCCACCGCTGGCGGCGTCGATAAAGTCCTCGGCCTGGCCGGGCGGCAGCAGGTGGCGGTAGTCCACGGTCAGCTCGGTGCCGGCGGGCAGGTCGCGCCGCGCGAACACGAAGCCCAGGTGCCACAGCCCGGTCGGTTCGAAGCTGTGGTTGATGTAGCACTCGTCCGGCCAGTCCGGCGAGAGCGTGTAGCGGTCCTCGAACCAGCGCGCGCTGGCGTAGAGCAGGTCCGGGCGGGCGAGGAGCTCCTCCAGCCGGTAGGTGCGGTCGATCGCGTCGGGCGCGGTCACCACGGCGCCGGCGCGCACCGGCTCGTCGAGGAACAGGCCCTTGCCGGCGCCGCCGATGGTGGACGCGGCAATGCGGTAACGCGGCAGGATCATGGAAGGTCGGGCGGCTGCGGGACGCGCGAGTGTAGCGCGCGGCCGCTCCCCGCGCCCGCCCAGGGAGCGGCCGGCCGCCGGCCACGGCGCCGGCAGCCGGTCCGCGGGCGGGCTCAGGGCTTGGCGTCGGCGGCGGCCTGGCCCTTCTTCTTGCCGCTCTTGTGAGCGCCCTTGGCGGGAGCGTCCGCCGCCGGCCTGCCGCCGGCGTCGGCGAGCAGGATGGCGTCGCGGTTGCGCTCCAGCGTGGCCTGGCCGATGCCCTTGACCTGGCCGAGCTCGTCGACGCTCTTGAACGGTCCGTGCGCCTCGCGGTAGGCGACGATCGCCTGCGCCTTGGCCAGGCCGACGCCGTCCAGCGCGTCGGCGATGGCGGCCGCGTCGGCCTTGTTGACGTTCACCGGGGTGGCGGCGAAGGCGGGCAGGGCGAGCGCGCAGGCGAGCGCGGTCGCGGCGAGGATTCTGGCGAACATGGATTCCTCCTTGAATGTCGGTGGGAAGGTGGATGCGCGGCCGGAGCCGCCCGCGCACTCTGCCTGCGCGCCCGCGCGGTTGCCGTCGGCGTCCGGCCTGGCGTGACCCGCCGCGACGGCGCCGGCTGGCGTCGGTCGGCGCCGACGCCGCTGTCGGCGGCCGCCCGGTGGGCCGCTGCTACAATCGGCTTTTCGCCAGACCACGAGGAGCCGCCCATGGACACCGCCCGCCTGACCCGTTTCGTGAGCGGCCTGTGGGACGAGGAGATCGTGCCGAAGCTGGTGGAATACATCCGCATTCCCAACAAGTCGCCGATGTTCGACAAGGACTGGGTGGCGCACGGCTACATGGACGACGCGGTGGCGCTGCTGTCCGGCTGGGCGCAGTCCAAGCTCGCCGCGCTGCCCGGCGCCACGCTGGAGGTGGTGCGGCTGGAAGGGCGCACGCCGCTGATCTACATCGAGGTGCCGGGCGAGGGCGACGACGCCGTGGTGCTGTACGGCCACCTGGACAAGCAGCCGGAGATGACCGGCTGGGCCGACGGCCTGGGCCCGTGGACGCCGGTGCTCAAGGGCGACAAGCTGTACGGCCGCGGCGGCGCCGACGACGGCTACGCCATCTTCGGCTCGCTGGCCGCGCTGCTGGCGCTGCGCGAGCAGGGCGTGCCGCACGCGCGCTGCGTGATCCTGATCGAGGCCTGCGAGGAATCCGGCAGCTACGACCTGCCGCACTACGTCGACCACCTGGCGCCGCGCATCGGCAATCCCTCGCTGGTGGTGTGCCTGGACTCCGGCTGCGGCAACTACGACCAGCTGTGGCTGACCACCTCGCTGCGCGGCATGACCGGCGGCGAGCTGACCGTGCAGGTGCTGGAGGAGGGCGTGCACTCGGGCGACGCCTCCGGCGTGGTGCCGTCCAGCTTCCGCATCCTGCGCGAGCTGCTGGGCCGGCTGGAGGACGAGCGCACCGGCCGGATCAAGCCGCAGGAGCTGTACGTGGAGATCCCGCCGCAGCGCGTCGAGCAGGCGCGCCGCGCGGCCGATGTGCTGGGCAGCGCGATCTACGACAAGTTCCCCTTCGTCGAGGGCATGAAGCCGGTCAGCGACGACCTGGTGGAGCTGGTGCTCAACCGCACCTGGCGCCCGCAGCTGGCGGTGACCGGCGCCGACGGCCTGCCGCCGCTGGAGAGCGCCGGCAACGTGCTGCGCCCGAAGACCGCGGTGAAGCTGAGCCTGCGCGTGCCGCCCACGCTCAGCGGCGCCAAGGCCGGCCAGTTCCTCAAGCGGTTGCTGGAGCAGGACCCGCCCTACGGCGCCAGGGTGACGTTCAAGCTGGAGAAGGACGGCAGCGGCTGGAACGCGCCGCAGCTGCAGCCCTGGCTGGAGCAGGCGGTGGCGGAGGCCTCGCGCAACTACTTCGGCGCGCCGGCGGCCTACATGGGCGAGGGCGGCTCGATCCCGTTCATGGGCATGCTGGGCGAGAAGTTCCCGCAGGCGCAGTTCCTGATCACCGGCGTGCTCGGCCCGCACTCCAACGCGCACGGCCCCAACGAGTTCCTGCACATCCCCACCGGCAAGAAGGTGAGCATGGTGGTGGCCGAGGTGGTGGCGAGGCACTACGCGCAGGGCGCCAAGGGCTGAAGCGCGCTGCTCTTCTCCCTCTCCCCGGCGGGGAGAGGGCCGGGGTGAGAGGGGCCAACCTCGCGGGAACCTTGGCAAGGGCCATGGCGTGCCACCCGCCCGCTTCCGCAGGCCCTGCCCCCTCATCCCGGCCTTCTCCCCGCAGGGGGGAAGGAGCGAAGCCTCGAAGATGCGCATGTCCATGGACCCGTCCCACCTCTCCGCCAACCTGGCCGACATCCGCCGCCGCATCGCGCAGGCCTGCCGCGAGGCCGGGCGCGACCCGGCCGAGGTGGCGCTGCTGCCGGTCAGCAAGACCTTCGGGCCGGAGGCGATCCGCGCCGCGGTGGCGCTGGGCCTGCACCGCTTCGGCGAGAACAGGGTGCAGGAGATCCGCGACAAGGCCGGCCCGCTGGCCGACTGCGGCATCGCCTGGGTGGTGATCGGCCACCTGCAGACCAACAAGGCGAAGGACGTGGCGCGGCTGGCCAGCGAGGTGCAGTCGCTGGACCGCCCGGAGCTGGCCGAGGCGCTGCAGCATCGGCTGGAGATCGAGGGCCGCGAGCTGGACGTGCTGGTGCAGGTGAAGA
Organism: Fulvimonas soli; assembly: GCF_003148905.1. Lineage (GTDB taxonomy): Bacteria > Pseudomonadota > Gammaproteobacteria > Xanthomonadales > Rhodanobacteraceae > Fulvimonas > Fulvimonas soli. Next base: position 257,438 of record NZ_QGHC01000003.1, on the reverse strand, counting down.
CCTCGCCCGAGGAGAGCAAGCACGGCCTGCCGCCCGCGGCGCTGGAGGGCTTCCTGGAGCGGCTGCGCGACTTCCCGCGCCTGCGCGTGCGGGGCCTGATGACGATGGCGGTGCAGAGCGACGACCCGGCCGCGGTGCGCGCCTGCTTCCGCCGCCTGCGCGAGCTGCGCGACGCCATGCGGGCACGCGGCCACGCGCTGCCGCGGCTGTCGATGGGGATGAGCGGCGACTTCCCGCTGGCGATCGCCGAGGGCGCCACCGAGGTGCGCATCGGCACCGCCCTGTTCGGCCGGCGCTGAGTCGTTCCCGGCGGCCATCGGGCCGATCCATACCGCGACGCAGGTCCCAGATCCGGACGTCAAGGCCGCATGGAGACGGGGCCAGGCGGACGTCCGTCCATCTCTTGTCTTTTGGATCAATGGGTTGCGATGATCCGGAGGGCCGTTCCGGATAACGGAACGGCGGGGTTCAGTTAACCGGGATCGAACAAACGGCCTATGTCGCTTTGCTAAGTTCACGGCTTCGTCACGTCATCCGCCCGGCGGATGGCCGATCCGTTGAACCGCCCAGGGGATTGTCCCGCATGCCGATCCAGCGACTGACCGCCGCCGCCGCGCTGCTCGTAGCCCTGCTGCTCGCCGCCCCGGCCCAGGCCAGCCCCGACACCGCGATCCCCGCGCCTTCCGTCGCCGCCCCCCAGCCGCTGCTCGGCCAGATGCCGGTGCTGAACCCGGCGCAGGCGCTCGCGCAGTCCACCCTGCCGACCGACATCGACCGCCTGCTCCACCTCGACCAGGTCGTGGGCGCGGGCAGCGAGCTGCGCCAGGCGCTGGTGTCGCTGGCGATGCAGCTGCGCGACATCCGCTACGTGCGCGGCGGCCGCGACCCGTCCACCGGCTTCGACTGCAGCGGCTTCGTGCGCTACGTGTTCGCCCACGCGATCGGGCTGGAGCTGCCGGCGAACTCCGCCGCGCAGTTCCTGGCCGGGCTGAAGATCCGCCGCGACGAGATGCAGCCGGGCGACCTGGTGTTCTTCCGCACCGGCCGCCGCGGCATCTCGCACGTGGGCATCTACCTGGACAACGGCCGCTTCATCCACTCGCCCTCGCGCGGCAAGAGCGTGGAGGTGTCCAGCCTCGACGAGGCGTACTGGGCCAAGCACTTCGCCGGCGCGCGCCGGCCCGAGGGCATCGCCCGCAACGGCTAAAGTCCCGTCGCCGCGCCGTCCTTCCGGGAGCCACCTTCGCGGTGGCTCCCGCCGTTTGGGGCCCCGGAAATGCCCGCGCCGCTTGCCTGGCGGGGCGGCGGTCCCCATCTGGAGCCCATCCGTCCCCGAGGAGCCCGCATGTCCCTGCAGCACCTGCTCGATCTGCCCGGCGTCGATGCCGCGCCGGAGGCAGCCACCCGCGGCTACGTGTTCAACCACACCATGATCCGGGTCAAGGACCTGGCCCGCTCGCTGGATTTCTACACGCGGGTGCTCGGCTTCGTGCCGGTGCACAAGCAGGATTTCCCGGAGGCCGCCTTCAGCATCGTCTACCTGGTGCTGCGCGCGGACCGCGCGGGCATTCCCGACGACGACGCGGAGCGCCTGCGCTGGGTGCTCGGCCAGCCAGGCGTGCTGGAGCTGACCCACAACCACGGCACCGAGGACCAGCCGGACTTCCGCTACCACGACGGCAACGCCGAGCCGCGCGGCTTCGGCCACCTGTGCGTGTCGGTGCCCGACGTGAAGGCCGCCTGCGAGCGCTTCGAGCGGCTGGGCGTGCCGTTCCAGAAGCGGCTGGCGGACGGCCGCATGAAGCACATCGCCTTCATCAAGGACCCGGACGGCTACTGGATCGAGATCCTGCAGCCCGCGCCGTTCGCCGGCTGATGCCGGCCGGCCGCGCCGCGGGCGGTTATCCTCGGCCGCGTCTTCCTTGCCCGCCATCCCGGCACAGGGGCCGCCCCGGACCCGATCCGGGCGGGAACCCAGCGAAGCGCCCGGAACGGGTTTTGCGCGCTTCGCGCGAAGGACCGGACCGGCTTCCGGCCCGCGCCGGCATGACGGCCGGCAGCCGCGCGAGCGGCGACGCGAACGTACCGCCCCGAACCCGCCAAGAGCACCGACCATGCCGACCCGCCTGCCGCCCGTCACCCGCAACCTGCTGATCGCCAACGTCGCCGTGTTCCTGCTGCAGTGGCTGCTGCCGGGCCTGCTCGACCGCTGCGCGCTGTGGCCGCTGGACAGCGGCTACTTCGGCGTCTGGCAGATCGTCACCAACGCCTTCATGCACGCCAACTGGGAGCACCTGCTGTTCAACATGTTCGCGCTGTACATGTTCGGCGGCGCGATCGAGACGGCGTTCGGCAGCCGGCACTTCACCGTCTACTACTTCGTGTGCCTGGCGGTGGCCTCGGTGCTGCAGCTGCTGGTGCTCAAGTATTTCCTGCACGACGCGCTGACCCCCACGGTGGGCGCCTCCGGCGCGATCTTCGGGCTGCTGCTGGCGTTCGGCATGCTGTTCCCGCACGAGAAGCTGATGCTGATCTTCCTGCCGATCCCGATGCCGGCCTGGCTGTTCGTGGCCGGCTACGCCGCGGTGGAGCTGTTCTCGGGCGTCACCGGGCTGATGCCGGGCGTGGCGCACTTCGCGCACCTGGGCGGCATGCTCGGCGGCTGGGTGCTGATCCAGTACTGGCGCGGCCGGCTGCCGGTCAAACCGCGCCGCCGCCTGCTACGCTGAGCGTTCTTTCCTTCGAGGGCGGGGACTCATGACGCAACACCTGCAGCGCCGGCTCACGCCGCGCCACATCACCTTCATGGCGCTGGGCATGGCGATCGGCGCGGGCCTGTTCCTGGGCTCGGCCAGCACGATCCGGCTGGCGGGGCCCTCGGTGCTGTTCGCCTACGCCTTCGGCGGCCTGATGATCTTCATCATCATGCGCGCGCTGGGCGAGCTGGCGGTGCACGACCCGGTGGCCGGCTCCTTCAGCACCTACGCGCACCGCTACCTGGGGCCGTTCGCCGGCTACCTCACCGGCTGGAACTACTGGGTGCTGATGATGGGCGTGGGCATCGCCGAGAGCACCGCGGTGGGCATCTACATGGGGCAGTGGTTCCCCGGCGTGCCGCAGTGGATCTGGGCCCTGGCCAGCGTGGCGATGATCGGCGGCCTCAACCTGATGGCGGTGAAGGTGTACGGCGAGCTGGAGTTCTGGTTCGCGCTGGTCAAGGTGCTGACCGTGGTGCTGATGATCGCCGGCGGCGCGGCGATCATCTGGCTGGGCTGGGGCAACGGCGGCAGGCCGATGGGCCTGTCCAACCTGTGGGCGCACGGCGGCTGGTTCCCCAACGGCCTCGCCGGCACGGTGCTGGCGCTGCCGGTGCTGGTGTTCTCCTTCGGCGGCATCGAGACCATCGGCATGGCGGCGGCGGAGGCGGCCGAGCCGGAGCGCACCATCCCGCGCGCGGTGAACTCGGTGATCTGGCGCATCCTGATCTTCTACATCGGCGCGCTGTTCGTGATCATGGCGATCTACCCGTGGAACGAGCTGGGCACGCAGGGCAGCCCGTTCGTCACCACCTTCGCGCGGCTGGGCATCCCGCGGGCGGCGGGGCTGATCAACTTCGTGGTGATCACCGCGGCGCTGTCCAGCTTCAACTCCACCACCTTCAGCGGCAGCCGCATGCTGTACAGCCTGGCGGTGAAGCAGCAGGCGCCGGCCGCGCTGCGCCGGCTGAGCGCGCACGGCGTGCCGGTGCGCGGCGTGCTGGTGACGCTGGTGTTCCTGCTGTTCGGCGTCGCGCTGAACTACCTGGTGCCGCAGCGCGTGTTCGGCATGATGATGTCGATCCTGGCCTTCAACACGGTGTGGACCTGGGGCATGGTGCTGGTGGCGCACTGGCGCTTCCGCCGGCGGCAGGCGCAGGTGCCGGCCTTCCACCTGCGCGGCTGGCCGCTGAGCAGCGTGGCGTGCCTGGCGTTCCTGGCCTTCGTGTGGGTGATGCTGGGCTACAGCCCGGACACCCGCGTGGCGATCTACGTGGGCGTGGGCTGGCTGGCGCTGCTGACCGTGGCCTACTTCCTGAGCGGCCGGCACCGGGCGCTGGCCGCGGCGCCGGTCCGCTGAGGCGGGGCTGATCCAGGTCAGGGCGGCGGGCGGCCGCGCGGCGCATGCTCGGCCGGTCCCGCCAACCCGAGGCCCGTTCCATGCACTTTCCCCCGGCGCCCAGCCAGAACTCCGTCCACGTGTTCGACGCGCGCGGCATCGCGCGGCGCTTCCGCCATTCGGCGATCTTCGGCGCCTTCGGCGTGCTGCAGCCGGGCGAGACGATGCGCTTCGTCAACGACCACGACCCGCTGCCGCTGGTCGAGCAGATGCGCCAGCGCTACGGCGAGGCGTTCACCGTCCACTACGTGCAGCGCGACGAGGACGGCGTGGTGATCGACTTCAAGGTGGTCTGAGGAGGCTGCCGGGCGGCGTCGCGGCGTCGCTGGCGCGCGTCCGCGGACGGCTGGCCGGATCGCGGGATGACGCCGGGCGCAGCGTGTGCCGCGTCGGCATCCGGCCTTTTTCGCCTGACGGTGGGCACGTTCTCGCACGGGCGCGCCGCGCCGTCGCCGTGTCCCTGCCGGCGGCCGTCCGGGCGCGGCAGCGTCGGCGTGCGCATGCCTGCGCCCGAGGCCGGACGAAGCCAGTGTTCGCCTGCCCGCCGGCATTCGGCCTTGCGGGCTTCCTTGGCAGCGCGCCGTTTGCCGTGGGCCTGGCGGAGGTTCCCGAAGACCTCCAGGCGGCGCTACTGGATGCGCGTGATGCTGCCGTTGGGGTCGACCTGCACCAGGTCGCCGTTGCGCAGGCTGCTGGCGTCGGGCACCGCCACGTTGGTGTAGCTGCCGTTGCCCAGCTTCACGCGCACGGTCCAGCTGTCCGAGCCGCCGCCGGTGCCGATGGCGTGGCCGGCCAGGCCGCCGCCGACCGCGCCGCCGACGGTCGCCAGCTTGCGGCCCTTGCCCTTGCCGACCTGGTTGCCGAGCACGCCGCCGGCCACCGCGCCGATGATCGCGCCGGCGGTGCCGTGCTCGCGGCCCTGGGTGACGTTGTGCTCGATGCTCTGCACGGTGCCGCACTGGTCGCAGCGCAGGTAGATGCCGTCCGGACGCATCAGCACGCCCGACGGGGTCTGCGCCTGGACGGCCGGCGCCGCGGCCAGCGCGACGGCGAGGGGGAGGATCAAGGCTTTCATGGCTGACTCCGTTCGCGGGTGGAACCGCACGATACGCGGCCCTTCCGGAACGCGGCGTCAACGCCCGGCCGACGGACCGTCGCGCATGATCGTGCCGGCGCGGATCGAAAGGCGCGCTCATGCCGGTCCTGCGCCTGTCCGGGCCGCGCGGCTGGCCAGGCACCGCATCGCGTCCTATACTCCCCCCTAGTATGTAGAGGGCCTCGTCGAATGCCTTATTCCCCCCAGGAAAAGCAACGCGCGCTGGTGCGCGTGCGCCGCATCGGCGGCCAGCTCGACGCGCTGGCCCAGGCGCTGGAGCGGGAGGCCGACTGCGCCGCCGTGCTGCAGCAGATCGCCGCGATCCGCGGCGCGGTGAACGGGCTGATGGGCGAGGTGCTGGAGAGCCACCTGCGCGCCAGCTTCGCGCCGCGGTCCGCCGCGCCGAAGGCGGCCGCCGCGGCGCTGGAGCAGACCGTCGCCCTGCTGCGCTCCTACCTCAGGTAGCCGCGCCGCCGTCCTTTCCCGTCCGTCCCCGCAGGAGAACCGCCATGAAGTCCCGTGCCGCCGTCGCCTTCGCTCCCGGCCAGCCGCTCGAGATCGTCGAGATCGACGTCGCCCCGCCGAGGAAGGGCGAGGTGCTGGTGAGGATCACCCATACCGGCGTCTGCCACACCGACGCCTTCACCCTGTCCGGCGACGACCCGGAGGGGCTGTTTCCCTGCGTGCTCGGCCACGAGGGCGCGGGCGTGGTGGTCGAGGTGGGCGAGGGCGTGACCTCGGTGGAGCCGGGCGACCACGTGATCCCGCTGTACACCGCCGAGTGCGGCGAGTGCCTGTTCTGCAAGTCCGGCAAGACCAACCTGTGCGTGGCGGTGCGCGCCACCCAGGGCAAGGGCGTGATGCCGGACGGCACCACGCGCTTCACCTACGACGGCGCGCCGGTCTACCACTACATGGGCTGCTCCACCTTCAGCGAGTACACCGTGGTCGCCGAGGTGTCGCTGGCGAAGATCGACCCGCGGGCGAACCACGAGCAGGTCTGCCTGCTCGGCTGCGGCGTCACCACCGGCCTCGGCGCGGTGAAGAACGCCGCCAGGGTGCAGGAGGGCGACAGCGTGGCGGTGTTCGGCTTGGGCGGCATCGGCCTGGCGGTGATCCAGGGCGCGCGCCGGGCCAAGGCCGGCCGCATCATCGCCATCGACACCAACCCGGACAAGTTCGAGAAGGCGAGGGCGATGGGCGCCACCGACTTCGTCAACCCTGAGGACCACGACAAGCCGATCCAGCAGGTGATCGTGGAGATGACCGGCTGGGGCGTGGACCATTCCTTCGAGTGCATCGGCAACGTCGAGGTGATGCGCGCGGCGCTGGAGTGCGCGCACCGCGGCTGGGGCCAGTCGGTGATCATCGGCGTGGCCGGCGCGGGGCAGGAGATCCGCACCCGGCCGTTCCAGCTCGTCACCGGCCGCAAGTGGATGGGCACCGCGTTCGGCGGCGTGAAGGGCCGCAGCCAGCTGCCGGGCATGGTCGAGGAGGCGATGCGGGGCGAGATCCAGCTCGCGCCCTTCGTCACCCACACCATGGGCCTGGACGAGATCAACCGCGCCTTCGAGCTGATGCACGAGGGCGAGTCGATCCGCTCGGTGATCCACTACTGAACCGGGGGCGGAAGGCTTGCCGATTCCCCGGATCGCTCCCGTTCCTCGCTTTTTGACTATTCCCCATTCCCTAAATCCCCATGAACCGCATCGAACACCGCGCCTGCTTCGGCGGCTGGCAGGACGTGTACCGGCACGAGTCGGAGGCGCTGGGCTGCGCGATGGACCTGGCCGTCTACCTGCCGCCGCAGGCGGAGCGGGAGCGGCTGCCGGTGCTGTACTGGCTGTCCGGGCTCACCTGCACCGAGCAGAACTTCATCGCCAAGGCCGGCGCGCAGCGCTACGCGGCCGAGCACGGCGTGATCGTGGTGGTGCCGGACACCAGCCCGCGCGGCGAGGGCGTGGCCGACGACCCGGCCTACGACCTGGGCCAGGGCGCGGGCTTCTACGTCAACGCCACGCGGGCGCCGTGGGCGGCGCACTACCGCATGTACGACTACGTGGCGGAGGAACTGCCGGCGCTGGTCGAGGCGAACTTCCCGGCCACCGCGGCGCGTGCGATCAGCGGGCATTCGATGGGCGGGCATGGCGCGCTGGTGGTCGCATTGAGGAATCCCGGCCGCTACCGCAGCGTGTCGGCGTTCGCGCCGATCGTGGCGCCCTCGCGGGTGCCGTGGGGCGAGAAGGCCTTCGCCGCCTACCTCGGCGAGGACCGCGCGGCGTGGGAGGCCTACGACGCGACGGCGCTGGTGGCCTCGGCGCGGGAACGGTTGCCGCTGCTGGTGGAGCAGGGCGAGTCGGACGAGTTCCTCGCCACGCAGCTCAGGCCCGAGCTGCTGCGCGAGGCGTGCGCGCGGGCGGGGCATCCATTGGAGCTGCGCCTGCGGCCGGGGTACGACCACAGCTACTACTTCGTCGCCAGCTTCATCGGCGAGCACGTCGCCTGGCATGCGCGGGCGTTGAGGGCTTGAGGCGCTGGGCGATCGCCGCCGCACCTGCCGTACCGCCCGGTTTGCCATGCATCCTCTCCCCTTCGGGGAGAGGATCGAGGTGAGGGGACGGGGCATGCGGTCGCGCTTCGTTCGCAGCCGCCTTGGTGGCGGGCATGTCGCAAGGGTGGCCCCTCGCCCCGTCCCTCTCCCCGGAGGGGAGAGGGAGCAAAGTGGCACTGTGCTTGTCGCGCCATCTGATTTGCGATGCATCCTCTCCCCTTCGGGGAGAGGATCGAGGTGAGGGGCGGGGCTTGCGGTCGCGCTTCGTTCGCAGCCGCCTTGGTGGCGGGCGTGTCGCAAGGGTGGCCCCTCGCCCCGTCCCTCTCCCCGGCCCTCGCCCCGGAGGTGAGGGGAGCAGGGCAGGCGGCTCAGCGCAACGTCACGTCAGCGCAGCGCCAGGAAGTCCGCGCTGACCACGAAGCGCACCGCGTCCAGCCGCAGCCGCGACTGCGGCAGCGCGGCGAGCAGCGCCTCGCGCTCGCCGGCGACCGCGGCGATCTCGGCCTCGCTGATCGACGGGTTCACCGCGCGCAGCGCACGCAGGCGCGCGAGTTCCGCATCCAGCGCCTCGGTGGCCTCGGCCAGCGCCGCGGCGATGGCCGACTGCGCGCGCAGCGCCGCGGCGGCCTCGGCCTTCTCCAGCATCGGCGGCACCAGCTTGGCCAGGAACTTGCGGTAGCGCGGCACTTCGAGCGTGCGGTCGGCGGCCTTGCGCAGCGCGACGTCGCTGGGCTGGAAGTCCGGCCGCTCGGTCAGCTTGGTGTCGATGGTCACCTGCACCGGCTGGGTGGGCAGGAAGCGCTCGGCGTCCAGCGTGCGGTCGACCACGCATTCGAGCAGGAACACCGCCTGCAGCAGCGCGCTGCGCGGCGGCAGAGCGTCGTCCACCATGAAGGCGGCGTTGCCCTGCTCGCCGGAGAGGGCGAGGTCCAGCGCGCCCAGCACGGTCGGGTGGTCCAGCCGCAGCAGCGGCAGTTCCTCGCGCGCCAGCGCCACCGCGCGGTCGAAGGTGACCGCCTGCGGGCCGTCGGCGAAGCCGGGCAGGGCGTCGGTGGACAGGTATTGCGGGTCGAGCAGCAGCACCCTGCCGCCCAGCTCCTCGGCGTGGATGCCGAAGGCTTCCAGCAGGCGCTGCACGAAGGCGTCGCGCGCGGGGTCGTCGTCCTCGCGGCGGAAGGCGTCGCCCAGCGCGTCGGCGTGCGGGTCGCGGCTGGCGGCCAGCTCCAGCAGGTGGTCGCGGCCCTCGCGGATCAGCGCGGCCATCTCCTCGTGCGCGGCGCGCGTCTCGGCCAGCAGCACGTCCAGCTCCTGGTCGCGGCCGTCGGGGCCGCGCGCGTGTTCCTCCGCCAGCTTCGCCAGGGTGGGGCCGAAGCGGCGCAGCAGCTCGCGGCCGTCGGCGGGGCTGGCGCGGAAGGCGTCCACGCCCTCGTCGTACCAGCGCGCCAGCACGTGCTGCGCGCTGTCCGGCACGGCGAGGATGTGGATGGCGATGTCGTGCGCCTGGCCGATGCGGTCGAGGCGGCCGATGCGCTGCTCCAGCAGGTCGGGATCGGGCGGCAGGTCCCACAGCACCAGCCGGTGCGCGAACTGGAAGTTGCGGCCCTCCGAGCCGATCTCCGAGCACAGCAGCAGGCGCGCGCCGTCGGGCTGGGCGAACCAGGCCGCGTTGCGGTCGCGCTGCACGATGCCCAGGCCCTCGTGGAAGCGCGCGATGCCGGCGCCGGTGCGCGTGCGCAGCGCCTCCTCCAGCGCCAGCACCTTGGCCTGGCTGCGGCAGATCAGCAGGAACTTGTCCTGCGGGTGGCGTTCGAGCAGGGCGACCAGCGCGGCCAGGCGCGGGTCGTCGGCGTAGTCCGGCTGCAGCGCCGGGGGCGGCTGCTGGACGTCGGCGTGGAACTCGGCCAGCAGCGCCTGCCGCGCGCCCTCGTCCGGCGCGGGGTCCACCGCCTCCCAGACCGGCACGCGGCGGGGAAAGCCGCCGGTGCCGGCGCGGCGGTTGCGGAACATCGCGCGGCCGGTGCCGTGGCGGTCGATCAGCGCGGCGAGCAGCTCGCGCGCGTTCTCCGGCTTGGCCGCGTCCGCCAGCCGCGCCAGCAGCGCGGCGTCGCCGGCGAAGGCCTGCTGCAGCAGCGTGCGCTGGGCGTCGTCCAGCGGCTCGCCGGCGAGCAGGCGGTCGGCGACCGGCGACAGCGCCTGGAATCGCTCGGCCTCGGCCAGGTAGGCATCGAGGTCGTGGTAGCGCTGCGGGTCGAGCAGGCGCAGGCGGGCGAAGTGGCCGGCGCGGCCGAGCTGCTCGGGCGTGGCGGTGAGCAGGATCACCCCGGGCGTGCCGGCGGCGAGCCGCTCGACCAGCGCGTAGCGCGGGCTGGCCGCCGCGGGCGTCCATTCCAGGTGGTGCGCCTCGTCCACCACCAGCAGGTCCCAGCGCGCGTCGAGCAGCTGCTGCGCGCGCTTCGGGCTGGCCTCGAGGAAGCCGAAGTCGGCGATCACCAGCTGCTCGTCCTCGAACGGGTTGCGCGCGTCGCCGGCCTGTTCCAGCGCCTCGCAGCGCTCCTCGTCGTAGATCGAGAAGCTCAGGTTGAAGCGGCGCAGCAGCTCGACGAACCACTGGTACACCAGCGTCTCGGGCAGCAGCACCAGCACGCGCCCGGCGCGGCCGGTGGCGAGCTGGCGGGCCAGGATCATGCCCGCCTCGATGGTCTTGCCCAGGCCCACCTCGTCGGCCAGCAGCACGCGCGGCGGTCGGCGCGCGGCGGCGATGCCGGCCACGCGCAGCTGGTGCGGCACCAGGCCGATGCGCGCGGCGGACAGGCCCCAGGTGGGCGAGCGGCGCGCCGCGGCGCGGCGGCGCAGCGCCTCCACGCGCAGCTCGAACTGCGCCACCGGGTCGGTGCGGCCGCCGATCAGGCGGTCGTCGGCCTGGCTCACGCTCTGCTCGTCGTCGAGCTGGCCCTCGTGCAGCTCGCGGCCTTCGCCGCGGTAGACCAGCAGGCCGTCCTGCGTCTCCACCCGCTCGACCAGGAAGGCGATGCCCTTGCCCGCCACGCGCTGGCCGGCGCGGAACTCGGCGCGCACCAGCGGCGCCGAATCGACGGCGTAGGGCCGCAGCACGCCGGCCTTGGCGAACAGCACCTGCACGGACCGCCCTTCGACGCGCAGCACGGTGCCGAGGCCGAGCTCGGGCTCGGCGGTGGAGATCCAGCGTTGACCGGGTACGAACATCGGGGCTTTTCGTGGCTGCACGGGACTGCGCGGGGCGCCGATTATCCGCCGGGCATGCGCGGAATGCCTAGCCTTGCGCGCGGTCGGGCGGCGCGCCGGGAAGGAGGGAGAGCCCGGCGCCGCCGCCGGGGCCGCGCGGCGAAAGTGTCGCGTGGACACCGGCATGGCCGGGGACGGCGGCAGCGCGGATGGGCGACGCGCATCGCCGGGGGGGAACGGCGTTCCGGCGCCATCGATGGAGCAGGAGCGCGGGCGCTTCGATGGAACGGCGCAAGCGGCCCCACGGATTCCATTGTCGTTTCCGCGGGGACAGTGTTGCGCCGGACAGGTGATTTTTCGCCGCCCGCACGGGGACTAGGATGCGCGCGACGGTGGCGCGGCGCCCCCGGCCCCGGCCGGCCGGAAGCGCGCCAGTCGCCGCCGGCATCATTCCTTACCTATGCATGATATGAGGAGCGCATCGATGTTCGACATGATCAGGGCCGGCGACCGCGGCGTCGCCAACCACGGCTGGCTTTCGTCCCGCCATACCTTCTCGTTCGGCCACTACTACGACCCGCGGCGGATCGGCTTCTCCGACCTGCGCGTGATCAACGACGACCGCGTCGCGCCGGGCCAGGGCTTCGGCCGGCACCCGCACAACGACATGGAGATCTTCTCCTACGTGCTGGAAGGCGCGCTGGAGCACCAGGACAGCATGGGCACCGGCTCGGTGATCCGGCCGGGCGACGTGCAGATCATGAGCGCGGGCACCGGCGTCACGCACAGCGAGTTCAACCACTCGCAGGACGAGCCGGTGCACTTCCTGCAGATCTGGATCGTGCCCGCGGTGGCCGGCGCCGAGCCGCGCTACCAGCAGCGCCACTTCGCGCCGGAGGAGAAGCGCGGCCGCCTGCGCCTGATCCTCTCGCCCGACGGCCGGGACGGCTCGCTGGAGATCCGGCAGGACGCGCGCGTCTACGCCGGCCTGTTCGACGGCGCCGAGCGCGCCGTCCTGGAGCTGCCGGCCGACCGCCACGCCTACGTGCACGTGGCGCGCGGCGCGGTGGAGCTCAACGGCGACAGGCTCGCCGAGGGCGACGGCGTGCGCGTCCGCGGCGGCGGCCGGCTGGAGTTCGCCAACGGCGCGGACGCGGAGGTGCTGGTGTTCGACCTGCGCCCGCACGAGCTGCCGCAGATGACGTGAGGCGGCCGGGTTCGCGGTTCGCGCCGCGCATGGAAAAAGCCGCCCGCGCGACGCGGGCGGCTTCGCTTCGGCCCCCGGCAACCCGCGCTCAGGTCTCCGCCCAGGCCCGCAGCAGGTTGTGGTACACGCCGGTGAGCCGCAGCACGGCGTCGGCGTCGGCGCCGGAGGTGGTCAGCCGCTGGATCGAGGTGTCCAGCTCGAACAGCAGGCGCCGCCGGCCGTCGTCGCGCACCAGGCTCTGCACCCAGAAGAACGAGGCCAGGCGCGCGCCGCGCGTCACCGGCGCCACGCGGTGCAGGCTGCTGGACGGGTAGACGATGGCGTCGCCGGCCGGCAGCTTCACCTCGTGCTCGCCGTAGGTGTCGCTGACGATCAGCTCGCCGCCGTCGTACTCGTCCGGCCCGTTGAGGAACAGCGTGCAGGAGACGTCGCTGCGCACCTGCGCGCCGTCGGGCAGGGCCATCACCGAGCCATCGACGTGAAAGCCGTAGTGGCCGCCGCCCTCGTAGCGGTTGAAGCGCGGCGGCAGCGTGCGCGCCGGCAGCACCGCCGCGTGGTAGAGCGGATGCTTCGCCAGCGCCGCCAGCACCACCTTGGCCAGCTGCTGGCGCAGCGGCGAGGCGTCCGGCAGCTGCAGGTTGCGCTTGACCCTGGCGCCCTGGGCGCCGACGGTCTCGCGGCCGTCGGTCCAGTCCGCCGCGTCCAGCGCCTGCCGCAGCTGCGCGAGCTGCTGCGCGTCCAGTATCCCGGGAATGTGCAGCAGCATGCGCGGTGCGGCCTCGGCGGTCGGGTCAGAAGCGGATGTTGGCGGTGAGCATCGCCGAGCGCGGCGCGCCCGGGGTGTAACGGTAGCCGCTCTTGTTGATCGCCGCGACGTAGTCCTTGTCGAACAGGTTGTACACGTTCAACTGCAGGTCGAAGTGCGGGTTGACCGGGTAGCTGGCCATCGCGTCGAACACCCAGTACGCATCGGTGTAGGCCGGCGTGCCGACCGCGCCGTCGGTGCCGCGCTTCATCTCGCCGGAGTAGCGCGCGCCGCCGCCGACGGTCAGGCCGAACGGCAGGTGGTAGGTGGTCCAGGCGGTGAAGGCGTTCTTCGGCGTGTAGGCCAGCACGCTGGAGCCGTCCTTGGTGACCGCGGCGCCGGTGACCACCTTGGTGTCCATGGTGGTGAAGCCCGCGCTGACCGCCCAGTCGTCGGTGAGCTTGCCGACCGCGGTGATCTCCACGCCCTGCACGCGCTTCTTGCCGATCTGGTAGTAGGTGTTCGGGTCGGTCGCGTCCTGCACCAGCTCGTTGCTGACGGTGGTGCGGTACAGCGCGCCGGTCAGCAGCAGCTTGCTGCCCAGCAGGTCCCACTTGGTGCCCAGCTCGAACGTGCGCGCCTTCTCCGGGTCGAGGTTGGGGTTGTCCAGGCTGTTGGCCGAGCTGCTCAGGGTCAGCGTGTTGCCGCCCGGCGGCTGCTGCGACTGCGCGAAGTTGGCGTAGAGGCTGCCGTTGGCGGTCGGCTTGTAGACCACGCCCAGCTTGTAGTTGGGCAGGTTGCCGGTCTTCCTCGCGTCCACGCCCGGCACCACGCTGCCGTTGGGCAGGCTGCCGCAGGCCGGCGCGCCGCGGCCGCCGCAGACCACCGTGCTCTTGAAGTCGGTGGTGTAGTGGTCCAGGCGCGCGCCGGCGTTGACCTGCCAGCGCTCGCCGAACTTCAGCGTGTCGAACAGGTAGGCCGCCGCGGTGTTGGTCTTGCCCGCGGTGCCGGCGCCGGTCGGGCCGTAGACCAGGCCGCCGACGTGCGGGTCCGGGTGGTACAGGCTGGCCGCCGGCCAGGTGCTTCCGTTGAGCGCGGCGATGCCCGCCGCGGTGGCCTTCTCCTGGGTCAGCTCGACGCCGGCGCTGAGGTTCTGCGTCACCGCGCCGGACTCGATCGTCGCGGTGACGTTGGTCTGGTTGGTGAGGATGCGGTTGGCCTGGTGCTTGAAGTTCGGGTTGCTGCGGGCCATGGTCCAGGTGGACGGGTCGGCCGGGTCCGGCGTCTTGAGGTTGGCCGCGCTGAACATGAACGAGGTCAGCAGGTAGTCCTGCGTGGTGCGGCCCCAGCGGGTGGTGTTGTGCAGCGCCACGTCCGGCGAGAAGTCGTGCTCGACGATCGCGGTGAACATGTCCGCGGTGACGTGGTCGTGGTCCTGCCCGGTGCCGTAGAAGTTGTCGCTGTCCACCTTCGGCGCATGGTCGAGGAAGGGGCGCGCCGGGTCCGGCGAGGTGTAGCCGGGCAGGCCGATGGTCGGCACGCCGCCGTCGGGCACGTTGGTCTGCTTGACGTGCAGGTAGTCCAGGTACACGCGGGTGGGCGTGCCCAGGCCGAAGGCCAGCGCGGGCGCCACGCCCCAGTGGTCGTTCTTCACCTCGTCGCGCCCGGCCACGCCGCTGTCCTGGCCCACCACGTTGAGGCGGAAGGCGGCGCTGCCGCCGAACTGCTGGTTCCAGTCGGCGGTGGCGCGCTTGCGCTCGCCGCTGCCGTAGCTCACCGAGGCGGACACGCCCCGGCCGAGCTGCGGCTGCTTGCTCACCATGTTGACCGCGCCGGTCGGCGCGGTGCGGCCGTACTCGGTGCCGTCCGGGCCCTTGGTGACCTCCACCTGCTCGATGTTGAACACGTCGCGCGAGATCGAGCCGAGGTCGCGCACGCCGTCGACGAAGATGCTGCCGGAGGTGTCGAAGCCGCGCATGTAGATGGCGTCGCCGGTGTTGGTCGAGCCGTTCTCGCCGACGTAGAAGGTGCCCACGCCGGGGCTGTTGCGCAGCGCCTCGGTGAGCGTGGTGGCGCCCTGTTCCTGGATCAGCTCCTTGCCGATCACGGTGATGGTCTGCGGGGTGTCCAGCAGCGGCTGGGTGAACTTGGGCGAGGACACCTTGTCGACGCGGTAGTCGCTGCCGGCCGTGGCTTCCACCTTCACGCCGGGCAGCGTCTTGGCGTCGGTGACCACCTGCGGGGAGGTGGCGTCCGCCGCGGCGGCCGGATGGGCCAGGGCCAGGCCGGTGAGCAGGGCGGTCGCGGGCGCGGCATGCTTGCGGCTCTTGATGAAAGCCATTGCGTGTTTCCTTGTGCGATGTCGATGGATGCGGCGTCCCGCCCGGGGCGGTGCGGCCGGCCCGGGCACGGGAAGAAGGGCTGCGTGGCTGGGCCGCCGGCCCGCTGCGCGAAGTCCCGCATGCTATTCTTAATGAGAACGATTTGCAATAAATCAGTGAGGGATGCGTTGCGGGCGAAAAAAAGCCCCGCACTCGCGTGCGGGGCTGGGCGCTTCCGGAAGGCCGCGCGGGCGCGGCCGTCAGGACGGCCGGGTCACCAGATCTTCACCTGCTTGTCGCCCGAGCGGACCATCGCGTCGCCCGGCTTGCACTGGAACGCGGCGGCGAAGGCGCCCATGTTGGACGGGGCACCGATCGCGCGCAGCGAAGCGGGAGCGTGCGGGTCGGTGTTGAGGTACAGCAGCGCCTGCTTCTCGCGGACGCTGCCGCGCCACACGCGAGCCCAGTTGAGGAAGAAGCGCTGGTCCTGGGTGTAGCCGTCGATCTTCCCGCCGGCCTCCTGCGGGTTCTTCTTCAGCGCCGCCTGCAGCGCGTCGTAGGCCACGTTGAGGCCGCCCAGGTCCGCGATGTTCTCGCCCAGGGTCAGCTTGCCGTTGACGTGCGCGTCGGGCTTGTCCTTGATCGGCGCGTAGTCGTTGAACTGCTGCACCAGCTTGTCGGTGCGCGCCTCGAACTTCTCGCGGTCCGCCTTGGTCCACCAGTTGACGTTGTTGCCGTCGCCGTCGAACTGGCTGCCCTCGTCGTCGAAGCCGTGGCTGGCCTCGTGGCCGATCACCGCGCCGATGCCGCCGTAGTTGATCGCGTCGTCGCCGTCGGCGTAGAAGAACGGCGGCTGCAGGATCGCGGCCGGGAAGTTGATGGTGTTGTCGGTGGGGTTGTAGTAGGCGTTCACCGTCTGCGGGGTCATGCCCCACTCCAGGCGGTCGGTCGGCTTGCCGATCTTGGACAGGTCGTACTGGTAGTTGAACTTGGCCGCCGCCTGCACGCTGCCGTAGTAGTCGCCCGGCTTGACCTCCAGGCCCGACCAGTCGCGCCACTTGTCGGGATAGCCGATCTTGGGCAGGAAGGTGTTCCACTTGGCGATGGCCTTGGCCTTGGTCTCGTCGCTCATCCAGTCCAGGTTCTCGATGCGCGCCTTGAGCGCGTTGCGCACGTTGTCCACCAGCTCCTGCGCGCGCTGCTTGGCCTCGGGCTTGAACACCTTGGCCACGTACAGCTGGCCCAGCGCCTCGCCCATCGAGCCGTTGACCGCGCCGAGCACGCGCTTCCAGCGCGGCTTCTGCTCCGGCTGGCCGGACAGGGTCTTGCCGTAGAAGTCGAACTTGTTGTCCTGGAAGGCCTTGCTGAGCAGCGGCGAGGCGTCGTCGGCGACGTGGAAGCGCAGGTAGGCCTGCCACTGGTCGACCGGCGCCTTGGCCAGCAGCTTGTCGAACTCGGCGAAGAACTTCGGCTGCGACAGCGAGAAGCCCTTGTCGATGGTCACGCCCTGCGCCTGGAAGAACTTCTCCCAGTCGAAGTGCGGGGTGACCTTGCCGGCTTCCTTCACGCTGACGAAGTGGTACTGGTTCTTCGGGTCGCGCTCCTCCACCGGCGACAGCGAGGCCTTGGCCAGCTCGGTCTCGAAGGCCAGCACCTGGTCGGCCTGCTTCTTCGCGTCGGCCTCGGGCACGCCGGTCAGCGCCAGCGTCTTGGCGACGTAGGCGAGGTAGGCGTCGCGGATGTCCTTGTACTTGTCGTCGAGGTAGTAGTCCCTGGTCGGCAGGCCCAGCCCGCTCTGGTTGGCGTAGCCGATCTGCATCTTGGCGTTCTTGAAGTCGGCGCCGGAGCCGAACTGGAACACCTGCATGTCGCCCTCGCCGAAGCTCTTGTCGAGGTAGTCGGCCACGTCCTTGCCGCTCTTCAGCGCGGCGATGGCGTCGAGCTTGGGCTTGATCGGCTCGAAGCCGGCCTTCTCGATGGCGGCCTCGTCCATGCCGGCGGCGTACAGGTAGCCGATCTTCTGCTCGATCGAGCCTGGCTTGGCGCCGGCGGCGTCCTTGGCGGCGGCCTCGACGATGGCGTGCTGGGTGTTCAGGCTGTCCTCGGCCAGCTTGTCGAAGGCGCCCCAGCGGGTGCGGTCGCTCGGGATCGGGTTGGCGGCGACCCACTTGGCGTTGACGAAGCCGTTGAAGTCCTGGCAGGCGTTGATGTTCGGGTCCAGCTCGCTGACGTCGAACACGCTCCTGGGCGCGGCGGCGACGGTGCCGGCCGCGGCGGGCGCGCTGGCGCTCTTGGCCGGCTCGGCCGGGGCGTTCTGCTCCTGCTTGCCGCAGGCGGTCAGCGACAGGGCCAGGCTCACCGCGAGGGCGAGAGGCTTCAGGTACGGCTTGGTCATGGATGTCCCTCAGTAGGCAGCGCCCTTGCGGGCGTGGTCGATGGATGAAGCGCTCCGGGCCCCCTCGGCGCCGGGCGCAATCATGACTTTCGACCTTAGGCCGCAAGTCATGGGGCAAACAGTGTCAAAGGTCAGGGGCGCCGCCCGCAACGGGGGCGCCCCGGGAGCCCCGGCCGGCGCCGGCGCCGGCGCGGCTGGGACCGTGCGCCGCGTCGCATCCGGCCGCATGCGGGCCGGCGCTGTTATCCGGCTGTCACCGGGCGCGCCTATCGTCCGCGGCGGCCGCGCTCGAGGGGGAGCGCATCACTCCGCAGCCGTAGGGGACCTTCCCATGCGATACAACCTCGCAGCTTGCCTTGCCACGTGCGTCCTGAGCTTTTCCGCCGTCGCCCTCGCGGAGATGCCCGCGGGCGGCGCGCCATTCCCGGCCGGGGGCCTCGGCGACGCGCCGTCGATGCCCGGCCGCTGGCCGGGCCACGAGCCGCGCACGGCCACGCCGATCAGGCACCTGGTGGTGATCTTCCAGGAGAACGTGTCGTTCGACCATTACTTCGGCACCTATCCGTATGCCGCGAACGCGCCGGGCGAGCCGGCGTTCCATCCGCGGCCGTTCACCCCGCGGGTCAACGGGCTGGGCCCGTACCTGCTCGCCCACAACCCCAACGCGGCCAACGCCGACAACGGCGCCGGCGCGATCAACCCGTTCCGCCTCGCGCGCGCGCAGGCGGCCACGGCCGACCAGGACCACTCCTACGGCAACGAGCAGCGCGCCTTCCACGGCGGCGCGATGGACCTGTTCCCGCGCTACACCGGCCACGGCGAGACGCTGCCGGGCGCGCCGGACGAGGAGGAGGGCGGCGGCCAGGTGATGGGCTACTACGACGGCAACACCGTCACCGCGCTGTGGCACTACGCACAGTGGTTCGCGCTCAACGACAACAGCTACGGCACCACCTTCGGCCCGTCCACGCCGGGCGCGATCAACCTGGTCGCCGGGCAGACCAACGGCGTGGTCGGCACGCCGGGCGGCGCGGCGATCGACGACGGCCAGGGCGGCCTGACCATGATCGGCGACGCCGACCCGGCCGGCGACAAGTGCTCCAACGGCGGCGTCAGCATGAGCGGCCGCAACGTCGGCGACCTGCTCGACGACGCCGGCGTGAGCTGGGGCTTCTTCGAGGGCGGCTTCGACCTCTCGGTGGTCAACCCCAACGGCACCACCGGCTGCCGGCGCAGCACGCTGTCGGCGGTGACGAACGTGGCCGAGGTGGACTACATCCCGCACCACCAGCCGTTCCAGTACTATCCCTCCACCGCCAACCCCAACCACGTGCGGCCGAGCTCGGTGGCGACGATCGGCAAGCCGGGCGACGCGGCGAACCACCAGTACGACATCCACGATTTCTTCGACGCGGTGAGCGCGGGCAACTTCCCGGCGGTGAGCTTCCTCAAGGCGCCGGGCTACCAGGACGGCCACGCCGGCTACTCCGATCCGCTGGACGAGCAGCAGTTCGTGGTGCACGTGATCAACTTCCTGCAGCGGCGCCCGGAATGGCGCGACACCGCGGTGGTGATCGCCTACGACGATTCCGACGGCTGGTACGACCACCAGGCGGCGCCGCGCGTCAACGCATCCGACAGCCCGGCGGACCAGCTGGACGGCGCCGGGCTGTGCAAGGCGCGCGGCAGCCTGCCCGGCGCCGACGGCGACGGCAAGCCGGTGCGCGGCCGCTGCGGCTACGGCCCGCGCCTGCCGCTGCTGGTGATCTCGCCGTGGGCGCGCAGCAACTATGTGGACCACACGCTCACCGACCAGTCCTCCATCCTGCGCTTCATCGAGGACAACTGGCTGCGCGGCCGGCGCATCGGCGGCGGCTCGTTCGACGCGGTGGCCGGCACGCTGGAGCACATGTTCGACTTCCACCAGCCGGTGCCGTTCGCGCGCGAGCTGATCCTCGACGAGGAGACCGGCACGCCGGCGAGGGAGCCCCCGCCGTTCTGGCCGTGGAGCGGGCCGCACGGCTGATCGCCTTGCCGCGGGCGGCACGGGCGGCCGCCGTCTCGTGCCGGAGGCCTTTCGCGGCCGGAGGCCGCTCCGACGGGGCTTGCCGCAATCCTGTGGGAGCGGCCTCCGGCCGCGATGGCAGGCCCGAAGCACCGCCGCATTCGCACCGACAGACGGAGCGCCCGAATTGCAATCCTCCCGCCGCCGCTTCCTGAAGCACCTCGCCTGGGGCGCGGCCGCCGGCCTCGCGCCGGCCGCCCTGCGCGCGCAGGCGCACCACCCGATGCACATGGCGTCGCAGCAGGGTGGCGCGCCGCTGTGCAGGCACCCCGCGCCCGACCAGCTCGCCGAGCCGCGCCTGCTCGACCCGGACGTTCTGGCGCCGTTCGTCGACCCGCTGCCGCTGCCGGAAGCGCTGCGCGCCGCGCCGGGCCGGCCGCTGCGCATCGCCATGCGCGAGACCGCGCGGCGCCTGCACCGCGACCTGCCGCCCACGCGCCTGTGGACCTACGGCGGCCACATGCCGGGACCGCCGGTCGAGGCGCGCAGCGGCGAGGCGGCGCGCATCGAGTGGGCGAACGAGCTGCCGGCGAAACACTTCCTGCCGATCGACCGCAACATCTGCGGCGCCGAGCCGGGCACGCCCGAGGTGCGCGGCGTGGTGCACGTGCACGGCGCGCGCGTGCCGCCCGGGGCGGACGGCTATCCCACCGACTGGTTCGTGCCGGGGCAGTCGCGCGCGCTCGACTACCCGAACCGGCAGGACGCGGCCACGCTCTGGTACCACGACCACACCATGGGCATCGAGCGGCTCAACATGTACGCGGGGCTGTTCGGCCTGTACCTGCTGCGCGACGAGCACGAGCTGTCGCTCGGCCTGCCGTCCGGCGAGCGCGAGGTGCCGCTGGTGCTGTGCG
Organism: Fulvimonas soli; assembly: GCF_003148905.1. Lineage (GTDB taxonomy): Bacteria > Pseudomonadota > Gammaproteobacteria > Xanthomonadales > Rhodanobacteraceae > Fulvimonas > Fulvimonas soli. The sequence goes on along the minus strand of NZ_QGHC01000003.1, from coordinate 236,845 downwards.
ACCGCCTGCTCACCGCGGACGGCCAGCTCTACTACCCGACCTCCGGGGTCGGCGACGCGCCGTGGGTGCCGGAGGTGTTCGGCAACGCCATGCTGGTCAACGGCGCGCTGTTCCCGCGGCTGGACGTGCAGGCGTGCCGCTACCGCCTGCGCGTGCTCAACGCCTCGAACGCGCGCTTCTTCCGGCTCAGCCTGCGCGGGCGGCGGCCGTTCCTGCAGATCGGCAGCGACCAGGGCCTGCTGGCCGCGCCGGTGGCGCAGGCCGGGCTGGTCCTGGCGCCGGCCGAGCGCGCCGACCTGGTGGTCGACTTCGCCGGGCTCGCCGGCCAGGACGTCGAGCTGATGAACGACGCGGCGCCGCTGATGCGCTTCCGCGTCGCCGCCGGCCGGGTGCGCGACGGGAGCCGCGTGCCGGCCGTGCTGCGCGACGTGCCGCGCCTGGCCGAGTCGTCCGCGGCCCGGACGCGCCTGCTCACCATCGACGAGTACGACGACTGCCTGGCCGAGCCGATGCTGATGCTGCTGGACGGCAAACGCTGGCACGACCCGGTGAGCGAGACGCCGAAGCTCGGCAGCACCGAGATCTGGAGCCTGCTCAACCTCACCGAGGACACGCATCCGATCCACCTGCACCTGGTGCGCTTCCAGGTCCTCGACCGCCGGCCGTTCGACGTGGACCAGTACGTGGATTCAAGGACGCTGCGCTACCTCGGCCCGGCGCTGCCGCCGCCGCCGCACGAGCGCGGCTGGAAGGACACCGCGCAGGTGCCGCCCGGCATGCTCACCCGCTTCATCGTCCGCTTCGAGGGCTATGCCGGGCGCTACGTCTGGCACTGCCACCTGCTGGAGCATGCGTCCAACGAGATGATGCGGCCGTTCGAGGTGGTGGCCTGAGCCGGCGCGCCCGGCGTCCGCGCGGGCGGCCACGGCGCCGCGCGAGGCGGCGGGAGCGGCGTCAGCGAGCCGTGGCCGCGCCCGCGACCAGGGCCAGCCAGGCCCGCGCCGCCGGCGAGAGCGCGCTGCCGCGGCGCCAGGCCAGCACCATCCGCCAGCGCAGGTCGGCGGCGGCCAGCGGCAGCGCGGCCAGGCCGTCCAGCGAGCGGCCCTGCACGGTCAGCCGCGGCAGCAGGGCGATGCCGCCGCCGGCGGCGACCAGCGCCAGCACGAAGTCCACCTGCGCGCTGCGCACCGTCTCGTGCGGTGCCACGCCGTGGCGGGCGCAGGCCTCGCGGATCAGCCGGTTCAGCGCGAAGCCTTCCTCGAACAGGATCAGCGGCGTGTCGGCCAGCCATTCCAGGCGGAAGCGCTTCGCCCCGGCGCGCGGGTGCGACTGCGGCAGCAGGGCGATCATCGGCTCGTCGCGCACGGGCTGGTGGTCCAGCCCCTCGCCGACCGGCAGCAGGGTGGCCGCCACGTCCAGCTCGCCGGCCAGCACCGCCCGTTCCAGCCGGCGGCTGCCGTGCTCGAGCAGGCGGATCTCGATCTGCGGGTGCTGCCGGCGGTAGCGCGCCAGCAGCGGCGCGAACAGCACGCTGCTGCCCAGCGGTGGCAGGCCCAGGCGCAGCTCGCCGCGGCGCAGGCCGCGCAGCGCGTCCAGCTCCTCGCGCAGACGCGCCGCCTCGGCCAGCATCGCCAGCGCATGGCGGTGCACGACCTCGCCGGCGGCGGTGAGCCGCACGCCGCGGCGGTCGCGTTCGAGCAGGCGCTCGCCCAGCTCGCCCTCCAGCTGGGCGAGCGCCTTGCTCAGCGTGGGCTGACTCGCGTGCGCGTGCTCGGCCGCGCGGGCGAAGCCACCGTGGCGTACCACCTCGACCAGGTAGCGCAGGCCGCGCAGGTCCATGGAGCGATGCCTTTCGGGAATGGATGGGATGAAGACAATTCATTTCCATCATAGACCGGCGCGGCCTAGGCTGGACAGCCATGAGAACCCTGCATGCCCGCATGCGCCTGCTCGCCTGGCGCCGCCCCCGGGCGGCGCGGGCGCTGCAGGTGCTGCTGCTCGTCCTGTTCTGGCTGGCCTGCGACCGCCTCGCGGCCGCGCTGCGCCTGCCGCTGCCCGGCAGCGTGCTGGCGCTGGGCCTGCTGCTGGCGCTGCTGCTCGCCGGCGCGGTGCCGGCGGCCAGCCTGCGCCGCGGCGCCGACTGGCTGCTGGCGGAGATGCTGCTGTTCTTCATTCCCGCGGTGATGGCGGTATGGCGGCACCTGCCGCTGCTGCGGCAGGAGGGCGGGCGCATCCTGCTGGTGATCCTGCTCGGCACCGCGCTGGTGATGGCGAGCACCGCGCTGCTGGTGGACCGCGTGTTCCGCTGGAGGGCGCGCCGTGCGCGCTGAACTGCTCTCGCTGGCCTGGCTGCTGGCCACGGTGGGCGGCTACTACCTGCTCAAGCCGCTGTACCGGCGGCGCCCGCGCTGGTGGACCTCGCCGCTGCTCACCGTGCCGCTGCTGCTGCTCGCGCTGGGCCTGCTGCTCGGCGCCGACTACCCGGCCTACATCCGCGACACGCACTGGCTGGTGCTGATGCTGGGGCCGGCGACGGTGGCGTTCGCGCTGCCGATCCACCGCCACCGCCGGCTGATCCGCGCGCACTGGCCGGCGCTGCTGGCCGGCGTGCTCGGCGGCAGCGCGGTGGCGATGGCCAGCGCCTGGGGCCTGGCCACGCTGTGCGGCCTGGACGACGCGGTGCGGCGCAGCCTGCTGCCGCGCTCGGTGACCACGCCGCTGGCGATGCTGGCCTCGGCCGACCTGGGCGGCGTGCCCGAGCTCACCGCGCTGTTCGTGGTGATCACCGGCGTGGCGGGCGTTGCGCTGGGCGAGCTGCTGCTGCGCGCGCTGCCGCTGCGCTCGGCGCTGGCGCGCGGCGCGCTGTTCGGCGTCGGCGCGCACGGCGCGGGGACGGCCAGGGCCTACGACGTGGGCATGCAGGAGGGCAGCGTGGCCAGCCTGGCGATGGTGCTGTCGGGGCTGCTCAACGTGCTGCTGGCGCCGGCGCTGGCGCACTTGCTGCGCTGAGTCCGGCCGGTGGGCTGGGCGGAGGGAGGTGCGTGTGAGGTTTGCCCGCTTTCCGGCGGATGGTGGAAGCAGGCGCCTTGCGGAAGCGCGGCTTCTTCCAAGGATGGATTCCGGCGCGGGCCACGGCCCCTCGCCTCATTCCGCTCCCCGGAGGGGAGCGGATGCGCGATGGGCCGGCGTTCCCGTGGACCTGCGCCCTCTCCCCTCCGGGGAGAGGGCCGGGGTGGGGCCAGCCTCGCGGAAACCCTGCACTCGAAGCGTTGCATCCCAGGACGGCCTCGCCACGGATGCCAGCTCTCCACCGGCTGCGCGTCCCGCGCGCCTCACCGTTGCGCTTCGACGCGCTGCAGCTCCGCAGCGTCCAGCCGCAGCACCGGGTACGCACCCACATGCTGTGCGGCATACCAGGGCGAACGCTCGAAGAAGAACTCCAGGCGAGCGCGCGGGCTGGCCGCGAAGGCCGCGTCCTCGCGCAGCCGGCGCTCGAACTCGGCCTCGAGCGCCGGGTCCTTCGCCAGCATCTCGCGCGCCAGTTTCTCCAGCACGCGCGGTTCGCCGTATTCCTTCGGCTCGAAGATCGCGTCGAGGTAGCCCCAGCGCAGCAGCGAGTCCGGCGCCTGCGGCTCCAGCAGCTCGATCGCCACGTTGGCGGCGCGCTGGTCCAGCGGCACGATCACCGAGCCGGGCGGCAGCTCCACCTCGCGCGGCGCCTCGCGCAGCGCGAAGTCGCGCAGCATCAGGTGGCCCTCGAACGGCTTGCCCGCCCAGCGCGGCCCGTCGAGCTGGTAGCCGGTCGCGCGCAGCTTCACCGCGCGGTCGAGGCGGCGGTAGGCGATGCCGTGGGCGTCGAGCCGGTCGATCACCGCGGTCCACTGCGCCGGGACCGCGTAGGCGGCCGGCGGCGCCACCGACACGTCCGGCAGCAGGCCGTTCCAGTTGTCGATGCGCCAGGTCTGCGGGCGGCGCGGGTCGTACTGGATCCAGTCGGCGCCGGAGACGTCGCTGTGCGTGCGGGTGAAGGCGTAGCCCTTGAGCGTGTACGGCGCAGGCGCGGGATCGGGCTTGAAGGTGAGCGGCACGCGCGCCTGCGCGTCGCGCGCGCGGGCGATGGTGTCGGCGTCGGCTTTCGCGGTGGCGTCGAGCAACGCCTGCGGCTGCGCGCCGATCCGTTCCAGCACCAGCTCGACCAGGTCGTAGGTGGCCTTCACGCGCGCCGCGTAGGGTTTCAGCATGTGCGTCTCGATCAGCAGCGCCGGGCGGTTCTGCAGCGCCGCGTAGCCGGTGGAGAAGCGCGGGCCGGAGCCGAAGTTGACGATGCCCTTGGTCGGGTCGGCGCCGTCCTTGAATTCCAGGTAGATCGAGGCGAGGTGGCCGCGCTTCTCGTAGGCGGGGATCGCCGCGGCCATCAGCGCGCGCTGCCAGGCGTCCACCGCGGGATCGAGCTTGTGCGGGTCCTCGGTGTACCAGGTCAGGTCGTACTGGTAGTCGGCGCCGTCGGTGGTGTGCACGTCGACCAGGAAGTCCGGCAGCCAGCGCTGCCACAGCTTCAGCCACGCGCGCATCTCCGGCGCGTCGGCCTTGACGTAGTCGCGGTTGAGGTTGAGGTACTGCGACTGGCCGCGGAAGCCCTGCGACGCCGGGCCGTTCTGGTTGATGCGGTGGTAGGGCGAGCTGTTCTCGTGGCCGTCGACGCTGAACACCGGGATGTAGACCAGTACCGCATGGTCGAGCAGGTGCGGGAGTTTCCCGGCGACGGCGAAGTCGCGCAGCAGCATCAGCCCGGCGTCCTTGCCCTCGATCTCGCCGGGATGGATGCCGGCCTGCAGCAGCACCACCGGCTTGTGCGCGGCGCGCGCGGCCGCGGGGTCGAACGTGCCGTCGCCGCTGGCGATCACCACCGTCATCGGCCGGCCTTCCGGCGTGGTGCCGAAGGTGTCCAGCCTGAGCTTGCCGGGCGCGGCGCGCTGCAGGCGTCCGAGGTAGGCCAGGGTGTCGGCGTAGCCCGGCGTGGCGCGGAAGCGCGTGGCTTCCGCGGGCGTGGTCCAGTCGGCGGCGTGCGCGCTCATGGCGGCGGTGCCCAGCAGGGCGGACAGGACGAAGCGGCGCAGGCGCATGGGGCGGGGTTCCTCAGTTCTCGCCGCGCGGCGCGGCGGGCAGGGCCTCCGGCGCGACCGCGCCGCCGGAGATGATGAAGGCCATCGCCTGGTCCATCGTCCAGTCGGTGGGCGTCAGTTCCTCCACCGGCACCAGCTCCAGGTAGCCGCCGGTGGGGTTGGGCGTGGTGGGGATGTACACGGCGGCCAGCTCGCGGCCGCTGCCTTCCTCGACCAGCGTGCGGGTGACGAAGCCCACCGCCTTCAGGCCGCGGCGCGGGAAGTCCACCAGCACCACCCGCTGCATGCCGCCGGGCTTGTTCTGCAGCACCGCCATCAGCTTCTTGGTGCCGCCGTAGATGGTCTGCACCAGCGGGATGCGCGCGAGCAGGCCGTCGAAGGCGTCCAGCAGGCGGCGGCCGATCATCCGGCTGGCCAGCCAGCCGAGCAGGTACAGGCCGAGCAGGGTGACGGCCAGGGCGAGGATCGCCAGCGCCCAGCCGTGGTCCAGCGCGGCGGCGGCGTCCGGCGCGGCCAGGCCAAGCGCGCGGCGCAGCACGGTGGCCAGCGGCGCGCCCAGCCCGGCGAGCAGGCCGAACACGAACTTGAAGACCAGCCAGGTCACCCACAGCGGCACGAAGGTGAGCAGGCCGGTGATGAGGTAGCGGCGGACGCGCAGCGGTCGCATCGGGGCATTCCGGGGAGTCGGAGGGGAAGATTGTAGTCGCGGCCACGCCGCCCGCGGCCGGCCGTGATTTTTTTCCGCGCGGCGCGAATCATGGGTCGAATCCAGGGGAACGAACCGCGCCGATGACCGCCCACGCCGACCCGCAACGCTTCCAGACACTGCTGCGCGCGCACGAGCGCATCGTGTTCAAGGTGGCCGCGCTGTACGCCGCCCACGCCGAGGACCGCCGCGACCTGGCGCAGGAGATCGGCCTGCAAGCCTGGCGCTCGTTCGCGCGCTACGACGAGCGGCGGGCGAAGTTCTCCACCTGGCTGTACCGAGTGGCGCTGAACGTGGCGATCTCGCAGCTGCGCAAGTCGGACGGCGCGCAGGGCGGCAGGCTGGAGCCGCTGGAACAGCACCACCTCGACGGCATCGGCGGCGAGCCCGTGCCCGAGCCGGACGAGCGGCTGGCCGCGCTGTACGCCTTCATCGGGCGGCTCGACGCGCTCAATCGCGCGCTGATCCTGCTGTACCTGGAGGACAAGTCACATGCCGAGATCGCCGAAATCCTCGGCATCAGCACAACCAACGTGGCCACCAAGATCGGCCGCATCAAGCAGACGCTGCGCGGGCAGATGGCCGGCGCGGCGGCCACCGGAGACTGACCCATGGAACTTGACGAGATGAAGCAGGCCTGGCAGGCGCTCGACCGCCGGCTGGCGGAGCAGGCCGCGCTATACCGCGCGATCCACCGCGGACAGGGCATGGACCGGCTGCGCCGCGGGCTGCGGCCGCTGGCGTGGGGACAGTACGTGCAGATCGCCTTCGGCGTGGCCGCGATGCTGTGGGGCGTTTCGTTCTGGACCACGCACCTCGACGTGCTGCACCACGTGCTTTGCGGCGCGGCGGTGCAGGCCTTCGGCATCGTGATGGTCGCCTTCGCCGGGCGCCTGCTTTTCCTGCTGCGGGAGATCGACCATGCCGCGCCAGTACTGGAGAACCAGCGCCGCCTGGCCGCGTTGCGCGCATGGCGCGTGCGGGTGGAGGCGCCGGTGTTCGCGGTGCTGGGCGCCGTCGTGTGGGTGCCGGCGGCGCTGATGCTGGTCCAGTACGGCTTCGACCGGTGGGGCGACGATTATTGGAACCATGCCCCATGGCTGACGGGGCACTTCGTCTTCAGCGGCCTCGTTTCGTTGGCGCTGGTGCTGCTGGCCTACGCGCTGATCCGCCGCGCCGGGCGCCGCCGCTGGCTGGAGGACAACTTCGCCGGCGGCGCGGTGAGGAAGGCCGAGGCGATGCTGGAGGAGATCGCGCGCTTCGAGCGGGGGTGACTTGCCCACCCGTCATTGCGGCGCAGACCGGACCGGCGCGAAGCGCGTGGAGCGTCTGCGTGGCAGACGGCCGGCAAGGACGAGCGCGGCGCGTCATCCAGCAGCGACCAGGCTCGCTCAGGCCGCGCGGCCACCGGATTCCGGCCTGCGCCGGAATGACGAGCGAGAGCGGGGGTGTCGGCCTGTGCTGCTCGTTCGATGGCGGGTGTTCGGGATGATTCCGGACAGTGGCGGACCGGCGCCGGAATGACGGCGAGGTTGTGCCGCGAGCCCGGGCTTCCGGCCGCCTTCAGCGCGCCTTCGGCTTCAGCCGCACGTAGAGCTGCTTGCGCACGCGCGCGACCACTGCGCCGCCGGCGGTCTTCACCTCGGTCTCGAACCAGCGCAGCACCTTCTCGCCGCCGGCCGCGGCGGCGCGCAGCTCGTCGAGCACCGCCGGCTCCAGCCGGAACTCGGCGTAGACGTCCTCGCGGCCGGGCGCGACGAAGTCGATCGTGGCGGCCTTGTCCCACACGTAGTAGTCGCCGCCGAGGCGGTGCATCACCAGCAGCATCCAGAACGGGTCGGTCATCGAGAACAGGCTGCCGCCGAACTGGGTGCGCACGTAGTTGCGGTTCCAGGGCCGCAGGCGCAGCGCCACGCGCGCCTGCGACCAGTCGTCGGCGACGTGCAGCACGCGGATGCCGCTGAACAGGTACGGCGGCCAGAGGTTGAGCAGGCGGCGGAAGGTGGAGGCGCGCATGGGGTCCGGGGCGGCGGTCGGAGGGGGGCAGCTTAGCCGAGCGTACTTGCGCGTATGGTGATCTGGGGCGCGTCGCCAGGATGGCCCCTCACCCCGGCCCTCTCCCCGGAGGGGGGAGGGCGCAAGGCGCGTGGCGTCGAAGTCCAGCGATGGCCGAGCGGGCCGGGTCAGAACAGCAGCGAGGCCATCCGCCGGCGGTACCTGCCCACCAGCCCGGCGTCGTCCAGCGTGGCGAAGGCGGCGAGCAGGCGCTTCTTCGCGGCGCCGTCGTTCCAGTCGCGGGCCTTTTCGAGGATGGCGAGGAACTGTTCCAGGCCGGCGGCGGGGTCGCCTTCCAGCAGCAGGCGCACGCCGAGCAGGTCGCGCGCGGCCCAGTCGCCGCCGTCGGCGGCCACGCGCCGCTGCAGCTCCTCCAGCGCCGGCGCGCCTTCCAGCGCGCGGGCCAGGTCCAGCTGGTTGCGCAGGCGCACCGCGCGGGCGTCGGTGGCGAGGTTGGCGGGCAGGGCGTCGAGCTCGGCCTCGGCCGCGTCGGCGCGGCCGGCGCGCATCAGCGCCAGCGCGAGGTCGAGCTTGAGCTCGGGGCGGTCGGGCGTGGCGGCGATCTCCTGCTGCAGGCGGCTGATCGCCTCCTCGGGCGTCTCCGGCGCGGCTTCCTCCTGCGCCGGCGCGCCGTCCAGCGGCTGCACGTACTGGTCGAGGAACTGGCGCAGCTGGCCCTCGGGCAGCGCGCCGGCGAAGCCGTCGAGGATCTGGCCGTCCTTCACCAGCATCACCGTGGGCACGGAGCGGATGCCGAACATCGCGGCCAGCTGCTGGCTCTTGTCCACGTCCACCTTGGCCAGGCGGAAGGCGCCGTTGTACTCGGCGGCGAGCTTCTCCAGCATCGGACCCAGCGTCTTGCACGGGCCGCACCAGGTCGCCCAGAAGTCCACCAGGACCGGCGCGTCCAGCGAGGCCTGCAGCACCTCGGCCTCGAAGTTGCTCTGGTCGACGTCGATGACATGGGACGGCAGGGTCGTGCTCACGGGCAGGTTTCTCCGCTGGGGGATCGTCGGCAGATCGGGTCGGCCCGCAGCATATCAAGGGCGCGTGACGGCGCCGTGCGCGGTCGCGCCCGGTTCAGCGCGCGCAGGGGAGATTTGCGAGAATGCCGGCCGGCGCGCGCCGGCTCCGGGACCGCTCGGGATGACAGCCATCGACACATCGCTGCAGATCTGCGAGGACTGCGACACGGTCTACCGCCGCCGCGCGCTGGCCCGCGGCGAGGTGGCGCGCTGCGTGCGCTGCGGCGCCGAGCTGGAGCGGCACCACCGCCTGGGCGTGGACGCGCTGCTGGCGCTGGTGCTGACCGCGATGATCGTGTTCGTGCAGGCCAACATCTGGCCGATCGTGACGCTGGGGCTCAACGGCCAGCAGGTCTCCTCGCGGCTGTGGGGCGTGATCGCCACCATGTGGCGCGACCGCGCGCCGGTGGTGGCGGTGCTGGCGGCGGCCACGCTGTTCTTCTTCCCGGTGCTGCGCATGCTGCTGCTCGGCCTGGTGCTGGTGCATGCGCGGCGCGGGCGGCGCGGGCCGGGCTTCCGCGAGGCGATGGTGGCGCTGCACTACCTGCGCCCGTGGACGATGAGCGAGGTGTTCGTGATGGGCGCGCTGGTGGCGATCGTCAAGGCGCACATGTACTTCGAGGTGACCGCCAACGCCGGCATCTACGCCTACGGCGCGCTGATGCTGCTGGTCACCGTGTTCTCCGGCGTGGACCTGCGGCGCCTGTGGGACCTCACCGCGGAGCCGGCGCGATGAGCGCGCTGCCGCGCGCGGCCGAGCTGGGCCTGATCGGCTGCCACGTGTGCGGCCTGGTCTGCCGCGACACCGGCCGCGAGGACGCGGCCTGCCCGCGCTGCGGCGCGGCGCTGCACCGGCGCAAGCGCGCCAGCGTCACGCGCACCTGGGCGCTGCTGGTCGCCGCCTTCATCCTCTACATCCCGGCCAACGTGCTGCCGATCATGCGCACGGTGAGCCTGGGCGACGTGGACGACAACACCATCCTGAGCGGCGTGGTCGAGCTGTGGGTGAAGGGCTCGCCGGACCTGGCGGTGATCGTGTTCACCGCCAGCATCGTGGTGCCGATGATGAAGTTCCTGGTGATCGGCATGCTGCTGGTGTGCGCGCAGCGCGGCAGCCGCTGGGCGCAGGCGCAGCGCGCCAAGCTGTACCGCATGGTCGAGTTCATCGGCTACTGGTCGATGCTGGACGTGTTCGTGGTGGCGCTGCTCACCGCGCTGGTGCAGTTCGGCTTCTTCAGCCAGGTGGAGCCGCTGCCGGGCGTGGTCTACTTCGGCCTCACCGTGGTGCTCACCATGCTCGCCTCGATGAGCTTCGACCCGCGCATGATCTGGGATGCCGGAACCGACTAGGGACAACGCATGACCGACGAGAACAGGCCAGGACCCACGGGCGGGCTGCCGGAGCCGGCGGTGCGCCGCCGCCGCTTCGGCGCGTCGCTGATCTGGCTGGTGCCGGCGCTGGCGGCGCTGGTCGGGCTGTCGCTGGCGGTCAACGCCTGGCTGCAGTCCGGCCCCACCATCACCATCAGCTTCCTCGGCGCCGAGGGCATCGAGGCCGGCAAGACGCCGGTGAAGTACAAGAACGTGGTGATCGGCAAGGTCGAGCGCATCGACCTCAGCCCCGACCGCAGCCACGTGCTGGTGCGGGTGGCGCTGGCCAAGAGCGCCGAGGGCTTCGCCACCGCCGACACGCGCTACTGGGTGGTGCGCCCGCGCATCGGCCTGGGCGGCGTGTCGGGCGTGGACACGCTGCTGTCCGGCTCCTTCATCGGCGCCGACGTGGGCGACTCGCAGGAGTACCGCGACCTGTTCACCGGCCTGGAGACGCCGCCGGCGGTGCTGCACGGCGCGCCGGGCAAGAGCTTCATCCTGCACAGCGACGACCTGGGCTCGCTGGACATCGGCTCGCCGGTCTACTACCGGCGCATCCAGGTGGGCCGGGTGGCGTCCTACCAGCTGGACAAGGACGGCAAGGGCGTCTCGCTGCAGATCTTCGTCGACGGCCCGAACGACCGCTTCGTCACCCAGGCCTCGCGCTTCTGGAACGCCAGCGGCGTGGACGTGTCGCTGGGCGCCGACGGGCTGAAGGTCAACAGCCAGTCGCTGGCCACCGTGCTGGCCGGCGGCGTGGCCTTCCAGGACCCGCCCGGCCCGCACGACAGCACGCCCGCGCCGGAGAACGCCAGCTTCCGGCTGTTCGCCGACCAGGCCACCGCGATGGCGCCGCCGGACGGCCCGGCGCGCTACGTGCGCATGCGTTTCGACCAGTCGCTGCGCGGGCTGGCGGTGGGCGCGCCGGTGGAGTTCCTCGGCATCAACATCGGCAAGGTGGTGTCGATCAACCTGGACTACGACGACGCCAGGAAGCGCTTCCCGGTGCTGGTGGGCGCGGTGGTCTACCCGCAGCGGCTGGGGCGCGCCTACGAGAAGCTCTCCGCCGCCGCGCAGGCCAAGGGCGACGACGCCGACATGGCCAACCTGGTCGGCAAGCTGGTCGACCACGGCCTGCGCGCGCAGGCGCGCACCGGCAACCTGCTCACCGGCCAGCTGTACATCGCGCTCGACTTCGTGCCGAACGCGCCGAAGGCGACGTTCGATCCCGCCGGCAAGCCGCTGGAGCTGCCCACCGCGCCGGGCAGCTTCGACAAGCTGCAGGAGCAGCTGGCCGAGATCGTGGACAAGATCCAGAAGATCCCGTTCGACAGCATCGGCCGCAACCTCGACCAGACCCTGGCCGAGCTGCACGGCACGCTCAGGCAGGTCAACGGCCAGGTGCTGCCGCAGTTCAGGAGCACGCTGGAGGGCGCGCAGCGCACCCTGGGCAGCGCCGACAGCGCGCTGTCGGCCGACTCGCCGCTGCAGCGCAGCCTCGGCGACACGCTGGAGCAGCTGCAGCGCATGGCGCGCTCGCTGCGCGCGCTCACCGACTACCTGGGCGGCCACCCGGAGGCGCTGATCCGCGGGCGCAAGGCCGACCCGGTGCCCGGCAGGCCGGCCCCCGCGCCGGCCGAGACGACCAAGCAAGGGAGCCAGCCATGATCCGCGCCCGATTCCTGATGCCGGCGATGCTCGCGCTGGGGCTGGCCGCCTGCGCCTCGGCGCCGATGCACTACTACACGCTGGTGCCGCCGGCCGACGCCACCGCGGCGCCGGCCACTGCGCCGTTCCAGTTCGAGCTGCTGCCGGTGGGCGTGCCGGCCCAGGTGGACCAGCCGCAGCTGGTGGTGCGCCAGGGCGGGCAGGGCGTGGCGGTGCTCGACGGCGAGCGCTGGATCGCGCCGCTGCCCGACGAGGTGCGCGCCGCGCTGTCGGCGGACCTCGCGCGCGCGCTCGGCGCGCAGGACGCCAGCGGCCTGCCGGCCAGCGGCCAGCCGCGTCTGCGCATCCGCGTGGACCTGCGCCGCTTCGATTCGGTGCCCGGCGCCTACGCGCTGGTCGAGGCGGTCTGGAGCGTGCGCTCGCTGCAGGGCGGCGGCACGGCGAGCTGCACGAGCCGGCTGCGCGAGCCGGTGGGCGATGGCTACGCCGCGCTGGTGCAGGGCCACCAGCAGGCGCTGGCGGCGCTGGCGGAGCAGATCGCGGGCGTCGCCAGGGCGGCCGCCGCGGGCGGCATGCCGGCGTGCCCGGCCGGCTAGCGCGGGGCGCGGGAGAGGGGATGCCGGGGCCATCGCGGCCGGAGGCCGCTCCCGCAAGGTTGCCGCGAGCCCGTGGGAGCGGCCCCCGGCCGCGATGGCCCGCGCCATGACGAGCCCTCGGAAGCCAACCCGGGCGCAGGAAAGGCGCCGATTCTGCTAGTCTGCGGGGTTCATCGTCGCCGCCGCTCGCGCCCCGCGGACGGCGGCCGCAACCGCACATGGCACCCGAACACATGCAGGACATCCAGGACCAGGCCCCGGGCAACGAGAGCGCGGGCTACGACCCGCAGGCGGTGGAAGCCGCCGCGCAGCAGTACTGGGAGGCGAAGCGCGCCTACCAGGTGAGCGAGGACGCCTCGCGCCCGAAGTTCTACTGCCTCTCCATGCTGCCGTACCCCTCCGGCGCGCTGCACATGGGCCACGTGCGCAACTACACCATCGGCGACGTGATCAGCCGCTTCCAGCGCATGAACGGCAAGAACGTGCTGCAGCCGATGGGCTGGGACGCCTTCGGCCTGCCCGCCGAGAACGCCGCGATCAAGAACCGGACCGCGCCGGCCAGGTGGACCTACGCCAACATCGAACACATGCGCGGCCAGCTCAAGGCGCTGGGCTACGCGATCGACTGGTCGCGCGAGTTCGCCACCTGCCGGCCCGACTACTACGTGCACGAGCAGCGCATGTTCGTGCGGCTGATGAAGAAGGGCCTGGCCTACCGCAAGAACAGCGTCGTCAACTGGGACCCGGTGGACCAGACCGTGCTCGCCAACGAGCAGGTGATCGACGGCCGCGGCTGGCGCACCGGCGCGCTGGTGGAGAAGCGCGAGATCCCGCAGTGGTTCCTCAAGATCACCGACTACGCGCAGGAGCTGCTCGACGGCCTGGACGACCTGCCCGGCTGGCCCGAGGCGGTCAAGACCATGCAGCGCAACTGGATCGGCCGCAGCGAGGGCCTGGAGATCGAGTTCGCGGTGGAGGGCGGGGCCGAGCCGCTGACCGTGTTCACCACGCGCCCGGACACGCTGATGGGCGTCACCTTCGTCTCCATCGCCGGCGAGCATCCGCTGGCGCTGAAGGCCGCCGGGAACAACCCCGAGCTCGCCGCGTTCCTGGAGGAACTGCGCAGGGGCGGCGTCTCCGAGGCGGAGCTGGAGACGCAGGAGAAGCGCGGCATGCCCACCGGCCTGCACGCGATCCACCCGGTCACCGGCGACAGGGTGCCGGTGTGGGTGGCCAACTTCGTGCTGATGGGCTACGGCACCGGCGCGGTGATGGCGGTGCCCGGCCACGACGAGCGCGACTTCGAGTTCGCCGCGAAGTACGGCCTGCCGATCCGGCAGGTGATCGCGGTGGACGGCGAGAGCTACGACCCCGCGCGCTGGCAGGAGTGGTACGGCGACAAGACCCGCGCCGACATGCGCGTGGTCAACTCCGGCGCGCTCGACGGCAAGAACTACAGGGAAGCCTTCGACGCCATCGCGGACATCCTCGAACGGCAGGGCAAGGGCCGCCGCCGCGTCAACTACCGCCTGCGCGACTGGGGCGTGAGCCGCCAGCGCTACTGGGGCTGCCCGATCCCGGTGATCCGCTGCCCGCACTGCGGCGACGTGCCGGTGCCGGAGGACCAGCTCCCCGTGCTGCTGCCCGAGGACGTGGCCTTCTCCGGCGTGCAGTCGCCGATCAAGGCCGATCCCGAGTGGCGCAGGACCGCCTGCCCGGAGTGCGGCGGCGCGGCCGAGCGCGAGACCGACACCTTCGACACCTTCATGGAGTCGAGCTGGTACTACGCGCGCTACACCTCGCCCAACGCGGCGACGCAGGTGGACGAGCGCGCCAACTACTGGCTGCCGGTGGACCAGTACATCGGCGGCATCGAGCACGCGATCCTGCACCTGCTGTACTTCCGCTTCTACCACAAGCTGATGCGCGACGCGGGCCTGGTGCACTCGGACGAGCCGGCCACCAACCTGCTGTGCCAGGGCATGGTGATCGCCGAGACCTTCTACCGCGAGAACGCCGACGGCTCGAAGGACTGGATCAACCCGGCGGACGTGGAGATCCAGCGCGACGACAAGGCGCGCGTGGTCGGCGCGGTGCTCAAGGCCGACGGCCGGCCGGTGAGGATCGGCGGCACCGAGAAGATGTCCAAGTCCAAGAACAACGGCGTCGACCCGCAGTCGATGGTGGCCAAGTACGGCGCCGACACGGTGCGCCTGTTCTCCATGTTCGCCGCGCCGCCGGAGCAGTCGCTGGAGTGGAACGAGGCGGGCGTGGAGGGCATGGCGCGCTTCCTGCGCCGCTTCTGGCGCGAGGTGACCGCGCACGCCGCGCAGCCGGACCACCCGGCGGTCGACCCCGCGCGGCTGGACGCCGGCCAGAAGGCGCTGCGCCGCCAGCTGCACGAGACCATCCAGAAGGTGAGCGACGACCTCGGCCGCCGCCATTCCTTCAACACCGCCATCGCCGCGCTGATGGAGCTGCTCAACGCGGTGGGCAGGTTCGCCGACACGAGCGAGCAGGGCCGCGCGGTGCGCCACGAGGCGCTGCAGGCCATGGTGCTGCTGCTCAACCCGGTGGTGCCGCACGTCTGCCATCATCTGTGGCAGGTGCTGGGCAACCCGGCGAGCGTGCTGGAGGACCAGCCCTGGCCGCAGGCGGACCCCGCCGCGCTGGTGCGCGACTCGCTGACCCTGGCGGTGCAGGTGAACGGCAAGCTGCGCGGTACCATCGAGGTGGCCGCCGACGCCGGCAGGGAGGCGGCCGAGGCGCAGGCGCTGGCCCACCCGAACGTGCAGGCGTTCCTGGAGGGCCTGAGCGTGCGCAAGGTGATCGTGGTGCCGGGCAAGATCGTCAACATCGTCGCAGGATGAAAGCCATGAACCGCATGCTGAAGGCCACGCTGCTCCTGGGCACGCTCGCGCTCGCCGCGTGCGGCTTCCACCTGCGCCGCAGCGTGGCGCTGCCGCCCTCGATGCAGCGCATCCACCTCACCGTGAACGGCGGCAACGAGCTGCAGCGCGACCTGGCCCGCGCGCTGGAAGGCTCCGGCGTCACCGTCGAGGAGCAGTCCGGCCCCGGCATCGCCGAGCTCAGGATCCCCGTGGCGCAGTTCAACACCGACACGCTGACCATCAGCGGCACCGCGCGCATCACCGAGTACGCGGTGCGCTACCAGGTGCAGTTCGAGATGGACGATGCCGGCGGCCAGGTGCTGCTGCCGCGCCAGCGCATCGACATGTCGCGCGAGTTCAGCTACGACGCCACCAACGCCGTGGGCACCGACACCCAGGTCGAGGAGCTGCAGCGCAGCCTCAACGACGACATGGTGCAGGCCATCCTGTTCCGCCTGCAGGCGGCCGGCCGGCACGCGCAGGAGGCCGCGCCGGCCGCACCCGCGGCGGCTGCCAGCGCGGGCCAGCCGTAAGAGCCTGTTCATGCGCTCCCCGTACCCCGCGTTGCCATCGGGTGGCCGCCAGGCGGCAGGGCGTGGCGCCGGCTTGCCTGGCCGGCAGGCCAAGCCGCGCGCTGTTGCCTGGCGGCCACCCGGTGACAACCCTCCGGGCCGGGGCTGTTTGCCCGCATCCCGGCGTCATCGCTCAGTCGCGGACCGAGGTCCACCCCTCGCTCCCCAAAGCCGGCGCCATCCATGGCGCCTCCCCGCGTTCCTTCGTTCTTCCTTGGCCTGCGCGCAAACAGCTCCCGGCGCGGGGCACGGGGAGCGCATGAACAGGCTCTAACGCCCATGCCGCTCGGTCCCGCGCAGTGGCAGAAGGTGCTGGCCGGCGACCGGCTGGCGCCCGCCTACCTGCTGGCCGGCGAGGAGCTGCTGGTGCTGGAGGCCGCCGACGCGCTGCGCGCGCAGGCGCGCCGGCTCGGCTACGGCGAGCGCGTGGTGCTGGACGCCGGCCAGCATTTCGACTGGGACGAGCTGGCGCGCTCCGCGGCGGGGCTGTCGCTGTTCGCCACGCAGCGCCTGATCGACCTGCGCCTGCCCGGCGGCCGGCCGGGCACCGAGGGCGCCAAGGCGATCGCCGAGTTCTGCGCCGCGCCGCCGCCCGACACCTCCCTGCTGGTGACCGCCACCGAGTGGAGCAGCAAGCACGAGGGCGCGTGGACGAAGAAGCTCGACGAGGCCGGCGTGATGGTGGTGTTCAACGCGCCGCGGCCGAACGAATGGAGCGCCTGGATCGGCGCGCGGCTCGCCACGCGCGGGCTGGCCGCCACGCCGGACGCGGTGGCGCTGCTGGCCGAGCGGGTGGAAGGCAACCTGCTCGCCGCCGCGCAGGAGATCGACAAGCTCGCCGTGCTGGTGGGAGCGGCCTCCGGCCGCGATGCTCCACCGCGCATCGACGCCACCCAGATGGAACAGCTGGTCGCCGACAGCGCCCGCTACGACGCCTTCAAGCTCACCGACGCCGCCTTCGCCGGCGAGGGCGGCCGCGCGCTGCACATCCTCGCCGGCCTGCGCGCCGAGGGCGAGGAGCTGATCGGCCTGATGGGCTGGCTGGTCAACCAGCTGCAGCTCGCGCTGCGCCTGGCCAACGCGCGCGACCTCGCCGCGCAGGCGCGCGCCGAGCGCCTGTGGCCGGCGCGCGAGCAGCTGTTCCGCAAGGCGCTGCGCCGCGCCCCGCGCGAGCACTGGCAGGCATGCCTGGCGCGCGCCGCGCGCATCGACCGCATCGCCAAGGGCCGCGAGCAGGGCGACGCCTGGCTGGAGGCCGAGCGGCTGATCGCCGCCATCGCCGAGCCGCGCGCGGCGCAGGCGCTGGCATGAGCGCCGCCCGCCTCCTTGCTCCCTCTCCCCGCCGGGGCGAGGGCCGGGGCGAGGGGCCGCCCTCGCGCGGCGCTGCTTCCACTCCCTCTCCCCACCGGGGCGAGGGCTGGGGTGAGGGGCCACTCTGGCGACGGCCTCCCATGCCCGTCGCGCCTGCGCAGGCAGGAGCCCGGCGCGGCAAGGCCCGCTTGCCGGCTCGCCTCGAATCCGGTTTTTTGGACGGCGCCTTCGGTTGGCGACCGCGGTCGGTCGTAACCGTCGAGCGTTGTTGGGGACGCATCCGCAAGCCCCGGCCCCTCACCCCGGCCCTCTCCCCGAAGGGGAGAGGGAGCCTGCCGGGAGGTTCCCGGCGATGACCGCGAGCGCAGGCCAGCAGGCGCCCTTGCGCCCCCTCGCCATCCTCGGCGGCACCTTCGATCCGGTGCACCTGGGCCACCTCAACGCCGCGTGGGAGGCCGCCGAGCTGCTCGACGCCGAAGTGCGCCTGCTGCCGGCCAGGGTGCCGCCGCACCGCCCGCCGCCGGTCGCCGGCGCGGACCAGCGCGTGGCGATGCTGCGGGCGGCCCTGCGGGGACAGCCGCGCCTGGTGCTGGACACCCGCGAGCTGGAGCGGGACGGTCCTTCCTACACCGTCGACACCCTCGCCGCGCTGCGCGCGGAGCAGGGCGCGCGGCCGCTGGTGCTGCTGGTGGGCGAGGACGCCTTCGCCGGGCTGCCGTCCTGGCATCGCTGGCGCGAGCTGTTCGGGCTGGCGCACCTCGGCGTGCTGACGCGGCCGGGCGCGGAGCCCGCCTGGCCGGAAGCGCTGCGCGAGACCGTGGCGCAACGGCTGGCCGGCGATCCGGCGATCCTGCGCCGCGAGCCCGCCGGCCGCGTGGTCGCGCTGCCGGTGACGCCGCTGGAAATCTCCGCCACGCGCGTGCGCGAGCTGCTCGCGGAGGGACGCGAGCCGCGCTACCTGTTGCCGGCGGCGCTGTTCGACGACCCGGCGCTGCTGGCGCCGTACCGGGCGGTCGCCGGCGGCTGACGGGCGTCGCCGGCGCGCGCCGCTGCGCACACTTGTACCGGCTGTGGCGCGGCTGCGATGCGTTCCTGTCCGACCGCAACGGCTCCTGCGGCCGGTACGTCTGCCTGCGCTGCCGCCAGCGGGCTCGCCGCCGCGCTCAGCCCCGGCGCGGAATGAAGCGCAGCGCCACCGAGTTCATGCAGTAGCGCAGGCCGGTCGGCGGCGGGCCGTCGTCGAACACGTGGCCGAGGTGGCTGTCGCAGCCGGCGCAGCTCACCGCGGTGCGCTGCCAGCCGAAGCTGTCGTCCTCGGTCTCGACCACGTTCTGCCTGGCGATCGGCTGCCAGAAGCTCGGCCAGCCGGTGCCGGAGTCGAACTGCGTGGCGGCGTCGAACAGCGCGGTGTCGCAGCCGGGGCAGCGATACAGGCCGGGCACCGGCGGTTTCTCGTGCGGGCCGCTGAAGGCGCGCTCGGTGCCGTTGCGGCGCATCACGTCGAACGCCTCGTCGGACAGGCGCTGGTGCCATTGCGCGTCGCTCAGCGCCAGCTTGCGCACGTGGCAGGGGCCGAGGTAGTGGCCGTCGTCCGCGTAGCAGGCCAGCAGCACGTCGGCGCCCGGCGCCGGCGCGGCCGGCGGCGGCGCCGCGTCGCGCGCGCGCAGCCGCGGCAGCAGCACGCCGCCGAGCGCGGCCGCCGCGCCGCCGGCCAGCGCGGCGCGCAGGAAGCGGCGGCGTTCCAGGGCGAGGGTTTCGTCGAGGCGGGACATGGGGACCTCCGGGTCGGTGCGGTGTTTCGGGCGGGCGTGTCGCGGCCGGAGGCCGCTCCCACGGGGCGGCAGCGGCTTTGCGGGAGCGACCTCGGGCCGCGATGCCGCGAGTTGGAGCGGCATCCCTGCCTCAGCCGAAGGTGAACGCATAGGCCCGCACGCCAGGGTCGAGGAACTCGATCTCGAACAGCCGCTCGCCGCTGCCGTGCGCCTGGCGCACCAGCTGGTACAGCCGCTGCGTGGTCACCGTGCCGTTGCCGTCGGCGTCCGTGTCCATGCCGTGGTCGGCGCCCGGCGGCCTGCCGTCGATGCGCACGCGGAAGCGCACCGGCCCGCCGTCGCCGCCGGGACCGAGCACCAGGTGCAGGTCGCGCCCGCGGAAGCGGTAGGCGATGCGGCCGCCCGCGCGCTCCAGCGCGGCGTTCTCGTCGTGCACCGTCCAGCGGCCGTCCAGCGTCCACTGGTTGAGGGCCGGCGCGGCCGGCGCGCGGTAGTCCCACGGCTCGTCGTGCGCCGCCGCTCCGCCGGCGAAGCCCTCGGCGCGCGCGTAGCCCACGTAGGTCTCCGGCGAGCGTCGCGCGTCGCCCGAGCCGGCCGCTTCCGCGCCGGTGGCGCCGGGCTGCACGTAGCCGCCGGGCAGGTCCTTGTAGCCGGCCTCGGCCAGCAGCTGGCGGATCACGTCCTCGCCCTGCGCGTACTCGCCCTCGCCGAAGTGGTGCGCGCGGATGCGGCCCCGGGCGTCGACGAAGTAGTGCGCGGGCCAGTACTCGTTGTCGAAGCCCTTCCAGATCGCGTAGTCGTTGTCGAGCGCGACCGGGTAGTCCACGCCCAGCTCCTTCACCGCGCGCGCCACGTTGGCCGGCTCCTTCTCGAAGGCGAACTCCGGCGCATGCACGCCGATCACCACCAGGCCGTGGTCGCGGTACTTGTCGGCCCAGGCGCGCACGTAGGGCAGCGAGCGCAGGCAGTTGATGCAGGAGTAGGTCCAGAAGTCGACCAGCACCACCTTGCCGCGCAGCGCCTCGCGGGTCAGCGGCGGGCCGTTGAGCCATTGCGTGGCGCCGTCCAGCGGGGGCAGCTCGCCCTCCACCGGCGGCGGCGCGCCGGCGGCGCGCGGGGCTTGCGGCTGCGGCGCCGGGCGCACGCCGTCGAGCAGCCGCTGCTCGATGCCGCCGGTGCTGGCCAGCGAGACGCGCGCGAGCACGCCGGTGTCCAGCCCCAGCGCGATCGCCGCCACGCCGGCCAGCACCAGCACGCCGAGCGCGCGGCGCACCCATTCGCCGGCGCCCAGCGAGCGCTTCATCAGCGCGAACACCTTGCCGCCGATCAGCAGCGCCAGCGCCAGCGAGGTGGCCGCGCCCAGCGCGTAGGTGAGCAGCAGCAGGGTGGTCCGCACGCTGGCGCCATTGAGCGCCGCGCCGGTCAGCAGCAGGCCGAGGATCGGCCCCGCGCAGGGCGCCCACAGCAGGCCGGTGGCCACGCCCAGGCCGAACGAGGCGGCGGCCGAGTCGCCGCCGTCGCGCGCCGAGCGCTGCGACAGCCGGTTGCCCAGCGCCACGAACGGCCGCGCGATCCACTCGGCGACGTGCGCGGAGAGCAGGCCGAGGCCGAGCAGGGCCAGCACCGCCAGCGCGATCCAGCGGCCGTACTGGTTGGCGCGGATCGCCCAGCCGCCGCCCACCGCCGCCAGCGTGGCGACCAGCGCGAAGGTGAGCGCCATGCCGGCCAGCAGCGGCAGCCCGCTGCGCGCGAACGGCCGGTCGGCGCGCGCGAACACGAACGGCAGCACCGGCAGGATGCACGGGCTCAGGATGGTCAGGACGCCGCCGAGGTAGGCGAGGATCAGCACGAGCATGGATGCGTTTCCGTGGGGGCTTGGCCGGGCATTCGCTGCCGGCGGGGATGAAGTTACTCCGGTGTCCGGCCGCGAAGGCATCTCCACGCGGCCACGGAGTAACCGCGGCAGTCCCCGCCGCGAATCCGCCAGCATGTGGGACTTGACCGCCGCCGCGCCGATGCGACTAGATGACGCCCTTGTCCTCCGGGCGGATTCCCGCGTCCCCGTGCCAGCCGACCCTCCCGCCAGCGAGACCAGCGACCAGCGCCGCGCCGCGTGGATGGCCGCCGCGCAGGCCGGCGACCGCCGCGCCTACGAGCGCGTGCTGGCCGACTCGGTGCCGCTGATCCGCGCGGTGGCGCGCCGCCAGGGCGTGCCGGCGGACGCGCTGGACGACGTGGTGCAGGAGACCCTGCTCAGCGTGCACCGGGTGCGCCACACCTACGACCCGGCGCGCTCCTACGACGCCTGGCTGGGCGCGCTGGCCGCACGCCGCGCGATCGACGCGCTGCGCGGCCACGGCCGC
The DNA here is from genome assembly GCF_003148905.1 of Fulvimonas soli. Taxonomy (GTDB): domain Bacteria; phylum Pseudomonadota; class Gammaproteobacteria; order Xanthomonadales; family Rhodanobacteraceae; genus Fulvimonas; species Fulvimonas soli. The sequence continues at coordinate 215,392 of NZ_QGHC01000003.1, read as the reverse complement.
CGCGCGCGGCGCGAGGTGAGCGACGAGCTGGCGCTGGAACGCCACGCCGGCGCCGACGACGCCAGCGCCGATGCCGAGCGCGCGCAGCAGGCGGCCCGGCTGCGCGCGGCGATCGCCGCGCTGCCGCCCGGCCAGCGCGAGGCGGTGGAGCAGCTCGGCCTGCGCGAGCGCTCGTTGGCCGAGGCGGCGCAGCGCACCGGCCGCCGCACCGGCGCGCTGAAGGTGAACCTGCATCGCGCGCTGAAGGCGCTGCGCACGCGCTTCCACGGAGACGACTGAACCGCCATGACCGATCCGCGCTCCCACGACAGCCTGATCGCCGCGCTCGGCGCCGAGCTGGCGCCGGTGCGCCGGCTGCCGCCGCCGTGGCGGCGCACGCTGGGCTGGCTGCTGGCGGTGGCGGCGATCGCCGCCGCGCTGTTCTGGCACTACGGCGCCGGCGGCATGCTGGCGCGCTGGCGCGGCACGCCGGACCTGGCCTGGGCCGGCATCGGCGCGCTGCTCACCGCGGTCGGCGCGGCCTGGGCCGCGTTCGCGCTGGCGGTGCCCGGGCGCAGCGCGCGCTGGGCCTGGCTGCCGCTGCCCGGCGCGCTGCTGTGGATCGGCGCCAGCGGGCTGGGCTGCCTGCGCGGCTGGGTCGCGCCGGCCACCCACGTCGCCGCGCTGCGCGAGGCGCCGGACTGCCTGGCGTTCATCGTCGCCTTCTCGGTCCCGCTGTCGGCGCTGCTGGTGTGGCTGCTGCGCCGCGCCGCGCCGCTGCGGCCGGTGCTGACCGCGGTGCTGGCGGGGCTGGCCAGCGCGGCGGCCTCGGCGACGCTGCTGGAGATCTGCCACGCCTTCGACGCCAGCGCGACCGACCTGGCGATGCACGCGCTCGCGGTGGCGCTGGTGGTGGCCGCCAACGCGGCGATGGGCGGGCGGCTGCTGTCGAAGGCCGCGTAACCGCGGCGGCGTCGGCGGCGAAGGAAGCGCTGGAGGCCCCGCGCCTCCATCCCTTATCTTTCCGAGGACACCACCATGAAAGCACGCATTCCCGTCGTCCTGGCGCTCGCCATGCTCTGCGGCGCGCCGGCCTTCGCGCAGGACGCCACGGCGCCGGCCGGCGCCGGCACCGCCATGCAGCAGGACGGCATGCGGCACGATGCGACGATGAAGAAGGACGACGCCATGAAGGGCGAGGCGATGAAGTCCGGGAAGGACGCGATGAAGCCGGGCCACAAGGCGATGAAGCGCCACGCCAGGGACGCGGGCGGCGGCATGTCCGGCGACGCGATGAAGTCCGACGGCGGCAAGTAGGCCGTGGCGCGGCGGCCCGCGCCGGCCGCCGCGGAAATCTTTACGCGATCTATACGGGGTAGCGGCTTCCCGCTACCCCTTTCTTATGCGCCGGTTCCTACAGTGCGCGCCGTTCGCTACGAGGAGACGGCGCCCTTGGACGTCATCTATCTGCTTTTCGCCTTCGTGCTCACCGCGGCCACGGTCGGCTTCCTGCTGGTCTGCGACCGCCTTGGCCGGCGCTGAGCCGCAGCGCGACTTCCCGAAGGATTTTCCCCCATGACCCTGATCTACGGGCTGGCCATCGCCATCGCGGTGGCGCTCGCCGGCTACCTGTGCGTGGCCCTGCTCAAGCCGGAGTGGTTCGAATGACCGCCAACGACTGTCTCCAGGTCGGCCTGTTCCTGGCCGTGCTGCTGCTGCTGGTGAAGCCGATGGGCGCCTACATGGCGCGGGTGTTCGCCGACGCGCCCAACCGCGTCACCCGCTTCGGGGCGCGCGCGGAGCGCGGCATCTACCGCCTGTGCGGCGTCGACCCGGCCGAGGACATGGGCTGGAAGCGCTACGCGCTGGCCATGCTGGCGTTCAACGTGCTCGGCCTGCTCGCGGTGTATGCGCTGCAGCGCCTGCAGCCATGGCTGCCGCTCAACCCGCAGCACTTCGGCGCGGTGTCGCCCGACTCGGCGATGAACACCGCCATCAGCTTCGCCAGCAACACCAACTGGCAGGGCTACGCCGGCGAGTCGACGATGAGCTACCTGACCCAGATGCTGGGCCTGGCGGTGCAGAACTTCCTTTCCGCCGCCACCGGCATCGCGGTGCTGGTGGCGGTGGTGCGCGGCTTCGTGCGGCGCAGCGCCCAGGGCCTGGGCAATTTCTGGGTGGACCTGGTGCGCGGCACGCTGTACGTGCTGCTGCCGCTGTCGCTGCTGATGGCGCTGCTGCTGGTGTCGCAGGGCGTGGTGCAGAACTTCAAGCCCTACGTGGACGTGCCGCTGGTGCAGGCCAGCAGCTACACGGAGACGCTCAAGGACGCCGCCGGCAACGCGCGCAAGGACGCGGCCGGCCACGCGCTGACGCGCGAGGTCGCGGTGACCGCGCAGACCCTGCCGATGGGCCCGGCCGCCTCGCAGATCGCGATCAAGCAGCTGGGCACCAACGGCGGCGGCTTCTTCAACGCCAACTCCGCGCATCCGTTCGAGAACCCGACGCCGTTTTCCAACTTCGTCGAGATGCTGGCGATCTTCCTGATCCCCGGCGGGCTGTGCCTCACCTTCGGCCACATGGTGGGCGACCGCCGGCAGGGCTGGGCGCTCCTCGCCACGATGCTGCTGATCTTCGTCCCGCTGGCGCTCGGCGCGGTCGCGGCGGAGCAGGCCGGCAACCCGGCGCTGCACGCTCTGGCGGTGGACGCGCACGCCTCCGCGCTGCAGGCCGGCGGCAACATGGAGGGCAAGGAGACGCGCTTCGGCATCGTCTCCTCCGGCCTGTTCGCAGCGATCACCACGGCCGCCTCCTGCGGCGCGGTGAACGCGATGCACGACTCGCTGACCCCGCTGGGCGGCCTGGTGCCGATGTGGCTGATGCAGCTGGGCGAGGTGGTGTTCGGCGGCGTCGGCTCGGGCCTGTACGGCATGCTGGCCTTCGCCGTGGTGGCGGTGTTCATCGCCGGCCTGATGGTGGGGCGCACGCCGGAATACCTGGGCAAGAAGATCGAGGCGCACGAGATGAAGATGGCCAGCCTGGCCGTGCTGCTGCCGTGCGCGCTGGTGGTGATCTGCACCGCGGTCGCCGTGCTGGTGCCGGCCGGCGTGGCCGGCATCGCCAATCCCGGCGCGCACGGCTTCAGCGAGGTGCTCTACGCGGTCAGCTCCGCCTCCAACAACAACGGCAGCGCCTTCGGCGGGCTCTCGGCGAACACGCCGTTCTGGAACGTGCTGCTGGGCCTGTGCATGTTCTTCGCGCGCTTCCCGCTGGCCATCGCGATGCTGGCCATGGCCGGCTCGCTGGCCGCCAAGCGCCACGTGCCCGAATCGGCCGGCACGCTGCCCACGCACACCCCGCTGTTCGTGGTGCTGCTGGCCTGCGTGGTGATCGTGGTCGGCGCGCTGACCTTCCTGCCGGCGCTGGCGCTCGGGCCGATCGCCGAATACCTGATGTCGGGACATTGATCGATGAATACGCATTCCCATGCCGTCCGCGGCCTCGACCGCGCGCTGGTCCTCAAGGCGGTGGCCGATTCGTTCCGCAAGCTGTCGCCGCGGTTGCAGTTCCGCAACCCGGTGATGTTCGTGGTGTTCGTGTGCAGCGTGCTGACCACGCTGCTGTGGGTCCAGGCCGTCGCCGGCCACGGCGAGGCGCCGGCCGGCTTCATCTTCTGGGTCGGCGTGTGGCTGTGGTTCACGCTGCTGTTCGCCAATTTCGCCGAGGCGCTGGCGGAGGGCCGCGGCAAGGCGCAGGCCGCCGCGCTGCGCAGCTCGCGCAAGGACGTGGTGGCGAAGAGGCTGGCCGCCGCCGAGCGCAACGCCGCCATCACCTTCGTGCCGTCCAGCGAGCTGCGCGCCGGCCACTACGTGCTGGTCGAGGCCGGCGACCCGGTCCCGGGCGACGGCGAGGTGGTGGCCGGCGCCGCCAGCGTGGACGAGAGCGCGATCACCGGCGAGTCCGCGCCGGTGATCCGCGAGTCCGGCGGCGACCGCAGCGCGGTCACCGGCGGCACCAAGGTGCTGTCGGACTGGCTGGTGGTGCGCATCACCCGCAACCCCGGCGAGAGCTTCCTCGACCGCATGATCGCGATGGTGGAGGGCGCCGCGCGGCGCAAGACGCCGAACGAGATCGCGCTGACCATCCTGCTGGCCAAGTTCACGCTGATCTTCCTGCTGGCCTGCGCCACGCTGCTGCCGTACTCGATCTACAGCGTGCAGGCGGCGGGCCAGGGCCACCCGATCACGCTGACCGTGCTGGTCGCGCTGCTGGTGTGCCTGATCCCCACCACCATCGGCGCGCTGCTGTCGGCGATCGGCATCGCCGGCATGGACCGGATGATCCGCGCCAACGTGATCGCCACCTCCGGCCGCGCGGTGGAGGCGGCCGGCGACGTGGACGTGCTGCTGCTGGACAAGACCGGCACGATCACCCTGGGCAACCGCCAGGCGGTGGCCTTCCATGCCGCGCCGGGCGTGGAGGAGCGCCGGCTGGCCGAGGCCGCGCAGCTCGCCTCGCTGGCCGACGAGACGCCGGAGGGGCGCAGCGTGGTGGTGCTGGCCAAGGAGCGCTTCGGCCTGCGCGAGCACGCGCTGGAAGCCCTGCACGCGCAGTTCGTGCCGTTCAGCGCGCAGACCCGCATGAGCGGCGTGGACATCGGCCGCCGGCGCATCCGCAAGGGCGCGCTGGACGCGGTGGAGCGCCACCTGGAATCCCGCGGCAGCCACCTGCCGCCGATGGTCAAGCGCATGGCCGAGGACGTCGCGCGCCGCGGCGCCACGCCGCTGGTCGTGGCCGAGGACGACGCGGCGCTCGGCGTGATCGAGCTGAAGGACATCGTCAAGGGCGGCATCAAGGAGCGCTTCGCCGAGATGCGCCGGATGGGCATCAAGACCGTGATGATCACCGGCGACAACCCGCTCACCGCGGCGGCCATCGCCGCCGAGGCGGGCGTGGACGACTTCCTCGCCGAGGCCACGCCGGAGACCAAGCTCAAGCTGATCCGCGACATCCAGTCCGAGAACCGGCTGGTGGCGATGTGCGGCGACGGCACCAACGACGCGCCCGCGCTGGCCCAGGCCGACGTGGCGGTGGCGATGAACACCGGCACGCAGGCGGCCAAGGAAGCCGGCAACATGGTCGACCTGGACTCCAACCCGACCAAGCTGATCGAGGTGGTGGAGATCGGCAAGCAGATGCTGATCACCCGCGGCGCGCTGACCACGTTCTCCATCGCCAACGACATCGCCAAGTACTTCGCGATCATCCCGGCCGCCTTCGCCACCACCTACCCCGCGCTCGACGCGCTGAACGTGATGCGCCTGGCCACGCCGCAGAGCGCGATCCTGTCGGCGGTGATCTTCAACGCGCTGATCATCGTCTTCCTGATCCCGCTGGCGCTGAAGGGCGTGAAGTACCGCGCGCTGGGCGCCGGCGCGCTGCTGCGCCGCAACCTGCTGGTCTACGGCCTGGGCGGCATCGCGGTGCCGTTCGTGGGCATCAAGCTGATCGACATGCTGCTGGTCCTGCTGGGACTGGCCTGACTCGCCGCGCCGGCGCCGCCGCAGGGCGACGCCGGCGCGGACACCCCCACCGTCTTTTTCCCCGAGGCCAACCATGCAAACGCTCAGGCTCTCCATTTCGCTGCCGGACGACACGCACCCCGACATGGAACTGCGGCTGTCGGCCAACGACGCCGACTGCGACGTCGTGATCGCGCTGCCCGGCGGGCCGCGCCCGCCGGGCAAGGGCGGGCGCTCCCTGCACGACACCGAGTCGCCCGACAGCGACGACTACGTGCTGGGCGGCTACGCCGGCATCTGAGGCATCCGCGCCGTCGCCACGGCGAGGATTCATCCACCGACAAGACGGTCCCCGTGGACCGGCAATCCAAGGTATCTATGCGCTACGTGAAAGCTTTTCCGCTGGCGGCCGTCATCGCCATGACGCCGCTCTCCCAGGCCCTGGCCGGCGCGCTGGACGCCCGGCCGGCGACCGTCGTCGCGGCGACGGCGGACCAGGTGGCCGCCGCCGAGCCGGCGCCGCCGCCGTCCAGCGGCGACTGTTCGCGGGGCTTCTTTTCGCGCCTGGCCGCGGCCTACCGCGAGGACGCGCAGCCGGCCGACCCGAACGCCCCCGCGCCGGAGCGCCGCGCCATGGACGCGCCGCTGGACGCGCCGCCGTTCCCCAACGGCGAATGGCAGCTCGGCGGCGTGCCCGCGCCCATCGGCGTGCCGGTCGCCTACGGCCAGTACCCGGTGCAGAAGGCGCTGGCATGCACGAAGCTCGGCGGCTGGATGAAGCGCCACCGCATCGAGGTCAACGGCTGGATCAATCCGTCGGCCAACGCCAGCTCGTCCAGCTTCACCAACTATCCGCTGTCATACGCCACGCGGCCCGACCGCGTGGAGTTCGACCAGCTGGTGCTCAACGTCACCCGCGCGGAAGACACCGTGCAGACCGACCACGTGGACTGGGGCTTCAACATCTCCACCCTGTACGGCTACGACTACCACTACACGGTGACCAAGGGCGTGTTCAGCAACCAGCTCCTGAACCACCCCAATTCGAACGGCCCGCTGCCCGGCAAGGTCTACGGCATCGACCCCATGCTGTTCTACTACGACCTCTACATCCCCACGGTCGCCGAGGGCATGGTGGTCCGCATCGGCCGCTACCTGTCGCTGCCCGACATCGAGGCGCAGTTCTCCCCGCAGAACTACCTGCTCACCCATTCGATCCTGTACACGGTCGACCCGTACACCCAGACCGGCATCATGACGACCACGCGGCTGAGCCGGCAGTGGACGCTGCAGATCGGCGTGAACGCCAGCAACGACACCGCGCCGTGGAACCGTTCGGCGCGCCCGGCGCTGCAGGCCTGCGTGCGCTGGGTGTCGGCCGACAACAACGACATGCTCTACCCCTGCATCAACAACTGGAACACCTCCGACTACAACTACAACAACGTGCAGATGTACGTGATGACCTGGGGCCACCGCTTCAGCCGCAAGGTGCACATGCAGACCGAGGGCTACTACATGTACGGCCGCAACGTCCCGGGCTTCGGGCCGGGCGGCGAGCCCGGCGTGGTGGCCTCGTCGCCCTATCCGGGCAAGGCGGCCGAATACGGCGTGGTGAACTACCTCAACTTCGAGCTGAGCTCCAGCAGCATGCTGACGTTCCGCAACGAGTTCTACAACGACCAGAAAGGCCAGCGCACCGGCTACGCCACGCACTACAGCAGCCATACGCTGGGCATGACGCACTGGGTGTCGCCGGACCTCGAAATCCGCCCGGAGCTCCGCTACGAGCGCTCGTACGACGTGGACGCCTACGACGGCGGCAAGAAGAACTACCAGGCCGTCGCGCTGGTGGATGCCATCCTGCACTTCTGAGGACGACGGACATGGGCAAACTCGTTCGCAATGCGCTGGCCATGCTGGTGCTGATGACGGCGCTCACCGGCGTCGCCTACCCGCTGGTCGTCACCGGCCTGGCCCGGCTGCTGTTCCCGGCCCAGGCCGACGGCAGCCTGGTGACGCGCGAGGGCAAGCCGGTCGGCTCCGCCCTGATCGGCCAGTCGTTCACCGACCCGAAGTACTTCTGGGGCCGCCCGTCGGCGACCAGCCCGATGGCCGACAACGCCGCCGCGTCCGGCGGCTCCAACCAGGGCCCGACCAACCCGGCGCTGACCGACGCGGCCAGGCAGCGCATCGCCGCGCTGCGCGCGGCCGACCCGGGCAACGCCGCGCCGGTGCCGGTCGACCTGGTGACCGCCTCCGGCAGCGGCCTGGACCCGGACATCAGCCCGGCCGCCGCGCGCTACCAGGTCTCGCGCGTGGCCCGCGCCCGCGGCCTGCCGCCGGACCAGGTGCTGGCACTGGTCGAGGCGCACACCCGCGGCCGCCAGTTCGGCGTGCTCGGCGAGCCGCGGGTGAACGTGCTCGGGCTCAATCTTGCGCTCGATGCCCTGCGGAAGCGCTAACGTAGGACGCCCCACCGCCAGCGAGCATGCATGAACGACCACCGCCAGGCCCGCGCCGACGCCCTGCTCGGCGCCGTGCAGGAGGAGCAGCGCCGGCTCAAGGTGTTCCTCGGCGCCGCGCCCGGCGTGGGCAAGACCTACGCCATGCTCTCGGCCGCGCGCGAACTCAAGCGCCAGGGCGTGGACGTGGTGGTGGGGCTGGTCGAGACGCACGGCCGCGCCGAGACCGCCGCGCTGCTCGAAGGCATGGAGGTGCTGCCGCGGCGCGGCGTGCGCTACCGCGAGCGCGACTTCGAGGCATTCGACCTGGACGCCGCGCTGGCGCGGCGGCCGGCCGTGCTGCTGGTCGACGAGCTGGCGCACCGCAACCTGCCGGGCGGGCGCCACGAGCGGCGCTGGCAGGACATCGCCGAGCTGCTCGACGCCGGCATCGAGGTCTACACCGCGCTCAACGTGCAGCACCTGGAGAGCCTCAACGACCAGGTGCGCCGCATCACCGGCATCACGGTGCGCGAGACGGTGCCGGACGCCTTCCTCGACCGCGCGCGCGACATCGTGCTGGTGGACCTGCCGCCGCGCGAGCTGATCGAGCGGCTCAAGCAAGGCAAGGTGTACGTGCCCGAGACCGCGGCGGCGGCGCTGGACGCCTTCTTCTCGCCCACCAACCTGGCCGCGCTGCGCGAGCTGGCGGTGGAGACGGTGGCCAGCCACGTGGAGAGCGACCTGCGCGAGCACATGCTGGCGCGCGGCGGCGCCATGCCGGTGCGCCGGCGCGTGCTGGCCGCGATCGACGGCCACGCGCAGAGCGAGTACCTGGTGCGCGTGGCGCGGCGCATCGCCGAGCGGCGCGGCGCGCCGTGGAGCGTGGCCTTCGTCGACACCGGCGGCGCGGTCGAGCCGGCCCGCCGCGAGCGCGTCGACGCGGCGATGCGGCTGGCGCGCCGGCTCGGCGGCGACGCGGTGATCCTGCGCGGGCCGGCGATCGCCGACGAGCTGCTGGCGCACGCCGACCGCGAGGGCGTGGGGCAGATCATCCTGGGGCGCACGCGCGAGCGGCCGCTGGCGCGCATGCTGGGCCTGTCGCTCACCCAGCAGCTGCTGCGCCGCGGTGCCCACCTGGAGCTGGCGATCATCGCCACCCCGGCCGAGCGCGCGCGGGCGCGGCGGCGCCTGCAGCTGCCCGGCGGCCGCGGCACGCGCCGCGAGTACGCCTTCGCCACGCTGGCGACGCTGGCGGCCTTCGGCCTGGCGTTCCTGGCCGACCGCTACCTGTCGGTGGCCAACCTCGCGCTGATCTTCCTCACCGCCGTGCTGGCGGTGGCCACGCGCACGCGCATGCTCGTGGCCGTCTATACGGCCGCGCTGTGCTTCCTCGGCTACAACTTCTTCTTCGCGCCGCCGCGCTACACGCTCGCCATCGCCAACGCGGACGACGTGCTGGCGGTGCTGCTGTTCCTGGTGGTGGCGCTGGTGTGCAGCCGCATGGCGACCCGGCTGGCCACCCAGGTGGAATCGCTGCGCGGCGCGCAGACGCGCGCGCGGGCGCTGCTGGCGCTGGGGCAGCGGCTGGCCGCCAGCACCGACGCCGAGGGCGTGCGCGACGTGGGCGCGCAGGCGCTGGCGCAGGCGCTGGGCGCGCAGGCGGCGATCCTGGGCCGCGACGCGGACAGGACGATGCGGGTGCTCTCGACCTGGCCGCGCGACCTGGCGCTGAGCGCGCAGGACGTGGCCGCCGCCGACTGGAGCGACCGCCACGCGGAGCCCGCCGGTCGCTACACCGACACCCTCAACGCCGCCGGCTGCTGGACCCTGCCGCTGGGCAGCGAGGACAGCCCGCTCGGCGCCGCCGCGCTGCGCTTCGGCGCGGACGAGGGCGAGCCCGACGCCGACCGCCGCGGCCTGGCGCTGGCGATGGCGCAGGACATCGGCCTGGCGCTGGAGCGGGCGCGGCTGGCGGAGGAGCTGGAGAGCGCGCGCGTGCAGGGCGAGACCGAGCGGCTGCGCAGCGCGCTGCTGTCCTCGGTCTCGCACGACCTGCGCTCGCCGCTGGCCTCGATGATCGGCGCGGCCGGCACGCTGGCCAGCTACGGCGGGCAGCTGCCGGCGGAGGAGCGCGCCCAGCTGCTGGAAGCCATCCTGGGCGAGGGCCAGCGGCTGGACCGCTACATCCAGAACCTGCTCGACATGACCCGGCTCGGCCACGGCACGCTCAAGCTCAACCGCGACTGGGTGGACGTGGCCGAGATCGTCGCCGCCGCGGTGGCGCGCCTGCGCCGGCTGTTCCCCGACCTGCGCGTGGACACGGCGCTGCCGGCCGACACCGTGCTGCTCTACGTGCACCCCGCATTGATCGAGCAGGCGCTGTTCAACATCCTGGAGAACGCCGCGCGCTTCTCCCCGCCGGACCAGGCCGTGCAGGTGGAGGCGCGCGTGGTGGGCGAGCGGCTGCTGATCGAGGTGGGCGACCGCGGCCCCGGCATCCCGGAGGAGGAGCGCGCGCGCATCTTCGACATGTTCTACTCGGTGTCGCGCGGCGACCGCTCGCCGCAGGGCACCGGGCTGGGGCTGGCGATCTGCCGCGGCATGATCGGCGCGCACGGCGGCAGCGTGGAGGCCTTGCCCCGCGCCGGCGGAGGCACCACCATCCGCGTCTCGCTGCCGCTGCCCGCGCCGCCGGACCAGCCGTGAGGCGGCGGCCGCCTGCCGGCACGCTGGCCCGTTGTATCTTTCGTCCATGAACGCGCTCACCCTTTTCGGCCTGCTCGCCGTCTCGGCCATGCTGGTCTGCCATGCGATGGAAAACCGCTGCCGCGGGTGGACGCTGGGCTTCGCGTTCGCCTGTGCGCTGGGCTCGGCCTATGGCTTCCTGCAGGGCGCCTGGCCGTTCGGTCGGGTCGAGGGCGTGTGGGCGCTGGTCGCGCTGGCGCGCTGGCGCGCGCGGAGCGTGCAGGCGTGAAGCCGGGCGTCGCCCCGCGCGTGCTGGTGATCGACGACGAGGCGCAGATCCGCCGCTTCCTCGACATCGGCCTGCGCGCGGAAGGCTACGAGGTGCTGCTCGCGGCCGACGCCGCCGAGGGCCTGGCGCTGGCCGCCACGCGCTCGCCCGACCTGGTGATCCTGGACATCGGCCTGCCCGACCGCGAGGGCCACGAGGTGCTGGCCGAGCTGCGCCAGTGGAGCCAGGTGCCGGTGCTGATGCTGTCGGTGCGCGACGCCGAGGGCGAGAAGGTGCGCGCGCTGGACGGCGGCGCCAACGACTACGTGACCAAGCCGTTCGGCATCCAGGAGCTGATGGCGCGGCTGCGCGCGCTGCTGCGCGTGCGCGCGACGGCCGGCGCGGCGGAGGCGCCGGCGCGCTACGACGACGGCCGCCTGGCGATCGACCTGGCGCGCCGCGAGGTCACCCTGGACGGCGCGCCGGTGGCGCTCACCCGCAAGGAATACGCCGTGCTCGCCCTGCTGCTGCGCCACGCCGGCCGCGTGGTGGGCCAGCAGCAGCTGCTGCGCGAGATCTGGGGCGCCAGCCACGCGCAGGACACCCACTACCTGCGCATCGTGGTGGGCAAGCTGCGCCAGAAGCTGGGCGACGACCCGGCCGCGCCGCGCTGGCTGAAGACCGAGCCGGGGGTGGGGTATCGGTTTCTGGCGGAGGCCGCGCCGGACCGCGATCACTGATCCCGCGGCCGCATCGCGCTCTCGACGGCGAACTGCGCCGCCAGCGCCCGCCACGGTTCCAGATCCCAGTGCCCGCGCGCCTGCCCCGACGGCGAGGGCAGCACGAACACGCGCGCCGGCCCGATGGTTTCGTCCTGCGGGCCGTAGTGTGCGACGGCGCGGCCCAGCGCGGCGCGCGCGGCGTTCTTGCTGGTGAAGGCGAGCAGGCGCGGCGCGTAGGCCTCGATCTTGGCGGCCAGCGCGGGCGCGTCGAAGGCGTCGCGCGGCAGCTCGTCGTCGTTGCCGCTGTGGCGCTTGGCCAGGTCGGTGAGGCCGATGCCGTGCTCGGGCAGGCGCGGGAATTCGTGCGGCGCGAACAGGCGCGGGGTGAGCCCGGCCTCGAACAGCGCGCGCCAGAACAGGTTGCCCGGATGCGCGTAGTAGGCGCCCTCGGCGGCGGAACGCCTGCCGGCGGCGGTGCCGCAGAACACCAGCGCCAGGCCGGGCCGCAGCACGTCGGGCAGCACGTGGGCGTCAGCGCGGCGCGGCATCGGCGGGCAGGAAGTCGGTGCACTGGAAGCGGCCGTCGCGCAGCACCGTGCCGCCGCGGCGCAGCCGCAGCGCGTGCGCGAACAGCGGGCCGCCGTAGCTCAGCGTGTGGAACTCGCCGCGCTCGCCGCAGGGATCGACGCCGGCGGGCAGCGCGTCGAGCAGCGCGCCGTCGTACTCGCGGCCGCAGTAGCCGGCGTCGAGCTGCTGCGTGTCCACGCAGCACAGCACCGCGCGGTGTCCCTCGGCGACGAAGCGCCGCGCCAGCGCGGCGGTGTCCTCGCCCCACAGCGGGAACACCGCGCGCCATTCCGCCAGGCCGAGCTGGCGCACGCGGTAGTCGCGCACGTCCTCGAGGAACAGGTCGCCGAAGGCGCAGTGGCGCACGCCCGGCCAGCGCATGCGCGCCTCGGCCAGCGCGCGGCGGTGCGCCTCCTCGTAGGCCTGGTTGCCGCCGGGCCAGTCCATCGGCACCTCCAGCAGCGGCAGGCCGAGCGCCTCGGCCTGCGCGGCGAGGATGGCGCGCCGCACGTGGTGCATGGCGACGCGCTGCTCGCCGCGGTCGACCGTGGTGAGCAGCGCGACCACGCGCCAGCGCGGGTCGGCGCGCAGGCGGGCGAGGGCCATCAGGCAGTCCTTGCCGCCGCTCCAGGCGAGCAGGATCGGGGTGGCGTTCATGCCGACACTTTAGCGTGGCGGGCCGTTGCGGTCCCTCTTTCTTTGCACGCACCGGCACAACCGGCCTGCCCAGTTGGACCCCTGGGATGGGCGCGCGGAGAGATGCGGCGAATCGGGCAGCGCCGTTCGTTCCGGGCCGGAGGGGCGGGCGTCGCACATGGCGGGGCGGGCCGCTTCAGCGGAGCTAGCTGCGCAGTACCGCCATCACGGGCTCCAGCTCGCGCAGGGCCTGCGGGTGGCTGGCCGCCACGTGTTCCCTGAGATGGCCTTCCAGGAGCCGACTCATCAGCCCCTGGACCGCGCCGCGGATCGAGGCCGCCTGCTAGCACGGTGCTGCAATCGGCATCCGCTTCCAGCCCCTCGGCCGAGGACGGCGGCCCGCGCCGCGCCGGGGCTTGAGAGCCTGCTCGAGATCGGCGCATGCCCCGCGCCGGGAGCCGTCCGCGCATGGGCCGGGAAGAGCGTGGGGCGTGGACGTCCGTCCACCAGGGCGCGGCATGGCGCGATGATCCGGGCATCGCGGCCGGAGGCCGCTCCCGCAAGGCTTGCGAGGCTCCCTGTGGAAGCGGCCTCCGGCCGCGATCGACCTGGCGCGAGACCGCCAACAGCCTCGACGCCATGCCCGGCGCCCGATGGTGGCACGTGGTCCGGCTTGGCTGGAGAAATACGGAAGGCGACGGCAGGACGGCGAGCGCCGCCCACGCCCCGCCCGAGGCTCATCGGCGCCGGCCTGGCGCTCTTCCGCGGAAGATTTCGAGCAGGCTGCGAGGTCGCGCTCAGCCCGCGCAGCCGTGCGCGAGGTCGAGCTCCGGCCGATACACCGAGGTCCGCACGCCGAACAGGCCCAGCACGGTGTGGAACAAATTGTCCTGGCCGGCCGGCCGGTGCGTGCGCGAGGCCACGCAGGCGGCCTGCGCCGGCTGCGCGGCCTTCCAGGCCGGCGAGAACCACACCAGCAGCGGGATGTGCGTCTGCTCCGGCGGCGCCACGCGGTAGTCCATGCCGTGCAGGTAGATGCCGTTCTCGCCCAGCGACTCGCCGTGGTCGGAAAGATAGACCAGCGCGGTCTCGGCGGGCAGCGCGCGCAGGTCGGCGATCACCCGGCCGAGGATGTGGTCGGTGTAGAGGAGGGTGTCGTCGTAGGTGTTGACGATGGCGGCGTGGTCGCAGGTCTGCACCTCGGCGGTGTCGCAGGTGGGCGCGAAGCGGCGGAACGCCGGGGTGTAGCGGCGGTAGTAGGCCGGGCCGTGGCTGCCCTTCAGGTGCAGCACCAGTAGCGCGGGCGCGCGCAGCGCGGCGAGCTTCGCCGGCAGGTCGCGCACCAGCACGTCGTCCAGGCAGTCGCCGCCGGCGCACAGGCCGGGGATGGCGGCGTCGCTGAGGTCCTCGGTGGGCACGCGCTTGCACACGCCCTTGCAGCCGTTGTCGTTGTCGCGCCACTGCACCGCCACGCCGGCGCGCTGCAGGATGTCGAGCAGGTTCTCGGTGCGCCTGGCGACGTCCTCGTTGTAGTGCGCGCGGCCGAGGTGGGAGAACATGCACGGCACCGAGACCGCGGTGGCGGTGCCGCAGGAATGCGCGTCGGTGAAGTAGTCCACGCCGGCGGCGGCCAGCTCCGGCGTGGTGTCGCGCGCGTAGCCCTGCAGGCCCTGGTCCTGCGCGCGCGCCGTCTCGCCCACCACCAGCACCACCAGCCGCGGGTGCGCCGGGTCGGGCGGCGCGGCCAGGCGCGCGTCGCTGCCCAGCGGCTGCAGCGGCTGGCCTTGCCCGGCCAGCGCGTGGCGCGCGTAGCGCACGCCGGCGGAGAGGTAGTTGTAGGGGTTGAACAGGTCGTAGACGTCGCGGTGGTTGCGCGCGAAGTAGATGTACTGCTTGCTGGACAGCCCGAACAGGCCCGCCGCCAGCGCCAGCGTGGCCAGCGCGCCGGCCAGCGCGCGCAGCCACTGGCGCCGCGGCGCCCAGGCGATGCGCAGGCGCGCGAACAGCAGCGCCGGCAGCGCGCCGTACAGCGCGAGGTGCCAGAGCAGCGCCGGCGTGACCAGCGCGCGCGCCTCGCTGGGGTTGGTCTGGAACACGTTCTCGATCATGTCCCGGTCCAGCGCCACGCCGTAGCTGTCCATGAAGTAGGCCGCCGCCGCCGAGACCAGCAGCAGCGCGCACACCAGCGGCTTGCCCACGCGCGGCCACAGCAGCAGGGTGAACAGCAGGTTGAGGTAGCAGACCAGGAACAGGCACAGCGAGACGAAGAAGCCGGCGCCGCCCGCGCCGCCGCCGTGGAACAGCGGCCAGAGCGCGCGCCACAGCGAGTGGTTCAGCGCGAGCAGGAAGTACGCCGACAGCAGCAGGGCCGCGACGGGGGAGGACAGCCGGAGGCGGAAGGCGGCGAAGGGCCGGCGGAGGAGGATGGCGGACACGCGGCGGGTCTGGAGCGGACGGCGGGGCCGGGCCTGTCCAGGCGCGGCGCGCGCGCAGTCTTGCGGGTTTCGCTTAGCAAACCCTTAGGGGCGGGAACGACTTTCATTCCGCTCCGGTCCGCCCGGGCGCGGCTCAGGCGGCGGGCGGTCCCAGGCGCGCCTGCAGGCGGCCCGCGCGCAGCCGGTGGTCCAGGCGCAGGCCGAGCGCCTGCGCCGCCGCCGCGGCCAGCGCGAGGCCGAGCCCAGCGTGCCCGGAGTCCGGCGGCTGCTTGCGCCAGAAGCGCTGGCCGAACAGGGCGAGGTCGCCTTCCTCCAGCTCCGGCGCGGCGTTCTCCACGAGGACGCCGTCGGCGTCCAGCCACACCGCCACGGTGTCGCCGGCGGGCGCGTAGCCGCAGGCGTTGCCGAGCAGGTTGCCGAGGATCAGCTCCAGCAGCGCCGCGTCGCTGTGCCAGACGGCGCCGGCCCCGGCCTGCAGCCGCAGGGCCACGCCGCGGCCCTCCGCGGCCGCGCGCTGGCGCCGGACCAGGCGCGCGAGCAGTGCGCCGAGGTCGACCTCGGCGCACTGCGGGCGCTCCAGCCCGGACTGCAGCCGGGTCAGCAGCAGCAGCGCGTTGACCGTGCTCTCCAGCTCGGCGCCGATGTGGCCGATCTCGCGCAGCAGCTCCTCGCGCGGCCGCGCGCTGGGATAGCGCGCCTCCACCTCGCACAGCGTGCGCAGCTCGGCCAGGCGGGTGCGCGTCTCGTGGGCCAGCCCGCTGGCGAACTGGCGCTCGCGGGCGAGGCCGTCGTCCATCCGCGCCAGCACCTCGTTGAAGCGCGCGACCAGCGGGTCGAGCTCGCGCACGCCGACCGGCGCCAGCCGCTGCCCCGGCGCGTTCGGCCCGATGCCGGCCATGCGCTCGCCCAGCGCGCCGAGCGGGCGCAGGCCGCGCCGCACGATCGGCGGCACCGCGAACAGCGCGATGCCGAGCGCCAGCAGCGGGCCCAGCGCCAGGATCCAGTCGACGCTCAGCAGGATCTCGTCCAGGCGGCCGCGGTCCTGCATCAGCAGCAGGCGGCAGTCGCGCGAGGCGGAGGGGCGGCCTTCCCGCAGCCAGCGCTGCTCGCGCTCCGCCTCGGTCCTGCCCCAGCCCTGGCCGAGCGGCATGCGGAAGGCCAGCATCGTCCAGCCCATGCGGTGGCCGTCGGCGAGCTTCAACTCGCCGCTGGACGGCTTGCGGCCGGCGGCGGCGGGCCAGGACGGCGGCACCGCGGGCGGCGGCACCTCGCTGCGGGCGAGCAGGCGGCCGCCGCACTCGATCGCGTAGTGCAGGGTGGCGTCGCCCAGCAGCCCCACCGACAGCCAGCTGGCGTTGTCCGGCTCCAGGTGCCAGGGCTCCAGCTCCATCGCCGCGGTCAGCGCCTGGGCCTGGGTCAGCTGGCTCTGCCGGAAGCGCCGCTCCAGCTCGTGGTCCACCTGGTGGTCCATCACCAGCGAGCCGCCGGCGAACACCAGCAGGCTGGTCGCCAGCAGCAGCCAGGTGATGCGCCGCGACAGCGAGGCGGCCTTCATGGGATCAGGTAGCCGGCGCCGCGGCGCGTCTCGACCAGGCCGGGCAGGCCGGCGGCGTCGAGCTTGCGGCGCAGGCCGTGCACCAGCACCTCCACGCTGCGGTCGGACACGTCGGCGTCGCTGCCGGCCAGGCGCTCGAGGATGCCGGCGCGGCTGAAGGCGCGGCCGCGGTGGCGCAGCAGCAGCGCCAGCAGGGCGAACTCGCGCGGGGTCAGCGGCAGCGGCGTGCCGCCCACGCTGGCCTGCCGCGCGCGCGGGTCCAGCCGCAGCGCGCCCAGCTCCAGCACGTCCGGCTGCGCCTCCTGCGGGCGCCGCGCCAGCGCGTGCAGGCGGGCCAGCAGCTCGTCGAAGGAGAACGGCTTGATCAGGTAGTCGTCGGCGCCGGCGTTGAGCGCCTCGATGCGGTCGCCCACCTGGTCGCGCGCGGACAGCACCAGCACGCGCGGCCGCCGCCCGCGCGGCGGCAGGCCGCGCAGCACGCCGATGCCGTCCAGCCGCGGCAGCATCAGGTCGAGCACCACCAGGTCGTAGTCGTAGGCCTGCAGCAGGCCGCGCGCCTCCATGCCGTCGGCGGCGGCGTCGACGGTGAAGCCGGCCCCCTGCAGGCCGTGCTTCAGGGTGGTGCGCAGGCGTTGCGAGTCCTCGGTCAGCAGCAGTTTCATGGCGGCCTACTGTACGCGATGCGCGGCCGCCGCCGCGCGGCGGCGGGACCGTGCGCCGCGCATCGACAGTCCGCGCGCGCAACCGCTATAAAGGCCGCATCAGCCTCGGGGATGCCGGTGAGCGAAGAAATCCTGATCAACGTGACCCCGCGCGAGACCCGCGTCGGCGTGGTCGAGAACGGCATGCTGCAGGAAGTGCACGTGGAGCGCGCTTCCCGCCGCGGCTACGTGGGCAACGTGTACAAGGGCCGGGTGCAGCGGGTGATGCCGGGCATGCAGGCGGTGTTCGTGGACATCGGGCTGGAGCGCGCGGCCTTCCTGCACGCCTCCGACATCGTGCGCCCGCCGCTGCCGGAGGGCGCCGAGCTGCCCGGCGGCAACGGCCACACGCCGTCGATCAGCGAGCTGGTCCACGAGGGCCAGGAGATCGTGGTGCAGGTGGTGAAGGACCCGATCGGCAGCAAGGGCGCGCGGCTGTCCACCCACCTGTCGATCCCCTCGCGCTACCTGGTGCTGCTGCCGCACTCGCGGACGCTGGGCATCTCCGCGCGGATCGAGGACGAGGCCGAGCGCGCGCGGCTGAAGGAGGTGATGGCCGCGCTGGTCGGCGACAGCCCGCTCGGCTACATCGTGCGCACCAACGCCGAGGGGCAGAGCGCCGAGGCGCTGGCCTTCGACGTGACGTACCTGGGCAAGGTCTGGCGCGTGGTGCAGGAGAACATCGCCCGGGCCAAGGTGGGCGAGCGCGTGTACGAGGAGCTGTCGCTGCCGCTGCGCAGCCTGCGCGACATGCTCAACGACGACATCGAGAAGGTGCGCGTGGACTCGCGCGAGACCTACGACAAGGTGGTCAGGTTCGTGCACAAGTTCATGCCGAACCTGGACGACCGCGTCGAGCACTACGCCGGCGAGCGGCCGATCTTCGACCTGTACGGCGCCGAGGACGAGATCCAGCGCGCGCTGAGGAAGGAGGTGCCGCTGAAGTCCGGCGGCTACCTGATCGTCGACCAGACCGAGGCGATGACCACCATCGACGTGAACACCGGCGGCTACGTCGGCTCGCGCAACCTGGAGGAGACCGTCTACCGCACCAACCTGGAGGCGGCGCAGGCGGCGGCGCGGCAGCTCAGGCTGCGCAACCTCGGCGGCATCGTCATCATCGACTTCATCGACATGGTCGACGAGGAGCACCGCCGCCAGGTGCTGCGCACGCTGGAGAAGGGCCTGGCGCGCGACCATGCCAAGACCACGGTGTACCCGATGTCGCCGCTGGGCCTGGTGGAGATGACCCGCAAGCGCACCACCGAGAGCCTGGAGCGCCAGCTGTGCGAGCCGTGCCCGGCCTGCGGCGGGCGCGGCACGGTGAAGACCGCCGAGACGGTCACCTACGAGATCTTCCGCGAGATCACCCGCGCGGTGCGCCAGTTCAACGCGCAGGCGCTGCTGGTGATGGCCAGCCCCAAGGTGGTCGGGCGCATCCTGGAGGAGGAGTCCGCCGCGGTGGCCGAACTGGAAGAGTTCATCTCCAAGAGCATACGCTTCCAGGCCGAAGAGCATTATTCGCAGGAACAGTTTGATGTGGTTCTGCTGTAGCCCCGGCATCCCCGGCCGTACCCCGTGACCTCGACCTGGCAGCGACGCCTGCACCGGCTGACCCGCGCCCTCGGCTGGACCGCGGGCGTGGCGCTGGTCGCGCTCGCCGCGCTGATGGCGCTGGCGCAGCTGCTGCTGCCGCTGCTGGCGCGGCACCCGCAGTGGGTCGCCGCGCAGCTCGGCGCGCGGCTGCAGCGGCCGGTCGCCTTCGCCTCGCTGGAAGGGCACTGGCGGCCTTCCGGGCCGCTGTTCGTGATGCACGACATCACCGTGGGCGCGGCGCAGGGCGGCCAGCCGCTGCACCTGCCCGAGGCGCAGCTGGAGCTGGACTTCGGCGGCTGGCTGCTGCCCTCGCGCCACGTGCTCAACCTGCGCGCGCGCGGGCTGGAGCTGGACATCGGCCGCGACGCCGGCGGGCAGTGGCACGTCAACGGCATCGGCGTGGCCGGCGGCGGCGCGAGCCAGCCGCTGTCGCTGGGGCCGCTCTCGCTCGGCCTGTGGCTGGACGACCTGCGCCTGGACATCGCCGACCAGACCAACGGCCGCCACTACCGCCTGCTGGCGCGCACGCTGCTGCTGGACCGCCAGGGCGAGCGCATCCGCTTCGGCGTGGCGCTGCGCCGCGAGGGCGCCGCCGGCGGCTGGCGCGGCGCCGGCAGCTTCCGCGAGGACGGCAGCCAGGGCCGGGTGTGGCTCGCCGGCGAGCAGGTGGACCTGCACGCGCTGCTGGGCGACATCGCCGTGGACGGCTACACCGCCAGCAGCGGCCACGGCAGCCTGGCGGCCTGGCTGGACTGGCGCCACGGCAAGGTGGTGCGCGCCACCCTGCGCGCCGACCTCGACGACCTGGCGGTGGCCGGCCCCGCCGGCACCGCGGTGGTGCCGCGGCTGCACGGCACGGCCGCGCTGGCGCGGCTGGACGACGGCCACGAGCTGCGCTGGGCCGGCGACGACGGCGGCGCGTTCGTGCTGGCCCTGCATGCGTCCGGCGACGGCGCCCTGCGCGCAGGCTTCGCCGCGCGCCGGCTGCAGCTGGCGCCGCTGCTGCCCTGGCTGGCGCTGAAGCCGGACCTGTCGCCCGGCCTGGCGCAGTGGCTGGGCGGCGGGCGGCCGCACGGCGTGCTGGACCAGGCCAGCCTGCGCTGGAGCCGCGCCGCCGGCGTGGAGCAGGTGCAGGCGGATTTCCGCGACGCCGGCATCGACGCGGTCGGCAAGCTGCCCGGGGTGAGCGCGCTCGCGGGCACGCTGCGCGGCGACGCCGAGGCGCTCGCGCTGGAGCTGCCGGCGCAGGCCAGCACGCTGGCCTTCCCGCACGTGTTCCGCAAGCCGTTCGTGATGGCCAGGCTGGCCGGCGAGCTCGCCCTCTGGCATGCCGACGGCGCCTGGCACGTCGGCACCGACGCGCTGGACTTCGAGGGCGAGGGCTTCGGCGGCCAGGCGCGCGGCGAGGCGGCGCTGCCGGACGGCGGCGGCCGGCCCTTCCTCGACCTGTACGCGCGGCTGGACCACGCGGCGGTGCCGGCGGCCAAGCTGTTCTGGCCGGTCAACGACATGCCGCCCTCGGCGATGGCCTGGCTGGACCAGGCGCTGGTCGACGGCCAGGTCACCGAGGGCGCGGCGCTGGTGCGCGGCAGCCTGGCCGACTGGCCGTTCCGCCACAACGAGGGCCGCTTCGAGGCGCGCGGCGTGATCGACGGCGCGGTGCTCGACTACGGCCGGGGCTGGCCGCGCGCCGAGGGCGTGCACGCGGTGGCCAGCTTCGTCGACAACGGCATGCTGGTGGAGGCCAGCGCCGGGCAGTCGCTGGGCAACAAGGCCGAGCGCGCGGTGGCGCTGATCCCCGACTTCGCCGACACCACGCTGGACCTCAACGTGCAGGGCAGCGGCACCGGCGCGAGCATGCTGGAGTTCCTGCGCCGGAGCCCGATCGCCAGCGCGCAGGCCGACGTGCTGTCCAAGCTGAAGCTCGGCGGCAGCGGCCGCTTCGCCTTCCACCTCTCGCTGCCGGTGAAGGACGCCAGCCAGATGGTGCTGAGCGGCCAGGCGCAGCTCAAGGACATGGACCTGGCCGCGCCGGAGTGGAAGCTCGCGCTGGACAGGCTGAGCGGCCCGCTCGCCTTCGACGCGCACGGCGTGCGCGCGGGCCCGCTGCAGGGCGGCTTCCGCGGCCAGCCGTCCACGCTGGACGTGGACATCGCCGCCGCCACCGGCCGGCCCGACACCGTGCTCGCCGCGCGCCTGGCGGGCAGCTACGGGATGGCCGAGCTGGTGCAGGACGTCCCCGCGCTGGCGTGGCTGAAGGACGCCGGCGCGGGTCGCAGCGACTTCGCCATCGGCCTGGAGGTGACGCGCGCCGGCGCGAACGCCGCCTGGACGCCGACGCTGAGCCTGGACTCGACCCTGGCCGGCATGCGGCTCGACCTGCCCGTGCCGCTGCAGAAGCCGGCGGCCGCGTCGCTGCCGCTGCACCTCGCGCTGCCGCTGCCGGCGGGCAGCGCCGACCTGCAGCTCGCCGTCGCCGACGTGCTGCGCGCGCGCCTGCGCCTGCCCGGCGACGGCGACCGCCCGCTCGCCGGCACGGTCGCCTTCGGCACCGCCATGCCCGACGCGCTGCCGGACGCGGGGCTGCGCATCCGCGGCAAGGCGGCGAAGCTCGACGTCAGCGGCTGGGTGCAGCAGGCGGTGGCCGGCGCGGCCGGCGGCGACGGGCCGGGGCTGGAAAGCATCGACGTGAACGCCGACCAGGCGCTGCTGTTCGGCCGCGCCATCCCCGCCATGCACATCCTCGCCGCGCCGAAGGGCGGCGTGCTCGGCATCGACGCCAGCAGCGAGGCGCTGGCCGGCCACTTCGACGTGCCCACGCAGGACCTGCGCCGCCGCGGCATCACCGCGCAGCTGCAGCGCCTGCACTGGCCCAAGGACAACACGCCGGCGCCGCCGGGCGCGGCCGCCGCCGCGCCGGCCGCCAACCCGGCCGCCACCGGGATCGACCCGGCCGCGCTGCCGCCGTTCCACCTGCTGATCGACGACCTGCGGCTGGGCGAGGCGCGGCTCGGCCAGGCGCGGCTGGAGACCTGGCCGACCGCCACCGGCCTGCACATCGACCAGCTGCGCGCGCTGTCGAAGAAGGTGCAGATCACCGCCGGCGGCGACTGGGACGGCAACGCCGCCGACAGCCATACCCGCCTGCGCATCGACTTCGCCGCCGACGACCTGGGCAGCCTGCTCGGCGCGCTGGGCTTCGAGGGCCTGTTCGAGGGCGGCAAGACGCAGGCGCGGCTGGACGCCCGCTGGCCCGGCGCGCCGTCCTCGCTGGCGCTGGCCAACATGGACGGCACGCTGAAGGTGGACGTCAGCAACGGCCGCATCCCCGAGGTGGGGCCGGGCGTGGGCCGCCTGTTCGGGCTGGTCTCGGTGGGTGAGCTGCCGCGCCGGCTCACCCTGGATTTCGGCGACGTGTTCGGCAAGGGCCTGGCCTTCGACTCGATCACCGGCGACTTCCGCCTGGGCGGCGGCAACGCGGTCACCGACAACCTGAAGATCGAGGGCCCCGCCGCCGAGATCAGCATCAAGGGCCGCACCGGCCTGCGCGCGAAGGACTACGACCAGCAGGTGCTGGTGGTGCCGCACGTGGGCAGCAGCCTGCCGGTGGTCGGCGCGGTGGTGGCCGGCCCGGTCGGCGCGGCGGCGGGCCTGGCCGTGCAGGGCATCCTCGGCCGCGGCCTCAACAAGGCCGCCGCGGCGCGCTACCGCGTCACCGGCACCTGGGACAAGCCGGTGATGACCCTGGTCGAGAAGCGCAACGTGCCGGTGCGGCCGCCGCTGGCCGAGCCGGCGCTGCCCGCGTCGGCCGCGCCGCCGGCCGGGCATTGAGCCGCGCCGCGCGCTTTAAAGCCCGCGCCGGCGGCCCCATGTGACAATCACGCTTTCCCCCACGAGTCTCCCCATGACGGATTCCCCGCTCGCCCAGGCCGAACGCAGGCTGCTCGCCCCCGGCGGCCTCGCCACCGGCGACCTCGACCGCGTGTTCGCCCAGCTGATGGGCCCGGACATCGACGCGGCCGACCTCTACTTCCAGCACTCGCGCAGCGAGTCCTGGCTGCTGGAGGAGGGCATCGTCAAGGACGGCAGCCACGCCATCGAGCAGGGCGTGGGCGTGCGCGCGATCAGCGGCGAGAAGACCGGCTTCGCCTATTCCGACGAGATCGTGCTGCCGCAGCTGCTGGACGCCTCGCGCGCCGCGCGCGCGATCGCCCGCGACGGCCACGGCGCCGGCCGGCCGCTGGCGCTCGCCGGCGCGCGCGCGCTGTACCCGGCGATCGACCCGGTGGAGAGCCTGCCCAACCCGGACAAGATCGCGCTGCTGCGCGAGGTGGACGCCTACGCGCGCGCGCGCGACCCGCGCGTGAAGCAGGTGATCGTGAGCCTGGCCGCCACGCTGGACACCGTGCTGGTGGCCGGCTCCGACGGCACCCTGGCCGCCGACGTGCGCCCGCTGGTGCGGCTCAACGTGCAGGTGATCGCCGAGGCCAACGGCCGCCGCGAGCAGGGCCACGCCGGCGGCGGCGGCCGCTACGGCTACCGCGAGCTGATCGAGAACGGCCGCGCGCTGGCCTTCGCCGCCGAGGCGGTGCGCCAGGCGCTGGTGAACCTGGACGCGGTGGACGCGCCGGCCGGGCAGATGCCGGTGGTGCTCGGCCCCGGCTGGCCCGGCGTGCTGCTGCACGAGGCGGTGGGCCACGGCCTGGAGGGCGACTTCAACCGCAAGGGCAGCTCCGCCTTCGCCGGCCGCATCGGCCAGCGCGTGGCCGCGCCCGGCGTCACCGTGGTCGACGACGGCACGCTGGAGGGCCGCCGCGGCTCGCTCAGCGTGGACGACGAGGGCACGCCCACCGAGTGCACCGTGCTGATCGAGGACGGCATCCTCAAGGGCTACATGCAGGACAAGCTCAACGCGCGCCTGATGGGCATGGCGCCCACCGGCAACGGCCGCCGCGAGTCCTTCACCCAGCTGCCGATGCCGCGCATGACCAACACCTACATGCTGGGCGGCAGCCACGACCCGGAGGAGATCATCCGCTCGGTCAGGCGCGGCCTGTACGCGCCCAACTTCGGCGGCGGCCAGGTGGACATCACCAGCGGCAAGTTCGTGTTCTCCGCCAGCGAGGCGTACCTGATCGAGGACGGCCGCATCACCGCGCCGGTGAAGGGCGCCACCCTGGTCGGCTCCGGCCCCGAGGTGATGCAGCGCATCTCGATGATCGGCAACGACATGCAGCTGGACGACGGCGTGGGCGTGTGCGGCAAGGACGGGCAGAGCGTGCCGGTGGGCGTGGGCCAGCCGACGCTGCGCATCGACGGCATGACGGTGGGCGGCACGGCGGCGTAGGCGCTGTCGAAATCCGGCGCGGCGGATCGTCGTGAGGCAGAGGGCGCAAGCGGCCGTGCCGCGCGCGCCATCCGTCCACCCCTTCGCCACCGAGGAAGCCCGCCATGTCCGACGACCGCACCGTCCGCCTGCACCGCGTCCTGCGCACCACGCCCGAGAAGCTCTACCGCGCCTTCCTCGAAGCCGAGGCCATGGCCAAGTGGCTGCCGCCGCACGGCTTCACCTGCACGGTGGAGCACCTGGACGCCCGGGCCGGCGGCACGTTCCGCATGTCCTTCCGCAACTTCTCCACCGGCGACGGGCACTCGTTCGGCGGCGAGTACGTCGAGCTGGTGCCGCACGAGCGCATCCGCTACACCGACCGCTTCGACGACCCGAACCTGCCGGGCACGCTGGAGGTGACGGTGGCGCTGCGGCCGGTGGCCTGCGGCACCGAGCTGCGCATCGAGCAGGCCGGCATCCCCGCGGCCATCCCGCTGGAGATGTGCTACCTCGGCTGGCAGGAATCGCTGCAGCAGCTGGCCGCGCTGGTCGAGCCGGACATCCCGGGCTGACGGCGGGCCTTCCGGCCGCCGCGCGCGGCCGGAAGGCGCTGCGCGTTGTACGCTGGCGCCTCTCCCGACCGCCAGGAAACGCGCATGGCCACCGACCGCGATTTCGTCGACTACGTGCTGGACCAGTCGGGCCTGGGCGAGGCGCTGGCCGTCCGCAAGATGTTCGGCGAGTACGCCTTCTACCTCGACGGCAAGGTGGTCGCCTTCGCCTGCGACAACAGCTTCTTCCTCAAGCCGATCGCGGCGGTGCGCGCGGTCGCGCCCGCTTTGCCCGAGCGGCCGCTGTTCCCGGGATCGAAGCCGTACCTGGTCGCCGACGAGCTGCTGGACGACTCCGACACGCTGAGGCGCGCGCTGCTGGAGACGGCGAAGGCGCTGCCGCCGCCCAGGCCCAGGAAGGCCGGGCGCGGGCGCGGCGACGCGAAGCGCGGCAAGTAGCCCTGGCGGCCCGCCGCAAGCCGGTGCGGCCAGTGCCGCACCGACGGGGCAATCCGTCGGCAGACGGCGTTCGAGCCGGTGCGGTGGCCGGGGCACGTGCGCCGCGCAACCGCTTGCCGGCGTCCACGTGGTTCCCCGGTTGATTCATCCGGGCGCGCCGGCGGAGCGTTCCGGTCGCATGTCCCGGCCGCGCCCGTCCTGCGGGCAGCGCCGGGGCGCACGCTCCGGCTGTTCTTCGCACAACAGGGCCGCACCGTTGCCGTCCCCGGCACGGCAGGGTTCCGACGCGCCTCGCGTATGATATCTAAATATCATTGACATAAAAATGTTACGATGATAACAATGCTCCGCGGGTCGTCCGCATACTCCGGGGGGAGGTGTCATGGAGCACTGTTGTCCGCGGTACATCCGCCGGCGCATCGGCCTGGCCGTTGCCCTGGCACTGGCCAGCCCGCCGGGCGTCGCCGCGCAGGCCGGGGACGAGGCCGGCAAGCCGCCGGCGCAGGACGGCGCGGCCGCCTTCGCCGGCGGCCGCGCGCAGGACGCGCGCCAGCCGCCGTCCACCCGGCTCGGCACCGTGATCGTCACCGCCAACAAGCGCAGCGAGCGCTCGCAGGACGTGCCGATGGCGGTGTCGGTGCTGGACGACACCCGGCTCGAACGCCAGAACGCGCTCGGCTTCGCCGACTACGCGGCGCAGGTGCCGGGGCTCAACATCATCTCGTCCGGCGCGGGCTGGACCCAGCTCGTGCTGCGTGGCGTCACTTCCGGCAGCAGGCAGCCGAACGCGACGGTGGGCACCTACATCGACGACATGCCGTTCGGCTCGAGCACCGTCTACGCCGCCGGCAGCGTGCTCACCCCGGACATCGATCCGGGCGACCTGCAGCGCATCGAGGTGCTGCGCGGCCCGCAGGGCACGCTGTACGGCTCGAACACCCTGGGCGGCCTGCTCAAGTTCGTCACCACCCCGCCGGACACCACGCAGGCCAGCGCCCGCGCCGGCTTCAGCACCAGCCACGTCGACGGCGGCGGCAGCGGCTACGGCGCGCGCGCCTCGGCCAACCTCCCGCTGGTGGCCGATACCCTGGGCCTGCGCGTCAGCGTGTACCACCGCGACGATCCCGGCTACATCCGCAACGTCGTGACCGGCCGCTCCGAAATCGACGAGGCCAAGGTCAGCGGCGGCCGCGCGCAGCTGCTGTGGACGCCGGACGACAAGGTGTCGGTGCGCTTCTCGGCGCTGGCGCAGAACCTCGGCAGCGACGGCCTGGCCAACCAGGGCATCGACGTCGATCCGGCCACGCTGCGGCCGGTCCAGGGCTGGCCGAACCAGGCGCGCGCGGCCGGCACCGGCATGTTCAAGATCAAGTACCGCCTCTACGGCCTGACGGTGAACGCGGACTTCGGCTGGGCCAGGCTGGTGTCCACCACCAGCTACGGCACGCTGCGCTTCAACGAGAACACCGACATCACCTCGGTCTACGGCCCGGTGCTGAATCCGCTGTTCGGGCTGGACGACGGCGGCTATTCCGAGCTGCAGCCGATCGCGCTGAACAAGGCCACGCAGGAGCTGCGCCTGCAGTCGCCCGCCGACCGGACCTGGGAGTGGCGCGCCGGCGCCTTCTTCACCCGCGAGCACACCACCGACGACCAGGACATCCTCGGCTTCGACGCGCGCACCGGCGCGCCGATCGCCCTGCCGACGCTGGGCAGCGTGTCGGTGGGGCCGGCCGTCTTCCGCGAGTGGGCGGGCTACGGCGATCTCACCTGGCACGCCACGCCGCGGCTGGGCATCCTGGTCGGCGCGCGCTACAGCAGCGACAGCACGTCCTACACGCAGACCAGCAGCGGCCTGCTGATCGGCGACGCCCACTTCACCACCCGCGGCAGCGACCACCCGGTCACCTACCTGTTCAATCCCAGCTACAAGTTCGGCGACGACCTGATGGCCTACCTGCGCGTGGCCTCGGGCTTCCGTCCCGGCGGCCCGAACGTCGGCGTGCCGCCGGGCCTGGGCGCGCCGCTGACCTTCGGCCCGGACAAGCTGGTCAATTACGAGCTCGGGCTGAAGTCGCTGCTGCTCGACCGGCGCATGAGCGTCGAGGCCGACGTGTTCTACATCGACTGGAGCAAGGTGCAGCTCACCGCCACCGCGGGCGGCTTCAGCTTCCTCGGCAACGGCGGCAGGGCGACCAGCAGGGGCGCGGAGCTGAGCTGGAGCTACCGGCCGCTCGCGGGCCTGACGCTGTGGGCGAACGCCACCTACACGAACGCGCGGCTGGCCGCGGACACGCCGGCCGGCGGCATCTACGGACTGAAGGGCGACCCGCTGCCCTACGTGCCCAAGTGGAGCGCGAACCTGGGCGCGGACTACAACTTCCCGCTCGGCGGCGGCGGCTGGTCCGGCTTCGTGGGCGGCAACCTCAGCTACGTCGGCGCGCGCGCGTCGGACTTCAACTCCACGCCGGCGCCGCGCATGCACCTGTCCGGCTACAACAACCTCGACCTGCACGCGGGCGTCAACTACGCCAACTGGACCGTCGAGGTGTACGCCAAGAACCTGGCGGACAGGCGCGGCATCACCGCCATGTGGCCGGAGACGCTCGGCGAGACCAGCGGCCCCTACCAGGCTTCCTACCAGGCGCCGCGCACCATCGGCATGTCCGCCAGCGTCGAGTTCTGAGACGGCCTTTCCCACCAACGCATCCCGCACGGAGTGTCCGCATGAACCGCCATCTCAAGCGCCTGGCGAGCCTGGCCGCCGTCCTCGTCGCCCACCTCGCCGCGGCGCAGGCAGCGCCCGTGCTGCCGCCGGCGCCGGCCGCCGCGGCCTCGGCGCCCGCCCCGGCGCCCGCCGGCACCCCCGCCGCGGCGCCGGCGCTGACGGCCGAGGACCTGTCGTCCTTCCTCGACGGCCTGGTGCCCTTCGCGCTCCGGCGCAGCGACATCGCCGGCGGCGTGATCGTGGTGGTCAAGGACGGCGGCGTGCTGTTCGCCCGCGGCTACGGCTACGCCGACCTGGAGCGCCGCACGCCGGTGTCGCCGGAGAGCACGCTGTTCCGTCCCGGCTCGACCTCCAAGCTGTTCACCTGGACCGCGGTGATGCAGCAGGTGGAGCAGGGCAGGCTGGACCTGGACCGCGACGTCAACGGCTACCTCGACTTCGGGATTCCGCCCTACCAGGGCAAGCCCGTCACCCTGCGCCAGCTGATGACGCACACCGCCGGCTTCGAGGAGGCCGCGCGCGGCCTGCTGCCGGCCAGGATCGAGGAGGTGGGGCTGGAGCGCTACCTGAAGGAGCACGTCCCCGCGCGCATCTTCCCGCCGGGCGACGTGGTGGCCTATTCCAACTACGGCTGCGGCCTGGCCGGCTACATCGTGCAGCGCGTCTCCGGCGAGCGCTTCGAGGACTACGTGCAGCGCCACATCCTGCAGCCGCTGGGCATGCGCCACTCGACCTTCGCGCAGCCCTTGCCGCCGGAGCTGGCGCCGCTGCTGGCGAAGGGCTACAAGACCGCCTCGGACGGCAAGCCGCAGCCGTTCGAGCTGGTCAACCCGGCGCCGGCCGGCGCGATGAGCGCGTCGGCGCTGGACATGGCGCGCTTCATGATCGCCCAGCTGCAGGGCGGCCGCTACGGCGACGCGCGCATCCTGCAGCCGGCCACGGCGGAGCTGATGCACAGCCGGCAGTACACGCCGGCGCCGGGCCTGCCCGGCTTCGACCTGGGCTTCTACCAGGAGGACCGCAACGGCCTGCGCATCATCGGCCACGGCGGCGACACCATCGTCTTCCACAGCGACCTGCACCTGCTGCTGGACAAGGACGTGGGCGTCTTCATGTCGTTCAACAGCGCCGGCCGCCCCGACGCGGGCGGGGCGGAGATGGTGCGCACGGCGATCTTCCACGCCTTCCTCGACCGCTACTTCCCGTACCAGGAGCCCGCGCCGCCGGCGCTGCCGACGGCGAAGGCCGACGCCGCGCGGGTGGCGGGCTGGTACGAGGTCAGCCGCCGCAACGAGAGCGCGATGCGCGTGATCTACCTGCTGAACCAGGTCAACGTCGCGCCGCAGCCGGATGGCACCCTGGTCGTGCCGATGCTCACCGACTACGCGGGCCAGCCGCTGCACTGGCGCGAGACCGGCCCGCTGCAGTACCGGGAGACCGACGGCCGCAACCGGCTCAGCTTCGTCACCGGCACCGACGGCGGCATCCGCCACTGGGCCACCGACTACATCCCCGGCGTCGAGGTGTTCCAGCGCGTGCCCGCCTACCGCAGCCTGGGCTCGGTGCTCTGGCTGGGCGGTGCGAGCGTGCTGGTGGTGCTGGCGGCGCTGCTCGTCTGGCTCGGCGGCCGGCTGCTGCGCCGCCGCTACCGCGCAACGCTGGAGCTGCCGCCGCGCCTGCGCCGCACGCGCCTGCTGTCGCGGCTCGGCGCGCTGGCGCTGTTCGCCGACCTGCTCGGCTGGGTGGTGCTGATCGCCGTCATATCCGCCGACGAGAACGTGCTGCTGCAGGGCGCGGCGGTGCCGTGGCTGTACGTGCTCTACGTGCTGGGCGTGGTCGCGTTGCTCGGCGCGCTGGCCGTCGTCGTGCACGCGGTGCGCGGCTGGCAGGTCGGGTCGCGCAGCGTGCGGGTGCGGCTGGGCGAGACGCTGCTCGCGCTTGCCGTGCTGTACCTGGCCTGGTTCATCGTGGCGTTCGGGCTGGTCAGCTTCAGCGCGCGCTTCTGAGGCGGAGGACGACCGTGACGAACCATGGAAGCGGGCCGCTGGAGCTGGACGCGCGCATCGAGACCCTGCCGCTGACCGAGCCGTTCCACATCACCGGCTACACCTTCGTCGATTGCCGGATGCTGGTGGTCGAGCTGCGCGACGGCGCGCTGGCCGGCCACGGCGAGGGGCTCGGCGTGTACTACCGGCACGACACGCCCGACACGATGCTGCGGCAGGTGGAGGCGCTGCGCGGCGCGATCGAGGCGGGCGTCACGCGCGGGCAGCTGCTGCGGCTGCTGCCGCCCGGCGGCGCGCGCAACGCGGTGGACTGCGCGCTGTGGGACCTGGAGGCCAAGCGCAACGGCAAGCCGGTCTGGCAACTGGCCGGGCTGCCGCCGCCGCGGCCGCTGCCGACCACCTTCACCCTGGGCGCCGACGAGCCGGCGGCGATGGCCGCCGCGGCGCGCCGGCTCGACGGCGCGCGCACGCTCAAGCTCAAGCTGACCGGCGACCGCCGCAACGCCGAGCGCGTGCGTGCCGTGCGCGCGGTCTGCCCGGACGCATGGATGATGGTGGACGCCAACCAGGGCTTCACCCGCGAGACGTTCGCGGAGACGCTGCCGGCGCTGGTCGAGGCCGGCGTCGCGGTGGTGGAGCAGCCCTTCCCGGTCGGCCGCGAGGACTGGCTGGACGGGCTCGACTGCCCCATCCCGCTCGCCGCGGACGAGAGCGTGCAGGACAGCGCCGACCTGCCGAAGGTGGCCGGCCGCGTGCGCATCGTCAACATCAAGCTGGACAAGTGCGGCGGCCTCACCGCAGCCTTGGCGCTGGCGGAGGAGGCGCGCCGGATGGGCTTCGAACTGATGGTCGGCAACATGGGCGGGTCGTCGTGGTCGATGGGGCCGGCCTTCGCCCTCGGCGCGCTGTGCGCGGTGGTGGACCTGGACGGGCCGCTGTACATGCGCGGCGACCGCTCGCCCGCGGTGAGCTACCGGGACGGCCGCATCTGGTGCCCGGACGCCGTCTGGGGCGGCCCGGCCATGTCCGCCGCATGATCGCGGCGCCCGCGCCCGCCGCGGGCCCGCCGCCGCGCGGGCGCGACTGGTTCGGCCATCCGCCGGGGCTGAGCATCCTGTTCCTCACCGAAATGTGGGAGATGTTCTCCTTCTTCGGCATGCGCGCGCTGCTGGTCTACTACATGACCCTGCGGCTGGACATCCGCCAGGACCACGCCTCGCTGATCTACGGCGCCTACGCGGCCTTCGTCTACTTCACCCCGGTGTTCGGCGGCATGGCGGCCGACCGCTGGCTGGGCAAGCGCCGCGCGGTGCTGCTCGGCGGCGCGACGATGGCGCTGGGCCACTTCATGATGGCGTCCGAGCCGCTGTTCTATCCCGCACTGGCCACCATCGCGCTGGGCAACGGCCTGTTCCTGCCCAGCCTGGCCAGCCAGATCGAGGGCCTGTACCGGCACGGCGACCCGCGCAGCAAGAGCGCGTACAGCGTCTACTACGTCGGCGTGAACCTGGGCGCGTTCCTGGCGCCGCTGGTGTGCGGCACGCTGGGCGAGGCGCTGGGCTGGCACTGGGGCTTCGCCGCCGCCGGCATCGGCATGCTGGCCTCGCTGGTCATCTACGTGGCCGGCGGCCGCCACCTGCCGCCGGAGCCGGCGCGCGCCGGCGCGGCGCCCGCGCCGCGGCCGCCGGTGGACCGCGCGGTGCTCGGGCGCTTCGCCTTCCTGCTGGGCGTGGCGGCGATCGTGGTGGTGTTCCGCGGCGCCTACGAGCAGGTCGGCAACACCATCGCGCTGTGGGCGGAGGAGGGCGTGGACCGCCACGTCACCGCGGGCTGGAGCATCCCGATGACCTGGTTCCAGGCGCTCGACTCGCTGGTGGTGTTCACCGCCACGCCGCTGCTGGTCGCGCGCTGGACGCGCCTGGCCCGGCGCGGCGTGGAGACGCCGTGGCTGCACAAGATGGCCTTCGGCGCCGCCGTGGTGGGCCTGTCCTACCTGCTGCTGGCCGGCGTGTCGGCCTGGTCCGAGGCGCATGGCGCGCGCGCGAACTGGGCCTGGCTGGTCGGCTGGTTCGTGCTGATGACGCTGGGCGAGCTGTACATCCTGCCGGTGGGGCTGGGCCTGTTCGGCCGCATGGCGCCGGCGGGCTTGCGCGCCACCAGCATCGCCGCCTGGTTCTTCGCCGGCTTCTTCGGCAACCTGCTGGCCGGCGCGCTGGGCACGCTGTGGCGGCCGCTGCCGCACGCCTGGTTCTTCGCGCTGGTCGGCGGCGTGGCCGGCCTCGCCGCGGCGCTTCTGTATATGCTTGGGCTGCGCATGGGCCGGGTGGAAGGCCGCGAGGAAGCGGCCGCGGCGGCCGTGCTTTCCCGATGAACGGACGACGATGACCACGGAACTGCAGAAAAAGCTCAAGGACCGCTGGAAAAGCTTCACCGCCTCCGAGCAGAAGATCGCCACCTACCTGCTGCACAACATCCGCGAGCTGCCCTTCGAGACGGCGGCGTCGCTGGGCAAGCGGGTGGGGGTGAGCCCGATGACGGTGGGGCGCTTCCTGCGCAACCTGGGCTACGACGGCGTGGGCGAGCTCAAGGAGGAGCTGCGCGGCGGCGCGGCGTGGCGGCATCTCTACCGGGAGGTCGAGGTGCCGCAGGACACCGACGCCATCGCCTCCCACCTGCAGACGGAAATGCGCGCGCTGACCGGCGTGCACGCGCTGGCCGGCGGCAAGGAGTGGGCGCCCATCGTGAAGCTGCTGGCCTCGGCCGACCGCGTGTCGGTGGCGAGCTTCCAGCAGGGCGCCTTCCTCGGCCTGGGCCTGGCCACGATGCTGCAGCAGATCCGCCCGCACGTGGCGTTCCACTCGGGCGCCGACGGCGCCTACGTGGACATGCTGCTGGACTCGACGCGCAGGAGCTGCGTGGTGCTGATCGACATGCGCCGCTACTTCCGGCTGTTCCGCACCCTGGCCGAGGAAGTCGTCGCGCGCGGCATCCCGCTGGTGATGATCACCGACACCGACTGCTACTGGGCGCGCGAGCTGACCCCGCACGTGCTGATGGTGCACGCCGAGCGCGCCTGGCACGGCTTCAGCGCCTACACCAGCCTGTTCAGCCTGCTGGTGACGGCGATCGCCCAGGAGAAGGGCAACTTCATGGACCGGCTCGGCGACATCAACCAGCTGCGGCAGAAGCTGGTGGGCTACCTCGGCGCGGCGCCGGGCCGCGGCGAGCCCGCCGCGCCGGACCGCGCGGGAGCGCGCACGGCCGGCGCGGCGGGGAGGCGGGGCAAGCCACGGCGGTAAGGGCCGCTGCCCGGCACTCACGCCCCTCGTCGATGCAGGGCGTCGATGCGACCCCGCGGAGACTCAGGGCTTGCCGCCCCGCCGCAGCAGCGCCAGCACCTCGTGGCACGCGCCCATGGTGTGGTAGTCCACCTTGCCCGCCGGGCTCTTCTCGTCGCCGTACTTGCGGTTGTCGCGGGTGAGGATGCGGTACCAGGCGCCGTAGCGGTGGTCGATCATGTGGTTCCAGGCATAGGTCCACAGCCGCACGTACCAGTCGTCGTAGGCGGCCTCGCCGGTGCGCTCGTGCAGCAGGGCGGCGGCGGCGAGGGATTCGGCCTGCACCCAGAAGTACTTGTCGTCGTCGCAGACCTTGCCGTCGGGGTCGAAGCCGTAGCACAGGCCGTCGTACTCGGTGTCCCAGGCGCGCGCGACGGCGGTGTCGAACAGGTGGCGCGCGGTGGGCAGCAGCCAGTCGGGCGCGGGGCGGCCGGCTTCGCGCAGCTCGCGCTCCAGGATCAGCAGCAGCTTGGCCCACTCGGTCTGGTGGCCGGGCTGGAAGCCCCAGGGACGGAACAGGTGCTTGGGATCGTCCCTGTGGTAGTCCCAGTCCACGTTCCACTGCGCGTCGTAGTGCTCCCACACCAGGCCGCCGGCCTTGGCGGCCTGGCGGCGGGTCATGTGGTCGGCCAGGATCAGCGCGCGGTCGAGGTAGCGCGCCTCGCCGCTGGCCTGCCAGGCGGCCAGCATGGCCTCGCACATGTGCATGTTGGCGTTCTGCCCGCGGTAGGGGCTGAACTGCCAGTGCGCGTCGGCCTCGTCGCGGTACAGGCCGGCGTCGGCGTCCCAGTAGCGGCGCTCCAGCAGCTCCCAGGTCTCGTCCATCCACGCGGCGGTGTCGATGCCGGCCTTGCGCGCGGTGGCGCAGGCGAGCAGCACGAAGGCGACGCCGTAGGCGTGGTTGGTGCGGTCCTCGGGGCGGCCGTCGCGGATGGTCCAGGCGTAGCCGCCGGTCTCGGCGTCGCGGTGGACCTCGCGCAGGTAGCGCAGGCCGTGGCGGGCCATCGCCAGGTACGGCTCGGCGCCGAACTCGATCGCCGCCATCGCGTAGTTGTAGACGAAGCGCGTGCTGCTCACCAGGTGGCGGTGGCCGGCATCGTAGACCGTGCCGTCGTCCCTGAAGTACTGGAAGAAGCCGCCGGCCGGGTCCAGCGCGTGCGGCTGGTAGAAGGCCAGGGTCTGGGCGATGTGCGCGCGCAGGAAGTCGGCGCTGCGGAAGTCGGGCAGGGGAGGAACGGGAGCGGTCATGCGCGGGAGTCCATGAAGGCCAGCACCTCGGCCTCGTCCGGCATGGCCGAGAACGAGCCCTGGCGGGTGACGGTGAGCGCGCCGCAGGCGGCGGCGAAGCGCAGGGTGGCGTGCAGGCGCGGCAGCATGCCGACCAGGCCGTCGAGGCGGCCGCCGTCGCCGTCCAGCTCGGCCAGGCGCAGCAGCAGGCCGCCGACGAAGGCGTCGCCGGCGGCGGTGCTGTCCACCATCGGCACCGGGTACACCGGCAGCTCGCCCTCGGCGTCGGGGTGGAACCAGCGGATCGGCTGCGCGCCGTCGGTGACCACCAGCAGGCGCGGCCGCCCGCCCCACAGGCGCGCGATCGCGGCCTCCTCGCCGTCCACCGCGAGCCAGGCCAGCTCCTCGGCGCTCAGCTTCACCACGTCGGCCAGGTGCAGCGCGGGCCAGACCAGCGGGCGCGCGTCGAGGTTCTTCGGCCACAGCGCGGGGCGCAGGTTGAGATCCATGCTGACCAGCGCGCCGGCGGCGTGCGCGCGGCGCATGCCCTCCAGCGTGGCGGCGGCCAGCTCGGGGTCGGTGAGGCTGTTGGAGCACACGTGGAACACCGCCGCCGCGCGGAAGCTCTCGTCCCTGAAGTGCTGCGGGCGGAACAGCAGGTCCGCCGAGGGCGGCCGGTAGAAGCTGAAGCTGCGTTCGCCGTGCGCGTCGCGCGCGACGAAGGCCAGCGCGGTGTTGGCCTCGCCGGTGCGCACCACCGCGGCGGTGTCCACGCCGGCGCGGCGCAGGCTGTCGAGCAGGAAGTCGCCGAACACGTCGGTGCCGAGCATGCCGGCGAAGGCGGCGCGGCCGCCCAGCCGGGCCACCGCCACCGCCACGTTGGCCGGCGCGCCGCCGGCGAAGGGCACGTAGCTGGCGGGGAAGCCGTGGGCATCGCGGCCCTCGCCGTGGAAGTCGATCAGTGCTTCGCCGAAGCACAGGATGTTGCGTGGCATTCCGGTTCCTTAGGGCCTGTTCGTGCGCTCAGCGCGTGAGCGACGGCGCTTCCACGACGCGCGAGCCGCGCAGGCCGTAGAACACGATGTAGGCGTAGCACAGCGCCGGCAGGAAGAAGGCGTGCTGCACGCCGATGCGGTCGGCCAGCAGCCCCTGCAACTGCGGCACCACCGCGCCGCCGACGATGGCCATGATCAGCAGGCTCGACGCCTTCTCGGTGAGCGGCCCCAGCCGTTCGATGCCGAGCGTGAAGATGGTGGGGAACATGATCGAGTTGAACAGGCCGATCGCCACGATCGCCCAGGTGGCGGTCGTGCCGCCAGTGCTCATGGTCACGGCCAGCAGCAGGATGTTGATCCCGGCGAACAGCGCCAGCAGCGCGCGCGGCGAGTAGCGCGTCATCAGCCAGGAGCCGGCGAAGCGGCCGACCATGGCGCCGAGCCAGTAGTAGGAGACGTAGCTGGCCGCCTGCTGCTCGCTCATGTGGCCGATCTGCGGCTCGGACAGGTAGTTGACCATGAAGCTGCCGATCGACACCTCCGCGCCCACGTAGCAGAAGATGCCGACCACGCCGAACAGCACGTGCGGATGGCGCAGCGCGTCGAGCAGGGTGTGGCGCTCGCGGTCGGTCTGGCCGATGGTTTCCGCCAGCGCGGGCAGGCGGAACAGCCACACCAGCACGGCCAGCGCGAACAGCACGATGGCCAGGCCCAGGTACGGCCCCTGCACGGTGTGCGCCTCCTGCGCGCGGTAGGCGAGCTGCTCGGCCGGCGGCAGCTGGGCGACCTCGGTGGCGCTCTTGACCACGGTGGAGAGGATCAGCAGGCCGCCGAAGTGCGGCGCCAGGAAGGTGCCGAAGGAGTTCAGCGCCTGCGCCAGGGTGAGCCGGCTGGAGCTGGTGCGCTCGGGGCCGAGCAGCGCCACGTAGGGGTTGGCCGCCACCTGCAGCACGGTGATGCCGGTGGCGAGCACGAACAGCGCGCCGAGGAAGGCGGGATAGGAGTGCAGCCCCGCCGCCGGCCAGAAGCCGGCCGCGCCGAGGCCTGCGATGGCCAGCCCCACCACGATGCCGAGCTTGTAGCCCAGCCGGCCCACCATCCAGCCGGCCGGCAGCGACATCAGGAAATAGGTGCCGAAGAAGGTGAACTGCACCAGCATCGCGCGCGCGTAGTTCAGCTCGAACACCGCCTTCAGGTGCGGGATCAGGATGTCGTTGAGGCAGGTGAGGAAGCCCCACATGAAGAAGATCGTGGTGACC
The DNA here is from genome assembly GCF_003148905.1 of Fulvimonas soli. Taxonomy (GTDB): domain Bacteria; phylum Pseudomonadota; class Gammaproteobacteria; order Xanthomonadales; family Rhodanobacteraceae; genus Fulvimonas; species Fulvimonas soli. The sequence goes on along the minus strand of NZ_QGHC01000003.1, from coordinate 178,387 downwards.
ACGCCCAGCGCCAGCGGGTAGTCGGTGTAGCGCCCGGAGGCGGCCCGCGGCTGCGGGGAGGCGGTGGAGGCGGGCGGTGCGGCGAAGGCCATGCGGGATTCCCCTGGTCGGTGGGCGGTCGTGTGGCGGGTCAGCGGTCGGACGGCGGCGGGCTGCTCTCGCGCACCACCAGCCGCACCGGCGCGACCACCGTCTGCGCCGGCGCCTGCGGGTCGTGCAGGCGCGCCAGCAGCAGCTCGGCGGCCTGGCGGCCGCGCTCGCGCGGCGCGGTGGCCAGCGTGGTCAGCGGCGGCGTGCTGAAGGCGGACTCGGCGATGTCGTCGAAGCCGGTGACGGCGAAGTCGCGGCCGGGTCGCAGGCCGCGCTGGTGCAGGCCCAGCAGCAGGCCCAGCGCGACCGCGTCGTTGTAGCAGACGGCGGCGGTCGGCGCGGGCGCGCGCGCGAACAGGCGCTCGGTCTGCCGCGCGGCGTCCAGGCGCGTGGGCGCGGTCTCGACGCGCCAGTGCGCCGCCTCCTTCGCCCCGGCCGCGCGCAGCGCGTCGCGGTAGCCGGCGTAGCGCTGCTGCGCCGAGCTGGAATCGCCGTGGCCGCCGAAGAAGGCGATGCGCCGGTGGCCCTGCGCGAGCAGGTGCTCGGTGGCCAGCCGCGCGCCGGTGCGGTTGTCCAGCAGCAGGCGGTCCCAGTGCGCGTCCTGGGCCCCGGCCTCCTCCAGCTCGCGGTTGAACAGCAGCAGCGGCACCTGCGCGCCGACCGCGGCCAGCACTTCCGGCGCGGTGCTGCCCTCGGCCGGCGAGAGGATGATGCCGCCCGGGCCGTGCTCCACCAGCGAGCCGAGCACGGCCTGCTGGCGCGTGCGCGACTCGCCGCTGTTGCCGAGCAGGGTGACGTAGCCGGCCGTGCCCAGCGCCTCGTCCACGCCGGCGGCGAACTCGGCGAAGAACGGGTTGGCCAGGTCGTTGAGCACCAGCGCGATGGACGAGGAGGTGCGCCGGCGCAGGTTGGCGGCCGAGCGGTTGTAGACGTAGTTCTGCCGGCGCAGCTCCGCCTCCACCCGCTCGCGCGTGCGCGCGTTGACCAGCGGGCTGCCGCGCAGCACCAGCGACACGGTGGCGCGCGACACGCCGCAGCCGGCGGCGATGTCGGACAGGGTCACCTTGCGGGTGGTGGGCGGGCTGGCGCTCAAGGCGGCTCGTCGGCGTTGGATCGTTTCAAATGTAGCGGTTGCGGCGCACGCGGCCAATCGCGCAGCGCAGCATGCGCCGGTGGCGGCGCAATGCTAGCGTACCGGCATTTGTCACGATCTAAATCCCAAGGAGCCGCCATGGCCGTGCGTACCCGTTCCATCCGTCGTTCCCTCGGTGCGCTGGCGGTGGCGCTCGCGCTGGCCGGCGGCGCGCGGGCCGCCGGGCATGCCGGCGAGGTCGACCCGCGCATCGGCACCGGCGGCGACGGCCACACCTTCCCGGGGGCCACGGTGCCGTTCGGGATGATCCAGCTCTCGCCCGACACGGCGATGCCGGACTTCAAGCACGCCTACAAGTGGGCGGCCGGCTACCAGTACGGCGACCCGACCATCCTGGGCTTCTCGCACACGCACTTCTCCGGCTCCGGCCACTCGGACCTGGGCGACGTGCTGGTGATGCCGGTGGCCGGCGAGGCGAAGCTGGAGCCGGGCGAGGCGGACAAGCCCGGCAGCGGCTACCGCTCGCGCTTCAGCCACGCCAGCGAGGTGGCGCGGGCCGGCTACTACGCGGTGACGCTGGAGGACTACGGCGTGCGCGCCGAGCTCACCGCCGGCCGGCGCGTGGGCTGGCACCGCTACACCTTCCCGGCCGGCAAGGACGCGCACGTGCTGCTGGACCTGCGCCCGAGCATCTACGACTACCCCGGCAAGGTGCTGTGGGCTTCCCTGCGCGTGCATGCCGACGGCACCGTCACCGGCTGCCGCACCACGCGCGGCTGGGCGCCGGGGCGCGAGCTGTGCTTCGCCATGCGCTTCTCGCAGCCGATGGTCTCGCGCGAGCTGTACGACCGCGAGAGCGACGCGCCCTACAAGGGCTTCAGGGGGCCGGGCAACCAGCCGCAGGACCGCGACGCGCAGAACGGCCGCGCGCTGCTCGGCGTGTTCGACTTCGGCGCGCTCAAGCAGCCGCTGGTCGCCAAGGTGGCGATCTCCACGGTGAGCGAGGCCAACGCCGTGGCCAACCTCGACGCCGACGGCCGGGGCTTCGACTTCGACGCGCGCCGCGCCGAGGCCACCGCGGCGTGGAACAAGGCGCTGGCGTCGATCGACGTGGACGCGCCGGCGACGCAGCGCACGCAGTTCTACACCGCGCTCTACCACGCCATGCTCTCGCCCACGCTGTCGATGGACAGCAACGGCGAGTACCGCGGCCCGGACCACCAGGTGCACAAGGCCGACGGCTTCTCGTTCTACTCGACGTGGTCGCTGTGGGACGTCTACCGCGCGCAGCAGCCGCTGATGGTGCTGCTGCGGCCCGACCTCAGCAGCGACTTCGTGAACTCGCTGGTCGCCGCGCGCGAGGCCAGCCCGTTCGGCATCCTGCCGGTGTGGGCGTACCAGGGCCTGGAGACCTGGTGCATGATCGGCTATCACGCCGTGCCGGTGATCGCCGACGCCTACGTCAAGGGCGTGCGCGGCTTCGACGCCGGGCGCGCGCTGGAGGCGATGGTCGCCAGCGCCACCTACGGGCCCTACGGCGACCTGGCCGACTACATGAAGCTGGGCTACGTGCCGATCGACAAGGAGCCCGAGGGCGCCTCCAAGACGCTGGAGTACGCCTACGACGACTGGTCGCTGGCGCAGATGGCCAAGGCGATGGGGCAGACCAAGACCGCCGCCGAGTTCGAGCGGCGCGCCGGCAACTGGAAGAACGCCTGGGACGCGGCGACCGGCTTCATGCGCGCGCGCAAGAGCGACGGCAAGTTCCGCGAGCCGTTCGATCCCGCCGCCGCCGGCTACGGCAGCGACTACACCGAGGGCAACGCCTTCCAGTACTCCTGGTACGTGCCGCAGGACGTGGCCGGGCTGATCGGCGCGATGGGCGGCGACGCGCGCTTCGTGCAGAAGCTCGACGCGGTTTTCGACGCCAGGGTCGACCCGGCGCACTTCAAGAACGTGGAGGACATCACCGGCCTGATCGGCTGGTACGCGCACGGCAACGAGCCCAGCCACCACCTGGCCTACCTGTACGACTACGCCGGCGCGGCGTGGAAGACGCAGGAGCGCCTGAAGCGGATCATGGACAGCCAGTACGCGCCGCGCCCGGACGGCCTGGCCGGCAACGACGACCTGGGCCAGATGTCGGCGTGGTACGTGTTCACCGCGCTGGGCTTCTACCCGGTGGCGCCGGGCAGCGACCAGTACGCGATCGGCCGCCCGTTCCTGCCGCGCGCGGTGCTGCACCTGGCCGGCGGCAGAACCTTCACCGTCACCGCCGCGCCGCTGGACGACGCGCATCCCTACGTGGGCAGCGTGACGCTCGACGGCAAGCCGCTGGACCGCGTGTACCTGCGCCACGGCGAGATCGTGCAGGGCGGCGAATTGCACTTCACCATGCAGGCGCAGCCGAACCGCGAATGGGGGAGGGCGGCGCAGGCGCGGCCGTTGTCGATGAGCGCGTATCCCTGAGGCAAGAGCGGCCCCTCACCCCGGCCCTCTCCCCGGAGGGGAGAGGGAGCCAGCGCTTAGAGGGAGTCAAAGCGCGCTTGTTCGAGCCTGCGACGAACGCCACGCCCTGCTTCCTCTCCCCTCCGGGGAGAGGATCGAGGTGAGGGGCGGGCTCGCGGTGGCGCTTCGTCCGGGCCGGGTTTTCTTTTCGACGGGAAGGAAGACCGGGGCAAGAGCGGCCCCTCACCCCAGCCCTCTCCCGGGAGGGGAGAGGGAGCAAGGGCGCCTACTCCTGGCCGTCTTCGCCGTCCGCGCCTTCGTCGGCGGCGCCGCCCGCCTCGTCGCCCAGCTCCTTGAGCAGCTGGAAGATCTCCCGGTACGCCCGGGGCGGCCTGTTCGGCGCTTCCTTCTCGATCCGCGCCTGGCGCACCAGCGCGCGCAGGCGCTGGCGGTCGACGCCGGGATGCTGCGCGATCAGTTCGCCGACCGCCGCATCGTCGGCGAGCAGGCGCTCGCGCAGCGCCTCCAGCCGGTGCATCGCGGCGGTCTCCTGGCGCTGGCGCTCGCGGTTCTCGCCCAGCGCGGCGCGCACCGGGTCGAAGGTCGCGCTGTCGTAGCGGCGCATCAGCTTGGCGAGGAAGCCGAGCTGGCGCTTGCGCGCGATGTGCGAGGTGATGCGGCGCACGTTGGCCACCTCGGCGCGCACGTCGTCGGGCAGCTCCAGCTTGGCCAGCCGGGCCGGCGCCAGCTCGACCAGCTGGCCGGCCAGCGCCAGCACGGCCAGCGCCTCGCGCCGCTGCTGGGTGCGGGTGGGGCCGTAGTCGGTGTCGTCGAGTTCGGTCTGGTTGCGGCTGCGGCTCGGGCTCACGATGTCGGTTCCGTAAGGGCTGAAGGCCAGGTGCGCGGCCCGTCGGGCGATTCGGCCTGCTCCAGCGCGAAGCGGGGGATCGGTTCGCCGTCCATCTCGACGGTCTCGGCGAACATCGCCGCCGGGCGCACCCACAGGCCGTGCTCGCCGTACAGCGCCTGGTACACCACCAGCTCCTCCAGCGTCTCGCTGTGGCGGGCGGTGCCCAGCACGCGGTAGCGCTGGCCCTTGTAGTGGCGGTAGATGCCGGCGACGGTGGTCATGGCGCGCTCCGCGTCTGTCCTGAAGGCTTTGCATTCGGCCGCGACGGCCCCATCTGGGGATGATCGCGCGGCGTGGACCGTGCATTCTACCCGCCCGCCATCCGAGGACAGCTTTCGTGAGCGCCATTGCCGACCGCCAGGACCACAGCCTGCAGGAACTCGACCGCCTGGCCGAACTCGCCGGGGAGGTGATCCGCCGCGCCCGCGCCGCCGGCGCCAGCGAGGCCGAGGTGGCCGCCAGCATCGACACCGGCCTCAACGTGAACGTGCGGCTGGGCGAGGTGGAGACGGTGGAGCACACCCGCGACCGCGGCTTCGGCCTCACCGTCTACTTCGGCCGGCGCAAGGGCTCGGCCAGCACCGCCGACCTCAACCCCGAGTCGATCCAGGCCACGCTCGACCAGGCCTGCGCGATCGCGCGCTACACCGAGGAGGACCCGGCCGCCGGCCTGGCCGACCCGGCGCGCATGGCCACCGACTTCCCCGACCTCGACCTGTGGCACCCGTGGGCCATCGACACCGCGCAGGCCATCGCGCTGGGCCAGCGGATCGAGGCGGCCGGCCGCGCGCACGCGGGCATCACCAACTCCGAGGGCGCCAGCGTGCAGGCGGGCGAGAGCCTGTCGGTGTACGCCAACTCGCACGGCTTCGTCGGGCGCGAGCGCGGCACGCGGCACTCGCTGTCGCTGTCGCTGATCGCCGGCGAGGGCGAGCGCATGCAGCGCGACTACTGGTACGACAGCGTGCGTGCCCCCGGCGACTTCATGGGCGCGCAGGCGCTGGGCGACAAGGCCGCCGAGCGCACGCTGGCACGGCTGGACGCGCGCGGCCTGTCCACCCGCGAGTGCCCGGTGCTGTTCGCGCCGGAGATCGCGCGCGGGCTGGTCGGCCACCTGGTGGGCGCGGTCAGCGGCGGCGCGCTGTACCGCCGCGCCAGCTTCCTGCTCGACCATGCCGGCAAGGCCGTCATGCCGCCCTGGCTGAACATCGTGGAGCGGCCGTTCCTGCGGCGCGGCCACGGCTCCGGCGCGTTCGACGCGGAAGGCGTGGCGACGCGCGACAGCGCGCTGGTCGAGGGCGGCGTGCTGGCGCGCTACGTGCTGGGCAGCTACTCGGCGCGCAAGCTGGGCCTGGAGAGCACCGGCAACGCCGGCGGCATCCACAACCTGGTGGTGGAGCCGGGCTCGGCCGAGGGCACGGCGGAGGACTTCGCCGGCATGCTGCGCCGCCTGGGCACCGGCCTGCTGGTGACCGAGGTGATGGGACAGGGCGTCAACACGCTCACCGGCGACTACTCGCGCGGCGCGGCGGGCTTCTGGGTGGAGAACGGCGCGATCGCCTACCCGGTGGAGGAGATCACCATTGCGGCCAACCTGCGCGACATGTTCGCCGGCATCCGCGCGGTGGGGGCGGACGTCGACCCGCGCTCGGCGATCCTCACCGGCTCGATCCTGGTGGGGCGGATGACGGTGGCGGGCGAGTAGGTCAGGCATCGGGCGTCGCGGCCGGAGGCCGCTCCCGCAAGGCCTGTCGCGGCCCTGTGGGAGCGGCCTCCGGCCGCGATCCCGGACCCCCGGCCAGGGCCCGCGCCGCCCAGCGGCCGCTTCACGCCGGCGCCACGCGAAAAACCCACCGCGGCTTGCTAGCATCGGCGCGCACCCGGCGCTGGCCGGCGATCCACGATGGAGGAGTTGCCCATGAGCGTTCCGCCCGAGTCCGTCACCCCGCCACCGCCGCCGCCCGACGACGTGCCGCCGCCCCCGGCGGACGGCATGCCCTCGCACGAGGAGCGCCAGTGGGCGCTGTTCGCCCACCTCTCCGCGCTGCTCGGCTGCCTGGTCACCGGCCACTTCTTCGGCGTGGGCTGCTTCCTGGGGCCGCTGATCATCTGGCTGGTGAAGAAGGACAGCATGCCCTTCGTCGACGACCAGGCCAAGGAGGCGCTGAACTTCAACATCACCCTGGCGATCATCGGCCTGGTGCTGGTGGTGGTCACCGTGCTCACGCTGGGCATCGGCATCTTCGTCACCGCGCCGATCGGCATCATCGTCGGCATCGCCGCGCTGGTGTTCATCATCATCGCGGCGATCAAGGCGAACGAGGGCGAGCGCTACCGCTATCCGTTCGCGCTCAGGCTGATCAAGTAGCCCGCCGGGGACGCGGAACGGAAGAGGCGGCCCGCGGGGCCGCCTTTTTCATGGGCGCGCCGTTGTCAGCGCGCGCGCTCGGCCGCGTAGCGGGCCAGCTCGCGCAGCAGCCCGCCCCGCGCGCCGAACGGGGCGAGCGCGTCCAGCGCCTCGGCGGTCAGCGCGGCCAGCCGTTCGCGCGAGGCGTCCAGGCCGAGGATCGAGGGGAAGGTCGGCTTGTCGGCGGCGGCGTCCTTGCCGGCGGTCTTGCCGATCACCGCCGCCTCGCCCTCCACGTCGAGGATGTCGTCGCGCACCTGGAAGGCCAGGCCGACCGCGGCGGCGTAGCGGTCCAGCGCGGCCAGCGCCTCCTCGCCGGCGCCGGCGGCGAGCGCGCCCAGCCGCACCGAGGCGCGGATCAGCGCGCCGGTCTTGCAGGCGTGCATGCGTTCCAGTTCGTCGAGCGCGAGCCTCCGGCCGACGGCGGCGAGGTCCAGCGCCTGGCCGCCGGCCATGCCCTCGGCGCCGCAGGCGCGGCCGAGCGTGCGCAGCATCTCCACGCAGCGCGCGGCGTCCACGCCGTTGTGGACGTCGTGGGCGAGGATCTCGAAGGCCAGCGCCTGCAGCGCGTCGCCGGCGAGGATCGCCATCGCCTCGCCGAACACGATGTGGCAGGTGGGGCGGCCGCGGCGCAGGTCGTCGTCGTCCATCGCCGGCAGGTCGTCGTGCACCAGCGAGTAGGCGTGGATCAGCTCCACCGCGCAGGCCGGCGCGTCCAGCTCCGGGCCGTCGTGGCCCAGCGCGTGGCCGGCGGCGTAGACCAGCAGCGGACGCAGGCGCTTGCCGCCGCCGAGCACGGCGTAGCGCATCGCGCGGTGCAGCTCGGCGGGAGGCTGGTCCTCGGCGGGCAGGGTGGCGGCGAGCGCGCGGTCGGCGCGTGCGGTCAGCGCCTGCAGGGCCGGGCCCGGTTCAGTCTTCGGGCTCAAACGGTTCGGCGTGTTCGGGGGCGTCGGGATCGAGCAGCAGGCGCACGCGCAGCTCGGCCTGGTCCAGCGCCTGCTGGCAGTGGCGGTACAGGCCGATGCCGCGCTCGAACGCGGCCAGCGACTCGTCCAGGCTCAGCTCGCCGCCTTCCATGCGCGCCACCAGCTGCTCGAGCTCGTCCAGCGAGTGCTCGAAGTCGGCGACGGAGGCGGGTTCGGCGGGGGATGGAGCGGGGGTGGCCATGGCCGGCAACGCTAGCGCAGCACAGATGGGGAATCAATCGCAGCCGCGCGACCGGGGCGGGCCGCGCTGCGCCCGGCGCGGCACGCCGGCCCGCACGCACGCGCGACGCGGGCTTGATTTAGATATATCTAAGTTATATCTTTCATGGCTACTGGGCCCACCCATGGGCCGGCATTGTCCCCCGCAGGAGCCCCTTCGTGACCACCGACCCGTCGACATCCGCCGCCGAACCGGCCCGCGCGCGGTTCTCCGGCTACCAGAAGTTCGTGGTGGCCGTGCTGGCCTTCCTGCAGTTCACCATCGTGCTGGACTTCATGCTGCTGGCGCCGCTCGGCGCGCTGGTCACTCCGGCCCTGAGGATCACCCCCGGGCAATTCGGCATGGTGGTGTCGGCCTATGCCTTCAGCGCGGGCGTGTCGGGCATCCTCGCGGCGGGCTTCGCCGACCGCTTCGACCGCAAGAAGCTGCTGCTGGCCTTCTATGCCGGCTTCATGTTTGGCACCCTGCTCTGCGCGCTGGCGCACAGCTACGCGATGCTGCTACTGGCGCGCATGGTGACGGGGCTGTTCGCGGGCGTGGTGGGCGCGGCGTCGATGGCGATCGTCACCGACCTGTTCCCGCTGTCGATGCGCGGCCGCGTGATGGGCTTCATCCAGTCGGCGTTCGCGGCCAGCACGGTGCTGGGCCTGCCGCTGAGCCTGGCGCTGTCCAGCCGCTGGGGCTGGAACGCGCCGTTCTTCCTGATCGTGGCGGTGTGCACCGCCGTCGGCGCCGCCGTCCTGGGCCGCCTGCGCCCGGTCAACGCCCACCTGGCGCTGCGGCCGGACAAGAGCCCGCTGCACCACCTGCTGCACACGCTGGGCACGCGCGCCTACCTGGTCGGCTTCGCCACCACGGCGCTGCTGACCATGGGCGGTTTCATGCTGATGCCGTATTCCACGCTGTTCCTGGTGCACAACGTCGGCATCCCGGTGGAGCGGCTGTCGCTGGTGTACCTGGCGACGGGGCTGGTGTCGGCGGTGGCGGGGCCGGCGATCGGGCGGCTCAGCGACGCGCTGGGCAAGTTCCGCGTGTTCGCCTTCGGCTGCGCGGCGACGATCGTGATGGTGCTGATCTACACGCGCCTCTCCGGCGTGGCGCTGTGGACGCTGATCGGCGTGAGCGCGCTGCTGCAGATCGGCATCTTCTCGCGCATGATCTCCTCGTCGGCGCTGATCTCCGCGCTGCCCAGCCCCACCGATCGCGGCGCCTACATGTCGGTCAGCTCTTCGCTGCAGCAGGTGTCCGGCGGCCTTGCCGCGATGCTGGGCGGGGCGATCGTGACGCAGGCCGGCGGCGGCCGGCTGCTGCATTTCGACGTGCTGGGCGACCTGCTGGTGGGCACCACGCTGGCGTCGTTCGCGCTGATGTATTTCGTCAACCGCCGGGTGACGGGCGCGGCCGCCGCGCCGGCGGCGGCCCTGCCGCTGGAGAACGAGGCCTGATACGGGCGTCAGCGGCCCGGACGCCAGCGCGGCCGGGCGCCGGCGGCGTGGAAGATCGCCTCGGCGCGCTCGCTCAGCCAGTGGCCGGCGACGGCAATCAGCTCGTCGCCCTCGTAGAGCAGCGGGCAGGCGGCGCGCCGCCACGGCGGCAGCGCGGCCTGCTGGAACAGGTCGCGCAGCTCGCGCGTGTGGCGGTCGCCCGCGGGGCGGATGCGCTCGCCGCCGCGGCGCAGGCGCACGGCGAGCGGCGCGGCGAGGCGCGCGGGCGGTTCCAGCCGCAGCTCGCCGCCGTCGGGCAGCGGCAGCGGTTCGCCGGTCCAGGCGGCGCTCCAGCCGGGATCGACGGCGGGCGCGGGCCTGCGCGCCCACAGGCGGCCTTTCCAGACGTGCAGCTCGGCACCCGGCCAGCGGATGCACGGCAGCTGGCCGGGCCGCGCCGCGCACTGCCGCTCGATCTGCCGGCGCTGCGCCCATGTGGGCGCCGGCACGCCCTGCGCGTGCAGCCAGTGGTCGAGCAGCGGCTCGCGCAGTGCGGGGGGCAGGGCCAGCCAGCCCGCGGCGTCCAGGCTGCCGGTGGCGGCGTCGCGCAGCGTCCCGAGCGCGGCCTGCCATTCCTGCCGCAGCGCGTCGGCGGCGGCGCGGCACAGCGCGGCGCTGTGCGCGATGGAGTCGGCCGCCTGCGGCCAGTGCGCGGTCAGCCGCGGCAGGATCTCGTGGCGCAGGCGGTTGCGCGCGAGGCGGACGTCGGCGTTGGAAGGGTCGTCGATGCAGGGCAGCCCGTGCGCGGCGGCGTAGGCGCGCAGCGCCTCGCGCGGCAGCTCCAGCAGCGGCCGCCACAGCGCGCCGCGGCCGAGCGGGCGCCGCGCGCGCATGCCGCCCAGGCCCTCCGGGCCGGCGCCGCGCAGCAGCTTGAGCAGCACCGTCTCCACCTGGTCGTCGCGGTGGTGGGCGAGCAGCAGCCGCTCGCCGCCGCCCAGCGCGTCGGCGAAGGCGGCGTAGCGCGCGTGCCGCGCGGCGGCCTCCGGGCCGAGGCCGGCGTCGCGCGCGACCGCGACGCGCGCGACCGTGCAGGGGACGTCCAGCGCGCGGCAGAAATCCGCGCAATGCGCCGCCCACGCGGCGCTGTCCGCGTGCAGGCCGTGGTCCACGTGCAGCGCGCGCAGGCCGCGCGCGCGCGCCTCGGGCAGCGCGGCCAGCGCGTGCAGCAGGGCGGTGGAGTCGGCGCCGCCGCTGTAGGCGGCGCAGAGCGCGCCGCCGTCCGCGTCGTCGCGCAGGGCGCGGCGCAGCAGCGCGGGCAGCGCGTCAGGACGGCTCACGGGGCGCGGGTTTCTTCTTGTTGCGCACGTAGATGTGCTTGCCGTTGCCCACCTGGCGCTCTTCCGTGTCGAACAGCCCGATGGCGGCGATCAGTCCGCTGAGCTTGGCGTAGCCGTAGTTGCGCGAGTCGAAGTTGGGCGCGCGCTTGCTGAGGATGTTCCCGATCGCCCCCAGGGCGGCCCAGCCGCCGTCGTCCTCGGCGTCGGCGATGGCGTTGCGCAGCAGGTTCAGCAGGCGGGCGTCCTGGCGCAGTTCCTGGGCGGAGAGCCGCCGGGGCGGCTCGATGGCTTTCTCGCGGCCTCCCTCGGCCGCCTTTTCCCGGCTTTCCTCGGCGGGCTGCGCCAGCACCTCGGTGTAGATGAACTTGTCGCAGGCGGCGACGAAGGGTTCGGGCGTCTTGCGCTCGCCGAAGCCGTACACGATCAGCCCGGACTCGCGGATGCGCGCGGCCAGCCGGGTGAAGTCGCTGTCGCTGGAGACGATGCAGAAGCCGTCGAAGCGGCCGGAGTAGAGCAGGTCCATCGCGTCGATGATCATCGCCGAGTCGGTGGCGTTCTTGCCGCTGGTGTAGCCGAACTGCTGGATCGGCTGGATCGACTGGGTGAGCAGCTGGTCCTTCCAGCCCTTCAGGTGGTTGCCGGTCCAGTCGCCGTAGGCGCGCTTGACGTGCGCGGTGCCGTACTTGGCGACCTCGGCCAGCAGCCCCTCGGCCAGCGAGGGCTGCGCGTTGTCGGCGTCGATCAGGACGGCCAGCTTGGCGGTGGTGTCGTTGGCCATGGCGGACTTCCCGGCGGCAGAGGCGGTGCGGCGATGGTAGCGCGCCGCTCAGCGCAGCAGGCCGTCCCGGCGCAGGTGGGCGCGCAGCAGGTCCATGTCGTGGCCGCTCCACCTGTCCACCAGCCGGCCCTGCCGGAACACGTAGAAGGTGGGCATGCCCCAGTCGTCCAGCATCGGCCACTCGCTGTCCTGCCAGGCGATGTTGATGGGCTGGTCGGGGAAGCGGCGGTTCCACTCGGCGGCGGCCGCGAAGGAGGTGCCCTGGCTGGCCAGCCAGATCGCCCGTTCGGCGAACAGCGGGCGCAGCCGGGCGTCCGCCACGATGTCGCGCGCGGCGTCTTCGGAGAAATGGCAGGCGGCGACCACCACGATGCGCCACGGGCCGGACAGGTCGAAGGCCTGCCGGCGCATGTGCCGGCCCGAGGCGTCCACCCGCAGCGCGGTCGGCTGTCCCTGCGGCGGCGCGGGCGTCGGCGGCATGGCCGGGACGGCGTCGACCTGCATGCCGGGGCGCTGCCGCGCCAGCGCCGTGGCCTCGTCGAGCCGGCGGCTGGCGACCAGCACCCGGTAGAGGCCGGCGTAGTCGCCGTCGCCGATCATGCGGCGGCGCTGCAGCTCCGCCAGGTCGGCCCGCAGGTCGGCGATGCGCGCGGCGTCGGGCGCTTCGGCCGCCGCGCGTTCGGCCGCCCGTTTCAGCAGGCGCAGGTCGGGCTTGCTCACCTGGCGCAGGCTGGCGGGATGCTGCAGGCCCGCGAACAGGCGGTCGTAGCGCCGGCCGATCGCGGCGCGCCGCCCGGCGTCGGGCATCGCGGGGTCGGGCCGTTGCAGCACCAAGGCATCGAAGCGCTGCTCGATCGCGCTTTCCGGGCAGCTTCCGGCGGCGCAGCCGCGCGCCCTGGCGTCCTCGGCGCGCTCGGTTTCGCGGCGCGCGCGTTCGGCCGGCGCCAGGCCCAGTCCCCGCGCGTAGGCCTGCGCGTCGAACAGCGCCAGCAGGCGGACCGCCTGCGCGTGGGTCAGCTCGTTGTCGATGTCGTCGAAGGGAACCGAGCCCAGGCCGCCGCGGCCCCAGCCCAGTTCGGCGAGGAACCGCCTGCGGCCGCCCGGCGACAGCGGCGCGAGCGGCGTGCGTTCGAGGGGCGTGTCGCGCAGGTAGCGGTCGAGCTCGGCCTGCGAACGGATCGCCGGCCCTGCGGCCGGGGCCGCCGCGGCAGCGGCCAGCAGGGCGGCGAAGAGGGGCGTGAGCGGGTTCAAGGGCGTTCCTCGCGCGGCGGCTTCCGGCGAAGGAATCTAGCGCAGGCCGCCCGCGCCATGCAGGCGCGCGGGGCTACTCCTGGTACGCGCCGTAGCCGCGCAGGCGGCGGTAGCGCCGCTCCAGCAGGTCCTGCACCGGCATCGCCTCCAGCTCGTCGAGCTGGTTGAGCAGCACCGCCTTCAGGCGGATCGCCATCGAGCGCGGGTTGCGGTGCGCGCCGCCCAGCGGCTCGCGGATCACCTTGTCGATCAGGCCCAGCTCCAGCAGGCGCGGCGCGGTGAGGCCCAGCGCCTCGGCGGCGTCGCGCGCCTTCTCGGCGCTCTTCCACAGGATCGAGGCGCAGCCCTCGGGCGAGATCACCGAGTAGGTGGCGTACTGCAGCATGTTCACGCGGTCGCCCACGCCGATCGCCAGCGCGCCGCCGGAGCCGCCCTCGCCGATCACGGTGCAGACGATCGGCACCTTCAGCCCGGCCATCTCCAGCAGGTTGCGCGCGATCGCCTCGCTCTGGCCGCGCTCCTCGGCGCCCACGCCGGGATAGGCGCCGGGCGTGTCGATCAGGGTGACGAGCGGCAGGCCGAAGCGCTCGGCCAGCTTCATCAGGCGCAGCGCCTTGCGGTAGCCCTCCGGGCGCGGCATGCCGAAGTTGCGGCGCACCTTGGTCTTGGTGTCGCGGCCCTTCTGGTGGCCGATGATGACCACGGCGCGGCCGTTGATGCGGCCCAGCCCGCCCACGATGGCGGCGTCGTCGGCGTAGGCGCGGTCGCCGGCCAGCTCGTGGAACTCCTCGCAGATCACGCCGACGTAGTCGAGCGTGTACGGCCGCGCCGGGTGGCGCGAGAGCTGGGTGACCTGCCAGGAGTTGAGGTTGCGGAAGATCTCCGCGGTCTTGAGCTTGAGCTTCTCGCGCAGCCGGCCGACTTCCTCGTCGATGTTGAACGCCTGGCCATGGCTGGCATGGCGCAGTTCTTCGATCTTCCCTTCCAGTTCGGCGATGGGCTGTTCGAAATCGAGGAAGTTCGGATTCATTCGCTGCGGTTCATGGCGCGGAAGCGGGGCAGTATACCGGGCCCCGCGGAACGGCGGGAACGGAGGCGTATGGGGTGCGGGAGGGGCCGCGGATGGGGATTTCCGTCAAGCGGGAAACCGGGCTGGCGTGGCGCTGCGAGCGTGCGCTTCCTCTCCCCTGCGGGGAGAGGAGTGAGGTGAGGGGAAAGGGCTTGCCATGGCGTTTCATGCAGAGCCGGTCTCGGGGGCGCCTTCGCGGCGTGGCCCCTCGCCCCGGCCCTCTCCCCGGGGGGGGAGGGCGCGGAGGCGCCCCGCGCTTCGGGGAGCGGGCGGCCTCAGCCTTCGTTCTTGACGATGCGCAGCCGCGCCGCCTCCACCCCGGGCAGCGCGCGCACGCTGCGCAGCAGCTCGGGGACGGCGTTGATCTGCCAGTCCTTGCCCAGCTCCAGGTCGGCCTGGGCGACGCGGTTGTGGTAGCCGTGCAGGGTCACCGTGGCGCGGCCGCCGCGGTAGCCGGCCAGCGCCTGCTTGAGCTGGGCCGCGAAGCCGGGGTCGACGCCGTTGAGCTTGAGCTGCAGCGCGCGCGCGTAGCGGCGGCAGGCGTCGGCCAGGGTCATCGCGCCGCGCGCGCGCAGCTGGAAGCCGCCGCCGGAGAACTCGTCGATGCGCAGGCCACCCTCGACCACCAGCAGCTCGTCGCGCACCAGCAGCGGCGCCGCCTGCTGGTACAGCTCGCCGAAGAAGCTCACCTCGATGACGCCGCTGCCGTCCTCCAGCCGCACGAAGGCGTCGCTGTCGCCGCGCTTGCGCACCGCGACGACCATGCCGGCCACCGTCCACGGCGTGTCGGGGCCGCGGCGGAAGCGGTTCTCCTCGCCGTCGCCCTTGCGCGGGCGCGGCGGCTGGTAGCGCGCGGGAATCTCGCCGAGCGGGCAGGTGGCGAGCTGGGCCAGCTCCTCGCGCCACGGGTCGGTGGGATGGCCGGAGAGGTAGTGGCCGAGCGTGTCGCGCTCGCCCTGCAGCTTCTGCTCCAGCGGCCACTCGGGCGCGGTGGGCAGCTCCACGTGGACGACCGGCGCGGCGCCGCCGGCGAGCGCGCCGAACATGTCGTTCTGGCCGGACTCGCGGTCGCGCAGGTGCTGCTCGGCGGCCTTGATCGCGTCGGGCAGCTGCAGCATCAGGCTGGCGCGGGTGGGCGCCAGCGCGTCCAGCGCGCCGGAGAGGATCAGCGCCTCCAGCACGCGCCGGTTGAGCTTGGTCGGGTCGACGCGGCGGCAGAAGTCGGCCAGGTCCTTGTACGCGCCGTTCCGGCGGCGCTCCTCGACGATCGCCTCGCAGGCGCCCTGGCCCACGCCCTTGATCGCGCCCAGGCCGTAGCGGATCACCTTCGGCTCGACCGCGACGAACATGTACTCCGAGGCGTTGGCGTCCGGCGGCAGCACGGTCAGGCCGATCGCCTTCGATTCCTCCAGGAAGGTCACCACCTTGTCGGTGTTGTCCATGTCCGAGGAGATCGTCGCGGCCATGAACTCGGCCGGGTAGTGCGCCTTCAGCCAGGCGGTCTGGTAGGACACCAGCGCGTAGGCGGCGGCGTGCGACTTGTTGAAGCCGTAGCCGGCGAACTTCTCCATCAGGTCGAAGATCTGGTCGGCCTTCTCCGCCGACAGCCCGTCCCTGGCCGCGCCCTCGCGGAAGATCGCGCGGTGCTTGACCATCTCCTCGGGCTTCTTCTTGCCCATCGCGCGGCGCAGCAGGTCGGCGCCGCCGAGCGTGTAGCCGCCCACGATCTGCGCCATCTGCATCACCTGCTCCTGGTAGACCATGATGCCGTAGGTCTCTTTCAGGATCGGCTCGACGCGCGGGTCGGGGTACTCCACTTCCTCGCGGCCGTGCTTGCGCGCCACGAAGCTGGGGATCAGGTCCATCGGGCCGGGGCGGTACAGCGCCACCAGCGCGATGATGTCCTCGAAGCGGTCGGGCCTGGCGTCCTTGAGCATGCGCTGCATGCCGGTGGACTCGAGCTGGAACACGGCGACGGTCTGCGCCTTCTTCAGCAGCTCGTAGGGCGCCGGGTCGTCCAGCGGCAGCGCGGCGATGTCCAGCGGCGCCTCGCCGGCTCTGGCGCGGCGCGCGTTGATCGCCTTCACCGCCCAGTCGATGATGGTCAGCGTGCGCAGGCCGAGGAAGTCGAACTTCACCAGGCCGACCGCCTCCACGTCGTCCTTGTCGTACTGCGTCACCACGCCGGTGCCGCCCGGCTCGCAGTACAGCGGCGCGAACTCGGTGAGCGGCTTGGGCGCGATCACCACGCCGCCGGCGTGCTTGCCGGCGTTGCGGGTGAGGTTCTCCAGCTTCAGCGCCAGGTCGATCAGCGGGCGCGCCTCGTCCTCGTCCTGCTCGTAGAGCTCGCAGAACTCCCGGACGACGCGCTCGGGCTCCTTCTTCGACTTCTCGCTGCGGCCCAGCGCGTCGGACAGGGTGAGGTCGAGCGGGCGAGCGGGGATCAGCTTGGCGATGCGGTCGACCGCGTTGTAGCCCATGCCGAGCACGCGGCCGGAGTCGCGCAGCACTGCCTTGGCCGCCATCGAGCCGTAGGTGATGATCTGGCTGACGTGGTCGCGGCCGTACTTGCGCGCCACGTAGTCGATCACCTCGTCGCGGCGGTCCATGCAGAAGTCGATGTCGAAGTCCGGCATCGACACGCGCTCGGGATTGAGGAAGCGCTCGAACAGCAGGTCGAACTGCAGCGGGTCCAGGTCGGTGATCCTGAGCACCCAGGCCACCAGCGAGCCCGCGCCCGAGCCGCGGCCGGGACCGACCGGGATGCCGTTCTGCTTGGCCCAGTTGATGAAGTCCGCCACGATCAGGAAGTAGCCGGGGAAGCCCATCTCGACGATGACGTCCAGCTCGCGCTCCAGCCGCTGCTCGTAGTCGGCCGGCGTGCGGCCGGGCGCCATCGGCGCGGCGGCCAGGCGCTGCTTCAGGCCGTTGCGCGCGGTCTCGCGGATGTAGCTGGCCAGGTCGTGGCCTGCCGGCACCGGGAACTCGGGCAGGTAGTAGGTGCCGAAGGAGAGCTCCAGGTTGCAGCGCTTGGCCAGCTCGACGGCGTTCTCCAGCGCCTCGGGGAGGTCGGCGAACAGCGCGGCCATCTCCTCCGGCGACTTCAGGTACTGCTGATCGCTGTACTCGCGCGGGCGCTTGGGATCGGCCAGCACGCGGCCCTGGTGGATGCACACGCGCGCCTCGTGCGCCTCGAAGTCCTCCTGCTTCAGGAAGCGCACGTCGTTGCTGGCGATCACCGGCAGGTCCAGCGCGGCGGCGAGCGCGAGCGCGGCGGCGTTCCAGGCTTCCTCGCCCTCGCGGTGGCAGCGGGTGAGCTCCAGGTACAGGCGGTCGGGGAACAGCCGCGCCAGCGGCCGCAGCTTCGCCAGCGCGGCGTCGTGGCCCTGGTTCAGCGCCAGCCGCGCCACCTCGCTCTCGCGGCCGAGCAGGGCGATCAGGCCGGCGCCGCCGTCCGCGTCCAGCCAGGCCGCGTCGACCAGCGCGCGGCCGCCGTGCTGGCCCTCGCGCCAGGCGCGCGAGACCAGCCGCGACAGGTTGAGGTAGCCCTCGCGGTTCTGGCACAGCACGGTGAGCCGCCACGGGCGCGGGTCGTCCGGCGCGCTGATCCACAGGTCGCAGCCGCCGATCGGCTTGATGCCGGCCGCGCTGCACGCCTTGTAGAACTTCACCAGCGCGAACATGTTGCTCTCGTCGGTGAGCGCCGCCGCCGGCAGGCCCAGGCGCACGCAGGCGTCGACCAGCGCCTTGATGCGGATGGTCGAATCGACCAGCGAGTACTCGCTGTGCAGGTGCAGGTGGACGAAGCGGGCGGGCATGCGGCTCACGGGGTGAGTCGGGGAAGGCTAACCGTGCGCTCCCGAACCGGCAAGATTGACAAGCGCGGCGGTCCGCGGGGCGGCGCGGCGCGCCGTCCCGCGGACGCGCGCGGCTAGCCCACCCGGAAGCGCTCCCCGCCGCTCGGCGGCTCGATGTAGTGCCCGAAGGCGTGCACCCGCAGCGGATGCAGGTCGTAGTCGAGGTGGGCGTCCGCGTCCTGCGCGGCGGGGGCGTCGGTCAGGGCGCGCGCGGGCGGGGTCGGGACAACCGCGTGCGGCGGTTCGGGGCGCGTGGGCAGCATCATGGCAAGCCTCCTGCCTCGGGTGAGGCGCGATGCCTGGGCGAACGGCGTCGGCGTCCTGCCGCGGGGCGGCGCCGGCGCGTGGCGGGCGGCGCCGCATCCTTCCTGCCCGACATGGATGCGGCGGCGCGCGGAAAGGTTGCCTGCGCGGGCCGCCGGCTCCACGGGCAGGGCGGATTTTACGCCGCCGGGCGCGGCCGCGCCCGGGCCGACAGCCATGGGATGGGCCGCCGTGCTTGGCCCCGGCGATGCATGCGTGGCGGGCCGCTAGGGCGTGGCGGACGACGCGGCCGGCGCCGCCAGCAGGGCGTTCAGCTCGTCGGCGATGGTGGGCAGCATGTCCTGGTCGTAGCCCACGTGCACGTGGGCGATGCGGCCGTCGCGGCCGATCATCACCATGTGCGGGATGCCGTTGACGCCGAAGGCCGCGGCGGCCTTCTTGTCGCCGTCGTAGGCGAGCACCAGGCCCAGGTCCTTCAGCTGGCGCGCCACCTGCACGTAGGTGCTGCGTTCCTCGTCGTGGCTGATCGCCACCACCTGCAGGCGCGCGGCGCCGGCGAGGCGCTGGATGTTGGCCAGCACCGGCAGCTCCTTCATGCAGTAGCCGCACCAGGTGGCCCAGAAGGTGACCACCACCACCTTGCCCTGGAACTGCTGCGCGTGGACCGGCGTGCCGTCGCGCAGGGTGCCCAGGTAGTCGGGCGGCGCGTCGCCCGCGGCGGCGTGCGCGCATGCGATGCCCAGCGACAACAGCGCGGCCAGCGCGCCCCGGATCGGCTTCGTCATGGTGGATTCCCCCCGTGGGCCGCAGCATAGCCCGGGGCGGCGTGATCAGAACAGCACGCCCTGGTCCAGCAGCAGCTTCACCGGCGCGAAGCTGCGGCGGTGGTGCGGGCACGGCCCCAGCCGCCGCAGCGCGGCCAGGTGCTCCGGCGTCGAGTAGCCCTTGTGCGCGGCGAAGCCGTAGCCGGGGTGCAGCGCGTCCAGCATGGCCATGTGGCGGTCGCGGGTGACCTTGGCGAGGATCGAGGCGGCGCTGATGGCCGGTTCGGAGCCGTCGCCGCCGATGATGGCGCGGCCGGGGCAGGGCAGGTCGCGCGGCAGCCGGTCGCCGTCGACCAGCGCCTCGTGCGCGCCGGGGGACAGGCCGGCCAGCGCGCGGCTCATGCCGACCAGGGTGGCCTGCAGGATGTTGATGCGGTCGATCTCCTCCACCTCGACCAGCACCACGTGCCAGGCCAGCGCGCGCTCGACGATGCGCGCGTGGAGCGTTTCGCGGCGGGCCTCGCTGAGCTTCTTGGAGTCGTCCAGCCCGCGGATCGGCCGGCGCGGGTCGAGGATCACCGCGGCCACCGCCACCGGGCCGGCGAGCGGCCCGCGGCCGGCCTCGTCCACGCCCGCCACCAGCCGCGCCACCCTGACGCCCTCTCCCCCGCGGGGAGAGGGCTGGGGCGAGGGGGCGGGGCTCGCGGTGGCGCCGGCCTTGGCAGGCTTTTCCCTGGCTTCCATCGTGGGCGTGTCGCCAGTGCGGCCCCTCACCCCGGCCCTCTCCCCGGCGGGGAGAGGGCGGACCTCGGCGGCTTCGTGTTCACGCCTGCGCATGGCCGCCCTCCATCAGTTCGCCGATCGCCGCGGCGGCCGCGTCGGCGGCGCTGCCGGACAGGTCCGCGCGCAGCGCGCGGTGCAGCTGCTCGAACGCGGCGACGATATGGCCGCGCCGCTCGCTGTCGCGGAACAGCGCCAGCGTCGCCCCGGCCAGCTTGCCGGCGGTGCAGTCGTCCTGCATCAGCTCCGGCGCCAGCAGCGCGCGCTCGCCCAGGCCGCAGGCGCGGGCGAGGATGTTGGGCAGCGCGTAGACGTCGGTCCTGAGCATGCGAAGCGCGCGCGCGATGCGGTAGCTGACCGGCGAGACGCGGTAGCCCACCACCATCGGCCGCTTGGCCAGCATCGCCTCCAGCGTGGCGGTGCCGGAGGCGAGCAGCACGACGTCGGCGGCCTGCATCGCCTCGTGCGCGCGGCCGTCCAGCAGCAGCGGCGGGGCCAGGTCCGCCGGCCAGCCAGCCAGCAGCGCCTGCAGGCGCGCGTGCATCCGCGCGTTGGCCGCCGGGATCGCCACGCGCAGGCCGGGCAGGGCGGCGGCGACTTTCTTCGCGGCGGCGAGGAAGGGCCCGCCCAGCCGCGCCAGCTCGGACGAACGGCTGCCCGGCAGCACGGCCAGCACCGGCGCGTCCTGCGGCAGGCCCAGCGCCTCGCGCGCGGCGGCGCGGTCGGACACCAGCGGGAAGCGGTCGGCCAGCGGATGGCCGACGAAGCGCGCGTCCACGCCGTGGCGCGCGTAGATCGGCGGCTCCATCGGGAACAGGCACAGCACGCGCGCGGCCGAGCGGCCGATCTTCTCCGCGCGGTTCTCGCGCCACGCCCACACCGATGGGCTGACGTAGTGCACGGTGCGCAGGCCGGCGCGCCTGAGGCGCTGCTCGACGCCGAGGTTGAAGTCGGGTGCGTCGATGCCGACCACCACGTCGGGCTTCGCCGCGACCAGCCGCGCGACGAGCTCCCTGCGCAGGCGCAGCAACCGCGGCAGGTGCGCCACCACCTCGGCCAGGCCGAACAGCGACAGCTCGCGGATGTCGTACCAGGACTCGAAGCCCCGTGCCTGCATGCGCGCGCCGCCGATGCCGACGAAGCGCGCCTGCGGATGGCGCGCGCGCAGCGCGGCGACCAGGTCGGCGCCGAGCTGGTCGCCGGAGTCTTCGCCGGCGATCAGGGCGATCAGCGGCGCGCCGGACCGTGGATGCGGGGAAGCGGGGACGGCTCCCGAAGCGGCCGACAGGGGGGCGGAGGAACTCATGGGGCGGGAGTGTAACGCGCGGAGCGCGAGCGATCGCGGACCGCATGTGCAGGGTTGCCGTGCGGGCCGTCTCGCAGGCCTGCGCCGCCGTGCGCACGCCCGCTCGCCGGCGGCCGGAACCGCCAGAGGCGGCGGTTGGCGCCGTCGACCGAGCGGTGGTGCAACGAAATCCGTGCCCTGGAGATGGCGTCGGGACACAGGCGGCGGAATGCTCCCCCGTTCCCCGTTCCCCGTTCCCCGTTCCCCGTTCCCCGTTCCCCGTTCAACGCGCCAACGCGCGCTCGCTGCGGTCGATGAAGTCCAGCAGCGCCTTCACGTCGTCGCTGTCCTGCGCCTGCGCGGCGAGCTGCTCGCGCGCCTCGGCCAGCGGCAGGCCGCCCATGTACAGCGTGCGGTAGGCGCGCTTGATCGCGGCGATGCGCGCGGGCTCGAAGCCGCGGCGCTTCAGGCCCTCGCTGTTGATGCCGCGCGGGCGGCCGCGCTGCTCGTTGGCCATCGTCACGAACGGCGGCACGTCGGCGCCGACCAGGCAGCCCATGCCGATGAAGGCGTGCGCGCCGACCTTGCAGAACTGGTGCACGCCGGAGAAGCCGGACAGGATCACCCAGTCGCCGATCTCCACGTGCCCGGCCAGCGCCGAGTAGTTGGAGAACACCGTGTGGTTGCCGACCTGGCAGTCGTGCGCGATGTGCACGTAGGCGAGGAACCAGTTGTCGCTGCCGATGCGGGTCACGCCGCCGCCGTCGCCGGTGCCGCGGTGCACGGTGACGAACTCGCGGAAGATGTTGCGGTCGCCGACCACCAGCTCGGTGCGCTCGCCCTTCCACTTCTTGTCCTGCGGCGCGCCGCCGAGCGCGGCGAACTGGTTGATGCGGTTGTCGCGGCCGATCCGGGTCGGCCCCTCGATCACCACGTGCGGGCCGACCACCGTGCCCTCGCCGATCTCCACGTCGGCGCCGATCACGCTGTAGGCGCCGACGCTGACGCTGGCGCCGATGACGGCGGAAGGATCGACCTGCGCGGTGGGATGGATCATTTGTCGCTCCTGGCCGCGCACATCAGCTCGCAGCTGGCCACCTCGCGGCCGTCCACCACGGTGCGCGCGGCGAACAGGCCCATGCCGCGCATCAGGCGCTTGAGCGAGACCTCCAGCCGCAGCTGGTCGCCCGGCACCACCGGCGCGGTGAAGCGCGCGTTGTCCACCTTGGCCAGGTAGAACAGCGGGCTGCCCTTGTCGCCCTTGAGGCGGCTGCTGATCTGGGTGAGCAGGCCGGCGGCCTGCGCCATCGCCTCCACGATCAGCACGCCCGGCATCACCGGGTGGCCGGGGAAGTGGCCCTGGAAGAACGGCTCGTTGATGGTGACGTTCTTCAGCGCCACCACGCGCTCGTCCGGCACCAGCTCGACCACGCGGTCGACCAGCAGGAACGGGTAGCGGTGCGGCAGGAGCTGCTGGATCTGCTCCACGTTCACCGGCAGGCCGAGGGCCGGGGTGTTGTCACTCATCGTTGCTGTCCTTCTCCAGCGCCGCGATCCGGCGCGCGTACTCGTCCAGGTGCTTGAAGCGGGCGGCGTTCCTGCGCCAGGTGCGGTTGTCCTGCAGCGGGGTGCCCGAGGAATACTCGCCGGGCTCGCGGATCGAATGCGTGACCAGGCTCTTGGCGGTAATGGTAACCCGGTCGGCCACCTCCAGATGGCCCAGCACGCCGGCGTTGCCGCCGATCATGCAGTAGCGGCCGATCTTCGCGCTGCCGGCCACCGCGGCGCAGCCGGCCAGCGCGCTGTGCGCGCCGATGTGGACGTTGTGGGCGATCTGGATCTGGTTGTCCAGCCGCACGTCCTCCTCCAGCACGGTGTCCTCCAGCGCACCGCGGTCGATGGTGGTGTTGGCGCCGATCTCGCAGTCGTCGCCGATGCGCACGCCGCCGAGCTGCGGGATCTTCACCCAGTGGTCGCGCTCGAAGGCGAGGCCGAAGCCGTCCGAGCCGATCACCGCGCCCGGGTGCACCAGCACGCGCCGGCCCAGCGTCACCCGCGTGACCAGCGTGACGCGCGCCACCAGCCGCGACTGCGCGCCGACCGTGCAGCCGGCGCCGACGATGCAGTGCGGGCCGAGCACCGCGCCCGCGCCGATCTCCGCGCCGTCCTCGACCACGCAGCACGGGCCGATGCTGGCGCCCTCGCCGATGCGCGCCGTGGGCGCGACCACCGCGCTCGGGTGCACGCCCGGCGCGGCGGCCGGCAGGCGCTCGAACAGCGCGGCGATCTTCGCGTAGGCCACGTAGGGGTCGGGCGCGACCAGCGCGGCGGTGGGGCAGGCGGGCAGGTCGGCCTCGCGCAGCACCACCACGCCGGCGCGGGTGGCGGCCAGCTGCGCGGCGTACCTGCTGTTGGACAGGAAGCTCAGCTGGCCGGGCCCGGCGCCGGCCAGCGTGCCCACGCCGCCGATCACGCGGCCGCCGTCGCCGTGGAAGGCGAGGCCGAAGCGTTCGGCCAGTTCGGCCACGGTGTAGTTGTCTGCGCTCATGCGGGCTCCCGGCAGGGCGGCCAATTGTAATGGCCCGGGCCGCTCCTGTCCGGCGCGGCCCCCGAAACGCGGAGAGCGCGGCTGGGCCGCGCTCTCCGTGTGGAACTCCATGTGCCGCCCTGTGGGAGCGGCCTCCGGCCGCGAAGGCAGCTCCGGCCGGCCGGCCTCAGAACTGGCTGCCGAAGGTGAACTGGATGCGCTCCTCGTAGTGCTTGTCCTCGTCCTTGGAGCGGATCGGCGTGGCGAAGCTGATGATCAGCGGGCCGATCGGCGCCTGCCACTGCAGCGCGATGCCGGTGGAGGCGCGCAGGTCCTTCGCCTCGAAGCTGTTGTAGTCCTTGTAGGCGTTGCCGACGTCGACGAACAGCGAGACGCGCGCGGTGTTGACGTCCTTGAGGAACGGCAGCGGCAGGAACAGCTGCGCCGTGCCCAGCACCTTGAATGCGCCGCCGATCGGCTGGGCATAGTTGTAGTAGCTGCCGTTGCAGTAGCCGCGCTTGTCCGGCTGGATCGGCGTGCCGTCGGAGTTCACGCCGGCGCACAGGCGCGGGCCCAGGGTGTTGTCCTGGAAGCCGCGCACGTCGCGCACGCCGCCGGAGTAGTAGTTCTGCCAGAACGGGAAGTCGATCTTCTCGCCGGCCTTGTACTCGCCGAAGGTGGCGTCGTAGGTCTGGTTGCCGTAGGTCTTGCCCATGCCCACCTGGCCGTCCAGGTACAGCACGAAGCCGCCGCCGACCGGCCAGTAGTGGTTGGCCTCGGTGTACAGCTTCCAGTACTGCACGGTGGAGCCGGGCAGGGCGACGTCGAGGTTGGCCGACAGCAGGCCGCCGCGGGTGGCCGCCCAGTAGCTGTTGCGGGTGTCGCGGCTCCAGCCCAGCGTGCCGGTCCAGGCGTGCTCGGTGTAGTGGCCCAGCGCGTGCTGGTAGTCCAGCAGCGCCTGCGGCGTGTAGCCCTCGATCGACACCACCTTGTTGCTGGACAGGCCCAGGCCCACGCGCATGCTGCTGAAGTCGGTGAGCGGGATGCCCAGGTAGCTGGAGAACGCCTTGGTGCTGGTCTCGTAGTTGGCGAAGTCGGTGTCGCCGTAGTCGGTCTTGGTGTAGGTGGCGGTGTAGCCGATGCCCACGCCGTTGTCGGTGAGGTACGGGTTGTAGTAGCTGGCGTTGATGCGGGTGTAGTAGTCGCTGCGCTCGGCGCCCACGCTGAAGCTGTCGCCGGTGCCGAGGAAGTTGTTCTGCGACACCGAGGCGGACAGGATGATGCCCGAGTACTGCGAGTAGCCGATGCCGAACATCAGGCTGCCGGCGGACTGCTCCTCCACCTTCACGGTGACGTCCACCTTGTCGTCGGTGCCCGGCACCAGCTGCTTGTCGATGTCGACCTTCTTGAAGTAGCCCTTCTGCTGCAGGCGGATCTTCGAGCGGTCGATCGCCGCCTGGTTGTAGTAGGAGCCCTCGAGCTGGCGCATCTCGCGGCGCAGCACGTCGTCCTCGGTGCGGGTGTTGCCCTGGAACACCACGCGGCGCACGTACACGCGCTTGCCCGGCTCGATGTAGAGGGTGAGGTCGACGGTGCGCTTTTCCTTGTCCAGCTTCGGGATCGGCGTGACCTTGGCGTAGGCGTAGCCGATGTTGGACAGCAGGCCCTTGATGGCGTCGCTGCTCGCCTCGATGGCGCCGCGGTTGAAGGTGTCGCCGGTGCGGATGAACACCAGCTTGCGCAGGGTGTCCTCGGGCAGGATCAGCTCGCCCAGCAGGTGCACGTCGGAGACGGTGTAGATCTCGCCTTCCTTGATGCTGGCGGCGATGTACATCTCGCGCTTGTCCGGCGCGATGGTCACCTGGGTGGAGTCCACGCCGAAGTCGGCGTAGCCGCGGTTCATGTAGTAGGACTGCAGCTTCTCCAGGTCGCCGGAGAGCTTCTCGCGCGAGTACTGGTCGTCCTTGGAGTACCAGGACATCCAGTTGGTGGTGTCCGACTCGAAGTCCTTGCGGATCTCCTTGTCGGTGAAGGCCTTGTTGCCGACGATGTTGAGCTGCTTGATCTTGGCGACCTTGCCCTCGCGGATCTCGATGTCCACCGCCACGCGGTTGCGGTCGAGGTTGGTCACGTGCGGGTCGACCGAGACGTTGTACTTGCCGCGGTTGTAGTACTGGCGGATCAGCTCCTGCTGCACGCGGTCCAGCGACAGGCGGTCGAAGGTCTCGCCCTCGGCCAGGCCGATCTCCTTGAGGCCCTTGCGCAGGTCCTCCTCCTTGATGTCCTTGTTGCCGCGCAGGGTGAGCTTGGCGATCGAGGGGCGCTCGACCACCTTGATGACCAGGATGTCGCCCTCGCGCTCCAGCTCCACGTCGCTGAAGAACTTGGTGTTGTACAGCGCGCGGATGGCGCGCTGGGCCGCCTCGTTGGTGAGCCGGTCGCCCTTGTTGATCGGCAGGTAGTTGTACACCGTGCCGGCCGAGATGCGGCTCAGGCCGTCGATGCGGATATCGGAAACGACGAACGGCTCGAAGGCCAGCGCGTTGGCGGAGAGTGAGGCAAGCAGGATCAGGGCGGCGATACGCTTCATCGTCGATTCCGTTGGGTTATTGCGGCGAGGCGGCCGGATGGGCCGCCCCGAGATCAAGGGTGCCGGGCGGGACCGTGCCCGCCTCGCCACGCATCCCGCGCACGCGCCGCGTCACGACAGCAGCGTGCGGTGGATGTCGTTGTAGAACGCCAGCCCCATCAGCATGAACAGCACGGCCAGTCCGATGTACTGCCCGATGATCATGGTGCGCTCGCTGACCGGGCTGCCCTTGACCAACTCGATAAGGTAGTACAGCAGGTGCCCGCCGTCCAAAACCGGGATCGGCAGCAGGTTCAGCACCGCCAGGCACAGCGAGATCTGCGCCAGGAAGCTGAGGAACCAGGCCGGCCCCATCTGCGCCGAGACCTGCGCCGCCTGGGCGATGCCGATCACGCCGGACAGGTTCTTCGTCGAGGCCTCGCCGGTGACCAGCTTGCCGATCATGGTGAGCATCGCGGCGACGCCGTCGCGGGTGGACGCCAGCGCGGCGCCGACGGCCTCCAGCGGCCCGTAGCGGCGCACGGCCGGCTCCCGCTCGGCCGGCCCGACGCCGATCAGCCATTTCTCCGGCTGGCCCTGCAGCGAGGCCATGTGCGCCTGCACGGTGAAGGGCAGGGTCTGGCCGCCGCGCTGCACCACGATCCGCAGCGTGGGCGACCTGGCCGCCTCCTGCGGGATCAGCTTGTTGAGCGCGTCGAAGTCGGCCACGGCCTGGCCGTTGACGCTGACGATGCGGTCGCCGCTGCGCAGGCCGGCCAGCGCGGCCGGCTGCCCGGGCGTCACCACCGCCGCGACCGGCGGCGGCGGGTTCAGGTCGAGCCCCAGCGCGTCCATGTATTCGTCCACCGCCTTGCCGGCGGGCAGCTGCTGCAGCGGCAGCAGCAGGTCGCGCACGCCGCCGTCGGGATCGCGCACCTCGAGCGGCAGCGGGCCGCGGCCCAGCGTGGCCATGGCGATGCTCTCGTAGGCGTCGCTCCAGGCGCTCACCGCCTTGCCGTCCACCTTCAGCAGGCGGTCGCCCGGGCGCACGCCGGCCTGCGCGGCCAGGCTGTGCGGCGCGGCGGTGACCACCGGGGCGACGTCCGGCTTGCCCAGCACGAACATCAGCCACAGCGCGAGCACGGTGAAGACCAGGTTGAAGCCCGGCCCGGCCAGCACGATGGCGATGCGCTGCCACACCGGCTTGCCGGTGAACTCCTGGTCCGCCAGCGCCGGGTCGACCTCGCCCTCGCGGGCGTCGAGCATCTTCACGTAGCCGCCGAGCGGGATCGCGGCGATGCAGTACTCGGTGCCGTCGCGGCCGATGCGCTTCCAGATCGCGTTGCCGAAGCCCACCGAGAAGCGCAGCACCTTCACGCCGCAGCGCCGCGCGACCCAGTAGTGGCCGAACTCATGGAAGGTCACCAGCACGCCGAGCGTGACCAGCAACCAGAACACCGAGCCGAAGAAGGAAGTCATCAATCGGAAACTGTCCGCGGGGAATCCAGAGCTTATCAGCAAGCGCCGTGGAGCACGCGGCGGGCGGCCGCGCGGGCGGCCCGGTCGCGCGCGACCAGCGTCTGGACATCGACCACGGCCTGCGCCGGCAGTTCCGCGAGCACGCTCTCCACCACGTCGGCGATGGCCAGGAACGGAATCGCGCCGGCCAGGAAGGCCTCCACCGCCACCTCGTTGGCGGCGTTCAGGATCGCCGGCGCGTCGCCGCCGGCGTGCAGCGCCTGGAAGGCCAGCGCCAGGCAGCGGAAGGTGTCCAGGTCCGGCCGCTCGAAGGCCAGCGGCGGGCCGGCCGCCAGGTCCAGCGGCGCCACCCCGGCCTCGACGCGCTCCGGCCAGGCCAGCGCGTGGGCGAGCGCGGTGCGCATGTCCGGGTTGCCCAGCTGCGCCAGCACCGAGCCGTCGGCGTACTCGACCAGCGAGTGCACCAGGCTCTGCGGGTGCACCAGCACCTCGATCCGCGCGGGCGGGGCGCCGAACAGGTGGTGCGCCTCGATCACCTCCAGCCCCTTGTTCATCAGCGTGGCCGAGTCGACCGAGATCTTGCGGCCCATCGACCACTTCGGGTGCCGGCAGGCCTCGTCCGGGCCGACCGTGGCCAGCTCCGCCCGCGTGCGGCCGCGGAACGGGCCGCCGGAGGCGGTGAGGATCAGCCGGCGCACGCCGGCCTCGGCCAGCGCGGGGCGGCCGCCCGGCAGGCACTGGAAGATCGCGTTGTGCTCGGAGTCCACCGGGATCAGCTCGCCGCCGCCCTCGCGCAGCGCCTGCAGCAGCAGCGGGCCGGCCATCACGATGGATTCCTTGTTGGCCAGCAGCAGGCGCTTGCCCGCACGGGCGGCGGCCAGGGTGGAATCCAGCCCGGCGGCGCCGACGATGGCCGCCACCACGGTGTCGCACAGCGGGCCGGCGGCCGCGGCGGCGATCGCCTCCATGCCGGCGGCGACCTCGCAGCGCACGCCGGCGGCGGCGAGGCGGCGGGCCAGCTCGCCCTCCAGCGCCGGGTCGGCGATCACCGCCAGCTCCGGCCGGTGCGCCGCGCACAGCGCGGCCAGCGCCTCCACGTTGCGGTGCGCGACCAGCACGCTGGCGCGGAAGCGCGCCGGGTGGCGCGCGATCACGTCGAGCGTGCTGCCGCCGATCGAGCCGGTGGCGCCCAGCACGGCGACCCGGCGTGGCGCGGAAGCGTTCATAGGCCGAGCAGCAGCTTGCCGAGGGCGAACACCGGCATCGCCGCGAACACGCTGTCCAGCCGGTCCAGCAGGCCGCCGTGGCCGGGGAACAGCGTGCCGGAATCCTTCACCTGGGCGTGCCGTTTCATCAGGCTCTCCAGCAGGTCGCCCACGATCGACGCCGCCACGGTGAGCACGGCCAGCAGCACCAGGCCGGCCAGGCGCGCGTCGCGCACGCCCAGCAGCCAGCCGCCGGCCAGCGCCACCAGCGCGCCGGCGGCGAAGGCGCCGTACACGCCGGCCCAGGTCTTGCCCGGGCTGATGTTCGGGGCGAGCTTGCGGCGGCCGAAGCGGCGCCCGCTGAAGTAGGCGCCGGTGTCCGCCGCCCAGACGATGGCCAGCGCCAGGAAGGTCCACCAGTGGCCGTGCGGCTGGGCGCCGTGCAGGGCGGTCGCGGCGACCCAGCCCGGCACGATCACCAGCAGGCCCGCCAGCAGCTTGAGGCCGCGATTCTCGGCGGTCGGCGCGGCGCCGAAGGCGAAGTGGCGCAGCCACAGGCAGGTCAGCCCCCACCAGGCCACGCCCAGCGCGATCAGCGCCGGCCACAGCGCCGTGGCGCGCCAGCACCACAGCAGCGCGAACACCGCGGCGGTGAACGCCAGCAGCGCGCCGCGCGCGGCGTCGCCGCGCACGCCCGACAGCTGGCTCCATTCCCAGGCGGCGCCCAGGAACACCAGCGCGACCGCCGGCGCGAACAGCCAGGTCGGCGCGGCGAGGATCAGCAGGATCGCCAGCGGCGCCAGCAGCAGGGCGGTGAGGATGCGCTGTCGCAGCATGGGTATCCTTCGGTCAGGCCTGCTTGACCTGCTCGCCGGTGCGGCCGAAGCGGCGCTCGCGGCGGGCATAGTCCTCGATGGCGCGACGCAGGCAGGCCTGGTCGAAGTCGGGCCACAGGGTGTCGGTGAAGTACAGCTCGGCGTAGGCGGCCTGCCAGAGCAGGAAGTTGCTGATGCGGCACTCGCCGCCGGTGCGGATGAACAGGTCCAGCGGCGGCTGGTCGGCCAGGCACAGGTAGCGGCCCAGCGTGGCCTCGTCGACCTGCTCCGGCCGCAGCGCGCCGTCCGCGACGGCCTGCGCGGCCCGGCGCGCGGCCTGCGCGATGTCCCAGCGCCCGCCGTAGCTCACCGCGACGTTGAGCTGCAGCCGGTGCGCGTCCGCGGTGCGCGCCATCGCCGCCTGCATGCGCTCGCGCAGCGGCGCGGCGAAGGCGTCGAGGTGGCCGATGAAGCGCAGGCGCACGCCCTGCGCGTGCAGCTCGTCGACCTCCTTGTCCAGCGCGCGGACGAACAGCTCCATCAGCGCGCCGACCTCGTCCTCGGGGCGCTGCCAGTTCTCGCTGGAGAAGGCGAACAGGGTGAGCGCCTCGACGCCCTCGCGCAGGCAGCCCTCGACCACCTCGCGCACCGCCTTGCGGCCGGCGTTGTGGCCGAAGCTGCGCGGGCGGTGCCGCGCCTTCGCCCAGCGGCCGTTGCCGTCCATCACGATGGCGATGTGGCGGGGGACCCGCGCGCCGGCGTGCCCGCTCACGGCGCGGCTCCCCGCCGCGGCGAGGGCGCGGCGCACGGGCGGGCGGGCCGTCGCCGCCGCGGCGCTCCCCGCCCGGCGCGCGCGCAGGCCTCCCCGCCCCGGCGGGGAAGGGCGGCGGAAGGGCCGCGCGGGATCGCGCGGGCGGGCGGCGCCGGGAGGTGCATGGCGAGGCTCGATGGCGCCCGTCCCTACAGGGCCATCAGCTCCTCTTCCTTGGCCTTCACCACGGCGTCGACGTCCTTGACGAAGCGGTCGGTGAGCTTCTGGATCTCGTCGTCGGCGCGGCGCTCCTCGTCCTCGGTGATCTGCTTGTCCTTGAGCAGGTCCTTCACCTTCTGCATGGCGTCGCGGCGCACGTTGCGGATGGCGATCTTGGCGTTCTCGCCCTCGTGGGCGACGTGCTTGGCCAGCTCGCGGCGGCGCTCCTCGGTGAGCGGCGGCATGTTCAGGCGGATGGTGGTGCCGGCGGTGTTCGGGGTGATGCCGATGTCCGAGGCGAGGATGGCCTTCTCGATCGGGCCGACCATGTTCTTCTCGAACGGCGTGATCAGGATCGAGCGGGAGTCGCCCAGCGACACCGAGGCGACCTGGTTCAGCGGCATCTCCGCCCCGTAGTAGGGCACCCGGATGCCTTCCACCAGCGCGGTGCTGGCGCGGCCGGTGCGCAGGCGGGTCAGTTCGTGCTTGAGCGCGTCGATGCTCTTGCCCATGCGCGTCTGGGCATCGTTCTTGATGTCGTTGATCATGGGGCGTTTCCCGGTGGATCTGGCAAGCGGGCGAGTATAGCAGCGCGGCCCGGCCGGGCCGCGCGGTCAGCCGGCGTCGACCAGGGTGCCGACCGGCTCGCCGCGCATGATGCGCATGAGGTTGCCGGGCACGGTCATGTCGTAGATGCGCATCGGCATGCGGTCGTCGCGGCACAGCGCGATCGCGGCGGTGTCCATCACCGCCAGCTTGCGCTCGATCACCTCGTCGTAGGTCAGGTGCTCGAAACGCCTGGCGTCGGCGTGCTTGGCCGGGTCGGCGGTGTACACGCCGTCCACCTTGGTGGCCTTCAGCAGCAGGTCCGCGCCGATCTCCACCGCGCGCAGCGCGGCGGCCGAGTCGGTGGTGAAGAACGGGTTGCCGATGCCGGCCGCGAACAGCACGATGCGGCCCTTCTCGATGTGGCGGATGGCGCGGCGGCGGATGTAGTCCTCGGCCACGTCGTGGATCGGGATCGCGCTCATCACGCGCGCGTAGCCGCCGCGCTTCTCGATCGCGTCCTGCATCGCCAGCGCGTTCATCACGGTGGCCAGCATGCCCATGTGGTCGCCGGTGACGCGGTCCATGCCGGCGGCGGCCAGGCCCGCGCCGCGGAAGATGTTGCCGCCGCCGATCACCACGCCGACCTGCACGCCGGCCTTCTGCACCTCGATGATCTCGTCGGCCAGGCGGCCGATCACCTTCGGGTCGATGCCGTAGTCGCCGTCGCCCATCAGGGCTTCGCCGGAGAGCTTGAGCAGGATGCGGCGGTACTTGGGCTGGTCGCTCATGAGGTCTCCGGATTGTGGCGTGCAAACCGGCGCATTGTAGCCGAGCGGCCGTGCTTCGTCAGGCGCCGCGGCGGTATGCTGCAAGGTTCCCTCGGCCTGCGGAGAAGACCATGCGGCATGCGATCGGCGCCGTCGCCCTGATGGTGCGCGACTACGACGAGGCGATCGCCTGGTACGTGCGCCGCCTCGAACAGGCGGGCCTTCTCGTTGGCTTCATGCAGTTGGACTTGCAGCGCTTTGATCTGTTGTTCCGGGGTCAGCGGTCTGGGCTTGGTAGGCATGGGTGTTGATGATGCGTCATCTCGCCAGTCTTGCCGACCGTGCTTGCGGAGCCACACCAGCACAGTCGATCGGCCCTGGACCCCGTAGCGCTCCTGAGCTTGCTTGTAGGTCAGCTCGCCTTTTTCTACCTGCTCGACCACCGACAGCTTAAAGTCCAGCGTGTAGTCGCGCTGAGTGCGTTTGATCCTCGAATTCATGAGGGCGCCTTTTCTTGGGTGAAAAGGTGTCAACTCATTTCAGGACGGGTCACGGGTCAGAGGCAAGAAAAAGGCCGCGGTTTCCCGCGGCCTTTTTCTTGTTGCTTTCGCGCGATCCCGAACCGACAGCGCGCCCTTGCGAGGAGGCCGGCCGTGGATGGCCGGTCTCCCCGTCGGGGCCAGCCTTACGCCAGGCCCGCCTGCTTCATCACCTCGGCGGCGAAGTCCTCCTCCACCTTCTCGATGCCTTCGCCGACGGCCAGGCGCACCACCGCGGCCACGTCCGCGCCTTCCTTCTTCAGCGCGTCGCCCACGGTGACGTTGGTGTCCAGCACGTAGGGCTGGCCGACCAGGGTGACCTCGGAGACGATCTTGTTGACCTTGCCGGAGACGATCTTCTCCAGGATGTCGGCGGGCTTGTTCTTCTCCTTGTCCGACATCGCGGCCAGGGCGATCTCCTTCTCCTTGGCGAGGAACTCGGCCGGCACGTCCTCGGCCTTCACGTACTGCGGGCTCATCGCCGCCACGTGCATCGCCACGCCCTTGGCCAGCTCCTCGCTGCCGCCCTTGAGGGCGACCAGCACGCCGATGCGGCCGCCGTGGACGTAGCTGCCGATCACGCCGTCGTTCTCCACGCGCGCCAGGCGGCGCACCTGGATGTTCTCGCCGATGGTGGCGACCAGCGCCTTGGCGGCTTCCTCGACGGTGCCGCCGGCCGGGTAGGCGGCGGCCTTCAGCGCGTTGACGTCGGCGGCGCCGGACTTCAGCGCGACGTCGGCGACGGCGTCGCTGAACTTCACGAAGTCGGGGTTCTTGGTGACGAAGTCGGTCTCGCAGTTGACCTCCACCAGCACCGCCTTGCCGGCGGCCTGGGCGGCCACGATGCGGCCCTCGGCGGCGACGCGGCCGGCCTTCTTGTCGGCCTTGGCCAGGCCCGACTTGCGCAGCCACTCCATCGCGGCCTCGATGTCGCCGTTGTTCTCGACCAGCGCCTTCTTGCACTCCATCATGCCGGCGCCGGACCGCTCGCGCAGTTCCTTCACCAGCTGGGCGGAAATATTGCTCATCTCGATACCTCGAATGCTTGGGTCCGCCGCGGCGGCGGGGCGGCCGCCGCGGCGCGGAATGGCTTACTCGGCGGCGTCGGCCGACTCGGCGCGGGCGCGGCCGCCGCGGCCGCCGTCGCGGCGCGGGGCGCCCTTCTTGGCCGGGGCGCCGCGGCGCGGGGCGGGCTTGCGCTCCTCGTCCTTGGCGACCGGGTTGCCTTCCTCGTCCAGCTCGACGAACTCGTTGGCGTCGCCCTGGGCGGCGGCCGGCGCGGCGGCCTTGCCTTCCAGGATGGCGTCGGCGGCGGCGCGGGCGTACAGCTGGATCGCGCGGATCGCGTCGTCGTTGCCCGGGATGGCGTAGTCCACCAGCTCCGGGTTGTAGTTGGTGTCGACCACCGCGACCACCGGGATGCCGAGCTTCTTGGCCTCCTGCACGGCGATGTCCTCGTGGCCGATGTCGATCACGAACAGCGCGTCGGGCAGGCGGTTCATGTCCTTGATGCCGCCCAGCGAGTTCTCCAGCTTGGCGCGCTCGCGGCGCAGGGCCAGCACCTCGTGCTTGACCAGCTTGTCGAACGAGCCGTCGGTCTCGGCCGCCTCCAGCTCCTTGAGCTTGGACACGGACTGCTTGACGGTGCGGAAGTTGGTGAGCATGCCGCCGAGCCAGCGCGCGGTGACGTAGGGCATGCCGCAGCGGGCGGCCTCCTCGGCCAGCGCCTCGCGGGCGGAGCGCTTGGTGCCGACGAACAGCACGGTGCCGCGCCTCGAGGCGATCGCCGACAGGAAGTTCATCGCGTCGGTGAACAGCGGCAGGGTCTTTTCGAGGTTGATGATGTGGATCTTGCCGCGCGCGCCGAAGATGTACGGGGCCATCTTCGGGTTCCAGTAGCGGGTCTGGTGGCCGAAATGCACGCCAGCCTCGAGCATCTGGCGCATGGTGACTTGAGCCATGGTGGTACTCCTGCAGTGGGCCTTTTTCGGCGGCCCGGGGGGTTGGGACCTCCACGCATCCCCGGCTTCGACCGCTCCGCGCCCCGCCTCGTTTCGAGGGGAAGGCCCGTCGCGGCACCCCGAAGGCGGTGCCGATGCGTGTGTGGCGTTGGTTGGGTTTGTACCGCCCTGCGGTTACAATCCCGCTTCGATTTGCGGGGCGCGGAGCGGCCGGAACGGCCCGTGGCGACCTGCAAAACCATGCAATTGTAGCCGGCACGCCGGCGAGGCGGCAAGCCGGCTGGAAATCGGCCGCCGGCGCCGCCATCTGGGCGAGATCATGGCCATTACCCTGAAAACCCCCCAAGACCTCGAGGGCATGCGCGTCGCCGGCCAGCTGGCGGCCGAGGTGCTGGCGATGCTCAAGGAGCACGTCAGGCCCGGCGTCACCACCGAGGAGCTGGACCGCCTGGCCTACGAGCACATCGTCCACGTGCAGAAGGCGATCCCCGCCAACGTGGGCTACAACGGCTTTCCCAAGACGCTGTGCACCTCGGTCAACCACGTGGTCTGCCACGGCATCCCCAGCCCCGGCAAGGTGCTCAAGGACGGCGACATCGTCAACCTCGACGTCACCGTCATCAAGGACGGCTGGCACGGCGACACCAGCCGCATGTACTTCGTCGGCACCCCGTCGGTGCTGGCCAAGCGGCTGGTGGACACCGCCTACGAGGCGATGATGAAGGGCATCGGCGCGGTGCGGCCGGGCGCCACGCTGGGCGACGTCGGCCACGCGATCCAGAAGCACGCCGAGGCGGCGGGCTTCTCGGTGGTGCGCGAGTACTGCGGCCACGGCATCGGCAAGGTCTACCACGACGAGCCGCAGGTGCTGCACTACGGCAAGCCGGGCGCCGGCGTGGTGCTGCAGAAGGGCATGACCTTCACCGTCGAGCCGATGATCAACGCCGGCAAGCCGCAGACCAGGCAGCTGCCCGACGGCTGGACGGTGGTGACCAAGGACCACTCGCTGTCGGCGCAGTGGGAGCACACCATCGCGGTCACCGACGACGGCTTCGAGATCCTCACGCCCTGGCCGGACGCGGCCTGAGAGGGCGGTTCGAAATCTTCCGGGGAAGAGCGCCAGCAAGGCCGGCGGGGCGAAGCGCGGGCGGGCGTGAGGCGGCGCTGGCCGTTCCTCCATCGCCTCGCGGCTTCTCCGGCCAGGCCAGGCCGCGCCGGCCATCCGGCGCCGGGGCATGGCCTCGACGGGCATGGCATCGAGGCCGGGGCGGTCCCGCGTCGGGTTGATCGCGGCCGGCGGGCGCTCCCACAGGGCCGGCACGGCCCTGTGGGAGCGCCCGCCGGCCGCGATGCCGGAGGCCGCCGCGCCCGCCGGCGGTTTCAGTGCGCCGCCTGCTCCGGCCGGCGCGGCGGCGCGTTCTTCACGTAGCGGTCGAACCAGGCCAGCATCTCGGCCACCACCTGCTCGTTCGACTCCAGCGCGGTGTACCAGTGCGGCTCGTGCGGCAGCATCACCAGCCGGGTGGTGCCGCCGTTGCCGCGGATGGCCTGGAACAGCTTGCGCGACTGGATCGGCTCGGTGCCGGGGTTGGCGTCGTCCTCGCCGTGCACCAGCAGCAGCGGCAGCTTGATCCGGTCGGCGTAGAAGAACGGCGAGGCCTTCAGGTACACCTCGCGCGCCTGCCACACCGAGCGGCGCTCGTTCTGGAAGCCGAACGGGGTGAGCGTCTTGTTGTACGAGCCGCTGGTGGCCACGCCGGCGCGGAACAGGTCGGTGTGCGCGATCAGGTTGGCGGTCATCAGCGCGCCGTGGCTGTGGCCGGTGACGCCGATGCGGTCGCGGTCGACCACGCCCAGCGCCACCGCCTTGTCCACCGCGGCCCTGGCGTCGGCCTCCAGCTGCTCCAGGTAGGTGTCGTAGGCGGTCTTGGGGTCGCCCACGATCGGGAACGAGGCGTTGTCGATGATCGCGTAGCCGGCCAGCAGCAGCAGCCGGTAGTAGGGCAGGCGGGTGAAGGTCTGCTGCGAGCCGGACACCTGGCCGGCCTGCGCGCTGCTGGCGTAGTCCTCGGGGTAGGCGTACAGGATCGCCGGCAGGCGCGTGCCCTCCTTGTAGCCCGGCGGGGTGTACAGGGTGAAGGACAGCTCCACGCCGTCGGCGCGCTTGTAGGTGACCAGCCGCTTCCTGATCTGCCGCACTTCCGGCGTGGGATCGGCGACGCGGGTGAGCTGGCTCGCGGTCGAGGCGTACTGCGCCTCGCCCTGGGCGGCCGCCGCGTCGCGCCCGCCGAGCGCGCGCACGAAGGCGTTGGGCGGGTCGATCACCGACTGGTGCCAGGTGAGGAAGCGGCCGGGCTCGGCGGTGAAGCCGAGGAACTGGTCGTAGGCGTCGGCGCTGCTGCGGAACAGGCGCTCGGTCCTGAGGCTCTTGAGGTCGAGCTTGTCGAGGAACGGGCGGTCGCCCCGCGGCGAGGCGCCCTGGCCGCGCAGGTACACGGCGTCGCCGTCCTGGCGCACCACCGTCGCGCCGTTGGGCAGGCGGCGGTAGACGAACAGGCCCGGGTCGCCGTACAGCTCGTCGCTGGACAGGTCCCACAGCACCCTGGCCGGCCGCTGCGGATGGTCCACGTCGACGATGCCGGTGTGGCGCCAGTGGCGGTTCTCGTCGTCCTCGTTGAGGAAGGCCACGTCCGGCTGCACGGTCCAGTCGAAGCCGACGAAGCGCTGCTTCGTGCGCGCGATCTCCGCCGGCTTGCCGGCGAACGGCGCCTTGAGCATCAGCACGCGGTCGCGCGCCGGCACCTCGACGTTCCAGTCGCCGCGGTCCAGCGCCTCGGCCCATACCAGCGTGGCCGGGTCGGTGGCGCGCCAGTCGAACTCGCGCGGGCCTTCCGGCACGCCGTGCACCGGCACGCGGTCGGCCAGCGGCAGCGAGGCGATCGGCGTGGCGGCGTTGCTCGCCACGTCCAGCACGGCCACGTCGTGGGCGAAGCGCTGGTAGGTCACCGCGTGCGAGAACGGCGGCCTGATCGCCGCGGTGAGCACGTGCACGCCGTCCGGTGCGGCGTCGATCTCGTCGTACAGCGCGGGCGCGCCGACCGCGCGCACCGCGCCGGAGCCGGCGTCGACCACCGCCAGCTGCGAGGCGCCGTAGTAGGCGAAGCGCGCCTCGTCGAGCGCGCTGGACAGCGTGTCGCGCGCCTCGTAGGTACTGCTCTCGCCCTTGCCGCCGAGCGATTCCTGCGCGTCCGGGCCGGCCGGTACGCCGTCGTCGGACGGCGGCGGCCCCTGGCGCGCGGGCACCAGCTTGACCAGCAGCGCGCCGCTGCCGCCCAGCCACTGCACGGTGCTGCCGAAGATCGGGTTCAGGCGCACGCCCGGCACCTTGTGCGCCTGGCCGGTGGCGGCGTCGCCGATCCACAGCTCCACCGACTCGTCGGCGACGTTCTGGAACGCGAAGCGCCGGCCGTCGGGCGACCACAGCGCCATGCCGGGGCAGGCGCCGGCCGGCAGCGGCACCCTGGTCTCCTTGCCGCTGGCGACGTCCACCAGGGTGAAGTCGCTCGCGCAGGCGGGGATGCCGTAGCCGCCCGGGGTGTCGTGGCGGCTGCGGTTGCGCGGCTCCAGCCGCACGCCGGCCAGCTTCAGGTAGGGCTGCGCCACGCGCGCGATCGACGGGTAGGTCTGGCTGGTGACGAGCAGCAGGCGCCGGCCGGTCGGGTCCACGCTGGGAACCGGCGGCGGCGGCGCCTTCAGCACCTTCAGCAGGTTCTCCGGTGGCACGGCGTAGCCGGCGAACGCGGGCGCGCTCCCCAGCAGGAAGGTGGCCGCGACGAGCGCCGCGGGCCAGGCGGTCCGACGAAGGTGCATCGTGTTTCCCCTTGCGTGGTGGCGACAGGCATGCGGCGGCCCCGCCGGGCATGCGCCGGCCGACTCTAGCATCCGCGGTCCGCGGCGGACCGGGCCACTCGTCAGGGGTGGGCGGCGCGCGTCCATGCAACGCGGCGGCCGGCTGGGCCACAATGCGCCATGCCGCCCTTCATCCGCATCCGCCAGGCCGCGCCGAACCCGTGACCGCCGCTTCCCGCCTTCCGCCGCTTCCCCGGCTGCCCGTGGCGGTGCCGCGCTCGGGCGTGTCCACCGAGGCGCGCCACGCGCTGCGCCAGCTGCTGGGCGACGTGGACCGCGACCTGGCCACCGCCTTCCGCGACGGCGCCGACGCCACCGCGCTGGCGCGTCGCCGCGCCGAGGCGGTGCAGCGCATCGTGGTGCATGCCTGGACCGCCTGCCTGGGCGAGGTGGAGGGCGCGGCGCTGTTCGCGGTAGGCGGTTTCGGCCGCGGCCTGCTGTTCCCGTACTCGGACGTGGACCTGCTGGTGCTGGCCGAGCGCGCCGACGCGGCGCGCCTGCGCGCGCTGGAGCAGTACTTCACCACGCTGTGGGACGTGGGCCTCAAGGTCGGCCACGCGGTGCGCGAGCCGGCGCAGTGCCGCGCGCTGGCGGCGGCCGAGGCCAGCGTGTTCACCAGCCTGCTCGACGCGCGCCGGCTGGCCGGCGATCCGGCGCTGGACGCGCGCCTGCGCGCCACCGTCGAGGACCCGGCGCTGTGGCCGCCGGCCGCCTACCTGGCCGCGCGGCTGGCCGAGCGCGACGCGCGCCACGCGCGCTTCAACGACAGCGCCTACAACCTGGAGCCCAACCTCAAGGACGGCCCCGGCGGCCTGCGCACGCTCGACTCGCTGCGCTGGCTGGGCCGGCGCCTGGCGCACGCCCCCGACTTCGACGCGATGGTCGCCGAGGGCCTGCTCGACCCGGCCGAGCGCGACACGCTGGCGCGCGCCGAGGCCACGCTGCACCGCTACCGCTTCGCGCTGCACCTGGAGGCGCGGCGGCCGGAGGAGCGGCTGCTGTTCGACTACCAGCGCGGGCTGGCCGCGCGGCTGGGCTTCGAGGACGAGCACGAGAAGAACCTCGGCGTCGAGCAGTTCATGCAGGGCTACTACCGCGCCGCCAGCCAGGTCGAGCGGCTGGGCGTGCAGATGGTGGAGCGCTTCGAGGAGATGCTCGAACCGCCCGCCGCGGCGCAGCCGGTGGGCGCGGACTTCCTGCGCTTCGGCGCGCGCCTGGCCGCGCGCGACCCGGACCTGTTCGTGCGCCGCCCGGCCGCGCTGGTGGAGGCGTTCATCGCGCGGCTGGACGAGCCCGGCATCGTCGGCTTCACCGCCGACACCATGCGCCGCATCCACCAGGCCACCGCGCTGCACGACGGCGCGCTGGCCGGGGACCCCGCGGTGCTGGCGGCCTTCCTGCGCCTGCTGCGGCGCGGCGCGCCGGCGGTGGACGCGCTGTGGCGGATGAACCGGCACGGCCTGCTGGCGGCGGTGATTCCCGCCTTCGGCCGCGTGTTCGGGCGCATGCAGTACGACCTGTTCCACGTCTACACGGTGGACGAGCACACCATGCGCGTGCTGCGCAACGTGGCGCGCTTCGCCGACGCCGAGGCGCGCGAGGCGTTCCCGCTGGCCTGCGACATCTGGCCCACGCTGCCCACGCCGGAGGTGCTGCTGCTGGCCGCGCTGTTCCACGACATCGCCAAGGGCCGCGGCGGCGACCACTCGGTGCTGGGCGAAGAGGAGGCGCGCGCGTTCTGCATGCGGCTGGGCCTGCCGGAGAACGACGCCGAGCGCGTGGCCTGGCTGGTGCGCTGGCACCTCTTGATGAGCACCACCGCGCAGCGCCAGGACATCACCGACCCGGAGGTGGTCGAGCGCTTCGCCGGGGCGGTGCAGAACCGCGAGCGGCTGGGCCAGCTCTACCTGCTCACCATCGCCGACATCATCGGCACCAGCCCGAAGCTGTGGAACGGCTGGAAGGACCGCCTGCTGGCCGACCTCTACAGCGCCACCCGCTATGCGCTGCGCAGCGACGTGGAGCCGGCGCGCGACGCCGCGGCGCGCGTGCGGGAATGCCAGCGGCTCGCCCTGCCGATGCTCGCGGCCGAGGGCTTCGCGGAAGCCGCCGCCCGGCGGCTGTGGGCGGACTTCCCCGACGCCAGCTTCCTGCGCCACCGCCCCGAGCAGATCGCCTGGCAGACCGCGGCGATCCTGCGCGCGGGCGGCGCCACGCCGCTGGTGGCGGTGCACCCGTTCTCGGTGCGCGGCGCCACCGAGCTGTTCGTCTACACGCCCGACCGCGACGGCCTGTTCGCCAACATCACCGCGATGCTCGACCGGCTGCGCTTCTCGGTGCTGGAGGCGCGCGTGCTCGGCGCCGCCAACGGCATGGCGCTGGATACCTTCCTGCTGCTGGAGGCCGACGGCCAGCAGCCGGCCACGCCGGCGCGCGCGGAGGAACTGCAGCAGCGCCTGGCGCGCGCGCTGGCGCAGCCGGGGCCGGTGCACCCGACCCGGCGCAGCCTGTCGCGCCAGCTGCGGCACTTCCAGATGACGCCACAGATCGGCTTCCACCCCGCCGGCTCCCGCACCCAGCTCGCGCTGGTGTGCGCCGACCACCCGGGCCTGCTCGCCGCGGTGGCGCAGGCGCTGGTGGACGCCGGGGTGCGCGTGCACGACGCGCGCATCGCCACCTTCGGCGAACGGGTGGAGGACTTCTTCCTGCTCAGCGACCGCCACGACGCGCCGCTGGACGCCGCGCGGCAGGAGCGGCTGCGCCGGGCGCTGCTGCTGCGCATCGGGCAGGGCAGGGGGTGAGCGGTTGGTAGGGCGGGGTCAAAGCCGGCCAGCGCGCCTTGGCGGTGCCTGGCGGCTTGAATGCCGATATGCGCCGATGGTGCGGGCCAGGCAGATTGATCGGTGAGCCTGCTTCCCCTCGCCGTCGTTCCGGCGCAGGCCGGAATCCAGTGAAGTGCGTCGTGCGAAGCACGCAGAACCGATTTTCGAGCGCTTCGCACGGTTCATCCCACTGGATGACTCGCTGCGTTCGCCCCTGCGGGCGTTCTTCGCGCTGCGCGCTCGTCCGGCCCGCGCCGGAATGACGGGCAAAGCGCCCCGCTACCCCGCCGCATCCGCTCCCCACAGCGCCTCCATGCCCACCTCCAGCCGCAGCGCGTCCAGGTCCACCACCTCGCTCACCGCGTGCGCCTCCACGTCGTTGCGGCGGCGGATCGGCGCGCCGGTACGCAGGCCGTCGTGGGTGGTGATCGAGGCGACCTTCGGCGCGTGGCTGGTGGCGCCGCGCTCGAGCACCACCGCGATGGAGCCGTTGCGCAGGCGCACGGCGGTGCCCGGCGGGTAGATGCCCACGGTCTTGATGAACAGCGCGGCCAGCTCCCGGTCCAGCATCGCGCCCTCGTTGAGGAACAGCCAGCGCAGCGCGACGTTGGGCTGCAGCGGCGGACGGTAGCCGCGCGCCGAGACGCGCGCGCAGTACACGTCGCCCAGCGCCAGCAGCCGCGCCGGCACGCCGATCGCCGCGCCGTGCCGGCCGGCGGGATAGCCGCTGCCGTCGGGGCGCTCGTGGTGGTCGCGCACCGCCTCCAGCCAGACCGGGTCGTCCACGCCGCGCTCGCGCAGCATCACCACGCCGGTCTCGCAGTGGGCGCGCACGGCCGCGTGCTGGGCGTTGTCCAGCGGTCCCTCGACGGCGAGCAGCGCCTGCTGCAGGTCGAGCATGCCGATGTTCATGGTCAGGGCCGCGGCGACGGTGGCCGCCTGCTGGTCCGCCGGCAGCGGCAGCGCCTGGCCGACCAGCTCGCAGGCGATCGCCACGTTCACCGCGTGGCGGATCGCGTAGGGGCCGTCCCGGCGCAGCAGGATCGAAGCCAGCGCCACATCGGCGTTGCGGCGGCAGGCCAGGCGCAGCAGGGCGCCGATGCGCAGGATCTCGGCCGCGAAGCCGGGCGCGGCGGCGTCGGCCAGCCGCCGCTGCAGGCGCTGCCTTGCGGAGAGGACCAGCGCCAGCGGGCGCAGCTCGGCCGGTTCCTCCGGCGGCGGCTCGGCGCGGTGGTCGGCGAACAGCGCGTGGCGCGCCAGCCGCTCGATCTGCGCCTCGCTGGTCAGCACGTGGCCCTCGCGCAGCAGCAGCTTGCCCTTGGCGTCGTAGGCGTCGCAGGGCAGCGGTTGCCCCACGACCAGTTCGGATGGATGGATCTGCCGCCTCGTCACTCCGCCTCCCCGGCCGCACGGCGGCGCGCCTTGCGCGCGCCGCTTCCCGGGCCGGCCGCCGGCCGGGCGCGCCGCGGCCGCCGCGTCTCCCGCGCGGCGTGCCCATCCTGCGCGGGGACGGACCCGATACGGAGGAAACGGCCGGCCCGACGGAAACTTGAGCGCCGGCCGTGCCCGGGGCTGGGGCATGGCGCACCGCAGCGTGTACTCTTGGCAGCCGTTTCCC
Source organism: Fulvimonas soli (assembly GCF_003148905.1). Classification (GTDB taxonomy): domain Bacteria; phylum Pseudomonadota; class Gammaproteobacteria; order Xanthomonadales; family Rhodanobacteraceae; genus Fulvimonas; species Fulvimonas soli. Next base: position 135,694 of record NZ_QGHC01000003.1, on the reverse strand, counting down.
CGCGGCGGCCCGTCGCCGCCGCCCCGATTTTCCGAGCGAGCCATGCAGACCCTCCAGAGCCTGATCGACGATGCCTTCGAGCGGCGCAACGCACTGACCCAGAGCGAGATCGAGACCCACCTGCGCCCCGCGGTGGAACAGGTGCTCGACCTGCTGGAGAGCGGCGAGCGCCGCGTCGCCGAGCCGGACGGGCAGGGCGGCTGGACGGTGAACCAGTGGATCAAGAAGGCGGTGCTGCTGTACTTCCGCATCAGTGGCAACCGCGTGGTGGACGGTGGCCCGGCGCTGGCCTACGACAAGGTGCCGCTGCGCTTCGCCCACGGCGACGACCTGGCGCTGGAGCAGCTCGGCGCGCGCGTGGTGCCCGGCGCGCTGGTGCGCCGCGGCGCGCACGTCGCGAAGGACGCCGTGCTGATGCCGAGCTACGTCAACATCGGCGCCCACGTGGGGCCGGGCACCATGGTGGACACCTGGGCCACGGTCGGCTCCTGCGCGCAGATCGGCGCGAACGTGCACCTGTCCGGCGGCGTGGGCATCGGCGGCGTGCTGGAGCCCCTGCAGGCCAACCCCACCATCGTCGAGGACGGCTGCTTCATCGGCGCGCGCTCGGAAGTGGTCGAGGGCGTGGTGGTGGAGAAGGGCAGCGTGATCGGCATGGGCGTGTTCCTCGGCCAGTCCACGCGCATCTACGACCGCGCCACCGGCGAGGTGAGCTACGGCCGCGTGCCGGCCGGCAGCGTGGTGGTGGCCGGCAGCCTGCCGGCGAAGGACGGCTCGCACAGCCTGTACGCCGCCGTCATCGTGAAGCGGGTGGACGAGAAGACCCGCGCCAAGACCGGCATCAACGAGTTGCTGAGGAGTGCGGAGTGATGGGATAGGGGCGAGGGACGAGTGGCGAGGGCGCGGACACCTGCGTGCGCCGTCGGCCTCACCTCGCCTCACCTCACCTCACCTCATTCAACTCACTACTCACTAACTCACTTCCCGCTCCTCGTCTCCCGCTTCCCGCAACGCCCGGGCCAACCCCATGATCACCACCGCCACCCCCGTGACCCTCTACGGCCTGCCCACCTGCGACACCTGCCGCAAGGCGCGCCACTGGCTCGACCGCTTCGAGGTGCCGTACACCTTCGTCGACTACCGCGCCGATCCGGTGCCGGCCGCCACGCTCAAGGCCTGGGCGCGGCAGCTCGGCGGCTGGGAGAAGCTGGTCAACAAGTCCTCCACCACCTGGCGCAACCTGCTGCCGCAGCGCAAGAACCCCGGCTCCGACCCGGAGTGGACGCTGCTGCTGAAGGAATACCCCGCGCTGATCCGCCGCCCGGTGGTGCTCAAGGAGGACGGCAGCGTCAGCGTGGGCTTCAGCGACAACGGCTTCAAGAAGCTGTTCGGGCGCTGAGGGCCGCGGCGGTGGCGGTGCGCCTGTCGAAGATCCTGCTGGTCGCGGCGATCGCGCTGTGGCTGGCGCTGGCGGCCTTCGGCAACCTCACCGACTACGGCAGCAACTGGCCGTTCGTGCGGCACGTGCTGGCGATGGACACGATCTTCCCCGACGCCGGCATCCGCTACCGCGCGATCCACTCGCCGCTGCTGCAGCGCGCCGCCTACGCGCTGATCGTCGCCGCCGAGACGCTGGCCGCGGCGCTGTGCGCGCTGGGCGCCTGGCGGCTGTGGCGCGCGCGCCGGCTGCCCGCCGCCGCCTTCCACCGTGCCAAGGGCCTCGCGGTGCTCGGCCTCACCACGGGCGTGCTGCTGTGGCTGGGCGGCTTCATGGCGATCGGCGGCGAATGGTTCGGCATGTGGATGTCCACGCCATGGAACGGGCTGGAGAGCGCGTCCCGCTTCGTGGTGGTGCTGCTGGCCGCGCTGCTCTACCTGGGGCAGCGCGAGGAGGACGCGGAACCATGAACAGCCACCGCACCCGGCGCTTCCGCGAGAACCTGCGCATCGAGCGCGACAACGCCGCGCTCTACGCGCGGCTGGCGGAGCTGGCGGAGAACCCGCGGCAGGCCACGGCCTACCGGCGCATCGCCGACATCGAGCAGGCCAACGCGCGCTTCTGGGAGGAGCGCCTGCGCGAGGCGGGCGAGCCGGTGCCGCCGCCGCGCGCGCGCCTGCGCGTGCGCGCGCTGGGCTGGCTCGCGGCGCGCTTCGGCACCGGCTTCGTGATGCCCACGGTGGTGCGGCTGGAGCACGCCGACCACCTCGCCACCCCGGTGGACCGCGAGGGGCAGCGCAACCACTTCGCCGGCGAGGCGGTACCGCTGCCGGTGCCGCGTGGCCGCCACGCCGCGCAGAGCGGCAACACCCTGCGCGCCGCGGTGCTCGGCGCCAACGACGGCCTGGTCTCCAACGCCAGCCTGGTGATGGGCATGGCCGGCGCCGCCACCGGCGACCACGCGGTGCTGCTGGCCGGCCTGGCCGGGCTGGTCGCCGGCGCCTGCTCGATGGCGCTGGGCGAGTGGCTGTCGGTGAACAGCTCGCGCGAGTTCTACCAGGCGCAGATCACCGAGCGCGCCGAGCGCCTCGCGGTGGCGCCGGAGGACGGCCAGCAGTACCTGGCACGCAGCTACCGCGAGAAGGGGCTGGAGCCGGCCGCCGCCGACGCGCTGGCGCGGCACCTGCTGGAGACGCCGCGCGCCGCGCTGGACACCATGGTGCGCGAGGACCTGGGCGTGGACCCGGAGGACCTCGGCGGCTCGGCGTGGAAGGCCTCGGCCTCCTCGTTCTGCCTGTTCGCCTTCGGCGCGCTGTTCCCGGTGGCGCCGTACTTCCTGCTCGGCGGCCGGACGGCGCTGCTCGCCAGCGCGGCCTCCACCGCGTTGGGCCTGGTGCTGATCGCGCTGGGCACCTCGCTGTTCACCGGCCGCGGCCTGGCGTTCTCCATCGCGCGCCAGCTCGGCATCACCCTGGCCGCCAGCCTCATCACCTACCTGGTCGGCCACCTGCTCGGCGTGGCCATCGCCGGCTGACCGGCTCTCAGAGCCTGTTCACGATCTCCAAGTATCCCCCTGGAAGCGTCATCCCGGCGAAAGCTTAAGATCCAGCGGCGTTGGCTTTTCGAGGGAAAGCCACTGGGTGACTCGCTGCGCTCGCCCCTGTGGGGCCAGCCTTCGGCTGTTCAACGCTCGCTTTGCTCGCTTTTGTCCTGCTTCCGCAGGAATGACGGAGAGGGAATAGCCGGACCAACGGTGGATCGTGAACAGGCTCTCAGAGCGGCCGCTCCCAGACCTGGCCCACCAGGTCCGCGCCGAAGCTGTGGTGGGGGTACTCGCGCACCAGCCCGAAGCCGGCGGCCTGGTAGATGCGGCGGGCGGCGACCAGCACGTCGTTGGTCCACAGCCGGATCCTCGGGTAGCCCGCCGCGCGCGCGAAGGCGATGCACTGCTCGACCAGCCGCCGGCCGATGCCGTGCCCGCGCGCGGCGGGGTCGACCAGCAGGCAGCGCAGCTGCGCCACCGCCGGGTCGTCCTCGCCGCGCGCCACGAACACGCAGCCGGCGCGCTCGCCGTCGAGCTCGGCGATCCAGCAGCGCTCGGCGGCGGGATCGTGCGCGCTGGCGAAGCGCGCGAACAGGGTGGCGACCAGCGCCTCGAACTCGGCGTTCCAGCCGTATTCCTCGGCATACAGCTCGCCGTGGCGCTGGATCGCCCAGCCCAGGTCGCCGGGGCGGTGGGTGCGGATCACGACGCGGCCCGCCGGGGCCTCGTCCGGGGCGAGCAGGCGCTGGACGCTGCGCAGGCTGCCGAGCAGGCGGCGGCGCGCGGCGGGCGCCAGCCCGGCCAGCAGCGCGGTGGCCTGCGCCCGGGAGCGCCGGTCGAGTCGCGCGAAGGCGCGCCGGCCGGCGGCGGTGAGGCTCAGCATCGTGCGGCGGCGGTCGTCCGGCGCGGGCTTGCGCGCCAGCAGGCCCTGCGCCGCGAAGCCGCGCAGGATGCGGCTCAGGTAGCCGGCGTCCAGCCCCAGCGCCTGGCCGATCTCGCTGGCCGCGGCCTGGCCGCGCTGGGCCAGCTCGTACAGCACGCGCGCCTGGGTCAGGGTGTAGGGGCTGTCCAGCAGCCCCTCGTCGAGCACGCCGATGCGCCGCGTGTAGAAGCGGTTGAAGCGGCGCAGCGCCTCGGCGTGGCTCGCCGGCACGGCCTGGCTCATCGGGGCATCCTCCTGGCGGGCGGGCGTTCCACGCTAGGCCGATTGCTTGACTCGGTCAAGTAATCGGCCGCGCCCTTGGCACGCCGGCGCGGACGCGGGGTATGCTCGCCGGATGAACGCCGAAACCGCATCGAACCCGTCGCCGGCCGCCGCCATGTCGCCGGTGCTGCAACTGGCCGTCGAGCTGATCCGCCGCCGCTCGGTGACGCCCGAGGACGCCGGCTGCCAGGCACTGCTCGCCGCGCTGCTGGAGCGGGCCGGCTTCCGCATCGAGCGGCTGCGCTACGGCGAGGTGGACAACCTCTGGGCCACGCACGGCGCGGGCGGCCCGACGCTGGCCTTCCTCGGCCACACCGACGTGGTGCCGAGCGGGCCGGAAGCGGCCTGGCGGAGCCCGCCGTTCGAGCCCGCGATCCGCGACGGCCGTCTTTACGGCCGCGGCGCCGCCGACATGAAGGGCTCGGTGGCGGCGATGGTCGTCGCGCTGGAAACCTTCGTGGCGGCGCATCCCGGCCATCCCGGCCGCGTCGGCCTGCTGCTGACCAGCGACGAGGAAGGCCCGGCCAACCTCGACGGCGTGCGCCGCGTGGCCGAGCACTTCCGCGCCACCGGCGAGCGCATCGACTGGTGCGTGGTGGGCGAGCCGTCGTCGAGGGAGAAGCTGGGCGACCTGATCCGCGTGGGCCGGCGCGGCTCGCTGTCGGGCACGCTGGTCGTGCACGGCGTGCAGGGCCACGTGGCCTATCCGGAGAAGGCGAGGAACCCCATCCACGCCTTCGCGCCCGCGCTGGCGGAGCTGGCCGCCGAGCGCTGGGACCGGGGCAACGCCGACTTCCCGCCGACCTCGTTCCAGGTCTCCAACCTCAACGCCGGCACCGGCGCGACCAACGTGATCCCCGGCGAGCTGACCGCGCTGATCAACTTCCGCTACTGCACCGCCAGCACCGCCGACGGGCTGCGCGCGCGCACCGAGGCGATCCTGGCCAGGCACGGCCTCGAGTACGCACTGGAGTGGAACCTCTCCGGCGAGCCCTTCCTCACCCCGCCCGGCGGCCGCCTGCGCGAGACGGTGGTCGCGGCGTGCCGCGAACTGTGCGGCGCCGAGCCGGAGCAGAGCACCGGCGGCGGCACCTCGGACGGCCGCTTCATCGCCCCGCTCGGCGCCGAGGTGGTGGAGCTGGGGCCGGTCAACGCCACCATCCACAAGGTGGACGAGTGCGTGGCGGTGGACGATCTGGAGCGGCTGCCGGGGCTGTACCGGGCGGTGTGCGAGCGCCTGCTGGGTTCTTAGGCTAGACCGCCGCTTCCCCGGCGGCGCAGCGGCGGGGCAGCACGGCCTCGAAGCGCGCCCCCGTGGCGGTGTTGCCGGCGGTGACCTCGCCGCCGTGCGCGCGGATGAACTGGTCGACGATGTAGAGGCCCAGCCCCAGGCCGCTGCCCGGCTTCTCGGCGCCCTTGAAGGGCTCGAAGATGCGCGGCAGCAGCTTGTCGGGGATCCGCCCGCGGTTGCTCACCGTCATCCGCAGCCAGTCGGGCTGGCAGCCGTCCAGCTCCACGGTGACGGGCCCCGGCTCGCCGTGGATCACGGCGTTGCCGATCAGGTTCGACAGCACCTGCGCCAGGCGGTCCGGGTCGAAGACGCCGCGCAGGACGCCCTTGCCGATGCAGTCGATCTGCCGGTCCGGATGGCCCTGGCGCACCTCGGAGACGACCAGCGCGGCGATGCTGGCCAGGTCGCCCTCGCGCAGGTCCATGCGCAGCACGTCGGAGCGGATCTTCGAGAAGTCCAGCAGCTGCTGCACCATCCGCGACATCCGGTGCGCGCTGGCATCCAGCAGCAGGGTGGTGGACAGCAGGCCGGGATCGTCCATTTCCGTGCGCAGCTTGTCCGTGCACAGGGTGATCACCGTCAGCGGCGTGCGCAGGTCGTGGGTGAGCACGGCGATCATGGTTTCGTTGAGCTTGAGCGCCTGCTCCAGCTTCTCGTTGCGCGCGCGCAGCAGCTGGCGCTGCTGGCGCAGCTCGATGAAGACGTTGACCTTGCTCTGGATCACCCGCGGGTCGATCGGCTTGTGCAGGAAGTCGACCGCGCCGCTGTCGTAGCCCTTGAAGGAACGTAGCGGATCGCTGGGCGAGGCGGTCAGGAAGATGATCGGCACGTGCCGCGTGCGCTGCGAGCCGCGCATCAGCTCGGCCAGCATGAAGCCGTCCATCTCGGGCATCTGCACGTCGAGCAGCGCCAGCGCCACGTCGTGTTCGAGCAGCAGTTCGAGCGCCTGGGCGCCGGAGCCGGCCTTGAGCACGTCGACCCCGTCCCGGCGCAGCAGGGCCTCCATCGCCACCAGGTTCTGTGGCACGTCGTCCACGATCAGCAGGTGGACTCGTTCCCGTCCTTGCTCCCCTTTCGCCTCCCCCTCCTGGGTACTCGCATCGACAGAAAGGGTCTCCGTCAATAAGCCGCCAGTCGCTCGCATATCTTGTTCAGGGTCAGTACTTCGTCGGCGCCCGCCAGCGCGAGCGCGGAAGATGGCATGAGTTCGGAGGCCGCATCGGACGGATCCTGGACCCAGGCCACGCCACCCGCCCGCCGCACGGCGGCGATCCCCTCGCTGCCGTCCGCGCTCGCCCCGGTGAGCAGGATGGCCAGCAGGCGGTGCGTGAAGGCGGCCGCTGCCGAATCGAACAGGAAGTCGACCGCCGGACGCGAATACAGTACCGGCTCGTCCACGGACAATGCCAGATGGCCGCGGTCCTCGACAAGCAGGTGGTAGTCGGGCGGCGCGAAGACCACCGTGCCGGGCTCCAGCGGCTGCTTGTCGTACGCCTCGCACACCGGCCGCGCGCAGTGCGGGGCGAACAGTTCGGGCAGCCGGCTCGGCCGTCCGCTCGGCAGGTGCAGCACCACGAGTACCGGCGGCGCGAAATCGGCGGAGAGGCTGGAAAGCACCGCCTGCAGGGCGTGCACCCCGCCGGCCGAGGCGCCCATCACCACGGCGTCGATCTCGCGCCGCAGGTCCACCCGGCGCCTCACGCGGCCACCTTGCGGTACAGCCGCTGCTCCGGGACGCAGGGCTCGAACTCCGTCGCGTGCGGGCCCAGCTGCAGGGATTCCTTGCTGCCGAGCCCCAGGAAGCCGCGGTGCACCAGCGCGTCGCGGAACAGCCCCACCGCGCGGTCCTGCAACTCGCGGTTGAAGTAGATGAGCACGTTGCGGCACGAGACCAGGTGGACCTCGGAGAACACCTGGTCGGTGGCCAGGCTGTGGTCGGCGAACACGATCTGCCGCTTGAGCCGGCGGTCGAACACCACGCCGCCGTAGCCGGAGGTGTAGTAGTCCGACAGCGAGGCGCGGCCGCCCGCCGCGAGGTAGTTGCGGCTGAACTGCGCCACGCGGTCCAGCGCGAAGGCGCCGGCCTCCGCGATGCGCAGCGACTCGGGGTTGATGTCGGTGGCGTAGATCAGCGACCGTTCGAGCAGGCCCTCCTCGGCGAGCAGGATGGCCAGGGACCACACCTCCTCGCCCGTGCTGCAGCCGGCGATCCAGAGCTTGATCGACGGGTAGGTGCGCAGCACCGGCACCGCGTGCTCGCGCAGCGCCTGGAAATAGAGCGGGTCGCGGAACATGTCCGAGACCTGCACGGTGAAATACTGCAGCGCCTGCGCGAACAGCCCCGGCTCGTGCAGCAGGCGGTGCTGCAGGTCGCTCAGGCGCTCGCAGCCGAAGCGCGCCATCGCGTGGCGCATGCGCCGGCGCATCGAGCTCAGCGCGTAGTCGCGGAAGTCGTGGTGGTAGCGCAGGTAGACCGCCTCGAGCAGCAGCCTGATCTCCAGGTCGAACAGCTCGTTCGGCGCGTCGTCCGTCACTTCGGGCACCACACGCGGCACAGCGAGACGAGCTTGTCCACGTCGATGGGCTTGGCGATGTAGTCGTTGGCGCCGGCGCGGATGCAGTGCTCGCGGTCGTCGGCCATCGCCTTGGCGGTGAGCGCGATGATGGGCAGGTCGGCCCATTTCGGCTTCGTGCGGATGTGCCGCATGGCAGCCAGGCCGTCCATCTCGGGCATCATGATGTCCATCAGCACCAGGTCCACCTCGCGCCGCTCCAGCCGCTCGATCGCCTCGCGGCCGTTGCGGGCGATCTCCAGGCGCACGCCGAGGGGTTCGAGCACGCTGGACAGCGCGAAGATGTTGCGCACGTCGTCTTCGGCCAGCAGGAAGGTGCGCCCGTCGAGCATCGCGTCGCGCTGGCGCGCCTGGGCCAGCAGGCGCTGCTGGTCGGTGGGCAGCGAGGACTCCACGCTGTGCAGGAACAGCGTGACCTCGTCCAGCAGGCGCTCCGGCGAGCGCGCGCCCTTGATGATGATCGACTTGGAATAGCGCCGCAGGCGCTGCTCCTCGTCGCGCGAGAGCGAGCGGCCGGTGTAGACGATCACCGGCGGGAACGACAGCGTGTCGCTGCCGGCCATCCGTTCGAGCAGCTCGAAGCCGCTGCCGTCCGGCAGGCCGAGGTCGGTGACCATGCAGTCGAAGGTCGAGCCGGACAGGTGCTCCAGCGCCTCGTCGACGCTGCCGGCGGTGATGATCTCCAGCTCGTCGCGGGCGAGCAGCACGGTGAGGCTCTCGCGTAGCTGGCGATCGTCCTCGACGATCAGGAGCCGGCGCATGACGCGGCGGTGGCGCTCCTCGAGCTGCCGGATCGCGTCCACCAGCATCTCGCGGGTGGCCGGCTTGAGCGCGTAGCCCACCGCGCCCAGCTCCAGCGCCACCTGCGTGCGCTCCACCGCGGAAACCACGTGTACCGGGATGTGGCGGGTGAGCGGATCGCGCTTGAGGCGCTCCAGCACGCTCAGGCCGGAGACGTCGGGCAGCGCGATGTCGAGCAGGATGCCGCTGGGCAGGAATTCCCTGGCCAGCCGCAGGGCGTCCTCCGCGGTGCCCGCCACCAGGCAGTCGAAATCCAGCTCGTGGGCGAGCTGCGTCAGCGCGGCGGCGAAGCGGGTGTCGTCCTCCACCGCCAGGATCAGCCGGCCGGGGCGGGTGAGCGTCTCGCGGTCGTCGGGCACGGGTGGCGTGGACGGCGCCTTCGCGGCGGCGGCCGGGACGGGGGGCGACGGGCACCGCCGCGGGCGCCGGTTCGAGCGTGGCGGGCAGGGTCACCGGAGCGGGCACCGCGGCGGCTTCCGGCGCGCCGTCGAGCGGCAGTTCCAGCGTGAAGCAGCTGCCGCGCCCGGGCTCGCTCTCGACCGTGATGTCGCCGCCCATCCGCCGTGCCAGGTCGCGCGAGATGGAGAGGCCCAGGCCGGTGCCGCCGAACTTGCGGCTGGTGCTGCCGTCGGCCTGCCGGAACGCTTCGAAGATGACGGCCAGCTGGTCCGGCGCAATGCCGATGCCGGTATCGCGCACGGCGAAGCGGACGCGGCCGGGCGCGTCCGCTTCCACGCGAAGCGAGACCCGGCCGGCCTCGGTGAACTTGAGCGCGTTGGCGATCAGGTTCTTCAGGATCTGCAGCAGCCGCTGCGCGTCACCGACCATCTCCGCGGGCGCGCCCGGCGCGATCTCGGCAGCGAAGGCCAGGCCCTTCTGGCGCGCCAGCGGGTCGAAGGTCTCGCGCAGGCGCTGCAGCACCGCGGGCAGCGCCACCGCGTCGTCGGCCAGCTCGATGTGCCCGGCCTCGATCTTGGACAGGTCGAGGATGTCGTTGATCAGCGAAAGCAGGTCGCTGTTGGAATCGTGGATCGCCCGGGCGTACTTCACCTGCTCCTCGGACAGGTTGCCGTCCTTGTTGTCGGCCAGCAGCCGGGACAGGATCAGCGAGCTGTTCAGCGGCGTGCGCAGCTCGTGCGACATGTTCGCCAGGAATTCGGACTTGTAGCGGCTGGCGGCCTCCAGCGCGCGGGCGTTGCGCACCAGTTCCGACTGCGCCTTGAGCAGCGCCTGCTTCTGGCCTTCCAGCTCCCGGGTGCGTTCCTCCAGCCGCACGTTGGTCTGCTCCAGCTCGGCCTGCTGGGTTTCGAGGCTGGCCTGGGAGTGCTGGAGCGCGCGGCTCTGCTCCTCCAGCTCCTCGTTGGCGACGCGCAGCTCCTCCTGCTGCGCCTGCAGTTCCTCGCGCTGCCGGCGGGTTTCCTCCAGCAATTCCGTCTGGTGCTTGCGCAGCAGCGCGGTACGCAGGGCGATGCCGACGATCTCGCTGGATTGCTCGAGCAGGGTCAGGTCCTGCCCGTCGCGGTCGGCGCGCTGCAGGCGGCCCAGCTCCAGCGCGCCCAGCGGCACGCCGTCGGCGACGACCGGCGCCAGCAGCAGTTCGGCCGGAGCGCTGCGACCGAGCGCGGAGGTTACCGGCAGGTGGTCGGACGGCAGGGCGGCCACGCGGCGCACCTTGCCGAGCTGCAGCGTCTCGCCGAGCTGGCCGGCGTCGTGCCGCAGCTCGCGCGGCTGGCTGTCGTCGAGGGCCACGCCGCCGGCCAGCAGCAGGCGGCCGCCTTCGAGCCGGTACAGCGCGCCGACTTCGGCGTCGAGCTGCTGGCACAGGCAGCGCACGGCGTTGGTGGCCAGCGATTCGGGCGTCTGCTCGCCGGCCAGCGCGCTGGCCAGCGCGTTCTCGCCCTGCTGCAGCCACAGCAGGCGCTCGGCGTTGCGGCGCGCCCGGATGGCCATGTTCACGACGAAGGCGACGACCCAGATGGCGACGGCGCCGACGCCGCGGTTGAACATGATGACGACGGGTTCGCCGCTGGGCGGCGAAAGCTGCGTGCCCAGGGCGAGCAGCGCCGTGGCGAAGGCGGCCGTGGAGAGGGGCACCGAGGGCTGCGACTGGAACAGGGTCAGCGCGACGCCGAGGAAATACAGGCACCAGACCGTGTAGCCGGGCGGGATGAGCGCGCCGATGCCGAGGGTGGCGATGAGCAGGAGGGCGACGAGGATGTAGACGATGCGTTCGCGCAGTGCTGTCTGGGGCATCATGGAGTTCGCGCAGAAGGGTTGATCCGTGCCGGCCGAAGTGCCCGTGGCCGGCCGATGCCCGTGGCCGGCCGATGCCCGCGGGCGCGGGCCGGCGATCCGGATCAGGCTACCGTGGGGCCTGTCCGAAGCCAAGGGTCGTCCCGGCCGGGCCGGCGGAAGCGGCCGGGTGCCGAGTCCTCCGTTCCCCTGCGTTGCCAGCCCGGGAGAAAGCGGCATGGGCTGCCTGCCATTGCCTTTGTTCTTTTGATCGGTTTCTTCGTCGGCCGCCTGTTTGGCGGCGACGCCGGCGCGCTGTGGGGATCGGCCTCGGTCTCGTGCCGGGCCTGGCCTGCACGACCGCCTTCGCGCTCGCGCTGCGGCGATACCGGCCCCACGACGGGGGCGCGAAGCGCGGATGGCGGCTAGCCTTCCTCGCCCGCCTTCACCGTCGCCTTGCGCTCCTGCTTGCCCCAGCCCACCGACGGGCCGCGCAGGGCCGTCCACACCGAGCGCACCACCACGTAGTACATCAGCTGGCGGTAGCCGAAGCGCTGCAGCACCAGCCACCACAGCAGGCTCCACTTCTCGCGCTTCTCCATGGCGAAGGCGAGCACGCCGGCAGCGAGGTCCACCGCCATGAACACGGCGTAGAACACGCCCATCTTCACCAGGTTGTCGTAGTTGAACTGGCCGCGGTGCTGCAGGTAGTCGATGCCGGTGGAGACGAGCTGCCACAGCATCAGCAGGTCCACCAGCGGCGACACCACCGAGAACACGATCTGGAACAGCCACACCTGCGGCAACGCCACCAGGCCCAGCGCGCCGTAGCGCGGGTTGAAGGTGGCGCCGCGGTGCTTCCACAGGCACTGCAGCGTGCCGTAGGCCCAGCGGAAGCGCTGGCGCGCCAGGCCGCGCGCGGTGTCGGGCGCTTCGGTCCAGGCCACCGCGGCGCTGTCGAACAGCGCGGTGTAGCCGGCCTTCTGCACGGCGATGGTGAGGTCCTGGTCCTCGGCCAGGGTGTCGCCGGGGAAGCCGCCGAGCCATTCCAGCGCCGCGCGCCGCCACGCGCCCACCGCGCCGGGCACCACGGTGATGGTGCCGAGCGCGGCCAGCGCGCGGCGCTCCAGGTTCTGCGCGGTGACGTATTCCAGCGCCTGCCACATCGTGATGAGGTTGACGCGGTTGCCGACCTTGGCGTTGCCGGCCACCGCGCCGACCTTGGGGTCGGCGAACCAGCGCACCAGCCGCGCGATGGTGTCCGGCTCGAACTGGGTGTCGGCGTCCAGCGCCACGATCACCTCGCCCTTCGAGGCGCGCAGCGCGGTGTTCACCGCGTTGGCCTTGCCGCCGTTGGGGATGCGGATGAGCCGCACGCGCGGCTCGTTCGCGTAGGCGTCGCGCACCACCTGCGCGGTGGCGTCGGTGGAGCCGTCGTCCACCACGATCACCTCCAGGCGCACGTGGCGGCTCTTGAGGATGCGGCGGATCGAGCTGGCGATCACCTTCTCCTCGTTGTAGGCGGGGATCAGCACCGACACCAGCGGCTCGTCCGCCATCGCCGCCGGCCTGCGGCGGCGGTCGCGGAACCAGTTGATCGCGGCCAGCCCGCCGAGGACCAGCAGGCGCGCCACGCCCAGGCACACCGCGGCGAGGAACAGCCCGCGCAGGAAGTGGCCGAACCAGCCCAGGGTGAGGAACACCGAGCGGTCGGCCCAGCGCGCCAGCGAGCCGGGCGGCAGCGGCGGCATGCCCTGGTCGCGGGTGAGCCCGGCCAGCTCCGACACGGTGACGAACTGGTAGCCCTGCGCGCGCAGCCCGTCGATGATGCGCGGCAGCGCCGCCACCGTCTGCGAGCGCTCGCCGCCGCCGTCGTGCAGCAGCACCACGCGGCTCTGCCGGTCGGGGCTCTGGTGCGCGACCTGGCTGAGCACGCTGTCCACCACCTGGTCGGCGGGCAGGCGCTGCCAGTCGTCCGGGTCGATGTGCAGGCCCACCGCGATGTAGCCCATCTTCTGCGCGATCCGGATCGGCACCAGCTCGTCGGCGGTGGTGGGCTCGGCGTCGCCGAAGTAGGGCGCGCGGAACAGCCGCATCGAGCGGCCGGTGAGCGCCTCGAACAGCCGCTGGGTGGCGTTGAGCTCCAGCGCCACGATGCCGGGCGGGATGTCGCCCATGTTCGGGTGGGTGAAGCTGTGGTTGCCGACGTCGTGGCCCTCGGCCACCTCGCGCTGCACCAGCCCCGGCGACATCTCGGCGTTCTCGCCGATGATGAAGAAGGTGGCCGGCACGTGCCTGGCCTTGAGGATGTCCAGGATCTGCGGCGTCCACTCCGGGTCGGGGCCGTCGTCGAAGGTGAGCGCGATCTTGCGCGGCGCGGTGCCCACGCGCTGGATCACGTAGGAGCTGGGCAGCGCGGTGTAGCGCTCGTCGTCGATGCTGCCGTCGTCCTTGTCCACTTCCAGCGTGCGCGCGCCGGGCGAGGGCGCGCTGGCGATCTGCAGGATCTCGCCCTGGCCCTCGATGTCGATGTCCTCGCCCTGGCCGATCGTGCGCAGGCCGTCCGGCGCCGGCGCGCCGTAGGGGCGGCCGAACAGCGACCACACCGAGGGGTCCTCCGAGCCCAGCCGCCACACGGCGTAGCCCCACGGCCTGTAGGCGTCGGCGGCGTGGATCTGGTTGTAGGCGGTGACGCCGTCGAGGAACCACACCTGGTGCACGGTGCCGTCGTCCTCGCTGTAGGAGTAGTGCGGGTTGCCGCTGTCGCCGTCGAAGTCGATCCCGGCCTGCGCGTCGCTGGCGCGGTCCATCGCGTCCTGGAAGGTCAGCGCCTCGGCGGCCTTGCCCTGCGCCCAGTCGTAGCCGTAGCTGCCCAGCGCGACGATGGTCTGGTCCGGGTCCAGCTCCTTCATGCGCCTGTCCAGCGTCTGCTCGAACCAGTCCTGGCCGGCGATGCTGCCCGGGTCCTTGCCGGCCCAGTGCTGGTCGTAGGCCATCAGCAGCTCGAAGTCGGCCAGGTCGGCGCAGCCCTTGTAGTCCCAGTCGGGATCGTCGAACGGCACCGACAGCACGATGCCCCAGCCGTGCGGCGCGAAGGCGTCGGACAGCTCGGACAGGAACGCCTTGAGATCCTTCTGCGCGCCGGCGGGCAGTTCCTCGAAGTCCACCGTGACGCCCTGGAAGCGGTGCGCGGCGAGGAAGCCGACGATCTCGCTGATGCGCGCGCGCCGGCGCGCGGGGTCGGCCAGCAGGCGCGCCAGGCCGGCGCCGTCCCATTGCGCGTTCGCCGCGTTCTGCAGCAGCGGCAGGATCGGCGCGGAGGGCTTCGCGCGGCGGATCAGCTCCAGCGCGCGGCTGTCGATGTTCTCGTGCAGCGCCATGTCCGGGCCGCTCACGCTCAGCCAGGAGGGGATCACCCAGTCCAGCGAGGGCAGCGCGCGCTTGAGCGCCGGGTAGCTGTTGTCGTCCCAGTTGACGTAGAAGCCGATCGCCAGCGGGCGGTCGGCCGGGCGGTCCAGCGAGGGCGGCGGCGTGCGCGCCGGCGCGCTGCGCGCGGCCGGCTGGCGCGGCGGATGCAGCTGCTTCTGCCTGGCGCGCACTTCCGCGGCCAGCTTCTCGGCGGGCTTGAGCAACTGCGGCGCGGCCGCCTTCACCCCGGCCAGCGCGTGCAGGCCGTGGCCGTGCCGGCCCAGCCGCAGCGTGTCCAGGTTCGGCGCCACGAACAGGCTCGCCGCGCAGGCCAGCGCGAACAGCGTGCTGACCACGGCGATCGCCAGGCCCAGCCGCGAGACGTGGCTGGCGCGCCGGCCGGTGGGGTCGAAGAAGATCGGTTTCTTTTGCATGCCCTGGACAGGGTGGAGGAAGCGCGGCGGCGATTGTCGCTGCCGGCCGGTGAACTGGGACGGAGCGGCGCAGGGGCGATGATAAGAGCCTTTTCACGGTCTCCCCCATGCCTCGCCAGGAGCCGACTGCGCGCGGGCCGGGAAAAGCGAAGGCGTGCCGGCTTCGGGGAGCGGGGAGTGGGCGGCGGTCCGCGCCGGTGAGGCCTGGCGGAGTGGGGCGCGGGGCCGCGATACCCCCGCGTCGGCGCGGAAGCCGGGCGCACCGGGCGGTCAGCCCGCCGCGCCCGGGCGGCAGCGGGCGGCGCGTTCCAGCATCAGCTGCCGCTCGCGCGCGTTGCCGGCCAGCGCCGCCGCGCGCTCGAACTCGGCGCCGGCCTCGGCGTGGCGGCCGAGCTTGTCCAGCAGGTCGCCGCGCACCGCCGGCAGCAGGTGGTAGTGCGCCAGTGCCGGCTCGCCGCGCAGGGCCTCGACCACGGCCAGGCCGGCGGCGGGCCCCTCGGCCACGGCCACGGCGACCGCGCGGTTGAGCTCCACCACCGGCGAGGGCGCGACGCGCGCGAGCAGCGCGTAGAGCGCGGCGATGCGCGGCCAGTCGGTGTCGCCGTACCGGCGCGCGCGGGCGTGGCAGGCGGCGATGGCGGCCTGCAGCGCGTAGGGGCCCAGCGCGCCGCCCAGCCGTTCCGCGCGGGCCAGCGCGTCCAGCCCGCGCCGTATCGCCAGGCGGTCCCACAGCGCGCGGTTCTGCTCCGGCAGCAGCACCGGGCGGCCGTCGGCGTCGGTGCGCGCGCGCTGGCGCGAGGCCTGCAGCTCCAGCAGCGCGAGCAGGCCCTGCGCCTCCGCCTCGCGCGGCATCAGCGCGGCCAGCGTGCGCGCCAGCCGCAGCGCCTCCTCGCACAGCGCGGGGCGCAGCAGGTCCTCGCCGGCGGTGGCGGCGTAGCCCTCGTTGAAGATCAGGTAGAGCGTGCCGAGCACCGCGGGCAGCCGGGCGGCGCGCTCCTCGCCGCGCGGCACCTCGAACGCCACGCCCTTCTCCGCCAGCGTGCGCTTGGCGCGCACGATGCGCTGCGCCACGGTGGGCTCGCTCTGCAGGAAGGCGCGCGCGATCTCGGCCGTGCTCAGCCCGCCGAGCAGGCGCAGGGTGAGCGCGACCTGCGCCTCGGGCGACAGCGCCGGGTGGCAGGCGGCGAAGATCAGCCGCAGCAGGTCGTCGCCGATGTCGTCGTCGAGGGCGTCGAGGTCGGGCATGGCGAAGGCCTCGCCGTCGGGGTCCGCGCCGAGCACGGCGTGCTTGCGCTCGATCAGCTTGCGCCGGCGCAGCTGGTCGATGCCGCGGTGGCGCGCGGCGGTCATCAGCCAGGCGCCGGGGTTGTCGGGCACGCCGTCCACCGGCCAGCGCTCCAGCGCCGCCACCAGCGCGTCCTGCGCCAGTTCCTCGGCCAGGTCCAGGTCGCGCACCACGCGCACCAGCGCGCCGATCAGGCGCGGCGATTCCAGCCGCCAGACGGTCTCGATGGCCTTGTGCGTGTCGGCTCCGCGCATGGGGCCGATCACAGCATGCCGCGCCGGCGGCCACAAGGCGCGCGCATCAGTGGCGGCCGGCCGCGCCGGCGCGCAGGCGTTCCTCCGCGGCGCGCAGTTCCGGCGACAGCGCCGCGCCGAAATCCTCCGCCTCGAACAGCGGGCGGATCTCGATCTCGCACGCGCCGTCGAACGGCGCCGGGCAGCGGCGCACCCATTCCACCGCCTCGTCCATCGAGCGCACCTGCCACAGCCAGAAGCCGGCCACCAGCTCGCGGGTCTCGGCGAACGGACCGTCCACCACCGTGCGCCCGCCGTCGGCGCCGAAGCGCACGCGCTTGCCGCGCGCGCTGGGCTGCAGGCCCTCGCCGGCGAGCAGCACGCCGGCCTGCGCCAGCTCCTCGTTGAAGCGTGTCATCGCGGCCAGCAGCCGCTCGCTCGGCATCGCCCCGGCCTCGGAATCCGCGGTGGCCCTGACCATCACCATGCAGCGCATCGTCGTCTCTCCCGTTCGCGTGGACGAGGCGGGCGGGTTTTCCCGCCGCTCTCGTGGACACGACGAACGGCGGGCCGCCGGATCGACAGGCCGGGTCAGCGGGCCGCCGCCGCGCGCGCGAGGTCGGCCGGCGCCTGCGCGGCAGGCCTGCCCACGGCGACCACAGGCCGCCCGGTGGCTTCGCCCCAGTACAGTACAGGCCGGCCAGGTCGGCGGCGGTGCCCAGCGACCAGCAGGCGACCGGGAAGGCGGGCCAGGCCGACCAGCTCCGCGTCGGACAGCGTGGCGTGCGTGTTCCGGCATGGCGCGTTCCTCCCCGTTTGCCGGTCGGAAGCAGCGGCCGCGGCAAAGGTTCCCGGCGCCGTGCCGGCCGGCTCAGCGGGCCGGCGGCGCCAGCGTCAGCGTGTACTTCGCCGGCCCCGGCAGCAGCGGCGTGGGGCGGCCTTCCACCCAGTCGTCGTGGCCGGCGCCGTAGAACGGCGAGAGCGGGTTGTCGCTCTGCCCGCCGGGCATCTCCAGGATGCCCTCGGCCTCGTGGCCGGGGCTCACGTCCAGCCGCTCGGAGGCGCCGAAGCCGGGCGCGGCCACGCGCGGCATGTCGGCGTCGCCCGGCAGCGGCTGGTCGGGCATGTCGAGCAGGCGGCCGGCGAAGCCGGGCAGCGCGCGCGAAAGCGGATGGCGGATGCCGGCGTGGTTGACCTCGCCCCAGGTGCGCGCGGACAGGCCGCCCGGCTGGCTGCCGAGCTCGTCCACGACCTGCCGCGCGGCGGCCAGCAGCAGCGCGTTCCAGTCCTGGTACTTCGGGTCGAGCAGCCAGGCCGGGCGGTCGCGCAGCAGCGTCCACACCGCGGCTTCCGGGTCGGCGCCGCGCGGCCAGGCGAAATCGGCGAAGCGCGCCTTCGCGCGCGCCACGAAGGGCGCCAGCACGGCGGCGTGCACGTTCGCGCGGAAGGCGCGCACCAGCCGGTAGTCCACGCCGTCCGGCGCGGCGCGGTTGCGCCAGGCGGCGGTGAGCTGGCGCAGCTGCTGCAGTGCCGGGTCGTTCGCGCCGGCCAGGGTGTCCTGCAGCAGGCGCTGCCAGCGGAGCAGGAACGGCGCGCGGTTGTCCAGCTGCACGTCGAGCAGGCTGCCCGGGGTGAAGCTGGCGCGGGCGCGCAGGTCGTCGCGGATCTGCTGCGCGCGCGCGCCGAGGTCGTGGCCGCCGTTGCCGAGCAGCGCCAGCGCCGGGCCGTCCACGGTGCGGTTGTTCGCCGTCCACAGCCGGCCGTCGGCGGGATCGAGCACGCGCGGGCGCTGCGCGGCGTCGGCCCAGCCCTGCCAGCCGGTGCCGGGGCGCGACCAGTCGGCCGGCAGCTGCGGGTCGAAGCCCGCGCGCAGCGGCACGCTGTTGCCGGTGACGGTCCAGCCGACGTGGCCGGCGGCGTCGGCGGCCAGCAGGTTCTGCGGCGGCATGCCCATCGACGGGGCAAGGTCGAGCGCGTCGGCGGCGCTGGCGACGTGCTCCAGCTGCATCACGCCCAGGTTGTAGGCGCGCGGCAGGTCGCCGATCCAGGCCAGCGCGAGCGGCGTGCCGTCGGCGTCCTTGGCGAGGATCGGGCCCCAGCGCGTGTCTTCCACCGTCAGCACGTGGTCGGGCTGGCCCTTGACGCGGATGCGCTCCTCGTGGCGCCCGATCGTCGCCCAGCCTTCCGGCACCTTGTAGCGCGAGGCGTCCGCCGGGTCGCGCTGCACGCGCACCCAGTCCAGCCAGTCGCCGTAGCTGTTGGTGAAGCCCCAGGCGACCTGGCCGTTGGAGCCGACCACCAGCGCCGGCGTGCCGGGCAGGGTGACGCCCACCGCGTCGCGGCGGCCGCTCGGCGCGGCCGGGTCGGGATAGCGCAGCCGCGCGCGGAACCAGATGTCGGGCACGCGCAGGCCCAGGTGCATGTCGTTGGCGAGCATCGCCGCGCCGGTCTCGGTGAGGTTGCCGGCCACCGCGAAGTTGTTGCTGCCGGGCATGCGCGCGTCCAGCGCCGGCGCGAGCGCGGCGGCGAGGCCGCCGGCCGCCCGCGCGGGCGGCGCGGCGCGCAGGTCGAGCACGTCGGCGCCCGGCACCACCGGCGGGTGCGAGGGCTGGCCGAGCAGCGGCGCTTCCCAGTCCGGGTCGGGCGCGAGCAGGAAGTCCACCAGCGGCCCCGGCAGCGTGGCGCGCAGCTGCGCCACGCGCAGCTCGCGCTCGTTGCGGCCGTCGCCGTTGAGGTCCAGGTACATCGCGGCGATCACCAGGAAGCTGTCCTCCGAGCGCCACGGCCGCGGCTGCGTGCCGAGCAGGAAGTACTCCCACGGCTTCAGGTGCAGCGCGGCGAGGCCGGCGTTGACGCCGTCGCGGTAGCGGTCCAGCACGCGCTTCTGCTCCGGCGGCAGCTGCGCGTAGGCGGCCTCGGCCACCGCGCGCAGACGGTGGCGGCGGTGGTTGAGGTCGGCGTCCAGCGCGGCCGGGCCGACCAGCTCGGCCAGCTCGCCGGCGGCCAGCCGGCGCATCAGGTCCATCGCGAAGTAGCGCTCCTGCGCGTGCACGAAGCCCAGCGCCCAGGTGAGGTCGTCGCGGCTCTCCGCGGTGAGGGTGGCGCTGCCCAGCGCGTCGCGCTCCACGCTCACCGGCGCGGCGAGCGCGGCCGTGCGCAGCTCGCCGTCGAGCCGGGCGCGGCTGCCGGCCAGCAGGTACCAGCCGGCGGCGAGGACGATCAGCACGAGCGCGAGCAGGCCCAGCAGCAGGGCGCGCCGGAAGCGGAAACGGTAGCGTGGCGTCATTGGGGGGCGAAGACCGCGAAGATGCCCGCGTAGGGCTTGACCATGAAGGCGGGAGCACCGGCGTAGCCGTCGCCGTCGAGGTAGAACTGCGAGATGGTGCCGTCCAGGTAGAGCGCGTCGCGGCAGTGCAGGGCGTCGCGGAACAGCCGCGCGAAGGTGTGGAAGTTCACCGGCGCCTCGCTCACCGCGAACACCACCCGGGTCGGCGTCTGCGCGCACACGCCGCTGCGCCACTTCAGGCTGTCCGAGTCGCCCACGAAGGCGTTGTTGAGCTGGCCGTCGATCACCAGCATCGGCCCCGACTGCGTGGCCCACTGCGCCGGTCTGCCGTCGGCCTTGAACGCCTCGCTGGTGCGCACCGCGGCGCGGCCGTCCGGGTAGATCGAGAACACGCCGTTGGGCCGCAGCGAGAAGTTGCCCGCCGCCGGGTTGCCGTGCGCGAGGTTGAGCGGCACCAGCACCTTGCCGTTCTCCACGTACAGGCCCAGTGGCGCGGTGCGGTGGTCGTAGATGCCGGCGTTGGCGGCGAACAGCAGCCGCCGGCCGTGCGCCTCGCCCCACTGGCGCAGCGTCTCGATGTCGCCGAAGGGGCGGCCGGTGTCCGGGTCGCGCCAGTACAGGCCCAGCGGCTGGCGCTTCAGGTCCACGCCGACCACGCGGAAGGTCTGCCCGTCGAAGCTGCGCTCCTCCGTCTCCACCGCGCGCGCCGGATGGAAGCAGGCGGCGACGAGGACGGCCAGCGCGAGCGGCAGCAGCCGGCGCAGGCGTCGGACGGTCGGTGGCAGGGAACGCATCGGCATGTGCCGATGGTCGCCGCCCGCCGCCGGCCCGCGCAAGGGCGGCCGCGGGAAACGTTCAGCGGAGGGGCCGTCCGCTACACTTGCGTCTTTTGCCGGCCGCCGCGCCATGCCCTACACGCCGATCGTCGCCACGCTGGGATACGTGCTCTCGCCCGACCGCGCGCGGGTGCTGATGATCCACCGCAACGCGCGGGCGGACGACCAGCACCTGGGCAAGTACAACGGCCTGGGCGGCAAGATGGAGCCGGGCGAGGACATCGCCGCCTGCATGCGCCGCGAGATCCGCGAGGAAGCCGGCATCGAGTGCGAGGCGATGCGCCTGCGCGGCACGCTCAACTGGCCCGGCTTCGGCAAGCACGGCGAGGACTGGCTGGGCTTCGTCTTCCTGATCGACGGCTTCAGCGGCGAGCCGCACGCGGGCAACCACGAGGGCACGCTGGAATGGGTGCCGCGCGACCGGCTGATGGAGCTGCCGATGTGGGAGGGCGACCGCCACTTCCTGCCGCTGGTGTTCGACGCCGACCCGCGCCCGTTCCATGGCGTGATGCCGTACAGGGACGGGCGCATGCAGTCGTGGTCGTACACCCGGCTGTGAGCGCGCCGGACGCCGCGCCGCGCATCCGCATCGTCGCCGCGGTGATCCGCGACGGCGCGGGCCGCTCGCTGCTGGTGCGCAAGCGCGGCGCCGAAGTGTTCCAGCAGCCCGGCGGCAAGCGCGATCCGGGCGACGCCGACGACCTCGCCACGCTGGCGCGCGAGCTGCGCGAGGAGCTGGGCTGCGAGCTGCTGCCCGGCTCGGCGCGCTTCCTGTGCCGCGCCAGCGCGCCGGCGGCGAACGAGCGCGGCCACGTGGTCGAGGCCGAGGTCTACGAGGTGCAGGTGCGCGGCGAGATCCGCGCGCAGGCCGAGATCGCCGAGCTGCGCTGGATCGATCCCGCCGCGCCCGGCGGGCTGCCGATCGCGCGGCTCAGCCGCGAGCACATCCTGCCGCTGCTGCGCTGAGAGTCTCTCTGGTTTCCAGCTTCTCGAGGCGGCGGTTTTTAGCCGTCGTTCCAGCGCGAGCTGGAATCCAGTAGCGATACCGCCTGTTCGGGCCGTGTCGTCACCGGATGACCAGCCCTTCGGCTGTTGAAAAGCGCCTCCGGCCTGCGCCGGAATGACGAGCGCAGGCCCGGCAGGGGCATGGGCCGCGCGCTGTCACGGGAGGCCGTGCTGCGCCCGTACAACCGGCCGCATCACCCCCGCTCGGCCAGCGCGCGCAGGATGGTGCAGGTCGCGGTGGTGCCGTGGCGGCAGGCGTCGAGCATGCCGCGCAGCTCGGCGGCCATCGCGTCCAGCTCGCGGCGCTTCGCCTCGACCTGGGCCAGGTGCGTCCGCGCCAGCTCGTCCGCCTCGCCGCACGGCAGGTCCCCGGCCGCGGCCAGGCGCAGCAGGCCGCGGATCTCGTCCAGGCCGAAGCCGAGCGCGCGGCTGCGCACGATGAAGCGCAGGCGCTCCACGTCGCGCGGCCCATAGGAACGGTAGCCCGCGCCCGAGCGCAGCGGCCGCGGCAGCAGCCCGATGCGCTCGTAGTAGCGGACGGTCTCGAGGTGGCAGCCGGCGGCGCGCGCCAGCTCGCTGATCCGCATGGCGTTGACTCCGTAGCGGCTACGGGCCTTAGCCTGCCAGCCTCCGCGAAGGCGATCAATCGACGCATGGGCTGCTGCGGCTGCGAATTCACCGGCGCGCGACTGGCGCGCAGATCGCCGGACCACCGCCGCGTGCTGTGGCTGGTGCTGGCGATCAACGCGGCCATCTTCGCCGGCGAATACGCCGCCGGCTGGCTGGCCCGCTCGACCGCGCTGCAGGGCGACTCGCTGGACAGCCTCGGCGACGCGCTGGTGTACGGCCTCAGCCTGGTCGTGGCCGGGCGCGCGCTGCGCGCCCGTGCCGCGGCGGCGCTGGTCAAGGGCGGCATCCAGCTGGCGTTCGCGCTCGGCGTGCTGGCGCAGGCGCTGCACCGGCTGGTGGTGGGCGGTCCACCGCTGCCGCCGGTCATGCTGGTCGCCGCCGGCCTCGCGCTGGCGGCCAACGCGACCTGCCTGTGGCTGCTGACGCGCTACCGCGACGACGACGTCAACATGCGCTCGGTCTGGCTGTGCTCGCGCAACGACGTGCTCGGCAACGCGGGCGTGCTGCTCGCCGCCGGGCTCATCGCGTGGAGCGGGTGGGGCTGGCTCGACCTGCTGTTCGGCGCGGGGCTGGCCATGCTGTTCCTGGGTACCGGCCTCGGCGTGCTGCGCGCCGCGTGGCCGCAGTTCCGCGCGCCGCGGGCCGCGGCGACCCGCTGATCCACAGGACGACGGCTCAGGGCACGTCCGCGAGCCAGGGCGCGGTGCCGAACTTGTGCTGCGCCAGCGCCTGCGCGCGAGCCAGCTCGCCGGGGCGCAGCGCGTCGTCGGCCAGCCCGTGGCGGCGGCGGAAGGTGTCGACCATGCGCGCGATCACCGCCTCGCGCGGCAGGCCGGTCTGGCTGCGCAGCGGGTCCACGCGCTTGGCGGCGCTCCGCGTGCCCTTGTCGGACAGCTTCTC
Source organism: Fulvimonas soli (assembly GCF_003148905.1). GTDB lineage: Bacteria > Pseudomonadota > Gammaproteobacteria > Xanthomonadales > Rhodanobacteraceae > Fulvimonas > Fulvimonas soli. The sequence continues at coordinate 112,595 of NZ_QGHC01000003.1, read as the reverse complement.
GCGGCCGATGCGCAGCACCTCCAGCATCTTCGCCGCGTCGATGTCGTAGGCCATGGTGACGTGGTGCAGCACCGCGCCGCCGCGGCGGGTCTGCGCGGCGCCGCCGATCTTGCCGGCGTCCGAGGCGATGTCGTTGAGCGGCTGGTACCAGGCGCGGATGCCCAGCTCGCCCAGCGCCGCGATTACCCAGGCGTCCATCAGCGCGTAGGACTCCTGGAAGGACAGGCCCTCGACCAGCGAGGCCGGCGCGTAGATGGAGTAGGTGATGGTGTTGCCCGGCTCGATGAACATCGCGCCGCCGCCGCTGATCCGCCGCACCACCTCGATGCCGTGCCGGCGCGCGGCCTCGCCGTCCACCTCGTTGCGCAGCGACTGGAAGCGGCCGATCACCACCGCGGGCGAGGCCCATTCCCACACGCGCAGCGTGGGCGGGCGGCGGCCGGCGGCCACCTCGTCGGTGAGCGCCTCGTCCAGCGCCATGTGCAGCAGCGGCGGCTGCGGCGCGTCGTGGATCAGCTGCCACCCGTGGTCGCGCCAGTGCGTGCGCATCAGGCCGTCTCCGGCCGCAGCGCGCGGTGCACCGCCACCGCGACGGCCTCGGGCGAGATGCCGTACATCAGCGTGTCCGCCGGCAGGCCGCGGCGGACGGCCTCCGCCAGCGCGTGCTCGCCGGTGTCGGCGGGCTGGCCTTCCAGCGCGCGGTCGATCGCGCGCAGCGCCTCGTCGGGTTCGAGGAAGAAGTCGCCGCTCAGGCGCACATGGGCGAGCCGGCCGTCGCGCACGTCGAGGTCGACCACGACCAGCTTGCCGCCGGGCATCTTGTATTCGCCGTGCATGGGCTCCGGGAACCTGCCGTTGTCGGGAAGTTGACGGTGCCCGGATCGGGGGGCGCGGCGCAAGTGGTTCCTGCCGCGAACGGGCCCGTCCGTCATTCCGGCGAAAGCCGGAATCCAGTCCGAGCATGCCGTGCGAAGCACACGACCTTGGGTTTGCCGCGCTTCGAGGAAAGCACTTCGGCTGGACGACCCGGTGCGCTCGCCTTGCGGGCCTTTCCGTCACGCGGATGTTCCGCGCGCTTCGCGCCGGTCGGCTTTCGCCGGCATGGCGGCGCGGGAGGCTGGATGCGGGACGGCGGACGCGCCGGCTTCAATGCGCGGGCCTGCTGCCCCAGGCGGCGCTTCCGCTCAGTGCCCGTGGAAATGCCCGGTCGCCCCGCCGACGGAGATGCTCACGCCGCCGGTGGGATGCTCGCAGCTGCCGAAGGCCTGGCTGAGGCTGACCGTGCCGGTCTGGTAGTTGCCGCTGACGTGGTTGCCGCTCATCACGCCCATGCCCACGCTGCCGTGCATCTGCGGCTGGTTGTAGGTGGCGTCGTCGCAGGCGGGGACGGCGCGCGCCGTCTCGTCGCTGCCCATGCGGCCGCTGGTGTCGCCGTAGTAGGTGCCGGGCGGGTCGGCGCGGTAGGACGAGGCGTTCGCCGCCGTGGCGGCACGGCCCGCCTGCGCGTTCGAGGCGGCGGCCGTGGAGGCGGCGCCGGCGGGAGCCGCGTTGCCGGCGGCCGGCGCCGCCTGGGTGTTCGTCGTGCCGGTGCCGGCGGCGCTGCCGCTGGCGGCGGGATAGCTGCCGGCCGGCGGCAGCTTGAGGTTGAGCGGCTTGCCGGCGTTCTGCGCCCACGCCGTGCCGGCCAGCAGGCAGGCGGCGAGGAGGGCGGTGCTGCGGATCGTCTTCATGGGGAACTCCGGGAGGATGCCGCTTCCAACGCGCGAGCGGTGCCGGCGTGCACAACGGGGTTGGAAAGGCTCGTGCGCGGGAAGTTCCGCTGGCGGGGGCGGGACCTTGCCGCGAGGGTCGGCCCCTCACCCCGACCCTCTCCCCGGAGGGGAGAGGGAGCAGACGAAACCTCACCCAGAGGGGAAGCGAAAGCCGAGGATCAGCCGGTGGTCTCGATGCGCTCCACGCGGCGGAAGCCGCGCGGCAGCACGCCGCCGCGGCTGGCGCGGTTGCCGCCGTACTCGACCAGGTCCGGCCACTTCAGGATCAGCTTGCGCTGGCCGGCGTACAGCGTCACCTCGCCGCTGCCCTCGGCCACCACCGCGATGCCCGCCACCTTTTCCTCGCCGCTGGCGAGCCTGGCCCTGGGAATCTCGATCAGCTTGTTGCCCTTGCCCTTGTCCAGCTCGGGCAGCTCGGCCACCGAGAACATCAGCAGGTGGCCCTCGGTGGTGGCGACCACGATGCGGTCGCGCGCCGGGTCGGCGGTGATCTGCGGCGCCAGCAGCCTGGCCCCCTCGGTCAGCGAGACCAGCTGCTTGCCGGCCTTGTTGCGCCCGGTCAGCGCCTCGAAGCGGGTGACGAAGCCGTAGCCGTGGTCGGTGGCCAGCACCAGGCGGGTGTCGTCGTCGCCGGCGGCCAGCGCGTCGAAGCTGGCGCCGGCGGGCGGGCTGAAGCGGCCGGTCAGCGGCTCGCCGTTGCCGCGCGCGGAGGGCAGCGTGTGCGCGGGCGTGGAGTAGCTGCGGCCGCTGGAGTCGATCACCGCCACCTGCTGCGTGGTGCGCGCCTTCACCGCGGCGAGCAGGCCGTCGCCCTCGCGGTAGCTCAGCCCCTCGGCGTCCACGTCGTGGCCCTTGGCGGCGCGGATCCAGCCCTTCCGGCTCAGCACCACGGTGACCGGTTCGCTCGCCACCAGCGCGCTCTCGTCCAGCGCCTGCGCCGCCTCGCGCTCGACCAGCGGCGAGCGGCGCGCGTCGCCGTACTTCTCCGCGTCGGCCTTCAGCTCCTGCTTGATCAGGCCCTTGAGCTTGGCCGGCGACTTCAGCAGCACGTTGATCTTGGCGCGCTCCTCCTCCAGCTGGTCGCGCTCGGCGTTGATCTTCATCTCCTCCAGCCGCGCCAGCTGGCGCAGGCGGGTTTCGAGGATGTAGTCGGCCTGTTCCTCGCTCAGGCGGAAGCGCGCCATCAGCACCGGCTTGGGCTCGTCCTCGGTGCGCACGATGCGGATCACCTCGTCCAGGTTGAGGTAGGCGATGCGCAGGCCTTCCAGGAGGTGCAGGCGGCGCTCGACCTTGCCGAGGCGGTGGTTGAGGCGGCGCGTCACCGTGTCGGTGCGGAAGGCCAGCCACTCGGTGAGGATGCGCTTCAAGTCCTTCACCTGCGGCCGGCCGTCCAGGCCGATCATGTTGAGGTTGACGCGGAAGCTCTTCTCCAGGTCCGTGGTGGCGAACAGGTGCTGCATCATCTCGTCGAGGTCGACGCGGTTGGAGCGCGGCACGATCACCAGGCGGATCGGGTTCTCGTGGTCGGACTCGTCGCGCAGGTCCTCGATCATCGGCAGCTTCTTGGCGCGCATCTGCGCGGCGATCTGCTCGAGGATCTTCGACGGACTCACCTGGTGCGGCAGCGCGGTGATCACGATGTTGCCGTCCTCGCGCCTGTACACGGCGCGGGCGCGCACCGAGCCGCCGCCGGTCTCGTAGATCGTGCGCAGCTCGCGGCGCGGCGTGATGATCTCCGCCTCGGTGGGGAAGTCGGGGCCGAGGATGTGCTCGCACAGCTCGGTCACGCCGGCGTCCGGCTCGTCCAGCAGGCGGATGCAGGCGGCGGCCACCTCGCGCAGGTTGTGCGGCGGGATGTCGGTGGCCATGCCCACCGCGATGCCGGTGGCGCCGTTGAGCAGGATGTGCGGCACGCGCGCGGGCAGCCAGCTCGGCTCCTCCAGCGTGCCGTCGAAGTTCGGCACGAAGTCCACCGTGCCCTGGCCGAGCTCGCCGAGCAGCGCCTCGGCGATCGGGGTGAGCTTGGACTCGGTGTAGCGCATCGCCGCGAAGCTCTTCGGATCGTCCGGCGAGCCGAAGTTGCCCTGGCCGTCGATCAGCGGGTAGCGGTACGAGAACGGCTGCGCCATCAGCACCAGCGCCTCGTAGCAGGCGCTGTCGCCGTGCGGGTGGAACTTGCCGATCACGTCGCCCACGGTGCGCGCGGACTTCTTCGGCTTGGCGGTGGCGGCCAGGCCCAGCTCGCTCATCGCGTAGACGATGCGCCGCTGCACGGGCTTGAGGCCGTCGCCCACGAAGGGCAGGGCGCGGTCCAGCACCACGTACATCGAGTAGTCGAGGTAGGCGCGCTCGGCGTATTCCTTGAGCGGGATCTGTTCGTAGTTGGCTTGCAGGTTCATGCGATTGCGTCGATGTGATGGCGCCGCCGCGGCGCCGATAGCCGGCCGATGGTGCCAGAACGCCCCCGCGCGGGACAGCTTGCGCGGCGGCGATCCTTGCCGGAGCCCTAGCCGCCGGGCAGCGGCGGCGCGCGCAGCGGCACCGGGGTGGACTGCACGATCGAGGTAGTGGTCTGGCCGTACTGCAGGAAGCGGTCGAGGATGGTGTCCAGGTGCTCCAGCGCGTCCAGGTGCACCTTGATGACGAAGCAGTCCTCGCCGGTGACGCGGTGGCACTCGGCCACCTGCGGCAGCTTGCGCGCCAGCTCGGCGATCTTCGGCAGCTGCCCCGGCGCCGGGCGCACGCGCACGTAGGCGGTGATCGGCCAGCCCAGCGCGGCGGGGTCCAGTTCCAGCCGGTAGCCGCGGATCACGCCGCTTTCCTCCAGCCGGGTGAGGCGCTCCTTCACCGCGGGCGCGGACATGCCGACGCGCTCGGCCAGCCGTGTCACCGGCTGGCGCGGGTCCTCCAGCAGGGCCTGCAGCAGCGCGACGTTGCGTGCGTCGGCCAGCAGCCTGGAAATCTGAGGCATGGATGTCTCCTGGCCTTCAATATCGAAAAAATGGCTTCGCTTGGCCTTGAAGGTTGGATGGATGATGCGCCCATCCTCTGCAAAAGTGGAAGCATGCAGAAGGCAGCGGGTTTCCCGGCAGGCAATGGTCCGGTCGCGGCACGTTCCGCCGCGGAGCGGCTGCCGCCGCAGCTGTGGTTCGTCGTCAGCGCGGTGTTCCACTACCTGGGACCGGCGTTCGCGGTGCTGCTGTTCGCGCGGCTCGGGCCGCTGGGCGTGGCCTGGCTGCGCATCGCCGGTGCGGCGGCGGCGTTCGCGGCCTGGCGGCGGCCGTGGCGCGGCTTTTCACGGCAGGCCGCGACGGTGCGGCGCGACGTCGTCGCGCTGGGCGCGGTGCTCGCCGCGATGAACGCGTGCTTCTACCTGGCCATCGCGCGGCTGCCGCTGGCCACGGTCGGCGCGATCGAGTTCCTCGGGCCGATCGCGCTGGCGCTGGCGGGCATGCGCACGCCACGCAACGCGATGGCGCTCGCGCTGGCCGTCGCCGGGGTGGGCCTGCTCGTGCGCGTGCGCCTGGCCGGCACGCCGGCGGGCTTCGCGTTCGCCTTCGCCAACGCCGCGCTGTTCGCCCTGTACATCGCGCTCGGCCACCGGCTGGCGGGGGAGGGCGGCGGCAAGGGCATCGACCGGCTGGCCGCCGCCATGCTGGTGGCCCTGGCCTGCGTGGCGCCGCTGGGCCTGCGCGACGCGCTGCCCGCGTTCGCCAGCCCGCCGCTGCTCGCCGCGGGCGTCGGCGTCGGGCTGTGCTCCTCGGCGGTGCCCTACGTCTGCGACCAGCTGGCGATGGCGCGCCTGCCGCGCGCCAGCTTCGCGCTGCTGCTCTCGCTGCTGCCGGCCACGGCCTGCCTGATCGGCCTGCTGGTGCTGCGGCAGTGGCCCGGCCGGCACGAGGCGCTCGGCCTCGTCCTGGTGATGGCCGGCATCGCCATCCATCGCGCGGCGCGCTGAGCGCCGCCTGCGGAGATCACGCCATGCAATACGCAAGACTCGGCAGGAGCGGCCTCAAGGTTTCCCGGATCGGCCTGGGCTGCATGAGCTACGAGGTGTCCCCGGCCGAGCGGCCGTGGCACCTGGACGAGGCGCAGGGACGGCAGTTCATCCGCCGCGCGCTGGAGCTGGGCGTCAACTACTTCGACACCGCCAACATGTATTCCGGCGGCGCCAGCGAGGAAGTGCTGGGCCGCGCGCTGCGCGACTTCGCGCGGCGCGAGGAGGTGGTGGTCGCCACCAAGGTGTTCTATCCGATGCGCGCCGATCCCAACGCCGGCGGCCTCTCGCGCAAGGCGATCATGACCGAGATCGACGCCAGCCTGCGCCGGCTCGGCACGGACTACGTGGACCTGTACCAGATCCACCGCTGGGATGCCGGCACGCCGGTCGAGGAGACGCTGGAGGCGCTGCACGACGTGGTGAAGGCGGGCAAGGCGCGCTACCTCGGTGCCTCGACGATGCTGGCCTGGCAGTTCTGCAAGGCGCTGCACGTGGCCGGCCGGCACGGCTGGACCCGCTTCGTCGCCATGCAGAACCACTACAACCTGCTCTACCGCGAGGAGGAGCGCGAGATGCTCGACCTGTGCCGGGCCGAGGGCGTCGGCGTGGTGCCGTGGAGCCCGCTGGCGCGTGGCCGCTTGGCGCGCGCGTGGGAGGACGAGCCGAGCACGGTGCGCGGCCGCTCCGATCCCTGGGGCGACGGCGTGTACGCCGCGATGCGCGAGGCGGACCGCAAGGTGGTCGACCGCGTGGGCGAGGCCGCCGCGCGGCTCGGCGCGACGCGCGCGCAGGTGGCGCTGGCCTGGCTGCTGCGCCAGCCGGCGGTGACCGCGCCGATCGTGGGCGCCACCCGCATGCATCACCTGGAGGAGGCGGTGGCCGCCGTCGCGCCGGCGTTGCCGGACGAGGAAGCCGTGCGGCTGGAGGCGCCGTATGTGCCGCATCCGGTGGCCGGCATCGTCGTGCCGGGCGTGGCGGACTGAGTGATCGAGGAGCCGCGGGCGGAGCCGCCGCCGCCCCCGCTCGTCATTCCAGCGCAAGCTGGAATCCAGTGCCCCGGCCTTCAGGAGTGGCCCGAGCCGGGCCGGTCGCCTCCCTACGGCTCCCGCGTCGAATCGATGCCGAGCGCCCTGAGCCTGGCCTGCACGCTGTCCGGCCCGGCCAGGTGCGCCGCGCCCACCGCGATGAAGTACGTGCCGGGCTCTTCCAGCATCGCCTTGATGCGCTGCGCCCAGGCGGCGTTGCGCTCCACCAGCAGGCGCTGGTAGAGCTGCGGTTCCTCGCGCCGCAGCATCTCGTTCTCCAGCTTCGCGATGGCCGCGTCGTCGCCGGCCTTCCAGGCGTCGATCAGCTTCTTCAGCTCCAGGGTGGCGCGGTCGGTCTCGCGCAGTGTGGAGCGCAGCAGGCCGAGCTGCAGCGCGGCCGGCATGTCGGCGAGGAAGCGGATCTGCTGCTCGGCGGTCTCCAGCCCGCGCACCGGCTTGCCGGCCTTCTCCATCGCCGTGCGCAACTGCTTGTCCACGCCTTGCGCCGGGTCCAGGCCGGCCTTGGCCAGCGGCGCCACCGTCAGGCTGAGCGCGGCCAGCCAGGGCTTCATGATGTTCAGCCCGCCGGCGCCGCCGGGCACGTCGGCCAGCTGCGCGGCGTGCTGCAGGCGGCTCCAGTCGGACGGCGAGAGCAGGCTGGACAGCGGGTGCGCGGAGTCGATCCCGTAGCGCAGCACCAGCGCGGCCATGTGGAGCTGGTCGTCGTCCACCAGCTCCACGTACAGCGCCTGGCTGTCCGCCAGCGCCTTGTCCAGCGCCGAATAGTGCCAGTCGGTGTCGTGCGGCAGCAGGTGCACGGTGCCGAACAGGTAGATGGTGGTGTCGGCGTCCCTGACCACCCACAGCGCGGGCTTGGCGAGGGCGATGGCCGGCGCCAGCACCGCAAACGCGACGGCGAACGCCAGAATCAGCCGCTTGGACCAGAATCCCAACCCCATGGTGCTTCCCCCTGATTGCGGCAAGGCCCGATGCGCTTCCGGCGCCGCCGGTGGCAGTGGCTCGAACAAGGTACAAAAAAACACGGGGTGTCCGTGAGACCGGCGGCCGCGAACGACATCGCCCATCCATGCCAGCATGCCGGCTCGAATGCGCCGCGCAAGGCCTGCGGTACGGGCGGGTAGTGAGTTATTGGACCGTGGCGCGATGGATCCCCGGGACCAGCAGCCGAACCGGAGGAAGGACTACAACGGCCCACACAAGTGCAGCGGCTTGCGCCACGGCCAGCCACGGAACATGGCGACGGCCGCGAGGCCGGGCAACGCGGCCACCGGGAAGAAGTACCCGTTTGCGGCCGCCAGCTGGTACGCGCCCGAGTCAACGTTGCGACCATACGGGGCCATGGCCTCCGCCGCTGCCGCCTCGGACCGTGGCCGCAGCCAGAGCGCCGCGGCGAAAGCGGCCACGCTGGCGACCGTGTCCATCCAGGCTGAAAGGCGTATCGCTGTGGCCACCGTGGTCCAGCGCTTGGGTCGAGCGGCGCGGCATGCGCGTCGGCTTGTGCAATGGCGGAAACTAGTCGCGGTAGGCGCGCCACGCAAGCCAGGCGAAACCCGCGAGGCCCACGGCGAACAGGAAAAGCATGAACCAGTATTGCGATGGATCCGTCGCACTCGAGTATCCGGAGTCGGTGATCCACCAGGCCATGCCAGGGCCTGGAGCTCTGCCGCTCTTGACGGACATCACGATCAGGGCGCCCGACGAGATTGCGCCGATCGCCCCGACAATCATCTGGAAGTAGCGGCTTATCGGGCCTTTCATGCGGCCTCCTTGCTTCCTCGTGACCAAGGCTTGAGCTCGGCCGATGGTAGCCCGGGTGGCGAAATGGCGTCGGCCGCAGCGACCCGTTAGGTGCCTTTTGCCGGGCCATCTCTTCCATGCAGTCCGTCCGGAACGACGCGAGCCACCTACGCGGGACGCGATGCCTCGCCGAGGTCCTTCTCATGGCGCCAGACTTCAAGCGGAAAAAATCCGTCCGGCGTCGGCAACCGGATGATCCTGTTTCCGACGCGGTGCCAGCCACGCTTCTCGTAGAACCTTGCCGCCCGCTCGTTGCCGATCGCGCAGGCGAGCCACGCCGTCCGGACGCCGAGGGCACGGAGACGTTCCTCCGCATCCGCCAGGAGTTCCGCCGCGACTCCGGAACCTCGCGCGCCGGCGGCAACGTAGAGTTGGTAAAGCTCGTCGTCCTTGACGATGCAGAAACCAAGCGGCTGGCCCGGCGGTCCCGCGACCCGCAGGTTGGCCAGGTCTTCCTGGAGCCTGTGCCGAAAGCTCTCCAGCGTCCGATGCCGGGCGAGCTCGGCCGGCAGAAGCCGGGCATGGGCGTCCTGCCAGCCGTCGTGCCAGATGCCGGCCAACTGGTCGAGTTCCGTTGTTTCGGCCGTTCTTACGCCCATAGCGCCTTCTGCCGTTGGGTTTGTGGTGTCCGGGGACTTCCCGGAAGGGAGAGGGAGCACGTCAGCCCGGACGCCGCGCACCGAGCTGCACCAGTACTTCCTGCGCGCTGCGTATGCGCTCGCTGGCGCCGGGCAGGTCCAGGGTGACGCGCAGCTTGTCCTGGCCGTCCAGCTTGTAGACGCGCGGCTGGCTCTGGATCAGGCGGATGATCGCCATCGGGTCGACGTCCGGCTTCTCGCGGAAGGTGATGCGGCCCCCGTTGGGGCCGAAGTCGAGCTTGCGGATGCCCAGCGGCGTGGCCATCAGCTTCAGGCCGGACAGCGCGAACAGGGTCTTGGCGGGCTCGGGCAGCAGGCCGAAGCGGTCGATCATCTCCACCTGCAGGTCGCGCAGCGCGTCCTCGCCGCGCGCGCTGGCGATGCGCTTGTACAGGGTCAGGCGCGCGTGCACGTCGGGCAGGTAGTCGTCGGGGATCAGCGCGGGCAGGTGCAGCTCCACCTCGGTCTCGTGCTCGCTGGACAGGTCGAAGTCGGGCACCTTGCCGCTCTTGAGCGCCTGCACCGCGCGTTCCAGCAGCTCGGTGTAGAGGCCGAAGCCGATCTCCTGGATCTGGCCGGACTGTTCGTCGCCCAGCAGCTCGCCCGCGCCGCGGATCTCCAGGTCGTGGGTGGCGAGGGTGAAGCCGGCGCCCAGCTCCTCCAGCGAGGCCAGCGCCTCCAGGCGCTTCTCGGCGTCGGCGGTCATCGCCTTGCGGTCGGGCACGATCAGGTAGGCGTAGGCGCGATGGTGCGAGCGGCCCACGCGGCCGCGCAGCTGGTGCAGCTGGGCCAGGCCGAAGCGGTCGGCGCGGTCGATCACGATGGTGTTGGCGGTGGGGATGTCGATGCCGGTCTCGATGATGGTGGTGCACACCAGCACGTTGTAGCGCTGGCGGTGGAAGTCGGCCATCACCTGCTCCAGCTCGCGCTCGGCCATCTGGCCGTGGGCGATGCCGATGCGCGCCTCGGGGATCAGCGCCTCCAGCTCGCGCGCGGTGCGCTCGATGCTCTGCACCTCGTTGTGCAGGAAGTACACCTGGCCGCCGCGCGCCAGCTCGCGCTGGAACGCCTCGCGGATCAGCGCCGGCTCCCAGGTGGAGATGAAAGTGCGCACGGCCATGCGGTGCGCGGGCGGGGTGGCGATCAGCGAGAGGTCGCGCAGGCCGCCCATCGCCATGTTCAGCGTGCGCGGGATCGGCGTGGCGGTCATGGTGAGCAGGTCCACCTCGGCGCGCAGCTTCTTCAGCTGCTCCTTCTGGCGCACGCCGAAGCGCTGCTCCTCGTCCACGATCACCAGGCCGAGGTTCTTGAACTTCACTTCCGGTTGCAGCAGCTTGTGGGTGCCTATGATGACGTCGATCCGGCCCTCGGCCAGGCGCTTGAGCGCCTCGTTCACCTCCTTGCCGGACTTGAAGCGCGAGAGCACGTCCACCTTCACCGGCCAGTCGGCGAAGCGGTCGGCGAAGTTGCGGTAGTGCTGCTGGGCGAGCAGGGTGGTGGGCACCAGCACCGCCACCTGCTTGCCGGCGGTGGCGGCGGCGAAGGCGGCGCGCAGCGCCACCTCGGTCTTGCCGAAGCCGACGTCGCCGCAGATCACCCGGTCCATCGCGCGCGGCGCGGCCAGGTCGGCGAGCACCGCGTCGATCGCCTGCTGCTGGTCGGGCGTCTCCTCGAACGGGAAGCCGGCGCCGAATTCCTCCACCAGCTGGCGGTCGATGGCCAGCGCCTGGCCGCCGCGCGCCTCGCGCTGGGCGTAGATCGCCAGCAGCTCGGCCGCCACGTCGCGCGCCTTCTCGGCGGCCTTGCGGCGCGCGCGCTCCCAGGCGTCGCCGCCCAGCGAATGCAGCGGCGCCAGCTCCGGCGCGGTGCCGGAATAGCGGCTGACCAGGCCGAGCTGCGCCACCGGCACGTAGAGCTTGTCGCCCCTGGCGTACTCGATGACCAGGAACTCGCCCTGCATGCCGCCCAGTTCCATCGACACCAGGCCCTGGTAGCGGCCCACGCCGTGGTCGACGTGCACGATCGGCGCGCCGACGCTGAGCTCGGTGAGGTCGCGGATGACCGCCTCGGGGTCGCGTGCCGCGCCGCGCCGGCGCCGCCGCTCGGTGCGCACGCGCTCGCCGTACAGCTCGCGCTCGGTGAGCACGGTGAGCGCGGGCGTGCGCAGCGCGAAGCCCTGTTCCAGCGGGGCGACGGCGATGGCGAAGCGGGGGAGGTCTTGCTCGTCATTCCGGCGCAAGCCGGAATCCAGCGTCTTTCCGGCCTCCAAAGTCGCTGGGTCCCGGCTTGCGCCGGGACGGCGGTCGAGGAAGGCCGGCCAGCTGTCGACCTGTTCCGGCTTCAGGCCCGCGCCTGCCAGCGTCTCCGCCAGCGCCTCGCGGCGGCCGGCGGAGTCGGCCGCGACCAGCACGCGGCCGGGATAGCCGGCGAGGAAGTGGCGCAGCGACGTGCCCGGCTCCTCGCCCTTGCGGTTGAGCGGCAGCTCCGGCGCGGGCTGGGTGCCGGCGTCGACGGCATGCTCGTGGCCGCTGGCGACGATCTCCACGCGCAGGCGCCGGTTGAGCTGCTCGCGCAGCTGCTCCGGCGACAGGTACAGCTCGGCCGGCGGCAGCACCGGGCGCTCGACGTCGTGCGCGCGCTGTTCGTAGCGCTCGCCGGTCTGCGCCCAGAACTGCTCGGCGGCCTCGCCCGCGCCCTCGCCCATCACGAACAGCGCGTCGCCGCCCAGGTAGTCGAACAGCGTGGCGGTCTGCCCGAAGAACAGCGGCAGGTAGTACTCGATGCCGCCGGGCGTCACGCCTTCCTTCATGTCCTGGTAGAGCGGACAGCGGCGCACGTCGATCGGGAAGCGCTCGCGCAGGCGGTCGCGGAAGCCCTTGGCCGCCTCGCCGGTGAGCGGGAACTCGCGCGCGGGCAGCAGCTCGACCCGCTCCACCGGCTGCTGCGAGCGCTGCGTGTCCGGGTCGAAGCTGCGGATCGACTCCACCTCGTCGTCGAACAGCTCGATGCGGTAGGGCTCGCCCGCGCCCATCGGGAAGATGTCGATCAGCGCGCCGCGCACCGCGTAGTCGCCGGGCTCGGTCACCTGCGGCACGTTGCGGTAGCCGCTGGCTTCCAGCCGGCGCTGCTCGGCGGCGAGGTCGAGCTTCTGGCCCCGTGCCACCACCAGCCCGCTGCCGGCGATGTGCGTGCGCGGGGCGATGCGCTGCATCAGCGTGGCGACCGGCACCACCAGCACGCCGCGCCGGACGTTGGGCAGGCGGTACAGCGTGGCGATGCGCTGCGAGACGATCTCCGGGTGCGGGCTGAACACGTCGTAGGGCAGCGTCTCCCAGTCGGGGAAGTGCAGCACCGGCAGGCCGCCGGCGAAGATGCGCAGCTCCTCCTCCAGCGCGGAGGCGCGCTGGGTGTCGCGCGCCACCGCCACCAGCAGGCCCCCGTGCGAGCGCGCGGCCTCGGCGATCAGCAGCGCGCGGGCGGAACCGTGCGGCGGCGTCCAGTAGCGGCGCTGCTTCGGCGTGGCGGGAAGTGGGGGATGCGGGATCGGGGTCGGCATGGGGGACGCGGCGTTCGTGGCGCGGCCATGGGCGGCCGCGCCGGGAAAGCGCGCAAGTGTAGCGCGACAGCCGCGGCGGACCGGGGCTGCCGGGAGTCATGGACGCCGGGTCAGAGCCGGTTCACGATCTACCGTCGGTCCGGCTATTGCCTCGCCGTCATCCCTGCGAAGGCAGGAGGCGCTTTTCGACAGCCGAAGGGCTGGTCATCCGGTGACGTTCCCTCGAAAAGCCAACGCCGCCGGATCCCAGCTTTCGCCGGGATGACGTTCCATGGGGGGGGATACTTGGAGATCGTGAACAGGCGCTCAGAGCAGCAGCGCGATCTGCGCGATGCCCGGGTCGTCCGGGCTCAGGCGGCGGGTGAAGCCCAGCTCCTTGCACAGCTGCAGCATCGGGCGGTTTTCCAGCAGCACGTAGCCCCACAGCTCGTCGAGGCCGCGGCGGCGGCACTCGTCCACCAGCCGCTGCATCAGCAGCGCGCCCAGGCCCACGCGGGACCAGTCGCGCTCCACCAGCACGGAGAACTCCGCGCTGTTGGCCGCCTCGTCCACGTAGATGCGGCCGACGCCGCGCATCTCGGCGGGCGACACGCCGTCGTCCATCAGCACGAAGGCCGCCTCGCGCACCGGGTCCAGGTTGCACAGGCGCTGCGCCATCGGCTCGGGCAGCTCCGACATCGCATGCAGGAAGCGGCGCCGCACGTCCTCCGGCGACAGGCGCCTGAAGCAGCGCTGCATCGCGGCAACGTCGCCGGGCGAGATCGGCCGCAGCAGCACGCGGCGGCCGTCGTGCGCCGTCACGCGCTCGCCCTGCGGCGGACGCGGCACCAGGGCGGGGGAGAAGCGGCGACGGCTGGGCGGCGGCAGCGCCGGGTAGCGGTCGGGAGCGGCGAAGTCGATGGCGGCGTTCATGGCCATACTTTACCGTATTGTGTGCATCGCAACATGAATAGTGCCGGGTTTCGGCCGGACGATGCGGTGGCTTTATGTCGCAGGCTGCGCATCCGCGGCGTGAAGCGCCGCCCGCCGGTCGCGCGCGGAAATGCTGCTGTGCGTCATGGATTGCCGGCGCGGCCGGCTCAGTCGGCCAGGTCCGGCTCGAAGAAGCTCCAGCGCACGTCCGGGAACTGCGCCTTCATCGCGGCCTCGACGGCGTTGATGGCCTGGATCAGCCCCGTCTCGCCGCCGGCGGGGTTCATGCGCGCCTTCACCGCCACCACCACGTCCGGGCCCATCTGCAGGGTGAGCAGGTTGAGCACCTCGGCCACTTCCGGACGGCTCTTGAGGAAGGTGAGCAGCTCGGCGCGGCGCTGCGGCTCCACGCCCTGGCCGATCAGCAGCGCCTTCACCTCGATCGCCACCGCCACCGCGACCGCCACCAGCAGCACGCCGATGGCGATGGTGCCGAGCGCGTCGTAGACCAGGTCGCCGGTGAGCATGGTGGCGCCCACCGCCAGCGCGGCCAGGCACAGGCCGAGCAGGGCGGCCAGGTCCTCGCCGAAGATCACCAGCAGCTCACTGGAGCGCGTGGCGCGGAACCATTGCCACAGGCTCAGGTCGCCGCGCGCCTTGTTCACCTCCTGCAGGCAGCCGCGCATGGAGATGCTCTCGGCGACGATGCCGAACACCAGCACGCCCAGCGCCAGCCACGGCCACTTCAGCGGCTCGGGATGGGCGAGCTTGTGCACGCCCTCGTAGATGGAGAACACGCCGCCCACGCTGAACAGCAGCATCGCCACCAGGAACGACCAGAAGTACAGCGCGCGGCCCCAGCCCAGCGGGTACTCGTCCGACGGCGGCCGCTTCGCCTGGCGCATGCCCAGCAGCAGCAGGCCCTGGTTGCCGCAGTCGGCCAGCGAGTGCACCGCCTCGGCCAGCATCGCGCCCGAGCCGGTCACCACCGCGGCGACCAGCTTGCTGACGAAGATCGCGAAGTTGGCGCCGAGCGCGAGGAGGATCGCCTTCAGCGAGTTGGCATGGCCCGACATGGTCCGCGTCCTTGGGAGAGGGCGGGCTAGTTTATCGGCAACCGCGCCCGGCGTGCCCGCGGCCTAGTGATCCCGTGCGCCGCATGCAAGGCGCGGAGGCGCGCATGCGTCCCCGGGAACAGGCACGGCATGCGGCAGGCCTGGCCCGCGTCCCTGCGGCTGGAGCGCGGGACGCGACGCTCCCCCGCCGCGAGTGCGGAGGGAGCGCGACCAAAAACGTTGGGCGGTGGCGGAACCGCGCCGGGCGCGGCGTCAGCGCACCACGCCCACCCCCACGCCGAAGCTGACGTTGGGATGGCCCTTGCGCATCTCGTCGGCGCTCCACACGTGCGCCTGCGCCACGCGCACCAGCGGGAACACGTAGGCCGCCCCGCCCACCTTGCCGGCGCGGCTGCCGTCGATGCGGCCGCTCACCGTCATCAGGCCGCCGGCGGGATAGTCCAGCGGCTCCACGTAGCCCTGCATCACCGCGATGAAGCGGCCGTTGCCGCTGTCGTTGGCCTTGGGCCGCTGCGAGCCGTCGAGCGGGTAGGCGAGCAGCTCGATCTCGCTGTGGTCGGCGTAGTTGGTCACGCCGACGATGCGGCCGCCCCAGATCACCGAGCCGTTGGCGTAGCGCTCGGGCGACTGCGCCACCTGCGCCGGCACGGCGGCCACGGCGTCGGGCGCGGGCTTGTAGATCGGCGCCGGCGCGCAGGCGGCCAGCGCGAGCGCGGGCAGCGCGGCGAGGGTGAGTCGGGCGGGGATGCGCATGGGACGGGCTCCTCGGAGGCATGGCCGGGTCGGCGGCTACGCTACATCAAGCGGCGTCCGCCGGGCGTGGGGGCGGGGCGTGCGTTCAGCGGGCGGTGGCGTGTGCGGCCAATGCCCAGCAGCCCCGGCCGGTCAGCCCGCCGGCTCCGCCACCGGCCAGTCCAGCGTCCACGCGGCAGGTCGTTCCTGCGCCAGCAGCCGCGCCAGCGCACGCAGCGGCTCGCGCAGCGTCTCGTCCAGCTTCCACGGCGCGTTGACGATGGCCATGCCCGAGCCGTTGAGGCGCAGGGGCGAGTCGTCCGGATGCACCAGCAGCTCGGCGCGCAGCACGCGCCGGGCGCCGCAGTGCTGCAGCCAGCGCAGGAAGGGCTGCACCTGGCTGCGCAGCTTGACCGGGTACCACACCGCATAGGTGCCGCCGGGCCAGCGCTGCAGCGCGGCCTTCAGCGCCCGCTCGATCAGCCGGTACTCGGCCTCCTGCGCCTCGTAGGGCGGGTCGATCAGCACCAGGCCGCGCTTCTCCTTCGGCGGCAGCAGCGCCTTCAGCGCCTCGTAGCCGTCGCGCTGGTGCACGTGCACGCGCGCGTCGCGGCGGAACAGCCCGCGCAGGCGTTCGGCCTCCTCCGGATGCAGCTCGCACAGCTGCGCGCCGTCGGTGTCGCGCATCGCGCGCGCGGCCTGCAGCGGCGAGCCGGGATAGAGCTTCAGGCCGTGCTCGTTGCCGGGCAGCGCGAGCAGGCCGTCCAGCCAGCGGCGCAGCAGCGGCGGCAGCGCGGCGGCCTCGCCGTGGGCGTGCAGGTCGGGGAACAGCAGGCGGCCGACGCCGTCGCGCCATTCGCCGGTCTTGCCGGCCTCGGCGCCGTCCAGCGCGTAGCAGCCGCTGCCGGCGTGGGTGTCGACGAAGGCGAACGGCGCCGGCTTCGCGCGTAGGGCCTCGACCAGCGCGAGCAGCACGACGTGCTTGAGGACGTCGGCGTGGTTGCCGGCGTGGTAGGCGTGGCGGTAGTTCATGGCGGGCGCCGTGCAAGGGCGCTGGATTATAGCGGCCGACCGCCGATGGCCTGCATCCGGCTCCAGAGTTGAGCGCGTGCGCGCGGCATGGCTATGCTCGGCGCATGGGTCCGCGCCTCCTTCCGTCGCTACGCCGCCGCCGCGCGCTGTTCGCGCTGGCGCTGTGCGCCTGGCTGGCGCTGGCCGGCGCGGCCTGGGGGCAGGGCGGCTGCTGCGCCTCCACGGGCGGCATGGCGGCGCACGGCGCGATGCACGCGCACGCGACGCACGGCGGCGGGGCCGCCAGGCACGTCCACGATCACCTGCATGCCGGCGTGTGCGAGGCCTGCGCCTGCGCGCACGCGCCGGCGGTTCCGGCCGCCGCGCTCGCCGCGTTGCCGGGCCCGATGGCGAAGGCCGGCATGCCGGCGCCCGTCGCCGGCGCGGCGCCGCAGCCCGCGCGGCCGCCGCCGTTGCGGCCGCCCAGCGCCTGACCGTCGTCATTTCGCTCGAGCCGCCGGGCCGGACCCGGCGAGGTGGTTGCGCCTGACTGGCAGGCGCGGACGACGGACACAACGACGATGAACAGACAGGATCCGCGCGGCGTGCTGCTGCCGCGCCGGCGTTTCGTGCAGGGCCTCGCGCTGGGCGGCGTGGCCGCCGGCCTGGGATGGGCGCCGTGGCGGGCGCCGGCGCAGGCCGCGCCGCGCGCCGAACTGCGCGGCACCACTTTCGAACTGGAGATCGGCGAGCTGCCGGTCGACTTCACCGGGCGCCGCCGCCTCGCCACCGTGGTCAACGGGCGACTGCCCGCGCCGCTGCTGCGCTGGCGGCAGGGCGACACGGTGACGCTGCGCGTGCGCAACGTGCTGCCGGTGACCAGCTCGATCCACTGGCACGGCATCGTGCTGCCGGCCGACATGGACGGCGTGCCGGGGCTGAGCTTCGACGGCATCCCGCCGGGCGGCGAGTACGTCTACCGCTTCGCGGTGAACCAGGCGGGCACCTACTGGTACCACGGCCACTCGCGCTTCCAGGAGCAGACCGGGCTGTACGGCCCCATCGTGATCGAGCCGCGCGGCGGCGAGCGGCATCCGGCCGAGCGCGACCACGTGGTGCTGCTCAGCGACTGGACCGACGACGACCCCGAGCGCATCTACGCCAACCTCAAGAAGCAGTCCGACTACTACAACCGCGGCGAGCCCACCGTCGGCGAGTTCCTGCGCGACGCCCATGCGCGCGGCCTGCGCGCCGCGCTGGACGAGCGGCGCATGTGGCAGCGCATGCGGATGGACCCCAGCGACCTCGCCGACGTCTCCGGCGCCGCCTACACCTACCTGATGAACGGCCACGCGCCGGCCGCCAACTGGACCGGCCTGTTCGCCGCCGGCGAGCGGGTGCGGCTGCGCTTCATCAACGGCTCGTCGATGAGCTTCTTCGACGTGCGCATCCCCGGCCTGAAGATGACCGTGGTCGCCGCCGACGGCCAGGACGTGGAGCCGGTGAGCGTGGACGAGTTCCGCCTCGGCACCGCCGAGACGCTGGACGTGATCGTGCGGCCGGCGGCCGACCGCGCCTGGACGATCTTCGCGCAGAGCATGGACCGCAGCGGCTACGCCTGCGGCACGCTGGCGCCGCGTCCCGGCCTGCGCGCGGAGGTGCCGCCGCTCGACCCGCGTCCGCGGCTGGCGATGGCGGACATGATGGGCGCGATGGGCATGGCCGCGCCGCCGGCCGGCGCGGACGGCATGCCGGGCATGGACCACGCGGCGATGGACCGGGCCGGAATGGGCCATGCCGCGATGGACCACATGGCGATGGGCCACGGCGCGGGCGCGGCGCCGGCCGCATCCGCCGCGCTGGCCACCGGCCCCGAGGTGGACATGCGCGTGGCGCGGCCGCGCACCGACCTCGACGATCCCGGCGTCGGCCTGCGCGGCAACGGCCGGCGCGTGCTCGGCTACGCCGACCTGCGCACGCTCACCGCGCCGATCTCGCCGCGCGTGGACCGCGAGCTGACCCTGCGCCTCACCGGCAACATGCAGCGCTACCTGTGGTCGTTCGACGCCGCCCGCTACGCCAAGGCGCCGCCGCTGCGGCTCAGGCACGGCGAGCACGTGCGCATCACCCTGGTCAACGACACCATGATGACCCACCCGATCCACCTGCACGGCATGTGGAGCGAGCTGGAGGACGAGCGCGGCGAGTTCCTGGTGCGCAAGCACACGGTGAGCGTGCAGCCGGCGCAGCGGCTGAGCTACCGCGTCAGCGCCGACGCGGCGGGCCGCTGGGCCTACCACTGCCACCTGCTCTACCACATGGAGGCGGGCATGTTCCGCGAGGTGGTGGTGGCATGAAGGCGAGAGGCTCGATTCCCGCGCTGGGCCTGCTTTGCACGCTCGGCACGGCTGCGATGGCGCAGCACATGCACCCCAGCGAGGCGGAAGCGCCGCCTGCTCCTTCAAGCACCGCCGCGCCGGCGATGCCGATGGACGACATGCCCGGCATGGACATGGAGCCGCCGCAGAAGACGCCGGCGGCGAAGCCGCACGCCGCGCCTCGCGCGACGAAGCCCGCGGCACGTGCGGGCCACGACGCGATGGCGATGCCCGGCATGGCGCACGGTGGCCAGGCCGCCGGCATGCCGGACATGCCGCACGACCGGCACGCCATGGACAGGCAGGACATGCCGCACGGCGGCGGGGAAGCCATGCCGGGCACGGCCGCCGGCGATGGGGGCACGTCCATGGACGGCCGCCCGCCGAACGACCACGTGCCGCCCGCGCCGCCTTCAGGCGGGCCCACGCCGGTGCCCGCGGCGCGCATGGCCGACGCCATGCAGATGCACGGCGACGCCCCGCGCGCGATGCTGCGGCTCGACCGCCTCGAATACCGCCGCGCGACGCGCGGCGACGACGGCATGGCCTGGGAAGGCGAGGCCTGGTGGGGCGGCGATCTCGACCGGCTGTGGCTGAAGAGCGAGGGCGAACGCGGGGACGGCGGCCTGCGCGAGGCACGCATCGAGCTGCTGTGGAGCCATGCGGCCGCCGCGTTCTGGGACTGGCAGTTGGGCGTGCGCCACGACGCCGGCGGCGGCCCGTCGCGGCAATGGGCCGCGTTCGGCGTGCAGGGACTGGCACCCTACTGGTTCGAGCTGTCGGCCACCGCGTACGCCGGCAGCGGGGGACGCACCGCGGCGCGGCTGGAGGCGAGCTACGAGCTGCGCTTCACCCAGCGGCTGCTGTTGCAGCCGCGGCTGGAACTGGACGTCTACGGCAGGGACGACCCGGCCCGCGGCGTGCGCGCCGGGTTGAGCGAGGCCGAGGCCGGCCTGCGCCTGCGCTACGAGATCAGCCGCCGCTTCGCGCCCTATCTCGGCATCGGCTGGACGCGGCGCTTCGGGCGGTTCGATCCGCCGCGGCGGCCGGAGCCGGCGCGCGAGACGGCGTGGGTGGCGGGGGTGAGGTTCTGGTTCTAGCCGCCGGCCGAGGGCGGTGTCGGGGCGGTTTGCTCCGGCCGGCCCCTCACCAGCAGCATCAGGTCAGTACGCAACCGATACCCGCCGCCGCGGCGCATCGTCCTTTTCCGCGCGGTCGAGCATGGCGACGGCGAAGTCGGCCACGCTGATCCGGCTCGCGCCCTGCGCATCGACCAGCAGCCGGTCGCCGCCGAGGCGGTAGGCGCCGGTGCGCTCGCCGTCCTCCAGCAGGGCGGCGGGGCTGACGAAAGTCCAGTCCACGCCGGAATCGCTGGCGCGGAACACCTCCAGCGCCCTGGCCTGGCCTTCCGCCTCCGGCTTCCACGCCGCGGGAAAGGCGGGATCGTCGATCACCCGCACGCCCGGCGCGGTCTCCAGCGAGCCCGCGCCGCCCACCCACAGCAGCCGCTTCACGCCCGCCTCGGGCAGGTGCTCCAGCAGGGTGCGGGCAAGGGCGGGGATGACGGCGTTGTCGCCGTCGCGGCGGGCGGACAGGCTGGCGATGGCCGCATCGCTGCCGCGCACCGCGTCGAGCCAGGTGGCGGGCCTGGCCGCGTCGCCGGCCACGACCTCCAGCTTCGCGTGACGGCGGTCCAGCCGCGCCGGGTCGCGCACGACGGCGACGACCCGGTGGCCGCGCGCCAGCGCCTCGTCGAGGATGCTCCGGCCGACGTGGCCGGTGGCGCCGAACAGGGCGAGTTTCATGGGAATGGCTCCATGGCAAGGGGAACGGCGCACAGCATGCGCCGGATCATTGGATCGATAAACGCACCCATGGGTAATTCATCGTCAAGTTTCGATTGGCAAAGGAGGGACCATGGGCGGCGAGGTCAACCTCAACCGGCTGGCGGTGTTCGCCGCGGTGGTGCGGGCCGGCTCGTTCACCGCGGCGGCCGCGCAGCTGGGCCTGACCAAGGCGATGGTGAGCCAGCACCTGGCGCGGCTGGAGCGCGAGCTGGGCGCGACGCTGCTGGTGCGCAGCACGCGGCGGATGGCGCTGACCGAGGCCGGCGCGGCCTTCCACGAGGACTGCGTGCGCATCCTGGCCGAGGCGCAGGCAGCGATCGAGCGCGTCGGCGCCGGGCGCGAGCTGCCGCGCGGCACGCTGCGCCTCACCGCGCCGGCCAACTACGGCGCCATGGTGATCGCGCCGGCGCTGGCCGGCTTCCTGCGCCTGCACCCGCAGCTGCGCGCCGACCTGGTGCTGGACGACCAGCTGCGCGACCTGATCGGCGAGCGCTTCGACCTGGCGATCCGCGGCGGCCCGCTGCGCGATTCCGGCCTGCACGCGGTGCGCCTGGACGGCTTCCAGCAGTGGCTGGTCGCCGCGCCGGCCTACCTCGACGCGCGCGGCGCGCCGCGGCGCCCGCAGGACCTGGCCGAACACGACGCGATCGCGCTCACCGCGCTGTCCTCGCCCACGCGCTGGAGCCTCGCCGACCGTCGCGGCGCGCGCCACGCGGCGCGCCTGCGGCCGCGCGCGCAGGCCGACAGCGCCGCCGCGGTGCACGCGATGGCGCTGGCCGGCGCCGGCCTGGCGGTGCTGCCCGACTTCATGGTCGAGGCCGACCTGGACGCCGGGCGGCTGCGCCGGCTGCTGCCCGCGTACCGCCTGCCCGAGGGCAGCTTCCACGCGGTCTATCCGGGCCAGCGGCCGCCGGCCAAGGTGCGCGCCTTCATCGACCACCTGCGCGCCGCGCTGGCGGCGCGCTAGTCGGCCACGCCGCGGCTCTCGGCGGTGCCGAGCAGCTCGGCGTGCTCCGGGCGCCGCCGCTCGCGGTGCAGCAGCGGATGGGCGAACACCGCGGCGAGGATCACCGCCACGCCCAGGTAGAAGCGCACGTCCAGCTCGCGCTGCTCGCCCAGCAGCACGATCGCCAGCACGATCGCGTAGACCGGCTCCAGGTTGGTCACCACCTGCATGCCGAAGGCGCTGACGTGGCGCAGCGCCGACAGCACCAGCGCGAACGGCAGCAGCGTGCAGCCGAAGGCCAGCGCCAGCAGCAGCAGCGCGTCGCGCGCGCCGGGCAGCGGGAACGCGGGGCCGGCATGCGGCAGCAGCGGCGCCAGCGCGGCGAGGAAGACGGTGCCGGCGCCCAGCTCCAGGCAGGTGACGGCGAGCGGGTCGCCGTGTTCCGCCAGCCGCTTGTTGCAGGCGCCGAACAGCGCCACCAGCAGCGCCGACAGCGCGCCCACCGCGATGCCGGCCCGCATGCCGTGCGGCACGCCGCCGGCGACCAGCGCCACGCCGGGCACCACCGCGATGCCGAGCAGCAGCTCGCGCGGGTCGAAGCGCCGCCGCGCGATCCACGGCTCGACGAAGGCCAGGAACACCGGGCCCAGCGCGATGCAGGTGGCGCCCACCGAGGCGTTGGAGAGCTTGATCGCGGCGTAGAAGGTGAGCCAGTGCAGCGACACCAGCACGCCGATGCCGGCATAGGCGCAGCGCAGCCGCACCGGCATCGCGCGCAGCGCCCGCCAGACCCGCGGCACCAGCAGCAGCGCCCCGCTCACCAGCAGCATGCGCCACCACACCAAGGGCAGCGCGGACAGGCTGATCAGCTTGCCGAGAATGGCGGTGAAGCCCCACAGCAGCACGCAGAAGTGGATCTGCAGGCGGGCCTTGTTGACGGCTTGCATGGGGAACGCGCGAGGGGAGGGGGCGGGCATTGTAGGCGCCGGGCGGTGCGTCCAGCGAGGTCTTGCGGCGGTGGGCTTCGGGCGAGTGGTGGCCTTGAGTGGCTCGCCATCCATGCCTCGGCCCAGTTCCCTCTCCCCTCCGGGGAGAGGGCTAGGGTGAGGGGCCGGTCTGGCGAGAAACGTTGAGGCCGCGGAAGCCCGGGCATGGAAGCCGCTGGTCATGACGGGCGTCGAGGCGAGGGTGTCCTCTCACCCCTGCCCTCTCCCCGGAGGGGAGAGGGGGCTATCGCGTATGGAGGTTGGCGCTCGGGATCAGCAGGCCCAGTTCCCTCTCCCCTCCGGGGAGAGGGCTAGGGTGAGGGGCCGGTCTGGCGAGAAACGTTGGGGCCGCGGAAGCCCGGGCGTGGAAGCCGCTGGCCATGACGGGCGTCGAGGCGAGGGTGTCCCCTCACCCCGGCCCTCTCCCCGGAGGGGAGAGGGAGCTGTCGCGCGGCGTGGTTCGCGGAGATGGTGAGGCGCGGGGATCATCGGCGCATCTTCGCCAGCACCTTGCGGCAGGTGCCGTCGTCGCCGTCGCCGTGGCTGGGCGCCACCATCGCCAGCAGCGCGGCGGCCGGGGCCGCGGCCACGCCCAGCGCCACCGCGCCCGCGCCGCGCGCCAGCAGCGGGCCGGCGTGCACGCCCACGTCGGGCTTCTTCAGCGTGCCGCGCACGTACAGCGGCGAGCGCAGCGAGAGCACGCGGAAGCCCTTGGTGTGCGGCTGCACGTCCAGGTCCAGCTTCTCGCTGGCGAAGTCCACGGTGCCGTCCACGTCGATCTCCGCGTCGTCGGTGTCGAACACGAACAGGCGCGTGGCGAAGCGGCCGTTCTCGGCCGCCAGGTCGGTGGCCGCGCAGTTGATCTTCACGGTGCGGTCGCCGAACAGCTTGCCGAGCACGATGTTGCCCACGTTGAGGCCGGCGGTCTCCAGCAGGTTGCGGCTGATCGCGCCGTCGTTCATCAGCAGCTTCAGCCCGCCGTCGGCGCTGCCGAGCAGGGCGGCCACCGAGTTGCCCTGCGCCTTGAGGTCGGCGCTGCCGTTGATCTCGCCCAGGCTGGTCTGCATCGGCTGGAAGGTGGGGAACAGCCGCTTCAGCTTGAGGTGGCGCGCGTGCAGCTGCAGCGCGCCGCGCATCGGCGCGGCGCTGCCGTCCAGGCGCACGCGGCCGTCCACGGTGCCGCCGGCCAGGCCCAGGCGCAGCGGGGAGAGGGCCAGCACGCCGTCGTCGAGCGTGAGGTGGGTGTCCAGCGCCTCCACCGGCACGCTGCCCTCGCCGTGCACGATGCGCGCCGCGGCGTAGGCGACGTCGGCGTCCATCGCGCGCCAGCGCTCGGTGCGGAACGGCTCGACCGGCAGCACCTTGTCGGCCGGCTGCGGCGTGGCGTCGCCGCGCTGCTGCTTCTGCGCGTTCGAGTCGGCGCCGATCAGCGGCGCCAGGTCGGCGAAGCGCAGCAGCCTGGACTGCACCTTGCCGCTCAGCTTCGGGCGCGCGCCGCCGGTGACGTAGTCGAGGTCGCCGGCCAGGTCGCTGCCGCCCACGCGGCCGCGGAAGCCGTGGTAGCCATAGCGGCTGCCGCCGCGCCTGAGCTGCGCGGTGAGGTGGCCCTCGGTGGCGAACGGCGGCGTGTCGGGCAGGGTGACGCCGGTGATGGCGTAGAGCTTGGCCATGCTGCTGCCGGCGAACCACAGGCGCACGTCCAGCGCGCCCAGGTGCAGCGGGTCGGTGAGCGTGCCGACCAGGGCGATGCGGCTGTCGCCGATCCGCACGCGCGCCTGCAGCGGGAACGGCTGGCTGGCGTCCTGCAGCGCCAGCATGCCGCCGGTGCGGCCGCTGCCCTTGACCGGCGCGCCCTTGTAGCTGCCCTGCGCGGTCCAGCCGAACAGGTAGCGCAGGTCGCCGCGGGCGTTGCCGACGCGCTCGTCGCGCGGCGCCTGGCCGGCCAGCGTCTTGCCCGCCGCGGCGCCGGCGGACTGGCTGGCGTCCGCGCGCGCCTCGTCCGATGCCTGCGCGACCAGCTGGTCGTAGGGGATCGGGCCGGCCAGCGGGGTCACCTCCACCGCGAGCTTCACCTGGCCGAGCGCGTCGTCCAGCGCGATGCGGCCGCGATCGAAGCCGATGCGCCGCAGGTCGAGCTTCCACGCGGACGGCGCGCCGCCCTGCGGCAGCGCGAAGTCCCAGGTGGCGCGGCCCTGCGCGTCGCGCTCCAGGTCCACGGCGGGCTGCACCAGCTGCAGCATCGGCACCTCGACGCGGTGCGCGAGCAGCGCCAGCGGCGCGAGGCGGAAGCGCAGCGCGTCCAGGCGCGCGAACTGCGGCTGCGCCGCCCAGTCCGGGTTGCCGATGCGGATGTCGCGCGCGGTGAATTCCGGCCAGGGCACCAGCGCGGCCAGCCCGCCGGCGTCGCGGTCGCGCCGCCAGTCCACGGAGAGGTCGCCGGCGATGGTGAACGGGCGGCCGAGCGCCTGGCTCACCTTGTCGTCGATGAAGGGACGGGCGCGGTTCCAGTCGAACAGCGCCAGCGCCAGCACCGCCAGCGCGACCAGCGCCAGCAGCGCGCCCGCGATCCACGCCAGCCATTTGCGTATGCGACTGCGACCGGCCAAGCCCGTCTCCTTGCGTGCGCGACACGGCAAAGCAATAGCGTGGCGCGCGACAAGATTCCGTGTTGGCGGCCGCGCCGCTTTAGGCGGGGTTCACGGCGCGGCCGCGTCGGCCTTCCAGTAGCCGGTGGCCTTGAGCCAGTCCTTGGGCACGCCGCGCTCGTCGTGCAGGTACTGGCGCATCGCGCGGGCGCGGCGCGACTCGGCGGCGATCCACCAGAAGGCGTCGCCGCGCGGCGCGGGCAGGGCGCGCAGGGCCCGTTCGAGCGGGCCGTCGGCCGCGGCGTCGGCGCCATCGCGCTCCAGCCAGGTCACCTCGACCGCGGCCGCGGAAGGCAGCGGCTGGCGGTCGGCGGCCTCGGGGATCTCGGCCAGCACGATCGCGCGGGCGCGGGCCGGCAGTTCCTCCAGCCAGCGGCCGATCGCGGGCAGGGCGGTCTCGTCGCCGGCCAGCACGTAGGCGTCGAAGTCGTCCGCCACCACGAAGGAGCCGCGCGGCCCGCCGGCGACCAGGCGCTGGCCGGGCGCCGCCTGCGCGGCCCAGGTGGAGGCCGGGCCGTCGCCGTGCAGCACGAAGTCGATGGCCAGCTCGCCGCGCGCGGCGTCGTGCCGGCGCGGGGTGTAGTCGCGCGCCGGCGAGGGCTCGCGGCCGGGCGGGTATTCCGGGCCGTTCGGGCCCAGCGTGGGCGTCACGAACTCGCCGTGGCGGTTGGGGAAGAACAGCTTGACGTGGTCGTCCGGCGCGGGGCTGTGGAAGCCGCGCAGCTGCTCGCCGCCGAACACCACGCGCTGCATGTGCGGGGTGAGGCGTTCGACGCGGAGCACGTCCAGCGTGCGCAGCACGACCGGGTGGCGCAGCACGCGGTGGGCATGTTCGGTCATCGGCATCGTCTCCATCTGGAATGCGGGCGCCGGCTGCGGGGCCGCGTCCCGCCGGGCAGGCGCGGACGCCGGCGGCGCCGGCTCAGTAGGCGGGTGGCTGCAGCGGCGCCAGCCGGTAGCCGAGGCGGGCGGCGACCTGCTGCAGCAGCCGCAGGGTGGGATCGGGCGCCGGGGGCGGGACGTCCGTCGCCGGCGCAGCGAGGCCGAGCGCTTCCAGCTCGTGCAGGAAGTCGTGCATCCGCCGCAGCACGGCGCCGTCGTCCGCCGTCCCGGCCTCGGCGAGGCGCCAGCGCATGCGCCCGTGCGGTTGCGCCTCGGCGTGCGCCAGGCCCAGCCGCTCCAGCTCGCGCAGGAAGCGGTAGACCGTGCCCAGGCGGAGCTCCGCGTGTTGGCGCTGCGCGGCCTGGAGCAGGGCCACCGCGTCGACCGTCGCGTCGGCCCGCCGCAGCGCGTCCAGCAGCGCCCGCCGCGGCGCGGTCAGGCGCAGGCCGGCCGCGCGGCAGCGCGCTTCGAGGCGGCCGGGTTCAGTCATCGCTCCGTCCGCCGGCGATCTCGGCGGCGGCGCGTTCCAGGATCGCCGCCACGCGCTGCGCCTCGGCCTTGTTCCAGTCCGCGCCGCGCATCAGCAGCGCGTGCTTGAGCGCGTGCATCGCCTTGCGCACGCCCATCGGCAGGGCCATCCTGGCGGCCATGCGCGCGCTGTGCTCGGTGCGCGCGGTGACCGCTTCCACCGCCGCGCGGTTCTCCTCCAGGAAGGCGCGGCCGGCGTCGGTGATCGAGTAGAGCCTGCGGCCGCCCGCCTCGCTGCGCGCCTCGGCATAGCCGAGCTCCTCCAGCATGGTGAGGGTGGGATAGATCGCGCCGGGGCTGGGCGAGTAGTGGCCGTGGAACATCTCCTCGATGATGCGGATCAGCTCGTAGCCGTGGCGGGGCTGCTGCTCGATCAGCGCCAGCAGCAGCAGCTTGAGGTCGCCGTGGCCGAACATGCGGCCGCCGCCGCGACGGCCGCCGCCGCGCAGCTCGTCCCAGCCGCCGAGGAAGTCGCCGCCGTGGCGGCCGCCGAACGGGCCGTGGTGGCGGCCGGCGTGGCGCTCGTGGCGGTCGGCGTCGAACGCGGCGCGGTCGTCGCAGAAGGGGTGATGGCGGTGCCGCAGGGAGCGGAAGAACAGGTGGTGCATGCGCATGGCTGAATCCGATATATCGTGAGGTCGTGTCTTACGATATATCTCAATCATATCGGAATGCAACTCCCGCCCGTACCCGGCAGGCTGGGGCGTGCCTCGGAGCCTGTTCAAGATCTTCCGGGGAAGAGCGCCGGGAAGGTCGGCGGGATGAAGCGCGGGTGGGTGTGGAGGTTGCGCGCGCCGTGGGTCACACCGCCCGCTTCCCGCCATGCCGCGCCATCGCGGACCGGCGTCCACTCCTCGCGCCTCGAAGCTGGCGCCATCCATGGCGCTTCCCCGCGCACCTTCCGTGCTTCTCTGACCCGCGCGCAGATCACTCCGGAGGGCACGGGGAGATCGTGAGGGCTCTGGCCCTCAGTCCTCCAGCGCCGCGTCCAGCGTGATCGGCGGCCGCAGCGCCTTGGACACCGGGCAGCCCTGCTTGGTCGCCTCGGCGATCCGGCGGAAGGTCTCGGCGTCGGCGCCGGGCACGCGGGCGCGGCAGGCGAGCGCGATGGCGGTGATGGCGAAGCCGTCGCCCGCCTTGTCCAGCGTCACCGTCGCGCGGGTCTCGATCCGCGCCGCCTTCAGCCCGGCCTGTTCCAGCCCCAGCGACAGCGCCATGCTGAAGCAGGCGGCGTGGGCCGCGCCGAGCAGTTCCTCCGGGTTGGTGCCGGGGCCGTCCTCGAAGCGCGACTGGAAGCCATATGGCGCGTCGCGCAGCGCGCCCGTCTCGGTGGAGATGGAACCCTGGCCGTCTTTCAGGCCGCCGTTCCACACGGCGGAGGCGAATTGCTGCTTCATGGCGCGTGTCTCCCGTGGCGAAAGCCGCAGTGTCCGCCGGCCCGCATGCAGGCGGCGCGAAGGCCGCGCGCGGCCGCCGGCGGGTTATGCTGCGGCTTTCGCCGAGCGGGAGAAGCGTATGGCCCTGGAGATCCGCCACGATGCGGCCGGACAGCGGTTCGTCGCCGAAGTGGACGGCGCGCAATGCGTGCTCGAGTACGGGCTGGCCGGCCAGGTCATGACCATCACCCACACCCTGGTGCCCGCCGTGGTGGGCGGACGCGGCATCGCCGGCGAGCTGGTGCGGCACGCGCTGGCGGCCGCGCGCGGGCAGGGCTGGAAGGTGGTGCCCGCATGCTCCTACGCCGCGGCGTGGATGGAGCGGCACCCGGAATTCGACGACCTGCGCGCCTGAGCCCGGCCATGTCCGCGCCCGGCGACAAGTCCGCACCCGCCGGCGGCCCGGCGCCGCCGCGCCGCCGCTGGCCGGTGCGCTTCTTCCACCAGCGGCCGCGGCTGAGCGTGGCCGCGGCGGTGTTCGTGCTGGCGACGGGCGCGCTGACGTGGGCCGGGGTGCATCCGGTCAGCGCGGTGCTGTTCGGCTTCGACCTGGGCGCGCTGGTGTTCCTGGCCGGGCTGGTCCTGCTGTTCAACCACTCCACCCCGGCGCACATGCGCGACCAGGCGCTGGCGCAGGACACCGGCCGCTGGGGCCTGTTGTGGAGCAGCGTGGTGCTGGCCGCGGTGGTGATGGTGGCGCTGGGCGCCGAGCTGCACAGCGCCAGGGCCGGCGGCGCGGCGGCCATCGCCGGCGCCGCGCTCAGCATCGTGCTGTCGTGGCTGTTCATCAACACGATGTTCGCCCTGCACTACGCGCACGGCTACTACGGCGACTACGGCGTGCAGCACCAGGGGCTGGACTTCCCCAAGACCGACAAGCCCGACTACTGGGACTTCGCCTATTTCGCCATCTGCATCGGCATGACCTTCCAGGTCTCCGACGTGCAGATCACCAGCCGCTACCTGCGCCGCGTGGTGCTGCTGCACAGCGTGATCGCGTTCTTCTTCAACGTGTTCATCATCGCGCTGAGCGTGAACATCGTGGCGAGCCAGGGCTGAGACCGCGATGTTCGTGATCGAGGGCAAAGAGGGGGCCGGCTACCGATTCTTCCGGCCTGGCCGCCCGATGCGGGACGGCAGGCTGCGGGCCTTCCGGCTGCCGCCACGCCGCCTGCTCGCCTGGTTCGGCCTGGCCAACGCGCTGCTCGTCTTCGAACTTGCCCGGGATCGGCTGCAGGACCGCCACGGCGGCGTACCACCGGCGCATGCGCGCTTTTACCTGGCGGCGCTGATGCTGCTGCTGGCAGAGCTCGGACTCAGGGCGGGCCTGCTCTGGCGCCGGTGCCTCATCACGGTAGGGCCGACACCGCCGCGGCTGCGAGCGGCACCCTCCTTGCTGCGGGTGGAGCACATGCTGTTCTGGATGGCGCTGCAGCTGTCCCTCATCGCGTCGGTCGAGCTCGACCATCCGACGCCCGGCCTGTTGTGGGAAGCGTCGATCTGGTTCTGTCTGGCGATGGTGCTGTTGCCGTTGGCCAGCGCCGCGCTGCCGCGACTGCGGCGCACGGGCGGCTAGTCGCGGAAGTTGTCGAACTGCAGCGGCAGGTCCACCTCGGCCTTGCGCAGCACGGCGATGGCCAGCTGCAGGTCGTCGCGCTTCTTGCCGGTGACGCGCAGCTTGTCGCCGTTGATCTGCGCCTCGACCTTGAGCTTGGCCGCCTTCAGCTCGGCCACCAGCTTCTTCGCCACCGCCTGCTCGATGCCCTGCTTGACGGTGATCTTCTGCCGCGCGCCGCCCAGGTTCACCTCCGGGTCGGCGGCGTCCAGCGCGCGGATGTCGATCTTCCGCGCGGTGAGCCGCCCGCGCAGGATGTCCAGCATCTGCTGCAGCTGGAACTCGCTGGGCGCGCTCATCGCGATCACCGACTCGTCCAGCTCGTACTTCGCGTCCACGCCGCGGAAGTCGAAGCGGTTGGCCAGCTCGCGGTTGGCCTGGTCCACGGCGTTGGTCAGCTCGTGCTTGTCCACCTCGGAAACGACGTCGAAGGAGGGCATGGCGGGGCTCGGCGGGGAGGAAGCTGCGAATTTACGGTGCGGCGGGGTGGAGGGGAAGAGAGGCGAGGAGTGAGCGGCGAGTAGAGAGCAGCGAGGGCGCGGAAATCGTATGTCGCGCCGGCTTGCGGATGGCGGACGACCGCGGTCTTCGGGCTTGCGCCCTCGCTACTCGTCCCTCGTCCCTATAATGCTCCCCCGTTCCCCCTTCGCCACCCGATGAAAACCGACGTCCTGATCATCGGCGCAGGCGCCGCCGGCCTGATGTGCGCGATCGCCGCGGGACGGCGCGGCCGCCGCGTGCTGGTGGTGGACCACGCCAACAAGCCGGGCAAGAAGATCCTGATGTCCGGCGGCGGGCGCTGCAATTTCACCAACCTCGGCGTCGCCCCCGCCTGCTACCTCTCGGCCAACCCGCACTTCGCCAAGTCGGCGCTGGCGCGCTACACCCCGGCCGACTTCATCGCGCTGGTGGAGAAGCACCGCATCGCCTGGCACGAGAAGGAGCAGGGCCAGCTGTTCTGCGACGAGTCCTCCAAGCTGATCGTGCGCATGCTGCTGGACGAGTGCGCGGCGGCGGGGGCGCGGGTGGAGACTTCCTGCGCGGTGGAGCGGGTGCGGAAGACCGAGGAAGGCTTCGCCGTGCTCACCGTGCGCGGCGAGGTGCACGCCGAGTCGCTGGTGGTCGCCACCGGCGGCCTGTCGATCCCCAGCATGGGCGCCACCGGCTTCGGCTACGCGCTGGCGCGGCAGTTCGGCCACGCGGTGCGGCCCACCCGCGCGGGGCTGGTGCCGCTGACGCTGAGCGGCAAGCACCTGGAGCGCTACCAGGACCTCGCCGGCGTGGCGCTGCCGCAGGCCGGGGCGCGGGTGGGCAAGCGCGCGTTCCGCGCCGGCCTGCTGTTCACCCACCGCGGGCTGAGCGGGCCGGCGATCCTGCAGATCTCCTCGTACTGGCAGCCCGGCGACGACCTGCGCCTGGACCTCGCGCCGGACGCCGAGGCGGCGGACTGGCTGCCCGCGCAGCGCGCGGCGCGCCCGGCGGCGGAGCTGAAGAACGTGCTGGCCGACCTGCTGCCGCGCCGGCTCGCGCAGCGGCTGTGCGAGGTCTGGTTCGGCAGCCGCCCGATGCGCCAGTACCGCGAGGCGGAGCTGCGCGAGATCGGCCACCGGCTGCACGACTGGCCGGTCGTCGCCAGCGGCACCGAGGGCTACCGCACCGCCGAGGTGACGCTGGGCGGCGTGGACACCGACGGCCTGTCCTCCAGCACGATGCAGTCGAAGCGGGTGCCGGGGCTGTACTTCGTCGGCGAGGTGGTCGACGTCACCGGCTGGCTGGGCGGCTACAACTTCCAGTGGGCGTGGGCTTCCGGCCACGCGGCGGGCGAGGCGGCCTAGCCTTTTCGCGCGGCGCCGACGCGGGGTGTGCTCCCTTGCATGGGGGCGGGCCGCGATGACGGATGTCCAGGGCCCCACACTTTCGACAACGGAGGATCGGCATGAAAGTCGGCTTCATCGGCCTGGGCGCGATGGGCAGCGCCATGGCCAGCAACCTGGTCGCGGCAGGACACGCGGTGACGGTGTGGAACCGCTCGCCGGCGGCCGCGGAGCCGCTCGCCTCGCTGGGCGCGAAGGTGGTCCGCACGGCCGACCGCGCCGTGCAGGGCGAGGCGGTGCTGAGCATGCTGGCCAACGACGCCGCGGTGCGCGAGGTGTTCCTCGACGGCGGCCTGCTCGACGCGATGGACCCCGGCACCGTGCACGTCAATCACGCCACCATCTCGCTCGCGCTGGCGAAGGAGCTGGCCGAGGCGCACGCGCGGCGCGGCCTGGGCTACGTCGCCGCGCCGGTGTTCGGCCGCCCGGACGTGGCCGCCGCGGGCAGGCTCAACATCCTCGCCGCCGGCGTGCCCGCTTCGGTGGAAAAGGTGCGGCCGCTGCTGCAGGCGATGGCGGCGAAGGTGTGGCCGCTGGGCGAGGCGCCCGAGCGCGCCAACGTGGTGAAGCTGGCCGGCAACTTCATGCTCGCCGCCGCCATCGAGAGCATGGCCGAGGCCAGCGCGCTGGCCCGCGCGCACGGCGTGGCCGCGGCGGATTTCCTCGAGGTGATGACCGCCACGCTGTTCGCCGCGCCGGCCTACCAGGGCTACGCGAAGCCGATCGCCGAGCGGCGCTACAAGCCGGCCGGCTTCGCGCTGCCGCTGGGCTACAAGGACATCGGCCTGGCGCAGGCGGCGGCCGAGGCCGCGCGCGTGCCGATGCCCTTCGCCGGCGTGCTGCGCGACGGCCTGCTGGAGGCGCTGGCCGCCGGCGACGAGGACGTGGACTGGTCGGTCCTGGCCGAGGTGGCGGCGCGGCGCGCGCATCTCGGCGACTAGGGGTGACGCCGCCTGGCCGGTGCCCGGCGCGTTGGGTTCGGGCACGAGGCCTGTGGACTGGCGTGTTCTTCCGGGATCTCCTCGACGTCATTCCGGCGCAGGCCGGAATCCAGTAGCGGATGCCTGCGAAATACTCAAACAAAGAAATTTTGCCCGTTGTGCGGGACATGTCTTGACTGGATTCCGGCCTGTGCCGGAATGACGAGTTCCCGTGAGCATGCGTTCTTCCACGGGCACGCGCTTGGCCGTGGCGCGGTCCGCGATGGGGCTCGGCAACTGCTCAGCGCGGCGGACGCCCGAGCCGGGCCAGCCAGCGGTCGAGGCTGTTGGCGAAGGCCTGGCGGTCGCGCGGGTGGAACGCGGCCGGGCCGCCGGTGTCCACGCCGGCGCCGCGCAGCTCGTCGAGGAAGTTGCGCATCGACAGCCGCTGCGCGATGGTTTCGGCGGTGTGGAGCTCGCCGCGCGGGTGCAGCGCCAGCGCGCCCTTGGCGATCACCGCCGCGGCCAGCGGGATGTCCTGCGTCACCACCAGGTCGCCGGCGCGCACGCGCCGCTCGATCTCGGCATCCGCCGCGTCGAAGCCGCCGGGCACCTGGATCGCCCGCACCCGGCGCGAGGCCGGCGTGCGCAGGAACTGGTTGGCCACCAGCGTCACCCGCACCGGCACGCGCTCGGCGGCGCGGAACAGGATCTCCTTGACCGGCGCCGGGCAGGCGTCGGCGTCCACCCAGATCTGCGGCGCGGCGTCGCCGTCGGCGGCGGGCTCGCCGCTCACGCGGCGTCCCAGTGCAGCCGGCCGTCGATCACGGTGCGCGCGCGGCCGCCGACCCAGACGTCGGCGCCGTCGATGCGCACGGTCAGCGCGGCGTCGTGACCGATCTCGCGGCCCTGGCTCACCGTGTAGCCGCGCGCCAGCGGGCCGTGCGGCTCGGCGTGGGCGAGGTAGGCGGCGATCAGGCCGTTGGCGGCGCCGGAGGCCGGGTCCTCGACGATGCCCACGCCGGCGGGGAAGGCGCGCACCACCAGCGGGTAGCCGGGCTGCGTGCCGCGCGCGAAGGCGCACAGGCCCATGCTGTCGCTGGCCTTCGCCAGCGCGCCGATCGCCGCGTGGTCGGGTCGCCAGGCGCGCAGCGCGGCCTCGTCGGCGCACTCGGCCAGCCACCAGCGGCGACCGCCGTCCACCAGCGCGGGCGGCAGCGCGCCGCGCTCGACGCCCGCGAGCGCGGCGGGCAGCAGCGGGTGCGCGTCCAGGCCGGTGCGCAGCACGCGCTCGCCGGGCGACTTCAGCAGCAGCACGCGGTCCGCGCCGGCGCCCTCGACCCGGATCGGCAGCACGCCGGCGCCGCATTCCTGCCACAGCAGGCCGTCCGCGGGCCGCGCCAGGCCGCATTCCAGCACGGCGTGCGCGCTGCCCACGCTGGGGTGGCCGGCGAAGGGGATTTCCTTGTGCGGGGTGAAGATGCGCACCAGGTAGTGCGCGGCCGGATCGTCCGGCGGCAGCAGGAACACCGTCTCCACCAGGCCGGTCCAGCGCGCGAAGCG
This sequence comes from Fulvimonas soli, assembly GCF_003148905.1. Classification (GTDB taxonomy): domain Bacteria; phylum Pseudomonadota; class Gammaproteobacteria; order Xanthomonadales; family Rhodanobacteraceae; genus Fulvimonas; species Fulvimonas soli. Next base: position 78,435 of record NZ_QGHC01000003.1, on the reverse strand, counting down.
CTGCATCCGCGCCGTGCTCCAGCCGCGCGCGTCGGTCACCACGCCGAGGTGGTTGCCGCCGCCGGGCGTGGCGGCAAAGACGTCCAGATGCAGGTAGCGGATCGGGTCCATGGGGCGCCGGGAGAGGGGAGTGGGGAAAGGAGCGTGGCCGCGCATCATAGCGGCCGGGAGACGCCGGCGGCAGCACGGGCACGGTCGACAAGCCGGCGTGGTCCGGCCAAGATGCGCGCTTCGCGTCTTCAGCAAGGGCTACGCCGGAATGATCACCCTGGCCATCATCGCCGTCACCTGCATCGTCTCGTTCATCGCGCTCAACAACCGGCGGCTGATGGACGACCTGATCCTGTGGCCGCCGGCGATCCAGCGCCACCGCGAGTACCACCGGCTGGTGACCTACGGCGTGGTGCATGCCGACTTCGGCCACCTGCTCTTCAACATGCTCACGCTGTTCTTCTTCGGCCGGGTGATGGAGGGCTTCTACACGGCGCGGCTGGGCACGCTGGGCTTCCTGCTGTTCTACCTCGGCGGCCTGGTGGTCTCGATCCTGCCCACCTACCTGAAGAACCGCAACAACGCGGCCTACCGCAGCCTGGGCGCCTCCGGCGCGGTGTCGGCGGTGCTGTTCTCCTTCATCCTGCTGGCGCCGTGGTCGCGCATCATCGTGTTCGTGCTGCCGATGCCGGCGATCCTCTACGCGGTGCTGTACGTGGCCTACTCGATCTACATGGACCGCAGCGGGCGCGACAACGTCAACCACAGCGCGCACCTGTGGGGCGCGGCCTACGGCGTGGCCTTCACCCTGCTGGTGTATCCGCCGGTGCTGTCGCACTTCCTGGCGCAGCTGTCCAGCCCGCGCTTCTGAGGGGCGGCGCGCTCATCGCGGGTACATCCGCGCGGTGCTAATGCTGGGCGCGGGGCGAGCGTATGCGCCCCGCACCTCGACCACCGCAGGAGTACCCACGCATGGCTACGACCCGCAAGTCGGCCGCGAAGAAATCCGCGGCAAGGAAGACGGCAGCGCGCAAGGCCCCGGCGACGAAGAAGGCCGCCGCGCGCAAGACGGCCGCGAAACGCCCCGCCGCGAAGAAGGCGGCGAAGAAGACGACCGCCCGCAGGGCGGCGACGAGGAAGGTCGCGCGCAAGGCGACCGCCGCGAAGAAGGCGGTGCGCAAGGCCGCCGCCGGCGGGAAGACCGCCGCCAGGAAGACCGCCACGAGGAAAGCGGCCGCGAAGAAGCTGGCCTCCCGCAAGGCGGCGCCGCGCCGCGCTGCGGGCAAGCCCACCGCGAAGAAGGCGGCCGCCGGAAAGACCGCGCGCAAGGCGGCCACTGCATCCCGCCCGGCCAAGGCGGCCGGCGCGCGCAAGGCGCCCGCGAAGAAGGCCGCCATCCGCCGCGCGACGGGCGGCACGGCGGCGCGTCCCGCGCCACGCAAGCCGTCGCCGCCGCGCCCGGCCGCCGCCGCGCGCAGGCCGGCCCGGCCCGAGCCGGTGAAGCACATCAGCCCCGAGGAGGCCGTGGCGCACATCCAGGACCTGCTGCAGGCCAAGCGCGAACGCGTGCGGCAGGGGCCGAACTGGCCGGGCGCGGCGCAGCAGGCGCGGCCCGACAACGGGTCGGCGGGCCACGTGCCGTCGAGCACGCCCTCGCCCGGCGGGAACCTGCCGTTCGGCCACAACTTCGGCGACCGCGGCAAGGACTGACGCGCCCGCGCCGTGCCGGCGGGTGAACGCGCGCCGGCACGGCGGCCCGGGCTCAGGGCGGATTCAAGCGGGCGGGCCTAGCGTGGACCGGCATCACCGAGGAGGTGGACCATGAAACGCCTGCTGGCCGGCGGCGCGCTCGTCCTCGCGGCGGCGACGCTCTCCGGTTGCTACTACGACCCGGGCTACAGCTACGTGCGCGGCGGCGCCTACGGCGGCGACGCCTACTACGGCGCCACGGTCTACGACGACGGCTACTACTACGCGCCGGGCTACTACTACGGCTGCTGCTGGGCGCCCGGCGCGAGCGTGGCGGTCGGCGGCGTCTGGTACGGCGGCCCGCGCTACCGCTACCACGGCGGCTACTACCATCGTCCCTACGGCTATGGCCATGGCGACTGGCACGGCGGCGGCCGCTACCACGGCGGCCCGCCGGGCGGGCATGGCGGTCACGGCTGGCCGGGCCACGGCGGCAACCACCGCTGACGGCTGAGGCACAATCGCGGCATGCCGCCCCATGCCGCGACACGTCCACGGACCAGGCTCATCGCACTCGCGGCGATGGGCCTGTTGCTGTCCGGCTGCGCCAGCCTGCGCTACTACGCCCACGTCGCGCACGGGCAGGGCGAGCTGCTGCTGCACCGCCAGCGCATCGACCGCCTGCTGCGCGACCCGCGCACCGATCCGGCGCTGGCCCGGCGCCTCGCGCTGGCGCTCGACGCGCGCCGCTTCGCCGCGCGGCGGCTGGGCCTGCCCGACAACCGCAGCTACACGCGCTACGTCGACCTGCACCGGCCCTACGTGGTGTGGAACGTGTTCGCCACGCCGCGCCATTCGGTGGAGGCGGTGCCGCAGTGCTTCCCGATCGCCGGCTGCGTGGCCTACCGCGGCTACTTCGACGAGGCGCTGGCGCGGACCCGGGCGGAGCGGCTGCGCGCGCAGGGCGACGACGTGTGGGTCGGCGGCGTGCCGGCGTATTCCACATTGGGCTGGTTCGCCGACCCGATCCTCTCCAGCATGCTGCGCTGGGACGACGACGAACTGGCCGCCACGATCTTCCACGAACTGGCGCACCAGCTGATCTACGTGAAGGGCGACAGCGCCTTCAACGAGTCCTTCGCCAGCTTCGTGCAGGAGCAGGGCCTGCGCGAATGGCGCGCCGCGCGCGGCCTGCCGCCGCCGGACGGCAGGGCGCAGGCGATGGACGACGGCTTCACCGCGCTGGTGCTGGACCTGCGCGAGCGCCTGCGCGCCGCCTACGCGCGCGGCGGCGGCGCGGCCGCGCTGGACGCGGCCAAGCAGGCCGAGATCGCCGCCTTCCGCGCGCGCTACGCGCAGTGGCGCGACGCGCACTGGCCCGGCGACCACCGCTACGACGCCTGGGTGGCCGCACCGATCAACAACGCGCGGCTGCTGCCGTTCGGCCTGTACGACCGCTGGATGCCGGCCTTCGCCGCGCTGTTCCGCCGGTCCGAAGCGCAGTGGCCGGCGTTCTACGCCGGCGTGCGCGCGCTGGCGCGGCAGCCGGCCGCGGCGCGGGAGCAGGCGCTGCGGCGCCTGCTGGACGAGGCGCCCCGCGGCTGAGGCTCAGTCAGGGCGTGCGCTTGCGCCCGGCCATGTGGCGCAGGTAGGCGAGCAGGGCGTCGAGGTCGGCGTCGGACAGCTCGCGCCGGGTGGGGAAGCCCTGCATCTTCGCCTGCGGCCAGCGGCGCAGCGACTGCGGGTCGCGGATGAAGGCGCGCAGCAGGCCGGCCGGCAGGTACTCGGTGGGGTTGTGCGGGATGTTGAGGTCCGGCCCCAGCCGGGCGTCGCCCTCGCCGTTGAGCGTGTGGCAGGCGAAGCAGTTGCGCTGGAACACCGCGAAGCCGCGGCGCACCGGGCTGTCGGGCGGCAGCGCGGGATCGGGCAGGATCGCCGGGAAGCGCGCGGCCGGGCCCGGCAGCCGGCGGATCGCGGCGAGCTGGTAGGGCCACTGCTCGGGGCCGATGCCGGCGGCCTGCGGGTCGGTCCACACCAGGTAGAACGGGCCGATGCCGGGCTTGCCCTCGGCGGGCGCGGGCCAGGGACGGGCCGGGTCCTCGACCGCCAGCCAGGCCCGGCTGCCGTGCCGGCCGAGCACCAGGCCGGCGGGGATTTCCGCGGCGAAGCCGTCGGCGGCGACGAACTGCAGCTGGTCGTCCGGGCCGACGCCGCGCAGCAGCGCGGCGACGGGCAGGGCGCGGTAGCGCATCGTCCGCTTGAACACGACGTCGCCCGGCACCACGATCTCGCGCAGCTCCGGGCGCGCCAGCAGCTGCGCGGTGCGGTAGACGGTCGCGCCATGGCCCAGGTCGACCTTCAGTTCGGCGGCGGCCAGCAGCGGGCACCACAGCAGCAGGCAGGCGAGCAGGGTTCTCATGGGCGTTCGGGGGAGCGGCGGGCGCCGGCCATCCTAGCCGGTCGGCCGCGACCTTGCCGGCAGCTGAACCGGACCGGCCGGCCCCTTGAACTCCCGCGGCGGCGTCCACACTAACCATCACGTATCGCCGTGAGGCGACAGGAGGCGGGGCAGAACATCGCGCCGCCGAGGGGTCGGCCCCTCTTCCCCCTAATGCGCCGGCCTGACAAAACCTCGACAGCTACTCCCCTGGCTGTCGGGGTTTTTATTTGCGCGCTCGCCAGGCGCGGCCCGCCACGCCGATAATCGGACTTCCCCCGCGATGGCCGCGAGCCCACGATGATCGTCACCTCCCTGCTCGACACCGACCTGTACAAGTTCTCGATGATGCAGGTGGTGCTGCACCAGTACCCGGCCGCGCAGGTCGAGTACAGGTTCAAGTGCCGCACGCCGGGCGTCGACCTGGTGCCGTACATCGACGAGATCCGCGACGAGCTCGCCGGCCTGTGCTCGCTGCGCTTCGCCGAGGACGAGCTGGACTACCTGCGCGGCTGGCGCTTCATCAAGAGCGACTTCGTCGATTTCCTCGGCCTGTTCAGGCTCAACGCCAAGTACGTGGAGATCTTCCCGGCCGCCGCCGGCAACGGCGAGATCGAGATCCGCATCCGCGGGCCGTGGCTGCACACCATCCTGTTCGAGGTGCCGCTGCTGGCGATCGTCAACGAGGTGTACTTCCGCAACACGCACCCGGAACCGGACCTGGCCGAGGGCCGCCGGCGCCTGCGCGAGAAGATCGCGCTGCTGCGCGACGCCACCGACTACCGCGAGTGCCGCATCGCCGACTACGGCACGCGGCGGCGCTTCTCGCGCGCCTGGCACGAGGAGGTGGCGGCCACCCTGCGCGAGGGCCTCGGCCCGCAGCTGGCCGGCACCAGCAACGTGTGGCTGGCGCGCCAGCTGGGCCTCACCCCGCTGGGCACGCTGGCGCACGAGTACCTGCAGGCGCACCAGGCGCTGGGCCCGCGCCTGCGCGACTCGCAGGTGGCGGCGCTGGAGGCGTGGGCGAAGGAATACCGCGGCGACCTCGGCATCGCGCTGTCGGACGTGTACGGCCTGGACGCCTTCCTGCGCGACTTCGACATGTACTTCTGCAAGCTGTTCGACGGCACCCGCCACGACTCGGGCGACCCGTTCGTGTGGGGCGAGCGCATGCTGGCGCACTACCGGGCCAACCGCGTCGACCCGCGCAACAAGGTGCTGGTGTTCAGCGACAGCCTGGACGTGCCGAAGGTGATGCAGCTCTACGCGCACTTCCGCGGCCGCTGCCAGCTCGCCTTCGGCGTGGGCACCAACCTCACCAACGACGTGGGGCCGACGCCGCTCAACATCGTGATCAAGATGGTCCGCTGCAACGGCCAGCCGGTGGCCAAGCTCAGCGACTCGCCCGGCAAGAACATGTGCGAGGACCCGGCCTACGTGGCCTACCTGCGGCAGGTGTTCGGGATTCCAGCGGAGCAGGGCTAACGCTTCTGGCGCCTTCTCCCCTTTGGGGAGAAGGCTGGGATGAGGGGGCAGTCTTGTGGAAGCGCTGAGGGTCGATGGGCTTTCCCGCGGGCCCCGGCCCCTCACCCCGGCCCTCTCCCGGGAGGGGAGATGGAGGCAGACGCGGTGATCAGAACGCGGGCAGCACCGCGCCCTGGTACTTCTGCTCGATGAAGGCCTTCACCTCGGGGCTGGTCAGCGCCCTGGCGAGCTTCTGCACGCGCGGGTCGTCCTTGTTGTCGGGGCGGGCGACCAGGTAGTTCACGTAGGGCGAGTCCCTGTCCTCGATCAGCAGCGCGTCGCGGGTCGGGTTGAGGCCGGCGGCCAGCGCGTAGTTGGTGTTGATCAGGGCCAGGTCCACCTCGTCCAGCGTGCGCGGCAGCATCGCCGATTCCAGCTCGCGGAACCGCAGGTGCTTCGGGTTCGCGGTGATGTCCTTCAGCGTGGCCAGCTCGTCGTTGGGGTTCTTCAGGGCGATCAGCCCGTGCTTGGCCAGCAGCAGCAGCGCGCGGCTGTTGTTGCTGGGGTCGTTGGGGAGGGTCACGCTGGCGCCGTCGGGCAGCTCGTCGATGCGCTTGTGCTTGCGCGAGTAGGCGCCGAACGGCTCGATGTGCACGCCGGTCACGATCGCCAGGTCGGTCTTGTGCTCGCGGTTGAACACGTCCAGGTAGGGCTTGGTCTGGAAGTAGTTGACGTCGATCGCCTTGTCCGCCACCTGCAGGTTGGGCTGCACGTAGTCGGCGAACACCTTGATCTCCAGGTCCACGCCCTCCTTCGCCAGCAGCGGCTTCACCTGGCGCAGGATCTCCGCGTGCGGCACGGCGGTGGCCGCCACGGTGAGGCGGTTCGCGTCGCGGCCGCCGGCGCAGGCGGCGAGCAGGGCCAGCGAGGCGAGGGCGAGCAGGGCGGGGAGCAGGAGCTTCATGGCGGGTTTCCTTGCGCGTTGCACAGCAGAATAGACGTCTGGACGTCCAATGGCAAACTACCGGCCGCGGCGCCGCGCGCTGCGCGCCGCCAGCCAGTCGCCCAGCGCCTGGATCAGCTGCACCAGCACCACCAGCAGCGCCACGGTGACCAGCATGTAGTCGGACTTGTAGCTCAGGTAGCCGTAGCGGTAGGCCAGGTCGCCCAGGCCGCCGGCGCCGATCGCACCGCCCATCGCGGTGTAGCCGACCAGCGCGATCGCGGTGACGGTGACCGCGGCGATCAGCCCGCCGCGCGCCTCCGGCAGCAGCACGTGGCGCACGATCTGCCAGGTGCTGGCGCCCATCGCCTGGCTGGCCTCGACCACGCCGTGCTCGACCTCGCGCAGCGCGCTCTCCACCAGCCGCGCGAAGAACGGCGCCGCGCCGATCACCAGCGGCGGGATCGCGCCGCGGATGCCCAGCCGCGTGCCGACCAGGAAGTAGGTCACCGGCATCAGCACGATCATCAGGATGATGAAGGGCACCGAGCGCAGCACGTTCACCGCGAACGCCAGCGCGGCGTTGAGCCGCGGCATCGGCGCAAGCTGGCCGCGCGCGGTGAGGTGCAGCAGCACGCCCAGCGGCAGGCCCAGCAGCACGGTGAGCGCGAGCGAGCCGCCCAGCATCAGCAGGGTGTCGAGGCAGGCCTGGCCGAGCTCGGCCCAGTCGTCGATGTTGGGGAACAGCGTGGTCAGCAGCGGCGCGGTCATCGCGGCAGTTCCTCGATCTCGATGCCGGCGCCGCGCAGCGCGGCCAGCGCGGCGTCCACGTCGCGGCCCTCCAGCGCCAGGGTGAGCTGGCCGTAGGGCAGGTCCTTGATGCGGTCGATGCGCCCGGCGAGGATGTTGAAGTCCACCCCGGTCTCGCGCATCACGCGGCTGAGCGTGGGCGTCCAGGTCGCCGCGCCGCGGAAGGACAGGCGCAGGATGCGGCCGGGCACGCGCGCGAACGGCGCCTCGCCGGCGGCGGCCTCCTCGGGCAGCGCCTCCTCGACGAAGCGCCGCGTGGTCGGGTGCCGCGGATGCAGGAACACGTCGGCCACCGCGCCCAGCTCGACGATGCGGCCGGCGTCGAGCACCGCCACGCGGTCGCACACGCGGCGCACCACGTCCATCTCGTGGGTGATCAGCACGACGGTGAGCTTGAGCTCGCGGTTGATCTCGGCCAGGAGGTCCAGCACCGAGGCGGTGGTCTGCGGGTCGAGCGCGCTGGTGGCCTCGTCGCACAGCAGGATCGAGGGCCGGTTGGCCAGCGCGCGGGCGATGCCCACGCGCTGCTTCTGGCCGCCGGAGAGCTGCGCGGGATACTTGTCCGCGTGCGCCTCCAGGCCCACCCGCGCCAGCAACTCGGCCACGCGCGCGCGGATCGCCGCCTCGTCGCGCGCGCCGGCCAGGCGCAGCGGGAAGGCCACGTTGTCGGCGATGGTCTGCGAGCCGAGCAGGTTGAAGTGCTGGAAGATCATGCCGATGCGCCGGCGCTGCGCGCGCAGCGCGGGCTCGTCCAGCGCGGTCATGTCGACGTCGCCGATCAGCACGCGGCCGCCGCTGGGGCGCTCCAGCAGGTTGATCAGGCGGATCAGCGTGGACTTGCCGGCGCCGGAATGGCCGATGATGCCGAACACCTCGCCGTCGGCGATGTCGAGGCTGAACGGCTCAAGCGCGGGCACGTCCCGGCCGCCGACGCGGTAGGACTTGTGGACGTCGAGGAAACGGATCACGGCGGGCCCGGATCGGGATGGAGCGGGCATTCTAGGCTAACCCATAGGGTGCGGACATCCATACGTCCGCGCGGCATATCGATATGCCGGCGGCGCTTGCAAGGCGGCACCGCGCGGGGCAGGCTGGGGCTTTCGCGCGAGGGCCGGACCCATGACCTGCGTCTACGACTTCACCGCCCGCGACATCGACGGCGACGAGCGTCCGCTCGCCGAGTGGCGCGGCAAGACCCTGCTGATCGTCAACGTCGCCTCGAAGTGCGGCTTCACCCCGCAGTACGCCGGGCTGGAGGCGCTGTGGCGCGAGTACCGCGACCGCGGCTTCGCCGTGCTGGGCTTCCCCTGCGACCAGTTCGGCCACCAGGAGCCGGGCGACGAGGCGGAGATCAAGAACTTCTGCTCCACCAGCTACGAGGTCAGCTTCCCGCTGTTCGCCAAGATCGAGGTGAACGGCGCGAACGCGCACCCGCTGTACCAGTGGCTCAAGAGCGAGGGCAGGGGCATCCTCGGCAGCGAGGCGATCAAGTGGAACTTCACCAAGTTCCTGGTCGGTCCGGACGGCCAGGTGGTCAGGCGCTACGCGCCCACCGACACGCCGGAGAAGATCGGCCGCGACCTCGCCGCGCACCTGCCGCCCGCCTGAGCCGCCGGAAGCTGGCGCCGCTCCCGCTCGCGCAGGAAGGCATGCGCCGCCCCGGCACTGGAAGGCCCCGCCGCCGTCGCCGATGTTCTGCGCGGTCATCCAGCGGCCGGCCTCGCTGACGACGTGGCCGAACGCCACGCGCGCCGGCCGCGGCCAGGCCGAGCGCGACGGCGCGGGAGCCGCCGGTGACCAGCGCATGCTTGCCTTGAAGTGAGGGGTTCATCGGGCGTGCCTCGCCGGTAGCCGGCGATCTTCCGTCGGGTCGCCGCGGCGGCCATCGGGCCGGGCGAAACGCGATGGACGCCTGTCCATTCCATGGACGGCCAAAGACGCTCGCGGCCTGTCGCGGGTGCGCGTGGAGCGGGCCGTTCGCCCCGCATTGCGTCGACGGCGGGCGGTCCGGTCGCTGGGCATCGGCAAGCCGCCCTTGCGCATGACGGCATCGGGGTCCGGCGGCGTGCCGCCGCCAGCCGGCCAGCGGCGCGGCGGGCGTGCGACACGGGGATTGAACGGGAGATTCATTCTGGCGTGGCGGGCCGATCTGCTAGGCTTGCCGCTCTCGTGCCGGTGCGGATCGCCGGTTTCCTCCACCGCTACCGGACGATTTTTCCATGCAGATCGCAGTGCGCACCGTCGCCTCCTTCAACTATGTCCTGACCGACGACGACGGCCAGGTGATCGACAGTTCCGAGGGCCGCGGCCCGCTCACCTACCTGCACGGCAACGGCCAGATCGTGCCGGGCCTGGAGAAGGCGCTGGAAGGCCGCCAGGCCGGCGACCAGTTCCAGGTGGACGTGGCGCCGGAGGAAGGCTACGGCGTGCGCCACGAGGAGCTGGTGCAGCAGGTGCCGCGCGCGGCCTTCCAGGGCGTGGAGGACATCCAGCCCGGCATGCAGTTCCAGGGCCGCGGCCCGCAGGGCACCTTCAGCGTCACCGTGACGGCGGTGGAAGGCGACACCGTGCACGTGGACGGCAACCACCCGCTGGCCGGCCAGCCGCTGCACTTCGCCATCGAGGTCACCGACGTGCGCGCGGCCACCGACGAGGAGCTGGCGCACGGCCACGTGCACGGCCCGGGCGGCCACCAGCACTGATCCGTCCGCGCATGCACGGACGCCTGCGCATCGCCATCGTGGGCTACGGCGCCGCCGGACAGGCGGCGTCGCTGTTTCTGGCCGCGCAAGGCCACGAGTTGAGCGTGTTCGAGCAGGCCGCCGTGCCCGGCCCGGTCGGCGCCGGCTTCCTGCTGCAGCCGACCGGGCTGGAGGTCCTGGCGCGGCTTGGGCTGCGCGAGCGCGCGCTGGAACACGGCCAGCGCATCGAGCGCCTGTACGGCTGCACCGCGCAGGGCCGGCGCGTGATGGACATGCGCTACGCCGACCACGCGCCCGGCTGCTTCGGGCTGGGCATGACCCGCGGCAGCCTGTTCGCGTTGTTGCGCGATGCCTACCCCGATGCGGGACGGGTCCGCACGGGCGTGCGCATGGCGCGGGTCGATCCCGAGGCCGGCGTGCTGTACGACGAGGCCGGCGGCGCCCACGGCCCGTTCGACCTGGTCGTGGCCGCGGACGGCGCGCACTCGCGCCTGCGCGCAAGCCTGCCGGGACTGGCGCGGCGCGAGTCGGTGTATCCCTGGGGCGCGCTGTGGTGCCTGCTGCCGGCCGGGGACTGGCCGCATGCCGGCGTGCTGCAGCAGCGCTACGCCGGGGCGCGCGAGATGATCGGCCTGCTGCCGGTGGGGCGGCGCAGCGACCATGACGGCCGCTGGCTGACCTTCTACTTCAGCCTGCACGGCGATGCGCTGGAGCGCTTCGACGATGCCGCGCTCGCGCGGCTGCGCGGGCGCGTGGCCGCGCTGTGGCCGGAGGCGGAGCCGCTGCTCGCCGGCGTCGAGGCGCCCGGGCAGCTGCAGCGCGCGCGCTACCGCGACGTGGTGATGCCGGTGCCGTTCCGCGGGCGCGTGGCGTTCCTCGGCGACGCCGCGCACGCGATGAGCCCGCAGCTGGGGCAGGGCGTGAACATGGCGCTGCTGGACGCGCAGGCGCTGGCCGGCGCGCTGGCGTCGCATGCGCGGCTGCCCGATGCGCTGCGCGCCTACGCGCGCGGGCGGCGCCGGCACCTGGACGTCTACCAGCGCCTGAGCCGCTGGCTGACCCCGCTGTTCCAGTCCGAGCGCGACGGCCTCGCGCGCCTGCGCGACCTGGCCTTCGGCCCGCTGGGGCGGTTGCCGCTGGCGCGCGGGCAGATGCTGAAAATCCTCGCCGGCACGAAGCGGGCGTGGTGGCGCTGAGCGCCCGGAAGACGCTCAGTACCAGTCCAGCAGCGAGATGCCCAGGCCGAGGTAGGTGGCGTTGTGGTTGTAGTCGATCAGGCTCTCGCCGTAGCCCTTGAACAGCTCCATGTAGCCGCGCAGGTTGCCGGCGATGGGGAAGCTCCAGGTGAACTGCGCGGCGCCGTGGCTGTTGCTGCCGCCGCGGAAGGAGTGGCGCAGCATCATGCCGAACTCCTGGCTGCCCGCCTCGCGCACGATCTGCACGTCGCCGCGGCCCATGTAGTCGCTGATGTCGGGGTTGTCGTCGTCCTTGCGGTCCTCCGGGACGCGCCACCAGGGCCGGAACATCACCGTCCAGCCGTCGCGCTCGAAGCCGATGTCGGCGATCACCCGGTTCCAGCTGCGCGAGAGCGGATCGGCGCGGCCGTTGGATTCGTGGTCGATGCCGATGCCCAGCAGCCGCCCGTCCCAGCCCAGCACCCGGTAGTGGGTCTCGAACACCAGCATCGCCTCGGGCTCGTAGTTGGTCTCGCGGAACGGCCGCGAGTTGTCGCTGTTGTAGACCTGCCAGCGCGAGGACTGGGTGTAGCCCACCCACAGGTCGCCGGTGTCGCCGAACACGCCCTGCCACACCTTGGTCTTGAGGCTGAGCTGGAACTTGGCCTCCACCGTGTCGAGCGACTGCGGCGACTGCACCGTGTTGTTCGGGTTGGGGCTTTGCGGGCGGGTGTTCTGGTTGCTGGTGGCGAACACCGGCATCACGTAGAGCGGCCGGTAGCCGCGCAGGTTGAAGGTGCCCAGCTTGCTCTCCGGCGACAGCTCCCAGCGGCTGTCCAGCAGCGACAGCGGCCTGGCCACCTCCGGGTTGGCGGCGGCGACGTCGCGGCCCGCCGGCGCGGCGCCCTCGTGGCTGAACACGCTCGGCGCCTGCGCGGCGGCGTCGCTGCGCTTGTGCGCCACCGGCAGGTTCACGCGGCCGGTGGCGTGGTCGTAGCAGGCCAGGCGCTGCGCGTCGCTCTCGATCGCGGTGCAGGCGCGGATGTCCATCGGGTCGGGGTTCTGCGCCAGGGCCGCCGCGGGCGCCAGGGCGGCGCACAGCGAAGCCAGGGGGATGACGATGCGCGCGCTGCTCATCGGCGGGCTCCTCGTGTCTGTGTCCATACGGGCAAGAGTAGCCCGAGTCTAGCCGCGCCCGTCCGGCGCGGACGGGAAAACGCCGGCCGCCTGATGCGGCCGGCGTGTCCGTGCGGGCGGCGGCTTACTGGCCCGAGCGCCAGTGCTCGTACTCGCTCTTGCTGATGCGGCCGTCGCGGTTGCGGTCGGCGTGGTCGAAGTCGTTGGCCAGCGGCGGATAGGCCGAGGCCTGCTCCGCGCTGATCGACTTGCCGCCGCCGGACAGCTGCGCGAAGTCCGGCGCGGGGCCCGCCTGCGGCGCCGGCGGCATCGTGGAGCGCACCGTGACCTGCTGGCCCTGCCCGCCGTTCGCGGCGGACGCATCCGGCGGCGGGCTCTGCTGCATCGACTGGTCGGCCGGCGGTGCCGGCGGCGTGGCATCGGCCGGCGGGGGCGGCGGCGGTGGCGTGGCGTCGGCCGGCGGCGGCGGAGGGGGCGGTGGCGTGGTCTGGTCCTGCGCCAGCAGCGATCCGCCGAACAGCAGCGATCCGGCGACGACCGCGGACAAGAGCGGCTTGCGGAATGTCATGTCGATACTCCATGCCTGAGAATGACGGGTACGCAGCGGGCGCGGGAACGCGCCGATTGCGCCGAGGCCACGCTAGCAAGGCGTGCGTAAATGTCAGCTCAACCGGAAAGTGAGGACCGCGTGAAGCCACCCGCGATGTTGCGCCCGCCTTCAGCCGCGCCGGCCGCCCGCCCGCTCGGCATCGGCCAGGCCCGCTGCCTGCAACTGGCGGCGCAAGGGTTGTTGCAGCCGCCGCGCCGCCGCGCGCGGCCGGCGGACGTGGTGGCGGCGGTGGAGCGCATGCGCCTGCTGCAGATCGACAGCATCCACGTGGTCGCCCGCAGCCCCTACCTGGTGCTGCACGCGCGGCTGGGCGACTACCCGCAGGAGTGGCTGGACGCGGCGCTGGAGCAGGGCCGGCTGGCCGAGTGCTGGGCGCACGAGGCCTGCTTCGTGCCGGCCGCCGACCTGCCGCTGCACCGTGCCTGGCGCGAGCGCGGCAGCCACTGGGCGCAGCGGCACGCCGAGCGCATGCAGCGCGAGCACCGCGCGGCGATGGACGGCCTGCTCGCGCGCATCCGCGCGGCGGGCGCGGTGCGCGCCGCGGACTTTCCGCGCGAGCGGCGCGGGGCCAGTGGCTGGTGGGAGTGGAAGCCGGAGAAGCGCTGGCTGGAGGCCTGTTTCGCGCTGGGCGAGCTGATGGTGAGCCGGCGCGAGCGCTTCCAGCGCGTCTACGACCTGGCCGAGCGCGTGCTGGCCAGGCTCGATCCGCCGTTCGTCGCCAGCGCGCTGCCGCCGGCCGGGCTGCGCCGGCGCTTCATCGCCGACAGCGTGCGCGCGCTCGGCATCGCGCAGGCGCGCTGGGTGGCCGACTACTACCGGCTGAAGCCGGCGGTGGGCGAGGCCGAGCTGGCGGCGCTGGCGGCCGAGGGCGAGCTGCTGCCGGTGGCGGTGGCCGGCTGGAGCGCGCCGGGCTACGTGCACCGCGACCACGCCGCGCTGCTGGCGCAGGCCGCGCAGGGCCGCCTGCGCGCCACGCACACCGCGCTGCTGTCGCCGTTCGATCCGCTGGTGTGGGACCGCGCGCGGGTGCAGGCGATGTTCGACTTCGAGTACGCCATCGAGTGCTACACGCCGGCGCCGAAGCGGCGCTACGGCTACTACGTGCTGCCGATCCTGCACCGCGGGCGGCTGGTCGGCCGGCTCGACGCCAAGGCGCACCGCGCCGAGGGCGCGTTCGAGATCAAGGCGCTGTACCTGGAGCCGGGCGTGGCGGCGGCGGATGCGCGGCTGCAGCGCGAGGTGGCCGCGGCGATCGCGCGCACCGCGCGCTGGCACGGCACGCCGTCGATCCGGCTGGCGCGCTGCCGGCCGGCCGCGTTCGGCGCGGCGCTGCGCCGGCACTGGCGCGCGGGGTGAAGGCTCAGCGGCCGCTGCTGGCCGCCGCCGCCGGCTGCTCCGGCTCGCACGCCTTGCCGTGCAGCGCCTGGCGCAGCTGGGAGGCCAGCGAGTTGCAGCGGGCGGCCAGCTGCGGCCGGATGTCCGGGTCCAGCGAGTCGCGCAGCAGGCTGGTGCGCATCGCCTGGTAGCGGCCCTCGATCTGGTCGGGCGCGTAGATGCCCGCGGCGCGGTGGCAGCCCCGGTAGCTGGCCAGGTAGTCGTCGCAGACCGGGATGCCGGTGCGCTCGGGCAGCGGCTGCTCGGCGGCCGCCTCGCGGTGGACCGGGCTCGTCCTGTGCGGGGAGGCGGCCGGCGCCGTGGCGTGCGCGGGGGCGCCGGTGGTGGTGCCGGCGGCGTGGCCGGTACTGCGCTGGGCGGGCTTGCTGGCGCAGCCGGCCAGCGCGAGGCCGCCAAGCGCCGTGACGATGAACAGACGCGCAAACGGGGACGTCATGGTCGGCTCCTCCGATTTCGGGGCGGTTGGATGGCGGACACTAGACAATCGCGGAAGTAAAGAAAACCTGAAAAAGCGCCGCGAGGGCGCCGTTCGCCGAACGGCCGTTCAGCCCCGGGGCGCGGCGCGTTCGCATCCGCGGCCGGATACCGCTATGATGCGCGCACTGTGTTTGCCGGGGTCACCAGAGTTTTGTGACCCGATGCAGCTGATCTCGATCCGCCTCATCGCCTCACCCCTTGGGTTTCCTTGCACACCAGTAAGTCGGCTCCGCGCGTCGCGGCAGTCGAGTCTTTCCTCAAGTAAATCCAGGAGTGTTTCATGTCTGATCGTCAGATCGGTACCGTCAAGTGGTTCAACGATGCCAAGGGCTTCGGCTTCATCAGCCGCGACAACGGCCCCGACGTGTTCGTGCATTTCCGCGCGATCACCGGCACCGGCTTCAAGAGCCTGCAGGAAGGCCAGAAGGTCAGCTTCAAGGTGGTGCAGGGCCAGAAGGGCCTGCAGGCCGACGAAGTGGCCGCGGCCTGATTCGCCCGGTCCCCGGGCGGAACGAAAAAGCCGGGCAGCGATGCCCGGCTTTTTTCATGGGCGCCGGGCTTTTTGCATAGCTAATTAGGTAGGCATTTGCATGCCGAAAAATCGGCTATGCTTGGGCCACTGTGTCTGCTCGGTCCACGTGCGTGCCCGAGACACGTCCGCTCCTGTCGGCTGACGAGGTCTGGTTGCTGCCGCCCCCTGCATGCCCAGTAAGTCGTCGGCCATAGGGGAGGTCGACTTGTCTCAAACGAGCAGATCGGAGTGAGTCATGTCGGATCGTGAGGTTGGCACCGTCAAATGGTTCAACGACGCCAAGGGCTTCGGTTTCATCAGCCGGGAGAACGGCCCCGACGTCTTCGTGCATTTCCGCGCCATCGCCGGCACGGGTTTCCGCAGCCTGAAGGAAGGCCAGAAGGTGAGCTTCAAGGTGGTGCAGGGCCAGAAGGGCCTGCAGGCCGATGAGGTCACGCCGGCCTAGGCGGCGACCCTCCCCTTTTTCCGGAAAAGGCCGGCGCGAGCCGGCCTTTTTTCTGCGCGGGGGCCAGCCCGGCGCGCATCGGGAGAGAGGGCGCCGATCACGCGGCGGAACGCCGCAGCACGTCCCGTACCGTCGGATCTTCTTCCGTGCGGGCCTGGAAGCGGGCCACGTTCGGATAGTCCTGCCGGGTTTTCGGCAGCCTGGCCGTCCAGCGCACTGTGACGAAGGCATGGGCATCCGCGGCGCTGCGGCGGTCGCGGCAGACATGGCGCCCGGGCCGACCAGGCGGGCCAGTTGCCGCATCACGCGGTCGATGCACAGGTGCGATCGGGCACGGATGTGTTCGAGCGCCCGGGGCGAATGGTCCGCCGGAAGCGCTGCGGCGAGAACAGCGCCGGATGGCAATCGCCGGTGAGGAACGCCATGGTGTCGGCCCATTCGAAACGGTTCTGCACGTCCTCCTCCCGCCGGGGTCCGCGTGGGTGCTGGCGCGCGGCGGCGAGCGGCGCGAGGTGCACCTGACCGGCCGGTTCCGCGTCAACAACGTCGGCATGATGCAGCGCCTCGCCGCCGAAGGCCCGGGCATCGCCATGCTCGGCCGCGAAGGCATGCAGGCGGGTCCCGCGGTGCAGCGGCCGACTGGCAGGCCTCGCCCATCGCGGTGCGTGCGCTCAACGAGACTCGCCTGCTACCGGCCGACACGCAGCACTTCATCGAGTATCTGAAGGCCAATCTTTCGCGAACGGCAGCTTGAGGGCGAAGGGAAAGTCCGGGCCGCGGCCGACGCCTCTGCCGCCGTGGTGCGGTGGGGATTCCGCCCGCGGTGGCGCCCGCTTCGGGCCGTGGTCGCCGGTGGCGGCTCCGCTTCCCCGGAGCTGCGGCCGCGCGCGGCGCTTTTGTGCGTGCGGCGCGTCTCGGTTAGCCTGTCCGCCTCTCCATTCGCGCGAGTACGGACCGTGCCTTCGTCGACCGCCCATCCGCCGTCCAGCGATCCCCGTGCCCTGCGCGTCGCGGCCGGCGGCGCCGAAGCCGAATTGCTGCTGCTGCAGCCGCCGGCGGGGGCGGCGCGGCGGTTGCTCTACTGGCTGCCGGCGATGGGCGTGGCGGCGCGCAACTACCTGCCGCTGGCGAGGGCGCTGGCCGGGCACGGGTTTGCGGTGGCGCTGCACGAGTGGCGCGGCATCGGCTCGAGCACCTGGCGCGCCGGGCGGAACCTGGACTGGGGCTACCGCGAACTGCTGCAGGAGGACCTGCCGGCCGGGCTGGCCGCCGCCCGCGCCGCGCTGCCGCAGGCGCCGCCGCTGATCGGCGGCCACAGCCTGGGCGGGCAGTTGTCCGCGCTGTATGCCGGCCTGCATCCGCAGGCGTTCCAGGGCCTGGTGCTGGTGGCCAGCGGCGCGCCGTACTGGCGCTGCTTCCGCCACCGCTGGGCGGTGCGCGCCGCCTACGGGCTGGCGCCGCTGCTCGCCGGCCTGTGCGGCCACCTGCCGGGGCGCCGGATCGGCTTCGGCGGCAACGAGGCGCGCGGGGTGATCCGCGACTGGGCACGCAGCGGCCGCACCGGCGTGTACGCCGCCCGGGGCCTGGGCGAACTGGAACCGTCCATGGCGCGGATCGAACGGCCGCTGCTCGCATTGCGCCTGCGCGACGACTGGCTGGGACCGGAGGCCTCGCTCGACTGGCTGCTCGGCAAGCTGCCGCGCGCGGCGGTCACGCGCGAGGTGCTGGCGCCGGGCGACCTGCACGGCCCCGCCGACCACTTCGGCTGGATGAGGGCGCCGGAGCCGGTGGCCGGGCGTATCGCGGCGTGGGCCGCCGCTACATGAAAAATGCTTCATGGCGGCGTCCCTTGAAGCAGGGAAGCGGCGCCGCATCTCGCGCGGATCGCATCCATTCCGAGGACGCCGCATGCTGTTCGATCCCTTCACGCAACGCAGCGTGACACTGCGCAACCGCATCGTCGTTTCGCCGATGTGCCAGTACTCCGCCGTCGATGGCCTGCCGGGCCCGTGGCACATGGTGCACCTTGGCAGCCGCGCGGTGGGCGGCGCGGGCGCCATCGTCGTCGAGGCCACGGCGGTCTCGCCGGAGGGGCGCATTTCGCTGGGCGATGTCGGCCTGTGGAACGATGCGCAGCGCGATGCCTGGGCGCCGATCGCGGCTTTCGTCCGCGCGCAGGGCGCGGTGGCCGGCGTGCAACTGGCGCATGCCGGGCGCAAGGCCAGCGCGCAGCGGCCGTGGGAAGGCGGGGGCCGCTTTCCGAAGCGGAAGGCGCATGGACCACGGTGGCGCCTTCGGCGTTGCCGTTCGACCAGGGCTGGCACGTGCCGCAGGCGCTGGACGCGGCGGGCATCGCCCGGGTGGTCGCCGATTTCCGCGCCGCCGCGCAGCGCGCGCTGGCGGCCGGCTTCCAGCTGGTGGAGATCCACGCCGCGCACGGCTACCTGCTGCACCAGTTCCTCTCGCCGCTCAGCAACCGCCGCAGCGACGGCTACGGCGGCAGCTTCGAGAACCGCACGCGGCTGGTGCGCGAGGTGGTGACCGCGGTGCGCGAGGTGTGGCCGCAGGCGCTGCCGCTGTGGCTGCGCGTCTCGGCCACCGACTGGGCCGAGGGCGGCTGGGACCTCGAGCAGAGCGTGGCGCTGGCGCGTATGCTCAAGCCGCTGGGCGTGGACCTGATCGATACCTCCAGCGGCGGGCTGGTGCCGCACGTGCAGATCCCGCTCGCACCCGGCTACCAGGTGCCCTTCGCCGCGCGCATCCGCCGCGAGGCGGACATCGCCACCGGCGCGGTCGGCCTGATCAGCACGCCCGAGCAGGCCGAGGCGATCGTCGCCGGCGGCGAGGCCGACCTGGTGCTGCTGGCCCGCGCGAGCCTGCGCGATCCCTATTTCCCGCGCCGCGCGGCGCGGGCGCTGGGGGCCTCGATCCAGGCGCCGGTGCAGTACCAGCGCGGCTGGTGAACCGCGGCGGCGGCGCACCCGCCGGCGGCCGTGGGTATCGCCGCAGCTGCGCAGGCCGGTCGTCGTCCGCCCGGAAGTTCGCGTTGCGCCGGCCTCCGCAGGTTCTGCCCGCGGCTGCCGCGGGAGCATCGCAAGCGGGGAGGCCGCCAGCCCGGGAGGCGTGGCCGGCGGCGACCTGCCTGGCGTTGCCGGACAGCCGGCACGTCGAGCCCGGTCACACGCGTTCCAGCGCGAGCGAAAGCCCTTGGCCCACACCAATGCACATGGTGACCAGCGCACGCCTGCCGCCGCTCGCGTGCAGCGCGTGCGCCGCGGTCATCGCCAGGCGCGCCCCCGACATGCCAAGCGGATGCCCCAGCGCGATCGCCCCGCCATGCGGATTCACGCGCGGATCGTCCAGTGCATCCACGCCCAGTTCGCGCAGCGAGGCGATCACCTGCGAGGCGAATGCCTCATTGATTTCGATCAGGTCGAAATCGGCGACGGACAGGCCCAGGCGCGCCATCAGCCTGCGGCTGGCCGGCGCCGGCCCGATGCCCATCACGCGCGGTTCCACGCCGGCGGTGGCCATGCCCAGCACGCGGGCGCGCGGCACCAGGCCATGGCTACGCGCGGTGGCCTCGGAGGCGATGAACATCGCGGCAGCGCCATCGTTCACGCCCGAGGCATTGCCGGCGGTGACCGTGCCGCCCTCCTTCACCACGCCGCGCAACGTGGACAATGCCTCCAGCGTCGTATCGGCGCGCGGATGTTCGTCGAGGCTCACCACCGTGTCGCCCTTCCTGCCGGGGACCGTCACCGGCACGATCTCCTCGGCGAGGAAGCCGCTGGCCTGCGCTCGGGCGGCGCGCTGCTGGCTTTGCAGCGCGAAGCGGTCCTGCGCCTCGCGGGTGATCCGGTACAGCCCGGCCACGTTCTCGGCGGTTTCCGGCATGGCGTCCACGCCGTACCGGGATTTCATTAGCGGATTGACGAAGCGCCAGCCGATGGTGGTGTCCTCGATGGCCTGGTTGCGCGCGAACGCGCTGCCCGCCTTGCCCATCACGTACGGGGCGCGGCTCATGCTTTCCACGCCGCCGGCGATGGCCAGCCCGATTTCGCCGGACATCACCGCGCGCGCGGCGGTGCCCACGGCGTCCGCTCCGCTGGCGCAGAGGCGATTTATCGTGACGCCCGGCACCGACGCGGGCAGGCCGGCCAGCAGCGCGGCCATGCGCGCCACGTTGCGGTTGTCCTCGCCAGCCTGGTTGGCGCAGCCGAGAATCACGTCGTCGATGCAGGCCGGATCCAGCTCCGGATGGCGCGCGAGCAGCGAGCGGATGGCGTGCGCGGCAAGGTCGTCCGCGCGTACCGTGCTCAATGCGCCGCCATAACGGCCGATGGGCGTGCGCACCGCATCGCAGAGAAAGGCGGCGCTCATGCCGGCAATCCGTTCTTGAACGGGGCCGCGGTCCTGGCCGCCACCTGCTCCACGGTCACGCCGGGCGCCAGCTCGACCAGCGTGAGACCGCCGCCGTTCGCCTTGTCGCAGGCGAATACGGCCAGGTCGGTGATGAGCAGATCGACCACGCCCGCGCCGGTCAGCGGCAGAGTGCATCGTTCGAGGATCTTCGACTCACCGGCCTTGTTGGTGTGCTCCATCACTACCACCACGCGCCGGACGCCCGCGACCAGGTCCATCGCGCCACCCATGCCCTTGAGCATCTTGCCCGGAATCGTCCAGTTTGCGATGTCGCCGTTCGCGGCCACCTCCATTGCGCCGAGCACGGTCAGGTCGACGTGGCCGCCGCGGATCATTGCGAAGCTTGCCGAGGAGGAGAAGAAGCTCGCCCCCGGCAGCGCGGTGACCGTCTGCTTGCCGGCGTTGATGAGATCCGGATCGGCCTCGTCCGCATAGGGAAAGGGGCCCATGCCGAGCAGCCCGTTCTCGCTTTGCAGGATCACCTCGATGCCGGGCGGGATGTGGTTCGCCACCAGCGTCGGAATGCCGATGCCGAGGTTCACGTAGAAGCCGTCCCGCAATTCGCGCGCGGCGCGCGCGGCCATGCCGTCGCGGTCCCAGGCCATCACGCGTTCTCCCGGGGTCGCACGGACAGCTTCTCTATGCGTTTCTCGTTCACGGTGCTTTTCACGATGCGGTCCACGTAGATGCCGGGCGTGTGTACCTGGTCCGGGTCGAGCGAGCCGACCGGCACGATCTCCTCGACCTCGGCCACGGTCACCTTGCCGGCGGTGGCCATGTCCTGGTTGAAGTTGCGCGCGGTCTTGCGATAGACGAGGTTGCCGGCCGCGTCGCCGCGCCAGGCCTTGACGATGGCCACGTCGGCGCGCAGCCAGGTCTCGCGCAGGTAGGTATGGCCCTCGAACACCTCGGTCCGCTTGCCCTGGGCGACCACGGTGCCGACGCCGGTGCGCGTGTAGAACGCGGCGATGCCGGCGCCACCGGCCCGGATGCGTTCGGCCAGCGTGCCCTGCGGGTTCAATTCCAGTTCCAGCTCACCGCTCAGGTAGAGCTGCTCGAACAGCCTGTTCTCGCCCACGTAGGAGGAGATCATCTTCCTGATCTGGCGGTTGGCCAGAAGCATCCACAATCCGAAGCCGTCGGCGCCGCAGTTGTTGGAGATGATCGTGAGATTCCTCGTGCCGGCGTCGCGGATCGCCAGAATCAGGCTTTCGGGGTTGCCGGCGAGGCCGAAGCCGCCCGACATGATCGTCATGCCGTCGAACAGCAGGCCATCGAGCGCGGCGGCAGGGTTGGGATAGAGCTTGTTGGGCATGGGCGTGTGCGGGGTCGCGTGTCGATGGGGGACGAGCGGCGGTCGGGGCTCTCGTGCGTGCAAGCGGCGGTGATTCAGGCCATGTCGCCGCCGGCGCGGCGGCGCTTCGCCGATGCGCGTGGGAGTGCCCCGCGGCATGGTCAGGCGGCCGGGCCGACTTCGTAGTTGCCCTGCATGACCTGCACGGGAGCGTGCTGGCCGGCGGCGACGGCGCCGGCGCGGATGCGGCGCATCTCGGCAAGGTCGTCGGCGGACATCCACGTGCGGTCGTGGCCCCAGAAGCTGGAGCCGTGGACGAATTCGACGGGTTGCCAGGTCGCCGGGTCGATGCTGCGCCCGCCCCAGCCGCACTCGATCATGAAGCGCGAGGGCGTGTACAGGTAGTAGGAGGTCACGTAGTCGTTGGTGTGGCGTCCGAGCGTCACGCCGACGCGGCCCGGATCGGCCAGGGCGATGTCGTAGCCCTGGCCGACGTCGTCGAGGTTGCGCATTTCCAGCATGACGTGGTGGATGCCGGTCCTGCCCGATTCGACCATGGCCAGGCTGTGATGGCGCTCGTTGACGTGGAAGAAATACACCCGGTAGGGATCTCTTATGTAGTCGGTCAGGCGGAAGCCGAGCACGTCGACGTAGAACCACATCAGGTCGTCGATGCGCTTCACGTGCACCACCGCGTGGCCCATGCCGCTGGCGCCCGTGCGGAAGCCCGTGACGGGACGCCCGGGCACGAAGGGCGCGCTCGACGTTTCGGCGCCGTGGTAGGCCATCAGGGCGTTGCCGTTGGGGTCGGAGAACGCGATCGCGTCGGCGACGCGGCGATAGTCGCATTCGGCACGCGCGAGGCGGCTCACCGCGAATCCCGCGGTCTCGAGTCGTGCGCCCAGTTCGGAGAGTTCGTCCGCGCTGCCGGTTTCCCAACCGAACACGGCGTGCTCGGCGGCGGACTCGTCGCGCGTGACGAGGATCCGCTGTCGGCGCTCGTCCATGCGGAACGCAAGGCCGTGACGTGTTCGTTCGGCAAGCTGCAGGCCGAGGTACCTGGGGCCGAACTCGGCCCATTCGTCGATCCGGGAACTGCGGATCTCGATGTGTCCTAGGGAACGGATAGGCATGTCGAACTCCCCGTGGAAGGGATGACCGGTACCGGTCAGGAGCGGGCGGAAAGCAGCGTGTCGCGTTGCGGCAGCGTGGCGGCAGCGCCGCCTTCGCCGGCTGGCCAGCCGAGGGCGCATGCGAGCACGCGCGCGGCGGCGGTGTCGTCGGCGATGCGGTTCCCGCGCCAGGCCACGTGGTTGTCCGGGCGCACCAGGACCAGCCTGGCTGCGTAGACGGCAAGCAATTGCGGTTGATCCAGCTTCAGCAGGGTGAACGGCAACCCGCGCATGGTCGCAGCCCGCTGGAAGGCATCGGCGGCATCCGGATCGTCCCCCAGCACAAGCAGGGTGAACCAGTCGCCAAGCCGGTCGTAGAGCGCCGAGCCGTCGTCGAGAAAGACGCTGGGCAGGCGGGCGCCCGGCATGGCGGTAGGTACGTAGGTGAGGGTCTCGGCGGGAACGGATGCGCCGCTCTCGGGAAATACCAGCGGGGAGTCGGCATAGATGTAGCCGAGCTCGATGCCGAGGCTTTCGTTTTCCGCGTTGCCCAGGGTGCGGATCTGACCGCTGGCATATGCGCGAGCCGAGGCGCCTTCGGCGCCGGGCGCTTCCAGGGGGGCGTCGTAGAGCTTGCCGATCTGCACGCGGACCTGGTTATGGCGGCCGGCCATCTCGCAGTTGCGCAGGCCGACTGGCCGGCGTTCGGCCTCGTAGGATTCGATCAGGGCAGGCCCGCCGAATCCGTGCAGGATGGCGGCCAGTTTCCAGGCCACGTCGCACGCGTCGCCAATGCCCGTATTCATGCCGTAGCCCCCGGTGGGGATGTACTGATGGGCCGCGTCGCCTGCGATCAGCACGCGGCCTTTGACGTAGCGGTCGGCGACGACCAGATGCGGCGTCCACGGGTTGGCGACGAGTATCCGGTGTTCGATGTCCACGCCGACGAAACGGCGGACCAGGGCGGCCGGATCGGGGTCGCCGCCGCTGGCGGACTCGGGAAAGCGCGAGTGCAGGGTCCACGTATCCCTGTCGTTCTGGGCGATCAGGGTGCCGTGGTTGGACTGGTAATGCCAGGCGAAACCCCAGCGCTGCAGTACTTCTCGCGCGTCGGACTTGAAGTGGGTCATGAAGCGCTGCATGACGTTGGACTGCCCGCTCAGGGGAATGCCCAGGCAGCGGCGCACCTGGCTGCTGCCGCCGTCGCAGCCCACCAGGTAGGCGCAGCGCACGGTTTCGGTAGCGTCGTCGAGCTTGCGCCGCAGCGTGGCCGTGACGCCGTGCCCGTCCTGGGCCAGATCGACCAGTTGCACGCCGAACCGCACGTCTACCCCTGCCATGCGCTCGATGGCACGCTTGAGCACCGGCTCGATCTCGGTCTGCGAGACGCGCATCGGTGCCTCGCGCGGCTGGGTCCCGTCGTTGTTCCGCCGGATGCGTTCGCGGGCCTCGACCACGCTCGGATAGCGGAAGCGATGCAGTTCGTGGCCGGCAAAGGAGGTGATCCACGAGACGTCGAAAGGATGGTCCTCGGCCACGGCCACGGCGCGCAGTTCCTCGGCGATGCCCATGCGCCGGAACAGCTCCATGCTGCGGGCGTTGGTGATGTCCATCTTCGGGTGCCGCGTGGTGGTTTCGTTGCGTTCGACCAGCATGCACCGGATGCCGCGACGACCCAGTTCAAGCGCGAGGGTCATGCCGACGGGACCGCCGCCGGCGATGAGTACGGGGACATTCATTCTGCTTCCACCTTTCCCTAGATAGCGAGCTTTCAAAATACTAAAATATTACAGGTGCGAAGGCCGGCCCGGTGCCGACGCTTCGGTCGCGGTTCACGTCAGGCGTGCCGATAACCCCGGCATCGGCACCAGACTGCACCCGCCGTCGACCAGCAGGGCAGACCCGGTGATGTACAAGGTCTCGGGGGCGGCCAGGAACAGCACGGCAGCGGCGATCTCGGACGCCTGGCCGGGACGGGGCACCGGGAAGCCGGCGGCGATGGCCGCGGCCTGCTCGGCAGTGACATGCGACTGCATGCGGTCGGTTTCGATCATTCCCGGCTCCACCACGTTGACCAGGATGCCGAGTGGTGCCAATTCCACCGCCAGGCCGCGGGCGAAGTGGTTCAAGTACGCCTTGGTCGCGGCGTAGGCGGTCAGGCCGGGCATGAAGGTGCGGTTGGCGGCGGCGGAGGAGATGTAGATCAGCCGCCCCTTGTCCCGGGCCTTGGCGAGGTGCGGGGCGGCATCCCTGGCCACCCAGAACAGCGCGTGGACGTTGCTCCTGATCAGGTAGTCGTAGGCGTCCTCCTCCATGTCCCGCACGTGGCCAAGCGCCGCGTCGGCGGCGACGTTCACGACGATGTCCAGTCTGCCGTGTTGCGCAACGGCGTCCTCGAACATGCGCCTGACCGCGGCGCGGTCGGCAATATCGCCGGACACCAGGGACGCCGTGTAGCCCCTGGCGCGGAAATCGGCCACGGTTTGCCTGCCGAACACCTCGGTGCGCGCGGAGATCACCACACATGCACCTTCGGCGGCGAATGCCTCGGCGATGGCCCGCCCCATGCCGCGCCCGCCACCGATGATGAAAGCCACCTTGTCCTTGAAACGCTGGCCCATGCGTAGGTTCCTCGTTGCCGGATGGGATGCATCGCCCTGCCGCAGGCAGCCATGCACGTAACTAACTATATATCAGTTAATTGGGGTATGCTCGATCCGTCGCCGCATTCGACGCGACGCAAGGGCACCGTGGCAGACGTGCCGCCGCATCCCGCCGCGGGTCCGCCGGTCGCCGGAGATTCGAGAGGCCGCATGTCCACATTGCGCTATCCGCACCTGTTCAGCCCCATCCAATTGGGGGTGCTGAAGATTCCCAACCGGGTCGTCATGGCTCCCATGTCGACCCAGCTCGGTGGCAGCGACGGCAGGGTGACCGAGCGCCAGATCGCGTTCTACCGCGCGCGCGCCGAGGGCGGGGTGGGGTTGATCATCGTCGAGTTCTGCTGCGTGGACCGGGCGACGGGGCTGTCGGAGCACCGCCAGCTCAGCCTGGACACACCGGCACATCTGGAAGGGCACAGGCGGCTGGTCGAGGCGATCCGCGATGCCGGTGCCGTGGCCTGCCTGCAGCTGCAGCACGGCGGTGCCGGCGTCCCGCGCGCGCTGGTCGAGGGAGGCGTGGCGGTCGGACCCAGCGACGTGCGCTCCCGGCGCGATCCGAGCCGGTTGACGGCGCGCGCCTTGACCGGGGCGCAGATCGAGTACCTGATCGACTGCTTCGGCCGAACGGCGGCGCTGGGCGTGCAGGCCGGTTACCAGGCCTTCGAGCTGCATGGCGCGCATGGGTATCTGCTGACCCAGTTCCTGTCGCCGCTGACCAATCACCGGGACGACGACTGGGGGGGCGACGAGGAGCGGCGGCTGCGCTTGCCGCGGCGCGTCATCGCTTGCGTCAAGCACGCCATCGGGCAGCGTCCGCTCAGCTTTCGCCTGTCCGCGGACGAGTTCTCGCCGGACGGACTCGGCATCGAGGACATGGTGCGCATCGCGCCGAAACTGGTCGAGGCCGGGGTCGACGTGCTGCATGTCTCGATGGGCACGGGCTACACCGGGCTGGACAAGGTCATCGATCCGATGTCCGCGCCGGAAGGCTGGCGCCTGCCGTATGCGCGGCGCATCCGCCAGGCGGTGTCGGTGCCGGTGATCTCGGTCGGGCAGATCCGCTGGCCTGCCACGGCGGAAGCCGCGATCGCCCGCGGCGATGCCGACATGATCGCGCTCGGGCGGCCGTTGCTGGCCGATCCCGCCTGGGCGGGCAAGGCGCGCCGCGGTGATGACGACGACATCTGCCCGTGCACGTCGTGCAACTTCTGCGTGACCAGCCATGCGGGGCCGCATGGCGTGATCGGCTGCGCGGAGAATCCGCGCACCGGCAGGGAGCTCGACCCGCCGTTCGGTTCGGACGCTCGGTGCGAAGGCAGCGCGGTGGTCGTGGGCGGAGGCCCCGGCGGCATGGCCACGGCGCTGATGCTCGACCAGGCGGGCTATCGGACGAAACTGTACGAGGCGCGCGCGTCGCTCGGCGGCGGCTTGATCGCCTCGGCCGCGCCGCCGTTCAAGGACAAGCTCGACTGGTATCGGCAGTATCTCGAACGGCAACTCGCCCGCAGCGGGGTGGAGACGGCGACGAGCAGCCACGTCGATGCGGCAACGCTGATCCGGCTGCGTCCCGACATCGTGATACTGGCCGGCGGTGCCAGGGCGGTGAGGATGGAGATCGACGGCATCGATGGCGAGAATGTGCTAGATGCCTACGACGTGTTGATGGGCGATGCGCGCGGGCTGGCGTCGACAGGGGCCATGAGGATTGTCGTCTACGGCGGCGGCGAGACCGGTTGCGAAACCGCCGAATATCTCGCCGGACGCGGGCACGAGGTGGTGCTGGTGTCGCGCTCGCCGGCAGAACAGCTGGCCCGTTCCGCCGAGGCGATCTACCGGGGCGTCCTGCTGAAGCGTTTGTTCGCAAACGCACAGGTGCGCATCGTCGACCGCAGCGAGATCGTCGCCATCCGGGCAGGCTCGGTCACGCTGAAGGATGGCGACGGCGCGACGGCCGAGATTGCCTGCGACCGCGTGCTGATCGCCCAGGGGCGCCGTCCGGACGATGCGTTCGCGCAGGCGTTGAAGGCCGCGGGAATCCCGTTCGTGGCGATAGGCGACGCTCACCACGGCGGCCGCATCGGCGATGCCGTGCATTCGGGCTACGCGGCGGTAAGCGCCTTGCTGGAGGCGCAGCGGCGGCGCGCCGTGCCTGGCTAGGCGGGCGTCCGGCACCTGCATCGCCTCATGCGGGCACGGGCTCCGGCGGACGGTCGTGCGTCCTGACGCGCGCCACGCATTCCTGGGCCATGGTTGCAAGCAGCCGGCCGTGGCGGTCATGGATGTGGCCGGTGCTCAACCCCCGGCTCGAGCCCGCATACGGGCTCTCGCAGGTGAACAGCAGCCAGTCGTCGACCGTCGGCGGGCCGTGCAGCCACAGCGAGTGGTTCAGGCTGGCCATGTAGATGCGGTCGCGCGCGCCCGCGATGGGGATATGCGGGGCCACCACCGCAAAGCATGTCCACCAGTCGGACAGATAGGCGAGCGCGGCGGCGTGGATCCGCGGATCGTCGGAAAGGGGCCGGCGCAACCTGGCCCACCAGCGCATGCGTGGCGCAGCGCTTGGCTCGAACAGGTGCGCCTCGGCATCGAGCAGCCGGAAGTCCATGCAGGGCCGCTCGAACAGCACGTAGTTCATCCGGGCCAGCGGTTCGCGGTAGCGGATGTTCAGTTCGGCGACGGAAGGCAAGGATCCCGGCGCAGGGATGCTGCCGACGTCGAAGGCCAGCGAATGGTTCCAGCTGTCCGGCGCTGGCATCTGGAAGGCGACATCGGCCACCACGGTGGCACTGCCACCCTGCGCACCCACCACCTGGCGATGCGAGAACTGGCGACCGTCCGACAGGCAGCTCACCGCGTATTCGATCGGCGCTCCCACGTCGGTGCCCTTGAGGAAATGCAGCTGCAGCGAGATCGGAGCGCGTCCGTCGACGGTATGCGCGGCCGCCATCAGCGCCTGCCCGAGCAGCTGGCCGCCGAAGGCGTGACCGTGCCCGTTGAGGTTGCCCTCGTGCCGCAGGCTGCGGAAACGCAGCGGTGCCGTCGCCTCGAGCGCGAAGAGCGGTTCCAGTTCGGTGCTGCCCAGCCGGGTGTCTCGCGGATGCATGGCGTGTTTCCGGAAGCGGTGCGTGCCGGTCGAGCGGGGCTTGCCCGCGGCCGTCGTCCGGAGCATAACTGATCTATAGTCAGTTCATGGCATCTGCCGGCTCCGCGGTGCGGGCATGCCGCGAGCGGGTACCGGAAGGTCCGAAGCAGTGGAGAAATGGCATGGATCTCGGCTTGAGGGGAAAGCGCGCCCTGGTGACGGGCTCGACGGGCGGTATCGGCTGGGCCACGGCACACGGCCTCGCCGCCGAGGGGGCGGCCATCGTCATCAACGGCCGGACGCCCGAGCGCGTGGAGGCGGCCGTGGCGCGCATGCGCGAGTCGCTGCCCGATGCGATCGTGGACGGCATCGCGGCGGACCTTGGCACCGCCGCCGGGTGCGCTTGCCTGATCGAGCGGCTTCCGCAGGTGGATGTCCTCGTGAACAATCTCGGCATCATCGGCATGCAGCGTTTCGAGGATGTCGGCGACGAGGAGTGGCTGCACATGTTCGAGGTGAACGTGATGAGCGGCATCCGTCTCTCGCGCCATTACCTGGCGGGCATGCGCCAGCGCGATTGGGGGCGCGTGGTGTTCGTTTCCAGCGAATCGGGGTTGCAGGTACCCGCCGACATGCTGCATTACAGCGTTACCAAGACCGCGCAACTGACGGTGGCGCGCGGGCTTGCCGAGATGCTTGCCGGCACCGGCGTGACCGTGAACAGCGTGCTGCCGGGGCCAACGGTGTCCGAGGGCGTGGGCAGGTTCCTCTCGCGCATGGCCGCGAAGCAACAGCTGGACATCGAGCAGGTCAAGAAGGAATTTTTGGGCCGGATGGGCCCCACGTCGGTCATCCGGCGTTTCGCCAGCCCCGAGGAGATCGCGGCAATGATCGTCTACGTGTGCAGCGCGCGCGCTTCGGCTACCACGGGGGCGGCGCTGCGCGTGGACGGCGGCATGATCCGTGCAGTCATGTGAGCGGCCTGCAAGACGAACGGGACGCCCGGGCGCGAGAGCCCGCCCGGGCGTCGGTCGCAAGTGGGGCGGGCGGCCTGCAGACCGCTCAGAACTGGGCAGCGCGAGCCGTGTCCCGTTCGAAAGTGCGGGCCGAGAGCAGGTAGTGCGCCATCGCCCATAGCAGGGTGATGCCGATGACGGTGACCAGGGCGTAGCGCAGGGATTGCGGGCCACCATACCAGTCGCTGAGCACGCCGGTCAGGTAGGGCGCCGCGCCATAGCCGATCAAATTGACGATGACCTGGATGATCGCCAGCGTCACGCCACGCATGCGAGGCTTGACCAGGCTCACCGCGCTGCCGAAGGTCGGCGGGATGGTGGCGAATGCGCACACCGAAAGCCCGAACCAGCACGCAGCGGCCAGCGCGGTGTTGCCGATCAGCACGGCGCCCAGCGTGAGCGGAATCCCGAGAAGGCAGACGATGGCGGCGAACGTGATGCGCCGGCGCGCGATCTGCCGACCGAAGCGATCGCTGATCGCGCCGCCCAGCAGGGAGCCCAACGCGGCGAATATGCCGAAGTTGATCCCCGCCAGCTGACTGGCCTGCGCCAGCGAGAGACCATGGCTGCGCATGAAAAAGGCCACCAGCCACGCGCTGATCGCCGAGATCGCCATGACCGCCAGCGGCATGGCGACCAGCAGATGGAGCAGGGCCTTCTGGCCGGCGATGAAGCGCAGGGTTTCGCCGATGCTCGGCGTGATTTCGGGCAGCTTCGCGATGGCGTCCATGCGGCCCCGCGCGGGTTCCTTGACGGTCGCCAGCAGTAGCAGCGCGCAGATGGCACCGGGAATCCCGGCGATCAGAAAGGCGGCACGCCAGCCGTGGTGGGCGGCCACGTAGCTGCCGATGAAGGCGCTGGCCGCGCCGCCGAGGGCCATGCTGAGGAAGAAGGCTCCCATCGCGGTGGAGCGCAGCCTGGCCGGGAACAGGTCGGAGATGAGCGACATGCTGGTGGGCGAGCCACCCGCCTCGGCGGCGCCGACGCCCATGCGTGCCAGCAGCAGGGAAGCGAAGCTGGACGCGAGACCTGCCAGCGCCGTGAAGCCGCTCCAGACGAGTACGAGGCCCGACAGCAGCTTGCGGCGATCCACGCGGTCGACCAGAAAACCGAGCGGGATCCCAGCGAGGGCGAAGGTGAGCCCGTACACCAGGCCGGTCAGCATGCCGAGCTGTCCGTCGGTCAGCGAAAACTCCCTGCGGATGGGTTCGATCACGATCGATACCACCGTGCGATCGAGGTAATGGCAGGAGTTGATCAGGGTCAGTATCAGCAGGGCGTACCACGAAGCCCGCAGCCCCGCCCTCCGCTCCGGTAGGGCCGTGGCTTCGGCCGCGCTCGCAAGCTGGGTATTCATGGTGTTGCCCTCCGGATGACGGGTGCCGACGCGGTGCCGGCCATGAGCTAGTGCGCCTGCTTCATGGTTCTGTTCAGGAAAGCGAGGATGGATGCGTTGAACGCGTCGTTGTTGTCGCCGGCCACCATGTGCCCGGCGCCCTCGATGTCGGCGACTTCCAGGTGCGGGATGTGCCGCTGCAGCTGGGCTACGCTTTCCCGGCTGATGACGTTGCTCAGCCGGCCGCGCACCAGCAGCGTGGGAATGCGGATGCGCTCGGCGGCCGCGAGCATCTGGCGCGACAGCTCGCGCGTGGCGGCAATGGGGTCGGCGTCCATGAAGCGCGGGTCCCAGTGCCAGCGATAGCGGCCGTCGGCGGCCAGTCTCAGGTTCTTCCGCAGGCCGTCGGGGCTGGCCGGACGCGGCCGGGCGGGGTTGTAGCGGGTGACCGCCGCTGCGGCTTCCTCTAGCGATGCGAAGCCGTCGGCGTGGCTGCGCATGAACGCGACGATGCGCTCGATGCCTTCGATCTCCAGCCGAGGCGCGACGTCCACCAGCACCAGCGCCCGGGCCAGCTCCGGGTCGGCGCCCAGGCCGATCAACGACGTGACGCCGCCCATCGATGCGCCGACCAGCGCGGGCTTCTCGTCCAGCGTGGCGATCACCATGCGCAAGTCGCCGACCTGCGCCTGCACCGAGTAGTCGCCGTCGACCGCCCAGTCCGACTGGCCATGGCCGCGGGTGTCGAGCGAGATGACGTGATAGCCGTGGGCGACCAGTTCGTCGAAGGCATTGGCCCAGGCATGCCGGGTCTGGCCACCCCCATGCATCAGGATCACCGGCGGCGCGGCGGCGTCGCCGCCAACGTCGGCGGCAAGCCGGGTGCCATGCATGCCGATGAAGTACCGTGCGGCCATGGCCGGCTCAGCGCTTCTCGACCTTGATGCCGGATTTCTCCAGGTCCCAGGTCTTCGGCGTGACGCCCTCTTCGCGCAAGGTGTACTTGAGCACCCGACCCACCGGATTGCGCGGCAGCGCATCGCGGAACTCGATGTAGCGGGGCAGGGCGAAATAGGGCAGGCGGTCGCGGCACCAGTGGAACAGCTCCTCGTGCGTGAGCGTGTGGTTTTCGCGGATCACGATGGTGACTTTCAGCTCGTCCTCGCCCAGTTCGGACAGGACGGCGTGGGCGGCCACGTCCTCGATCGCAGCGTGCGCGCGGAAGGTGTTTTCCACCTCGAAACTGGAGATGTTCTCGCCGCGCCGGCGCAGGTAGTCCTTCTTGCGGTCGACGAAGTAGAAGTAGCCCTGCTCGTCGAACTTGCCGATGTCGCCGGTGTGGAACCACAGGTTGCGCATCACCTTCAGTGTGTCCTGCGCGCGCCGCCAGTAGCCCTCGAACATGACGTGCGGCCGCAGCGGGCGCACGACGATCTCGCCCGCGACGCCGGCGGGAACCTCGACGTCGTTGTCGTCGACGATGCGCACGTCGAAATCGTCGCAGCGCATGCCGGACGAATTGGGCGCCGCCGGCAGCTCGCGCGGCTGCATGGTGACCAGCGCGCATTCGGTGAGGCCGAAGCCGCTGATGACGGTGCGCTTGACGCCGAAGCGCTTCTTCCATGCCTCCTGCAGCGGCGCCGGGAACGGCGCGCCGATCACGGTCTCGATCTGCCCGTAACAGCGCTTCATCGCGTCGTTGTCCGGCGCCTGGAGGAGCAGCGGGAACATCGATGCCAGCAGCATCACCTCGTTGGCCCCGGTGCGTTCGATCTCAGGCCAGAAATTGGAGACGGAAAAGCGCGGGTAGAGCGCGACGCGGGCGCCCACCATCATGTTGGGAATCAGCGTCGCGCTGACCGCGTTGAAGTGGAACATCGGCAGCGGGGTCCAGGTGATCGTGCCGGGTCCGCGATACGTGGTCCGCAGCATCTGGCGGCCGAGATTGCAGGTGTAGTTGTGGCTGACCATGCAGCCTTTCGAGGGGCCGGTGGTGCCGCCGGTGTAGATCAGCATGGCCAGGTCGCCGGGTTCCACCGGGACGTGCGGGTCGCTGGCGTCCTCGCTGTAGAGCTGGTCCCAGGACAGGACGTTCCACTTTGTCGTCGGCAGCCTGGGCGGCGGCCCGCGATGGACCACCGTGGTGACCTCCGGGACGCCTTCGGCAACGGCCCCGAGGCGTTCGGCATAGTCGCTTTCCGCGATGACCACGGCGGCGCCGGCGTCGGCCACCTGATGGCGCAGGAATTCGCCCTTGTAGGCCGTATTGACCGGGACACTGATGGCGCCGAGCTTGGTGATGGCGAACATGATCAGGGCCGTGCCGGCATGGTTGTCCAGCAGCGTCACCACCGTCTGACCCTTGGTGACGCCCAGCGCGCGCAGGCCGTTGGCGAGCCGGCATGCATGGTCGTCGATGTCGGCGAAGCTGTAGATCGTGCCCATGTCGTCGAGGAACGGCTGGTTGCCGAACCGTTGCACGGCGCTGCGGAGCACGTCGTTCACGGTGCCTTGCTCGCCCGTGCTCCAGTCGGGGCGCGGCTGTGTGTCGGCGGCGACGAAGGGCTTGGCTTCTGCGGGCCGGGTGATCGTGTTCATCGAGGCTCCTCGGGGGTTCGTTCGCATCGAAACAGGGGTGTCGTCGCATCGCGCCGCCGCTGCACGAAAAAAACTGACATAGCAACAGCTATTGCGCAAGGTGGGCCGCAACATGGGGCGCGCGCGCCACGGACGCGGGCAGGCGTCGACGCCCGGTGGGGTCGGTGCGGTGCGGGGCCGGCGACCCTGTCATAGCCGGACGAACAGGCCTGCGGCCGCAATCGGACCGCCGCCCATCGACACGGCGGCAACGGCGGGCGAGCCCGGTACCTGGCGCGCGCCACCCTCGCCGCGCAACTGGACGACCGCTTCGATCACGTGCCCCATGCCGTGCAGACGGCCCGCCGACAGCTGTCCGCCACCGGTGGCCAAAGGCAGCTCGCCGTCGAGCGCGATGCGCCGGCCGTCCTCGACGAACGAGGCCGCTTCGCCGCGGCCGCAGAATCCCAGGGCTTCGAGCCAGAGCAGGCTGAGGAAACTGAAGCCGTCGTAGAGTTCGGCAACGTCGACGTCGGCGGGTTTCAGGTCGGTGCGCTGCCACAGCCGGCGGCCCGCGTCCTCGCCCGCGAAGCGGGTGAGGTCGGCCTGCTGGTCCCACGTATCGCGTCCATGGAGCGGCCCGCAGATGGCTTCGATGCCGATGGGCCTGGCCCTGAGGTCGCGGGCGGTGTCCCGGTGCGAAACGATCACCGCGGCGGACCCGTCGACCGGCACGTCGCAGTCGTACAGGCACAACGGAGTGGAGATCATCCGCGAGGCCATGTACTGCTCCAGCGAGAGCGGATCGCGGTAGACGGCCAGCGGGTTGAGCGCCGCGTTGCGGCGCGCGTTGATGGCGATCTGCGCCAGCTGCTCGCGGCGCGCGCCGAATTCGTGGAAGTAGCGCGAGGCGATCAGGCCCGTCCAGTTCGCCGCCGAGAAGGCGCCGAACGGCGATTGCCACACGCCGAAGCCGGCGACGCGCTGCGTACCCGCCCCCACCAGACTCGACCGCGTGCCCTGTGCCGCCGCGGAGGATTCGGTAACGGTGCGGTAGCAAAGCACGTGGCGCGCCTGCCCGGTGGCGACCGCCATGCAGGCGTTGATCAACGCGGCCATCTGCGGGGCTTCCGAGCCGGCGCTGTACCAGTTCAGCTTCAGGCGCAGCGCTTCCTTCAGGTCCATCAGCGCAACGGAGGAATAGCCGACCGGCTCGGCCTTGTAGCCGGGCCAGCTCGCGATGCCGTCGATGTCGGACAGCTCGAGCCCGGCGTCGGCCACGGCGGCGCGTGTGGCATCGATCGTCAGCGCGAGCGCGCTGCGCTCCAGCCGGCGGCCGGTTCGCGACTGGCCGATGCCCGAGATGATCGCTCGTCGTTCCAGGATGTCCATGGCCGTCACGTGCCGGAGGATGCGGAAAACCGGTCGCCGGGCCTGCCGTCGACGACGGTCCGGCCGCAGGGCGGGCGCAGGGTCAGACGGCGAACATCTTCATCACTTCGCCCGAGGTCACCGGATGGCCATCGTTCTTCGAAGGGTTCATGCCGCCCAGTCCGCCGCGCGGCTGCGTGTCGACGTGCGTGGCCTGCGCGCGCAGCGCGCCGACCGTGCAGTTCTCGCGTCCGCCCAGGGCGCTGAACGGATCGAACGAGAACTCGCGCATGGTGTTGAGGTGGGTGATCTTGTCGATGGTCTCCTTCGGCAGATGCTTGATCGACTTCCAAAGGTCTTCCGGACAATACGGCCATACGGTGTCCGAGTGCGGATAATCGCACTCCCACGTGACCATGTCGGTGTTGAGGAAGTCCAGGCTCTTCAGCCCGAAGATGTCGTCGATGAAGCAGGTGATGAAGTTGCGGAAGAAGATGTCGCTCGGCTTGAGCCCGCCGAAGTTGGAGTGGGTCCAGGCACGATGGTGGTTGAAGGTGAAGTCGGCACGCTCGAGCAGGTAGGGAATCCAGCCGATGCCGCCTTCGGACAGCGCGATCTTCAGCTCCGGGAACTTGACGAACACCGGCGAGAACATCCAGTCGGCGGCCGCGTTGGCGATCGACATCGGCATCGTCGTGATCCACGAGTCGATCGGCGATTCGGGCGAAATGTACGGTGCGCTCATGCCGGAACCGATGTGCGTGCTTATCACCATCTTGTTGTCCGACATGACCTTCCAGAGCGGGTCCCAGTAGTCGGTATGGATGCTCGGAAGCCCCTTCTTGGCGGGCACGTCGGGGAAGGTCACCGTGTGAACGCCGAGCCTGGCGACGCGGCGGGCCTCTTCCACGCAGGCGTTGATGTCCCACAGCGGAAGGATGGCGAGCGGAATGATGCGGCCGGGCGCGGCGCCGGCCCATTCGTGGATGTGCCAGTCGTTGTACGCCGACACGATGGCCTTGGCAGCCTCCTTGTCCTTGGAGTTCACGAACAGCGTGCCGGCGAACTGCGGGAAGGTTGGAAAGCAGATCGCGCTGCAGACGCCGTTGACGTTCATGTCGTCGATGCGCGCCTTGATGTCATACGTGCCCGCCCGAAGCTGGTTGTACGCCGTGGGCTCGACGCCGTACTCCTCGCGCGGGCGACCCACCACGGCGTTCAGCGCTATGTTCGGCAAAACCATCCCCTCGTAGGTCCAGGAGTCCTGGCCGCCGCGCATCGAATGCATCTTCGGGGCCTTGTCGCGATACTTCGCGGGGAGATGCCTGTCGAAGAGATCGGGCGGCTCGATGACGTGATCGTCCACGCTCAACAGGATCAGGTCGTTCATTTCCATCAGGAATCCTCCTCGACTGGGCGATTGTGCGGACGCGTGGACGGCGTGCGGCGTCAAAAACTGACGGTTTGTATTTTTCGGACTCTAGACAGCGCCGGCGAGCGGCGTCAAGTGACGGTGCAGCATGAATCGCCGCGGGCATGGGTCGAAGCTGACGACGGGACAGCTGGCCAGGGTGCCGTGGCGCCGGCCCCGGGCGGATTGGCCGCACCGGGAGGATTTTCCCAGTCAAACCGCGGTCCCGCGTGATCGCTACGCGAGGCTTCGCGCTGGTCCATGCATTGGCCCGGCGGGGCGCGGCCTGGACTTTCGCGCGGAGCGCCAGCACGCCTCGCAAGCCTGCGCACGGGCGCGTTCGTGGCGTGCGCTTGTCGTGGCGAGGATTCATAACTATAAGATAGTCACTTATTTTTCGAGCGGGCGCGTGCGACCATGGTCGCATGGAGCGAACCGGCACGGAGGCCGCTTGCCGCGGCGAACGGCGCGGGCTCGCCCGCACTTTTTCCCTCTTCAGGCGAACCATGATGACCAGCGCCCCGTTCGCGACAGACGTGCCATCGGCACGGACCGACGCATCCGTTCCCGAGTGGTTCTCCCGCGCCGTCGGGCGCGCCGGCCATTCGAGTTTCGTCGAAATCGACGGCGCGCCCGTGCACTACCTCTCCTGGGGGCTGGATGGGCCTGGCGACAGGCCGGCCATCGTCTTCGTGCACGGCTACCGCGCGCACGCGCGCTGGTGGGACTTCATCGCCCCGTTCTTCGCCGACGACTACCGCGTGGTGGCGCTGGACCTTTCGGGCATGGGCGACAGCGGGCACCGCGATCACTACGACGGCATGACGTTCGTTCGGGACATCCTCGGCGTGATCCGGCATGCGGGCCTGGGAGCGTCGACCATCGTCGGCCACAGCTTCGGGGGCGCGCGCGTGCTGCGGGCCTGCGTGGAGGCGCCGGAGCTGGCCAGCAGGTTGATCGTCATCGACAGCTACGTGCGTTTCGGTGATGCGCCCGTGCCCGGCGGGGCGCCGCCGCGGCGGCACGCGCCGCCCTATCCGGATCTTGCAAGCGCCCTGCAGCGGTTCCGGCTGATGCCGGCTCAACCCGTGGTGCTGCCCTACGTGGAAGACTACGTAGCCCGCCAGTCGCTGCGCCAGGTGGACGGTGGCTGGCAGTGGAAATTCGATCGTGGCCTGCCGGCTATCGTGCTGGTGCCGGACGAGTACAAGCTGCTTTCGCGGATCGAGGTACCGGTCGACTTCGTCTATGGCGAAGGAAGCTGCGTGGTGGACGATGCGCTGGCACGGCGCGTGCTGGCCTCGTTCCGGCGCGGGCGCGGGCCGGTGGTGATTCCCGACGGCTACCATCACGTCATGCTTTCGCAACCGCTCGCGCTGGTCGCGGCATTGAGGTCGCTGCTGGCCTGAGGGCTGATGGTGGCAGCCGCACCGGTGCGCGCTGCGCGCCGCCTCAGTCGTGGTAGAGCGCCCAGCCGCCCGACGCCAGGCGCGTCCAGCCGCTGGAGGCGAGGGTGCCGGCATCGACCGGCAGGGTGACTCCGGTCAGGTAGGAGGCCATTCTCGAGGCGAGAAACACGGCCACGCTGCCTATTTCCTCCACCTTGCCGAGCCGCCCGAGCGGGATGTAGCGATCGCGGGCGGCGGCCTCGCCGGGCGTCGCGGCATCGTAGTAGGGCTGCAGGCCGGGCGTGACGAGCATGTCGGGCGCCAGCGCGAAGACCCGTATGGCGTGCTCGCTCAGTTCCAGCGCCATCGTGCGGGTAAAGCTGATCATGCCCGCCTTGCAGGCGGCGTACACGGCATAGCCCGGCGCGGCGCGGAGTCCTTCGCTGCTGGCGATGTTGATGATCGTGCCACCGCGGCCGCCGGCGATCATGGCCCTGGCGGACGCCTGCGTGGCAGCCAGCATGCTGACCAGATTGAGGTCGATGTGACGCTTCCAGCTCCGTTCGCTCTGCTCGAGGAAGTCGGTCTGGCGGCTGCCGCCGACATTGTTGACGAGGATGTCGAGCCGGCCGAAATGCCCCGCGGCCTGCTCGACCATGGAACGGATCTGGCCGGTGTCCGCGCAGTCCGTCGGCACCAGCAGCGCGCGCCGTCCCAATGCCTGGATGGCCGCGACCACCTGCCGTCCCTTTTCCGTGTCGACGTCGGCGATGGCCACGTCGGCACCGAAGCGCGCCAGCGTCAGCGCGATGCCCTCGCCGATGCCGTTTGCGCCGCCGGTGACGATGGCGACCTGGTCGGTCACCAGGATGTCGGAAGGATTCATGGTGCGCTCGGGGGTGGAAGACGATGCGTGAGTACGCGGCTCAGGCGCGCTTGAGTACGGAAACCACGCCCGCGCCGCCCAGGCCGACATTGTGCTGCAGGCCGATCCGCGCGTCGGGCACCTGGCGCGCGCCCGCATCGCCACGCAGATGCCACGTCAATTCGGCGATCTGCGCCGGCCCGGTGGCGCCCAGCGGATGGCCCTTGGAAAGCAGGCCGCCCGATGGATTGGTGACTATCCTGCCGCCGTAAGTGTTGTCGCCATCGGCGATGAACCTCGCCGATTCCCCTTCCGGGCACAGGCCGAGCGCCTCGTAGGCAATGATCTCGTTCGAAGAGAAACAGTCGTGCAGCTCGACCAGGTCGGCATCGTCGGGGCCGATGCCGGCCTCCTCGTAGGCCTGCCTGGAGGCCGTGCGCGCGACGCCGGCCCCCACCACGTTGGCAACGCTGCCGGACTCGAAGCTGTCATTGCCGTCGGTGACCAGGCTCATGCCGGCGATCTCGACGAGCCGGGTCAGCCCATGCCTGCGCGCGTACGCTTCGGAGACGAGGACGGTCGCCGCCGCGCCGCAGGTCGGCGGGCAGCACATCAGTTTCGTCAGCGGGCCGAAGATGGGCGTCGACTGCAGTACCTGGTCGACCGTCAGCGGTTCGGTGAACAACGCGTAGGGATTGCGCGCCGCGTGGCTGCGCGCCTTCACCGAGACCTTGGCGAAAAGCTCGTTGGTGCCGCCGTACTTCTCGAGGTATTCGGCGCCGGCGCTGCCGAAATACTGCGGCGCCTGCGGGGCATTGTCGTCCCAGCCGCGGATCGCCTCGACGGCGGCATCCAGGCGCCAGGTGATCGGCGTGCGGTCGGTGTCGACCGAGAGCGCCCCCGCCGCCATCTGCTCGAAGCCGACGGCCAGCGCCACGTCGACCTGCCCGCCAAGTATGGCCTGCCGGGCGAGGTAGATCGCGCTCGATCCGGAGGCGCACGCATTGTTGACGTTGAAGATCGGAATGCGCGTCATGCCGACCGAGTAGAGCGCGGTCTGGCCCGAACAGGTGTTGCCGTAGACGTAGCCGGCGTATGCCTGCTGCACTTCGCCGTACGCCACGCCCGCGTCGGCCAGCGCCAAGGCAGCCGCCCTGGCGCCCATGACGTCGTACATTTCGCTCTTGCCCGGCTTGGAAAACTTCACCATGGCCACGCCGGCGATCAATGCCTTGCCGCTCATGTGCTGCCTCCGTCGGCTGCTGGGAGGTGAGGTGTCACTTGCCGAAGTCGGCGATGGTCAACGCCGGTTCCGGCCGGAAGATGCGATCCTCGTGCTGCGCCAGCGATCGCGCATCGAGCGCGGCGTTGCGGCCACGGCCCGGAATGCCCTCGGCAGCGACCAGTTTCAGTTCCCTGATGCGCTGGCCCGAGGCGAACAGGCAGTGGCCGGTGCGCGTGCCGGACAATTCGCTGACCATGTACAGCACGACGGGGGCCACGTGCTCGGGCGCCAGTTCGGCCTTCGCTTCGTCGGGCAGCAGCGCCGCCGTCAGGACCGAAAGCGCCGCCGGCGCCAGCGTCCACACGCGAATGCCGTACTTGCGGCCTTCCTCGGTCAGCACATTGGAGAAACCCCACACGCCGCCCTTCGACGCGCCGTAGTTGGTCTGCCCGAAGTTGCCCGCCAGCGCCGAAACCGACGAGGTGTTGACGATCACGCCGCCGTGGCCGTTCTCCTTCATCCACGAGAACACCGGCCGGGTAACGGCGTACATGCTCTTGAGATTGACCTTGACGACCAGGTCCCAGTCCGCTTCCTCGAGCTTGAGCAGGGACTTGTCGCGCAGGATGCCGGCATTGTTGATCAGGATGTCGACGCGACCGAATGCCTCGAGCGCGGTCTGCAGCAGCGATTGTCCGCCATCCACCGTGGAGACGTCCCCGACGTGCGGCGCGGCCTTGCCGCCGTCCGAGCGGATGGACTCGGCCACGTACCCGGCGGCCGGACTGCCGTCTTCCCGTTTGCCTATGTCGTTGACGACGACCGCCGCGCCTTCCCGGGCGAGCAGCCTGGCATAGGCTTCGCCCAGGCCACGCCCGGCCCCGGTGATGATGGCGACTTTCCCTTCGAGCAGGCCCATTGCAATCTCCGGCTGGCGGATAGTCCAGGTTGAAGCGGGAGCGCGTGTCGCCCGCGCATGCGCGTGGCGGCGTAGCCGACGGCAACTTTCCCGCCGGCGCCGGACGCAAAACTAACTGCTTGACAGTTTTTCGTCAACGACTATCTTTGGCCTAGTCGCCGGCGCGTTGCCAGCGGCGCGATCCCCGAGGAGAATCCCCAGCCGTGCCGCTCGATTACGAGAAGATCAAGCGCTGGCCGATCCCGCCCGCGGAGCAGGCGTACGGCGTGCGCGAAACCATTCTTTATGCGCTGGGCGTCGGCGTGGCGACCTCCAACCCGGTGGCAGAGGACGATCTCAAGTACGTCTACGAGGACGGCCTGCGGGCGTTGCCGACCCAGCATGCCGTGCTGGCTCCCGGCGCGTTCTGGATGGGCGACCCCGGCACGGGCATCGTGGTCGAGAAAATCCTTCACGGCGAACAGTTCCTCACGGTGCACAAGCCGTTGCCGCCGCAGGGCAGGGTGATCGGACGCACCACGGTCGAGGAAATCTACGACAAGGGGGCCGGCAAGGGCGCGGTGATGTACCTGTCGCGCAGGATCCACGATGCCGCCACCGATGAACTGCTGGCCACGGTCGGATTCTCGATCTTCCTCCGCGGCAACGGGGGCTTCGGCGGCAGCGCGGCGGGTGCGCCGGTGCCGCATGCGGTACCGGCGCAGAGGCCGCCGGACGCCTCCCTCGATCTGGTCACGCGGCCCGAGCAGGCGGTGATCTATCGCCTGTCCGGCGACTGGAACCCGCTGCACGTCGATCCGAGGGTTGCCGCGCTCGGCGGCTTCGACAAGCCCATCCTGCACGGGATGTGCAGCTACGGTGTCGCCGGCCGCGCGGTGCTGAAGCTGCTCTGCGGCAACGAACCGGCGCGCTTGCGCCGGCTGGACGTGCGGTTCGCGACGCCGGTCTATCCCGGCGAGACCTTGCGCACCGAGATCTGGCGCGAAGGCGCGGGACGTGCGGCGTTCCAGGTCCGCGTCGTCGAGCGCGACGTGGTCGCGCTGACCAACGGCTACGCCGAGTGGCTGGACTAGGATTCCCGGAGATTCCCATGAGCTACAACGAAATCAGCTACGAAGTCATCGGCGCGGTGGCGCGCGTCTGCCACAACCGGCCGCAGGCCGCCAACGCCGAGTCGGAGGCGCTGCTCGACGAACTCGACGATGCACTGGAGAGGGCGAAAAAGGACGATGCCGTGCGCGTCCTCATCATCGGCGGCAAGGGCAAGCATTTTTCCTCCGGACACGATCTGGTCGACGGCATCAGGACGCGCGGGCACTTCACCTCGGAGCAGATCTACCTGTGGGAGCAGGAGCACTACCTGGGCAATGCGCTGCGGATCTGGGACTTCCCCAAGCCGACCATTGCCCAGGTCCAGGGCGCGTGCATCGCGGGCGGCTTCATGGTGGCCAACATGTGCGACCTGATGGTGGCGAGCGACGATGCCTATTTCAGCGACCCGGTGGTGCACAGCCTGGGGGCGGCCGCCGTGGAAACGCTGGTGCACCCCTGGGTGCTGGGTATGCGCAAGGCCAAGGAGTTCCTGTACACCGGGCAGCGCCTGAGCGCGGCCGAAGCCAAGGAGTGGGGCATGGTCAATCACGTGGTTCCGCGCGAGGAGCTGGAAGCGTTCACCCTCAGACTTGCCAACCGCATCGCGGAAACGCCGCCGGTGGCATTGCACGTGCTGAAGCGGTCGCTCAATCGAACTGCCGACATCCAGGGCTTCCGCAACGCGATCCTCGCGCACTTCGATACGCACGTGTTCTCGCATTCGACGGCGGAACATCGCGGCATCGTGGCGCGCGGCATGGAGCAATCCATGGCGGCCGCCAAGAAGTCGGCCGGCTCGACCTGAGCGGTACCGCCCGAGCGGCGCGGCTGGTCGCCGCGGAATCGCGAGTGCCGCGGGCGCGCCGTGCGACCGCGGGAAGCCGAGGACACGCATGTCTCTGGACTACGAGAAGCTTCTCCACTGGCCCTTCGCGCAGGTGCGCAGGCCCTACACCCGCGCCGACGTGGTCCGCTTCGCCACCGGGTTTGGTGCGGGCCTGCCCGGCCCGCTGCAGCTGGACGACGCGCCATTCGTCCATGAGGCGGATCCGCGCGTCCTGCCACCCGTCATCGTGGCGCTGGCGGACGGCGAGTTCTGGCAGCAGCAACCGGAAACCGGCATCCAGTGGCAAAAGCTCGTGCACGCGGAGGAGGCGCTCACCCTGTCCGGCGCGCTGCCTTCCGAAGGCGAGCTGCTGATCGACCGCCGCATCGTCGCGATCCACGATCGCGGCGCGGCGCGCGGCGCCGCGATCGTGGAGCAGCAGGTCATCCGCGATGCGCGCACGGGTAGCCGCATCGCGACCATCGACGTGACCACCGTCGCGCGCGGCGACGGCGGCTTCGGTGGGCCGGCCGAACCGGCCAGGGAGCGCGTCGCCATGCCTGATCGGCCGCCCGACGCGGTCATCGAACTGGCGACGCCGGCCGAGGAGGGGGCGATCTTCCGCCTGCCCGCCCACTTCGCAGTGGCCTCGGCGAACGCGGGCGAGCGGCCGCAGTCGGTTCTGCGAGGGCTGTGCTGCTTCGGACTCGCAGGTCGCGCCGTATTGAAACTGTGGTGCGACAACCGGCCCGAACGCCTTCGAAAGCTGGCGGTCCGTTATGTCGGAACGATGTGTACCGGCGAGACCATGCGCGTCGAAAGCTGGACCACGGGGCCAGGGCGCGCCGTGTTCCGCATGCGTTCGGTGGAGCGCGATGCGCCGGTGCTGGACCATGGCCTGGTCCGGTTCGAGCCGTAGGCCAGTTGCTCCGGACGCAACGTATTGCGGAGCGATCGAAAGATTGTCATGTCGCCAGTTTTCGGTTTACATTGGGTTCGCATCCGGGGGCGTGTGCGATGACATGTTCGGAGACGGTATGAGTGCCCGGCCACGCCGCACTGAAAAAGCCGCCATGAAAACCGCCAAGAAAGCCCTTCCGTCGAGGATGGAGGTGGCGCTCAGCACCGTCCAGACCAACAAGCAGGGGCAGTCGCTGGGACCGAAGGGACACGCAACGCGGCTGCGGCTGATGCGCGCCGCGGAGACCTTGCTGAAAACCAGGTCGCCGGTGGAATTGACGGCGGTGTCCATCGCCAAGGCGTCGAAGACCTCCTCCGCGACGTTCTACATGTACTTCGACGACATTCGCGACATCCTCGCCGCGCTCAGCGACGTGGCGGGCCACGAGATGAGCGATGCGCTGGCGGTACTCGACGAACCGTGGTTGCCCGATGCGCTGGAAAACCGTGCGCAACAGCTCGTCGAGGCGTTCTACAAGGTCTGGGACGCCCATCGCGAGGTACTTCGCTACCGCAACATGGAAGCCGACCGCGGCGACCCG
This sequence comes from Fulvimonas soli, assembly GCF_003148905.1. GTDB lineage: Bacteria > Pseudomonadota > Gammaproteobacteria > Xanthomonadales > Rhodanobacteraceae > Fulvimonas > Fulvimonas soli. The sequence goes on along the minus strand of NZ_QGHC01000003.1, from coordinate 34,524 downwards.
CGCTTCGAGAAGCTGCGCATGGACGTCTACGTACCGTTCGTGGAACTGCTGGCGCAGCGGCTGATCGCGCTCTGTCCTGCCGACCGCAAAATGAGCCGTGGCGATGCGCGCGCCTTTGCCTCGGTGCTGCATGCGGCGATGGAGCGCATGGCCACCACCGATCCGAATATCGTCAACAAGGGGCTCGGCGCCAGGCGCCTGAAGGCGGCGCAGGCGCGCATCATTGCGCATGCCATCGCATCGGTCTGCGCGCAGCCGGAGCCATTGCCCAAGGATTGATCCACGGCGGATGGCTGGCAACGCCAGCCGCCGGCCCGTCGTTACGGGCCAAGCGGCGGGGCGGCTGCAGCTGGCCGCCTTCTTCGGGCGAGGGCAGGGTTCAGTCGCGTGCGCCCGTCAACAGGCCATGCAGGTTGCTGCTCATGATCTTGCGGGTGTCTTCGGGCTTGACGCCGTGGATGTCCTGGAAGAAATCGAGCGGCGTGCCCAGGCCCTCCGGATGCGGCCAGTCGCTGCCGAACAGGATGCGGTCGTAGCCGATCAGCTCGCCGATGCGTTCCACCGGATCCTCGTAGAACGGCGAAATGAAGATGTGCCGGCGGAACGCTTCCACCGGATCCTGCCTGAAGCTTTTTGGCATCTTGCGGTAGTTGCTGGCGATGCGCTTGAGCAGTGGCTCGAGCCACGCCGAGCCGTTCTCGAGCGAGGCCACCCGCACGTCCGGAAAACGGTCGAACACGCCGTGACAGATCAGCGCAGCCAGCGAGTCGGAAATGGGGCGGCCCATCCAGTCGAGAATTTCACCGAACGGTTCCTTCTCGAACGGACGCCATTCGTCGCTGTCGCGGGCGCCGGCGGTCCACCAGCGCGCGATCTGGTCGTAGCCGGAATCGGAAACGTGCATCGCGACGAAGATCCTCGCCTCGTTGATGCGCCCCCAGAAAGGATCGAACTCCCTGAAGCCCATCGAGCGGCTGCCGCGCAGGCCCGGCACCGGCGCGGGACGTATGCCGACCACGCGGGCGCCGCTTTCCAGCAGGAAGTCGAGCTCCTTCACCGCCTGGTCCACGTCGGCCAGGTGGATCATCGGAACCGGATACAGGCGGTTCTTGTACGCGAAACCCACCTCGTCCTTGAACCATTGATTGAGCGCGTGGAACAACGCGGCGATGGTCTCGGGCTGCTTGTCCAGGCGGGCCTCGATCACCGACGCCAGGGTAGGGATGATCAGTGCGCCATGGATGTTCTGCTGGTCCATCACCTTCAGATGGGCTTCGCCGTCGTGGAAGGCTTCCGCCGACGGGATCGGTTTGCCGGCCATCTCGCGCAGGGTCAGGCCCTGCGGATTGTTGGCGCGGTACCAGGCTTCGTGCGAGCCGGGCGCGGCGACCACCTCGAAGGTCGGATTGGGGATGTAGTCCGAAAGCACGCCGCCCACCGCCAGTTTCGTGCGGCCGTTCACCTGCACATACTGGAACTGGCTGTGGAACTTCTTCGGCAAGTGGCGCAGGAACGCCTCTGGCGGTTCGTAGAAGTGGCGGTCGGCGTCGAAAATGGGATAGCTGACGGTGCTCATGGGTGGTCCTCGTGGGCTGCAGGAGAAACCTACGTCCCCTGCCGCTAAAGCTGACGATATGTCAGTTAAATAGCCGGGTCAAACGGCGTGCCTGCGGTTCTCAGGCGACGCCTCTCATGCGGCGTTGCGCGCGGCGAGCGGTGCGACGGGCGTGCCGCGGCGCTGTTCCAGTTCCGCCAGCCGCTGCAGGTGGAAGTGCGAATGGCCCAGCTCGTGCTCGATGGTGGTCATGCGCTTGAAGTAGTGGCCGATGACGTATTCCTCGGTCACGCCGATGCCGCCATGCAACTGGATCGCCTGGCCGCAGACGAACTTGCCGCTGCGGCCGATGTGCACCTTGGCCGCCGCCAGCGCCTGGCGGCGAATCTCCGGCCCGGCGTGGAACAGCGAAAGCGCCCGATGGAGCATCGAGCGGGACAGCTCCAGCTCGATCAGCATCTCGCTCATGCGGTGCTGCAGCGCCTGGAAGCTGCTCAGGGTGGTGCCGAACTGCTTGCGCACCTTGAGATAGTCGCGCGTGATCCAGAGCGCGCGGTCCATCACCCCGATGGCCTCGGCACAGGCCGCCAGCAGGCCGTACGCATGGGCCTCGTCGAGCGCGTCGATGGCGCCGCCCACGCGGCCGATGACGTCGGCCTTGTCGACCTGAACGTTCTCCAGCAGCAGGTGCGCGGCCCAGCGGTTGTCGATGAGGCGCACGTTCTGCCGGCGCAGGCCCGCCGCGTCGGCGGCGACGAGAAACAGCGAGATACCCTCGCGATCGCCGGTCCTGCCCGAGGTACGTGCCGATACCAGGAAGCGGTCGGCGATGTTGCCGCCGACGACCAGCGTCTTCTCGCCGCTGATCCGCCATCCGCCCTGTGCCGTCGGCGTCGCCACGGTGGCGACGTGCTCGGTCACGCCGCCCGCGTCGGCTTCGTTGTGCGCCAGCACCGGCAGGACCTCGCCGGCCACCAGCCGGGGCAGCAGCGCGAGTGCCCGTTCGTCGCCCGATGCCAGCAGCGCGTGGGCCGTGAGCACGGCGATGGCCCAGACCGGCTCGACCATCAGCACCCGGCCGATTTCCTCCATCAGCAGCGCCGTCTCGATCGCGCCGCCGCCGAAGCCGCCGTGTTCCTCGGGCAGAGCCATGCCCAGCCAGCCCATCTCGGCGATGGCCCGCCAGCGATCCCCGTCGAAGCTGCCCTTGGCGATCAATGGGCCACGGGTCTCGAACCGGCATTCCGTCTCGAGCATGCGCCGTGCGCTGTCCTGAAAGATCTGCTGTTCCTGCGAAAGCGAGAAGTCCATGGCTTTAGAGCTCCAGGAAGGATCGGGCGATGATCTGGCGTTGCACCTCGTTGGCTCCGCCGTAGATCGTGGTGGCGCGCCGATACATGAAATCGGCGACGACGCCCGGCGCGAAGGCCGGTCCGGGAGGCCAGGCGGCGATGCCGTGAGGTGACTGTTCCGGCGGCGGATACGCATAGGAGACGTAGTCGCCCAGGGCTTCGAGCTGCATCTCGCCGGTCTTCTGGAACAGCTCTGAGCCGCGGACCTTGAGCAGCGAACCGACGGGCAGGCGGGTTCCCCCGGCTTTTTCCGTCAGCGCCCTGAGGGTGAGGAACTCCAGGGCCTGCAGGTCGATTTCCAGCCGGGCCAGCCGCGCCGCGAAGCCGGGATCGTCGATCAGCCGGGTGCCGTCGCCGCGCTTTCGCTGCGCCATCTGGCGAAGTTTCATCAGGTTGAACTTGTTGGCGGGGATTTCCGCGCTGGAGGCGCGTTCGTTGTCCAGCAGCGACTTCGCGTAATGCCAGCCCTGGCCCTCTTCGCCGATCAGGTTGTCGACCGGCGTGCGCACATCCTCGAAGATCGTCTCGTTCAGGCTGTGCCCCTCGCCGATGTCGATGATCGGGCGGATGGTGACGCCGGGAGCCTTCGGGTCGACGATGATCATCGAGAAGCCGCGCCTGGACTCGGGATTGGTCCGGGCCAGCACGCAGAGGACATTGGCGACGTGGGCGTTGGTGGTCCAGATCTTGCGCCCGTTGATCACGTACTCGTCGCCCTCGCGCACGGCACGCGTGGTCAGGGCGCCCAGGTCGGAGCCGGCGTTGGGTTCGGAGAAGCCTTGGCCCCAGCACGTTTCGCCGCGCAGGATCGGGTCGCGGTAGCGGTTCTTGAGCGCATCGCTGCCGAAGGTCATGATGAGCGGACCGAACATGCGGAAGCTGGCGACGTCCAGTTGCGGCGCGCCGGCCAGCGCGCATTCTTCCTCGAAGATGAACTGGCGAAGATGCGTCCAGCCGCAGCCCCCCCATTCGGCAGGCCAGTTCGGACCCGGCCAGCCGTGGTCGTAGACGATCCTGGTCCACGCCTGCACGTCCGCGAGTAGCGGGTGATAGCCGCGACGCGAGCGCTCGGCGATGTCCGCGGGGAGCTTCTCGCGCAGGAACTGCCGTACCTCGTCGCGGAACGCTTCGTCTGCAGGGTCCAGGCTGAAATCCATCGACGATGTCCTCTCGTTCGGTTGCGGGGATGCGCGGGCAGGGCGACGGGCGCGCGAGGCGCTCAGGACTCGAGCTGGCGGAAGGGCACGCCCTTGTCCGGGCGGTGGTCCTGCGGCAAGCCGAGCACGCGTTCGGCCAGCGTGTTGAGCAGCACTTCGTCGGTGCCGCCGGCGATGCGCACGCTGGGGTCCAGCCACGCATGGGCGAAGTCGCGGCTCGACTCGCCCTGCGGGTCGAGGCGGATGCCGTCGGCTCCCATCAGGTCCAGCGCGAGGGCGCCCAGCTGCTGCCGCATGCGTCCGAGCAGCAGCTTGCGGATGGCGCCTTCCGGCCCGGGTTCGCGGCCGGCGGCGATGGCCTCCATTGCGCGCTTCTGGATCGAGCGCAGGCCCTGGCGCTCGACATAGGCCCTGGCGATGGCTGCGCGCACTTCGCCATCGGCCAGCGCGGGACGGCCGTTCAGCCGGGCGCGGCGGGCGAGTTCGACCAGGGCTTCCAGCGCGGGCGAACTGGCGGTCTCGTCGGTGATGCCGTAGCGTTCGATCATCAGCGTCTCGATGGCCACCCTGAAGCCGCCGCCGACCTCGCCCAGGCGCTGTTCGTCGGGCACGTAGACGTTGTCGAAATAGACTTCGTTCAGATCCGGATGGCCGACGAGCCGCCGGATCGGGCGCACCGAGATGCCCGGCGACCGCATGTCGAGGAAGAAGTAGGTAAGACCCGCATGCTTGGGAACGTCGGGGTCGGTACGCGTGACGATCACGCCCCACTGGGCGATCTGCGCCCAGCTGGTCCACAGCTTCTGGCCGTTGAGCACCCAGCCGTCGCCCTGGCGCTCGGCCCGCAGGCGCAGGGCTGCCAGGTCGGAGCCGGCCGCGGGTTCGGAAAACAGCTGGCACCAGATGTGCTCGCCGCGGATCGCCGGCGGCCCGAGGCGTTGCCGGAACGTTTCGGGCGCGTGACGGAGGAAGATCGGCACCGGATTGCTCAGGCTTATCGAGAAATACGCCACCGGCAGGTCGTAGCGGAGTTCCTCCTCCGTGAAGACGATCTTCTGCAATTCGGTGCCGCCGCCGCCGCCATAGCGCTTGGGCAGCGTGATGGCGCCGTAGCCGTGCGCGGCTTTCAGGGCCTGCCAGGCCCTGCCGAGCGCCACGTCGCGCTCGAGCGGCAGGCCGCGGCGCACCGCTCCGCTGAAGCGCGGCGCATGTTCGGCCAGCCACGCGCGGGCATCCAGGCGATAGCGTTCAAGGGCGTCCTCGGCAGGGACGGCGGTGCGAGGTTCGAGCAGGGCGCTTGCGCTGGACATGGGAGGGCTCCTCGATCAGGCGGCCGCGGCATCGAAGCCGGCTTCGGCCAGCAGGTATTCCCGCCAGGCCTGGGTGCTGCCCAGTTCCAGCGCCAGGCAGCGTGCGCGCCGGTAGTAGTGATGCGGCATGGCTTCCCAGGTGACGCCCATGGCACCGTGGGTCTGGATGTTTTCGCGCGCGGCGAAGTCGTAGGCTTCGATCGCGGCCAGCCTGGCGGCGGCGGCCAGAGCGGGCCACAGCGGGTTGCCCCCTTCCAGCGCATCCAGCGCGTCCAGTGCGCAGCCGCGGGCAATCTCGATGCGCCAGTACATGTCCACCAGCTTGTGCTTGATGGCCTGGAAGCGGCCGATCGGCTGGCCGAAGGCCTTGCGTTCCAGTGCGTAGCCGCGCGCGCAGGCGAGGCAGGCCGAGGCGCCGCCGATCTGCTCGAAGGCAGTGGCCAACGCGACGCGCGCCATGATCTTTCCTATCGCCGCATCGCCGCGCAAAAGCGGGTACGCCTTGGCATCGCGAAACTGCAGCGCGGCATGCGCGCGCGCGTTGTCGAGGCCGGGTTGCGTGCGGCGCGTGACGCCTGGCTGATCCAGGGGTACCAGCATCAGCTGGCTGGCGCCGTCCGCATCGGCATGCACCAGCGCCAGGTCGGCGACCGCGGCGAACGCGGCGGCAGCCTTGCTTCCGTTGAGCGTGTCGCCCGAGCAGGCGAGCTCGGGGCGTTGCAGTGGACTCGTCTGGCCGGGTTCGGCGAAAGCCACGCAGGCGATCAGCTCGCCGCTCACCAGCGGTGCGAGGTAGCGCGCGGCCGGGGCCTCATCGTCGCTGGCCAGCAGCGCCTCGGCGACGACCGGGGTCGCGATCAGCGGCAGGGAGACCACCGCCTTGCCCACCTCTTCCATGAGCGCCGCCAGGCCCGGCCACCCCATGCCCATGCCGCCTGCATGTTCCGGCACGGCGATGGCTGGCTGACCCTGCTCCACGGCGGCCTGCCACAACGCGCGATCGAAGCCGACGGTCTGGTCGAGCAGGGCCTTCAGGCGCTCCGGCGTGGCATACCTGTGCTGCAGCCGTGCGACCTGGTCGCGGATCTGGCAGAGCGCCTCTTCGGCATCGCTTGACGACATGGGGCTTCCTCGAGGCTGCTCAGGCCGGGACGAATACCGGCAGCCAGACGTCTTCACGGTTCTCGAACGCCACCCGCACCCGCTGACCGATGCTCGCCGATGCGGCGGCGGGGCCGACGATGTTCGTGGTCAGGCGCAGACCGGCTTGCTCGTCCAGCGCCACGATGGCGATCACGTAGGGGACGGGCAGCCCGGGCAGCCAGGCCTGGTGATTGACGGTGACGGCTTCGATGGTGGCCAGGCCCGACACGGCTTGCGGACGCAGATCCTCCCCCAGGCACTGCGGGCAGACCGGGGCCGGCGGATGCAGCCAATGCCCGCAGTCGGCGCAGCGGAGGATGCGCAGCACGCCGTCGGCACCACTCGTCCAGAAGAAGCGGTTGGCGGCGTCGAGCTCGGGCAGTGGCGGGGCGGCGGCTGCATGCATGGCTGGAAACTCCCGGCAGCGACACGTTATCGAAGCGCAAGGCGGTCGGGAATGCCGTCGCGCCGCACGCCGCGTCGCCGGCCGGCCGGGCTGGCCTGATCGTCATGGATGGCTCGCGACTTCATAACTGACACAATATAAGTTATTTTGCGGAGGCGCAAGGGGCATGGCGAATGTCCCCTGCACGCCGTCTTTTCCCGCACCGCAGCGTGACATCCGGAATGGTTGACAGTTCAGTACGCGCCACCACGGCGGCTGAAATTCTAGGATTTTTGAGACGCTCGAGTGGCATCCCAGGTGAGGCGAGGAGAGGTGGCGATGGTCGAGCAATTTGCGGTTCTTGGCTACAAGGCGCCCACGCGGGCGGATGCCGCTTTCGCTATGCGCAATCCGGTTGTCGGCGAAGGGGGAAACGTGGAGGAAGCGGCGGCGGAAACAGGGCGAGGCGGCGCTCCGGATGTTGCGCAGGTGCCGGTCGACCGGCCCTGCGTGGCGATGGATAACTTGATGGATCGTCAGTCTGCCGGCGGCGCGCCGGCAAGCTACGCGAATTGTACGGTGCGGGGTACGGCCGGGGGCGCCGCGAGCGCGGGCGTGGCGCCGTGCCGGCGCCTGCCCGCCGCTCCGCTGGCGCTTGCGCTTGGCGCACTGTGCGCCCCGCCGGCGTGGGCGGCGGATGACGCCGCGCAGGACCCGCAGCCGTCCGCCCAGGCGAACCGGCAGGATGCCGCGCCGGCGACCGCGCAGCAGCAGGAGCTTCAGGCCAGGCTGGCCAAGTTCCATCATTTCGACGAGCTGGGCGAATCCGGGTTGACCACCAACTTTCCGCTGCCGGCGATCGATTCGGTACTGCAGGACGCCGGCGGCTGGCGCAGCGCGCTGGCGCAGCACGACATCGGCGTGCAGACCCAGTTCGTCTTCGATGTGACCGATGGCCTGCTGTCGACCGGGCAGCCGGCGCACCCGCAGATGTACAACGGCCAGCGGTTCACCGTGTCCACCATCACCGCCGAGAGCGACGTGACCTTCGGGCTCGCCTCGTGGGGGCTGCCCAATTCCAAGATCACCGTGGGCGCGCATGTGCTGGCCAATACCTTCCATGCCGGTGGCGGGCCGAACACCGGCGAGATCCGCGCGCTGTACTACTACCAGTCGTTCGGCGACGGTCGCTACGAAGCCAAGGTCGGCTGGATCGCGAACATCTGGGAGTATGCCGGCTTGTTCATGGGCGGTAGCCCCGTGCTGGCCAACGGCATCTCGGCGCTGATCCCCATCGAGGTCGGCCTGAGCTCGGACACGGCCACGACGCCCGCCATCAACCTGACGGCGCATGGCGACCACGGCGAGTACGTGCGGATCGGCGTACAGCGCAGCGTCAGCCCCGAAGGCAACAACTACGAGACGGAGCACCACAATTTCTGGGGTCTCAAGATCCATCAGCCGGGCGCCGGCCCGCTGTACATCGGCGAGGTCGGCCTCAAGCGCGACGCCTCGGGCAGCCACCACCAGATCTGGCTGCGCGGCGGGTACATGTACAACGACTCCGATTACACGAGCTTCGTCAACGGGCGGACCAAGGCCAATCGCGCGACCTACGCGGCCGGCGACTACCAGCTCACGCAGATCAATTCGGGCATGCCCTTCCGCGGCCTCTACGTCGGCGCGAGTGCGGCCTGGGCGCCCAAGGAACTCAACGTGTATTCGACCAATTACGAGGTGCGCGCGTACTACGTGGGGCCCTTCGACGGACGTCCCACCGACGCCATCACCTTCCGCGCCTACTACAACAAGTTCAGCGGCCCGGCGCAGCGGGCGCTGGCGATGGAAGGCTTGTTCACCAACCCGGATCAGAAAGGTTACGAGGTCGGCTATGCCTACCACGTCACGCACGGCGTCCACCTGCTGCCGGCACTGGCCTACATCGAGCATCCGTCGTTCGTGGGCGATTTCAAGGACGCACTGATCGCCTCGTTGAATCTGTACATGGAGTTCTGACGGGCGCCTGGCCGTGGTGCGCCGGAACGGAGCTTCTCGTTCCGGCCACGCGGCCCGTGCCTTCCGGTCACGCGAGCACGCACGAGGTCCACATGGGCAGTACCGACGAATGGCTCTACGAGTTGCGGCTGTACACCATTGCGCCCGGCCGTCTGGGCGACATGGCCGACCGGTTCAGGAACGAGCTCGGCACGCTCTTCCCCCGCCACGGCGTGCATCCGCTGGCGGGATGGACTGCCACCGCCGGGGCTGGCATGCCCAAGTTCGTGTACCTGATGCCGTGGCGCGACCTCGGACAGAGGGCGCGGGCATTGGCCTCCTTCGCGGCCGACCCGGACTGGGCGGAGGCCCGCGCGAGGACCAATGGCCCCTCCGAGCTGGTCGAGCGGTTCGACATCCATCTGCTCAAGGCGATCGCGCCGCTGCGGGACATTCCGCAAGGCGCGGGCGATGTCGGGGCGGTGTACGAGCTGGCGATCCAGTCGATGGCAAACGGGCACGTTGCCGCGGCGCGGCAGACCCTGCTCGAGGTGGAGTTGCCTGCCTGCGTCCGCGCGGGGGCCGTTCTGGCGGGAGCCTTCGAGATGATCTTCGGCACCGGTCTGCCTGCGGCCGTGAGCTTGCTTGAGTGGCCCGATCACGCGGCGCGCGCATCCGGCATGGCGGCGGTAGAGGCCGATGCCGCGCTGCGCGAAGCACGCTCGGCGCAGCTCGCCGAACATGGCCGCTGCCTGCTGGGGCAGGCCGATCGCTATCTGCTCGACGTGGTCGCCGTGCAGTGGGCCGGGTCGGCGCAATGAAGGCGGCTTCAACCGGTGGAGGTAGTGCGGCCATGGGACGTCTGTCGGGGCGCGTGGCATTGATCACGGGCGGCGCGAGCGGCATCGGCGAAGCGGCCTGCCGGCGCTTCCTCGAGGAGGGCGCGAAGGTGGCGCTGGTGGACATCGACGAGCAGCGCGGTCCTGCTCTGGCCGCCGAACTCGGCGCGGATGTGCTGTTTTTGCCGGGCAACCACATCAACCGCGACGACAATGCGCGCGCGATCGCCGCCGTCGTCGAACATTGGGGCGGCCTGGACATCCTGTACTGCAATGCCGGGCGAGGCTCGGCCGGTACGCTGGAGGAAACCACCGACGCGGCCATGCAGGCCGACCTGGACAGCCACGTGATCGGGCCGATGCGCATGGTGCAGGCGGCGCTGCCGGCGCTCAGGGCCAGCGCGACGCGCGACGCGCGGCGCAGCGCCGCCATCGTCATCACCGCATCGCGCTCCTCGCTCAAGGCGCGTCCCAACATGCTGAGCTACGCCACGGCCAAGCACGCCGAACTGGGCCTGATGCGGGCGCTTGCGGAAGACCTCGGGCCGATGAACATCCGCGTCAACGCGGTATGCCCGGGCATGGTGGAAACGCCGCTGTCCCGCTCGATGGCGGCGGTCTACCGGGCCGAGCCGGACGAGATCTACCGCAAGCTCGCCTCGGAAACGCCGTTGCGTCGTCTGGCGCGCGCGGTGGACGTGGCCAATGCCGCCCTGTTCCTCGCATCGGACGAGGCCGCCGCGATCCACGGGCATGCCCTGCTGGTGGACAGCGGCGTGCACGCATGCTGAGCGGGCGGCGACTCCGGCGATTTTTGCAGCATGGCCGGCCCGGCGCCGATGCCGGGCACTACGCGGGAAGTACACGGTGACACAGCTGAGCGATTTCGACGTGGTGGTGGTGGGGTCCGGCGCCGGCGGCCTGAGCGCGGCGACCACGGCGGCGCTGCATGGCCTCAAGGTGCTGGTGATCGAGAAGACCGCGCTTTTCGGCGGCAGCACGGCGATCTCCGGTGGTACGGTTTGGATCCCGAACAACACGCTGATGGAAGGCGTCGGGCTGCACGACAGCCGGGCATCGGCCATGCGGTATCTCGCGCTCACCGTCGGCGAGGGCATGCGCCGGGAGCTGATCGAGGCATATGTCGACAACGGTGCGGCGATGCTCCGGTTCATGCACCGCCACACCGCGGTGCGGCTGGCGTCGCGTGCCGTGGCGCCGGACTACTACCCGGACAAGGAAGGATGGATGCCCGGGGGGCGGGCGCTCGATCCGGAGCCCTTCGACGGCCGGCGGCTGGGCCCCTGGTTCGCGTGGCTGCGGCCACCCCTGCACAGCTTCGTCGCGCTGGGCGGCATGATGGTGAACCGCAGGGACATCGACCACCTGATGCACATGGCCTCGTCGTGGCCGTCGTTCGTGCATGGCTCACGGCTCCTCTTCCGGTATCTGGGCGATCGCCTGCGCTACCCGCGCGGCACCCGGCTGGTGCTGGGCAATGCGCTGGCGGCCAGCCTGCTGCGTTCGGCGCTGGACGCGGGGGTCACGCTGTGGCGCCACACGCGTGCGCGCGAGCTGCTGGTCGAGAACGGCGAAGTGGTCGGTCTCCAGGCCGAGCGCGAGGGCCGGCCGGTGACGTTGCGCAGCCGCCTGGGCGTGGTGCTGGCCAGCGGCGGTTTCGGCGCCAACGCCGAGCTGCGCCGGCGCTACGTGTGGCCTGACGCAAAACACCTCTCGATGGCACCGGAAGGCAACGTTGGCGAAGGGCTGGACATGGCGGCCAGCGTGGGTGCCAGCATCGTCGAAAGCAATCTCGACAATGCCTTCCTGACCCCGGTATCCCGCATGCCGGACCGGCCCGGTGGCAAGCAATACCCGCACCTGCTGATGGACCGCGCCAAGCCGGGCCTGATCGCGGTGAACGCCCAGGGCCGACGCTTCGTCAACGAGGCGACCAACTATCACGAGTTCGGCCGGGCGATGCATCGGCAGTCCCTGGCCGAAGCGCATCTCGTGGTCGATTCGCGGTTCATCCGCAAGTACGGGCTCGGCCTGGTGCGACCGGGCCGTTTTCGTCCCCTTGGCGGCTTTCTGCGCAGCGGATACCTGAAGAAGGCCGGCACGCTGGACGAACTCGCCGCCCTCGTCGGCGTGCCGGCGGACGCGCTGGCCGAGGAAGTCGCGCGCCAGAACCGTTTCGCGGCCAGCGGCATCGACGAGGATTTCGGCAAGGGCCGCTCGGCCTACGAGCATTACCTCGGGGATGCCGGCCATCGTCCCAATCCCTGCCTCGGTCCCATCGCCACGCCGCCGTTCTACGCGGTCACCGTGCATCCGGGCGACATCGGCACGAGCCGCGGATTGCGCACCAACGAGCGGGCCCAGGTGCTCGACCGCGGGGGGCGGGCGATACCGGGCCTGTACGCCTGCGGCAGCGACATGAACTCGATCATGGCGGGCAACTACCCGGGAGCCGGCATTACCCTGGGGCCGGCGATGACGTTCGGCTATCTCATCGGCAAGGCCCTGGCCGAACGGGCCGGAGCGGAAGCGCTTCCGTGAAGCGGCAAGGCGGCATGGGCGGTAGTGTGTTCGACGGCGCGTCGCCCGAGGGCGGGGCCGTCTCGTGAATGTCCAATGTGGTTGACGAAGGAGAAACCCATGCGTTTAGCGAGTATCAGCGTCGCCGGCAAGGCCACCTACGGCGTGGTCGAGGGCGACGTCGTGCGCACGGCGGGAGCCGATGCGCTGGCGCGCCATCCCGACCTCAAGTCGGCGCTTGCGGCCGGTCCGGACCGCCTGGCGGGGCTGTTTTCCGGCGAGGAGATCCCGCTGGCCCAGGTGCAGTTCCTGCCGGTGATCCCGAATCCGGACAAGATCCTCTGCATCGGCATCAACTATGCCTCGCACATCGCCGAGACGGGCCGGCCGGCGCCGCCCAAGCCGGTGGTCTTCATGCGCTGCGCGAATTCGCAGGTGGGTGCCGGGCAGCCGATGGTGCGTCCGCTGGATTCGGAGCAGCTCGACTACGAGGGCGAACTGGCGGTGGTGATCGGCCGCCGCGGCCGGCGCATCGCCGCCGGAGATGCATTCGCGCATGTGGCTGGCTATGCTTGCTACAACGACGGCAGCATCCGCGATTTCCAGCGGCATTCCTCCCAGTTCGGCCCCGGCAAGAATTTCCCGGGCACCGGTGCCTTCGGTCCCTGGCTGGTCACGACGGACGAGATCCCCGACCCGTCGACGCTGACCCTGGTCACGCGGCTCAACGGCAACGTGGTGCAGCAGGCGCCGGTCTCGGATCTGGTGTTCGATGTCCCCGCGCTGGTTGCCTATTGCTCGACCTTCACCGTGTTGGAGCCGGGCGATGTCATCGTGACGGGCACCACCGGCGGCGTCGGCGCCTTCCGCGAGCCGCCGCTGTGGATGAAGCATGGCGACATCGTGGAAGTGGAGATTTCCGGAATCGGTATCCTACGCAACCCGGTCATTGCCGAAGGCTAGTGCTTTGAAACGCGACGCATCTGCGAAGTCAGCGGGAAGCCGACGTCTCCAGGCGTCCTCGCCGGCGCGCGGCGGCGGCACGGCGGCAGCCGGTTTGGCGCGGGCGAAGGGCGCGCCGACCGGCCGCAAGCTTGCCGTTCCTGCAGCCGCGCCGGTGCGGGAGGCGGATGCCGCATCCGCCGGCGGGCGGCGCGGCGATGCCGCGCTGCGCCGCGGCGGCCTGACCGAGCACGTCTACGAGCACATCAAGGCGAGCATCCTCGACGGCGTTTTCTCCCGCGAAGCTTGGCTGCCGGTCGACCAGCTGGCCGGCCAACTGGACGTGAGCCGCCAGCCGGTGATGGACGCGTTGAAACGCCTGGGGATGGAGGGCTTCGTGAGCATCATCCCCCAGGTGGGTTGCCGCATCCGCAGCTACTCCCCGGAAGAGATCGGGGACTTCTACCGGCTGTTCGCCGAGGGCGAGGCGCTGGTGGCGGAGTTCGCCGCCTCCCGCGCCACCTCCGAGGACGTGGTGGCGCTCGAGGTCATTTCCGCGAAGATCGGCCATCTGCGCCGGCAGAAGCTCCCGCAGGTGAAGCTGGCGCGGCAGTACCGTGCGCTGAACCGGCGTCTGCATTACGAGATACGGCGCATCGCCCGCTCCGAGTCGGTGACCGAGGTGGTCGAACGCCTGGGCGACCGCAGCGATTTCTTCATCACCACGACCAATGCGCCGATCTTCGCCGACCGGCTCAATGCGGCGCACGACGAGCACGAGGACATCATCGACGCCATCGCGCACCACGACGCGGCGCGCGCGCGGCGGGTCATGAAGAGCCACATCGTTGCCATCGGCGACCGTCTGCAGGCGGCCCTGCGGCGTGCAACGGCCGGATGAACGTTTCTCCGCCCGAGGGGCGGCGCGCCATGCGGCGGATCGGCCGGCTGGGTCGACGCGTCGCGCCCGCAGACCCGTGGCCCTTGGCGGCCCGAAAAGCCTTGCAACGGGCAGTACGGGGAGCGTGCGGGCCGCGCTCGCGCGTGTCGGCGCGCGCAGCCCGCTTGATGCGGGCCAGCACCGGCGGCCTGGCAGTGCGAGCGATGGCCGACGGGAGCAGGCCCCGCGAGCGCCTGCCGGGGGCGCGCCTCTCGTCGATTTCGCGTGTCGCCGGGAGGGTGCGGCCTCGCGAGCGCAAACTTCGTCGATGAGCCCTTCCATCGGTCGCGCGCAGACGCGTGGCGATTCATCCGCATGCCGATGCGGGCCCGCCCGAGGATGGCTGGTCAACGCGGCCGCGAACCCGGGACCGGTTGGTGCGGGACCCGGCAGGACATGACCGCTCATCCCAAAGCGGCGACGAGCTCGGGCACGAGGGTGAACAGGTCGCCGACCAGGCCGTAGTCCGCGACGGAGAAGATCGGCGCTTCGGGATCCTTGTTGATCGCAACGATCACCTTCGCATCCTTCATGCCCGCCAGATGCTGGATCGCGCCGGAGATGCCGACCGCGATGTAGAGCTGCGGCGCGACGATCTTGCCGGTCTGGCCGATCTGGTAGTCGTTCGGCACGTAGCCGGCGTCGACCGCCGCGCGCGAAGCCCCGAGCGCTGCGCCGAGCTTGTCGGCAAGCGGTTCCAGCAGCTCTGCAAAGTTCCCGCCCGAGCCCAGTCCGCGGCCGCCGGAGACGACGATCCTGGCCGAGGTCAGTTCCGGTCGTTCAAGTCTGGTGGTCTCGCGCGAAACGAACCGGGAGAGGCCGGCGTCGGCCGCCGCCGGGATGGATTCGACCGACGCATGGCCGCCCTCCGGTGCGACCGGGTCGAACGCGGTCATGCGCACCGTGGCAACCTTGACCGCGTCGGCGCTGCGCACCGTGGCGAGCGCGTTGCCGGCATAGATCGGCCGCTGGAACGTATCCGCGTCCAGTACCGCCACGATCTCGGAGATCTGGGCCACGTCGAGCGTGGCAGCGACGCGCGGCAGCACGTTCTTGCCGGTCGCCGTGGCCGGGGCGAGGATGTGGCCGTAGCGGCCGGCGACGGCGAGCACCTGCGCGGCGAGGTTTTCGGCCAGCGCGTCGGCGAGCTGCGGCGCGTCCGCATGCAGTACCCGGGCGACGCCGCTGACGCGCGCCGCCGCCCCCGCGACGGCACCGGCGCCGTGGCCGGCCACCAGCAGGTGGACGTCGCCTCCGATGCGCTGCGCCGCCGCCACCGCATTCAGCGTGGCCGGGTGCAGCGTGCGGTTGTCGTGTTCGGCAAGAACCAAAATGGCCATGATGCGGTTCCTCAGAGCACTTTCGCTTCGAGTTTCAGTTTCTCGACGAGGGTTTTCACGTCGGGCAGGCGGACGCCGGCGCTGCGGCGAGCCGGCTCGCTCACCGAGATCGTTTCCAGGCGCGGCGCCACGTCCACGCCGAGTTCGGCGGTGCTGAACACGGCCAGCGGCTTGGATTTGGCCTTCATGATGTTCGGCAGCTTCACGTAGCGCGGCTCGTTCAGGCGCAGGTCGGTGGTAACGACCGCGGGCAGCGTCACCGCGATCGTCTCCAGCCCGCCATCGACCTCGCGCACGACGGTAGCCCTGCCGTCGGCGATGTCGAGCTTCGATGCGAACGTGGCCTGTGGCATACCGGCCAGC
The DNA here is from genome assembly GCF_003148905.1 of Fulvimonas soli. GTDB lineage: Bacteria > Pseudomonadota > Gammaproteobacteria > Xanthomonadales > Rhodanobacteraceae > Fulvimonas > Fulvimonas soli. Next base: position 18,662 of record NZ_QGHC01000003.1, on the reverse strand, counting down.
GCGGCGAGCATCTGTCCGGTCTGGTTGCTGTCGTCGTCGATGGCCTGCTTGCCCAGGATCACCAACTGCGGCCGTTCGCGATCGACCAGCGCCTTGAGCAGCTTGGCCACCGCGAGCGGCTGCAATTCCTCGTCGCTCTGCACGAGAATGGCGCGGTCGGCGCCGAGGGCCAGCGCGGTACGCAGGACTTCCTGGCATTGCGCCACCCCGCAGGAGACCACGACGATCTCGCTCGCCGTGCCGGCTTCCTTCAGCCGCACGGCTTCCTCGACCGCAATCTCGTCGAACGGATTCATCGACATCTTCGCGTCCGCGACGTCGACGCCGCTGCGGTCTGGCTTGACGCGAATCTTCACGTTGAAGTCGACCACGCGCTTGATCGCAACCAGTATCTTCATGCCTCTCTCCCATCGTGGCTCACGTGCGCTCCGCCGCACCGCCCTGCGGAGCCGGCGATCCCGCCCCGGACCGCACGTTCCGCGGATTAAGCGGGGATCGACCTTTCAGCTGGCCGGCATCGCCGCGGGCCTTGTCGAGCGGAGCGTCGAGGATCGCCTTCCCGCCCCCGGCCCTGGCGACAGGCCAGCCCTGCGATCCCCGGGTGGCACACGCCGCGATGCCGCCGAAGCGGTTCCCGCGCGGGTCGCCCGGGGTTGCGGCGCCTGCTCGCGCCACGGTCCGGCCCGATCTCGAACCGCAACAGCCGTCGTCGGGCGATTGCGCGTGGCCGGCTCAAACCCTCCCGGTCACCGGCAGGATCGCGCCATGGATGTCTGCGGCTTCGTCGGATGCGAGGAAACGGATGGCAGCCGCCAGCGATGCCAGCGGAACCCAGCGCGTGAAGTCCGCTTCGGGCATGGCGCTGCGATTGGCGGGCGTGTCGAGAATGCTGGGCGCGACCGCGTTGACGTTGATGCCGCGGTCGCGCAATTCCAGCGCCATCGATTCGGTGATGCGCGCGACCGCGCTCTTGGACGCCACGTAGGGGGCCATGCCTGCCTTGCCGGAGGCGGCGGAGGCCGCCGCCACGTTCACGATCTTGCCGCGTCCGGCGGAGAGCATGCCCGGCACGACGGCGCGGCTGGCATTGACCAGGGTGGCCACGTTCATGTCGAACATGCGCTGCCATATGCCCGCGTCCGCGGCATGCGCGTCGCCGCTGTAGTCGAAGCCGCCCGCGATGTTGCACAGCACGCTCGCCGGACCGTGTTTTTCCAGCGCCGCGCCGAGTCGGGCGGAGGTGTCCTGCGCATCGCCGAGGTTGGCCGCGATGCACACGGCATCCGGCGTGGCGGCATGGACTTGCGCGAGGGCGGCCGCGTCGACGTCGACCAGGAGCAGGAAGGCGCCGTCCTCGGCGAAGCGGCGGGCCACCGCCTTTCCGAGCGCACCCGCGGCGCCGGTGACGATGACGGTGCTGGTGCTGGATGTGCTTGACATGTCCGATGGTCGTCCAGGAGCGATGGGAAAGGGGGTGGAAAAGCAGGCGCGCCGTGTGCAGCCAATAACTAACATATATTCAGTTTTGTCCGACTGCAAGCGGTTTTTTCCCCGCGGCCCTGGTTGGCGAGGATGCAGGCTCTGGCCGGCGGCGAGGCGGACCGTTGTGCCGCAGGAGCGCGCTGGGGAAGCCGTCGATCGCAGTACCGGTGCGGGAGCGGCATGGCCGACGAGCCGCGTCCAATGCGGGCGCCGGTGTCGCGCGGCAGCGGCTCCCGCTTGCATCGTCGCGACCACGCAGGCAGGCTGACCGTGGGTCACCCGGAGGTTCGCATGTCGCGTTTCGCCAGCTTCCGCGAGTTCTATCCGTATTACCTGGGCGAGCACCGCAACCCCGTCTGCCGCCGGCTGCATTTCGCGGGCAGCACGCTGGTGCTGCTGGCCGTGCTGCTGGCGCTGCTCGCGCGCGACTGGCGCTGGCTGCTGCTGGCGCCGGTGGCCGGATACGGTTTCGCATGGGTCGGCCACTTCCTGTTCGAGAGGAACCGTCCGGCCACCTTCCGCCATCCGCTGTACAGCCTGATGGGCGACTGGGTGCTCTACTGGCAGGTGCTCACCGGCGAACAGAAGCTCTGAGTCCTGCGTGCCGGCCGGTCGTGATGGAGGCAACGAGGCCGGCGCAAGCAGGCCACGATGGCAGCCCATCATCCTTCCCCGCGCGGGAGAAGGTGCCGGCAGGGCCTGGCCCGGACCCGATCCGCGGCGGACGAGGATTCGGCCGGAGCGCAGCCGTGCTGGCGGGCCGAAGCCTCGGTCCCCGGCCGCTTTCCCACCGGTGGGGCAGCAGTCCGGAACAGGCTCAGCGGTACTGCTCGTGGCAGGACTGGCAGGCTTCGTTGATCGGCTTGCTCGCGGCGGCCAGCGCCGGACAGTCGGCGGGCGCGGACTGCACGGCGCCGTTGACCGCCGCGTGCAGCTTGTCCGCTGCCTTGATGAAGTCCTCGTCGGCGCCGGCAAAGGCGGCTGCGATGTCGCTCGATACCGCCTGCAGCTGTACCAGGTGATGCTGGCTGGTGCCCGCGTCGCAGCGCTGCGCCTTCAGCTCCTGCTTGAGCTGGCCCGCGTGGAAGGCCATCAGGTGCATCACCGCGTGCGGCAGCGGATCGCGCTCGTGCAGGGCATTCATCGTGAACACGGTGCCGACGATGCCGATGGCCAGGCCGAGGACGATCAGGAGGGCGGCGCGCATGGGGAACCTCGCTGCGTATGGCGGACCGGGCAAGCATAGCAAGCCGGCGCAGGCGCAGGCCTTAGAATGGCGGGATGAATTTTCTCGCGCAGCTCGCCACCAACCTCGCATGCCGCGTTCCGCCGCCGCAGGCCCGTCCATGAACGGTGCGGAGGTGGCCGCCGAGCGCTTCGCCGGCATCGAGCGCCTGTACGGCGCGGGTTCGCTGGCGCGGCTGGCGCAGTCGCACGTCTGCGTGATCGGCATCGGCGGCGTCGGCTCGTGGGCGGCCGAGGCGCTGGCGCGCAGCGGCGTGGGGCGGCTCACCCTGATCGACGCCGACGAGGTGTGCGTGTCCAACACCAACCGCCAGCTGCACGCGCTGGAGGGCGAGTACGGCAAGCCCAAGGTCGGCGTGATCGCGGCGCGCGCGCGCGCGATCAACCCGGCGATGCGGCTGGAGGCGGTCGAGCGCTTCCTCTCCCCCGCCACGCTGGACGAATTGCTCGGCCGCGGCTACGACGTGGTGCTGGACGCTTGCGATGCCTTCCGCGTGAAGCTGGAAACCATTGCCTGGTGCCGCCGCCGCAAGCTGCCGCTGGTGACGGTGGGCTCGGCGGGCGGGCGCACCGATCCCACCCAGATCCGCGTGCGCGATCTCTCGCGCACCGAGCACGATGCGATGTTCAGCCTGATCCGCAAGAAGCTGCGCCAGGACTTCGGCTTCCCGCGCAATCCGCAGCGCTACTTCGGCGTGCCGGCGGTATATTCGCTGCAGAACGTGCAGTACCCGCAGCCGGACGGCAGCGTCTGCGGCACGCGGCCACCGGGCGGCGATGCATTCAATCTCGCCTGCGGCGGGGGGCTGGGTTCGGCCACCCACGTCACCGGCGCGTTCGCCTTCGCGGCGGTGGGCAAGGTGCTGGAAAAACTGCTGGAGAAATGAGTCAGCGCCGCTTCGGGCGGGATGCCGCCGCGTCCAGCTGCGCCCGCGCCCACGGGCCGGGCGCGCGCAGCGCTTCCGGATCGCCACTTCGGGCGGTGCGTCTCGACGTAGGCCAAGGCCTCGGCGGGCGTCCCGGCCGGGGCGGACATAGGCTCACCAGCCCATGTAGTGGCCGCCGTTGATGGCCAGGTTGGCGCCGGTGATCCAGCTCGCCTCGTCGGTGGTGAAGAAGGCCACCGCGTGGGCGATTTCCTCCGGCTTGCCGAGCCGGCCCACCGGGATCTGCGCCACGATCTTCTCGCGCACCTCCTCCGGCACCGCCATCACCATGTCGGTGGCCACGTAGCCGGGCGAGACGGTGTTCACGGTGATGCCGAACCGCGCGTTCTCCTGCGCCAGCGAGATGGTGAAGCCGTGCATGCCGGCCTTGGCGGCGGCGTAGTTGGCTTGGCCGTACTGGCCCTTCTGGCCGTTGATCGAGCTGATCTGCACGATGCGTCCCCACTTGCGCGCGCGCATGCCCTCGATCACCGGGCGGGTGACGTTGAAGCAGGCGTTCAAGTTGGTGTTCACCACGTCCGTCCACTGCTGGTAGGTCATCTTGTGGAAGGTGGTGTCGCGGGTGATGCCGGCGTTGTTGACCAGGATCTCGACCGGGCCGCACTTGGCCTCGACCGCGCGCACCATCGCCTCGGCCGAGGCGGGGTCGGCGACGTCGCCGGGGACCAGGCACACCTCGATGCCCTCGGCGGCCATGCGCTTGCGCCACTCTTCCGCCCTGGCCGCATCGCGGTAGTTGGTGGCCACCCGGTGGCCCTGGCGCGAGAGGTAGCGGACGATGGCGGTGCCGATGCCGCCGGTGCCGCCGGTGACCAGTGCCGTGCGCTGACTCATTGGTTGCTGTGCTCCTGGGAAATGCGTGATAGGGGGTCCATCGTGGACAAGCTTGGCGTGGCGCCGTGACAGGCTCGTGCCGCGGCGATGGCGAACCGCGCACTTATAGTCCTTTATGCGGCCGGGCGCGCCTTGCAGTGCGGCAAAACGCCCGGCCGGAAGCGTGCCAGCGCCTCCCGCAGCAGCACCTGCGGCGTGCCCGCCGCGCCGGGCGGCAGGCCGAGGAAGGCCAGCGCGCGGCGCAGCGCCGGCAGCGGATCGGCCGGGTCGACCGGCAGCGCCCGCTCGGACTTGGACAGCTTGCGGCCCTGCGCGTCCAGCGCCAGCGGCAGGTGCAGGTAGCGCGGCGTGGGCAGGTCCAGGCGGCGCTGCAGCCAGATCTGCCGCGGCGTGGAGTCGAGCAGGTCGCAGCCGCGCACGACCTCGGTGATGCCCTGGTGGGCGTCGTCCACCACGCAGGCGAGCTGGTAGGCGTGGTAGCCCTCGACGCGGCGGATCACGAAGTCGCCCGCCGCCTCGCGCAGGTTCTGCCGCTGCGGGCCCTGCAGCGCGTCGTCGAAGGCGATCTCCGCGTCCGGCACGCGCAGCCGCCATGCCGGCGGGCGCGCCGGGTCGGGCGGCGCCACGCAGCGGGCGTCGCGGTGCAGCCCGCCGGCGGCGGCGAGGTCGGCGCGGCTGCACCAGCACGGGAACACCAGGTCCCGCGCGCGCAGCCGCTCGAACGCGGCCTCGTAGGCGTCGCGGCGGCCCGACTGGAACAGCGGCGGCTCGTCGGCCTCCAGCCCGAACGCGGGCAGCGCGGCGAGGATGGCCGCGGCCGAGCCGGGCACCTCGCGCGGCGGGTCGATGTCCTCCACGCGCAGCAGCCAGCGCCCGCCGGCGTGCCGCGCGCACAGCCAGCTGCCCACCGCGGCCACCAGCGAGCCGAAGTGCAGCAGGCCGGTGGGCGAGGGGGCGAAGCGGCCGCGATAGGTCATCGGCGCATTATGCCGTCCGCGCGGCACTCTCCGGCGCCGGCGCTGTCCAAACCGACAGTGGCCGCCGGCCCTTGAAAGCGCCGGCGGCCGCCCCGAATCTTTCACCGTTTCCCTTCATGACTGCCCAGAGAGACAGCCATGCGTCGCATCGTCCTGTTCCTGCTCACCAACCTCGCCGTGCTGCTGCTGCTCGGCATCGTCTGCCGCGTCTTCGGCATCGACCAGTGGGCCGCCGCGCGCGGCTACGGCGGCATGCCCGGCCTGCTCGTCTATGCCGCCGTGATCGGCATGGGCGGCGCCTTCATCTCGCTGGCGATGTCCAAGCCGATGGCCAAGTGGTCCACCGGCGCGCGGGTGATCGAGCAGCCGCAGACCGAGACCGAGCGCTGGCTGCTGGACACCGTGCGCCGCCACGCGCAGGCCGTCGGCATCGGCATGCCCGAGGTGGCGATCTACGACGCGCCGGACATGAACGCCTTCGCCACCGGCATGAGCAGGAACAGCTCGCTGGTGGCGGTGAGCAGCGGCCTGCTGCAGCAGATGGACCGCGAGCAGGTTTCCGCCGTGCTCGGCCACGAGATCGGCCACGTCGCCAACGGCGACATGGTCACCCTGACGCTGATCCAGGGCGTGCTCAACACGCTGGTGATCCTGGCCGCGCGCATCGTCGGCCGGCTGGTGGACAGCTGGCTGTCCGGCGGCCGCGACCGCGAGGGCGGCACCGGCCTCGGCTACTGGGTGTCGGTGATGGTGCTGCAGCTGGTGTTCGGCCTGTTCGCCTCGATGATCGTGATGGCCTTCTCGCGCTGGCGCGAGTTCCGCGCCGACGCCGCCGGCGCCAGGCTGGCCGGCCGCGGCGCGATGATCTCCGCGCTGCAGCGCCTGCAGGCCGGGCACGGCGAGAGCACGCTGCCCAAGTCGCTGGCCGCGTTCGGCATCTCCGACCGCATGGGCGGCGGCCTGCAGCGCCTGTTCATGAGCCATCCGCCGCTCGAAGAGCGCATCGCGGCGCTGCGCAGCGCGCAGGGCTGAGCGATTGCGCCCCTCTCCCGGCGGGAGAGGGGCTGGGGGTGAGGGTTCGGGCAGGGCGTGCGTTGCATGCCTGCGCAAGCCACCGGCTCTCCGCTGCGACCGAACCCTCACCCGCCCGGATCAGGTCCGGGGCAGGCTCTGCCGGCACCCTCTCCCGGGGAGAGGGATGCAAGGTTTCAAGGTTTCGCGGCTGGCCATCCGCCGCGTACCGTAGACATCGATCCGATCCAACGACGAGTTCCACGCATGAACGCACCCGCCGAAACCCGCAAGTTCGAAGCCGAAGTCGCCCAGGTGCTGCACCTGGTCACGCATTCGCTGTACTCGCACAAGGAGATCTTCCTGCGCGAGCTGATCTCCAACGCTTCCGACGCCTGCGACAAGCTGCGCTTCGAGTCCATCGCCAGGCCGGAGCTGCTGGCCGGCGAGGGCGAGCTGCACATCGACGTGAGCTACGACGAGAAGGCGCGCACCGTCACCGTGCGCGACAACGGCATCGGCATGAGCCGCGAGGAGGTGGTGGCCAACCTGGGCACCATCGCCAGCTCCGGCACGCGCCGCTTCCTGGAGGCGATGAGCGCCGAGCAGAAGGCCGACGCGCGGCTGATCGGCCAGTTCGGCGTGGGCTTCTACTCGGCCTTCGTGGTGGCCGACCGGGTCACCGTGCTGACCCGCCGCGCCGGCACCGCCGCGGGCGAGGGCGTGAAGTGGGAGAGCGACGGCAAGGGCGAGTACGCGCTGGAAACCGTCGAGCTGCCCGAGCGCGGCACCGCGGTGGTGCTGCACCTGAAGGCCGACGAGGACGATTTCCTCAAGGGCTGGCAGCTGCGCTCGCTGATCCGCAAGTACTCCGACCACGTCGCCTTCCCGATCCGCATGCCCAGGGAGAAGGACGGCAAGCCCACCGACGAGTGGGAGACCGTCAACGACGCCTCCGCGCTGTGGACCAAGCCCAAGAGCGAGATCGGCGACGAGGACTACCAGAGCTTCTACAAGTCGCTGGGCCACGACTTCAACGACGCGCTGGCCTGGACGCACAACCGCGTGGAGGGCAACCAGAGCTACACCACGCTGCTGTACATCCCCTCGCAGCCGCCGTTCGACCTGATGATGGGCGCTCGTGACGAGCGCAAGGGCCTCAAGCTCTACATCAAGCGCGTCTTCATCATGGACGCGGCCGAGGAGCTGCTGCCCAGCTACCTGCGCTTCGTGCGCGGCGTGGTGGACGCCGACGACCTGCCGCTCAACGTCAGCCGCGAGATCCTGCAGCACAACCGCCAGCTGGAACGGATCAAGGCCGCCTGCGTCAAGCGCGTGCTCGACCTGATCGAGAAGCTGGCCAAGGACGAGCCGGAGAAGTTCGCCACCTTCTGGAAGGCGTTCGGCAACACGCTCAAGGAAGGCGTCGTCGAGGACCACGCCAACCGCGAGCGCATCGCCAAGCTGCTGCGCTTCGCCTCCACCAGGGGCGAGGGCGCCAGGCAGGTCGTCTCGCTGGACGACTACATCGGCCGCATGGCGGTGGGCCAGGACACCATCTGGTACATCACCGCCGACAGCCACGCCGCCGCCGCCGGCAGCCCGCAGCTCGAAGCCTTCAAGGCCAAGGGCATCGAGGTGCTGCTGATGTCCGACCGCATCGACGAGTGGATGCTGGGCAGCCTCACCGAGTACGCCGGCAAGAAGCTGCGCAACGTCGCCAAGGGCGAGCTGCCGCTGGACGAGGCCGACAGGAAGAAGCAGGAGGAGGCCGCCAAGGCCGCCGAGCCGCTGCTGAAGAAGCTCAAGGAGCTGCTCGGCGAGCGCGTGTCCGAGGTGAAGGTGTCCGCCCGCCTCACCGACTCGCCCTCGTGCCTGGCCTTGTCCGACTACGAGATGGCCCCGCACCTGGCGCGCCTGCTGCGCGAGGCCGGCCACGAGATGCCGGAGAGCAAGCCCACGCTGGAGGTCAACCCGCAGCACGCCCTGGTCAGGCGGGTGGAGACGGAGGCCGACGAGGGCAAGGCGAAGGACCTGGCCCTGCTGCTGCTGGAGCAGGCGGAGATCGCCGCCGGCGCCCGGCTGCCCGACCCGGCGGCCTTCGTGCAGCGGATGAACCGGGTGCTGCTCGGCTGACCGCCGTCGCCCGTTTCACCGGCGTGTGGCCGGCATGAAAAAAAGCCCGCCGGTCGCGGCGGGCTTTTTGCGCGCGATACGGCTGGCCGGTTCAGCGCCCGTGGCCGCCGGCGTTCGGCGTCGTACTGGATGCCACGCGGGTGGCGGCGGGCGCCGGCATCGTCGGCTGCGACGGGCCTTGATGGCGCAGGGGCGGGAGGCCGCGGACGCCGTCGCGGGGTACCCGGTTGATCATGCGGTACGGGCGTGCGCTGTCGCTGACCAGGGCCAGGCGGCGGTCGTCGATGTTGGCCCAGTGCCACGACCCCGGAGGCACCGGCTGGGTGGACGCATAGGCGAAGCTGGCATCGAAGCTGCCGTCGGCGCGCGGCGCGGTCTTCAGGTAGAGGTTGACGATGAACTGGCTGCTGACCGCGCGGTCACGGGCATGGGCGGGGCCGGTGATCAGCTCGTCCAGGTTCTGCTGCAGCAGCCGGTTGAGGTTGGGCGGGAGTTCCATCGCCGGCGAGGCCTTGGTGACCTTGCCCTGCGCGTTCACGTTCACCAGCACCGGCAGCAGCTTGGGCGGGAACGGGCTGAGGGAACTCGAGGCCGCCAGCGCGGCATGGCTGGCCATCAGCAAGGCGCCGGCCAGGGCGGCGATCCGAAGGCGTTTCATGGGACCTCCATGCGCAAATGAACGAAGCGACGCCCCTCCACGAATCCACTGTCCCCCCGGCGGGCAGGCTTGTCAAATGAAGCGAGGCCATGATGGCCATGCCCGCGGGGACGCCATGGCGCCAGGGCATCGGCCGCGCGCCCGCGCAATCGGGACGCACGCCGCATGGCAGCCTCCGGCCGTTGTAGCCTGTGCGCCGATGCGCGCCTGCGCCATCCGCGTGGCGCGCCTGTCCGCATGAGCGATCGAACCTTGCGCATCGGCCTGATCTCCGACACCCACGGCCTGCTGCGGCCGCAGGCGCTGGACTTCCTGCGCGGCTGCGACCGGATCCTCCATGCCGGCGACATCGGCGACGCGACGATCCTGCAGGCGCTCGGCGAGCTGGCGCCGGTGACCGCCGTGCGGGGCAACAACGACCTCGGGCCGGCGTACGAAGCGTTGCCCGAGACCGCGTTCGTGCCGCTCGGCGGCGTGCTGGCCTACGTGCTCCACGACCTCAAGCGGCTGGACATCGATCCGGTCGCGGCGGGCGTGCAGGTGGTGGTGTGCGGCCACTCGCACAAGCCGCTGGCCGAACGGCGCGGCGGGGTCTGGTACGTGAATCCCGGCAGCGCCGGACCGCGGCGTTTCCGCCTGCCCATCGCAGTGGGCGAGCTGCGGGTGAGCGGGGACGCGGTCGCGCCGCGGATCGTGGAGCTGGCCGGCTGAGCCGGCAGATGCGCTGCGGCGCGCTCCGTTGCCGCACGGCGAGGTCGGTGTCGCCGGCTTCCGGCCCGTGGCGGCATCGCGTCTAATGTCGCCATGTCCCGCATGCCGATGTCCCGATGACCGCCTTGCTGCTGCTGTTCGCCTGCCTCGCGCTGGGCGCGCTCTCCCGGCGCTACGCCTCGCCGCCGGCGGGCATCGTGCACGGCCTCAACTGGTGGGTGATCAACGTCGCGCTGCCGGCGCTGGTGCTGGCGCTGATTCCGCGGGTGAAGCTCGACCCGCAGCTGTGGTTCCCGGTGGCGACGATGTGGCTGACCTTCTTCGGCGCCTGGCTGCTGTTCGGCCTGCTGGGGCCGCGGCTGGGCTGGTCGCGGCAGCGCATCGGCGCGCTGGTCCTGGTGTGCGGGCTGGGCAACACCTCGTTCATGGGCTATCCGCTGGTCGAGGCGCTGCGCGGCAAGGAGGGGCTGGCGCTGGCGGTGGTGGCCGACCAGCTCGGCTGCTTCCCGCTGCTGGCCTCGGCGGGCATCGTGGTGGCCTCGCTGTACGCCGGGCGCGCGCCGCAACCGCGGCTGATCGTGCGGCGCATCCTCGCCTTCCCGGCCTTCCTGGCGCTGGTCGCCGGCATCGCCGCCGGCGCGCTGGGCGGCTGGCCGGCGTGGCTGGACGGCGTGTTCGCGCCGATCGGCGCCACGCTGACGCCGCTGGCGCTGTTCTCGGTGGGGCTGCAGTTCAAGCTGCGCCTGGGCGAGCGGCAGCTCGCCGCGGCGGCGCTGGGGCTGGGCTGGAAGCTGGCGCTGGCGCCGCTGGCCTGCTGGCTGCTCGGCCGCGCCGCGGGCGTGGGCGGGACGGTGCTGGCGGTGGGCGTGCTGCAGGCGGCGATGGCGCCGATGATCTCGGCGGCGATCCTGGCCGACGAGTACGGCCTGGAGCCGCCGCTGGCGAACACCGTGCTCGGCGCCGGCATCGTGCTGTCGCTGCTGACGGTGCCGCTGGGCGACTGGCTGCTGGGCTGAGCCTACGGCCGCGGGCCCAGCCGCGCCGCGCGCGCCTGCACCGCCTGCTTCGCCGTGCGCAGGTCGCAGCCGGTGCGCAGGCGGTACAGCCGGATCGCCTCGACGGACCGGCGCGCGCGCAGCGCCGCGTCGATGGCTTCGTCGCTCGTGTCGGGAGGCGGGGCGGGCGGTGCGTAAGGGCGACGGTAGATCGCCCGCGCCAGCGCGAAGCCGAGCACGAACAGCGCCGGGCCGTAGTACCACGCATGCGTCACACTATCCATGCCGCCTCTCCCTGGAGACTCCGCCGCCATCATGCCATCGGCCAGCCCCCCGAACGAAGTCCGCGCCGACGTGTGGCTGTGGGCCGCGCGCTTCTTCAAGACGCGCGGCCTGGCCAAGCAGGCGATCGACGGCGGCAAGGTCGAGCTCAACGGTCACGGCTGCAAGCCGGCCAAGATGCTGCATGTGGGCGATACGCTGCGCATCGTGCGCGGCGAGGAGCGCTTCGAGGTGGAGGTGCTGGCGCTGACCGAGCAGCGCGGACCGGCCAGCGTGGCGCAGGCGCTGTACCGCGAGAGCGCGGCCAGCGCGGCCGCGCGCGAGGCGGCGCGGGCGCAGCGCCGGCTGCTGGGCGCGGTGGCGCCGCCGACGCGGCCGGACAAGCAGGCGCGCCGGGAATTGCGACGGCTGAAGGATTCCATGTGAGTCGCCCATCGCAGATTGCCTGGGCGATCTGCGCGAGCATCTTTCCGCGGATCGCAGCCGCGCGGGGAGCGCGGCCGGCCGCCGACACGACGCGGGGAGGGACGATGAACGGCATGGGATTCCTGAAACGATGGCTCGGTGGCGCGCCCGAGGAAGCGCCGCCGCAGCAGTGGCGCAAGGCCGCGCGCGGCGCGCGCGTGCTGGTGGTGGACGATTCGCCGACCATCCGCGCGGTGCTCGGCCGCATGCTGGAGGCGGAGGGCTACGCGGTGGCGCAGGCCGCCGACGGCGAAAGCGCGCTGGCGCTGGCGCGCGCGCAGCCGCCCGCGCTGATCTTCCTGGACATCGTGCTGCCCGGCATCAACGGCTTCGCCGTGCTGCGCGCGTTGCGCCACGACCCGCTCGCGCGCGAGGTGCCGATCGTGATGATCAGCGGCAACCCGCAGGCGACCGAGCAGTACTACGTGCAGCGCTTCGGCGCCGACGACTTCATCCGCAAGCCGTTCGGCCAGGCCGAGGTGGCACGCAGCATCGACCGCCTGGTGCGCGCCGGCCGCCTGCCGGGGCGCGAGGCGGCGGAAGCGGGCGGCACCGGCGCGGCGCCCGCGGCCGAGGCGGGCGTGGTGGCGCTGTCGGCGCGTCCGGCCGCGGCCGAGGCGGCGGAGCCGGCGCGCGACGGCATGGCGGGGCTGGCCGCCTGACCGGCCGGGGACCGGCGGCGCCGTTCACGCCTCGCCTATCGCAGGCGTGACGGCGGCATCGGCCGACGTCGGCACTTCTCCGGCGCTTTCCGCGGCGCGCCTTGCCGCTTGGATTCCGGGGCCGGAAGAGTCGGGCCGCTCCGGCGGCCCGACCCGGGGTGGCGTCACGCCGCCAGGTCGAAGCGGTCGAGGTTCATCACCTTGTGCCAGGCCGCCACGAAGTCGTGGACGAACTTCTCCTGCGCGTCCGCGCTCGCGTAGACCTCGGCCAGGGCCCGGAGCTGGGCATTCGAGCCGAACACCAGGTCGACGCGGGTGCCGGTCCACCTGAGCTCGCCGGTCCTGCGGTCGCGGCCCTCGAACACCTCCCTGGCCTGCGAGGTCGGCTTCCACTCCGTGCCCATGTCGAGCAGGTTCACGAAGAAGTCGTTGGTCAGCACGCCGGGACGCCGGGTGAAGACGCCGTGCCCGCTGTGCCCGGCATTGGCGTCCAGCGCGCGCAGGCCGCCGACCAGCACGGTCATCTCCGGCGCGGTCAGCGTCAGCAGCTGCGCCTTGTCGACCAGCAGCGCCTCGGCGGGGATGCCGTAGCGGCCCCTGAGGTAGTTGCGGAAGCCGTCGGCGACCGGCTCCAGCGGGGCGAACGAGGCCACGTCGGTCTGCTCCTGCGAGGCGTCCGTGCGGCCCGGGCTGAAGGGTACCGTCACGTCGACGCCGGCGTCCTTCGCCGCCTTCTCGACGCCCGCGCAGCCGGCCAGCACGATCAGGTCGGCGAGCGAGATCTTCTTGCCGCCGGCCTGCGCGCCGTTGAAGTCGCGCCGGACGCCTCCGAGGGCGCGCAGCACCTTCGCCAGCCGCTCCGGCTGGTTGACCGCCCAGTCCTTCTGCGGCGCCAGGCGGATGCGGGCGCCGTTCGCGCCGCCGCGCTTGTCCGAGCCGCGGAAGGTGGAGGCGGAGGCCCACGCGGTCGACACCAGTTCCGGCACGCCCAGTCCCGAGGCCAGCACCTTCGCCTTGAGCGCGTCGACGTCCCGCGCGTCGACCAGCGGATGGTCGACGGCAGGCAGCGGGTCCTGCCAGATCAGTTCCTCGGCCGGGACTTCCGGGCCGAGGTAGCGCGCGCGCGGCCCCATGTCGCGGTGGGTGAGCTTGAACCAGGCGCGGGCGAAGGCGCCGGCGAACGCCTCGGGGTGCTCCAGGAAGTGCCGCGAGATCTTCGCGTAGGCCGGGTCGAAGCGCAGCGAGAGGTCGGTGGTCAGCATGGTCGGCCGCCGCTTCCTCGACGGGTCGTGCGCGTCCGGGATGATCGCCTCGCTGTCCCTGGCGACCCACTGGTGCGCGCCGGCGGGGCTCTTCTCCAGCTCCCACTCGAAGCCGAACAGGTGCCTGAAGAAATCGTGGCCCCAGCGCGCCGGCGTGGTGGTCCAGGTGACTTCCAGGCCGCTGGTGATCGCGTCGCCGCCCTTGCCGGTGCCGAAGCTGCTCTTCCAGCCCAGGCCCTGCTCCTCGAGCCCGGCCGCCTCCGGCTCGCGCCCTACGTGGTCGGCCGGGCCGGCACCGTGGGTCTTGCCGAAGGTGTGGCCGCCGGCGATCAGCGCGACGGTCTCCTCGTCGTTCATCGCCATGCGGGCGAAGGTCTCGCGGATGTCGTGGGCCGCGGCGACCGGGTCCGGGTTGCCCTCGGGACCTTCCGGGTTCACGTAGATCAGGCCCATCTGCACCGCGGCGAGCGGGTTCTCCAGGCGGCGCCCGTGGTCGGTGCGGTCCTCCTCGCTGCCGTGCAGCTCCGCGTCGGCCACGACCACGCCCTCGTCGCCGCCGGGCCTGCCCTTGCCGTAGCGGACGTCGCCGCCCAGCCAGGTCCTCTCGTTGCCCCAGTAGACGTCCAGGTCCGGCTCCCAGGTGTCCGCGCGTCCGCCGCCGAAGCCGAAGGTCTTGAAGCCCATCGTCTCCAGCGCGACGTTGCCGGCGAGGATCATCAGGTCCGCCCAGGAGATGCTGCGGCCGTACTTCTGCTTGATCGGCCACAGCAGGCGGCGCGCCTTGTCCAGGCTGACGTTGTCCGGCCAGCTGTTGAGCGGGGCGAAGCGCTGCTGGCCGCGGCCGCCGCCGCCGCGGCCGTCGCCGATGCGGTAGGTGCCTGCGCTGTGCCAGGCCATGCGGATGAACAGCGGGCCGTAGTGGCCGAAGTCGGCCGGCCACCAGTCCTGCGAATCGGTCATCAGCGCGGCGAGGTCCTTCTTCACGGCGGCCAGGTCGAGGCGCTTGAACGCCGCGGCGTAGTCGAAGTCCTCGCCCATCGGGTTGGACTTGGACGAGTGCTGGCTCAGCAGGTCCAGCCGCAGCTGGTGGGACCACCAGTCGCGGTTGGTCGTGCCGCCGCCGGCGGCGTGGTGGAACGGGCATTTCGGTTCGGTGGACATGGGGTCTCTCCCTCGGGAAGCGGCGGCCTTGGCGGGGCGGGGCGCCCGGGCCGCGGGCGGGGCGGGCGCCGGGACCGGGCCGTGCGTGCGGGCCAGGCGGTGCTGCGATGAGGCGGGGTGGCAATGGAGCCGTCCGGGGCGTCCGGCGACGGATCGCCCGCCGCACATCCAGGACGGGAGGCCATGGCACGGTGGCTGCGGCGTGCCATGGCGGTATCGGTGGCTGGCGTCGGCTGGCTTGCGGCCCAATCTATACAGGTCGGGCCATTGGGTGAATTCGATTGTTGCGATGCCGGCGATAGGGGCCGGCTATGGTGTCTCGCGCGCCGGCCGGGCGCCGCGTCGTTGCGGAGTACGGCGAAGGAACAGATCGGAGGCCGGGTCAAGGACGCATCGCCGCGCGCCACCGCCACGCCCGGCTGCCAGGAGCGTCGCCGGGCAGTCTTCGACCGGCGGTCCGGCTTCAGAGCATCCGCTTGAGGCGGTAGAGGGCGTCGAGCGCCTCGCGCGGGGTGAGCGCGTCCGGGTCGGTCGCCTGCAGCTCGCGCTCCACGGCCGAGGGTTGCGCCGCGAACAGGCCCAGTTGCGGCGAGGCCCCCGCCGCGGCGGGACCCGCGGACGGCGCGTGGCCGTGCATGCCGCGCTCCAGTTCGGCCAGCGTGCGCCGCGCCTCGGCCAGCACGCTCTTGGGCAGGCCGGCCAGCGCCGCCACCTGCAGGCCGAAGCTGCGGTTGGCCGGGCCTTCCTTCACCGCGTGCATGAACACCAGCTGCTCGCCGTACTCCACCGCGTCCAGGTGCACGTTGGCGATGCCGGGGTATTCGCCGGCCAGCTCGGTGAGCTCGAAGTAGTGCGTGGCGAACAGGGTGAAGGCGCGGCTCGCGGTGGCCAGGTGCACCGCCGCCGCGCGCGCCAGCGCGAGGCCGTCGTAGGTGCTGGTGCCGCGGCCCACCTCGTCCATCAGCACCAGGCTCTGCGCGGTGGCGTTGTGCAGGATGTTGGCGGTCTCGCTCATCTCCACCATGAAGGTGGACTGGCCGCGCGAGAGGTCGTCGCCCGCGCCGATGCGGGTGAAGATGCGGTCGACCGGGCCGATCACCGCGCGCGCCGCCGGCACGTAGCTGCCGACGTGGGCGAGCAGCACGATCAGCGCGTTCTGCCGCATGTAGGTGCTCTTGCCGCCCATGTTGGGGCCGGTGATCACCAGCATGCGGCGGTGGTCGTCGAGCACCAGGTCGTTCGGCTCGAACGGCTCCTCGCGCACCTTCTCCACCACCGGGTGGCGGCCGCGCTCGACGTGGATGCCGGGCTCGTCGGTGAGCTCCGGCGCGCGCCAGTCCAGCGCGTCGGCGCGCTCGGCCAGGGTGGCGAGCACGTCGAGCTCGGCGATGGCGGAGGCGGCGGCCTTGAGCGGCTCCAGCCGCCCGGTGAGCGCGTCGAGCAGGCCCTCGTACAGCAGGCGCTCGCGCATCAGCGAGCGCTCCTTCGCCGACAGCACCTTGTCCTCGAAGGCCTTCAGCTCCTCGGTGATGTAGCGCTCGGCGTTCTTGGTGGTCTGCCGGCGCGTGTAGTGGGTGGGCGCCTTGTCGGCCTGCGCGCGGCTGATCTCGATGTAGTAGCCGTGGATGCGGTTGTAGCCGACCTTCAGCGTGGGGATGCCGCTGGCGGCCTTCTCGCGCTCCTCCAGCTCGACCAGGAACTGGTCGGCGTGGTCGGCCAGGCGGCGCAGCTCGTCCAGCTCGGCGTCGTAGCCCTCGGCGATCACGCCGCCGTCGCGCTGCAGCGCGGGCGGCTGCGGCACCACCGCGCGGGCGAGCAGGGCGGCGGTGTCGGCGTGGTCGCCGATGCGCGCGACCAGGGCGTGCAGCAGCGGGCTGTCCAGGTCCCCGATGCGCGTCCGCAACTCCGGGGCCGCCAGCAGGCCGTCGCGCAGGGTCGACAGGTCGCGCGGGCGCGCCGAGCGCAGCGCCACGCGGGCGAGGATGCGCTCCAGGTCGCCGATGCCGCGCAGCTGCTCGCGCAGCGCCTCGTGGCGGCGGCCGTCGAGCAGCGCGCCGATCGCCTGGTGGCGCGCGCGCAGCAGCTCGCGCGAGCGCAGCGGACGGTTGAGCCAGCGGCGCAGCAGGCGCGCGCCCATCGGCGTCACCGTCTCGTCCAGCACGCCGAGCAGGGTGTGCTCGGTGCGGCCGCTGGGGTGCGTGTCCAGTTCCAGGTTGCGGCGCGTGGCGGCGTCGAGCGCGATGGTCTCGCCGGCCGATTCCACCGCCATGCCGGTGAGGTGCGGCAGCGCGCTCTTCTGCGTCTCCTCCACGTAGCCGAGCAGGCAGCCGGCGGCGGCGATGGCCAGCGGCAGGCCGTCCACGCCGAAGCCGTCCAGGCCCTTGGTGCCGAAGAAGCGGTTGAGCTCGCGCCGCGCCGCGTCGCCGTCGAAGTGCCACGGCGGGCGGCGGCGCAGGCCGGGCAGGCCGGCGACCAGCTTCGGCCAGGCCACGCTCTCGTCCACCAGCGTCTCGGCCGGCTGCAGGCGCGCCAGCTCGGCGGCCAGCGCCTCGGCGTCGGCCACCTCGCTCAGCAGGAAGCGGCCGCTGGAAAGATCCACCCAGGCCAGCCCGTAGCCGCCGCGCGGGCCGGCGGCGATGGCCAGCAGCAGGTTGTCGCGGCGCTCCTCCAGCAGCGCCTCGTCGGTGATGGTGCCGGGGGTGACGACGCGCACCACCTTGCGCTCCATCGGTCCCTTGCCGCTGGGATCGCCGATCTGCTCGCAGATCGCCACCGACTCGCCCAGCCGCACCAGCTTGGCCAGGTAGTTCTCCACCGCGTGGTAGGGCACGCCGGCCATCGGGATCGGCGCGCCGGCCGACTGGCCGCGCTGGGTCAGCGTGATGTCGAGCAGCCGCGCCGCCTTGCGCGCGTCGTCGTAGAACAGCTCGTAGAAATCGCCCATGCGGAAGAACAGC
The DNA here is from genome assembly GCF_003148905.1 of Fulvimonas soli. Lineage (GTDB taxonomy): Bacteria > Pseudomonadota > Gammaproteobacteria > Xanthomonadales > Rhodanobacteraceae > Fulvimonas > Fulvimonas soli. The sequence goes on along the minus strand of NZ_QGHC01000003.1, from coordinate 877 downwards.
AGCACGTCGGGGTGCTGCGCCTTGGCGGCGAGGTACTGCTTCATCAGCGGGGTGTGCATGGAGGTGTCTAGGCTGTCCATCGGAAACCGACCCGTGAAGTCCCCATCCGCGCGGCGGGGACGCTGCGCTTTGCGGCGGCGGGAGCAGCGGCGCCGACGCGGGCCGCCCGCCGGGGGTGAGCGCAGACGTTACATGCTGCCGGCGCCGTTGGCGAGATTGACTTGTCCGCCGCGGCGTGTCCTGTCCGCCGCGGCCGTCGCCGCGCGTCGGCCGTCTCCGACGGCGGCATGCGGGCGGTGTCACCGCGGCTGTTCAGGGCAAGGCGGGCAGCGGCGGGGTGCCCGCCTCCCGCGCAGCCATGACCCTGGCATCGCTTGCCGCCAGCCAGTCGCGCTTACCGTCGGCTCCGGGCATTCCAGCAGGAGCCCCGCCCCGACCGTCCCGCCGGGCGCAAGGCATCGCGCCGGATCGAGGTTGGATGCGTCCGGCGACCCGCTCCGCGGCTCCACGCAGGTGGCGTGGGCGGGCTCGTCGTACACCACCCAATGGTCGCAGTCCGAGGCCATCCGCAGCGACCGGCCGGCGCGCGCTGCAGCCCGACCGGCCACGTGTTGGCGGAGCGGTGGCGCCGCGCCCGCGGATTCCGGACGGGCTGAACATCAATTCCGGTGAGGGCTGGTCATGCCGCTGGTGCTGACCACTGATTCGATGGAGCCATACGCGTATATGAAGTTCCTCGTCAATCGCCGAGCACGGCAACTGCGATGAGGAAGAGATCGAGCGTAAGCGTGCGCCGAAGCCACCTACCCCCGGACCTCAGCTATGCCAGTGGCAGCAGGCTGTTGATGTCACGGTCCTTGGTGGTGGGCAGTCGGGT
>NZ_QGHC01000002.1 GCF_003148905.1 Fulvimonas soli | reverse complement strand
GTTGGACGCTTGCATCTGTGGACAGTCATCCCGTCCACCGCAAGGCGCCCACACAAGTCACCTGTGCACACTGTCAAAGATCAATCACTTGCGGCTCCCTCTTCAGAACCGCTCCGGAACCTTTCGTCCCGGTGAGCCCGCCATTCTACATCCCTTTTGGGGGCCGTCAACACCATCGCGAGAGAATTTCGTCGGCGAGGGAGTTGCCGTGCCGGGGATGCGGCGGCGAGGGCGGCGAATGGTAGAGAGGCGCGCCGCCTTTGGCAAGCGCGCCGGCCGAAAAAATCTGCGCGACGGGCGCGGCGCGCGCGTCAGGCCGACTTGAGCCGCACGCGCGCGAAGTTGCGCTTGCCCACCTGCAGCACGCCCTCGAAGCCGGCGGCGAAGCTGCGCTGCGCGTCCTCCACCACCTCGGCGTCGATGCGCACCGCGCGCTCCTTGAGCTTGCGGTTCGCCTCCGAGTTGCTGGCGGTGAGCCCGGCCGCGGTGAGCAGCGCGGGCAGGCGCAGGCCTTCGGCAGGCACCACGATCTCGCTGAGCGGCAGCAGCGAGGTGTCGCCCTCGCCGCGCACCACCGCGTGCCAGCCGGCGATGGCCTGTTCCGCCGCGGCCGCGTCGTGGAAGCGCGCGGCCAGCTCGCGCGCCAGGCGCAGCTTGGCGTCGCGCGGGTTGAGCGCGCCGTTCTCGACGTCGCGCCTCATGCGCGCCAGCTCGTCCAGCGAGACCTCGAAGCTGAGCAGCTCGAACCAGCGCCACATCAGCGCGTCGTCGATCTTCATGGTCTTGGTGACGATGTCGATCGCCGGCTCGTTGATGCCGATGTAGTTGCCCAGCGACTTGGACATCTTGTGCACGCCGTCCAGGCCTTCGAGCAGCGGCATGGTGAGCACGATCTGCGGCGGCTGGCCGAAGTGCTCCTGCAGCGCGCGGCCCATCAGCAGGTTGAACTTCTGGTCGGTGCCGCCGAGCTCGACGTCGCATTGCAGCGCCACCGAGTCGTAGCCCTGCACCAGCGGGTAGAGGAACTCGTGGATGGCGATCGGCTGCTGCGCGGCGTAGCGCTTGGCGAAGTCGTCGCGCTCGAGCATGCGCGCGACGGTGTGCTGCGCGGCGAGCCTGACCATGTCGGCCGCGCCCATCTTGCCGAACCACTCGGAGTTGAAGCGCACCTCGGTGCGCTCCCGGTCGAGCACCTTGTACACCTGGCTGGCGTAGGTCTCGGCGTTGGCCAGCACGTCCTCGCGGCTGAGCGGCTTGCGCGTGACGTTCTTGCCGGTGGGGTCGCCGATCATCCCGGTGAAGTCGCCGATCAGGAAGATCACCTGGTGCCCCAGGTCCTGGAACTGGCGCATCTTGTTGAGCAGCACGGTGTGGCCCAGGTGCAGGTCCGGCGCGGTGGGGTCGAAGCCGGCCTTGATGCGCAGCGGGCGTCCGCGCCTGAGGCGCTCGGCCAGCTCTTCCTGCTTGATGATCTCGTCGGCGCCACGCGCGATGGTGGCCAGCGCCTGCTCGAATGCGTTCATGCCTTCCTCAAGGACCGGGTGGAGGCGGCCGTTAGACCACCCTTAGGGGAGCGTCAAGGCGTTAATTGTGCGTTAATCAGAAGATGCACGCAAACCTTTGATCGAAAAGGCGTTGACGCCATTTCCACAAGGCCGTTATGGTACCGGCCGCTGGCAGTTCGCAACACGGGGCAGACAGGGCATGGGTGAGGGCAAGCAGATCGCGCGTGCGGCGCGCAAACAGGCCATCCGCCGCAAGGCGCAGCGACGCCACTCCCGCTTCTACGAACGGTGCGCGCACTGGTCCTTCAGCCACCATGACGGCGAGCCGATCTGCTGGCACCGCGAGCGCTGGGTGCTCGCCGGCACCGCGCTGCTGATCACCGCGCTGTCCGGCTTCATCCTGCCGGCCTGGGCCAGCGCGATGCGCCCGGAAGCCACCGCGCCCGCGCACGACCTGCTGCCGCTGGCCCTGCCCAAGGCGCCGGCCGCGACCATGCAGGCGCCGACGGTGGAGGACTGGCGCGTGGTGCAGGTGCAGCCGGGCCAGACGCTGTCGGACATCTTCCAGGGCCAGGGCCTGAGCCTGGCCGACCTGCAGCGGGTGATGGACGCGGCCGGCGGCGCGGCCAGCGCGCTGCACAACATCCGCCCGCACCAGGAGTTCGACTTCCTGCTCGGCAACGACGGCGGCCTGCGCGGCTTCCGCTTCGACAAGGACCAGGCCAGCCGCGCCACCGTGCGCTTCGACGGCGCCAAGCCCACGCTGGTCGTGCAGGCGCGCGAGATGGAGCGCCGCGAGCACGTGGCGCACGGCACCATCGACAGCTCGCTGTTCGCCGCCGGCGCCAAGGCCGGCATGAGCGCGGCGATGGTCGGCAAGCTGGCGGACCTGTTCAAGTACGACATCGACTTCGTGCAGGACCTGCGCGAGGGCGACAGCTTCACCGTGGTCTACGACGACGTGTACCGCGACGGCAGCTACCTCGCCGAGGGCGACATCATCGCCGCGGAGTTCGTCAACCAGGGCCGTCGCTACACCGCCTACCGCTTCCGCAAGGCCGACGGCAGCTACGGCTGGTTCAGCGAGGACGGCCGGCCGATCCAGAAGTCGTTCCTGCGCATCCCGGTGGACTTCACCCGCATCTCCTCCACCTTCAGCGTGGCGCGGCTGCACCCGATCCTCGGCCGCATGCGCGCGCACAAGGGCGTGGACTACGCCGCGCCGACCGGCACGCCGATCCACGCCGCCGGCGACGGCGTGATCAAGTTCAAGGGCTGGATGAACGGCTACGGCAACTTCGTGGTCATCCAGCACAACGGCACCATCAGCACCGCCTACGGCCACATGTCGCGCTTCGCCAGCGAGCGCGTGGGCCAGCACGTGAGCCAGGGCCAGGTGATCGGCTACGTCGGCATGACGGGCCTGGCCACCGGCCCGCACCTGCACTACGAATTCCGCGTCAACGGCGTGCAGCGCGACCCGCAGACGGTGACCCTGCCCAAGCCCGAGCCGCTGCCCGCGGCGCAGCTGGCGCGCTTCAAGGCCGAGGTGGTGCAGCCGCAGCTGGCGCGACTGAAGGCACTGGACGCCAACATCAAGCTCGCCCGGCTCGGCTCCACCGCGCGCAACGACGACTGACGCCGCGTGGACGACGCCGCGGCGCCGTATCTCGGCCTGATCTCCGGCACCAGCGCGGACGGCATCGACGCCGCGCTGGTTTCCTTCGCCGACGCCGCGCCGCGGCTGCACGGCGCGCTCACCCATCCCTGGCCGCACGAGCTGCGCGCGTGCATCCTCGCCGTGGCGCAGGGCGAAGGCGCGCTCGACCTGGACGCCTTCGGCCGGCTCGACGTCACCATCGGCCGCTGCTTCGCCGACGCCGCGCAGGCCCTGCTCGCGCGCTGCGGCGTGGAAGCGCGCGCCGTGCGCGCGATCGGCTCGCACGGCCAGACCGTCCGCCACCGCCCGCAGGGCGAGCTCCCCTTCACCCTGCAGCTGGGCGATCCCAGCGTGATCGCGGAACGCTGCGGCATCGACGTGGCCGCCGACTTCCGCCGCGCCGACGTCGCCGCCGGCGGCCAGGGCGCGCCGCTGCTGCCCGCGCTGCACGCCATGCTGCTGGCCCGTCCCGGCCATGCGCGGGTGGTGCTGAACCTGGGCGGCATCGCCAACATCACCGTGCTCGGCGCCGACGGCGGCGTGCTCGGCCTCGACACCGGCCCGGCGAACGGGCTGCTCGACGCCTGGTGCCTGCGCCACCGCGGCGAGCCGTTCGACCGCGACGGCGCCTTCGCCGCCGCCGGCCGCGTCGACGCCGCGCTGCTGGACGCGCTGCTGGCCGATCCCTACTTCGCCCTGCCGCCGCCCAAGAGCACCGGCCGCGAGCATTTCCACCTGGCCTGGCTGGAGCGGCAGCCGCGCGCGGCCGCGCTGGCGCCGGCCGACGTGCAGGCCACCCTGCTGGAGCTCACCGCGCGCAGCGTGGCCGAGGCGATCGCGCGCCACGCCGCCGCGGCCGAGGACGTGCTGGTCTGCGGCGGCGGCGTGCACAACCCGCTGCTGCTGGCGCGCCTGCGCGCGCTGCTCGCGCCGCGCGCGGTGCGCAGCACCGCGGAGCACGGCGTCGACCCGGACTACCTGGAAGCCACCGCCTTCGCCTGGCTGGCGCGCCAGCGCGTGCTCGGCCGGCCCGGCAACCTGCCCGCCGTCACCGGCGCGCGCGGCCCGCGCGTGCTCGGCGCGCTGCACCTGGCGCCGCGGGACGGCTAGCGGCCCTGCTCCGGCGCGAGCTGGGTCGGCGGCGTCAGCGAGAGCGCCTGCATCGCCTCCTGGAAGGCGGCCTTCTCCTTCGCGTCCCAATGCCCGGCCAGCACCAGGCTGCCGGGATCGACCAGGGTCTCGGCGGAAATCTGCCCGGCGGCGCTCATGCCCAGGCCGCTGCGCAGGGCGTTGAGCACCACGTCGTTGATCGACCACTGCCGTTCCTTGGCCAGCGCCTTGATGCGCTCGGCCATCAGCGTGTCGATATGGCGTATGACGAGGTCCGGCACGAGCGCGCGCTCCCATCCATTCCCATACACCCCCTGCGCGGCGGATCGTGGCACAGCCGCCCCCTGCCGGAACAGGCCCCGCGCCGATCCGTGGCGCGGTTGGCAGTCTCAGTGTGACCGGGTGAGCTCGGCCGCGGCGATCGCCCGGCGCAGCGCCACCACCAGCAGCAGGCCGGGGATGGCCGAGAGCGCGGTGATCGCAAAGAACATGGACCAGCCCACCCGCGGTACCAGCCAGGCCGCCAGCGGCCCCAGGAACACCCGCCCCACCGCCGACAGCGCCGACAGCAGCGCGTACTGCGTGGCGGAGAAGCGCACGTTGCACAGCGCCGTCACCAGCACCACGAAGGCGGTGCTGCCCAAGCCGCTGAAGAAATACTCGGCCGACACCACCGTGGCCATCGCGGCGACGTCCGGCCCGCTGTGCACCAGCCAGATGTAGCCCAGGTTCACCAGCGCCTGCGCCACGCCCAGCGCGAGCAGCGCGTGGTACAGCCGCAGCCGCGTCACCACCCAGCCGCCGGCCAGCGCGCCGAGCAGACCGGCGACCAGTCCGAAGGTCTTGCTGACCGTGCCGACCTGGGTCAGCGTGAACTGCGGCACGCGCAGCAGGAAGGTGGTGGACAGCGACAGCGCGAAGGCGTCGCACAGCTTGTACAGCACCATCAGCGCCAGCCAGGCCAGCGCCAGCGCGCCGTAGCGGCGGAAGAAGTCCGCGAACGGCTCGACCACCGCCTCGGCGAAGCTGCGCGCGGGCCGCTCGTCGGGCGCGTCGGGCGAGCACAGGGTGACCGGCGTCGCCGCCAGCATCAGCGCGCCCATCAGCCGGTAGGTCCAGGCCCAGCCGACGCGGTCGGCCAGGATCAGCGCCAGCGCGCCGGACACCAGCATCGCCAGGCGGTAGCCGCCCTGCGAGAACGCCGTGCCCCAGCCGCGCTCGGCCGGCGGCAGCAGGTCGGTGCGGTGGGCGTCGTAGGCGATGTCCTGGGTGGCCGAGGCGAACGCCAGCAGCACCGCGAAGAAGGCGATGGTGGTGGCCGCGCCCTGCGGCGTGTAGGCGCTCATCGCCAGCAGCGCGCCGCCGCACAGGAGCTGCATCAGCAGGATCCAGCCGCGGCGCCGGCCCAGGAACGGCAGCGGCAGGCGGTCCAGCAGCGGCGCCCACAGGAACTTGAACACGTAGGCCTGGCCGATCAGGGTGACCCAGCCGATCGCCTTCAGGCTCAGCCCCGCGGTGGTGAACCACGCCTGCAGCGTGCTCAGCGAGAGCGCCAGCGGCAGCCCGGAGGAGAAGCCGAGCAGGCCGACGCTGAGCACGCGCCAGCCGCGGCCCGGCGCGGCGGCCGGCGGCGCGCCCTCAGTCGGCATAGTCGACGGTGTACGGCGCGTGGTCGGAGAAGCGCTGCGCGCGGTAGATCGAGCAGCTCTTCAGCCGCTCGCGCAGGCCCGGCGTGACGATCTGGTAGTCGATGCGCCAGCCCACGTCGTTCTCGCGCGCGCGGCCGCGGTTGGACCACCAGGTGTAGTCCTCGCCCTCGGGGTGCAGCGTGCGGTAGCTGTCCACCCAGCCGCGCCGCTCGACCAGCTCGTTGAGCCAGGCGCGCTCCTCCGGCAGGCAGCCGGAGTTCTTCTGGTTGGACTTCCAGTTCCTGATGTCCTTGGCGCTGCGCACGATGTTCCAGTCGCCGCACAGCACGTAGTCGCGGCCGCTCCCGAGCCAGGCGTCGAGGATCGGCGCGAGCCAGTCCATCACCTTGAACTTGAACTGCTGGCGCTCCTCGCCGGAGGAGCCGGAGGGCACGTACAGCGACACCACGCTAAGCCTGCCGAAGCGCGCCTCGATGTAGCGCCCCTCGTTGTCGAACGGTTCCCAGCCCAGCGTGGTGAGCACCTCGTCCGGCTCGCGCTTCGCATAGATCGCCACGCCGCTGTAGCCCTTCTTGCTGCTGGCGTCGCGGTAGAAGCAATGGTGGCCGTCGGGGCGGAACTGCGGGTCGCCGAGCTGGTCCTCCTGCGCCTTGGTCTCCTGCAGGCACACCACGTCGGCGCGCTGCGCGCGCAGCCAGTCGAACACGCCCTTGCTGGCGGCCGAGCGGATGCCGTTGGCGTTGAAGCTGATGATGCGCATGCGTCGCTCCCGGGAACCGGCGGCCATCATAGCAACCGCGACGCGGCGCGCCGGGGCGATATCATGGCCGCCCGCCGGACATCCTTCCCTCCACCGCGACGCGACCCCATGCACGACTACCAGCGCGACTTCATCGAGCTCACCCTGCAGCGCGAGGTGCTGCGCTTCGGCGAATTCACCCTCAAGTCCGGGCGGGCCAGCCCGTACTTCTTCAACCTGGGCCGGATCGACTCCGGCGCCGCGCTGGCCCGGCTCGGCCGCGCCTACGCGGCGGCGGTGGAGAAGTCCGGCATCGCCGCCGACATGCTGTTCGGCCCGGCCTACAAGGGCATCGCGCTGGCCGCCACCGCCGCGATCGCGCTGGCCGACCGCCACGGCCGCGACCTGCCCTGGGCCTACAACCGCAAGGAAGCCAAGGACCACGGCGAGGGCGGCGTGCTGGTCGGCGCGCCGCTGCAGGGCCGCGTGCTGATCGTCGACGACGTGATGACCGCCGGCACCGCGGTGCGCGAGTCGCTGGCGCTGATCCGCGCGCACGGCGCCACGCCCGCCGGCGTGCTGATCGCGCTGGACCGCCAGGAGCGCGGCCAGGGCGAGCTGTCCGCCGCGCAGGAGGTGACGCGCGACTACGGCATCCCGGTGATCGCCATCGCCACCTTCGCCGACGTGCTCGCCTACGCCGGCGAGCGGCCCGAGCTGGCCGCCGAGCATGCCCGCCTGCTGGCCTACCGCGAGCGCTACGGCGTGGCGGGCTGAGGGCGGCCGCCAACCCGGTCACACTGCGCGCCGGCGGCCGCGTCGCGCCGCGGTGGCCGTGCCTGGCGGCCGGCTATACTGGCCGGCAGGAGGGAGTCCATGCGCAAGCCGATCTCGATCGCCGCCGCCATCGTCCTGGCCGCGGCCTGCACCGCCCATGCCCAGCAGCCGGGCGGCACCGGCGGCATCCGCTACAAGTGGGTGGACGACAAGGGCCTGCCGCACTTCAGCGACAGCCTCACCGCCGAGGCGATGAAGTTCGGCTACGACCTGGTCAACGACCAGGGCATGGTGGTGCAGCACGTGCCGCGCCAGCTCACCCCCGAGGAGCGCGCCGCGCAGCAGAAGCTGGCGGCGCAGCAGGCCGCCGCGCAGCGCGCCGCGGAGGCGCAGCGACGCGCCGAGGAGCAGATGCTGGTGGCCTACCCCGACGAGGCCGCCTTCCAGCGCGCCCAGCAGGACCAGCTGGACACCATCGACCAGCAGATCAACACCACGCGGATCAACCTGCGCAGCCAGGAGAAGACGCTGACCGACCTGCTGACCCGCGCCGGCGACCTGGAGCGCGCCAAGCAGCCGGTGCCGAAGTTCCTCAACGACCGCATCGCCGAGCAGCGCAACATCGTGGCCGGCCAGCGCAACGCGCTGGAGCGCGAGCAGGCCGCGCGCGCGGCCGCCGAGCAGCAGGCCGCGGCGCAGCTCAAGCGCTACCGCGAGCTGAAGGCGGCGCAGCAACCGCCGGCCTGAGGGCCTGTTTCATCTCTCCCCGCGCTCCACGGGGAGCCGACTGCGCGCAGGCCAGGGAAGCACGAGGAAGTGGACGCCGGCTGCGCGATGGCGCGGCATGGCGAGCGTGGGGCGATGGTTCGGGCCTCGCGGCCGGAGGCCGCTCCCACAAGGCCGGCGAGACCCCTGTGGGAGCGGCCTCCGGCCGCGATCGACCCGACGCGAGACCGCCAGCGGCCCCGATGCTGCACCCGGAACGGCGAAAGGGCCGGCATGGCCGGCCCTTTCCGTTTCCCGCGCGCTCCTCAAGACCGCCTCAGAACGGCAGCTTGAGCTTGGGGTCCACCAGGTAGAGCTGCTCGCGGAAGGCCTGCTGGATGCGCTTGAGCGCCACCGCGTTGTCGGCGTCGAAGCGCAGCACCAGCACCGGCGTGGTGTTGGAGGCGCGCACCAGGCCCCAGCCGTCCGGCCAGTCGGCGCGCACGCCGTCGATGGTGGTCAGCGTGGCGTCGCCGAAGCCGGCCTTGGCGCGGAACTGCTCGATGAAGCGGTAGTGCTCGCCCTCGGCCAGCTCGATCTTCAGCTCCGGCGTGGAGACGCCCTTGGGCAGGGTGGCGAAGATCTGCTCCGGGGTGCGCTCCTCCAGGTCGCCGGCGAGGATCTCCAGCAGCCGCGCGCCGGCGTAGATGCCGTCGTCGAAGCCGTACCAGCGCTCCTTGAAGAAGAAGTGGCCGCTCATCTCGCCGGCCAGCTCGGCGCCGGTCTCGCGCATCTTGGCCTTGATCAGCGAGTGGCCGGTGCGCCACATCAGCGGGCTGCCGCCGGCGTCGAGCACCTGGCCCTTGAGGTGGCCGGTGCACTTGACGTCGTAGATGACGGTGGCGCCCGGCTGGCGCGACAGCACGTCGCGCGCGAACAGCATCAGCAGGCGGTCGGGGAAGATGATCTCGCCGTCCCTGGTCACCACGCCGAGGCGGTCGCCGTCGCCGTCGAAGGCCACGCCGAGGTCGGCGCCGGTCTGCTTCACCGCGAGGATCAGGTCCTCCAGGTTGTGCGGGTCGGACGGGTCGGGATGGTGGTTGGGGAAGCTGCCGTCGACCTCGCAGTACAGCGGGATCACCTCGCAGCCGATGCCCTCCAGCACCTGCGGCGCCACCGCGCCGGGGATGCCGTTGCCGCAGTCCACCACCACCTTGAGGCGGCGCTCGGCCTGCACGTCGGAGGTGATCCGCTCGATGTAGTCGGGCACCACGTCGACGTGGCGCAGGCCGCCCTGGCCGCCGCCCTCCAGCGCGCCGGAGGCGATGCGCCGGTACAGGTCCTTGATCGCGTCCTCCGACAGCGTCTCGCCGCCGACCACGATCTTGAAGCCGTTGTAGTCGGGCGGGTTGTGGCTGCCGGTGACGGCGACGCAGCTGCCGGTGTTGAAGCGGTAGGCGGCGTAGTAGATCACCGGCGTGGGCGCGGCACCGACGTCGATCACGTCGACGCCGGCCGCGCGCAGGCCGTCGGCCAGCGCGCCGGCCAGCTCCGGGCCGGACAGGCGGCCGTCGCGGCCGACCACGATCTCGCGCAGGCCCTTCTCGCGCATCACCGTGCCGATCGCCTGGCCCAGCGCCTTGGCCACGCCGCGGGTCAGCGTCTTGCCGACCACGCCGCGCACGTCGTAGGCGCGGAAGATGCTCGGGTCGACCTCGGCCGGGCTGGCCGCCGGCGGCCGGGCCGCCTCCCGCGCCGCCGGCTTGGGCGGCTCGGGCTTGTTCACTTTCACGTCGGACAACATGATCTCCTCGGGTTCCATGGCAGGCTCCGGCGGCACGCGCGACCGCGCGCGCAGCCACAGCAGATAACCGCCGCCGCCCAGCCCCAGCAGGGCCAGCAGCGCCGCCAGCGACCAGCTGCGCGGCAGCACGATGAAGGCCTCCGGCAGGGCGACGCCGACGCTGAAGCTGCTGCCGGGCACCGGCCTGGCCAGCGCCTCGGCCGTCGCCGAGGCGGCGCCCGCGGTCAGCAGGCTCAGCTGGCCGCGTTCGTCGCCCTGGCGAAGCTCCAGTCTGCCGCCCGCCGGCGGAACGGCGGCGAAACGCTGCTGCAGCGGCGCGAACGGCAGCTCCAGCCAGACCCAGGCCTGCGGCCGGCCGGCCGGCCCCGACGGCAGCACCAGGCTCAGCCGGCGCCCGCCGGCGGCGTTCACGCTCTGCATCGGCGGCGCGCCCTCGGCGGTCTGCGCGGCCAGCAGCTGGGCCGCCTTGGCGTAGCCGAACTCGCGGTAGTTGGCGTGCAGCACCTCGTCCAGGCCGGCGCTGTAGACCTCCACCGCCAGCGCCTCCGGCAGGCGGCGGCGCACCGCGGCGGCGAGCAGGGCGGGATCGCCCCGCACCACGGGGTCGACCGAGCCCACCGCCTCGGCGGCGCGCGCGCGCTCGGCGGCGATCTCCGCGCCGAGCGACTGCACCAGCTGGTCCTGCGCGCGGTGCACGCGCTCGTTGGCGCTGCCCTCGTCGGCGATCAGCCAGGCCTGCCAGGCGCAGAACAGGCCCAGCAGCACCAGCAGCGTGCCGGCGGCCAGCGGCAGCAGGCGCCGCCAGTCGACTTCCCCCCTTCCGAACCTTGCCCTCATGCCTTCTCCCCCGGAGGCTCAACGCAGGCCTGTCGATCCGAAACCGCCCCCGCCCCGCTGCGAGGGCGCAAACTCGTCCACCAGCTTCAGCCGCGGCTGCGCCACCGGCACCAGCAGCAGCTGGGCGATGCGGTCGCCCGGCGCGATGGTGACCGGCTCGCGGCCGCGGTTCCAGCAGGAAATCAGCAGCGGCCCCTGGTAGTCGGCGTCGATCACGCCGACCAGGTTGCCCATCACCAGCCCCTGCCTGTGGCCCAGGCCCGAGCGCGGCACGACCAGCGCGCACCAGCCCGGGTCGCCGATGTGCAGCGCCAGCCCGCTCGGCACCAGCGCGCTGTCGCCCGGCGCCAGGGTCAGCGGCTCGTGCAGCGCGGCGCGCAGGTCCATGCCGGCGCTGCCGGCGGTGGCCGGCGCGGGCAGGGGAATCTCCGCGCCCAGGCGCGGGTCGAGGATCTTCAGTTCCACCTCGATCGACGGCGCGCCGCTCATCCGCGCACCGCCCGGTAGCGCGCCGCGACCTGCTCGACCAGCCGCCGCGCCAGCGCCGCCTTGGAGGTGCGCGCCAGCTCCAGCGAGCCGTCCGGCCAGTACAGGGTGAGCGCGTTGTCGCCGGCCTCGAAGCCGCGGCCCCCGCCGACCTCGTTGGCGGCGATCATGTCCAGCTTCTTGCGGCGCAGCTTGTCCTGCGCGTACGCGGCCACCTCGTGCGTCTCGGCGGCGAAGCCGACCAGGAACGGCGGCGCCGGCTGCGCCGCCAGCGTGGCCAGGATGTCCGGGTTCTCCGCCAGCTGCAGCACCAGGTCGGCGCCGGCCTGCTTCTTGAGCTTGCGCTCGGCCACCTGCTGCGGCCGGTAGTCGCCGACCGCCGCCGCGCCGACGTAGATCTGCGCGTCGCGCGCGGCCTCCAGCACCGCCGCCTGCATCTGCGCGGCGCTGCGCACGTCGACGCGGCGCGCCACGCCGGCCGGCGTGGGCAGGCTCACCGGGCCGGCCACCAGGGTCACCGCGGCGCCGGCCGCGGCGGCCGCCTCGGCCACCGCGAAGCCCATCCTCCCCGAGCTGCGGTTGCCGATGAAGCGCACCGGGTCGATGTCCTCGTAGGTGGGGCCGGCGCTGACCACCACCTTCAGCCCGGCCAGCGCGCCGCCGCCGAAGGAGGCGGCCAGCGCGTCGCGCAGCTCGTGCGGCTCCAGCATGCGGCCGGAGCCCACGTCGCCGCAGGCCTGCTCGCCCGCCGCCGGGCCCAGCATGCGCACGCCGCGCTCGCGCAGCGCGGCCAGGTTGGCCTGCACCGCCGGGTGCGCCCACATCTGCTGGTTCATCGCCGGCGCCAGGTACAGCGGCGCGGCGCTGGCCAGGCACAGCGTGGTGAGCAGGTCGTCGGCGTGGCCGTGGGCCAGCCGCGCGATCACGTCGGCGCTGGCGGGCGCGACCAGGATGCGCTCGGCCCAGCGCGCCAGCTCGATGTGGCCCATCGCCGCCTCGGCCGACTCGTCCCACAGGCTCACCCGCACCGGCTGGCCGGACAATGCCTGGAAGGTCGCCGTGCCGACGAAGTGGGTGGCGCCCTCGGTCATCACCACGCGCACCTCGGCGCCCTGCTCGCGCAGGCGGCGAACCAGCTCGCAGGACTTGTAGGCGGCAATGCCGCCCGACACGCCGAGCAGGATGCGGCGGTTGGCTAGGCTCATGTGTAAGTCGGCGCTGACGGTGGATCGTCCGTAGCTTACCGGATTCGTCCGCGTTTCCCGCTGCCGCCGTCACACCCCCGCCGGGCAAGCTGGAGGGATGAGCATCCGTCACTGGCCGGAGAGGGAACGCCCCCGCGAGAAGCTGCTGGCGCACGGCAGCACCACGCTGTCCGACGCCGAGCTGCTGGCCGTGCTGCTGGGCAGCGGCGTGCGCGGCAAGGACGCCATCGCGCTGGGCCGCGAGCTGCTGCTGTCGAGCGGCGGCCTGGCCTCCCTGCTCGGGCGCACCGAGCAGGACATCCGCGTCGCCGGCCTGGGGCCGGCCAAGCGCGCCCGCCTCGCCGCCGCGCTGGAGCTGGCGCGGCGCAGCCTCGCCGAACAGCTGGAGCGGCGCCCGAGCCTGAGCAGCCCGCGCGACAGCGCCGACTTCCTCCGCGCGCGGCTGCGCCACCTGCCCTACGAGGTGTTCGGCTGCCTGTACCTGGACAACCGCCACCGCGTGCTGGCCTTCGAGGAGCTGTTCCGCGGCACCGTGGACGGCGCCAGCGTGCACCCGCGCGAGGTGGTGCGCGCCTGCCTGCGGCACAATGCCTGCGCGGTGATCTTCGCGCACAACCACCCCAGCGGCGTCGCCGAGCCCAGCGCCGCCGACCGCGCGATCACCCGCGAGCTGCGCGACGCGCTGCAGCTGGTGGGCGTGCGCGTGCTGGACCACCTGGTGATCGGTGCCGGCGAGCCGGTCTCGATGGCCGCCCGCGGCCTGCTGTAGGGGTCTGCTCAAAATCTTCCGGGGAAGAGCGCCGGGCAGGTCGATCGCGGCCGGAAGCCGCTCCCACAGGGAGCCTCGCAAGCCTGGTGGGAGCGGTCTCCGGCCGCGATGCCCGGACCCTCGCCCTGCTTCCTCCATGCCGCGCCGCGTCGCGGACCGGCGTCCACTCCTTCGCGCTTCCTTGGCCCACGCGCAGTCAGCTCCCTGCGGGTACGGGAGGCGCGCGAACAGGCTCTAGGCCGCCGCGCAAAAAAAACGGCGCGGTGGGGAGCCGCGCCGTCCGGCCGTCGCCCCGGGGAGGGTGGGACACGGCTCCGGTGTCGCACCGGCGGGAGGACCCCGGTGGACACCCGCGCAGTGTCGCAACGCGACATGACAGGGGCATGACCCGGAGCCACCTCGATGCGCCGGCCGGACTTATGCACAAAGCGGCGGAAGGCCCGCTTGGCGGAAAAATCTCCCATGCCGCACCACAAGTTTGATCCAAGCCTTTTTATCCAAAGGATTTTTTTGGGACGAACGGGCGTCAAAAGGCCGTCGCGCCCGCCTCGCCGGCCGCCGCTGCCATTTTCCCCACAAACTTATCCACAGGCTGGCTCCCGCGCCGCAGCAGCCTGGGCGCCGGTCCGCGGGCGGGGCATGGCGGGCGGCCGCCCGCCGGCGGCGCTCTGCTAGGATTGGCGGTTCCATTGCCGTCAGACCCCGCCCCGTGAAAGAACAGCTGCGCGACCTCGTCCTCGCGGCCATCCGCACCCTGCAGCAGGATGCCGTCCTGCCCGCCGACCTCGACCTGCCCGGCTTCGTGGTGGAGCGCGCGCGCAGCCGCGAGCACGGCGACTTCGCCACCAACGCGGCGATGCTGCTGGCCAAGCCGGCGCGCGCCAAGCCGCGCGAGCTGGCGGAGAAGCTGGTGGCGGCGCTGCCGGCCAACGCGCTGGTGGAGCGCGTCGAGATCGCCGGGCCGGGCTTCGTCAACTTCTTCCTCGCCCCCGGCGCCTACCACGCCGAGGTGCAGCGCATCCTCGACCAGGGCGACGGCTACGGTCGCAACGCGAGCGGCGGCGGCCGCACCGCGGGGGTGGAGTTCGTCTCGGCCAACCCGACCGGCCCGCTGCACGTGGGTCACGGCCGCGCCGCGGCGATCGGCGACTGCCTCAGCCGCCTGCTCGCGGCCACCGGCTGGAACGTCAAGCGCGAGTTCTACTACAACGACGCCGGCGTGCAGATCCACAACCTGGCCGTGTCCACCCAGGCGCGCGCGCGCGGGCTGGCACCGGGCGACGCCGGCTGGCCGGAGGACGGCTACCGCGGCGACTACATCGCCGACGTGGCCAAGGCCTACCTGGCCGGCGACAGCGTGGAGGTGGAAGGCCACGTGGTCACCGGCGCGAGGGACCCGGACGACCTCGAGGCGATCCGCCAGTTCGCCGTGGCCTACCTGCGCCGCGAGCAGGACCTCGACCTCAAGGCCTTCGGCGTCGCCTTCGACGTGTACTTCCTGGAGTCCTCGCTGTACAGCAGCGGCAAGGTGGAGGAGACCGTGCGCGAGCTGGTCGCCCACGGCCACACCTACGAGGAAGGCGGCGCGCTGTGGCTGCGCACCACCGACTTCGGCGACGACAAGGACCGCGTGATGCGCAAGTCCGACGGCAGCTACACCTACTTCGTGCCGGACGTCGCCTACCACCGCTCCAAGTGGCTGCGCGGCTACGAGCGCGCGATCACCGAGCTGGGCTCGGACCACCACGGCTCGCTGGCGCGCGTGCGCGCCGGCCTGCAGGCGCTGGACTGCGGCATCCCCAAGGGCTGGCCCGAGTACGTGCTGCACCAGATGGTGACGGTGATGCGCGGCGGCGAGGAGGTGAAGATCTCCAAGCGCGCCGGCTCCTACGTCACCCTGCGCGACCTGATCGACGAGGCCGGCCGCGACGCCACGCGCTACTTCCTGATCGCGCGCAAGGCCGACTCGCAGCTGGTGTTCGACATCGACCTGGCGCGCTCGCAGAGCAACGACAACCCGGTGTACTACATCCAGTACGCGCACGCCCGCGTCTGCCGCGTGCTGGAGGAGCTGGCCGAGCGCGGCCTGCCGCCGGTGGACCTGCAGGCCGGCGCCGCCCGGCTCGCGCGGCTGGACAGCGCGCACGAGCAGGCCCTGCTCACCGAGCTGTCGCGCTACCCGGAGGTGGTCGAGGCGGCCGCCGCGAATCTGGAACCGCACCTGATCGCGCAATACCTGCGCGAGCTCGCCGGCGCGCTGCACAGCTACTATCACGAGCACAAGTGGATCGTGGACGACGCCGGACTGCGCGACGCGCGCGTCACGCTCGCCGTCGCCACGCGCCAGGTCATCCGCAACGGGCTGGATCTGCTGGGCCTGAGCGCCCCGGAGAAGATGTAAATGGCAGCACGCAAGGGCAAGGGCCGGCAGGCCGTGCGCAACCGCAGCGGCGGGTTTCCCGGCTGGGCCGGTATCCTCGTCGGCATCCTGATCGGCGCCCTGGTGGTGGCCGTGCTGCTGCGCAAGTCGCTGCTGCCGATGGCGCCGACCGGCCCGCAGCCCAACCCGCAGGCCACCGCCCAGCGCGGCGGCGACGCCGGCCTGGAGCCGACCGCCACCGCCAGCGCGCCGAAGAAGCCGCAGTACGATTTCTACTCGGTGCTGTCCGAGCGCGAGGTGCGCATCCCCGACGAGCAGATCAGCGCGCAGGCGCGCGCCGAGCAGCAGCAGAAGCAGCTGGCCGCCCAGCAGCAGGCGCAGGCGGCGCAGCAGGCCGCGCAGGCCGCGGCCAACCCGCCGCCGAACGCGCCGCGCGCGGTCAGCGAGAACGTCACCGCCGCGCCCGCCGCCGCGGTGACGCCGCCGGCGGCCGGCGGCGGCTACCTGCTGCAGGTCGGCGCCTTCCCCAACCCCGGCGACGCCGAGACGCTGAAGGCCAAGCTCGCCCTGCAGGGCTTCGTCGCCAACGTGCAGGCGGTGAACGTGGGCGGCCAGATCTACCACCGCGTGCGCCTGGGGCCGTTCCGCTCGGCCACCGAGCTGGAGGCGACCAAGCAGCGGCTGGCCTCGGCGGGCATCAACGCGATCGCGCTGAAGGAAGGGCGGTAAGCCGCGCGCTTTTCGCGGCCGGCCCGGCCCGCGACGGGCGCGCAACGGGCCGCCGCGCGGTCCCCTCGCGCGGAACGCGCATTCGCGGGCTTCGCCGGGAAACGGCCGCCGGCTAGACTGCACCGCATGACCATCAAGACCGCCTGGATCACCGGCGCCACCTCCGGGTTCGGCGCCGCCACCGTGGAACGCTTCGTGGAAGGTGGCTGGCGGGTGATCGCCAGCGGCCGGCGCGCCGAGCGCCTGCAGCAGCTGGTGGACGCGCACGGCCGCGAGCGCGTGCACGCGCTGGCCTTCGACATCCGCGACGAGGCGGCGACGCGCGCCGCGGTCGCCGGCCTGCCGGCGGAGTTCGCCGGCATCGACCTGCTGGTCAACAACGCGGGCCTGGCGCTGGGCACCGCGCCGGCGCAGCAGGCGAGCCTGGCGCAGTGGAAGCAGATGATCGACACCAACGTCACCGCGCTGGTGACGATGACCCGCCTGCTGCTGCCCGCGCTGATCGAGCGGCGCGGCGCGATCGTCAACCTCGGCTCGATCGCCGGCAGCTACCCCTACCTGGGCGGCAACGTGTACGGCGGCACCAAGGCCTTCGTCGCGCAGTTCTCGCTGGGCCTGCGCACCGACCTGCACGGCACCGGCGTGCGCGTGACCTCGGTGGAGCCGGGCATGGCCGAGACCGAGTTCACCCTGGTGCGCACCGGCGGCGACCAGGCCGCCTCCGACCGGCTCTACGCCGGCGCGCACCCGATCACCGCCGCGGACATCGCCGGCACGATCTGGTGGATCGCCAACCTGCCGCCGCACCTCAACGTCAACCGCATCGAGATCATGCCGGTGAGCCAGTCGGCGGCGGGGTTGCAGGTGTATCGGGAACGACCCTGAGGACACGAGCAGCACGGCTTGCCGCGAGTCCGGCCCCTCACCCCGGCCCTCTCCCCGGAGGGGAGAGGGCGCTGCCGCAAGCGCAGGAAAACGGTCAGGTGCGGTGCACGTCGTGGGTCACGAACGGATGCTCCCGCGTGGGCAGCGCCAGCCATTCGTGGTGCGCCAGCGTGTGGCGCATGTCCGCCAGGCCGCTCTTCCAGTGCTGGCGCATGCTCGCCTCGCTGAACTCGTAGTCCTTGTAGTGCCCCTCGTAGGGCTGGTCGCGGTAGATCAGGTGCACCAGGTTGGTCAGCGCACCGCTGGCCTCGTGCTCGGCGCGGCGGTAGGCCGGGTCGCCGCGCCGCGCCGCCGGCACCAGCGCCATCAGGTCGTGCAGCAGGCGCTGCTGGCGGTGGCAGCGGTGCATGTACTCGGTGACCAGGCGGGTGCGACTGGAGAACTGGATCTCCTTCGCCCGCTCGGCCACGCTGCCCATGTCGCGCGGCAGCTCGCCGCGGGCCGGCCACAGGTCGACCTGGAACACCAGCGCGTTGCGGTGCGCCTGCTCGGTGAGCACGCGGTACAGCGGCGTGTTGGAGACCAGCCCGCCGTCCCAGTAGAACTCGCCGTCGATCTCCACCGCCGGGAAGCCCGGCGGCAGCGCGCCGGAGGCCATGAAGTGCTCCGGCCGCAGGCGTTCCCTGGTGTTGTCGAAGTAGACGAAGTTGCCGCTGCGCACGTTCACCGCGCCCACCGAGACGCGCATCGCGCGGGCGTCGTTGATCCGCTCGAAGTCGGCCAGCCGCTCCAGCGTGGCGCGCAGCGGCGCGGTGTCGTACCAGCTGGCGGTGTCCGGCGCGCCGTGGGGCTGCAGCAGCGGCGAGGGCACGCGCGGGGTGAAGAAGCCGGCCTGCCCCTCGGTCAGCGCGCGCCAGGCCGCCACGCCGCTCAGGCCGGTGCGCACCGCCGTGGGCCAGTCGATGCCGTCCAGCCAGGGCAGCGACGGCGGCGACGGCCACAGCGGCGAGCGGCACACCGTCTCCCAGAACTCGCGCAGCCGCTGCACCCGGCGCCCGGGCGGGTTGCCCGCGATGATCGCGGCGTTGAGCGCGCCGATCGAGATGCCGGCGACCCAGTGCGGGGCCAGCCCCTCGGCCTCCAGGCCCTCGTACACGCCGGCCTGGTAGGCGCCGAGCGCGCCGCCGCCCTGCAGCACCAGCGCCAGCAGGCGGTAGTCGCGCGCCACCCGCGCGGCCAGCGACGGCCGCGCTCTCTTCTGCGCACGGGCCGCCATCGCTACTGCATGTACCAGCCGTGGCTGACCACGATGCTCTGCCCGGTCAGCGCGGCGGACGGGAAGGTGGCCAGGTACAGCGCGGTCTGCGCGATGTCCTCCACCGTGGTGAACACGCCGTCGACCGTGTCCTTCAGCATCACGTTCTTCACCACCTCGTCCTCGCTGATGCCCAGCTCCTTGGCCTGCTCGGGGATCTGCTTCTCCACCAGCGGCGTGCGCACGAAGCCGGGGCAGATCACGTGCGCGCGCACGTTGTGCGCGGCGCCCTCCTTCGCCAGCGTGCGCGCCAGGCCGAGCAGGCCGTGCTTGGCGGTGACGTAGGGCGCCTTGAGCTTGGACGCCTCGTGCGAGTGCACCGAGCCCATGTAGATCACGATGCCGCCGCGGTCGCCCCGGTACATGTGCTTGAGCGCGGCCTTGGTGGTGAGGAAGCCGCCGTCGAGGTGGATCGCCAGCATCTTCTTCCAGTCGGCGAAGGCGAACTGGTCGATCGGGTTGATGATCTGCACGCCGGCGTTGGAGATCAGGATGTCCAGCGCGCCGAAGGTCTCCACCACCTTGTCGGTGCCGGCGTTCACCGCGGCCTCGTCGGTGACGTCCATGGCGATGCCGACGGCCTGGCCGCCGGCCTTGACGATTTCCGCCGCGGTGGCGTCCGCCGCCTGCTGGTTGATGTCGCAGATCGCCACCTTGGCGCCGTGCCTGGCGTACAGCTCCGCGATCGCCTTGCCGATGCCGCTGGCCGCGCCGGTGATCAGGGCGGCCTTGCCGTCGAGACTGCTCATGGAGGGAACTCCGTGCGTGGGGAGACCCGCATTGTAGGCGCCGGATGTGACGGCGCCATCAGGCTTTGGGGCAAGGGGGCGGCGGCGCGGCCCGTGTCGGCGCCCCGGGCGGCATGGCGCGGCGGCGGGCCCTGCCGGTCGCCGGGTTGCTGGACGAGCTGAGGTTCGTCCTGTGCCCGGCGGTCGCGGGCCAGGGCCGCCGCCTGCTGTCGCGGGAAGTGGCGCCGATCCGGCTCGTCTGCAATCGGCCCGGACGACGCCACGCGGGCTGCAATATCCGATGTTCAAGCCCTGCGCTTAGCCAGCCTTGGCGGCCAGGTTGCTCGCCTGCGGCGGGCTTTTGCTGGCCCAAAGAGAAGCAGCCAAGAGAAACGGCCAGTGAGACCCGCCGACCCTACGGGCCTTGACGCTCGAGGCACCTTGGAGCAGGCGTGGCTCCTCCCGTTGGACCTCCGGCCACTCCGCGCCGTCGCCGTCAACCGAGGCCAGGGATGGGTGTCGCGGCTTGCCGCGCCTCGCTCGCTCCGGCATCACCACAACGGCCGCATTTTCGCTTACGCCCCGCCTTTCCTCGCCGTCGTCCCGGCGCAGGCCGGGATCCAGTAGCGATTACGCCTGCCCAGGCCATACCGTCACTGGATTCCGGCCTGCGCCGGAATGACGAGCAAAGCGCGGGCACGGCGCATGCCACGCATGGCTGCGGACAGGCAGGGCCGTTCCGGCCGGCCACGGGCTGCATCGGGAGGATGGGCCCGTCACTTCCCGTCGTCGGCGAGGTAGGTGTACGCGGTCAGGCCGCCGTCGAGCGTGCGGTACAGCTGCTCCGCCGCCTCGCCCGCGATGCCCGCGGCGGCGATGCGCTCGCGGTAGCGCGCGCGCAGCGCGGCGAGGTCGTAGCCCACGTAGTCGAGCATCAGGTCGGTGGTGTCGCCGCGGCGGGTGTGCGCGAAGGCGAAGCCGTCGCCGTCCACGCGCACGTTCACCGCGTCGGTGTCGCCGAACAGGTTGTGGATGTCGCCCAGGGTCTCCTGGTAGGCGCCGACCATGAAGATGCCCAGGCGGTAGCTCTCGCCCTCGCGCAGCGCGTGCAGCGGCAGGCTCACGTCCACGCCCTCGGCGTCGACGTAGTGGTCGATGCGGCCGTCGGAGTCGCAGGTGAGGTCGACCAGCACGCCGCGCCGGGTGGGTTCCTCGTGCAGCCGCGCGATCGGCGCGATCGGGAAGATCTGCTCGATCGCCCACACATCCGGCACCGACTCGAACACCGAGAAGTTGACGAAGTACTTGTCCACCAGCTTCTCGTCCAGCTCGTCCAGCGCCTGCCGGTGCGCGCGCTCGGCGGGCGTGAGGCGCGCGCGCACCGCGTTGGCGATGGCGTAGTAGAGCTCGTCCAGCCGCGCGCGGTCGGCCAGCGCGAGCTGGCCCAGCGCGTACAGCGCCTGGCCCTCGGCCAGGTGGTGCTGCGCCTCGTGGTACAGCTCCAGCGGCGGGCGCACGTCCAGCTCGGCGTGCACCTCGCGCAGGTGGCGCAGCACCGCCGGCTCGTCGGCGCGCGGCGCGGGAATGCTGCCGGCCGGCACCGGCTCCACCTCGCTCACGTTGACCACCAGCACGGCGTGGTGCGCGGTCATCGCGCGGCCGGCCTCGGTGAGGATGTGCGGCGCCTTCAATCCCTCCGCTTCCACGGCTTCGGCCAGCGACTGCACGATGGTCGCCGCGTACTGCTCCAGCGAGTAGTTGATCGAGTTGTGGCTGCGCGAGCGCGAGCCCTCGTAGTCCACGCCCAGACCGCCGCCGACGTCGACGGTCTCCAGCGGCACGCCCAGCCGGGTCAGCTCCACGAAGTAGCGCGTGGCCTCGCGCATGCCGTTGGCGATGTCGCGCACGTTGGAGATCTGCGAACCCATGTGGAAGTGCTGCAGCCGCAGCGCGTGCTTGAGGCCGGCCCGGTCCAGCCGCTCGACCAGGGTGAGCACCTGCGCGGGCGAGAGGCCGAACTTGCCCTTGTCGCCGCCGGTGTTCTGCCACTTGCCGGCGCCGATCGAGGCCAGGCGCACGCGCACGCCGAGCAGCGGCTCCACGTCCAGCGCCTTCGCCTCGGCGAACACGTGGTCGAGCTCGGACAGCTTCTCGATCACGATGTGCACGCGCAGGCCGAGCTTCAAGCCGATCAGCGCCAGGCGCACGTACTCGCGGTCCTTGTAGCCGTTGCAGATCACGATCGAGCCGGGCCGCGCCATCGCCAGTACCGCCATCAGCTCGGGCTTGGAGCCGGCCTCCAGGCCGAAGCCCTCGGTGCCGGCGGCGACCAGCTCGGCCACCACGCCGCGCTGCTGGTTCACCTTGATCGGATAGATGGCCGTATAGCCGCCCGCGTAGTTCCACTCGCCGATCGCCCTGGCGAAGGCGCCCTGGAGGCGCGCCAGGCGGTCGGCGAGGATGTCGGGGAAGCGCACCAGCAGCGGCAGCCGCAGCCCCTCGGCGCGCGCGCGCTCGACGATGGCCGGCAGCGGCAGCGCCGGGCCGCGCGCGCCGCGCGGGCGCATCGCGATCTCGCCGGCCTGGTTGACGTCGACGTAGCCGTCGCCCCAGTGCGCCATCGCGTAGGTGTGGCGGGCGGCGTCGAGGTTCCAGGAACTCGCCATGGACGGTATCTCCTTGTGCAAACGGACGATGTCGTCGCAGCGGCGAGCCTTGACGAACAGCCTGCCCGCCGGCCGGAAGCCTCGCACGCCGCGGGGCCGGGGGAGCTGGCGGCCGCGCCGGGGCGGCGCGGCCGAGGGCGCATTGTAATGGGCCGTTGCGACAATGCGCGGTCAAGGACGGCGGCAGGCGGCGGCGGTTCCCGCTACAATGCCCAGCTGTTTGTCTTCACCACCGCACCGCCAGGACCCCCACCGCCATGTCGCAGCTCAGCTGGTTCACCGAAGCCCACCAGGCCTCCGGCTCCTCCATCGGCTACCGCGTGGAGAAACTGCTGCACGCGGAGAAGACCCCGTTCCAGACCATCGAGATCTACCAGACCACCGACTGGGGCAACCTGATGGTGATCGACGGCTGCGTGATGCTGACCAGCCGCGACAACTTCCTCTACCACGAGATGATGACCCACCCGGCGCTGTTCACCCACGCGCGCGCCAAGCGGGTGGTGATCATCGGCGGCGGCGACTGCGGCACGCTGCGCGAGGTGCTCAAGCACGAGGAGGTCGAGAGCGCGGTGCAGGTGGAGATCGACGAGCGCGTCACCCGCCTGGCCGAGCAGTACTTCCCGGAGCTGTGCGAGTCCAACGGCGACCCGCGCGCCGAGCTGCTGTTCATCGACGGCATCAAGTACATGGCCGAAGCCGAGCCGGAGTCGCTGGACCTGGTGATCGTGGACTCCACCGACCCGGTGGGCCCCGCCGAGGGCCTGTTCAACGCGGCGTTCTATTCCAGCTGCTTCAAGGCGCTGCGCCACGGCGGCATCCTGGTGCAGCAGAGCGAGTCGCCGCTGGCGCACCTGGAGCTGATCAAGTCGATGCGCTCGGCGATGCGCACCGCGGGCTTCTCCGCGGTGAAGACGCTGCCGTTCCCGCAGCCGTGCTACCCCACCGGCTGGTGGAGCTGCACGATGGCGCGCAAGGGCGGCGACCTGTCCGGCTTCCGCGAGCGCGGCGCGCTCAGCAAGGGCTTCCCGACCCGCTACTACAACGCCGAGGTGCACAAGGGCGCGCTGGCCCTGCCGGAGTTCATGCGCGAGGCGCTGGGCGAGGGCTGAGGCATGAGGGTCGAGTAGCGAGGGCGCACGATCATGCACCCTCGCCTCTCACCCCTCACTCAAAACATCCTGTCGCGCACCTTCGGCAGCAGCACCAGCAGCAGCGTGGCCAGCGGCCCCAGCAGCAGCGACAGCAGGAACCAGCCCAGCCCGCTGCGGTTCTTGCCCTGCGCCAGCCCGGCGTTGACCAGCGCCAGCGTGCCCCAGCCGGCGAACCATGGCGCGCCGTGCGCGGCCATCATCGAAAACTGATCCACTACATCTCTCCCCGTGGCGGTTGCGGGTCGATCGACGCAGGGCTCCTGCCGACGCGCGTCTCGTTCGAGCGGCCATGCTAACAAGCATGGGCGCGCGGCGACACCCGCGCGCGCGGCGGATCAGGTGCGCTTAATCCATGTCCCGTATGCTGGCCGCTTTGGCGCAAGGAGATCGTCATGCGCGGATTGCGGTATCTCGCCCTCGGCCTGGCCTGCGCACTGTCCGCGGCCCAGCCCGTCCACGCCACCGACCAGGCCGCCGCGCGCAAGGCCGACGCGGCGCGCACCCAGGCCCGGCTCGCCTTCCAGCGCGACCTGGTCAGCGTGCTGGCGCCGCGCGCCGACGCGATGCCGCTGCTCGCGGCCGCCCTGCTCGCGCGGCCGCTGCCGGACCCGCCCAGGCTCAGCGACTTCCACGCCCTGATCGGCCGCGCCGCGGCGGCCTCCGACCACGGCCCGGCGGTGGACTGGGTGCGCCTGGCCGACTGCGACGAGCGCGCCGACGCCTGCCCGAACGCCGCGGCGCTCGCCGCGCTGGTGCAGGAGGCCCCCGACAACGCCGCGGTGTGGCTGCTCAAGCTCGGCCTGGACCTGCGCGACATGAAAAAGGACGAGGCCCGCGCCGACCTGGCCAGGGCCGCCGCCGCCAAGCTCTACGACGACTACACCGGCGCCAGCCTGCAGGCGCTGGCCAGCAACGTCACCCTGCTGCCGCCCCCGCCGGCCGCGCTGGGCCCGCAGGGCGGCCCCGCCGGCACCCAGGCCGTGCTGGTGTTCGGCCTGGCCGGCACGCAGCCGCAGCCGGGCCTGCAGGCCGCGGCCAAGCTGTGCGAGGAAGGCGCCGGCGACGCCGGCGTGAAGGCCGACTGCCTCAAGCTGGGCAAGCTGCTCGAATGGGGCTCCAGCCCGCTGGCGCGCTCGCTCGGCCTGCACCTGCGCGAGACGCTCGACGACGATCCCGCCCGCCAGGAGGACGCCAAGCGCGCCCGCCGCGACCTGGTCTGGCAGGTGCAGAACTTCGCCGGCCTGTCCGCCCGCGCGCCCGCCGAGCCCGCGCTGGCGCAGCACCTGCTGGCGCTGGCGCGCAGCGGCGGCACCGAGATGAGCCTGGTGCTGGCGGCGCTGCGCGACCGCGGCATCCCCACCGAGCCGCCGGCCGACTGGGAGCCGCAGGCGGCGGCGCAGGACAAGTAGGGCCGCGCCGCCTGTTCCCTGTTCCGCCGTCCCCCGCTAGGCTTGGGCCACCTTTCGCGGCGGGGGTGACCGGATGCTCACGGTACTGGTGGCAAGCAGCAAGGGGGGATGCGGCAAGAGCACGCTGGTGACCCAGCTGGCCTCGCACTGGTCGCAGCAGGGCAAGCGCACGGCGATCGTCGACGCCGACCGCCAGGGCTCCAGCTACCGCTGGGCCGGCCTGCGGCCCGACAACGTGCCGGGCGTGCTCGGCCTGGAGGGCGGCCGCAAGGCGCTGCAGAAGCTGCCGGACGACACCGAGCGGGTGCTGATCGACACCGCCGCCGGCTCCGGCGAGCGCGAGCTGGAGCCCTTCGTCGAGCAGGCCGACGTGCTGCTGGTGCCGGTGCTGCCCTCCTCGTTCGACCTGCACGCCACGCTGGGCTTCCTCGCCGGGCTCCGCGAGCTCGGCCGGATCAAGCGCGGCAAGCTGCCGGTGGCGCTGGTCGGCAACCGCCTCAAGCCGTGGACCCACGCCAGCCAGGACGCGCTGGCCCGGCTCGCCGAGCAGGCGCCGTTCCCGGTGGTGGCGCAGCTGCGCGACAGCCAGGCCTACGTGCTGCTCACCGCGCTGGGCAAGGGCATCTTCGACTACCACTCCGAGCAGGTGCGCAACCAGCAGCAGGACTGGCTGCCGCTGCTGCGCTGGATCAAGCGCCAGCGCTGACGCCCGCCGCCCCACCTGGAGCTCCGCCATGCACGAGCTGATCCTGCTGCGCCACGCCGAAGCGCTGCCCGCCACCGCCGGCGACGGGGACCGCGCCCGGCCGCTCAGCGCGCGCGGCCGGCAGGAGGCCGAGGCCGCCGGCCGCTGGCTGCACGGCCACGGCCTGCGCATCGACCGCGTGCTGTGCTCGCCGGCCGCGCGCACCCGGCAGACCGCCGAGCTGGCGCTGGCCGCCGCCGCGCAGCCGCTGGCCGCGCAGCTGGCCGAGGAGATCTACGACGCCACCCCCGGCGAGCTGCTCGCCCTGCTCGACCTGCACGCCGACGCCGGCACCGTGCTGCTGGTCGGCCACAACCCCGGGGTGGAGCGGCTGGTGGCGCTGATGGTGGAAGGCCGCTCGGACGAGTTCCGCGGCATGCCGCCGGCGGGCCTGGCGGTGCTGCACCTGGGCGGCGCGCTGGAACCGGGCGGCGCCCGGCTGGACGCCTTCTGGTCGCCGTGAGCTGGCGGCTGGCCCTGCTGCTCGCCGCGCTGGGAGCCGCGTGGCGGCCGGCCGGGGCCAGCGACTACCGCATCGACCCGGACCGCTCGCACGCGCAGTTCAGCGTGCGCCTGCTGTGGCTGCGCACCGCCAGCGGCCGCTTCACCGGCATCGCCGGCCAGGTGCGGCTGCGTCCGGACGGCACCGCCAGCGTGGACGCCAGCATCGCGGTGGACAGCGTGGTGATGGAGGCGGCCTGGATGCGCCGCTTCGCGCTGGCCGAGGCGTTCTTCGACGCCGCGCACTACCCGGCCATCCGCTTCGCCTCGGCCCCGGTGCCGCTGCGCGCCCTGGCCGAGGGCGGCGAGCTGGACGGCCTGCTGACCCTGCGCGGCGTGACCCGCCCGGTGCGCTTCGAGCTGCGCCCCGCGGCCTGCCCGCAGCCGGGCGTGCGGCCCTGCCAGCTGGAAGTGCAGGGCAGCGTCTCGCGCAGCGAGTTCGGCATGACCGCCCACCGCGCCACGCTGTCGGACGAGGTGAAGCTGGGCCTCAGCGTGACGCTGGCGCCGGCGCCTTGACGGCATCCGCGCAACACTAATTTAAGATGCACGGCATGCATCGCCCGTGCCCCGCCCTGCTGCCGCTCCTGCTGCTCGCCCTGCTGCTGCAGGGCTGCACGCTCAGCCGCGCGCAGATCCGCCGCGCCGACGCGGTGGTCGCCGCCAGCATGGACACCCGCAGCACCTGCGCGCGGCCCGACCACTGCGCGATCGCCTCGCCGCTGCTCGCGGCCGCCGACGAGGCGGTGGCGGCCTCGCGCCCCGGCCACCCGCAGCACGTGGTGGCGATGCTGGGCGCGAGCGAGCCGGCGCTGGCCGCGCGGCTCAACCTGATCCGCGCGGCGCGCCGCACGATCGACGTGCAGACCTACATCTGGGACCACGACGACGCCGGCCTGCTGGTGCTCGACGAGCTGGTGCAGGCGGCCTGGCGCGGCGTGCGCGTGCGCATCCTGGTCGACCAGCTCTCCGCCTTCGGCGACCTCGCCCTGCTCGACCGCCTGGCGCGGGTCAGCCCCGACCTGGAGGTGCGGCTGTACAACCCCACCTTCGACAAGGCGCAGATCTCGCCGCTGGGCTGGGCCGCCGGCATCGCCTGCTGCTTCCTGCGCTTCAACCAGCGCATGCACAACAAGGTGCTGGTGGTGGACGACCGCATCGGCATCACCGGCGGGCGCAACTACCAGAACCGCTACTACGACTGGGACGACGAGTTCGACTACGTCGACCGCGACGTGCTGGTCGGCGGCCCGGCCGCGCAGGCGATGGCCGACTCCTTCGCGCTGTTCTGGAACCACCCGCGCAGCGTGCCGCTGACCCACCTGCGCGACGTCAACCGCCACCTGCTCGCGCACCCGCAGGCGCCGGGCTGGCCCGCGCCCGCCTACGCGCACCCGGAACGGGTCTGGCGCGTGCAGCAGGAGGCCGGCGACGACGAGTGGCTGCGCATGTACGTGCTCGACGACAGCCTGCGCACCGGCGACGTGGAGTTCTTCAGCGACCTGCCCGGCAAGACCGAGGAGCCGCACGAGCACGCCGCGCGCGAGCTCACCCGCCGGGTGATGCAGCTGGTCGCCGCGGCCAGGCAGGAAGTGGTGCTGCAGACGCCGTACCTGGTGATGAGCAAGCGCGCCACCCGGATCTTCCGCGCGCTGCACCGGCAGACGCCGCCGCCGCGCATCGTGGTGTCGACCAACTCGCTGGCCTCCACCGACGACTTCGCCGTCTACGCGATCACCTACAAGCACCGCAAGCGCTACCTCAAGAAGCTCGGCTTCGAGATCTACGAGCTGAAGCCGCACGCCAGCGGCCCCACCGACGACAACGCCTGGGCCAGCCTGGAGGACGGCGAGGAAGCGCCGGCCGCGGCGCCGGCGGCCGGCGGCCGGCGCCGCTACATCAAGCCCGAGCAGACCAGCCTGCTCGGCAGCCGCGGCAGCAGCAACCGCCCGGCGCCGCTGCACAGCCAGGGCCGCCGCTTCGGCCTGCACGCCAAGTCCTTCGTGGTGGACAGCAGCTTCGCCATGATCGGCTCGCACAACTTCGACCCGCGCTCGGACCACTACAACACCGAGGCGGGCGTGATCGTGTACGACAGCCGCTTCGCCGACCAGCTGCGCGAGGCGATCCTGCGCGACACCACGCCGGACAACGCCTGGGTGATCGCGCCGCGGCAGAAGGTGCCGGTGCTCAGCCCGATCAGCCAGGCGATCGGCGACGTCTCCGCGCGGCTGCCGCTGTTCGACTTCTGGCCGTTCCGCTACGCCACCAGCTACGAGCTCAAGGCCGGCTGCACGCCGATGCGGCCGGACGACCCGGCCTTCTACAGCTGCTACGAGCCGGTGGGCGACTTCCCCGACGTCGCCATCTCGCCCAAGCTGATCTACACGCGCCTGTTCACCGCCTTCGGCGTGGGCATCCAGGGCATCCTGTAGCGGCGCGGGGCTTCGGACTCGTCGTCGCCGCGGCGGTTCGCGCAGCGCCTGCCCACGATCTTGCCGCGCTCCGCGGCGGAGCCGTCGGTGGTCCGGCATCGCGGCCGCAGGCCGCTCCCACCAAGCTGGCGAGGCCCCCTGTGGGAGCGGCCTCCGGCCGCGATGCACCCGCCATGCCACGCCGGTGCGCGCCGGCGCAGGGCACGGCAAGATCGTGAACAGGCTCTCAGGGCGCCCGCGCCAGCGCGGCGTCGCTGGAGAAGCGCATCGGCAGCTCGCCCTCCAGGCCCTGCGGGCGGTCGGCCGGCACCGCGAAGCGCCAGCCGCGCACCGTGTCCAGCGCGTGCGCGTCGAGCACCGGATCGCCGCTGGAACGGCTCACCGCCGCGGCGGCCACGCGGCCGGCGCCGTCCACCGCCAGATGCAGCACCACGCGGCCGTCCAGGTGGCCGCGCAGCGCCGCGTAGGGTTCCGGCACGGCGGGCGTGTCGAGCGGCACCAGCGGCGGCGCGGCGGGTTCGGCCGGCGGCAGAGTGGCCGCGGCGGCCACGGTCTCGTCGACGGCGCCGACGACGCGCGGCGGCGCGGGCCGCGGCGACGCGGGCCGCGGCCCGTGGCGGTGCGCGGGCGCCATCGAAGAAGCACGAGCGGCCGCGTGCGGCAGCGGTGCCATCGCGGTCGCGGCGGCGACGCGCCGCGGCGGCCCGGCCCAGCCGGCGGTCAGGCCGCTGAGCCACTGCGTGCCGGCCACGCCGACGGCCAGCGCGAGCAGGCTCAGGGAGGCGGTGGTGCGCAGTCGCAGCACGATCGTTCCGTATGGCCGTCCGGACGTCCGGACGGTCAGCGCTCCAGGATCATCGTCACGCCCATGCCGCCGGCGGTGCAGATCGAGATCAGGCCGCGGCCCGAGCCCTTCTGCTCCAGCAGCTTGGCCAGCGTGGCGACGATGCGCGCGCCGGTGGCGGCGAACGGGTGGCCCACCGCCAGCGAGGAGCCGTTGACGTTGAGCCTGGCCGGATCGATGGCGCCGAGCGGCGCATCGCGGCCCAGGCGGTTCTTGCAGTACTCGGGGCTCTCCCACGCGCGCAGCGTGCACAGCACCTGCGCGGCGAAGGCCTCGTGGATCTCGTAGAAGTCGAAGTCCCGCAGGCTGAGGCCGTGGCGGTCGAGCATGCGCGGCACCGCCACGGTGGGCGCCATCAGCAGGCCCTCGCCGTGCACGAAGTCCACCGCGGCCACCTCGGCGTCGCGCACCCAGGCCTGCACCTTCAGCCCGCGCGCGGCGGCCCACGCCTCGCTGGCCAGCAGCACCGCGGCGGCGCCGTCGGACAGGCCGGTGGAGTTGCCCGCGGTGAGCGTGCCGAAGCCGGAGATCCTGTCGAACGCCGGCTTGAGCGCCGCCAGCTTCTCCATCGAGGTGTCCGGGCGCAGGAAGCCGTCGCGCTTCAGGCCGCGGAACGGCACCACCAGGTCGTCGAAGAAGCCGGCGTCGTAGGCGGCGGCGAGCTTGCGGTGGCTCTCCAGCGCCAGGCGGTCCTGCGCCTCGCGGCTGATGTGCCATTCCTTGGCCATCTTCTCGCAGTGCTCGCCCATCGACATGCCGGTGCGCGGCTCGGCCACGCCGGGGAAGGAGGGCCTGAGCTCGCGCAGCGAGAAGCCGCGCGTGGCGGCGGCCAGCTTGTCCTGCCAGCCCTTGGCGCGGTTGATCGCCAGGAGGCGCTTGCGCAGGCGCGGGCTGAACACGATCGGCACGTCGCTGGTGGTGTCCGAGCCGCCGGCGATGCCCGCCTCGATCTGCCCGGCGGCGATCTTGTTGGCGATGATGATGGCGTTGTCCAGCGAGGTGCCGCAGGCGCGCGCGGTGGTGATGCCCGGCGTGGTGGGCGCCAGGCCCGAGGAGAGCACCGCCTCGCGCGCGATGTTCCAGTCCGAGGAGTGCTTGAGCACCGCGCCCATCGCCACCTCGCCCAGCTCCACGCCGTGCAGGCCGAAGCGCTCGACCAGGCTGCCCAGCACCTTCACCGACATGCCGAAGTTGCCGACGTCCGCGTAGGCGGTGTTGCTGCGACAGAACGGGATGCGCACCCCGCCGATCACGCCGACGCGCTTTTGCGTGTTGTCCATGTCCAGGAAAAGTCCGGCCAGCCTCGATTCCGCCAAGGCTAGCGCGCGGCGCCGGGCGGCGAAAGCCTGCGGGGGCGGGTGCTAGAATCCGCAGTTTCCTGCCGTTCGGATTCGTCGCCCGTGGAAGCGCAATCGTCCGTCGCCCTGCCCGTCGTGCTGGCGCTGGAGCTGTCGCCCGGCGCGACGCCGTCCCGGCGCACGCTCGGCCGCGACGAGGCGGCCGAGCTGGCCGCGCTGGTCGCCGCCGACCTGCAGGCGCTGCTGCCGCGACTGGCGCAGGGCCGGCTGGCGCTGGCCGGCGCGCTGTTCGACACGGTGGAACTGCTGCGCCCGGGCTTCCCGGTGTGGGCCACGCTGGACGAGCTGGCCCGCCGCGTGCCGCGCGGCCAGCTGGAGAACGTGGTCGCCTTCGGCAGCCACGAGGGCCGCATGCCCGCGCAGCCGCTGGAACCGGAGCCGGCCTACGCGGAAGGCCCGATGCGCCTGCTGCCGCTCTCGCTGCTCGCGCCCGAGCCGCTGGCCGGCGAGCTGGCCGGGCAGCTGGAGATCGAGCTGGTCGGCCGCGGCGAGGCCGGCGCGCGCACTGCCGACTGGCTGATGCGCACGCTCGGCGTGCGGCTGGAGCACGCGCGCTACTTGAGCCGCAACGACCTGCTCGCGCTCACCTGCGTGCAGTACGAGCACGTCAACCTCGCGCCGCTGTGGACCGTGCTGGAGGCCGCGCTGCTCACGCCCTGGCGGCCGGAGGACACCGTGAGCGCGCGCGGCCTGGCGCTGCGCTACGCCGACGGCGCGGTGAGCGTGCAGTCGCCCGCACAGTGGCTGGCCGCGCAGGGCGGCGACGCCGCACAGCGGCGCCACGACTTCGCCGGCGCGGTGTTCGAGCTGCGCCAGTACGCCGCGCTGCTCGGCGCGCACGGGCTGGCGCTGCGGCTGGACGGCGACGCGCCCGCCGTCGACGGCGCCCTGCTGGAAACGCTGGCCGAACCCGCCGCCGGCGCGACGCCGCGGCTGTACGCGCACGAGGCGGCGGGCCTGGGCATCGTGGCGATCACCGTGGCGCAATCCGGCGCCGAGGGCCGCCCGCGCGCGCTGGCGCACGCCTACCCGCTCGATCCGCGCGCGCTGGGCGGGCTGCTCGCCCTGCTCGCCGGACGCTACGGTGCCGACGCCGAGCTGCACGCGCTGGGCCAGGTGGTGCTGGACGAGCGCGGCCGGCTGGCGGCGCCGGGGCCGGTGGTGCACTGAGCCTGAAGGGCGGCGTGCAGGCGGCAGGCGGGACTTGGTCCATGCGGCCGACGCTTCGCTTCGGCCGGACCCTCACCCGCCTGCCGGCACCCTCTCCCGCAGGGAGAGGGATTCGTGATCGAGCCTCGCGCGATGATCGAGCCTTGTGCAACGACCGCGCCTCGCGCTTTTTTTCCTTCTCCCTCCCGGAGAGGGTGCCCGAAGGGCGGATGAGGGTCCGGCCGGAGCGCGGCATGGAAATCCCGCACGGAAGGCCACCCGCTCACCCCAACGGCGAACGCTCGTACATGAAGTAGTGGCAGCGCGCCATGCCCAGCCCCTCGTAGGTGGCCTGGGCGCGCCGGTTCTCCGTCTCCACGTACAGCCGCAGGCCCGCCGCGCCGGCGGCGCGGGCGCGGCGCTCGACCTCGGCATACAGCGCGCGGAACACGCCGCCGCGGCGCGCCGCCGGTTCCACGTACACGCTCTGGATCCACCAGAAGTCGCCGCAGCGCCAGTCGCTCCACTCGTAGGTGACCAGCAGGCCGCCCACCGCCGCGCCGGCGCGCTCGGCGACCAGGTAGAAGCCGCGCCGCGGCTCGTCGAACACCGCCGCGACGCCGCGCGCCAGCACGGCGCGGTCGAGCGTCTTGCCTTCGGTCTCCCGCGCCATTGCGGCGTTCCAGTCGACCAGCGCGGGCAGGTCGGCGCGGGTGGCGGGGCGGATCTGGAGGGCGCTCATGCGGATCGGTTTCCGTTCGGAGACAGCAAGCGTATCGGGCGAGTGCGCCATGGTGAAAGAAACCGGGTCGACACCATGGTCCCCTTGGCGCGGCGCGGTTATCGACCATCCTCGACCGCAGCGTCCATGGCGGCAAATTTCCATCGCCGCATCATGGCACCCTGCTTGCCCGCGACCCGGCTCCCGGCGGGTTCAACGCCGCTACGAACAAGCCTATCCCGCTTGCCCATTCGCCGGGTCTCCCTCACCGTCATTCCGGCGCGAGCCGGAATCCAGTCGAATGGACCCTGCGCGGCAGGCGAAATCGGTTTTTGCGCGCTCTGCCCGGCGTATCTCGCCGGACGACTCGACGCGCACGCTCCTTCAAGGCCGCCCGCTTCGCAGACGTTCCTCGCCCAACACGCTCACCCTGCCGGCGCCGGAATGACGATGAGCACGCACCGGAACGACGAGCGAAAAGCGCAACCGGAATCGAAAAATCCCTAGCGCCGCTTGCGTGAGGCACCAAGCTTGCGGGTGAGCGTGTTGCGCCCCACGCCCAGCGCGGCGGCGGCGTGCTGGCGGTGGCCGCCGTGCGCCTCCAGCGCGGCCTCGAGCAGGGTCTGGTCCAGCGCCTCGCGGGCGCGCGCGTGGATGTCGGCCTCGCCCGCGGCCAGCGCCTGCGCGGCCCACTCGCGCAGCGCGCCGGTCCAGCCCCGCGGGCGCGGCGCGCCCGGCGCGGCGCCGAGGTCGGCCGGCTGGATCTCCGCGCCCGGCGCGATCACCGCCAGCCGCCGGCACAGGTTCTCCAGCTCGCGCACGTTGCCGGGGAACTCGCGCTGCTCCAGCGCCCTCAGCGCCGCGCGCGAGAAGCGCTTGGGCGGCAGCTTCAGCTCGTGCGCGGCGGCGGCGAGGAAGTGCCGCGCCAGCAGCGGGATGTCGGCGCGCCGCGCGCGCAGCGGCGGCAGCTCGATGCGCACCACGTCGAGGCGGTGCTTGAGGTCGGCGCGGAACTGCCCGGCGGCCACCCGCGCGTCGAGGTCCTGGTGGGTGGCGGCGATGATCCGCACGTTGCCGCGGATCAGCTCGCGCCCGCCCACGCGGTAGAACTCGCCGCCGGACAGCACGCGCAGCAGGCGCGTCTGCAAGGC
Source organism: Fulvimonas soli (assembly GCF_003148905.1). GTDB lineage: Bacteria > Pseudomonadota > Gammaproteobacteria > Xanthomonadales > Rhodanobacteraceae > Fulvimonas > Fulvimonas soli. Next base: position 377,624 of record NZ_QGHC01000002.1, on the reverse strand, counting down.
CAGCGGCATGTCGCCGATCTCGTCGAGGAACAGCGTGCCGCCCTCGGCCTGCTCGAAGCGGCCGGCGACGCGGCGGGTGGCGCCGGTGAACGCGCCGGCCTCGTGGCCGAACAGCTCGCTCTCCAGCAGCTCGCTGGGGATCGCCGCGGTGTTGAGCGCGACGAACGGCCGGTCGCGCCGCGCGCTCTCCTCGTGCAGCGCGCGCGCCACCAGCTCCTTGCCGGTGCCGGTCTCGCCGGTGACCAGCACGTTGAGGTCGCTGGCCGCCACGCGGCCGATCAGGCGGAACACCTCGCGCATCGGCGCGCTCTCGCCGAGCAGCGCATGGCCGGGCGCCGGCGCCGGCGCCTCGGCGGACGGCGCGTCGTGCAGCGCGCGCCGCACCGCGGCCACCGCCTGGTCGAGGTCGAACGGCTTGGCCAGGTAGTCCGCCGCGCCGGCGCGGTAGGCCGCCGCGGTGGTGGCCACGTCGGTGTAGGCGCTCATCACGATCACCGGGCCGACGCCGCGCGCCTTCAGCTCGGCGAGCAGCGCCAGGCCGTCCTCGCCGGGCATGCGCACGTCGGTGAGCAGCAGCGCCGGGCGGCCTTCGGCCAGCGCCGCACGCACCGCGGCGGCACTGCCGAACTCGCGCACCGCCAGGCCCGCCTCGCGCAGCGCCTCGGCCAGCACGTAGCGCACCGCGCGGTCGTCGTCGGCGATCCAGATGGCGTCGGTCATGGCAGGCGCTCCAGCGGCAGGTACAGGGCGAACACGGTCTCGCCGGCGCGCGGCAGGTGGCGCAGCTCGCCGCCGTGCTCGCGCGCGATCTCGCGCGCCAGCGCCAGGCCCAGGCCGGTGCCGTCGGCGCGGCCGGACACCAGCGGCTCGAACAGCGTCTCGCGCAGCGCGGCCGGCACGCCGGGGCCGTCGTCGATCACCTCCACGCGCAGCGCGCTGCGCAGCGCGCGCTCGCCCAGCCGCACGCCGTGCTCCACGCGCGTGCGGAACGCGAGCGTGCGCGCGCCGGCCTCGATCGCATTGCGCGCGAGGTTGAGCAGCAGCTGCAGCAGGCGGTCGGCGTCGCCCTGGATGTCGGGGATGCTCGGGTCGTAGTCGTGGCGCAACCGCGGCGGCGCGGGCTCGGCGGCCAGCAGCGCGTCCAGCCGCTCCAGCACCGCGTGGATGTTCAGCCCGGCCAGCCGCGGCGCGCCCTCGTGGCGCAGCAGGCGGTTGGCCAGCGCGGCGAGGCGGTCGGCCTCGTCGATCACCAGCCCGGCCAGGCGCCTGAGCTCCGCCTCGTTGGCGCGCCGCTGCAGCAGCTGCGCGGCGCCGCGCAGGCCGGCCAGCGGGTTCTTCACCTCGTGCGCGAAGCCGCGCAGGGTGGCCGACAGCGGCGAGGCCGCCGCGCGCGCGTCGGCCAGCGCGTGCACCTCGAGCAGCAGCGTGCCTTCGTCCATGCCCTGCAGCGCCACGTCCACGCGCAGCTCGCGGCCGTCCGCCGCGGCCAGCGCGAGGTCGCGCCAGCGCACCACGCGCCGCTCGCGCAGCAGCTGCGCCGCCTGCACGCCCACCGACGGCTCCGGCAGCAGCGCGGCCAGCGGCAGCCCGACCGCGCTGCGCGGCCCCAGCCCCAGCCACTCGGCCAGCGCCGGGTTGATCCAGGCCAGGCGCAGCCCGGCGTCGACCAGCCCCAGCCCGGTCGCCATCTGTTCCGCCCACGCGCGCCAGCTGGCTTCGTTCATTGCACCATCATGGCCACTGCCCCAGCGTGGTGCAACCGTTACGTGCGGGCTTCCGTGGAGGCCGGCGCTTGCGACCTGTCGGCAAGGCTGCTCCGCCGCACCCGCCGCCGCTGTCGCCGCCTCGACGCGGCCGCGGGCACACTGTGCGGATGTCCGGCGATACCGTCTTCACCATCGGCCATTCCAACCGGCCCTTCGCGGATTTCCTCGCGCTGCTGCGGGCGTCGCGGATCGACTGCGTGGTCGACGTGCGCCGCTTCCCCGGCTCGCGCGCGATGCCGCAGTACGACGGCGAGGCGCTGCGGGAGGCGCTGGCGGCGGCGGGCATCGGCTATTGCCACCTGGCCGCGCTCGGCGGGCGGCGCAAGGCCGCTCCCGGCGACGCGCGCAATGCGCTGTGGGAGAACGCCGGCTTCCGCGCCTATGCCGGCTACGCGCTGACCGCGCCGTTCCGCGCGGGCCTGCGCGAGCTGGAGGCGCTGGCGCGCACGCAGCGCTGCGCGCTGATGTGCGCCGAGGCGGTGTGGTGGCGCTGCCACCGGCGCATCATCGCCGACTACCTGCTGGCCGACGGCCGCCAGGTGCTGCACATCCTCGGGCCCGGCAAGGTGGAGCCGGCCGCGCTCACGCCGGGCGCGCAGCCGACGGCGGAAGGCATCCTGTATCCCCCACCACAAGGAGCCCTGCTATGAGCGAGCGCTTCAAGGTCGGCGACCACGTGCGCTGGAACTCCGAGGCCGGCCAGGTCAGCGGGCGCATCGTGCGCGTGCATACCCGCGACTTCGACTGGAAGGGTTACACCCGCCACTGCAGCCCCGACGACCCGCAGTACGAGATCCGCAGCGACCGCACCGACCACGTTGCCGTGCACAAGGGTTCGGCGCTGGTCCGCGTGCGCTGATCCGGCGCGCCGGCCCGCCGGCGTCCCGTTTGCGATGCCCGCGGCCAGCCGGACGAACCTGCCCGTGCGTCCGGCGCCTTCGCCTTGGAGCCTGTTCGGAATCTTCCGGGGAAGAGCCGCCGGGGAAGGTCGGCGGGACAAGGCGCGAGCAGGTGTGGAGGCGACGCTCGGCCGTTGGCGGTCGCGCCCGGATCGATCGCGGCCGGGGGGCCGCTCCCACAAGGCTTGCGAGGCCCCGGTGGGAGCGGCCTCCGGCCGCGAGGCCCGGACAGCGCCCCACTTCCGCCATGCTGCACCGTCGAAGGCCGACGTTCCGCCCATCCGCTTCTGCACGGTGGCTCCCGGCGGGCTACGAAGAGACCGTGAACGGGCTCTTATGGCTGCGCCGGTGCCTTGCTGTACGGCACGAAGCTGCCCAGGCTGACGCTGCCGCGCGGCATGCGCGTGCCCGGGTCGACCAGCTGCACGATGTCCAGCTTGCACAGCTGCGCGTTGTGCGGCCGCGAGACCAGCACCACCTGGCTGCGCAAGGCCGAGGCGCCGTTCGGACGGTTCACGTAGAGGGTGTTGCGCTTGCCCTCGTAGACGATCGCCGTGCCGTCGACGATCTGCGAGGAACGCAGCTCGTCGAGCCGCAGGCAGCCGACGGGCTGGCCCGCGGTCCTCCCTGCCAGCAGCTCGGACAACTTGGCCTCGCCCTTGGCATCGCCGGCGGGCGCGGCGGCACGGGCGGCGCCGAGGACCAGCGCGGCGGCGCCGGCGACGAAAGCTCGGGTGCGGATCATGCAGGCTCCTCCTCCGTGCCAGATGGCGTCGGACGATGCGGCGCGCGCCGGCCGGTGCGTGCCGATGCCTGCCCATTATGCAGCGGCCGGAACGACGACGGGCGCCGCAGCGCCCGTCGTCCCGTGCCGCACGGCGACCCGCGTTCAGATCGCGTAGTACATCTGGAATTCCAGCGGGTGCGTGCTGGCGCGGTAGGCGGTGACCTCCTTCATCTTCAGCTCGATGTAGGCGTCGATGAAGTCGTCGGTGAACACGCCGCCGGCCTTGAGGAAGTCGCGGTCCTTGTCCAGCGCGTCCAGCGCGGCGTCCAGGCTGGAGCACACCTGCGGGATGTTCTTCTCCTCCTCCGGCGGCAGGTCGTACAGGTCCTTGTCGGCCGGCGCGCCCGGGTCGATCTTGTTGAGGATGCCGTCCAGGCCCGCCATCATCAGCGCGGTGAAGGTGAGGTAGCCGGACTGGATCGGGTCCGGGAAGCGCACCTCGATGCGGCGGCCCTTCGGGCTGGACACGTACGGGATGCGGCAGCTCGCCGAGCGGTTGCGCGCCGAGTAGGCCAGCATCACCGGCGCCTCGAAGCCCGGCACCAGGCGCTTGTAGCTGTTGGTGGTGGAGTTGGAGAACGCATTGATCGCGCGGGCGTGCTTGAAGATGCCGCCGATGTACCACAGCGCCAGCTGCGACAGGCCGCCGTACAGGTCGCCGGCGAACAGGTTGACGCCGTCCTTGGACAGCGACTGGTGCACGTGCATGCCGCTGCCGTTGTCGCCGACGATCGGCTTGGGCATGAAGGTGGCGGTCTTGCCGTTCTGGTGGGCGACGTTCTTGATGACGTACTTCATGGTGATCAGCTCGTCGGCCTTCTTCACCAGCGTGTTGAAGCGGGTGCCGATCTCGCACTGGCCGGCGTTGGCCACCTCGTGGTGGTGCACTTCCACCACCTGGCCCAGCGATTCGAGCAGCTTGCACATGTCGGCGCGCAGGTCGCCCAGCGAGTCGACCGGGCTGACCGGGAAGTAGCCGCCCTTCACGCCCGGACGGTGGCCGTGGTTGCCCTCGTCGTACTTGTAGCGCGAGCTCCACGCGGCTTCCTCCGAGCCGATCTCGTAGAACACGCGGCCCATGTCGTTCTGCCAGCGCACCGAGTCGAAGATGAAGAACTCCGGCTCCGGCCCGAACGAGGCGGTGTCGGCGATGCCGGTGGACTTGAGGTAGGCCTCGGCGCGCTTGGCGATCGAGCGCGGGTCGCGGCCGTAGGCCTGCATGGTGGACGGTTCCAGCACGTCGCAGTGGATCACCAGCTGCTTGTGCGCGCTGAACGGGTCGAGGTAGGCGGTGGCCGGGTCCGGCATCAGCACCATGTCCGACTCGTTGATGCCCTTCCAGCCGGCGATCGAGGAGCCGTCGAACATCTTGCCGTCCTCGAAGGTCGACTCGTCGACGGCGTGCGCCGGGAAGGTGACGTGGTGGTGCTTGCCGAGCATGTCGGCGAAACGGAAGTCGACGAACTCGACCTCGTGTTCCTGGATCAGGTCGAGAACTTGCTGGACGGACATGCGCGGACCCCGGTCAGGTGTGGGTGGGAATGCCACGATAGAGCAAGCGCCGTGCCATGCCCATGGCGCTGTCCGGACAAGGACTTGGCGCAGGTCCGCGCCCGCCGCGCGGCCGTGATGCACCATGCCGGCGCATCCAATGCCCGCAAATGTGGCATCCGGCCGCCTTCCGGCGGCCCGTCCCGCGCCGCCGGAAGGCCCGCGCTTTGCGCGTAAGCTATGCCGCTTTGCGCCGGCGCGGCCGGCCTTCCTCCCGGAGCGCGGTTTCCCATGGGCGATCTTCTCAACGTCATCCTGCTCGGCATCATCGAGGGCATCACCGAGTTCCTGCCGATCTCCTCGACCGGTCACCTGCTGATCGCCGAGCACTGGCTGGGCGCGCGCTCGGACCTGTTCAACGTGGGCATCCAGGCCGGCGCGATCCTGGCGGTGACGCTGATCTACCGCAGGCGCATCTGGCAGCTGCTGACGCGGTGGCGCGACCCGGCCAGCCGCGACTACCTGCTCAAGCTCGCGGTCGCCTTCCTGATCACCGTCGTGCTCGGCTTCGTCGCGGTGAAGCTCGGCTTCAAGCTGCCCGAGACGGTGGCGCCGGTGGCCTGGGCGCTGGTGCTCGGCGGCTTCTGGATGCTCGCCGCCGAGCAGCTCGCCGCGCGCCGGCCCGAGCGCACGCAGGTGGGCTGGGGCGTGGCGGTGTTCGTCGGCCTCGCGCAGATGCTCGCCGGCGTCTTTCCCGGCACCTCGCGCTCGGCGGCGACCATCTTCGCGGCGATGCTGGCCGGCACCACCCAGCGCGCGGCGGCCACCGAGTTCGCCTTCCTGGTCGGCATCCCCACCATGTACGCGGCCACCGGCTACGAGCTGCTGAAGGTGCTCAAGGGCGGCGGCGCGGCGCACGAGGACTGGGGCGCGCTGGGCGTGGGCTTCGCGGTGTCGGCGGTGGTCGCCTTCGCCGCGGTGAAGTGGCTGCTCGGCTACATCCGCGCGCACCGCTTCACGCCGTTCGCGCTCTATCGCATCGCGCTGGGCGCGGCGCTGCTGCTGTGGCTGCCGCCGCACATCTGAGCGCGCGGCGCGCCGGGGCCCGGCCGTGAACGACGCGCGGCAGGCCCGGCTCGAAGCCTGGGAGCGCGACCGGACGCTGCTCCGGCCCGGGCGCCTGCGCGAGCGGCTGGAGGCGCTCGACCGGCTCGAAGCCGACCTGCTGCACGAAGACGCCACGCCGGCCGAGGCCGCGCTCCACGCGCGGGCCCGCGCCCTGCGGGCCCGCTTCGAGCAGGTCGACGAAGCGCTGTACGACGCGCTGCGCCGGGAGATCCGGCAGGGCCGCCGGCCGGCGCTGCTGCTGGAGCAGTTGGCCGGGGCCGGCCGCGACGGCGTGGCCGGCGGCGACGGCTACGATTACCGCGACGAGCTGCTGGCCGGCGTGCTGCGCCTCGAGGAACCCGCGGCGGCGCCCGCCGCGCTGGCGCCGGGGATGGTGTTCTACCAGCCCACCCCGGCGCGCCACGGCTTCGGGCTGCTCGCCCGCGCCGGGCTGGGCGCGCGCGACGTGCTGGTGGACCTGGGCTCGGGGCTGGGCCACGTGCCGCTGCTGGCGGCGATCTGCACGGACGCCGCCGCCGTCGGCATCGAGCAGGAGGCGGCCTACGTCGACTGCGCGCGGCGCGCCGCCCGGGCGCTGGGCCTGGCGAACGCGAGCTTCCTGCACGGGGACGCGCGTGACGCCGACTTCTCCGTCGGCACGCTGTTCTACCTCTACACGCCCTTCCGCGGGACGATGCTGCGCAGCGTGCTCGACGCGCTGCGGCGCGAGGCCGCCGCCCGCGCGATCCGCGTCGCCGCCTTCGGCCCGTGCACGCCGCTGGTCGCCGCCGAGCCGTGGCTGGCACCCGAGGGCGCCGTCGTGGCGGACCGCGTCGCGCTGTTCCGCTCCCGCTGACGGGCGCGCGCTGCAGCGCGGAGCGCCGCGTGGGAGCATGATGGCCGGGCCGCCGGCCACCGGAACCATGAACCCGCACCGCTATCGCCTGCTCGACCTGGAGATCGATCCCGCCCGGCAGCGCGTGACGCGCGACGGCCGGCCGCTGGACGTGCAGGGACTCAGCTTCCGCCTGCTGGCCTGCCTGCTGCGCCACGGCGACGAGGTGCTCGACTTCGACCGCCTGATCGCCGAGGTCTGGGCGCCGGCGGTGGTGGGCGAAGAAACCGTCACCCAGCGGGTGAAGCTGCTGCGCCAGGCGCTGGGCGACGACGGCCGGCAGTCGCGCTACATCCGCTCGGTGCGTGGGCGCGGCTACCAGCTGTGCGCGCCGCCGCAGGTGCTGCAGGCGCCGGCCGCGCCGGCACCGCGCCGCGCGCACCGGTCCTGGCGCCTGGCCGCCGCAGCGGCCGGGCTCATCGCGGTCGCCATCGCGGTGGGCGGACTGCTGCTGCGTCCCGCTCCGGCGCGGCGGCCGGACCCGCCCGCGCCCGCGACGACGCAGGAACTGCTGCAGCGCGCCGCCTATTACGCGGGCATCGGCCAGCGCGAGAACAACGAGCGCGCGATCGGCCTGTACCGGCAGGCGTTGGCCGTCTCGCCAGCGGATGCCGTGGCGCTGGCCGGTCTCGGCCGCGCCTACGGCGCCCGCGTCTGCCTCTACAACTTTCCCTACGAATGGGCGACGCGCGCGCAGGCGCTCGCCGAGGCCGCGATCCGCGCCGACCCGCGCCGCGCCGCTGCCTGGTCGGCCCTGGCCTACGCCCACGACTGCCGCGGCGAGATCGGTCCGGCGGTCGCCGCCTACGAGCACGCCCTGGCGCTCGATCCGTCCGACGACGCCAGCCGCGCCTCGGCGGCCTATCTCTACCAGGAGCAGGGCCGGCTGGCCGAGGCGCTGCGCGCCAACCTGGACATGCGCGGCGATCCGGCGCGCGTGCGCTTCCGCGAGGTGCAGATCGCGCGCGAGCTGGAGCTGCTGGGTTTCACGGACGCGGCGGAGCGGCGCTACCGCGCGAGCTTCCAGCTGTACCCGGACAACGTGTTTTCCAACATCGCCTGGCCGCGGCACCTGTTCCTGCAGGGACGCTTCAAGGAAGCGCAGGAAGCGCTGGACCAGGCGCTGGCGCGCGGCACGCCGCACGTGGACCTCTACGTGCTCGGCGGCGAGCTGGCCCTGCTGCGCGGCGACCGCGAGGCCGCGCGCCGCGCGTTCGAGCAGGCGCGGCAGCTGCGCCCGCAGATGAGCCTGCCCACCACGCTGGCGGCCTTGTACGGCACGACCGCGGCCGCACCGGATTGGCTCGACGAGCGCATCGCGCGGATGCGCCGCCAGCTCGCCGACGGCGCCGGCGAACCCGGCGACCATCTCGAACTGGCGCTGCTGCAGGAAGCGCGCGGCCGGCGCGCCGACGCGCTGCGCTCGGTGGCCACGGCCGTGCAGGCCGGCTACAGCGACCGGGCGTACCTGCAGGCTTCGCCCCTGTTGCGCGGCCTCGCCGGCGAACCCGCCTACGCCGCCTCGATCGACGCGCTCAGCCGGCGCGTCGCCGCGCAGCGCGCGCAGGTGCTCGCGGCCGACTGGCGGCCGGCGGACCTGCGCGAGGCCCGCTAGCGCTCAGCGCGGCCGCGCCGCCTTCAGCAGGTATTCGCGGAAGATCTCCTGCGACTGCGGATGCGCGTAGCGCTGGTTGTAGGCCGTGCTGGTGATCACCGCGACCAGCCGCCGCGACGGCACCACGAACACGTAGTTGCCGCCGTTGCCGCTCATCGCCCACACCGCCTCGTCGGTGCCGGTGATCGGACGGCGCGGCGCCCACCACAGATAGCCGTAGTCCGCGTCGTCGCGCGCCTGCGCACGCACGGTGAGCATGGCGCGGATCCAGGCCGCGGAGATCACCTGCCTTCCGTGCCAGCGGCCTTCGTCCAGCGCGAGCTGGCCGAGCTTGGCCAGGTCGCGGCTGCGGTAGCGCGTGCCGCCGCCGCCCATGCCGACGCCGAGCGGCGAGGCGTTCCACTGCGCGTGCGCGATGCCCAGCGGCCTTTCCAGCGCCTCGGCGGCGAAGCGCGCCAGCGGCATGCGCGCGGCACGCTCCACCACCGCGCCGGCCACGAACGCGCCGGCCGTGCAGTACGAGAACGCGCGGCCGTGCGGGCTGTCCTGCGGCCTGGGCATCCACGGGGCGAAGCCCTTGATCGGCAGGTCCAGCGCGAACTGCAGCCAGTCCTCGGTGACGTACATGCGCTCCTCGTTGCCGGAGGAGAACTCGTTGTCGTCGTTGCACTCCCACAGCGAGCTCATGGTGAGCAGGTCTTCCAGGGTGATCGCCTGCTTGCGCGCATCGGGATGCTGCACGGGCTGCTTGTCCGGGAAGTAGCCGTAGACCCTGGCCTGCACGCCAGGGATCAGGCCGCGGTCGATGGCCGCGCCGACCAGCAGCGCGGTGACGCTCTTGCTGGCCGAACGCACGTCGTTGAGGCGGTCGGCGTCGCCGCCGTTGAAGTAGGCCTCGTAGACCAGCTTGCCGTCGCGGGCGAGCAGGATGCTGGTGACGTTCTTGTAGCTGCCGTCGGCGATCCTGGCTTCGAGGGCGGCAAGCAGGGCGGTGTCCAGGTGCTCGTCGCGGGCGTCGGCGACGGGCCAGCCGTCGTCGCCGGCGGCGGGGACGCGATAGCCGGCGGCGGCCAGCGGGAGCGATACGGCGACGAGCAGGACGGAAAGAAGGTGACGCCGGTGGCGGTGCATCGGTGGACTCCTGGGTGGACGGGCCAGGGAGTCCAGCGCAGCGGCGAATGAAATGCCGGAAGGCCGGGTGAAGAATTCTGAAGCCCTGCGGCCTCAACGGCTTGCGCAGCTCAGGCGCTCAGCCGCTCCAGCGCGTCCGCCTTGCCGATGGCCGGCGCCTTCTTGTACCCGGGCTCGTTGGTGCGCTCGAACAGCTCGCGCACCCACTCGATGAAGGCCTGCACGCGCGCCGACAGGTGGCGCTTCTGCGGGTAGACGATCCACACCGGCTTGCCGGTGGAGATGGTGTCGGTCATCACCAGTTCGAGCTGGCCCTGGCTCAGCAGGCAGGAGGCCAGCATGTGCGCGGTCTGCGTGATGCCCAGCCCGGCGGCCACCGCCTGGATCACCGACTCGGCGTCGTTGATCAGCATGTGCGCGTCGATGTCCACTTCCAGCGGGCCGTCCGGCGTCTCGAACTGCCAGCGCCGCGGCTGGCCGTTGGGGAAGACGTAGTTGATGCAGCGGTGCCGCTTGAGATCGGCGATGCTGCGCGGCGCGCCGTGCCGCGCGAGGTAGCCGGGCGAGGCGCACACCACGTTGCGCAGGGTGCCGATGCGGCGCGCGACCAGGTTGGAATCCTCCAGCTGGCCCACCCGGATCGCGCAGTCGATCCCCTCCTCGTTGAGGTCGTAGGGGTAGTCGCACATCACCAGCTCCAGCCGGATGTCCGGGTAGCGCTGCTCGAACTCGGCCAGCCGCGGGATCAGCACCGGCCGCCCCACCGCCGGCGACATGCCGATGCGCAGCTTGCCGGTGGGCTTGCGGTTGGCGCGGTTGAGCGCCTCCACCGCCTCGTTGAGGTCGGCCAGGATGTCCTTGCAGCGGGCGTGGAAGGCGGCGCCGTCGTCGGTGAGGCGCAGCGCGCGGGTGGAGCGGAACAGCAGGCGCGCGCCCAGCCGCTCCTCCAGCCGCGACACCGCCCGGCTCACGCCCGAGGGCGTCATGCCGAGCCGGGCCGCCGCGCCGGCGAAGCTCTTGGCCTCGACCACGCTGACGAAGGTCGATATTGCGGCGAAATCCTCCATGGTTGCCCTTTTTACCCGATTCGTGACTGGGAGTCACTGCTGCATTGCGCAAGAAACGGGTTTTCTAAACTGGAAAGTACAACTACTCTCCCGGGCCTCCACCGTCCTGTACCGGACGGTGCACTAATTCTCAGGGAGTGCGCATCATGAAGCAACGCTGGATCTTCGCCGCCCTCGCCGCGCTCGCCGCCGCCGGCGGCTGGGCCCTGCTCGACGGCCACGAGGGCGCCCCGCAGGCGCAGGCCGCCGGCCAGCCGCCCGCGGTCACCGTGGCGCAGCCGCTGGTGCGCGCGGTGGACGACACCGCCGAGTTCACCGGCCGGCTGGAGGCGGTGGACACCGTGCAGGTGCACCCGCGGGTGAACGGCTACGTGGAGTCGGTGCATTTCCGGGAAGGCGCGCTGGTGCGCAAGGGCGACCTCCTGTTCCGCATCGACCCGCGGCCCTACCGCGCCGAGGCCGACCGCCTCGCCGCCACGCTGGCCCAGGCCCGCGCCGAGCAGGCGCTGGCCGCGGCCAACGCCGCGCGCGCGGCCAAGCTGCTGGAGCAGCACGCGATCGCGCGCGAGGAGGCCGACCGCCAGGCCACCGCGGCGCAGAGCGCCAGGGCGCAGGTGGCCGCCACCGCCGCCGCGCTGGACGCGGCGCGGCTCAACCTGGGCTTCACCGAGGTGCGCGCGCCGATCGACGGCCGCGTCAGCAACGCCCAGGTCACCCCCGGCAACCTGGTCACCCCGGACACCGTGCTGACCAGCGTGGTCAGCGTGGACCCGGTGTACGCCTGGTTCGACGTGGACGAGCACAGCTTCCTCAAGCTCGACCGCCTGCGCCGCGAGCACGGCGCCGCGCCGCAGGTGGCGATGGCGCTGGCCGACGAGAGCGGCTACCCGCACGCCGGCCGGCTCGACTTCGTCGACAACCAGCTGCGCGCCGGCAGCGGCACGATCCGCCTGCGCGCGGTGTTCGACAACGCCGACGGCCAGTACACCCCCGGCCTGTACGTGCGCATGCAGCTGCGCACCGCCAGCCGCCGCCCGCGCGTGCTGATCGACGACCGCGCGGTGGGCACCGACCTCGGCAACAAGTTCGTCTACGTGCTCGGCAAGGACCGCAAGGTGGAGTACCGCAAGGTGAGCATCGGCCCGCTGGTGGACGGCCTGCGCGTGGTCGACCAGGGCCTCACCGGCAACGACACCGTGGTGGTCAACGGCCTGCAGCACGTGCGGCCCGGCGTGGAGGTGAACCCCACCAAGGTCTCGATGCAGGCCCGCAGCCTCGACGCCGGCCAGCTCGCCGGCACCCCCGCGCCGGCGCAGGGCAGCGCGCTGGCCGCCAAGGACTAAGAACCGACCATGAAACTCGCCCAATACTTCGTGGACCGGCCGATCCTCGCCGGCGTGCTGTCGGTGCTGATCCTGATCGCCGGCGCGATCGCGCTGACCCGCCTGCCGATCGGCGAATACCCCGAGGTGGTGCCGCCCACGGTGGTGGTGAAGGCCAGCTACCCCGGCGCCAACCCCAAGGTGATCGCCGCCACCGTCGCCACGCCGCTGGAGGAACAGATCAACGGCGTGGAAGGCATGCTCTACACCTCCTCGCAGGCCACCAGCGACGGCACCATGACGCTGACCGTCACCTTCGCGCTGGGCACCGACCTGGACAACGCGCAGGTGCAGGTGCAGAACCGCGTGTCGCAGGCGCTGCCGCGCCTGCCGGAGGAGGTGCAGCGGCTCGGCGTGACCACGCAGAAGAGCTCGCCCGACCTCACCATGGTGGTGCACCTGATCTCGCCCGACCAGCGCTACGACATGCTGTACCTGTCCAACTACGCGCGGCTGCACATCAAGGACCAGCTCGCGCGCCTAGACGGCGTGGGCGACGTGCAGCTGTTCGGCGCCGGCGAGTACTCCATGCGCGTGTGGCTGGACCCCGACCGCCTGGCCCAGCGCGGCCTCACCACCGGCGACGTGGTCAACGCGATCCGCGAGCAGAACGCCGACGTCGCCGCCGGCGCGCTGAACGCGCCGCCCGCGCCGAACGGCGCGGCCTTCCAGCTCAACATCAACACCCGCGGCCGCCTGGTCAGCGAGCAGGAGTTCGCCGACATCGTGCTGCGCAGCTCGCCCGACGGCGCGGTGGTGCACCTGCGCGACGTGGCGCGGGTGGAGCTGGGCTCCAACAACTACGCGCTGCGCAGCCTGCTGGACAACCGCCCGGCGGTGGCCATCCCGATCTTCGCCCGCCCCGGCTCCAACGCCATCCAGATCTCCGACGAGGTGCGCGCCACCATGGCGGAGCTGAAGAAGGACTTCCCGCAGGGCGTGGACTACCGCATCGTCTACGACCCCACCGTGTTCGTGCGCGGCTCGATCCACGCGGTGGTGCACACGCTGTTCGAGGCGATCGTGCTGGTGGTGCTGGTGGTGATCCTGTTCCTGCAGACCTGGCGCGCCTCGATCATCCCGCTGGTGGCGGTGCCGGTGTCGCTGATCGGCACCTTCGCGGTGATGTACGCGGCCGGCTTCTCGCTCAACGCGCTGTCGCTGTTCGGCCTGGTGCTGGCGATCGGCATCGTGGTGGACGACGCCATCGTGGTGGTGGAGAACGTCGAGCGCCACATCGAGCACGGCATGAGTCCGAAGGACGCCACCCGCCGCGCGATGACCGAGGTGACCGGCCCGATCGTCGCCACCGCGCTGGTGCTGTGCGCGGTGTTCGTGCCGGCGGCCTTCATCAGCGGCCTCACCGGCCAGTTCTACCGCCAGTTCGCGCTGACCATCGCGATCTCCACGGTGATCTCGGCGTTCAACTCGCTCACCCTCAGCCCCGCGCTGTCGGCGCTGCTGCTCAAGGCGCACGACGCGCCGAAGGACCGGCTGAGCGTGTGGATCGAGCGCGCCTTCGGCTGGCTGTTCCGCCCGTTCAACCGGCTGTTCGTGCGCGGCGCCGGGCGCTACGTGGAAGGCGTCAAGCGCGTGCTCGTCAGGGGGCCGGCGGCGCTGGCGATCTACGCCGGGCTGGTGCTGCTGGGCGTGTTCGGCTTCGTCCACGTGCCCACCGGCTTCGTGCCGACGCAGGACAAGCAGTACCTGGTGTCGTTCGCGCAGCTGCCCGACGCCGCCTCGCTGGACCGCACCGAGGACGTGATCCGCCGGATGAGCGCGATCGCGCTCAAGCAGCCTGGCGTGGAAAGCGCGGTGGCGTTCCCGGGCCTGTCGATCAACGGCTTCACCAACAGCTCCAACGCGGGCATCGTGTTCGTCACGCTCAAGCCGTTCGAGGAGCGCACCGACGCGAGCCTGTCCGCCGGCGCGATCGCCGGAGCGCTCAACCAGAAGTACGCGGCGATCCAGGACGCCTACATCGCGGTGTTCCCGCCGCCGCCGGTGATGGGCCTGGGCACGATCGGCGGCTTCCGCATCCAGATCGAGGACCGCGCCGACCTGGGGTTCGAGGAGCTGTACAAGCAGACCCAGAACCTGATCGCCGAGAGCCGGAAGACGCCGGCGCTGGCCGGGCTGTTCTCCAGCTACCAGGTGAGCGTGCCGCAGATCGACGCCGAGGTGGACCGCGAGAAGGCCAAGGCCGAGGGCGTGGACCTGGCCGACGCCTACCAGACCATGCAGGCGTACCTCGGCTCGCTCTACGTCAACGACTTCAACCGCTTCGGCCGCACCTACCAGGTCAACGTCTCGGCCGAGCCGGGCCACCGCCACGAGCCGGAGGACGTGCTCGGGCTCAAGACCCGCAACGCGCAGGGCGCGCTGGTGCCGCTGGGCTCGTTCGTCACGGTGAGCCACGGCGTGGGCCCGGACCGCGTGCAGCACTACAACGGCTACCCCACCGCCGAGATCAACGGCGGCCCGGCGCCGGGCTTCAGCTCGGGCCAGGCGCAGGACGCGATGGAGAAGCTGGCGCGCGAGAACCTGCCCAACGGCATGAGCTACGAGTGGACCGAGCTGACCTACCAGCAGATCCTGGCCGGCAACACCGCGGTGCTGGTGTTCCCGCTGTGCGTGCTGCTGGTGTTCCTGGTGCTGGCCTCGCTGTACGAGAGCCTGACCCTGCCGCTGGCGGTGATCCTGATCGTGCCGATGGTGCTGCTCTCGGCCATCGCCGGCGTGTGGCTGTCGCGCGGCGACAACAACATCTTCACCCAGATCGGCCTGATCGTGCTGGTGGGCCTGGCCTGCAAGAACGCCATCCTGATCGTGGAGTTCGCCCGCGAGGCGCAGCTGCACGAGGGCCTGGACCGCGTGCAGGCGGTGCTGGAGGCGGCCCGGCTGCGCCTGCGGCCGATCCTGATGACCTCGATCGCCTTCATCATGGGCGTGGTGCCGCTGGTGCTCTCGCACGGCGCCGGCGCGGAGATGCGCCACGCGATGGGCGTGGCGGTGTTCGCCGGCATGCTGGGCGTCACCTTCTTCGGGCTGATCTTCACCCCGCTGTTCTACGTGCTGATCCGCGGCTGGACCGAGCGCCTGGCGGAGCGCCGCCGCGCCCGCCACGCCGCCCTCGCCGCGCCGGCCATCCAGGAGCACTAAAGACATGCACGACCTCCCCTCCCGCACCGCCCTGCTCCCTCTCCCCGCCGGGGCGAGGGCCGGGGTGAGGGGCCGCCCCGGCGACGGCCCCGCACCGGAACTTGCTTCCATGACCCTTCCCGCAAGCCACGCCCCCTCGCCCCGGCGGAGAGAGGGAGTCAGGGCGGCGCTGCGCCTGGCCGCGCTGGCCGCGAGCCTGCTGCTCGCCGGCTGCATCACCGTCGGCCCGGACTACCACCGCCCCGAGGAGGCCGCGCCCGCGCTGCAGGGCGTCGACCCCGCGCGGCAGACCGCGCAGGACTTCGAGGCCGAGTGGTGGCGCCAGTTCGGCGATCCCACGCTGGACACGCTGATCCGCCGCGCCGCGAGGAACGCGCCCGACCTGAAGATCGCCCGCGCCCGCCTGGCCGAGGCGCGCGCCGTGCTCGGCGCCACCCGCGCGGACCTGTGGCCCACCGTCGACGCCGACGCCGGCTACACGCGCAGCCGCGAGCAGCAGCCGGGCTTCAGCGACCGGCGCAGCACCGTCACCGCCTACCAGGCCGGCTTCGACGCGAGCTGGGAGGTCGACCTGTTCGGCGGCGTGCGCCGCGGCGTGGAGGCCGCGCGCGCCGACGCCGAGGCGGGCGCCGCCTCGCTGGCCGACGCGCAGGTGACCCTGTTCGCGGAGGTGGCGCGCCACTACTTCGACCTGCGCGGCACCCAGCTGCGCATCGGGGTGGCGCAGCGCGACATCGCCAACCAGCAGGCCTCGCTCAAGCTGATCCGCGCGCGCGCCGAGATCGGCAGCGGCTCGGAGCAGGACGTGGCCAGCGCCAACGCGCGGCTCGCCGCGACCGAGGCCGGCCTGCCCACGCTGCAGGCGCGCGAGCAGGCCGACCGCTTCCGCCTCGCCGTGCTGCTCGGCCAGCGCCCGGGCGAGCTGGACGTGGACCTGTCGCCGGCCACGTTCCGCCCGATCGACGCCAGCCTGCCGATCGGCAACGCCGCCGACGTGCTGGCGCGCCGCCCCGACGTGCGCGTGGCCGAGCGCGCGCTGGCCGCCGCCACCGCGCGGATCGGCGTGGCCAAGGCCGACTGGTTCCCGCACGTCAGCCTGGGCGGCTTCGTCGGCTTCCTGGCCGGGCGCAGCAGCGACTTCGGCGACGCGCAGAGCCGCGCCTGGTCGGTCGCGCCGAGCATCCGCTGGTCCGGCCTCAACGTGGCGCGCGTGCGCAATGGCGTGAAGGCCAGCGAGGCGCGCGCCGACGCCGCGCTCGCCGGCTACCAGCGCACCGTGCTCGCCGCGCTGGAGGACGTGGACAACGCGCTGGTCGGCTACAACAAGCAGCGCGAGCGCGTGCAGAAGCTCGCCGAGCAGGCCACGCAGAGCCGCCGCGCCGCGGACCTGGCGCGCGTGCGCTACGAGGCCGGCGCCACCGGCTACCTGGAGCTGCTCGACGCCGAGCGCACCCAGCTGGCCGCCGAGGACCAGCTCGCCGAGGCCGAGGCCGGCGTCAACCTGCAGGCGATCGCGCTGTACAAGGCGCTCGGCGGCGGCTGGCAGGCCTGCGGCGACGAGGCCTGCACCCGGCTGGCCGGGACGCCATGAACGGCTCGCCGCGGCGCGCGCCCCGCGCGCTCGCGCCGCCGCTGGCGCAGCAGGTGGCGCTGGTCAGCGGCGGCAACCGCGGGCTCGGGCTGGAGGTGGCGCGGCAGCTGGCCGCCACCGGCATGAGCGTGCTGCTCGGCGCGCGCCGGCTCGCCGACGGCGAGCGTGCCGCGCGCGAGCTGCGCCGCGAGGGCGGCGACGTGCGCGCGGTGAAGCTCGACGTCGCCTCGGACGGCGAGGCCACCGCCGCGGCCGCGCTGGCCGAGCGGCAGTTCGGACGCCTGGACGTCCTCGTCAACAACGCCGCCGGCTTCTACGACGCGGCCGAGCTGCCCGCCGGCGTCGCGCTGGACACCGTGCGCGCGGCGCTGGAGACCAACCTGCTCGGCGCCTGGCGGCTGGCGAAGGCGGCGCTGCCGCTGATGCGCCGCCACGGCCATGGCCGCATCGTCAACGTCTCCAGCGGCTGCGGCGCGAGCGGCGTCCACGGCCCGGAAGCGCCGGCCTACCGCGTGTCCAAGGCGGCGCTCAACGCCTTCACCCGCGCGCTGGCCGCCGAGCTGCTGGGCAGCGGCGTGCTGGTCAACGCGGTCTGCCCCGGCTGGGTCGCCACCGCCATGGGCGGCCCCGGCGGCCGCCCGGTGGCCGAGGGCGCCGCCGGCATCGTCTGGGCCGCCTGCCTGCCGGAGGGCGGGCCCAGCGGCCAGTTCTTCCGCGACCGCCAGCGCATCGCCTGGTGAGGCTACCCGCACGAGGTGCCCGATGACGACTTCCGCCGACACCGCGCCGCTCCCGCACGGCGCCGTGAACCGCCGCATCCTGCTGGCCGCGCGCCCGCGCGGGCTGCCGACCGCGCGGGACTTCCGCCTCGACGAGGCGCCCGTGCCGCAGCCGCGGGACGGCCAGGTGCTGCTGCGCACGCTGTACCTCTCGCTCGATCCCTACATGCGCAACCTGATGGACGAGGGCGGCACCCGCTACGCGCCGGCGGTGCCGCTGGGTGCGCCGATGGTGGGCGGCGCGGTCAGCCGCGTGGTCGCCTCGCGCCATCCCGGCTTCCCCGCCGGCGAGCTGGTGCTGGGCAACGCCGGCTGGCAGGGCTACGCGCTGTCCGACGGCGGCGACCTGGCGCAGCCTTCGCTGGCGCTGGGCGGGCTCGGCATGCCCGCGTTCGCCGCCTGCGTCGGGCTGCTCGACATCGGCCAGCCGAAGCCGGGCGAGACCGTGGTGGTGGCCGCGGCCACCGGCGCGTTCGCGGCGTTCCGCCGCGACATGGGCGCCTGGCTCGCGGCCGGCCGGGTGAGGCTGCGCAAGGACCGCGTCGAGGGGCTGGAGAACGCGCCCGCCACGTTCATCGGCCTGCTCGAGGGGCGCAACTTCGGCAAGCTGGTGGTGCGCGTCGCCGGCGAGTGAGCCGCGCGCCGCCCGCCCTCCGACGGCATGGAGCCGCGCCTAGCGCTGCACCATGTGCGCGAACCACGCCCAGCCGCGCACGCGCTCGGCGATCAGCTTGAAGCTGGTCAGCATCGGCACCGCCAGCAGCGCGCCGGGGATGCCCCACAGCCAGCCCCAGATCAGCAGCCACAGCAGGATCGCGATCGGCGACAGCCGCATGCGCCGGCCCTGGATCATCGGCGTGATCAGGTTGCCCTCGACCACCGTGATGCAGGCGAAGGTGAAGGCCGGCAGCAGCGCCTCGCCCACGTTGTCGAAGTTGATCAGGCCGACCAGCGCCAGCAGCGTGGTGGTGGCGATCGCGCCGACGTAGGGGATGAAGTTGGCCAGCGCCGCCACCGTGCCCCACAGCAGCGGGTCGGGCACCTTGTACAGCCACAGCATGCCGGCGGTGAGCAGGCCCAGGCTGGCGTTGATCAGCACGGTGGTGAGGATGTAGCGCGACACCTCGGTCTGGATGCCGCGCACGATCACCACCGCGTGCCGCTTGTAGGCGAAGCTGGGCGCGATCTCCACCAGCCGGCGCAGCAGCACGTCGCCGAAGATCAGGAAGAAGAACACCAGCAGCACCACGGTGAGGATCGCGGCCAGCACCTGCGGCGCCTTGGCGATCACGTCCCAGACGGTGATCGCCACCGCTGCCGGCCGCGGCGGCTGCACCCGCACGGTCTGCCCGGAGACCAGCGTCTGGGTGGCGCGGTTGGCCGCCTCGATCGGCTGGGTCAGGGCCTTGAGCTTGGGCACGAAGCTCTTGATCGCCGCCGGCGCGTTGTGGAACCAGCCGATCGCCGGCTGCGCCAGCAGGCCGATGCCGGCGCCGGTGCCGCCGACCAGCGCCACCATCAGCACGCAGGCGGACAGCCAGCGCGGCACGCCGCGCCGCGCCGCGCCGGCGACCATCGGGTTCAGCGCCAGGCCGATGAAGGCGGCCAGCACCAGCGGGATCAGCAGGGCGCGGGTGAGCGTGACGGTGTACAGCAGCGCCAGCACGAGCAGCGCGTTGAGCAGCAGGCGGATCGCGCGCAGGTGGCGGCGCATGCCGTGCGCGCCCTGCAGGGCGGGGTCGCGGCGCGGGGTCGCGGGCACCGCGGCGGGCACCGGGTCGGCCGTGGCCGCCGGCGGCGCAAGGGACTCGGGGGCGCTCATGCGGTGTCGCCGTCTCCCCCGAGCAGGTCGGCGAACAGCCGCGCGCCCTGCGCGAGCAGGCCCGCCGCGCCGCTGCCCAGCAGCGGACCGACGCCCGGCACGCGCAGCGGGTGCACGTCCAGCCGGCCCAGCACGAAGCCGGCGCCGGCGGCGATGCCCAGCGTGCCCAGCGGATGGGCGTGGCCGCGCGCGAGCAGCGCCGCGGCCGGTTCCTGCAGCGCGTGGCGCGCGGCGGTCAGCTGCGCCCGCGCGGCGCGCACCCGGGCATGCTGGCGGAAGATGTTCATGGCGCTCGTTCCTCCCCGGCCGCCTGCGCGTCGATGCGCGCGCGGGCGTCGGCCTTGGTTTCGCGCATCATCGCACTCCACTCGCCGCGTGTGGCGGGCAGGCTCATCCAGTGCATGCAGCGGCGGAACAGCAGCACGGCGCCGCCCAGGAACAGCAGCTCCAGCAGCAGCAGCGCCAGCAGCGCCCACAGCCAGGAGCCGAACCACTGCGCCAGCGCCAGGCCGACCAGCGCCAGCAGGGTCAGGCCCGCCGCGACCCCGGCCACGGTGGCGCCCAGCGCCGCGACCAGCAGCCAGGACACCGCGCTGCGCGCCAGCCCCAGCTCGGCGGCGAGCAGCCCGAGCTGGGCGCCGAACAGCCGCTTGAACGCGCCGGCGAAGCGCAGCAGCTCGTCCAGCAGCCCGCTCGCGGCCGCCGGCGGCGTGGGCGATGGCGGGGTCTGTTCGGGTTCGCCCATGCCCGCGTCCGCGCCGGTCAGCGCCGCAGCAGGCGGCCGAGCAGCCAGCCGGCGCCCAGCGCGATCGCCACCGACTGCACCGGCTTGCGCCGCACGTAGTCGCGCGCCTGCTCCAGCCAGGCGTCGGCCGTGTCGATGGCCTCCTCGTAGGCTTCGCGGCCGCGCTCGCCCAGCTCGCCCGCCTTGTCGGTGGCGCGGTGGGCGGCCGCGGCGGCGCGGTCGGTGGCGTGGTGCACGCCGGCCTCCACGCGGTCGGCGGCGCGCTCCACCGCCTCCTTGGTGGTGGCCACGGCCTCGGAGGTGGCCTGCTTGATGCGCTCGGCGCCCTGGTCGATGCGGCTGTCGGCCTTGTTCTGGATCTCGTCGGTGGCGGTCTGCGGGGACTTGCTCATGGTGGTCTCCGGGTTGGACTAACTGTGGCGCATGCGGCGGCGGATTCACAGCGCCCGCGGTGCCCTTCAGGTCTTGCGGCGGAAGAACGAGATCACCGCCAGGATCAGGAAGATGATGAAGAGGATCTTGGCGATGCCGGCGGCGGTGCCGGCGATGCCGCCGAAGCCGAAGATCGCGGCGATGATGGCGATGATCAGGAAGACGATGGCGTAGTGCAGCATGACGGTATCCTCGCTGGGGGCGGCGCGCCCGCGAGGCAGGCGGCCGAGGGACGTGCCGGCATGATCCGCGGCGGGATGCCATCTGCGCGTGAAGGTCGGCGCCGCGCCCGCGCGCCGGCCCGCGCGCTCAGCCGGCCAGCTCCGGGTTGAGCGTGTAGGTGCCCACCAGCTCGGCCGTGGCCAGCACGTGCCCGGCCATCGCCTTGCGCAGCTCGGCCAGGGTGAAGCCGGGCTTGAGCGGCAGCCTGGCCACGTCCAGCGCGTGGATGCGGAAGTGGTAGTGGTGCAGCAGGCTGTCGTTCCACGGCGGGCACGGGCCGTCGTAGCCGAGGTAGTCGCCGGCCATCTCGGCGTCGCCGGCGAACCAGCCGGTGTAGTCGTTCAGGCCCTGCACGCTGCCCGGCGGGCCGATCGGCTCGCGCTTGCCGCGCGGCACGATGCCGTCGCTGCACGCGCCGGCGGCCAGCTCGCCGCACTCGGCCGGGATGTTCGCCATCAGCCAGTGCACGAACTCCACCCGCGGCAGCTCGGCCGGCACCCGGCGGCCGGCCTGGTTGACGTCGTCGCCGCGGCTGGGCACGTCCACGTCGATGCAGGTGAGCACGAACGAGCGGGTGTTCGCCGGCGCCTCGCGCCAGGCCAGGTGCGGGCTGAGGTTGTCCGACAGCGCCACCGGGTCGCCCGGCTTGCCGAAGGCGAAGGCGGGCGGGATCGGCTGGCCGTCCCTGAAGTTGTCGCTGCGCAGGTGCATGGCGGCTCCTCTGGCTCGAAGGGTGACGGATGAAAGCGCGGACCGCGGCTCAGGGCCGGTAGGTGACGCGGTACACCGCGCCGGCCAGGTCGTCGCTGACCAGCAGGCTGCCGTCGGGCAGCGGCTGCACGTCGGCGGGGCGGCCCCAGGCCTTCTCGTCCTGCTCGAAGCCGGTGATGAAGGGCTCGTAGGCCACCACCTTCGCGCCGTCCAGCCGCACCGCCATCACGCGGTAGCCGGACTTCTGCGTGCGGTTCCACGAGCCGTGCTCGGCGACGAAGATCGCGCCGCGGTAGCGCGCCGGGAACTGGCTGCCCGTATAGAAGCGCATGCCCAGCGCGGCCACGTGCGCGCCGAGCTTGAGCACCGGCGGCGTGTAGTCCTGGCAGCGCTTGCCCTTGCCGAACTCCGGGTCGAGCGTGTCGCCCTGGTGGCAGTAGGGATAGCCGAAGTGCTCGTCCGGCTTGGTGACGCGGTTGAGCTCGTCGCTGGGCCGGTCGTCGCCCAGCATGTCGCGGCCGTTGTCGGTGAACCACAGCTGCTTCGTGCCGGGCTGCCAGTCGAAGCCCACCGTGTTGCGGATGCCGCGCGCCACGTCCTGCCAGCCGCCGCCGTCGGGGTTCATGCGCAGCAGCTTGGCGTGGTCGGGGCCCGGGTCGCAGATGTTGCAGGGCGCGCCGACCGGCACGTACAGCTTGCCGTCCGGGCCGAAGGCGATGAACTTCCAGCCGTGGTGGGTCTCGGTGGGCAGCCTGTCGGTGACCACCTCGGGCTGGGGCGGCGCGTCCAGGTGGTTCTCGATGTCGCGCAGCACGTAGATCCTGCTCACCGCCGAGACGTACAGGTCGCCGTCGCGGAAGGCCACGCCCACCGGCAGCTGCAGGCCGCTGGCGATCACCCGCACCCTGTCGGCCACGCCGTCGCCGTTGCCGTCGGTGAGCGCGTAGACCTTGCCGGCGTCGTTGGAGCCGACGAACACGGTGCCCTTGGCGCCCAGCGCGATCTCGCGCGCGTTGGGCACCTGGTCCGAGTACACCGCGACGTGGAAGCCCGGCGGCAGCTTCAGCCGGTCCAGCGCGGGCGCGGCGGCGGCGGGCAGGGCGAACAGGACGAGCAGCAGGGAGAGCAACGCGCGCATGGGAGAGGCTCCTCGGGCGGTCGGGGTAGGCAAGCGTAGCGCCACCGGCGTGAAGACGCACCGCGATGCTATCGTGTCGCGCTCCGAAGGACGGGGGACGCATGGCCGAACTGGAAGACCTCACCACGCTGGTGCGCGCGGCCACGCCGCTGCTGGTGATCGAGACGGTGGACGAGCAGCGGGTGATCGAGTGCTTCCGCCACGTGATCGCGCGCGCGCTGCGCCCGCTGTGGCGCTGGACCCTCACCGACGGCCTGGCCCGGCTGGACTTCGCGCAGCCGGACGGCGGCGAGAGCGCGCCGGACGCCACCAGCACGCTGGAGGCGATCCGCGCCGCGCCCGAGCGCGGCGTGTACCTGCTGTTCGACTTCCACCCCTTCCTGCGCTACGCGATGAGCCTGCGCCAGCTGCGCGAGATCGTGCAGCGGCAGCGCTCGGCCGCGCACACCGTGGTGCTGGTCGGCGCGAGGATCGAGCTGCCGGAGGAGCTGGAGGCGCTGGCCGTGCGCGTGCCGCTGGCGCTGCCGGACCTCAAGGAGCTGGCCGCGATCCTGCGCGGCGAGGCGGCCGCCTGGCAGCGCGAGCACGGCCGCCGGCTGGAGGTGGACAACGACGCCGCGCGCACCGTGGTGCGCAACCTGGTCGGGCTGTCCGCGCCGGACGCGCGGCGGATCGTGCGCAAGCTGATCTACGACGACGGCGCGCTGACCCCGGCCGACCTGCCCGGCCTGATGCAGGCCAAGTTCGAGCTGCTCAACCGCTCGGGCCTGCTGCACTACGAGTA
Organism: Fulvimonas soli; assembly: GCF_003148905.1. Taxonomy (GTDB): domain Bacteria; phylum Pseudomonadota; class Gammaproteobacteria; order Xanthomonadales; family Rhodanobacteraceae; genus Fulvimonas; species Fulvimonas soli. The sequence goes on along the minus strand of NZ_QGHC01000002.1, from coordinate 354,098 downwards.
CGCCGCCGCCAGCTTCGCCGACCTGGCCGGCGCGGCGCGCCTGCGCGCCTGGGTGCAGCGCCGCCGCGCCGCGTTCCTCGCCGCCGCGCCCGACCCCGCGCTGGACCCGCCGCGCGGCGTGCTGCTGCTGGGCGTGCAGGGCTGCGGCAAGAGCCTGGCCGCCAAGGCGGTGGCCGGCGGCTTCGGCGTGCCGCTGGTGCGGCTGGACATGGGCACGCTGTACAACAAGTACCACGGCGAGACCGAGAAGAACCTGCGCGAGGCGCTGCGCGGCGCCGAGCTGCTGGCGCCGTGCGTGCTGTGGATCGACGAGATCGAGAAGGGCCTGGCCGGCGGCGGCGAGGACGGCGGCGTGTCGCGCCGCGTGCTCGGCTACCTGCTCACCTGGATGGCCGAGCGCAAGGCCAAGGTGTTCCTGGTCGCCACCGCCAACGCGGTGCGCGAGCTGCCCGCCGAGCTGCTGCGCAAGGGCCGCTTCGACGAGATCTTCTTCGTCGACCTGCCCGCGGCGGCGACGCGCGCGGAGATCTTCCGCCTGCACCTGGCGCGCCGGCGGCTGCCGGCGGAGGACTTCGACCTGCCCTCACTGGCCGCGGCGAGCGAGGGCTTCTCCGGCGCCGAGATCGAGCAGGCCATCGTCAGCGCGCTGTACGACACCGCCGGCGCGCCGCCGGACCAGGCCGGCGTGCTCGCCGCGCTGGCGCAGACGCGGCCGCTGTCGGTGCTGATGCGCGAGCAGGTGGACGCGCTGCGCGCCTGGGCGCGGGAGCGCTGCGTGCCGGCGGACTGAACGCGGCTCAGCCGCCGGCCGCCGCGTCCCCGCCGCGCCGCCGCGGCTGCACGCGCGCGCTGGGGTTGCCCGCCACGGTGGGATGGCGCGCCGGCGCCACGCTGGCGAGGAACTGCATCGCCTCGCGGTGGGTCTTGCCGTGCAGCGCGCGCAGCACCGACAGCGCGCGGCTGGCGTCCACGCGCGCGTCGCGCCGGCGGTGCGCCGACAGCGCGGCGAGCAGGCGCTCGGCGTGGCGCACGTGCTCCTCGGACAGCCGCTCGTCCGGCCGCTGCACGATCAGGTTGCCCCACTCCACCATCTTGCGCGCCGAGGCCAGCAGCTCCGGCTGCGCCAGCGCCAGGCGCAGCACGCGCGCGGCGTGGCGCTCGGCCAGCGCGAACCACGGCGCCAGGCCGGGCATGCGGCGGTACTCGCCGTCGCGGAAGGCGCGCATCGGGCCGAGGTCGGGCGCCGCGGCGGACCGCTTCGCGCCGCCGGCCGGGGCGGCGTCGAACAGGCCGCTCAGGGCGTCGACCGGGCACAGCGGCGCGGAGGTGAGGTGGCCGAACAGCTCCCAGTCGCCCTCGTTCCGCCAGCGCTGCGAGAAGTCCAGGTTCACCGCCGGGTCGAGGTCGTCGTGCTTGAACACGAACACCTTCACGCCGATGGTGTCGTCCGGGTTGAGCCAGCTCCACAGGTTCTCGAACACGTTCTGCTGGCTGACGATGGCGTCCTTCACCCTGGCCTCGATGGCGTCGGTGAAGCCCTGGATCTCGCTGTCGGACACGTCCTGGTTGGTCAGGCTGCGGGTGTCGATGATCTGCTGCAGCGCGCCGCGCACCGCCGCGTCCAGCGCCCGGTGGCCGGCCTCGGCGCCGTCGTCGCTGACGTTGTCCTCCTCCATCAGGATCGCCACCACGCCGACCACGCCGCCCAGGTCCTGCACCAGCCCGGACAGGCTGGCCGGCACCGGGATCGGCTTGAGGAAGGTCTCCCACTCGCCGATCGCGGCGGGCACGGCCACGTCGTCGCCGGCGTCCACGTCGGTGTCGCCGAGGTTGCCGTGGCTGCCCGGCGTGCCCTGCACGGTGGGCGTGCCGGACAGCGCGAGGCCGTCGGTCAGCCGCACGCTGTCGCCGTCGATCTTGAAGAACACCGTCCAGAGGTAGGGCTCGGCGCTGCCCCAGCCGTCGCCCTCGTCGAAGCAGTGGATGCGGTCCAGGTCCAGGTTCACCTTGATGACCTTGCGCGCCATGTGCGTACCCTCCGGCAGGGAGGCGGACCGCGGCGGGCCGGGCCCGGCGGCGGGATCCGGCCTCGGAACGAGAACAGCGGATGCGGTGCGCATTCTTCGCCGCCGCCGCCGGCGCCGTACATCCGCCGCACGGCCAGGAGGCGGCCGGCAGGACGGCGTAGGAAAAGGACTAGGCCGCGGGCGGGAAGCCGCCGTCGGCCACCGCGCTGAAGCGCGCGGCGATGTACTCGTCGGTGAAGCTGGTCATGTCGCGGCCGCGGATGAAGCCGCAGTGGCCGCCGTAGTCGGCGATGTCCAGCTCCACGCCCGGCGGCAGCTCCAGCCGCTCGAACGCATCCACCGGGATGATCGGATCGTCGCGCGCGGTGAGGATGGTCGCCGGGATGGCCATCGCCTTCAGCGCGTCGCGCGCCACCGAGTAGCCGTCCAGGTAGGCCTGCAGCGAGTCGAAGTCGGTGTGCCGCAGCACCAGCGCCTCGGTGAGCCCGCGCAGGTTCTGCTTCAGCTCGGCCAGCTCGAAGTAGCGGTGCTGCGGGAAGGCCGCCTGCTTGAGCTTCAGCGAGCGCCGCCACTTGTTCATGAAGTAGGCCTGGTAGAACCACGGCGCCTGCCGCTCCAGCGCGAACAGGCCCTCGCCCGGGTCGATGATCGGGCACACCGCCAGCGCGTAGGCCAGCGGCACGTCCCAGGCCGGCGCGCGCAGCGCCGCGCGCAGCGCGAAGTTGCCGCCCAGCGAGAAGCCGGCCAGCGCCAGCGGCCGCGCCGGCCAGCGCCGCGCGATGTCGGTGAGCGCGTGCATCACCTCGTCGATGCGGCAGGAGTGGAACAGCGCCTCGTTGAGGTGGTGGCTGTCGCCGTGGTCGCGGAAGTTGAGGCGGAACACGTCCCAGCCGTCGGCGAGCAGGCGGCTGCCGGTCTGCAGCACGTAGGTGGAATCGACGCTGCCCTCCCAGCCGTGGAACAGCACGGCCAGCCCGCGCGGGCGCGCCAGCGCCTGCTGCGCGGTGAACGCGCCGGTCAGGCGCACGCCGTCGCCGCCGTCCACCGTGGTCGGCTGCGCGCCCTGCTGCACCGCCTGCGCGGCGCGCGGCAGCAGCAGCCGGCGCACGCCGCTGGAGGAGAGCATGGTCTGGACGTGGCCGCTGGTCAGCGGCCAGGGCGGACGGAAATCCGCGCCGCGCGGCAGGCTCATGCCGCCGTGCGCTCCGGCGCGGGGTCTTCCAGCGCGGCGGCGATGCGCTCGCGCGCGAGCTCGGCCATGCGCCGGCGCGCCTCCGGCATCGCCGGCACCGGCGGCAGGAAGTGCACCTCCGCGTCCAGCGGCGCCTCGCCGAGCAGGCGCAGGAAGTTGCCCATGAAGCTCTCGTCCTCGCGGAAGCCGGCGTCGACCACCCGCCGCCCGCCGCGCGCGAAGCGCAGCGCCACCGGCTGCACCGGCACCTGCGCGTCCAGCGCGGCCTGGAAGATGCGCGCGTGGAACACCTTGAGCACGCCGTTGTGGCCGGTGCCGCCTTCCGGGAACACCGCCACCGAGCGGCCCTCGCGCAGGCGCTCGACCATGGTCTGCATCACCGCCGCCAGCGAGTGGTTGCTGCCGCGGCGGTGGAAGATGGTGCCGCCGTTGGCCGCCAGCCAGCCCACCAGCGGCCAGCCCGCGATCTCCGCCTTGGCGACGAAGCAGGCGGCGCGCTGCGAATGCAGCAGCTCGATGTCGATCCACGAGGTGTGGTTGGCGACGAACAGCACCGGGTCGGGCAGCGCCTGGCCGAAGCGCACCGAGCGCAGCCCGAAGATGCGCAGCAGCGCGGTGGACCACCAGCGGATCATGCGGTGCGCGAACGGCTCGCGGCCGTCCCTCATCACGCGGTGCCGGTTCCAGCTCAGGATGAAGGCGCACAGCAGCACGCCGAGCAGCACGTGCAGCAGCAGCAGCGGCACGCGCCACAGGTAGCGCAGCGGACGCAGCGGGTCGCGGGCCGGAGCAGGAACGGGGACGGTGCTCATGAGCAGGTTAGTTTACCGTTAGTGCGCACTCCGACGTAGCGCCGCCTTCGCCGCGGGCGCGGGGCGCGCCTTGGGGGCCCGTTCGAAATCCTTCGGGGAAGAGCGCTGGGAAGGCTGGCGAGATGAAGCGCGGGCCGGTGTGAGGCCGCATTCACCTCATTCTTCCCTCGCCTTGCGTGCTGCTCCGGCCAGGCAAAGCCGCGCCCGGCCACTTGGCGCTGGGGCATGGCCTCGACGGGCGTGGCATCGGGGCCGTTGGCGGTCTTGCGCCGGGCTGATCGCGGCCGCAGGCCGCTCCGACAGGGGCCTCGCCAGCCTTGTGGGAGCGGCCTGCGGCCGCGATGCCCCGACCATCGCCCCACTCCCCGCCATGCCGCGCCGTCGCGGACCGGCGTCCACTCCCCGCTCCTCAAAAGCCGGCGCCAGTCCTGGCGTCTCCCCCGCGTACCTCCGTCCTCCCCTGGCCCGCGCGCGGACGGCTCCCGGCGGGGCACAGGCTTTCAGCCCTCCAGCTGCGACAGCGGCAGCGCGGGCGAGCGCTTGACCGTGCGCAGTACGAAGCTGGAATTGACGTCGGCCACGCCGGCGTCGTTGAGCAGGCGGTCGAGCAGGAAGCGCGAGAAGTGCGCCAGGTCGGCCACGTAGACGTGCATCAGGTAGTCCATGTCGCCGGTGAGCGCGTGGCAGGCCACCACCTCGTCCCAGCCGGCGACCCGTTCCACGAAACGCTCGATGGTGCCCGCCTCGTGCCGCGCCAGCTGCACGCGCACGAAGGCCTGCAACCCCAGCCCCACCGCCTCCGGGTCCACCCGCGCGGCGTAGCCGGCGATCACCTTGTCCGCCTCCAGCCGCTGCACCCGGCGCAGGCAGGCCGAGGGCGACAGGTTCACCCGCTCGGCCAGCTCGGCGTTGGTGATGCGGCCTTCCGCCTGCAGCACGGCGAGCAGGCGCAGATCGGTGCGGTCCAGCGTCGCCATGCACGATCCTCCCATTTATATCGCATAGCACGCATGAATCTTGCTACCGAACGCCACGGTGGCGCAATAAAACAATCTTCGTGCGCCCCGGCCGCACTATCCTCTGGAGCGTCCGGCCCTCGCCGCTCCATCGCCCCGGGACCCAGGCCATGCAGACCAGCACGCCCCGCAAAGTCGAACACCAGCAGACCGACCGCGGCTACATCCCGGTCTACGCGACCGGCGTGGTGGAGCAGCCGTGGGCGGACTACTCGCGCACCGACCACGAGGTGTGGGACACCCTGTTCAAGCGCCAGCGCGAGCTGCTGCCCGGCCGCGCCTGCCGCGAGTTCCTCGAAGGGGTCGAGCGCTTCGGCCTGGGCGACGGCGGCATCCCCAGGTTCGCCGAGCTCAACAAGGTGCTGGGCCGGGCCACCGGCTGGGAGCTGGTGGCGGTGGAAGGACTGCTGCCCGACGAGGTGTTCTTCGACCACCTGGCCAACCGCCGCTTCCCGGTGACCTGGTGGATCAGGAAGCCCGAGCAGCTGGACTACCTGTCCGAGCCGGACCTGTTCCACGACCTGTTCGGCCACGTGCCGCTGCTGCTCAACCCGGTGTTCGCCGACTACATGCAGGCCTACGGCCGCGGCGGCATGAAGGCCTTCGCGATCGACCGCGAGGCGCTGACCAACCTCACCCGCCTGTACTGGTACACGGTGGAGTTCGGCCTGATCCACACGGACGAAGGCATGCGCATCTACGGCGCCGGCATCGTCAGCTCCAAGGGCGAGTCGATCTACTGCCTGGACTCGCCCGCGCCCAACCGCATCGGCTTCGACCTGGAGCGCGTGATGAGCACGCGCTACCGCATCGACACCTACCAGCAGACCTATTTCGTGATCGACAGCTTCGAGCAGCTGTTCGAGGCCACGCGGCCGGACTTCACGCCGATCTACGCGCGGTTGAAGGCGCAGCCGGCGCACGCCGCGGCGGACGTGCTGGCCGGCGACCGCGTGTTCAACCGCGGCACGCGCGAGGGCTTCGCCGTCGGCGGCGACGCCTGAGGCCGCACCGGCCGGCGCGAAGGCTTCATTCGCGCAGGCGATGGCCGTCGGCCGCGCCCAGGTCGAGCCCGTAGATGCGTTTCAGGTCGGCGATCTTGCGCAGCGTGGCCGCGGAGAACGGCGGCTTGTTCTCCAGCGCATGCAGCGCGATGCCCTCCAGCAGATCGCCCAGCGTCAGGTCGAGCGACTCAGCCAGTCCCTTGAGCACCTTCAGCAGGCGCTTTTCCAGGCGCACGCCGGTCTGCACGCGTTCGACCTGGCGGGGAGCGGATTTCGTCGCGGGCATGCTGGCGCACCTCGGCATCTGACGCGGCGATTATAGCGTTTGACCGGGTCTGCCGATCGAGGTACTTTGGTACCAAAGTACCTAACTGAGACCGGCCATGCCGACTCCGACCGCGCCATTACCGCAGCGCGCCGCGCTCGCCGTCCTGCTCGCGCTCGCGGCGATACCGGCCATGGCGGCCGAGCCGCGCAGCCGGACCGGCCGCTTTCGCCTGCCTGGCGCCTGCGCGCGCGTGATGCCACTGCTCACTGCCAGAGGCGAACGCCAATGGGCCGAGGGCTGGCGGCCGGAGCTGCTGAGCGGCGGCGACGGACGCGGCAGCGTGTTCCGCACGCGCCATGCGGACGGGCGCGCGACGGTGTGGATCGTCGTCGACTACGACCCGGCCGCCGGCCGTGTCAGCTACGCGCGGCTTGCCGAGGGCTCCGACATGGGCCTGGTCGACGTGCGCTGCCGGCCGGCTCCCGGCGGGAGCACGGTGCAGGTGAGCTACACGCTCACCGGCTTGAACATGCAAGGCGCCGCCTTCGTGGATGCCTTCCTCGCCGAGGCGCACTACGCGGCGATGATGCAGGAGTGGCGCGCCGCCATGGCGGCGGCGTTGCAGCGCCGGCCGCGCTGAACCGGGTGGCGCGGGCCGCCCGGCGTGCGCATTCCACGCCGGTCCATGCGAGCCGGCATGGCATCGCGGCCGCAGCGCAGCACCTTTACCCGCGGCGTGCGACGAGTGCGTCGCCGGCAGCGACGCCCGACATCTGGCCCGGACACTCTCGGCGGCATCACCGACGGCCCGCCGCGCGCAGGCGCGCCGCCGCATGGGGACCGCGGCGAGTCGTCGCAGCGGGACCCCGCACGGGAACGAACATGACCGAGGTCAATTGGAAGGCGCGCCGGGCCCGCAAGATGGCTGCGCATTTCCACCGAAGGACCCACGTCATGACAAGAAAGCTCCTGCTGCCCCTGCTGCTTGCCGCCGGCCTCGCCGCCCTGCCCGCCGCCCACGCGGCCGACGACGCCTGGGTGCTGCGCTTCGGCGCGCACGTGGTCGATCCGAAGTCCGACAACGGCCGCCTGGCCGGCCTGAAGACCAGCATCGACAGCGACGTCAAGCCCAGCATCAGCCTGGAATACCTGATCACGCCGAACTGGGGCGTGGACGTGCTGGGCGCGCTGCCGTTCAAGCACGAGGTGAAGCTGGCCGGCCAGAAGGCCGCCACCACCAAGCAGCTGCCGCCCACGCTGGGCGTCAACTACCACTTCCTGCCCGACGCCAAGGTCTCGCCCTTCGTCGGCGTGGGCCTCAACTACACCCGCTTCTTCGACAGCAAGGGGCGCGGCCTGCTCGACGGCGCCCGCGTGAAGATCGACGACAGCTGGGGCGCCGCCGCCCACGCCGGCCTCGACGTGCAGCTGGCGCCGAAGTGGATCTTCACCGCCGACGTGCGCTGGATCGACATCGAGAGCGACGTGCGCGTCAACGGCGCCAGGGTCGGCAAGGCCAAGGTCGACCCGTGGGTGTACGGCCTGAGCTTCGGCTACCGCTTCTGAACCGCTCCCCCCCCCCTGGCACACGGACGTGCCACTCCCCGCCGCGGCATCGGCCGCGCGGGGCGCCGACGAATCCGGTCATCCGCCTTCCGCGCGGGATGGATGCCAGCCCATGCGGCGCGGCCACGCGGCCAACGCGCCGGGAACCGCGCCGCCCTGCGGCGACGGTCCGGCCATCGCGTGCCCGTGCCCCGGCCGCGCCTCAGCCGCGCGCCAGCTCGCTGACCTCGAACACCTGCGCGATCCGCGCGCCGTCCCAGCGGTACAGCAGGTGCCGCGCCTGCACGCACGGCGCCACCGCGTCGGGATAGAACGCCGCCACGCACTCGCCACCCGGGTGCCGCACGCTGTCGTAGACGATGCCGTTGGAGCCGGCCGCGCGCAGCTCGCGCGCCAGCTTCACACTGGCCGTATAGACGTCCGGATCGTGCGCGTCCCGCCAGCCGCCGCGGATGTCGTGCAGCTTGCAGTCGATGCGCGTGCGGTAGCAGCGCATCTCCAGGTCGCAGGGCGGCTCGGCGGTGGCGGCGAGGAAGCGCTCGCGGTGGTAGACCGTCTCCTCCACCGCGGTGGCCACGCTGTGCGCGGCGTAGAACACGCCCCAGCTGCCGTCGGAGAAGCGGCTGCCTTCCGGGTTGAGGTGGGTGAACGCCGCCATCACCGGCGTGGCGCCCGGGCCGCTGAGGCGGCGCTCCTTCGGCACCAGCGCCAGCGCGCCGGCTTCCTCGCGCAGGCGCGGGTTGGTCAGCGCCTCGACCGCGAACAGCGCGTCGAGGTCGGCCGGGTCGGCGATGCGGTCGTACACGCCCACCGGCGGGAAGCGGCTCGGCACGATGCGCCAGGCCTGGCTCCAGCGGATGCGCCTGACGGGCGGCTCGTTCGTCATGCCTGGGTTCCTCGCGGGCGCGGCGGCACAGGTGCGCCACTATCGGCGCGGCCCGTATCGCGGCCCGCGACGCCGGCGTGACGGAGTGCGCGGATCGGCGCGGCCGGCGGCATCCGCGCTCAGTTCCAGCCGCGCTGCGCGTCCAGGTACTGGCGCACCACGTAGAGGTCGGCGACGTTGCCCGAGAGCATGCGCTCGAGCGCCGAGTGGCCGCCGAACAGCGGCGCGCGGTTGGGCTTGTGCAGCCAGGCGTCGGCCTGCGCCGGGTCGGGGAACAGGATCTGCAGGTCCTTCCAGATGCCGAGCAGGTAGCTGATGCGCTCGAGCGTGTCGCGGCCCAGCGCGCCGTCCTGCTGGCGCTTCCATTTGTAGAAGGTCGACTCGGGCGGGTCGCCGAGCAGCCGGCGCTGGTCGGCGATGCGCAGCTTCCAGGCGTCGGCGAGGCGGAAGAACGCGCGCAGCGCGGGGCCGGCCAGTTGCGGGGCTGCGGGGGTCTGCGGGAGGGGACGCATCTGCATCGCAACTTCCCTTGTGGAGTTGGGCTTGATTCTACTTCACCGGGGAAGTTTCGTGCAAACGGGGCGGCTCGGGGGGAAGGCGTCGCGGCCGCAGGCCGCTCCCACAAGGCCGCGACAACCTGTGGGAGCGGCCTGCGGCCGCGACGGTCGAAGCCAGGCCCAGGCCCAGGCCGGGCGGGCTTACCCGCCGCGCCCGCCCTTGGCGCAATCGCAGCCGAAGTCCGGCTCCGGCCCACCCTCGGCGATGAAGCGGTCGATGCGCCGCTCCAGCACCGGCAGCGGCACCGAGCCCAGCTGCAGCACGGTGTCGTGGAAGGCGCGCAGGTCGAACTTCGCGCCCAGCGCCCGCTCGGCCTTGTGGCGCAATTCCAGGATCTTGAGGTAGCCCAGCTCGTAGGACAGCGCCTGCGCCGGCCAGCTGATGTAGCGGTCCACCTCGTTCTCGATCTCGCGCCGCGACAGCGCGGTGTTGTCCAGCAGGTAGTCGATCGCCTGCCGCCGGGACCAGCCCAGGTGGTGGATGCCGGTGTCCACCACCAGGCGGCAGGCGCGCCACATCTGGTAGGTGAGGAAGCCGAAGCGCTCGTAGGGCGTCTTGTAGATGCCCATCTCGTTGCCCAGGTATTCCGAATACAGCGCCCAGCCCTCGCCGTAGGCGGAGATGTAGCTGTCGCGGCGGAACGCCGGCTGGCCGCGCTGTTCGGCGGCCAGCGCCAGCTGCAGCGAGTGGCCGGGCATCGACTCGTGCAGGGTCAGCGCCGGCATGTTGTACAGCGGGCGCGACTTCAGGTCGTAGGTGTTGACCAGGTAGGCGTCCGCGCCGCCGCGGCCGGAGGTGTAGTACGGCGCGATGTCCGCCGGCACCGGCACGATGGCGAAGCGCTGCCGCGGCAGCCGGCCGAAGAACTTGCCCAGCTCGCCGTCGACCTGCTTGGCCACCCAGGCGGTACGCATCAGCAGCTCGTCCGGCGTCCGGGCGTAGAACCGCGGGTCGCTGCGCAGGAACTGCAGGAACTCGGCGAAGCTGCCCTTGAAGCCGCTGTCGCGCATGGTGTCGAGCATCTGCGCATGGATCTTCGCCACCTGCTCCAGGCCGATCTTGTGGATCGCGTCGGGGTCGAGGTCGAGCGTGGTGTATTCGAGGATCTGCTGGCGGTAGAACGCCTTGCCGTCCGGCAGCGCCTCGGCGGCGAGGGTGGTGCGCGCCTGCGGCACGTACTCGTGGCGGAAGAAGTCCAGCAGCTTGGCGTAGGCCGGGATCACCGCGTCGCGGATGCGCGCCAGCGCCTGGCCCTGCAGCGCCTGCGCCTGCTCGGCGGACAGGGTTGCCGGCAGGTGCCTGAACGGCGCGTAGAAGCTGCTCTGGGTGGGGTCCTTCAGCCCGGCCACCGCGGCGATCGACACGTCGCGCCCGGCCAGCACCTCGCGCGGCACGCTGAAGCCGCGCTTCAGGCCCTCGCGCATGTTGGCGATCTGCTGGTCGAAGTAGGCCGGGATCTGGCCCAGGCGGTCGAGGTAGCGCTGGTAGTCGGTGAGCGTGCGCAGCCGGTCGCCGCCCAGCACGTAGCCGATGTCGCCCCAGAACGAGGAGTCGCTGTTGAACGGCATCTGCCAGGTCCCGAACCGCTGCTCGGCCAGCAGGCCGGCGATCTGCGCGCGGTAGACGGCGTAGTTCACCTGCTGCTCGGGCGAGAGCTGCCGCGGGTCGAGCGCGTCGAGCTCGCCGAGCACCCGCTGCCATTCCTCCAGCCGCCGCTGCTGGCTGGCCGGGCCCACGTCGTCCAGGCGGCCCGCGCCGGGCTGCGCCTCGCCGGAACTGCTGATGCCGCTCTGCCCGGTGCGCCAGGCCCATTCCCTGGCGTAGATGGCGCGGAAGCGCTCGTCCGCGTCGTTGGCGTGGACCACGCCGGCCAGCGCCAGCCCCGCGGCCAGCAGGCCGCCCAGCAGAATCTTGTTCGGCATCCTTCGCTCCCGGATCGGAAGCCGGAAGGGTACGCCGACGCGCCGCCTCACTCCATGCCGGCGTAGTAGCCGCGCATCGCCTGCAGGTAGGCGTCGAGGTTGCGTCCGGCCACGTCGGCGAAGCATTCGCCGGTCTCCTCCAGCGCCTCGATGCGGTCGGGGCGGAAGTTGCGGAAGGCGGCGCGCAGCCGGCACCAGGCACCCAGGGTCCACTTGCCGCCCCAGAACGCCAGGCACAGCGGCTCCACCTCGCGCGCGCTGGCCTGGCCGGTCTCGTCGCGGTAGGCCATGCGCAGCACGCGCTGCGCCTCGATCGCCGCGTGCAGGCGGTCGATGCGCTCGGCGAAGGCGGCCTTCTCCGCGTCGCGCCAGATCGGCGCGTAGATGCGCGTGCGCGTCGCCCGCGCGCGCAGCTCCGGCGGCAGCACCGCCTCGATCTTCAGCAGCGCCGCCTGCGCGCCGGCGGCCAGCCGCTCGCCGGCGAAGGCGCGCACGAAGCGCGTGCCGACCACCAGCGACTCGAGCTCCTCGGCGCTGAACATCAGCGGCGGGATGTCCGCGCCCTTGCGCAGCACGTAGCCCACGCCCGCCTCGCCCTCGATCGGCACGCCGGAGAGCTGCAGGTCGGCCACGTCGCGGTAGACCGTGCGCAGCGAGACGCCCAGCGTCTCGGCGAGCTGGCGCGCGGGCAGCGCGGTGCGGCGCCCGCGCAGGGCGTGGATGATGAGGAACAGGCGGTCGGCGCGGCGCATCCGCAGATGATGCCGCGAAGCGCGTCGCAGCGCCTGCGACGGAAGTCCCCCCGCCGCGCGCGGCGCATGGCCTTCAGCTCCGCCCGGCGCGCAGCGCTTCTTCCCTGGCCGCGGCCCGCTGCATGCCGGGTCGGGCGTGCACGCGGTCGACGTACTCGCGCAGCAGCGGCAGCTCCGGCACCAGCCTGAAGCCGATGGTCCAGTGCAGCGCCGTGCCCCACAGCACGTCGGCCGCGGTGAAGCGTCCGCCGAGCAGCCACGGCCCCGCCGCGAGCTGGCCGGTGAGCGCGTTCATCACGTCGTCCCAGCTGCCGTAGGGCGAGCGCGAGGGCGGCGCCAGCTCGCGCTGCATCGAGCGGTCGATCAGCGCCGGCTCGAAGCAGGAGCCGTAGAACACCAGCCAGCGCAGGTACGGCCCGCGCAGCGGGTCGTCCAGCGCCGGCGCCAGGCCGCGGTCGGCGTAGAGGTCGGCCAGGTAGATCATCACCGCCGGCTGCTCGGCGACCAGCATGCCCCGGTGCAGGATCGCCGGCACCTTGCCCATCGGGTTGACCGCCAGATAGGCCGGCTGCCGGGTCGCTTCGAGGTCGAGCACGCGCAGCTCGTAGTCGGCCTCCAGCTCCTCCAGCAGGTTCAGCGTGCCGCGCGAGCGCGACTGCGGGGCATGGTAGAAGACGACATGGCGGTCCTGGTGGGTCATGCTAGCTCCTGGTGCGGATTCGCTCAGGTGTGACGGACGGATTGTCCACGCGGGACGCAGGGGCCGCGCGGACGACCCGGCGGATGCCGGCCCGGACGGCGCGCCTTCCTCACAGGTGCCGCGTCTCCGCCGGCGGGTTGCGCCAGTTGTCGTGGCGGCCGTCGGCGTAGCGCAGCGGCGCGTCGATCAGCTCCTGCGGCTCGACGTCGTCGAGGCAGGCCAGGCTGACCGACACGTAGTCGCCGCCGAGCGCCTCCACGTGGCCGCGCCCGAACGGGCGCACGCCGCAGTGGCGGCAGAACAGGTGGTGCACGCTCCGCGTGCCGAACCGGTAGTCGGCCAGCGCCTCCTCGCCGCCCAGCAGGCGGAAGTCCTGCGGCCTGGCGATCGCGCCCCAGTGGCGCGTCTTGGCGCAGATCGAGCAGTTGCAGCGCCCGGTGCCGGCGGCGAGGTCGAGGTCGACCGCGTACCGCACCGCGCCGCAGTGGCAGCTGCCGTGGTAGGTCTTCTTCATGCGTTCTCCCTCGCCGGCCGGGCCGGCATGGTGGCGGACGGAAGGGGCGTGGCGCCGCGCAGCAGCGAGCGCGGCGTCGGCGCCAGGCGCAGGGTAAGCGGCGCGGCCTCCAGGCGCAGGCACCACGCCGCCAGCGCGCCCCGCGCGGCCGGGTCGGCGGCCAGCGCGGCGAGATGGCGCGCGTGCGCCGCGGCGTCGGCGAAGGCGGCGAACCAGACGAACACGTGCTCGCCCTCGCGCACCGGCAGGCGCGGGAAGTTGTTGCGCGCGGTCCCGGTGACGCAGCTGGCCAGCACGTGCGCGCCGTGCGCCTGCAGCAGCGGGCGCAGCCGCGCGTCGAAGTCCTCCGCCAGCGCCCGCGCCGCGGCCGGCGGCACCGCGCAGACGGTGGCGGCGACCATTCCGGCCGGCGCCGCCTCGCCGTGCGCGGGCCGGCGCAGGCCGCGCAGGTCGAAGTCCCACAGCGGGCGCAGCAGCAGCACGTCGTCGGAGTCGATCATGGTGGCGTTGGCCGCCGCGCGGTGCGCGCGCCACACCGGGCCGTCGTAGAACGCTGCCAGCGCCGCCGCGCGCGCAGGCATGTCGGCGAAGCCGCGCAGCCAAACGAAGCGGTCCGGGTCGTCCAGATCGCGGAACTGGCCGGGCAGCGTGATGCCGAGCGCCTCCTGCGACTCGACGAACTCGCGCTCGAACAGCTCGACCAGCCGCTCGCGCTGGCCCGGCCGCAGGGTGTACTGGCGCAGCTCCAGCACGCCGCTCACGGCCGCCCCCGGCGCAGCACGGCGACCAGCGCCAGCAGCAGCAGGCGCGGCCGCGCCGCGGCGGACCGCCGCGGCGGCGGCAGGTGGGGCTGGTTTTCCACCAGGGTGCCGCGCAGGTAGAGCGGCCGGTAGGCGCGCAGGACGCGATCGATGCGGGATGCCGTCGTCATCGCCCCGCCCTCACGCCGCCGCCGCGGTCTCGCCCACGCACCAGGGCGGCAGCTGGGCGTGCTTGAACAGGCGGTACCAGTGCTCGCGGTCGGTCGGGCCGTACAGGTCCAGCGTGCGGATCACCTCGCGCGCGAACTCCACGCTGCCCAGGTGGCTGGCGGTGATGGTGCCGCCGTCGCTGACCGCCAGCACCGAGGCGTCGTACTGCGCGGCGCCGGCGTAGCCGGGCACCAGGCCGTCGATGTGGCCGGGCCAGTTGCCGGTGTGGCGGCAATGGTCGAGCAGGCCGGCGCGGGCCAGCGCCAGCACGCCGCTGTCGATGCCGGCCACCACCGCGCCGGCCGCGTGCGCGCGGCGCAGCGCGGCCACCGCCGGTTCGCCCTCGCCGCGCTGCCACAGGTGGCCGCCGGGGACGATCACCAGCGCGGCGTCGGCCGGATCCAGCCCGGCCAGCGCCAGGTCGGGCAGCGTCGCCAGCCCGCCCATCGAGCGCACCGGCGCGCGGTCGAAGCCCGCCGTGCGCAGCCGCCAGTCGCCCGGGCGGCGGATCTCGCACAGCGCCAGCGCCGCCTGCCAGTCGGCGTAGCCTTCGAAGACCAGGAAATAGACCGTGTCGCGCATGCCCTTGCCCTCCATCGTGGAACGGCAGGATGCGCGCCCCCTGCTGCCAGCGTGTTGTCAGCAGGGGGGCGCGCTGGCGCGGTTCAGCCGCAGCCCGGACAATGCGCGTTCCTTCTTCGACGCCATGGACCCGACATGAAGCCGATTTCGCTGATCCAGTTCCTGATCGAGGAACGCCGCGCCGGCCACATCAACGCCGAGCTGTCGCTGCTGATCGAGGTGGTGGCGCGCGCCTGCAAGCGCATCGGCGTGGCCACCGGCAAGGGCGCGCTGGGCGGCGTGCTGGGCAACGCCGGCACCGACAACGTGCAGGGCGAGGCGCAGAAGAAGCTGGACGTGATCTCCAACGAGATCCTGCTGGAGGCCAACGCCTGGGGCGGCCAGCTCGCCGCCTGCGCCTCGGAGGAGATGGAGGACCCGCAGCCGATCCCGGACATGTACCCGAAGGGCAACCACCTGCTGCTGTTCGACCCGCTGGACGGCAGCTCCAACATCGACGTGAACATCTCGGTGGGCACGATCTTCTCGATCCTGCGCTGCCCCGACGGCGTCACCGAGCCGAAGGCCGAGCACTTCCTGCAGCCGGGCACCGCCCAGCTCGCCGCCGGCTACGTGGTGTACGGGCCGTCCACCCTGCTGGTGCTGACCTTCGGCCACGGCAGCCACGAGTTCACCCTCGACCGCGAGGTGGGCAGCTTCGTGCTGACCCGGCGCGACATCCGCATCCCGGAGGAGACCGCCGAGTTCGCCATCAACATGTCCAACCAGCGCCACTGGGAGGCGCCGATGCAGCGCTACGTCGGCGAGCTGCTGGCCGGCAGGGACGGCCCGCGCGGCAAGGACTTCAACATGCGCTGGGTGGCCTCGATGGTGGCCGACGTGCACCGCATCCTCACCCGCGGCGGCGTGTTCTTCTACCCGCTGGACGCCAAGCTCAGGGCCAAGGGCCAGAGCGGCAAGCTGCGCCTGATGTACGAGGCCAACCCGATGGCCTTCATCGTCGAGCAGGCCGGCGGCGCGGCCAGCACCGGGCGCGAGCGCATCCTCGACCTGCAGCCCACCGCCCTGCACCAGCGCGTGCCGGTGTTCCTCGGCTCGAAGAAGGAGATCGAGCTGGCCACGCACTACCACGTCGAGGCGGACGCGGCGGTCTGAGGCGGAAGGCGCGGCGCCCGCCATCTGGGTCGCGCCACCCACGCCCGCGGCGCGCCACCCGCCGCCGCGCGGGGCTCTTGCTCGTCATTCCGGCGCCGGCCGGAATCCAGCGGCGACACGGCCCGGCCGGGCGACCGCCGCCAGTCGACCCGTTTCGCACCGCCCGATCGGCCCGCCATGCAACCGCCCGCGCGCCGCCCGGCCTGCGCCGCAGGACGACGATGCAGGCCCCTGGCCGTCCCCCGAACTTCGCATCGCCGCGGCACGCACACGGGATGCCGGCCGGCTCCCGTCTCCCGCCCACGGCCTGCCGCACCCGAGCGCCGGTACCCGGCTGAGCGAACGCCCAATGGCGCGCCCCGTTCCGCCATCGCGTCGCCCGCCGGCGGCCGTACACTCGCCCGCCAGCCGCCGGCCTGCCAGGCCGGCGGTCTTTTTTCCTCCTGACCGTCGACCGATGACGCTCCCGCGCCGCCTCCAGCCGCTCCTGCCCCTGCTCGCCAGCCTGCTGCTGTGCGCCTGCCTCGGCCATGGCAAGCCCGCGCCGCCGCCGGCGCCCGCCGTCGTGGTGCCGCCGCCGAAGGTCGGCCTGGCGCTGGGCGGCGGCGCGGCCAAGGGCTTCGCCCACATCGGCGTGATCAAGATGCTGGAGGCCAGCGGCATCCACGTCGACGTGGTCGCCGGCACCAGCGCCGGCAGCGTGGTGGGCGCGCTGTACGCCGGCGGCATGGACGCCTTCGCACTGCAGCGGGCCGCCTTCGCGCTGGACGAGACGAAGCTGCGCGACGTGCACCTGTTCGCCGGCGGCCTGGTGCAGGGCCAGGCGCTGCAGGACTACGTGGACGGGCTGCTGCAGCGCCGCCCGATCGAGCGCCTGCCGCGCCCCTTCGCCGCCGTCGCCACCGAGCTGGAGAGCGGCCGGCGCACGGTGTTCGTGCGCGGCGACGCCGGCCAGGCGGTGCGCGCCTCCTGCAGCATCCCCGGCGTGTTCGAGCCCGCCGCGATCGGCGGCCGCCACTACGTCGACGGCGGCCTGAGCAGCCCGGTGCCGGTGGACGCCGCGCGCCAGCTCGGCGCCGACTTCGTGATCGCGGTGGACATCTCCAGCAAGGCCGACGGCCGCAGCCCGCAGGACATGCTCGGCATCCTCGGCCAGTCGATCAGCATCATGGGCCAGCAGCTCGGCGCGCAGGAGATGCAGCGCGCCGACGTGGTGATCCGCCCGCGCGTGGACGGCATCGGCGCCGCCGACTTCGCGCAGAAGCACCAGGCCATCCTGGCCGGCGAGCAGGCCGCGCTGGCGGCGGTCCCGGCCATCCGCGCCAGGCTCGCCGCGCTGCAGGAGGCGCGCCAGGGCGCCGCCGACCTGGCCGCGCGCGCCGGGCGCTGAGGCCTAGAACAACTCGCCCTGCGGCGAGGGCTCGCGCGGCGGCACGAAGCGCGAGGCGTCGAGCCTGAGCTCGCGCGCGCGGCCGTAGCCGAGCCGGCGGCAGACGAGCTCGAAGCGGCGGCGCAGCAGCTCGGCGAACACGCCCTGCCCGCGCATGCGGGTGCGGAAGTCGCTGTCGTAGTCGCGGCCGCCGTTCATCTGCTGCACCAGGCTCATCACGTGCGCGGCGCGCTCGGGCGCGTGCAGCGCCAGCCATTCGCGGAACAGCCGCTTGAGCTCCCACGGCAACCGCACCACGGTGTAGCCGGCGCAGCGCGCGCCGGCCGCGTGCGCCCGTTCCAGCACCGCCTCCATGTCGTGGTCGTTGAGCGCGGGGATGATCGGCGCCACCAGCACGCCCACCGGCACGCCGGCCCCGGCCAGCGCGCCGATCGCCTTCAGCCGCCGGTGCGGCGCGCTGGCGCGCGGCTCCAGCTTCGCGGCGAGGTGGTTGTCCAGCGAGTTGACCGAGACGAACACCTGCACCAGCCGCTCGCGCGCCATCGCCGCGAGCAGGTCGAGGTCGCGCTCGACCAGCGCGTTCTTGGTGACCAGGGTGCAGGGGTGGCGGCATTCGAGCAGCACCTCCAGCGCGGCGCGGGTGAGCCGCCACTTCTTCTCGACCGGCTGGTAGGGATCGGTGTTGCTGCCGATGTTGATCGGCCTCGGCACGTAGCCGGGCCGGGCCAGCTCGGCGCGCAGCACCTCGGCGAAGTTGCCCTTGGCGCGCAGCCGGGTCTCGAAGTCCAGGCCCGGCGAGAGGTTGAGGTAGCTGTGCGAGGGCCGCGCGAAGCAGTAGATGCAGCCGTGCTCGCAGCCGCGGTACGGGTTCATCGCCTGCTCGAAGGCGATGTCGGGCGAGTCGTTGCGGGTGATCACGCTGCGCGCGCGCTCCTCCGTCACCTCGGTGCGCGGGCGCGGCGCTGCCTGGTCGAGCAGCGCGCTCTGCCAGCCGTCGTCCTCCGCCTGGTGGCGGATCGACTCGAAGCGCCCTTCCGGGTTGGACGCGGCGCCGCGGCCTTTCCAGGCGCGCGGGCCGAAGGGGTCGGCGGATGTGGCGGACATCCCGCGAGCCTAGCGCGGCGACGTCTCATCCCGTGCGACATCCGGCGCGAGCTGCTCGCGCAGCGCGCGCGCCATCGCGTCCAGCGGGTAGTTCGCCTCCAGCTGGCGGCGCATCGCCTCGAACACCGGGGCGGAGATGGTCCAGCCCAGCGGCATCGGGTAGCCGCCGCCGCACAGGCGGAAGTGCCAGAGCAGGTCGCCGCGCGCCGGCTCCCGTTCGTCCGGGTGCAGCGCGCCGAGCAGCTGGGCGCGCGCGTAGCCGCCGCGCGCGCTGCGCGTGTCGAGCAGCGCGCGCAGCGGCGCAGCGGCCTCGCCGCTCGGCCGCGACGGGGGCAGCGGCGCGGGCGCCGGGCAGTCGGCGGAATAGAACGGCATGAAGCGCGCGCGGTCGTGGCGGTCGACGAAGTCGCTGAGCTGCGGGTCGTTGCTGATGTGCAGCACGATGAAGCGCAGCCGCTGCCCGCGCTGCGCCGCGAGGCCGCGCAGCAGGCGCATCACCTCCAGCAGGGTGGTGGCGCCGGAGTTCTCGAAGTAGCCGCCGTCCACCAGCTGCAGCGTGGCCGGCACCGGGCGCGGGTCGCCGGCGGTCTCCAGCGTGCCGGCCGGGCTGATGTAGGTGAAGCGCGCGCTGTTGAGCACCGCCTCGCTCAGCGGCACGCGCGGGTCCAGCCAGGCCGCGCCGTCGTAGGCCGCCGTCCACGGCTGCCGCTGCGGCGTGGCCAGCGGCTGGAACGGGTGCTGGACGAAGCGCCGGCCCTCGGCCACGGTGGTGCTGTTGAGGAACAGCGCGGGGGCCGCGGTGTCCGGCGTGCCGTCCGCGCGCAGGTACGCCGCGGCGAACGGCTGCGCGAACGCGGCCACGCCCTGCTTGCGCGCGGCGTTCTCCCAGGCGCGGGTGAGCGCGCGGGCGCGGTCGTCGAACCAGGCGCCGGGCAGCCAGCGCTGGGTGAAGTCGACGAAGAACAGGTTGGCCAGCGCGGGCGCGAGGAAGTCGTGGCTGAGCAGCGCCTGCGCGCGGCGGTCCAGCGGCGCGCCGTCCGGCGGCGCGCGCAGCAGGCCGACGTAGGTGGCCAGGCCCAGGCTGCCGCCGGACACGCCGCTGCCGGCGAACAGGTGGCGCGCCAGCCACGGCTCGCCCGGCGCGGGCGCCAGCGCCTGCACGCGCTCGGTGAGCCGGCCCAGCACCAGCGCAGTCCAGGCCGCCGCGCGGATGCCGCCGCCCTCGGCGGACACCAGCACCACCGGGCACACCGCGCGGCCGGCGCAGCGGTCGGCCAGCCAGGCCTGCGCGTAGTCGTCGAAGCGCGGCCGCGCGTCCGGCGGCGGCGGCGCCGGATGCTGGTGCGTGCTCATCGCCGGGTACTGGCGCACGCGGTGGTTGTCGTTGAGGTGCAGCGCGTGCAGCGCCGCGGTGACCAGCAGCAGCACGCTGAGCAGCGGCCAGCCGCGGCGGTCGGCGAGCATGCACAGCAGGCCGCCGGAGAGCGCGAGGAAGGCCGCCGCCAGCAGCAGGATCGCCAGCGGGCCGCCGCCGTCGAGCAGGGTCGGCCGCCAGCCGATCAGCACCGTCACCGCCACGTTGAGCAGCAGCGCGCCGGCCAGGATGCGCCGCGGCGCGCGGCCCAGCTCGCGCAGCCGCCGCGCGCGCGGCTCCAGCGCGGGCCGCGGCGCCAGCAGCGGCGGCCGCCCGCGGTGCGCGCACCAGCGGTCGAGCAGCGGCCGGCGGCCGACGAAGAACGCGGTCAGCGCGGCGGTCTCCAGCAGCAGGCCGGCCGCGCGCAGGTCGCGCCGCAGGCAGTCGCCCACCGCGCGGCACAGGCCGTCGGGCACGCGGCGCACGGCGACCAGGTAGCCGAGCAGCACCAGCGTGGGCACCGCCGCGCCGAGCACGCGCGGCAGCCATTCGCGCAGGCCCCGCGCGCGCGGGTCCTGCAACGCGGGCCAGCGCGGGTAGACCATGCGGTAGGCGTGCCGCGCCTCGTACCACACCGCCAGGCCCGCCAGCGCGGCGCCGGCCAGCAGCCACAGGTAGCGGCCGGTGTCGGGGTCGGTCCACAGCGCGATCAGGAACAGCTCGCTCACCTGGTCCACGCCCAGCACCGCGGCCACCGCCACGGCGAGCACCAGCAGCGGCACCCGCACCGGCTTGAGGTGGTCCAGCACGATCGCCACCCAGCCGGCCAGCCGCAGCAGGCCGCGGTAGAGGCGGCGGAGCAGGGAGCGGTGGCGGCGGGCGGACGGCATGCGGCATTCCCGGGGAGGCGGCGCCGGTGGGGCGATCTTACGCGCGCCGCGCGACGGCTTTCGCTGCCGCGCGCACGCGGCGGACGTATGATGCGCGCGACGGCGCCGGGGAAGCGCCGCTGCCCGCCGACGAGGTGCTCCCGATGCGCTGGATCCTGCTCGCCGCCACCGCGCTGTCCGTGCTGCTGTGCTGCACCCGCCACAGCGGCGGCGCCATGGCGGCCTGGCTGCTGCTGGCCATCCTCGGCTCGATCGCCACCGTGTTCGCCTTCGCGCAGGCGCGCATCGACGCCAGCGCGCGCGAGGAGACGCTGTCGGACTACGACCTGGCCCGCCTGCGCGAGGGCAAGCCGACCCTGAACGACCGTTAGGCATCCGTCACGCCGGCTGCACGCGCCGCTTCGGAAGCTGCCGCCGGCCCGGTACGCCGGGCCTCGTCTTCCCAACCCCAAGGAGTACGGCGATGACGGCATCGGGTCTGATCGTCTTTCTCATCGTGGGCGCGATCGCCGGCTGGCTGGCCGGCCTGATCGTGCGCGGCTTCGGCTTCGGCCTGCTCGGCAACATCGTGGTGGGCATCGTCGGCGCCTTCCTGGCCGGCTGGCTGCTGCCGATGGCCGGCATCGTGATCGGCGGCGGCATCGTTGCGGCGATCATCAACGCGCTGATCGGCGCGATCATCCTGCTGGTGATCATCGGATTGATCCGGCGCGTCTAGCCCGTGGACGCGGACAGGAAGGGCGCGCCGCCCCGCGCGGCGCGCCCTTCGCTTTTCCCGGCGGGAAACGTCAGGCGGTGATGTCCACGTCCTTGGTCTCGCGCACGAACAGCAGGCCGACCACGAAGGTCATCAGCGCCACCGCCACCGGATACCACAGGCCGGCGTAGAAGTTGCCCGTGGCGGCGACGATGCCGAAGGCCACCGGCGGCAGGAAGCCGCCGAACCAGCCGTTGCCGATGTGGTAGGGCAGGCTCATCGAGCTGTAGCGGATGCGGGTGGGGAACATCTCCACCAGCCAGGCGGCGATCGGGCCGTAGACCATGGTCACGTAGATCACCAGCAGGGTCAGCAGCAGCAGCACCATCGGGTAGTTCACCTGCGCCGGCTCGGCCTTGGCCGGATAGCCGGCCGCGGTGAGCGCGGCGCCGACCTGCTCGCCGAAGGCCTTGCTCTGCGCGGCGAAGTCCGCCTTGGACAGGCCGCCGCCCTCGAACGAGGGGAAGTCGTGCTCGCCCACCGACACCACCGCCAGCGTGCCGGGGCCGGCCGCCACGTTCTCGTAGGGGATGCCCTTCTTGGCCAGGAAGCTCTTGGCCACGTCGCAGGAGCTGGTGAACACCTTCTTGCCGATCAGGTCGATCTGCAGGTGGCAGTTGGCCGGGTCGGCCTGCACGCGCACCGGCGCGGACGCGGCGGCCGCCTCGATCGCCGGGTTGCCGAAGTGGGTGAGCCCCTTGAAGATCGGGAAGTAGGTGAGCACCGCCAGCAGGCAGCCGGCCAGCACCACCGGCTTGCGCCCGACCTTGTCCGACAGCCAGCCGAAGAACACGAAGAACGGCGTGCCGATCAGCAGCGCGCCGGCGATCAGCAGCTGGGTCGCGGTGGCGTCGATCTTCAGCGTGGTGCCGAGGAAGTACATCGCGTAGAACTGCCCGCAGTACCACACCACCGCCTGGCCCGCGGTGGCGCCGAGCAGGGCCAGGATCACCAGCCGGAGGTTGCCCCAGCGCAGGAACGACTCGGTGAGCGGCGCCTTGGAGTGCTTGCCCTCGGCCTTCATCTGCTGGAACACCGGCGACTCGGCCAGCTGCAGGCGGATGTACACCGACACCGCCAGCAGCACCGCCGA
Organism: Fulvimonas soli; assembly: GCF_003148905.1. Taxonomy (GTDB): domain Bacteria; phylum Pseudomonadota; class Gammaproteobacteria; order Xanthomonadales; family Rhodanobacteraceae; genus Fulvimonas; species Fulvimonas soli. The sequence continues at coordinate 331,585 of NZ_QGHC01000002.1, read as the reverse complement.
GATCAGGAACGGCACGCGCCAGCCCCAGGTGTCGAACGCCTCGCCCAGCCACAGCTTGGTGCCCAGGATCACCAGCAGCGAGAGGAACAGGCCGAAGGTGGCGGTGATCTGGATGAAGCTGGTGTAGAGGCCGCGCTTGCCCGGCGGCGCGTGCTCGGCCACGTAGGTGGCCGCGCCGCCGTACTCGCCGCCCAGCGCCAGGCCCTGCAGCAGGCGCAGCGCGATCAGCAGCACCGGCGCGGCCACGCCGATCGCGGTGTAGTTGGGCAGCACGCCGACCAGGAAGGTGGACAGGCCCATGATCACGATGGTGATGAGGAAGGTGTACTTGCGCCCCACCAGGTCGCCCAGCCGGCCGAACACCAGCGCACCGAACGGCCGCACCGCGAAGCCGGCGGCGAAGGCCAGCAGCGCGAAGATGAAGCCGCTGGTCTCGTTGAGGCCGGTGAAGAACTGCTTGCCGATGATCGCGGCGAGCGAGCCGTACAGGTAGAAGTCGTACCACTCGAACACCGTGCCCAGGCTGGACGCCAGGATCACGCGCTTGTGGCTGGTATCGAGCGCGCCGCCGCGCGCGTCGATCGCGGTTGTCGCCATGATGGATGCCTCCCCGAGGTGATGGAGCGGTCCGCCTGACCGCCAGGCCGGCCGTGCTGGAGGCGGCCGCGTCTCCCCCGCCGACGCCTCCCCGCGCGCCGGCTCCGTGCCGGCGGTGCGCAAACCGCGCGTGGCGGCGGCGTGCCCGCGGGCGCGCCGCCGGCCGCGCGCGTCAGAACTTGTACAGGCCGCTCAGGCTCACCTGGTTGCCCTTGGTGGTCCTGCGCGTCACGCCGTCGCTGGTGGAGTCGAGCTTGTCGTACATCCACTCCAGGCCCAGCTCGTAGGCGCCCGCCGCGTACTGCAGGCTCAGGGCCGCCTGGCGGTTCTTCAGCAGGCCCGAGGCACCGTTGCCGAGCCAGTCGACCACGTCGTCCTTGTCCGGCTTGCTGATCGCGTAGAAGGCGTTGAGGCTCCAGTTCGGCGTGAAGCTGTAGCCGGCCTGCACGAAGCCGCCGGTCTCCTTGATGTCGCCGAACTGCGACAGGTCGCCGAAGATCTCGCCCAGGCCCTTGCCGGTGTAGACCAGGCCCTGCAGCAGCCACGGGCCGGGCTTCCACTTGCCGCCGACCTCGTAGCCCACGCTCTTGACCTTGTCCTTGACCGGCGTCGGCGCGCTGCCGTCCACGCCCTTCAGGTCGATCTCGCTGTAGTGCGCCACCAGGTAGGCCAGCCAGGTCTTGTCCTGCACGCGCAGGCGCGCCTCCACCTGCGGGCGGAAGCCGGCGTTGCCGCCGGTCAGCCAGTTGGTGTTGTTGGTGGCGCCGTTGGGCCCGTTCCAGGAGCCGTCGAACGCGCCCAGGTCGAGGCGCCACTTGGCGCCGTCGCTGCCGTGGTTGAGCTCCTGCATCCATACCACGCCGGGGAAGCGCCAGCCGACGAAGCCGGCGGCGAAGCCGAGCGGGAAGGCGATGTGCGCCAGCGAGACCGGCACGTTGTCCAGCGGGAACATCAGGTCCCACTGCTGGCCGATGCGCACCGTGCTGCCGGTGGTGGGGTTGGTCAGGTCCATGTAGGCCTGGCGCAGGCGCGGCGTGGGCTGCTGGCGCGAGTAGGCGCCGGTGCCGTTGAAGCCGCCGAAGAAGTCCATCTCGATGCGGCCGCCGCCGCCCCAGTCGCCGGCGAATTTGGCGCCGCTGAAGTCCAGCCAGAAGCGCGTGTTGCGCACGTCGAAGCCGGACAGCGAGCCCTTCGAGCCGGGCACCGGGTACTCGGCGTTCTGGCCGTTGCCGAAGGTGAAGCTCTTGTCCTGGCCGAACGCGCTGGCGCTGACGAAGCCGTGCAACGCCACCGACATGCCCGGCGCGGTGGTGAAGGCCGGCTTGGCCGGCTCCGCCGGCGCGGCGGCCACCCTGGTCTGCGCCGCCTCGGCGGTGGCCTGCGCGGCCTGCGCCGTCTGGCTGGCCTGCGCGGTGGCCTGCTTCTGCTCCTGGATCATCGCCTTCAGCTCGGCCAGCTCCTGCTCCAGCTGGTTCACGCGCTGCTCCAGCTGCTGCTCGCGCGTGGCATGGGCGGCCTGCTGCTTGCCGCTCGGCGCGGCGTGCGCGGCCAGCGGCAACCCCAGCGCGCAGGCGACGCTGAGCGCGAGCAGCCGGTACTTCGCCTTGTGCTTGTTCGACGTCATGGTGGCTTGCCTCTCCCCGGGCCAAGGTTCGGCCGAGCATGGTCGTGCTGCGGCGCGGAGGGCTATTCGCCGATGGTCGAGCCTCGACCAAAGTCGAAGCGCGCGGCCGCGTGCGCCCGCGCGCGCGGGGCTACACTCGGCGGACGGCGCGCGCCGGCGCGCCCTTCAACGTCACGCCCGCAGGTCCGCAGGAGGCCGTCCCATGTCCAAGCTCTACCCGGTCAAGCCCGAGTTCGCCGCCAAGGCGCGCATCACCGCGGACGACTACGCGCGGCTGTACGCCGAATCGGTGGACGACCCGGAAGGCTTCTGGGCGAGGATCGGCCGGCGGCTGGACTGGGCCAGGGCGCCCACCCGGATCAAGAACGTCTCCTTCGACGCGAAGGACCTGTACATCCGCTGGTACGAGGACGGCCTGCTCAACGTCGCGGCCAACTGCCTGGACCGCCACCTGGACCGGCGCGGCGACAAGACCGCGATCATCTTCGAGGGCGACGACCCGAACGAGTCGCGCCGCCTCAGCTACCGCGAGCTGCACGCCGAGGTGTGCAAGTTCGCCAACACGCTCAAGCACCTGGGCGTGGCCAAGGGCGACCGCGTGGCGATCTACCTGCCGATGATCCCCGAGGCCGCGGTGGCGATGCTGGCCTGCGCGCGCATCGGCGCGGTGCACTCGGTGGTGTTCGGCGGCTTCTCGCCCGACTCGCTGGCCGGGCGCATCGCCGACTCGCAGTGCAAGCTGGTGGTGACCGCCGACGAGGGCGTGCGCGGCGGCAGGAAGATCCCGCTCAAGGCCAACGTGGACACCGCGCTGGAGCGGCCCGGCACCAGCAGCGTGGAGACCGTGGTGGTGGTGCGCCGCACCGGCAGCGCGGTGCCGATGCAGTCGCCGCGCGACCGCTACTGGCACGTGCTGATGGACGGCCAGAGCGCCGACTGCCCGGCCGAGCCGATGGAGGCCGAGCACCCGCTGTTCATCCTGTACACCTCCGGCTCCACCGGCAAGCCCAAGGGCGTGCTGCACACCTCCGGCGGCTATTTGGTCTACACCAGCTACACCCACGAGTGCGTGTTCGACCTGCGCGAGGACGACGTGTACTGGTGCACCGCCGACGTCGGCTGGGTCACCGGCCACAGCTACGTGGTGTACGGCCCGCTGGCCAACGGCGCCACCACGCTGATGTTCGACGGCGTGCCGAACTACCCGGACGTGAGCCGCTTCTGGCAGGTGATCGACAAGCACCAGGTCACCCTGTTCTACACCGCGCCCACCGCGATCCGCGCGCTGATGCGCGAGGGCGAGGCGCCGGTGAGGAAGTGCTCGCGCGCCTCGCTGCGCCTGCTCGGCACGGTGGGCGAGCCGATCAACCCGGAGGCGTGGGAGTGGTACTACCGCGTGGTCGGCGACGAGCGCTGCCCGATCGTGGACACCTGGTGGCAGACCGAGACCGGCGGCATCCTGATCACCCCGCTGCCCGGCGCGATCGCCGCCAAGCCCGGCTCGGCCACGCTGCCGTTCTTCGGCGTGAAGCCGGCGGTCGTCGACACCAGCGGCGCGGTGCAGGAAGGCGCCTGCGAGGGCAACCTGGTGATCACCGACTCCTGGCCGGGCCAGATGCGCACGGTGTACGGCGACCACCAGCGCTTCATCGAGACCTACTTCAGCACCTATCCGGGCAACTACTTCACCGGCGACGGCGTGCGCCGCGACGAGGACGGCTACTACTGGATCACCGGCCGCGTGGACGACGTGATCAACGTCTCCGGCCACCGCATCGGCACCGCCGAGGTGGAGAGCGCGCTGGTGGCGCACCCGAAGGTGGCCGAGGCGGCGGTGGTCGGTTGCCCGCACGAGATCAAGGGCCAGGGCATCTACGCCTACGTCACCCTGGTGGTGGGCGAGAGCGGCAGCGAGGAGCTGCGCAAGGAGCTGGTCGCCTGGGTGCGCAAGGAGATCGGCCCGATCGCCACGCCCGACTACCTGCAATGGGCGCCGGCGCTGCCCAAGACCCGCTCGGGCAAGATCATGCGCCGCATCCTGCGCAAGATCGGCGAGAACCAGCCCGACCAGCTGGGCGACATCTCCACCCTGGCCGACCCGTCGGTGGTGAGGAGCCTGGTGGAGGAGCGGCTGATCAAGTGAGAGGCGGGGGCGAGGTATGAGGGGCGAGTAGCGAGGGCGCGACAAGCGGCCATCGCCGCCCTATCTTTGCAGGCCAGGTTTGCTGGCGGCTGATCGGGGCAGGGCGAGGGACGGTAGCGAGGGCGCGACAACCGGCGGCCGCCGCCCTACCTTTGCAAGCCGGATGATCCAGGCTTGCGCCCTCGCTACTCGCCCCTCATCCCTCGCCATGCACCTCCCGCTTCTCGCCTCCCACTTCCCACTCCTCGCCCCATGCCCGACGTCCTGATCGCCGACGACCACCCGCTGTTCCGCGACGCGCTGCAGCGTGCCGTGCTGCAGGCGCTGCCGGACGCGCGCGTGCGCTGCGCCGACAGCGTGCACGCGCTGCTCGGCCTGGTCGAGCAGTACCCGGACGCCGAGCTGCTGCTGCTGGACCTGCACATGCCCGGCGCGCGCGGCTACTCGGCGCTGGCGCACATCCGCGGGCAGTACCCGGGCCTGCCGGTCATCGTGGTGTCCGGCCACGAGGAGGCGCCGGTGGCGCGCCGCGCGCTCGCCCACGGCGCCGCCGCCTACATCCCCAAGTCCACCGCCGGCGAGGACATCGTCGCGGCGATCCGCGCCGTGCTCGACGGCGACGTCTGGCTGCCGCCGCAGCTGCTCGACGGCGCCGCGGAGCTGAGGCCCGACGAGGCCGAGGTGGCCGCGCGCGTCGCCGCGCTCACCCCGCAGCAGTTCCGCGTGCTGACCATGATCGCGGAAGGCCTGCTCAACAAGCAGATCGCCTACGAGCTGGGCGTCTCCGAGGCCACGGTGAAGGCGCACATGACCGCGATCATGCGCAAGCTCGGCGTCAACAACCGCACCCAGGTGGCGCTGGCCGCCAGCCAGCTGGCGATCGAGCAGAGCGCGCTGCCGCCGCTGCCGGAGGATGACGAGGGCTGAAGCGCGGTTTGCCTGGCCTCCCCTCTTGCCAGGCCGGCACGCATCCCTCGCCGTCATTCCGGCGAAAGCCGGAATGACGGCAAAAATCCGGACTGCCGTGCAGACCCGGCCGAGGACGGCTCCCATCGGAGCGGAAACCCCGTTCAGGCCTCGCCCGCCACCTTCTCGCCCTGCCGCCGCAGCAACGAGGTCAGCAGCGCGCGCAGCGCCGCCGGGCGCACCGGCTTGTGCAGCAGCGGATAGCCCAGCGCGCGGGCGCGCTGCTTCAGCTCGCTGCTGCCGTCGGCGGTGATCATCGCCACCGGCGGCAGCGCGCCGAGCTGCACGCGCAACCGCTCCAGCGCCTGCAACCCGTCCAGGTCGTCGGCCAGGTGGTAGTCGGCCAGGATCAGGTCGACCGGGCCGCGCGCCAGTTCCGCGCGCATCTGCGCCAGGTCCTGCGCCACGCGGCACTCCACGCCCCAGCGGCGCAGCAGCGCCTGCATGCCGTCGAGGATCGCCGCGTCGTTGTCCAGGCACAGCACGCTCAGCGGCAGCTGCTCGTTGCCACCGCCGCCGCCGACCCGCAGGCGCGGCCGGCGCACCGGCGCGGCCGCGCTGCGCGGCACGGTGATCGAGAAGCCGCTGCCGTGGCCCACGCGCGAGTGCAGGTCGAGCCGGTGGCCGAGCATGCCGGCGATGCGGTCGCAGATCGACAGGCCCAGCCCCAGGCCCTTCTCGCCCCACGGCGAGGGCCGGTCCAGCCGCTGGAACTCGTCGAAGATGCGCTCGCGCTGCTCCGGCGCGATGCCCGGCCCGGTGTCCCACACCTCGATGCGCACCTCCTCGCCCGCGCGGCGCGCGCCCAGCAGCACGCCGCCCGCGCGGGTGTAGCGCAGCGCGTTGGAGAGGAAGTTCTGCAGCACCCGGCGCAGCAGCTGCGGGTCGCTGCGCACCGCCAGCCGCGTCGGCACCACGCGCAGGCGCAGGCCGCGCTGTGCCGCCACCACCGCGAACTGCGCCTGCAGCGACTCGAACAGGTCGGCCAGCGCCACGCTGCTCGGCTCCGGCTGGTAGCGGCCGGCATCCAGCCGCGAGACGTCGAGCAGCGCGTCGAGCAGGTCCTCGGCGGCGCGGAAGGAGGCGTCGATGCGCTCGGCCAGCTGCGCCGCCTCGGCGTCGAGGCCCGGATGCTGGCGCAGCGCCGAGGTGAACAGCCGCGCCGCGTTGAGCGGCTGCAGCAGGTCGTGGCTGGCGGCGGCGAGGAAGCGCGACTTGGACACGTTGGCCGCCTCCGCCTCGCGCCGCGCCGCGGCGGTGGCGATCAGCGCCTCGGACAGCTCGGCGGTGCGCTGCTCCACGCGCTGCTCCAGCGTCTCGTTGGCCTCGATCAGCGCCTGCTCGGCGTGCTTGTAGGCGGTGACGTCGGAATAGGTGGTGACGTAGCCGCCGCCCGGCAGCGCGCGGCCGCGCATCTCGATCACCGTGCCGTCCGGGCGGATGCGCTGGAACAGGTGCGGCGAGCCGGCGCGCATGTGGCGGATGCGCTTGGCGATGTGCTCCTCCACCTCGCCGGGGCCGCACTCGCCGTGCTCGGCGTTCCAGCGGATCAGCTCGGCCACCGGCACGCCCACGTAGACCATGCCGTCGGGATAGTCGAACAGCTCCAGGTAGCGGTGGTTCCACGCCACCAGGCGCATCTCGGCGTCCACCACGCTGATGCCCTGCGAGACGTTCTCCAGCGTGCTGGACAGCAGCTCGCGGTTGAAGCGCAGCTCCTGCGAGGCCTCGTCCATCAGCGCCATCGCCTCGGCGATGTCCAGGCCCGAGCCGGACAGCGCGCCCATCAGGATGCGTCGCGCGCTGGCCGCGCCCACCGCGCCGGCGAGCAGGCGCTCGGTGGCCTGGATCAGCGCGCGGTCGGCCGACTCGTGCGGCTGCAGCGGCTTGCCGCGGCGCGCGCCGTAGTCGTCGAAGGCGCGCCGCGCGCTGCGCTCGCCGACGATGCGCTCGGCGATGGTGCGCAGGTCCGCCACCGCCACGCGGCCGCGCCAGTCGCCGCTGCCGGCGCCGCCGGCGGGGAACGGCGCGACGAACATCGCCGCGTGCAGCCGCTCCTCCAGCGTGGGCCGCACCCGCAGCGAGACGAACACCAGGCAGGCGACGTTGGCCAGCAGCGACCAGAAGGTGCCGTGCATCACCGGGTCCCAGCCGGACAGGCGGAACAGCGCCTGCGGGCGCAGCCAGTCGATGCCCCACGGCCCCTGCGCCAGCCACGCGCCGGGGCCGCTCACCGCGGGCAGCAGCAGGGTGTAGAACCACACCGCGAAGCCGGCGACCAGCCCCAGCGCCACGCCGCGGCTGCTGGCGCCGCGCCAGTACAGCGCGGCGACGATCGCCGGCGCGAACTGCACCACCGCGGCGAAGGCGAGCAGGCCGGTGGCCGCCAGGTTCTGCGCGTCGGCGGCCACGCGGTAGTAGGCGTAGGCCATCAGCGCGAGCAGCACGATCGCCACCCGGCGCACGCGCAGCACCAGCTGCGAGAGGTCGCTGCGCTGCTCCAGCTTCAGCGCGCGGATGCGCAGCAGCGCCGGCATCACCAGGTCGTTGCTGATCATCGTGGCCAGCGCCACCGCCGCCACCACCACCATGCCGGTGGCGGCGGAGAAGCCGCCGATGAAGGCCAGCACCGCCATGCCGCGGTCGCCGAGGGCCAGCGGCAGATTGAGCAGCCAGGCGTCGGCGGCGCCGTTGCGCACCGCCGGCAGGTGCATGCCGGCCGCCACGATCGGCGGCACCGCCAGGCAGACCACCGCCATGTACAGCGGGAAGCCCCAGCGCGCGCGCGTGAGGTCGTGCGGGTCCTCGCACTCGACCACGGCGATCTGGAACTGCCGCGGCAGGCAGAACATCGCGCAGAACGCCAGCAGCGTCTGCGCCAGGAAGCCCGGCGCGCCGCCGGCGGCGACCTGCGCGACGGACCACTGCGCGGTGGCCGCCAGGCCCGGCCCCTTCCACAGCGCGTAGCCGGCCAGCGCGACGAAGGCGAGCAGCTTGATCAGCGACTCCAGCGCGATCGCCAGCACCATGCCGTGGTGGTGCTCGGTGGCGTCGATGCTGCGCGTGCCGAACAGGATGGCGAACACCGCCAGCAGCAGCGCGCACCACAGCGCGCTGTCCGCGGCCGGCGAGCGCGGCGCGGCCAGGCTGCCGTCGAGCACGCCGAAGGACATCGCCACCGCCTTGAACTGCAGCGCGATGTACGGCACCACCGCGGTCACCGCGATCACCGCCACCAGCGCGGCCAGGCCGTGCGACTTGCCGAAGCGCGCGCCGATGAAGTCGGCGATCGAGGTGATGTTGCGCTGCCCGGCCACGTTCACCAGCCGGCGCAGCAGGCCGAAGCCGAACACGAACAGCAGCACCGGCCCCAGGTAGATCGGCAGGTAGCCGATGCCGGCGCGCGCCGCCGTGCCCACCGCGCCGTAGAAGGTCCAGGACGAGCAGTACACCGCCAGCGCCAGGCTGTAGATCACCGGGCGCAGGCGCGGCTGGCGCGGATACAGCGGGCGGCGGTCGCCGGCGTAGGCCACCAGGAACAGCAGGCCCACGTAGAGCAGCGAGACGAGCAGCAGCAGCCAGCCGGCGACCAAGCGTTTCTCCGTAGCGTGCGAGGTGGACGGCGGAAGCGGCGCGCGGCTTGTACGCAGCCCGGCGTGCCCGGCACCATGCGCGGATGGAATCCGCCGAAACTCGGACGATCTCGAAAGTAGCAGAGCGCCTGGGCGCTGACGAGGTGCACGTGTGGCGGCTCCGCTACGACCGCGCGCAGGGGCGCGCGCCGCTGCGCGCGGTGCTGGCCGCCTACCTCGGCGTTCCCCCGGCGCGGGTCGAGCTGGCCGCCGGCCCGCACGGGCGGCCCGTGCTGGCGGCGGGCCTGGACGACGCGCTCGGCTTCAACTGGTCGCACAGCGGCGCGCAGGCATTCCTCGCCGTCGCGCGCGGGCTCGCGCCGGGGATCGACCTCGAGCGCGTGCGCCCGCGGCCGCACGCACTGGAGATCGCCCGGCGCTATTTCGCGCCGGCCGAGGCCGACTGGCTGGCGGCGCTGCCCGACGCCGCGCGCGACGCCGCCTTCCTGCGCCTGTGGACGGCCAAGGAGGCGGTGCTCAAGGCGCTCGGGCGCGGCCTTGCCTTCGGTTTGCACCGGCTGGAGATCGGCCTCGACGACGGGACGCCGCGCCTGCGCCGGCTGGAAAGCCAGCGTCCGGCCGACTGGCAGCTGCACGCCGTGCCGGCGGACGACGGCCACGTCGCCGCCCTCGCCTGGCACGGCGGACCGCGCCGCATCGTGCTCCGGCCACTTGCCGGGCCCTGAGCTTCGCGGCACTGTGACGGGCCCGGCCGGCGATTCCGGCCGCGCCACGAGCCCGCACCGATGACCCTGCTCAGCGTCAACCTCAACAAGATCGCCGTGCTGCGCAACTCGCGCGGCGGCAGCGAACCGGACCTGCTGCGCGCCGCGCAGACCTGCATCGAGGCCGGCTGCGGCGGCATCACCGTGCACCCGCGGCCGGATCTGCGGCACATCCGCCCCGACGACGTGCGCGCGCTGGCGGCGCTGCTGCGCGGCCGGGTCGAGTACAACATCGAGGGCAACCCCTTCGCGCCGCCGCGCGACGCCTACCCCGGCCTGCTCGCGCTGTGCCGCGAGGTGCGTCCCACCCAGGTCACCCTGGTGCCCGACGGCGACGCCCAGCTCACCTCCGACCACGGCTTCGACCTCGCGCGCGACGCCGAACGCCTGCGCCCGCTGGTGGCCGAGCTGCGCTCGTACGGCTGCCGGGTCAGCCTGTTCGTCGATCCGGGCGCGCCGGATCTTGCGCCGGCGGCGGCGATCGGCGCGCAGCGCGTGGAGATCTACACCGGCCCCTACGCCGAGGCCTTCGCCCGCGGCGACGTGCGCGCGGCGCTGGCCGACTGCGTGGAGACCGCGCGCCGCGCCCAGCAGGCGGGGCTCGCGGTGAACGCCGGGCACGACCTCAGCCAGGCCAACCTGGGCACCTTGCGCGCGGCCATCCCCGGCCTCGCCGAGGTCTCGATCGGCCACGCGCTGATCGGCGAGGCGCTGTACGAGGGCTTGGCCACCACCGTGCGCAACTACCTGCAGATCCTGCGCTGAGCGCCTGTCCAAGGTCTTCCGGAGAAGGTCGCCGGGATGGCCGGCGGAATGAAGCACGGGCTGGTGTGGAGGTAGCGTTCTGCGTTGGCGGGCCCGCGCCGGGTTGATCGCGGCCGGAGGCCGCTCCCACAGCGGGCCTCGCAAGCCTGGTGGGAGCGGCCTCCGGCCGCGATGTCCGGATCATCGCCCCGCTCGCGCCATGCCGCACCGTCGAGGACCGGCATCCACCTTCCTCCGTTCTTCCCTGAGCCCACGTGGCGCATGGCCGTCTGCATGCCCAGCCGTCTGGACGTCCATATGGCTTGCTCATTCTCCTGCGCTCACGCCGGGCAAGGCGGACGGGCCCGGCCCGGATCGCAGCCCGCATTGGCGCGTTCCGGCGCCCGCCCGGAGCGCGGAACGGCGGCCCGCCGTCGATTCCCCGCCACGATCCGCGCCCGTCGCACGGGCAAAAGAAAACCCCCGCGCGAGGCGGGGGTTCCAGGTAGCGTCGTTGCGGCGGCCCGCGGGCCGCTTATTCGCCTTCGTTGAAGCCGATCTTGGTCAAACCGTAGCTCTTCGCATCGGCGAGCACGCGCGCCACCGATTCGTAGGCCACGCCGTCGGCCGCGCTGATCTGCACCTCCGGCTGCTTGCTGGTGTCGGTCTGGCCGCCGATCACCGCCAGCTGCGCCTTCAGGCCCAGCTCGTCGATCGGCGTGTCGTTCCAGTACAGGGCACCGGACTGGTCGATCTTCAGGCGGACCGGCTCAGGCGGGTTCTCGGGCTGGACGATGTTGGGGTTTGGCTGCGGCAGGTCGATCTTCACCTTGTGGGTGAGCATCGGCGCCGTGATCATGAAGATGATCAGCAGCACCAGCATCACGTCGACCAGCGGCGTGACGTTGATGTCCGCCATCGGCCCCTTGCCGCTTCCACTACTGAATGCCATGGGTCGTCACTCCTTGCCGGTCGTCATGAAACCGACATGGACCATGCCGGCGGCCTTGGCGTCGCCCAGCACCTTGCCGATGTTCTTCCACTCCAGGCCCTTGTCCGCGCGGATCTGCAGCTCCGGCTGCGGCGACTTGGCCGCCGCCACCGCGAACTGCGCCTTCAGCTCGGCCTCGGTGACCGGAAGGTCGTTGAGGTACATGCTGCCATCGTCCTTGATGGCCAGGTCCATCGGCTCGACCGGCCCGGTGTCGACGGTCTTCGGATTCGCGGTAGGCAGAGCGACCGTGATCCGGTGCGACATCAGCGGCGCGGTGATCATGAAGATGATCAGCAGCACCAACATCACGTCGACCAGCGGCGTGACGTTGATCTCCGACATTGCGCCGCTGGAGTCCCCTCCAGTGCTCATTGCCATGGGTCAGATCCTCACTTGCTCTCGACGCGGGCGCCGGTGGCAAAGAAGTCGTGCAGGTCGTGCGCGAATTCGTCGAACTGGGCGTAGGTCACGCGGTTGGCGCGGTTGAAGGCGTTGTACGCCAGCACCGCCGGGATCGCGGTGAACAGACCGAACGCGGTCATGATCAGCGCCTCGCCCACCGGGCCGGCCACGGCCTCCATCGAGGCGTTGCCCGAGGCGGAGATCTTGATCAGCGCGTGGTAGATGCCCCACACGGTACCGAGCAGACCGATGAACGGCGCGGAGGAGCCGACCGTGGCGAGCAGGGTCAGGCCGCCCTCCAGGCGCAGGCTCTCGCGGGCCACCGCCTGGCGCAGCGCGCGGTCGATGAACTCCGAGCGGCTCAGCGATTCGGCCAAGCGGCCGCCGCCCTGCGAGGCCTGCTGGTGGTGGGCCACCGCCGAGGCGGCGTCCAGCGCGATCTTCGAGAACGGCTCGCCCTTGGGCTGGGCTTCCAGCTCGCGGATCGCGTCCTGGGTGGAGGTGGTGCTCCAGAAGCCCTGGATCACCTTGTCGGCGCGCGAACGCACCATCGCGTTGCGGATCGCGTTGGCGATGATGAAGTACCACGAGGAGAACGACATCACGACCAGCGTGATGAACACGATCCAGCCGAGCGGGTCGAAGTTGTGGATCAGATGGTCGAAGCCCATCTGCTTCATGGCTTCGGCGTTGGTGGTACCGCCAGCTGCGGCCGGCGCGGAGGTGTCTTGGAAGAACATAACGCTACCTTTGGTAAGTCAGGCCTGAACTTTAACTGTAACCGGGGTCACAGCTGGTTGAGATTGAAGTTGACGGGTACGCGCGCATACCCCTCGACCTTCTGTCCGTTGCGAATCGTCGGGTTGAAGCGCCAGCGCTGCGCGGTCTCGACCGCTGCGCGGTCGAGCTCGCGGTAGCCACTGGACTGGTCCACCTTGATGTCCTTGGGCATGCCGTCGACGCCCACCAGGATCAGCAGCACCACCGTGCCTTCGTGCCGCTGGCGGATCGCCTGGGGCGGGTACTTGGGCGTGATGCGGCTGTTATAGCTGAGGTCCGAACTGGCAGCTATATCGGCGGGCGGTGCAGGCGGCGCGGGCGGCGCCGGCGGCGGCGCCGGGATGGCGTTGGTCGACGCCTCCTCCACGGCCGGCGGCGGCGCCGGCGGCGGCGGGGTCGGCGGCGGCTGCACCTGCTTGATGATCTGCGGCGGCGGCTGCTTCGGCGGTTCCGGCGGCGGCGGCGGCGGCGGCGGCGGCGGCGGCGGCGGTTCGATGAAGTTCACCTGGACGATGCGCTCCTGCTTCTTCGCCTCGGACTTGGGCGGCGCCATCGGCGCCACCAGCATCAGGAACGCGAAAGCATGCAGTGCGATGGCCACGGCCAACGCCCAAGTGCGCCTCCAATTGAACGGCACGGAGCCGGTTTCTTCGTTACTTGAGGCCATCTGTCACTTTCTGGAGCTAGTCAATCGGAATGACGTGGTCGCAGCATGCAACGGCAAATGCACGGATGAGGTGACATTTGCCACTGGACACATGCGGGAATGGGGTTCCCAACGGTACAACAGCCCATGGCATTTGTATAGCATCTGTACAGCAACCAAATGGACGTCCATCTGGTCGCTGTCACCGCCCGTCGGGAAGCGTCGCTTCCTTACTTCGCGCCCGCCTGCTTCAGCCAGGCGTTGGCCTTGGCGGCGGTGTCCGGGTCCTGCGCGGCCTGCTTCATCGCGGCGATCGCGCCGGGCTTGTTCTTCAGCCCGCGCTCGGCCTCGGCCAGCAGCATGTAGGCGCGGCCCTTGTGCTCGACGCCCTTGCCGATGCCCTGCTGGATCAGGCCCTTGGCCTCGCTGTACTTGTTCTCGGTGAGCAGCAGCTGGCCCGCGCGCAGCGCCGGCTCGCCGTCCTTCGCCAGCGGGATGGCCTTCCTGTAGGCGTCGATCGCCTTGGCCGGCTGCTCGGCGATGTAGGCGGCGTCGCCCAGCAGCTTGTAGTTGTCGGCGTTGCCCTGCACCACGCCCTTGCCGAAGCCGTCCTCGAGCACGGCGACCGCCTTGGCCGCGTTCGGCTTCGGATCGGAGCCGTCCTGGCCGCTGACCAGGTAGAGCTTGGCCAGGTTGACGTACTGCTTCTCGTCCTTGAAGGCGCCGGCGGCGCGCGACTTCTCCATCAGCTCGATCGCCTGCGGGTACTTCTGCGACTGCATCAGCACGGCGACGGCGTTGTTGAGCGCGGTGGCGTCGTTGGGGTTGGCGGCCAGCTGCTGCTGGGCGAGCTGCGCGGCCTGGTCGCTCTGGCCGGACTCGGCGTAGCTGGCCATCAGGATCTGGTTCCACGAATCCTGCGGCTTGTCGGTGAGCGACTGCGCCTTCTTGATCGCGGCGATCGCCTCGGGGTACTTCTGCAGGCGGTAGTCGATGTTGCCTTCCAGCGCGTAGGACTCGGCGGTCTCCTTGCGGCCCTCGGCGCGCCACTTGGTCAGGGTGTCCAGCGCCTGCTGGTACTGCTCGTCGGCGACGTAGAACTGCGCCAGCTCGTACTCGAGCTGGAAGTAGGTGTCGTTCGGCAGCACGCCGTTGTCCAGCGCCTGCTTCATGGTGGCGATGGCGCCCTTGAGGTCGCCGTCGTTGTACTTGAGGTTGGCCAGCCCCTGCAGCGCCAGCGCCTGGGCGTACTTGCTCTTGCTGCCGTCGATGATCGCCTGCAGCTTCGGCTCCGCCTTGGCCTTGTCGCCCTCGTTGACCGCGTCGAGCGCGTCGTTGAGCGCCTTCTGGTCCTTCTCGCTGGTCAGGTCGAGCTTGGGCTCGGTGCGGGTGGCGTTGGGGTACAGCGCCTCCTTCTTCTCCTTGTCCGCATGCCGCTCGCGCGCGACCGCGGGAGTGCTCGCGATCGACAGCGCCACCACGGCGCCGGCCAGCATCTTGATGAGGGGGAGGTGCTTCATGGCGGTCCTCTGGTCGGATGTCACGCACGATTCGTGCAGGGGATCATTGAGCGTACCTCCATCGGTCGCCGGATAACAAGTCGCAGCGCCGCATGGAGGTCGTTAAAAATCAATAACTTGACCCGCCCGTATGGGAAGGCGGGAAAGCGGGTATCGACCGGCGCATCGGAAGCTTGAACGGCGCGCCGCCACCCTTCCCCAAAGCGGTCCGCCCGGCCGTGCCGGCGCGGACGGCCCCGCGGCCGCCTCAGAGCCTGTTCAACGATCTACCGTCGGTCCGGCTATTCCCTACTCCGTCATTCCTGCGAAAGCAGGAGGCGCTTTTCAACAGCCGAAGGGCTGGTCAGGGATTTTCCCTCGAAAAGCCAACGACGCCGGTTCCCGGCTTTCGCTGGGATGACGTTTCATGGAGGGATGCTTGGAGATCGTGAACAGGCTCTCAGATGTCGAGGTTGGCCACCTTCAGCGCATTGGCCTCGATGAACTCGCGCCGCGGTTCCACCGCCTCGCCCATCAGCATGGAGAACATCTGGTCGGCGGCGATCGCGTCCTCGATGCCCACCTGCAGCATGCGGCGGGTTTCCGGGTTGACCGTGGTCTCCCACAGCTGCTCCGGGTTCATTTCGCCCAGGCCCTTGAAGCGCTGGATCGTGCGGCCCTTCTTGGCCTCCTCCAGCAGCCAGCTGCGCGCCTCGGCGAAGCTGGTCACGCCGCGCGAGGCGTTGCCCCGGCGCACCACCGCGCCGGGCTGGACCAGCCCGGCCAGCTGCTGGCTGACCTGCAGGATCGGGCGGAACTCGGCGCCGGCGAAGAACGGCTGCGGCAACAGCAGGGTGTGGCTGAGGCCGTGCTGGTCGCGCACCACCTCGACCGCCGCCGGCTGGTTCTCGTGCGCCGGGCGCAGCGCCAGGCGGTAGCGCGGCTTGCCCAGCCCGCTGGCCGCCAGCCGTGCGGCCACGCCGTCCAGCCAGGCCCGCATGGCCGCCGGGTCGGCCCAGGTCGCCGCTTCCAGGGGCGCGTGCTCGAGCAGCGCGCCGAGCACGCTGGTGTCGAAGCGGTGGCCCAGGCGCTCGATCTGGTCGGTGGCCAGCTGGTAGTCGCGCAGCAGCTTCTCCAGCGCCTCGCCGCCGATCGGCGGGGCGTCCGGGCTGTAGACCAGCTCGGCGCCGTCCACCGCGCTGGAGATCAGGTAGGCGTTCAGCGCCGCGTCGTCCTTGATGTACAGCTCCTGCTTGCCCTGCTTGACCTTGTACAGCGGCGGCAGGCCGATGTAGACGTGACCGCGCTCGATCAGCTCCGGCATCTGCCGGTAGAAGAAAGTGAGCAGCAGGGTGCGGATGTGCGAGCCGTCCACGTCCGCGTCGGTCATGATGATGATGCGGTGGTAGCGCAGCTTGTCCGGGTTGTAGTCGTCCTTGCCGATGCCGGTGCCGAGCGCAGTGATCAGCGTGCCGACCTCGGCCGAGGACAGCATCTTGTCGAAGCGTGCCTTCTCCACGTTGAGGATCTTGCCCTTCAGCGGCAGCACCGCCTGGGTGCGGCGGTTGCGGCCCTGCTTGGCCGAGCCGCCGGCCGAGTCGCCCTCGACCAGGAACAGCTCGGACAGCGCCGGGTCCTTCTCCTGGCAGTCGGCCAGCTTGCCGGGCAGCCCGGCGATGTCCAGCGCGCCCTTGCGGCGGGTCATCTCGCGCGCCTTGCGTGCGGCCTCGCGGGCGCGCGCGGCGTCCACCACCTTGGAGGCGATCGCGCGGGCCTCGTTCGGGTGCTCCAGCAGGAACTCACCGAGCTTCTCGTTGACCACCTGCTCGACCACGGTCTTGACCTCGGACGACACCAGCTTGTCCTTGGTCTGCGAGGAGAACTTCGGGTCCGGCACCTTCACCGACAGCACCGCGATCAGGCCCTCGCGCATGTCGTCGCCGGACAGCGCGACCTTGGCGTTCTTGGCCAGGCCTTCCTTCTCGATGTACTGGGTCAGGCAGCGGGTCAGCGCGGCGCGGAAGCCGGTGAGGTGGGTGCCGCCGTCGCGCTGCGGGATGTTGTTGGTGAAGCAGAACATCGTCTCCTGGTAGGAGTCGGTCCACTGCATCGCCAGTTCCACCGTGATGCCGTCCTGCTGCGCGCTCAGCGAGATCACGTTGGGGTGCAGCGCGGTCTTCAGCTGCGCCAGGTGCTGCACGAAGGAGCGGATGCCGCCCTCGTAGGCGTAGGTGTCGGCCCGCCCTTCCCCGCGCTCGTCCTTCAGCTCGATGGTGACGCCGGAGTTGAGGAAGGCCAGCTCGCGCAGGCGCTTGGCCAGCGCGTCGTAGTGGAACTCGGTGTTGGAGAAGGTCTCCGGGCTGGGCAGGAAGCGCACCGTGGTACCGCGCCGGCTCGACTCGCCCACCGCCTTGAGCGGGTACAGCGGCTCGCCCAGCGCGTACTCCTGCCGGTGCTCCTTGCCGTCGCGGTAGATGGTCAGCCACAGGTGCGAGGACAGCGCGTTCACCACCGACACGCCCACGCCATGCAGGCCGCCGGAAACCTTGTAGGAGTTGGCGTCGAACTTGCCGCCGGCATGCAGCACGGTCATCACCACCTCGGCGGTGGAGCGGCCCTCCTCCGGGTGGATGTCCACCGGGATGCCGCGGCCGTTGTCGGCCACGCTGACCGAGCCGTCCTCGTGGATGGTCACCTCTACGCGGTCGCAGTAGCCGGCCAGCGCCTCGTCGATGGAGTTGTCGACGACCTCGAACACCATGTGGTGCAGGCCGGTGCCGTCATCGGTGTCGCCGATGTACATGCCCGGGCGCTTGCGCACCGCTTCCAGTCCCTTGAGAACCTTGATGTTGCTCGAATCGTAGGATGCGTTCATGCGTTGCCCGTGTGCGGCGCCGGCTCGCGCGCCCGGCTTGGCGCCAACATCGATGCCGGGCGGCAGATCATTCGATCGATTATAGCAGGCCGGCCACCCGGCCCTGTTCCACGTGGAACACCCGCGCCGCCAGCGGCGCGAGCGCCGGCGGCAGCTCGGTGCCGGTCACCAGCACCTGTGCGCCGGCGGCGACGAGGCGGTCGACCACCGCCTGCTGGTGCGGGCCGTCCAGCTCGGAGGCCAGGTCGTCCAGGCAGATGACCGGCCATTCGCCGCGCAGCCGGGCATACAGCGCTGCCTGGGCCAGCAGGCAGCCGAGGGCGGTCAGCTTTTCCTGCCCGCGCGAGAGGTGCTCGCGCTGCGGCGCGGCGGCGAAACCCAGTTCCCAGTCGGCGCGATGGCTGCCCGCCCCGGTGTGCCCGCGGGCCTGGTCGCGGCCGCGCTGCGCGGCGAGGTGCCCGGCCAGCGGCACGCCGTCCGGCCAGCCGGAGCGGTAGCGCAGCTCGACCTCCCCCAGCTCGGGCAGCAGGCCCTGCATCGCGGCGACCAGCTCGGGACGCAGCAGGTCCAGGTAGCGCCGGCGCGCGGCATCGATCGCTTCGGCGCAGTCCGCCAGCTCGCTTTCCCAGGGGAGATATTCCGCCGGCGCGCCGGTGCCGGCGCGCAGCAGGGCGTTGCGCTGCTTCAGGGCGCGCTGGTAGCGGCGCCACGGGGCCAGGAAATCCTGTTCCACGTGGAACACGCCCCAGTCGAGGTAGCGGCGGCGCTCCTCCGCGCCCCCGGCGATCAGGGCATGCGAGCCGGGCTCGAAGCAGATCACCGCGCAGTGCCGCACCAGGGTGCCCAGCGACACCAGCTCGCCGTCCAGCCGGGCTTCCCAGCGCGATTTCTCCCGGCCCAGGCCGAGCCGGTGCCGCCATCCATCCGCGGCTTCCCACTCGGCGAATACCGTGAAGCCTTCCGCCCCCCGTTGCAGCAGCGCCTCGCGCGCGCCGCTGCGGAACGAGCGGCCGTGCGACAGCAGGAACACCGCTTCCAGCAGGGTGGTCTTCCCCGCCCCGTTGGGGCCATGGAAGACGTTGATGCCCGGAGCCAGTTCGACGCGCGTCTCGCCGAAGCTGCGCAGATGGCGGACCTGGAGTTCGAGCAGGCGCATGCCGGGCCCTACAAACGCGCGACGCCGGAGCATCTCTCGATGGCTCCGGCGTCGCTGGACGGGCAGGATGCGGGTCGACCCGCCATCCGCATCAGAGGCGCAGCGGCATGATCACATGCCGGGACTGGTCGTTGTCGTCTTCCTGCACCAGGCAACTGGACTGCGCGTCGCGCAGGTTGAGGCGCGCCTTCTCGCCGCGCAGCGCGCCCAGGGCGTCCAGCAGGTAGCCGACGTTGAAGCCGACCGCGAGATCCGACACCACGGTGTCGGCCTCGACTTCCTCCACCGCCTCTTCCTGCTCCGGGTTGTGCGCCACGATGCGCAGCCTGCCCGGCGAAAGCTCCAGCTTCACGCCGCGGTACTTCTCGTTGGACAGGATCGCGGCGCGTTGCAGCGCCCCGCGCAACACCTCGCGGTCGATCACCGCCCGCTTGTCGGCGCCCAGCGGGATCACCGCCTCGTAGTCGGGGAAGCGGCCGTCGATCAGCTTGGAGGTGAATACCACCTCGCCGCGGCGCACGCGCAGGTGGTTGCGGCCGAACTCCAGCTCGACCTGGCCGTCGCCCGGCTCGAACAGCCCGATCAGCTCGTTGACGCCCTTGCGCGGGATGATGATCTGCCGACGCGCGGACACCGAGCTTTCCAGCTGGGTCTCGCGCAGGGCCAGGCGGTGGCCGTCGGTGGCCACGCAGCGCAGGCTGTGCTCCTGCAGGTCGAGCAGCATGCCGTTGAGGTAGTAGCGCACGTCCTGGTTCGCCATGGCGAAGGCGGTACGTTCCATCAGGTCGCGCAGCGCTTCCTCCGGCACGGACACGCGCTCGACCAGCTCGATCTCGTCGATGGTGGGGAACTCGCTGGCCGGCAGCGTCGCCAGGGTGAATCGGCTGCGCCCGGCGCTCAGCGCCACGCGATCGCCGTTGAGCTTGAGGTCCACCCGTGCGCCGTCCGGCAGCGCGCGCACGATGTCGAACAGCTTGCGGGCGGGGATGGTGATCTCGCCATCGGCCAGCTGGTCGGCCGTCGTGCTGGCGACCATCTCCACCTCCAGGTCGGTGCCGGTCAGGGTGACCTTGCCGTCGGCGACCTTCACCAGCAGGTTCGCCAACACCGGAAGGGTCTGCCGCCGTTCCACCACACCGACGACCTGCTGCAACGGCTTGAGCAGAGCTTCTCGTTGGATGCTGAATTGCATGTGTGCGCGTCCCCTACCTGCTGTCCTGTTTTTAGAAAAGAAGTGCGGTGGTTGTTGCTGTCGCGGTGGATATCGGGATTCTTCCGATTATCTCTTGATAATCAACATGTTGAGAGCGATCACGGTGTGCATGGAAGCCACCGGTTGCTGTGCGTGGTCTGTGGATAAAGCCGGGCGGCGGATCGTCCACCTATTATCCACAGCTTGCCCGCCTGCTTTTCAAGTGTTTAACCCCATTCCTTAGCCGGTGAGGATGCGGATCAGCTGTTCCCAGTCCTGGCGCATCCGCGCGTCGGCCTCGCACAGCTTCCGGATCGTGCGGCAGGCATGCAGCACGGTGGTGTGGTCGCGCCCGCCGAAGGCCTCGCCGATCTCCGGCAGGCTGTGCTCGGTCAGCTCCTTGGACAGCGCCATCGCGATCTGCCGCGGCCGTGCCAGCGAGCGCACGCGGCGCTTGGACAGGAGGTCCTGCAGGCGCACCTGGTAGTAGTCGGCCACCGTCTTCTGGATGTTCGGCACCGTCACCGCCTGCGCGTGGGTGGCCAGCAGGTCGCGCAGGGTCTCCTCGGCGAACGCGGTGGTGATCGGGCGGCCGTAGAAGTTGGCGCGCGCGGCCAGCGTGTTGAGCGCGCCCTCCAGGTCGCGCACGTTGGAGCGGATGCGCTTGGCCAGCAGCATCGCCACGTCCTCGCTCACCGCCACGCCCTTCTCCTGCGCCTTGGCCAGCAGGATCGCCGCGCGCGTCTCGAAGTCCGGCGGCTCGATCGCCACCGACAGGCCCCAGCCCAGGCGCGACTTCAGGCGCGGCTCGAGCTTGTCCACCTCCTTCGGATAGCGGTCGCAGGTGAGGATGATCTGCTGCTTGGACTCGAACAGCGCGTTGAAGGTGTGGAAGAACTCCTCCTGCGTGGTGTCCTTGCCGGCGAAGAACTGGATGTCGTCGATCAGGAGCGCGTCCACCGAGCGGAAGCGGCGCTTGAACTCGTCCATGCTCTTGGTGCGCAGCGCCTCGATCATCGCGCCGACGAACTGCTCCGAGCGCAGGTACAGCACCTTGCAGCCCGGGTCGCGCTCGCGCATCAGGTTGCCGGCCGCGTGCATCAGGTGGGTCTTGCCCAGGCCCGTGCCGCCGTACAGCAGCAGCGGGTTGTAGGCGCGGCCGGGGTTCATCGCCACCTGCATCGCGGCGGCCTTGCCGAGCTGGTTGGACTTGCCCTCGACGAAGGTCTCGAAGGTGTAGTGCGGGTCCAGGTTGTGCGCGAAGGCGGGCGCCGGCGCCTCGGCGGCGGCGGGCGTGGCGGCGCGGCCGGCCGCGGCCGGCTTGCCCGGCGCCGGCCGCGGCGAGCTGGAGCCGACCTCCAGGCGCACGCCCAGGTGGTCGCCGCCGAGCTGGCCCAGCAGGGTCTGGATGCGGCCCAGGTA
The DNA here is from genome assembly GCF_003148905.1 of Fulvimonas soli. Classification (GTDB taxonomy): domain Bacteria; phylum Pseudomonadota; class Gammaproteobacteria; order Xanthomonadales; family Rhodanobacteraceae; genus Fulvimonas; species Fulvimonas soli. Next base: position 310,188 of record NZ_QGHC01000002.1, on the reverse strand, counting down.
GCGCTCGCGCACGGCGTCCAGGGTGTACGGGTTGGGCGCGTACAGCTGCAGCCCCTCGCCGTCCTCGCGGGCCTGCAGCGGCATCAGCCAGGTATGCAGCTCCTCGGTGCTCAATTCGCTCTCGAGGCGCTCCAGACAGCGCCGCCACAGATCACTCATGGATGACTCTTTCGACCACAGGAAGGGCGCTTGCGCGCGGGGTGGATCGGCAAGTCTAGCAGCTGGCCGGGCCCGTCGGCCCCCAGGATATCCACAGCGCTGCCCACAGCGGGCGGACGCGCCGATTTGACACCGCGCGCGGCCGGCCGGCATACTTTCCAACCTTTTTACCGACTTATCCTCTGGAGCCAGCCATGAAGCGGACCTTCCAGCCCAGCAAGCTCAAGCGCGCCCGCACCCACGGCTTCCGTGCCCGCATGGCCACGGCCGACGGCCGCAAGGTGCTCAACGCGCGCCGCGCCAAGGGCCGCAAGCGCCTGATCCCGTAAGCGGACCCAGGCATGCGTGCCGCCGGCCTGCCGCGCCCCGCGCGGCTCCGCCGCGCCGCCGACTTCGTAGCCTTGCGTCAAGCCAGCGGTCGCCTCGGCGGCCGCTGTTTTTCTGTGCGCTACCGTCCGAGCGAACAGGGCCTGGCGCGGCTGGGCCTGGCGGTGTCCAAGCGCGTCTCCAAGCGCGCGGTGGAGCGCAACCGCATCAAGCGGCTGGTGCGGGAATCCTTCCGCCGGATGCGCGCGCAACTGCCGCCGCTGGACGTGATGGTGATGGCGCGCGAACAGGCCGCCGGGCAGCCCGGGCCGGTCCTGCTGGCGGAGCTGGAGCAGCTGTGGCGTCGTCTGGCCGCATTGAAGCCGCCGCAAGGCGCCGGCACAATCGAGCGTTGACCCTTTCTCCCGCCCCTGCGCCGCCGCGCACGCCACGGCGCCCACCGGATCTGTTTCCGCGATGACCCAAACGCGCACGTTTCTCCTGTTCGCCCTGATGGCGGTGGCCTACCTGCTGTGGATGGCCTGGGAAAAGGACTACGGCCCCAGGCCGGCGCAACCGCAGGCCCCGGTGGCCGCGGCCAGCGGCACCGCGCCGGCCGACGCCGGAGTGCCGGGCGCCGCCGCGTCCGCCCCGGCGGCGGCCGTGCCGGCCGGCGGCAGCGGCGCGCCGGCCGCGCCCGCGCGGCTGATCACCCTGAGCACCGACGTACTGCGCCTCACCGTGGACACCCGCGGCGGCACCGTGGTGCGTTCCGAGCTGCTGCACTACCCCGCCGAGCCACGCACCAGGAAGAACCCGGCGCCGCCGCCGGTGCGCCTGCTCGACGACGAGCAGGCGCAGTACTTCGTGGCGCAGAGTGGCCTGGTCAGCAGCCAGGGCGAGGCGCCCGACCATCGCGCGGTGTTCCTGGCCGCGCAGGGCAGCTACCAGCTCGCCGACGGCCAGGACGAGCTCAAGGTCGACCTCACCTGGCAGGACGCCGCCGGCCTCAAGGTCACCAAGACCTACACGCTCAAGCGCGGCAGCTACGTGGTGAACCTCGAGCAGACCGTGGACAACGGCGGCAGCGCGCCCTGGCAGGGCAACGCCTACACCCAGCTGCAGCGCGTGCAGCCGCCGCAGCTGAGCGGCTGGTTCGCCAACTTCACCAACCCCAGCGCGCACAGCTTCCTGGGCGCCGCCTGGTACAGCCCCGAGGACAAGTTCGACTCGCTGCCCTTCGCCGATTTCAAGGACCCGAAGAAGACCTTGCACCGCACGGTCACCGGCGGCTGGGTGGCAATGCTGCAGCACTACTTCTTCGCCGCCTGGATCCCGCCGGCGGGCGAGGCCGACTCCTACGCCACCGCGGTGGTCAATCCCGACACGGCGCAGCCGGCCTACCTGATCCGCGCCGTCGGCCCCGCGCTCAGCGTGGCACCCGGCCAGCGCGCCACCGCCGCCGCGCGGCTGTACGTCGGTCCCAAGCTGCAGGGCCAGCTCGACGCGATCGCGCCGGGACTGGAGCTGACCACCAACTACGGCTGGCTCACCGCGATCGCGCAGCCGCTGCACTGGCTGCTGTCCAAGCTGCACGCGCTGTGCGGCAACTGGGGCCTGGCGATCGTGCTGCTGGTGCTGCTGCTGAAGGCGGCGCTGTGGAAGCTCACCGCCGCGCAGTTCCGCTCCGGCGCGCGCATGCGCAAGCTGCAGCCGCGCGTACAGGCGCTGCGCGAGCGCTACGGCGACGACAAGATGAAGCTGCAGCAGGCGATGATGGAGCTGTACAAGAAGGAGAAGGTCAACCCGATGGCCGGCTGCCTGCCGATCCTGGTGACCTTCCCGGTGTTCCTGGGCCTGTACCGCGTGCTGATGGAGAGCGTGGAGCTGCGCCAGGCGCCGTTCGTCGGCTGGATCCACGACCTGTCCGCGCCCGACCCGTTCTTCGTGCTGCCGGCGATCTACGTGCTGGTGATGCTGGCCACGCAGTGGCTCACGCCCACCACCGGCATGGACCCGACCCAGGCGAAGATGATGAAGGTGATGCCGCTCCTGTTCGCGGTGATGTTCGCCTTCTTCCCTGCCGGCCTGGTGCTGTACTGGGTGGTCAACGGCGCCACCAGCCTGGCCCAGCAGTGGTTCATCACCCGCCAGGTGGAGCAGGCCGAGCACAAGGCGAAGACGGCCTGATCCGGCCGTCCGGTTGCCTGGGAAAGGGCCGCCATGCGGCCCTTTTCGCTTCCGCCATTCGTGAGCCGGGTCCCGTCATGCCGGCGCAAGCCGGAATCCAGTGCCTTTCGTTCTTGCCCGACATCCTCAACGTCGCTGGATTCCGCCGTGCGCCGGAATGACGGCGAGGCAGCCGCATCCGATGCGACACCACCCATAATGCCCGCCATGCCCGACCACGACACCATCGCCGCCATCGCCACCGCGCCGGGCGCGGCCGGCGTGGGTGTGGTGCGCGTGTCGGGGCCGGCGGCGCCGGCGATCGCGGCGGCGCTGCTCGGCCGCGCGCCGCGACCGCGCCATGCGCACTTCGCCGATTTCCGCGACGGTGAGGGCGCGCTGCTCGACCGCGGCCTGCTGCTGTACTTCCCCGCCCCGGCCTCCTACACCGGCGAGCACGTGCTGGAACTGCAGGGCCACGGCAGCCCGGTACTGCTCGACGCGCTGCTGCGCCGCGCCTGCGCGCTCGGCGCGCGGCTGGCGCGGCCGGGCGAATTCACCGAGCGCGCCTTCCTCAACGGCAAGCTCGACCTCGCCCAGGCCGAGGCGGTGGCCGACCTGATCGCCGCGCGTTCGGCCACCGCCGCGCACGCCGCGCTGGCCTCGATGGAGGGCGTGTTCTCGCGGCGCGTGGAAGCGCTGCTGCAGGCGCTGGTCGCGCTGCGCGTGCACGTGGAGGCGGCCATCGACTTTCCCGAGGAGGAGATCGATTTCCTCGCCGACCCGGCGATCGGCGCGCGGCTCGACGCGCTGCGCGCCGACCTCGCCGCGCTGCTGCACGAGGCGCGGCGCGGCGTGCGCCTCAACGACGGCCTGCGCGTGGCCATCGTCGGCCGCCCCAACGCCGGCAAGTCCAGCCTGCTCAACGCGCTGGCCGGCAGCGAGCGCGCCATCGTCACCGCCATCGCCGGCACCACCCGCGACGTGCTGCGCGAGCAGGTGGACCTCGACGGCATCGCGCTGGAGCTGGCCGACACCGCCGGCCTGCGCGAGACCGAGGACCCGGTCGAGCGGGAAGGCGTGCGCCGCGCGCACGGCGAGCTGCAGCGCGCGGACGCCGTGCTGCTGGTGACCGAGGCCGCGCATGCCGAGGCCGACCTCGCCCTGCTCGACGCGCTGCCGCCCACGGCGGCACGGCTGGTGCTGGTCAACAAGATCGACCTGGACGGCGCGGCGGCACGCGAGGAAACGCGCGCCGGCCTGCCCTGGCTGTGGCTCTCCGCGCGCACCGGCGCCGGCCTGGACGCGCTGCGCGCGCGGTTGCGCGCGCTCGCCGGCGCCACGGGCGGCGAGGGCGCCTTCAGCGCGCGCCGCCGCCACGTGCTGGCGCTCGAGCGCGTCGCCGTCCATCTCGACCGCGCCGCTGAAGTCCTCGCCGCCACCCGCGCCGGCGAGCTGGCCGCCGAGGAGCTGCGCCAGGCCCAGCACGCGCTGGGCGAGATCACCGGCGTCTACGGCAGCGACGACCTGCTCGGCGCGATCTTCTCCAGCTTCTGCATCGGCAAGTGATCAGCGCAGGAAGGCATCCAGCGCCGCGCGCGTGGGCATGCCGTCGCGCGCGCCCAGCCGGGTGACCGACAGCGCGGCGGCGGCGCAGGCCTTGCGCACGGCGGCGGGCAGGCCCTCGCGCAGGAACACCGCCAGCGCGGCGTTGAAGGTGTCGCCGGCGCCGGTGGTGTCCACCGCCTCCACGGCGAAGCCGGGCTGGTGCGCGGGCCCGCCGTCGGCGCTGTACCAGGCGCCCTCGGCGCCGCGGGTGAGCACCACCGGCACCGGCGCGCGCCGCATCAGCGCGCGGAAGTCCTCCGCCGGGTCGGCGCCGAGCAGGGTCGCCAGCTCGTGCTGGTTGGGCGTGAGGTAGCTGGCCTGCGCCAGCAGCTCGGCCGGCAGCGGCTGCGCCGGCGCGGGGTTGAGGATCACCGGCACGCCGAGCCGGCGGCCCAGGCGCAGCGTGGCCTCCACCGTCGCCAGCGGGATCTCCATCTGCACCAGCACGGCGTCGGCCTGCGCCAGCGCGGACCGGGCCGCCTCCACCTGCGCCGGGCTCACCTCGGCGTTGGCGCCGGGCACCACCACGATCTGGTTCTCGCCGCCGGCCACGGTGATCGAGGCGGTGCCGCTGCCCGCGCCGTCGCAGCGGCGCACGTGGTCGAGCGCCACGCCTTCCCGCGCGAGCCCGCGTTCGAGCTCGTCGCCGAAGGCGTCGCGGCCCAGCGCGCCGACCAGCGCCACCTCGGCGCCCAGCCGCGCCGCGGCGACGGCCTGGTTGGCGCCCTTGCCGCCGGGCACGGTGAGGAAGCGCTCGCCGAGCAGGGTCTCGCCGGGCGCGGGGAAGCTCGGCGCCAGCGTCACCAGGTCCATGTTGATGCTGCCGACCACGGCGATGCGCGTCATGTCCGTTCCCGCCTTGCCTTGAAAGGAGGCGGGAGCATACGCGAGAACGGACGGACGGCGGCGTGCCCCTCGGGCGGATGCCGGTGCTTGGCCACCGCGCCGCCGGACCGCGCCGTTCCGGCAGGCTGGGGGCTGGAAAAGCGAACGGGGCGCCTGGGCGCCCCGTCGTCGTCTCGGCGGTGAGGAAAAACGCTCAGTGCGCCCGGCCCACGCCGGGATCGCCGTGCTCCAGCGGCGGCGGCGTGCCGGCCACGGCCAGCAGCGCCTGCGCGTAGCCGTCCTCGATGCTGAGGGTGGACACCTCGTCCCAGGCGAAGAAGGAGGGCTCGCGCAGCCACTCGGCATCCGGGGTGATCTCCTGCAGGTTGAAGCCGTCCTCCTCCACCCCGACCAGCCGGCCGATGTAGCAGACCTCCGACTCGTCCTCGCTGTCCACGTGCACGCCGATCACCGGCGCCATGCTGCCGGCGGCCTGCACCACCTCGCGGATCGAGTCCAGCGGGAAGCCGCGCGGCGGGCGCGGCAGCAGGTGCTTGAGCGCCAGCGCCTTCTCCATGAAGGCGTGGTGCTTGTCCGGCGCCTCCAGCTCGGTGACGTCGCGGTGGCGCATCACGTACAGCCCGTCGTAGGTGATGCCGTCGCCGACCACCCACAGCAGGAAGAACTCGCGGCCGACCCCGCCCACGTAGCCGCAGAAGCTGCCGTGCTCGAGTTCGCCGCGCCACAGCCGGACCAGCTGGTGCTTCTGCTGCGCCTCGCGCAGCTGCGCCCGCTGGCCCGTGGTTTTCAACTCTATGACCTTGCCCATACCGGAAATTTTACCAGAGCGGGGGTCCCCGCTCGTTTACAGGATGTAACGGCTGAGATCTTCGTCCTTGACCAGGGTTCCCAGGTTTTTGTCTACCTTTTCGGCGTCGATCACGTATTTTTCGCCGGACTTGTCCGCCGCTTCGAATGAGATGCGCTCCAGCAGGCGCTCCATCACCGTGTGCAGGCGGCGGGCGCCGATGTTCTCGGTGCGCTCGTTCACCTGGAAGGCCACCTCGGCCAGCCGGTCGATGCCCGAGTCGGTGAATTCCAGCCGCACCCCCTCGGTGCCGAGCAGGGCGACGTACTGCTTGGTCAGCGAGTTGTGCGGCTCGCGCAGGATGCGCTTGAAGTCCTCCACCGACAGCGCCGACAGCTCGACCCGGATCGGCAGGCGGCCCTGCAGCTCCGGGATCAGGTCGGACGGCTTGGCCAGCGAGAACGCACCGGAGGCGATGAACAGCACGTGGTCGGTCCTGATCGGGCCGTACTTGGTGGCCACGGTGGAGCCTTCCACCAGCGGCAGCAGGTCGCGCTGCACGCCCTCGCGGCTGACCCCGGCGCCGCCCCATTCGGAGCGCTGGGCGATCTTGTCGATCTCGTCGATGAACACGATGCCGTTCTGCTCGGCGGCGAACACCGCCTGCGCGCGGATCTCCTCGTCGTTGACCAGCTTGGCGGCCTCCTCCTCGACCAGCAGCGGGCGCGCCGCCTTGATGGCGAGCTTGCGCTTCTGTGTCTTGGCGCCGCCCAGGCTCTGGAACATCTGCCTGAGCTGCTGGCCCATCTCCTCCATGCCGGGCGGTGACATGATCTCCACGCCCACGTTCATGGCGAAGTCGAGCTCGATCTCGCGCTCGTCCAGCGCGCCCTCGCGCAGCTGCTTGCGCAGCTTCTGGCGCGTCTCGCCCGACTCGGCGGGCGCGGCGTCGTGGCTCCAGTCGGCGGCCTGGCGGCGCGGCAGCAGGGCGTCCAGGATGCGGTCCTCGGCGCGGTCCTCGGCCTGGCTGCGCACGCGCTTGGTGGCCTGGTCGCGCACCAGCTTGTAGGCCACGTCGGCGAGGTCGCGCACGATCGACTCCACGTCCTTGCCGACGTAGCCGACCTCGGTGAACTTGGTCGCCTCCACCTTCACGAACGGCGCGTTGGCCAGCGTGGCCAGGCGCCGCGCGATCTCGGTCTTGCCCACGCCGGTGGGGCCGATCATCAGGATGTTCTTCGGCGTCACCTCGTTGCGCAGCTCGGGGTCCAGCTGCATGCGCCGCCAGCGGTTGCGCAGCGCGATGGCGACGGCGCGCTTGGCCTCGTGCTGGCCGATGATGTAGCGGTCCAGCTCGTTGACGATTTCGCGGGGGGTCAGTTCGGACATGGGGAAAACCAGGGGTGAGGGTTGAGTGGCGAGGGCGCGAGGGCGTGCCCCGCGCTTCGGCATGGGGTTCGGGGCGGTGCGTTCGGCGGACTTGCGCCCTCGCTGCTCGCCCCTCGTCCCTCAAAGCTCTTCGATCGTCGCGTTGTGGTTCGTATAGATGCAGATGTCGCCGGCGATCTTCAGCGCCTTCTCGACGATCGCGCGCGCGTCCAGCTCGGTGTTCTCCATCAGCGCCAGCGCGGCGGACTGCGCGTAGGGGCCGCCGGAGCCGATCGCGATCAGCCCGTGCTCGGGCTCCAGCACGTCGCCGTTGCCGGAGATCAGCAGCGAGGCGTCCTTGTCCGCGACGGCGAGCATCGCCTCCAGCCGGCCCAGGCGGCGGTCGGTGCGCCACTCCTTGGCCAGCTCCACCGCGGCGCGGGTGAGGTTGCCGCCGTGCTTGACCAGCTTTTCCTCGAACAGCTCGAACAGGGTGAAGGCGTCGGCGGTGGCGCCGGCGAAGCCGGCCAGCACGTCGCCCCTGCCGAGCCGGCGGATCTTGCGCGCGTTGGCCTTCATCACCGTGTTGCCGAGGGTGACCTGGCCGTCGCCGCCGATCACGACGCGGCCGGCGCGGCGCACCGAGACGATGGTGGTGGCGTGGAAGGAGTCCATGGAGGAGACGGGTCCTGCGGATACGGAAACGAGGATGTGGGGAGGGGTCGGGCAAATCCCAAGTCGGCGGGAGCGCGCTTGCGCGATGCGCGCGCATCATCCTGCGACGGGATTTCGCGGCCGGTCGCGGTTGACATCGGCGCTCCGGGACCTTTTACTGCCGCCTGGAGGGGGTCGCCTCGAAGGAACTCGCGACTGGCGGCCAAGACGCCCGGGGGACCGTGCCGCTTCCAGGGGCACGGTGGGCGTTCCGGTGGGCTGCAATCCAGGAGTCGTTCGCAGCCAGATGGCCAGTCGCCGATTTGGATCGATTGAAATTCCTTTTCCGCCGAATTTAGATCGATGCAAATCGAGGCTTCAGTTAAAGAGTGCTCGCGCCCGGGTCCGGCAAGCGCGGCCCCCTGGAACCGGCGTCTCGCGCCGGAAACCGCCCTGCGGGGCATCTTGGGGAGATCGAAAGCATGCTTCTGAACAGCAAGTCGACAGGACGGGCCGGCCCGCTGCGCCTGGGCGCGCTGGCCATGGCCTTGGGGGGCTGCCTGGCTGGCACCACCGCGCTGGCGCAATCGAATGCGTCCGGCGCGATCTTCGGGCGCGTCGATGCGGGCGGCGGCGCCACGGTCCACATCGAGAATCCGGCGACCGGCTTCAGCCGCGACGTCGGCGTGTCGGAGGACGGGCGCTACCGCGCGGGCGCGCTGCCGGTGGGCACCTACCGGGTGAGCCTGCAGCGCGACGGCCAGACCGTGCAGACGCGCGACAGCGTGCAGGTGAACGTCGGCACCGGCACCGACGTCTCGTTCGTGAACACCAGCGCGGCCACCGAGCTGACCGCGATCAGCGTGACCGGCACCGCCCTGCCGGCGATCGACGTGTCCTCGGTGGACACCCGCACGGTGCTCACCGCCGAACAGCTGCAGCGCCTGCCGGTGGCGCAGAGCGTGAACGCCGCGGTGCTGCTGGCGCCGGGCGCGGTCAACGCGGACTCGCGCTACGGCAACGCGGTCTCGCTGGGCGGCTCCTCGGCGGCGGAGAACCAGTACTACATCAACGGCTTCCCGGTCACCAACCCGCTCACCGGCCTGGGCGCGACCACGCTGCCGTTCAACGCCATCGAGCAGGAACAGGTGTTCACCGGCGGCTACGGCGCCGAGTACGGCCGCTCCACCGGCGGCGTGGTCAACATCATCACCAAGCGCGGCACCAACACTTGGGAGGCCGGCGGCCAGGTGCTCTACCAGCCGCGCGCGCTCAAGGCGACGCCGCGGATCACCTACCGGCCCGGCGACGGCGCGCAGCTGCAGGGCCGCAACCTGCGCTCGCAGCGCACCTGGCAGACCACCTACAGCGGCTACATCGGCGGTCCGCTGGTGAAGGACAAGCTGTTCCTGTTCGGCGACTACGAGACGACCAAGTCGGAGAACAACAGCTACGGCTATTCCAACAACACCACGCGCTACTACAACGAGAACAAGGCCGACCGCTGGCTGCTGAAGCTCGACTGGAACATCAACGACAGCAACATCGTCGAGCTGACCGGGCTCAACGACAGCAACTCGAGCTATTCGAACCAGTACTACTACAACGGCATCCAGGACATCCAGGGCGCCTACAAGGGCTGGCAGAGCCAGAAGAACCAGGGCACCGCCGGCACCGCGCCGGGCGGGCGCGTGTACGTGGCCCGCTACACCAGCTACATCACCGACAACCTCACCCTGGACGCGCTGTACGGCAAGCAGCACAGCGACCACGTCAACCTGACCTCGGGCTCGGACTGCGTCTACTTCGCCGACAACCGCGACAGCGTGCCGCCCACGCAGCGCCTGCAGGGCTGCAACATCAGCAGCTCGGTCGCCGCGCCCGGCGCGCACGACGACACCCACGGCTGGCACCTCAACCTGGAGTACCGCCTCGGCAGCCACGACCTGCGCGCGGGTGTGGACCGCTACGACGTCGAGTCGCTGAACGGCTCGGTCACCTCCGGCGGCGTGGGCTGGTTCTACTACGACAACCCGGCCAACGGCATGGTCGCCGGACGCGACCACCTGCCGGTGCCGCCCGGGCACACCGGCATCGTCGAGCGCTACATCTTCGAGGCGGTCGGCGTGGCCAAGGTGGAGCAGGAATCGCAGTACCTGGAAGACCACTGGCAGGTGGCCGAGCGCTGGCTCGCCTACCTCGGCCTGCGCAACGAGCAGTTCTCCAACTTGAACGCCGACAACGACGTGTTCACCAAGCAGCGCCACCAGCTGGCGCCGCGGCTGGGCCTGACCTGGGACGTCAACGGCGACTCCACCTTCAAGGTGTACGCCAACGCCGGCCGCTACCACCTGGCGATTCCCAACAACGTCGCCGTGCGCGGCGCCTCCGGCTCGCTGTACCTGACCCAATGGGGTACCTACGACGGCGCGCCGAACACCAACGGCACGCCGCCGAACTGGAACCCGATCGAGGCGCCCGTCTACGCCAACGGCGCCGACGGCACGCCGCCGGACCCGCGCTCGATCTCGGCGCGCAACCTGAGCGCCTACTACCAGGACGAGTACATCCTCGGCTTCGACAAGCAGCTCGCCGCGGACTGGACCTTCGGCGCCAAGCTGCGCTACCGCAAGCTCAAGAGCATCATCGACGACTGGTGCGACAACCGCCCGTTCATCAAGTGGGCCGACGAGCACGGCGTCGACTCGTCCGGCATCGCCGCCAACTGCTACATCATCAATCCGGGCAAGGGCAACGAGTTCCTGATCGACCTGGACGGCGACGGCAAGCTCGAGGACATCAAGCTCAGCGCCAAGGACATCGGCCTGCCCGAGGCCAAGCGCTCGTACTACGCGCTGGACCTGTACCTGGAGCACCAGTTCAGCGACAAGTGGTACGGCCGCCTCGACTACACCTTCTCGCGCAGCTACGGCAACAGCGAGGGGCTGATGAAATCCGACATCGGCCAGCTCGATCCCTCGGTCACGCAGGACTGGGACCATGCCGAGCTGATGATCGGCGCCAATGGCCCCGAGGCGAACGACCGCACCCACCAGGTGCGCGCCTACGGCTACTACCAGATGACCCCCGAGTGGCTGTTCGGCTTCGACCTGGCGGTGCAGTCCGGGCGCCCGAAGAACTGCTTCGGCACCTACCCGGGATCGATCCCGGCGGACATGAACTACGGCAACTCGTACTTCTACTGCGACGGCCAGCTGGTGCCGCGCGGTTCGGTCGGCCGCCTGCCCTGGACCTACCAGCTCAACCTGAGCACCGAATGGCGTCCGGCCTGGGCCGGCCACAACCTGGCGTTCCAGGCGCGCGTGTTCAACGTGTTCAACGCGCAGACGGTGCAGAGCATCGAGGAGCACGGCGAGACCGGCACCGGCGACACCAACCTGAGCTACCAGCAGCCGCTGTCGTACCAGACGCCGCGCTACTTCGAGTTCTCGGCCCGCTACGACTTCTCGCTGTAGCCGCGGCGTTCTTCCCCCGGCCCCGCAGAGGGCCGGCGTTACTCCCCGGATTGGCCGCCGCGCGATGCGGCGGCCCTTTTTTTGCACAGCCTCAGCCGCGCCGCCGCGCGCGCGGATGCGCCGCGTCGTACACCTTCGCCAGGTGCTGGAAGTCCAGGTGGGTATAGATCTGCGTGGTGGCGATGTCGGCGTGGCCGAGCAGCTCCTGCACCGCGCGCAGGTCGCCGGAGGATTCCAGCATGTGGCTGGCGAAGGTATGGCGCAGCAGGTGCGGGTGCACGCGCTTGGCGAAGCCCTGCGCCAGCGCGAGGCGCTGCAGGCGCGCCTGCACGGTGCGCGGGCTGATCGGCGCGCCGCCGCGGCCGCGGAACACCGGCGCTGCAGGCGCGCCGCCCTCGGCCGCGGCCAGCGCGCGCAGCGCGGCCACCGCGTGGCGGCCGACCGGCACGATGCGCGTCTTGCGGCCCTTGCCGAGCACGCGCACCTCGCCGCCGTCGAGGTCGAGGTCGCCCCAGCGCAGGCCGGTCAGCTCGGACAGGCGCAGGCCGGAGGAATAGAACAGCTCCAGCATCGCGCGGTCGCGCAGCGCCAGCGCGCCGTCGCCGGCGTGCCCGACCAGCGCGGCGGCCTCGTCCACGTCGAGCACCTCGGGCAGCTTGCGGTGCACCTTGGGGCCGCGCACGCCGGCGGCCGGATCGTGCGCGAGCGCGCCCTCGCGCGTGAGGTGGCGGAACAGGCTGCGGCAGGAGGAGAGCAGGCGCTGCAGGCTCTTCGGCGACAGCCCGCCGCGGTGCTCGGCGGCGACGAAGGCGCGCAGCCGGTGCGGGTCGAGCGCGTCGAAGCCGGCCATGCCCCGCGCCTCCATCCACGCCAGCAGCTTGTCCAGGTCGCGGCGGTAGGCGGCGACGGTGTGCGCCGAGGCCTGGCGCTCGCCGGCCAGCCGCGCCAGCCAAGCCTCGACCTGCGCGCGCGGCGCCATCGTCGCGTCGCTCAGGCCAGTTCCTGCGAGCGGGTGAGCGCGGCGCTGACGGTGGCCGCGATCATCTTCAGGAACAGCGTGCCCATGCCGGGCTGGAAATGGTCGGCGCTGGCGCTGCCCAGCGCGAGCAGGCCCTGCTCGCCCAGCGGCATCACCGCGGCCGAGTGCACCTGCGGCGCCTGTTCGCCGAACAGGCGGTACAGCCGCTCGGCGGAGAGCCGCCCGACGATCGGCTCGTGGTTGGCCAGGAAGCTGGCGAACTCCGGCACCGCGCCGCGGCCGCGCGGCTCCACCAGCAGCCAGTCCGCCGGCGGCAGGCCGAGCTGGTTGCCGAACAGCAGCAGGCGCACCTGCTCGATGTGGAAGTCCGCGGCGAGCTTGCTGATCACGCTGCGCGCGGCGACCGCCGGGGTGGCGGCGCGCAGCATGGTCACGTTGAGCTCGTGCACGCGCTGCATCAGCTTCTCGTTCTCGGCGGCGATGGCGACCAGCTCGGCCAGCCGGCGCTCGAGCTCGGCGTTCTTCTCGCGCAGCTGCTGCAGCTGGTAGGCCGCCAGCGAGGCGACCGAGCCTTCGCCGCGCGGCAGGGTGAGCTGCGCGGCCAGTTCCGGGTAGTCGCTGAGGAACTGCGGGTGGCGCTTGAGATAGGCGGCCACCGCGGTGGCGCTGGGCATCTCGTCGAGCAGGGTGTCGGTCATGCGGACTGCCTTGGAAAGCGAAGGACGGAACGGGCTTCCGCCCGCAGTGTGCGACGCCGGCGGCCGCGCATCAATGCGCGGGCGCGCCGGGCCATTCGCCCTCGAAGGCGAAGGCGGCCGGGCCGGTCATCCACAGCGTGTGGCCGGGGCCGGCCCAGTCGATGCGCAGGCGGCCGCCGGGCAGCGCCACTTCCACGCTGGCGTCGACCTCGCCGCGCCGGCGCAGCACCGCCATCGCGGCGCAGGCGCCGGTGCCGCAGGCCAGCGTCCAGCCGCTGCCGCGCTCGTGCACGCGCAGGCGCAGGTGGGCGCGGTCGAGCCTGCGCACGAAGCCGGCGTTGGCGCCCGCGGGGAAGCGCGCGTGCGCGGTCAGCCGCGGACCGAGCTCGTCCAGCGCGGGCGCGTCGAGGTCGTCCACCTCGACCACCGCGTGCGGGTTGCCCATCGACACCGCGCCGATGTCCAGGGCACGGCCGGCCACGTCGATCGCGTAGCGGTCGGCCTCGGCCTCGGCCTGGAACGGCACGCGCGCGGGGGCGAACGCCGGCTCGCCCATGTCCACCGCCGCCTCGCGCGGGCCGAGCAGGCGCACCGCGACCGCGCCGGACGGGCTCTCGATGCGCACCGTCCGGCCGAGCTCCAGTGCGCCGGCGCGGTGCAGCCAGGCGGCCACGCAGCGCACGCCGTTGCCGCATTGCCCGGACGGGCTGCCGTCGGCGTTCCAGATGCCGTAGTAGAACGCGCACGACGCATCGCGCGCCGGCTCCACGCTGAGCAGCTGGTCGAAGCCGATGCCGGTGTGGCGGTCGGCCATCGCGCGGATCGCCGCCGTGTCCAGCGGGAAGGCGCGGTCGCGGCAGTCGAGCACGACGAAGTCGTTGCCGATGCCGTGCATCTTGGAAAAGCGCAGGGGCATCGGCGCGTTCAGTGCGCCTGCCCGGCCGGCGCCGGCGCGGTGGCGGCGGGCGCGGGCGCCGAGGCAGCCGGCGCGGGCTTGGGCGGCGGCAGGAACAGCGGGCCCTTGTTGCCGCAGCCGGCGAGGAGGAAGGGCAGCAGGCAGAGCAGGAGCGGAAGCAGTCGGCGCATGGCGGAAATCCCGGAAATGGCCGGAGTATAGCCAGCGCCGTCCCGCTATGATCGGGCGCGTTGCCGTTGGCGAGTTCCCCGCATGGACGACTGGTCGACCCTGATCCGTTTGCCGATGACCCTGCTGCTCGCGCTGGCGGGGCTGGCGTTGCTGTTCGCCCTGCTGCAGCTGGCGGCGATGCTGCGCCACCGCCGCGAGCACCGCCCGCTGGCCGCCAGCGGGCGCTTCCTGCTGCTGCTGGTCGGCCTGGGCCTGGGGCTGCTGCTGCTCGGTGCGGGGCTGGCGCTGCGCGGCTACCGCCTGCTGGCGGAGGAGCGGCCGGTGCTGGAGGTGGACGCGCGCATCCTCTCGCCGCAGCGCTGGGCGCTCGTCCTCACCTGGCCCGACGGCGCCACGCGGCGGCTGGAGCTGGCCGGCGACGCCTTCCGCGTCGAGGCGGTGGTGGTGAAGTGGAAGTTGCCGGCCCTGCTCGCCGGCGCGCCGCCGCTGTACCGGCTCGACCGCGTGGACGGCCGCTACGACGACCCTGCGCAGGAGGCGCAGGCGCCGCGCACGGTGGTCGGCTTCGCCCCGGCCGGCGCGTTCGACCTGCTGGCCCTGCGCCGCCGCTATCCGCAGTGGCTGCCGGAAGTGGATGCGGTGTACGGCAGCGGCGCCTTCCTGCCGCTGGTCGACCAGGGCCACTACACGGTCGGCCTGATGCGCACCGGCGCGCTGGTGGCGCGCCCGGACGAGGCCACCGCGCAGCGGCTGGCCGCGCCGCTGGGCGGCTGAGCGGCGCGGCCTCAGTCCAGCGCCAGCTCGTAGCGCCAGGCGTCGGCGCCGTCCTCGTAGTAGGCGGCGCGGCGGCCGATGCGGCGGAAGCCGTGCCGTTCGTACAGGCGGATCGCGTCGGCGTTGCCGGTGCGCACTTCCAGCCGCAGCGCGCGGCAGCCGTGGCGGCGCGCGGCCTCGGCGGCGGCGGCGAGCAGCGCCGAGCCCACGCCCTTGCCGCGCGCCTCGGGCCGCGTCGCCAGCGAGTACAGCCGCGCCACCGCGGCGCCCTTGCGGAAGAACACCACCGCGGTGCCGAGGAAGCGGCGGCGGTTGGCGCTGGCCACCAGCACGCGGGCGGTGGCGCTGTCCAGGTGGCGGCGGTACTGCGCGCGGCTGAGCCGGTCGCTGTCGAAGCTGGCGTTCTCGAGCGCGACCAGGTCGTCCAGGTCGGACGGCTCGGCGCGGCGTACCCGCACGTCGGCGGTGGCTGGCGATGGGGGCATGGCGGCTTCCCGGCGGCGCAGGGACGGACGAAGCGCGGCACTGTAGAGCAGCGCGGCCGAACGCACCACGCGGGTCGTTCAAGCCCGCTTCAGCGCCGCCGCTTGTGCGCCGCGACAGCTATGCGACACTGCGCGCCTTGCGCCCGTGCCGCCCGTTTCCCCCACGCGACGACACTCCACCCGCCACCTCCCTAAGGTGCCATGACCCGCCTCGTCATCGTCGTCGAGAAAGCTTCCGACTGGAGCGCCTACTACCCGTCCGTGGACGTGGTCAGCGCGATGGACTACCTGCGCGAGCCGGTGGGCGCCGACGAGGAGCGCACCCACGTCATCAACCTGTGCCGCAGCTACAAGTACCTGGGCACCGGCTACTACGTGTCGCTGCTGGCCGAGGCGCGCGGGCACCGCGTGCTGCCCTCGGTGCGCACGGTGAACGACCTGCGCCGGCGCTCGCTGTACGGCCTGGACATCGACGACCTCAACCAGAAGCTCACCCACTTCCTGCCCGCCGGCGGCCGCGACACCACCGACTTCGGCATCCTGGTGTACTTCGGCGAGACCGCCTACCCCGCGCTGCAGGACCTGGCGCGGCAGGTGTTCGAGATGTTCCCCTGCCCGCTGCTGCGCATCGAGTTCGAGCGCGAGCGGGTGTGGCAGGTGGCCTCGATCCGGCCGGTGGGCCTGCACATGCTGGACGACGCGCAGGAGGACGCCTTCGCCGAGTCGCTGGACCGCTTCTCCAAGAAGCTGTGGCGCAAGCCGCGCGCGCGCAAGCGCTACCGCTACGACCTGGCGATGCTGGTCGACCCCAACGAGGCGATGCCGCCGTCCAACCGGAAGGCGCTGAAGTCCTTCGTCGAGGCCGGCAAGGAGCTGGGCATCGAGGTCGACCCGATCGGCAAGAACGACTACCAGCGCCTGGCCGAGTACGACGGCCTGTTCATCCGCGAGACCACCGCCAGCGACAACCACACCTACCGCTTCGCCCACCGCGCGGAGAAGGAGGGCATGGTGGTGATCGACGACCCGGCCTCGATCCTGCGCTGCACGAACAAGATCTTCCTCAACGACCTGATGGTCTCGCGCAAGCTGGCGGTGCCGCGCACCGAGATCCTCTACCGCGACGACGCCAAGGGCATGCGCGAGGTGGCCGGCAAGCTGGGCTTCCCGCTGGTGCTGAAGATCCCGGACGGCTCGTTCTCGCGCGGCGTGGTCAAGGTCGAGGACGCCGCCGGGCTGGAGAAGGCCGCCGGCGAGCTGTTCCAGCACAGCGCGCTGCTGCTGGTGCAGGAGTTCGTCTACACCGAGTTCGACTGGCGCATCGGCGTGCTCAACCGCGAGCCGCTGTACGCCTGCAAGTACTACATGTCGCGCGGCCACTGGCAGATCTACAACCACGGCGCCAAGGGCACCGCCAAGTCCGGCGGCTTCGAGACCATCCCGGTGCGCGACGCCCCGGCCGAGGTGGTGAAGCTGGCGCTCAAGGCCACCCACGCGATCGGCGACGGCCTGTACGGCGTCGACCTCAAGCAGGTCGGCGACAGGCCGGTGGTGATCGAGGTGAACGACAACCCCTCGATCGACGCCGGCGTGGAGGACGTCTACCTCGGCGAGGACCTGTACCGCCGCGTGATGCAGGAGTTCCTGCGCCGGATGGAGCACAAGCGCCTCGGCATCCGCCGCTGACCGCTCCCTCTACCCTCCGGGGAGAGGGCCGGGGTGAGGGGCCGCGCTTGCGGCAAGCTCCATTGTCTGGAGCCGACGCGCCACCCGTGGCCGACGCGATCAAATCTCCCGCGCCACCCGCGCGAATCCCCCGCGCAGCATCGTTCCTGCCAGCACCGACAGCGGCGCCAGCGCCAGCCAGAACAGCGGCGACCAGCCCAGCCGCGCGGTGTGCGCCGGCAGCGGGGTGAGCAGCAGCAGGAACAGGCCGAGCAGCAGCCAGCCGCAGGCGGCCAGCGCCAGCCAGCGGGGCAGTTCGCGGATCAGGACGGGCATGGCGGCGACTCCGGTGGAAAGCCTGCCGGCAGCTTCCGGCGCCGCCGTCTCAACGGCCGCGACTCGTACAATGGCGTTCCCTTCCCGGAGCACCGCGATGAGCGCACCGTCCCGCTACGCCGTTTTCGGCCATCCCATCGGCCATTCGCTGTCGCCGGCGATCCACCAGGCCTTCGCCCGGCAGTTCGGCATCGCGCTGGAATACGCCGCCATCGACGCCGCGCCGGCGGCGTTCGCCGACGCGGTGCGCGCCTTCTTCGCCGACGGCGGCGCGGGCGCCAACGTCACCCTGCCGCACAAGGCCGGCGCGCTGGCGCTGGCCGACGAGGCCAGCGAGGCCGCGCGCCGCGCCGGCACCGCCAACGTGCTGACGCCGCGGCCCGGCGGCCGGCTGGCCGCGCACAACACCGACGGCGCGGGGCTGGTGCGCGACCTCACCGAGCGCCACCGGGTCGACCTGCGCGGCCACACCGCGCTGCTGCTCGGCGCGGGCGGCGCCGCGCGCGGCGTGGCCTGGCACCTGCTCGACGCCGGCGTGGACACGCTGACCATCGTCAACCGCTCGCCCGCCGCGGCCGACGCGCTGGCCGACGCCATCGGCGAGCCGGCCCGCGCGCACACCCGCTACTGGGAGGACCTGGCCGACATCGGCAGCTTCGACCTGATCGTCAACGCCACCTCCGCCGGCGTGCTGGGCCACGCGCTGGACCTGCCGTTCGCGCTCGCCGGCGCACGCGCGCTGTGCTACGACCTGTCCTACGGCGAGGCCGCCGCCGGCTTCCTCGCCTGGGCGCGCGCGGCGGGCGCGCGCTACGCCTTCGACGGCCTGGGCATGCTGGTGGAGACCGCGGCCGACGCCTTCGAGCTGTGGCACGGCGTGCGCCCGGACACCGACCCGGTCTACGCGGAACTGCGCGCGCGGCGGTGACGGCGATGGACTGCCGCCCCGGCTGCGGCGCCTGCTGCATCGCGCCCTCGATCAGCTCGCCGATTCCCGGCATGCCGCACGGCAAGCCGGCCGGCATGCGTTGCGTGCAGCTCACCGCCGACCACCGCTGCGCGATCTTCGGCGACCCGCGCCGGCCGGCGGTGTGCGCCGGCCTGCGGCCGGAACCGGCGATGTGCGGCGGCGACCGCGCGCACGCGCTGGCCTACCTCGCGGCGCTGGAGAAGGCCACGCGCTGAAGCCGTCCGCGGCGATCGCGGCCCTGCGGCGGCCCGCGTCATCCCGCTGACACATGGCGCGGCTACCGTGCGCCACGCGCCAGGGCGTTCCGACCGGCGCGCATCCATCCCCTGCCCCGATCGCCCATGACCGTACCTGCCTCCGTGGCCGCGCCGCGCCGTGCGCCGACCCTCGTTCTCGTGGCGCTCGCCGCGACGCTGGCGCTTGCCGCGCTCGGCTGGTGGGGCTGGCAGCGCTGGGGCGGGACGCCCGCGCGGGAAGGCGACGCCACGGCGGCGGCGGGCGGCGACCAGGACGGCGTGGCCATCCTGCTCGACCTTGCCGGCAAGGCGGTCGCCGAGAAACGCCTGGTCGCGCCGGCCGGCAGCAACGCCTACGAGTTCTACCTGAGCGTGCTGGAGCTCGACCCGCAGAACGCCGCCGCGCGCCAGGCGCTGCAGCAGTTGTTCCCGGCCGCCACCGCCGAGGTGGAGCGCTCGATCAACGCGCTGCAGCTGGACGAGGCGGCGCGCGAGCTGCGCCTGCTGCGCGACTACGACGCCACCGACTTCACCCTGGCCCTGCTCGGCGGCAAGCTGGACGCGCAGCGGCAGATCGTGATCCGCGAGGACGAGGCGCGCGCGGCGCGCATGCAGGCGCCGGCGGCCGCGGGGCAGTGAGCGCGCGGCCGGCGCCGGCTCAGCGCAGCAGCGGCCCGGCGGCCTTCAGCAGGCGCGCGACCAGTTCGGGCTGCATGAAGTCGTAGTCGTCGGGGATTCCCAGCACGACCACGCGCCTGCCTTTCAGGCGTTCGCGGTGGCGGGCGAGCAGGCGGCGCCTGTGCGCGGCCTCCATCACCACGATCAGGTCGGCCCAGGCCAGCTGCTCGGCGTCCAGCGGCGCGTCGGCGTCGCCGGCCAGGCCGGCCGAATCCACTTCCAGCCCCGGCCAGTCGCCGAACACCGCGGCGGCGGTGGGGCTGCGCCGCCGGTGGCGGCTGCACAGGAACAGCACGCGGCGCGGGGCGCTCATCCGGCGAGGTAGCGGTCCTTCAGGCGCACGTAGTGGTCGGCCGAGTAGCGCAGCTGCTCGACCTGCGCGTCGGTGAGCTCGCGCACGCGGCGGGCCGGGTTGCCCACCCACAGCTCGCGCGCGCCGACCGTCTTGCCCGGCGGGATCACCGCGCCGGCGCCGATCAGCGCGAACTCGCCGATGATGGCGCCGTCGAGCACGGTGGCGTGCATGCCGATCAGGCAGTAGTCGCCGACGCTGCAGGCGTGCACGACCGCGGCATGGCCGACGGTGACGCCCTCGCCGATCAGGCAGGGAAAGCCGGGGCCGTAGGGGCCGGCGTGGGCGACGTGCAGCACGGCGCCGTCCTGGATGTTGCTGCGCGCGCCGACGCGGATGAAGTTGACGTCGCCGCGCAGCACCGCGCCCGGCCAGACCGAGACGTCGTCGCCCAGCGCCACGTCGCCGATCACGCTGGCGGCGGGATCGACGTAGACACGTTGGCCGAGGCGGGGCGTGGCGCCCTGGTAGCTGCGCAGGGGATGGGTCATGCGCGCATTCTAGTGCGTCCGGTTGCGGGCCTGCGCCGGTCGGTGCCGGTACGCCATTCGAGCGGAGCGCCTTTCAACGGCCGAAGGCCGGACGCGCCGGACACGCAAGGCATGCGGAACACTCGCGTGGCAGGCGGCTCCGAAGGGACGGGTGCGGCAAGTGACCAGCGGCGCGGAATCCCTCACCGTCATTCCGGCGAAGGCCGGAACCAGTGAAATATGCTGTGCGAAGCACACGAAATAGATTGTGTGCTTCGCACAAAGTATCCGACTGGATTCCGGCCTTCGCCGGAATGACGCCGGGACGAGAGGGAAACCGGGCGGCCTACTGCGGCCCGTGCGCAGCGAGGTAGTTCTCCAGGTAGGCCTTCAGCGCGACGGCGTTGTTGTGCTCCTCGTCGCGCGCGCCGTACAGCAGGGTGACGCGGTGGTGCGCGGCCTTGGCCAGCAGCGGGCGCCAGTGCTCGGCCGCGCCGTCCAGCTCGCCGGCGTAGCGGTGGCGGAAGCCGTCCCAGCGCGCCGGGTCGTGGCCGAACCACCGGCGCAGCACGGTGGACGGCGCCAGCTCCTTCGCCCACAGGTCGATCGCCACGTGCTCCTTCTTCAGGCCGCGCGGCCACAGCCGGTCCACCAGCACGCGGTAGCCGTCCTCCGGCGCGGCGGGCTCGTAGACACGCTTGACGGCGAAGCCCATGGGCGGCTCCACGAGCGGAAGGGACGGTCCAGCATACGCCGCCGCCGCGGCGCGCGGCGTGACGGCGGCGTGGATGGGCCGTCGCCTGCGATCAGAGCTCCTCGACCCGGGTGACCTTGGCCCGGCGCATCAGCCAGGCCACGCCGCGCAGGTCGGCCAGGCCCACCCACAGGCGGTCGAGCATGCCGTACTTGGAGGTGCCGGCGGTGCGCGGGCGGTGGCCTACCGGCACGCTCCGGCTCTGGAAGCCGGCGCGCTTGACCAGCGCCGGCAGGTAGCGGTGCATGTGGTCGAAGTACGGCAGGCGCAGGAAGGTCTCGCGCTCGAACAGCTTCAGCCCGCAGCCGGTGTCGGGGGTGGCGTCCCGGAGCATGCGCGAGCGCACCGCGTTGGCGATCTTCGAGGAGATGCGCTTGTTGAAGCTGTCGCGCCGGGTGGTGCGCCAGCCGGCGAACAGCTTCACCTCCGGCGGCGCGGCCTCGCGCGCGGCGAGCAGCTTGGGGATGTCGGCCGGATCGTTCTGGCCGTCGCCGTCCAGGGTGGCGATCCACGGCGAGCGCGCGGCGTGCACGCCGTTCCACACCGCGGTGCTCTGCCCGCTGCGGCTGACGTGGTGCAGCACGCGCAGCTCCGGATAGCTGGCCTTCTGCGCGGCGAGCACGACGCGGCTGTCGTCGGTGGAGTCGTCGTCCACGTAGACGATCTCGAAGTCGAGCCGGCCGCGCAGCGCGGCGGCGATCTCGGCGAGCAGCGGCGGGATGTTGTCGCGCTCGTTGAACACCGGCACGACGACGGAGAGCTGGGGCATGGCGGAGCCTTTGCGGGAACGGGTGCCGCAATGCGACGGCAGGGGCGCAGTTTAATCCATGCGCGCGGACTACTCCCCTCGCCCCTCGGGAGAGGGACTGGGGATGAGGGTACGGGCGGGAGCGCCGCGCTCCGCCCGTACCCTCGTCCGGCCTGCGGACACCTTCTCCCGGAGGGAGAAGGGAAAAGCAAAGCCGCCGTGAGAGGTGGCGGCTACCGGGCGTCAGCGCAGCTTGCCGAGGATGCCTTCCAGCTCGTCGTTGCTGTGGTAGTGGATCACCAGCTTGCCCTTGCCGCCGCGGCCGTGCGCCACCTCCACGCGGGTGGCGAAGCGCTCGGCCAGCTCGCGCTCCAGCGCGTCGATGTTGGGGTCGCGCGCGGGCGCGTGCTTGGCCTTGCCCTTGGGCGCGGTCTGCGCGCGGCGGGCGGCTTCCTCCAGCTCGCGCACCGACCAGCCCAGCATCGAGGCCTGGCGCGCCAGCGGCACCGCGATGGCCTCCTCCAGCGTCCCCAGGCAGCGCGCGTGGCCCATCTCCAGCTTGCCCTCGTCGAGCAGCTTCTTGATCGGCTCGGGCAGCTCGGTCAGGCGCAGCAGGTTGGACACCGCCGCGCGCGAGCGGCCCACCGCCTCGGCGGCCTGCTGGTGGGTCAGCTCGAATTCGTCGATCAGCCGCTTGAGCGCGTCGGCCTCCTCCAGCGGAGTGAGGTCCTGGCGCTGGATGTTCTCGATCAGCGCCATCGCCGGCACGGCCACCTCCGGCACGTCCTTGACCAGCGCGGGGATCTCGGCCAGCTGCGCGCGCTGCGCGGCGCGCCAGCGGCGCTCGCCGGCGATCAGCTCGTAGCTGTTCTTGCCGATCGCGCGCACCACCACCGGCTGGATCAGGCCCTGCACCTTGATCGAGGCGGCCAGCTCGTCCAGCGTCTCGTCGTTCCAGTGCCGGCGCGGCTGGTACTTGCCGGGCTGGATCTGCTGGATCGGCAGCGCGCGCAGCTCGCCCTCCTGCTCCAGCACCGCCGGCGCGGCGGCCTCGCCGCCGCCGCCGAGCAGGGCGTCCAGTCCGCGTCCCAGTCCCCGTTTCTTGGCAGCCGCCATGCTTACTCCTGGTCAGTGGGCGAGGCGGCGTCGAGCGTCTCGGTGACGCCGTCCTCGTGCATCTCGTGCAGCGCGTTCACCGCCGCCTGCGCGCCGCGCTCGCGGCGGATGATCTCGCCGGCCAGGCCGATGTAGGCGATCGCGCCGCGCGAGCTGCGGTCGTACAGGTGGATCGGCTGGCCGTGGCTGGGCGCCTCGGCCAGGCGCACGTTGCGCGGGATGATCGAGCGCAGCACCTTGTCGCCGAAATGCTGGGTGAGCTGCGCGGACACCTCGTTGCCGAGGTTGTTGCGCACGTCGTACATGGTGCGCAGCAGGCCCTCGATCTCCAGCGCGGGGTTCAGCCGCTGGCGCACCGCCTTCACCGTGTCGAGCAGGCTGGACAGGCCCTCCAGCGCGAAGTACTCGCACTGCACCGGGATCAGCAGGCCGTCGGCCGCGGTCAGCGCGTTGAGCGTGAGCAGGTGCAGCGAGGGCGGGCAGTCGATCAGGATGGTGTCGTAGCGGCCGGCGACCTTGGCCAGCTGCTCCTTCAGCCGGCTCTCGCGGGCCAGCGCGTCCATCAGCTTGAGCTCGGCCGCGGTGAGGTCGCCGTTGCCGGGCAGGAGGTCGTAGTGCGCCTCGGTGGCGACGATGGCGCGCTCGATCGGCGCCTCGTCCAGCAGCACCTCGCAGCCGTTGGGCTTGGCCTCGTGCTTGTCCACGCCCGACGCCATGGTGGCGTTGCCCTGCGGGTCGAGGTCGACCAGCAGCACCTTGCGCTTGGCCGCGGCCAGCGCGGCGGCGAGGTTGACGGCGGTGGTGGTCTTGCCGACGCCGCCCTTCTGGTTGGCGACAGCGATGATGCGGGCCATGGGTGTCCGGTACGGTTGCGCGCGCGAAAGGGGGCCTAGATTAGCAGCCCGCCGCGCCGCGTGGCCGCTCAGGCCGTGTCTCGGCCCAGCACCACCAGGTGGCGGCGCGCCGCCAGCCCCGGCACGGCGAGCGCGTGCACGGCGCGCACCGCGAAGCCGGCCGGCACGCCGGGCAGCTCCTCGTCCGGCGCCTGGCCCTTCATCGCCAGCCACACGCCCCGCGGCGCCAGCAGGCGGCCGCCCCAGGCCAGCATGTCGGCCAGGCTGGCGAAGGCGCGCGCGGTGATGCAGTCGAACTGGCCCGGCACGTCCTCCACCCGCGACTGCACCGCCTGCACGCCTTCCAGCTTCAGCGCGCGGATCGCCTCGCGCAGGAAGCGCACCTTCTTGCCGTTGGAGTCGACCAGCAGCACCTGCCGCCCCGGCGCGGCGATCGCCAGCGGGATGCCGGGCAGGCCGGGGCCGGTGCCGAGGTCGGCCAGGGTGTCGCCCTGCACGTAGGGCAGGATCGCCAGCGAGTCGAGCAGGTGGCGGGTGACCTGCTCGGCCGGGTCGCGCACCGCGGTGAGGTTGTAGGCGGCGTTCCAGCGCTCCAGCAGCGCGCGGTAGTCGAGCAGGCGCTGCACCGCGCCGGCCGGCAGCGCCAGGCCGAGCGCGGCGACGCCTCGTTCCAGCTGGTCCTGCAGGGCGGTGGTGGGCATGGCGGGCATCCGTGGATCGAAGGGCGGTCCGCCAGTATCCGGGCCGCCGCCGGCGCCCGCCAGCGGGCGGGCAAAGAAAGACCCGCCGCGGCGGGTCTCGAGCAGTTCCTTGTGCGGGATCGCTTCTGGCGGCGGTCTGCCGACGGTCCGCCCTCAGGCGAACTCCAGCTCCACGCGGGTGACCATCATGCCGCGCTCGCGCAGGGCGCCGTTGAGGCGCTGCTTGAGCCGGCTGCCGAGGTCGCGGCGGTCGCTGTGCGCCACGTCCGGCTCGGCCTTGAGCGCGTCCAGCGCGCCGCGGCGGATCAGCTGCTCCACCTCGTCCAGCACCGCGTCGGCGCGCTCGGGCTCGAGCACCTGCCAGTACACGGTGCCGCAGACGTCGCGCTCGCTGGGCAGCGGCTCGCGGAAGCGCAGCACCTGGCCGGACAGGTCGATGCGGTGGCCGATCCGGTCCAGGCCCGGCGCCACCAGGTGCACGCCCGGCTGCAGCAGGCGGGTGCGGCCGTGGCGCTGCACGCTGTACACCTGGCCGGCCGGCACGCGCTTGACCGCCAGGGCCATCAGGGCGGCGAGCATGAGCAGTAGCAGCGTCATCGGGATCATGAGAAACAGTGACTTACGATGTTTTCTTGTAAGAATTCAGCGGTTGCAGGCTACAACGGCTTGAGTCGTGCTGGATTAATGCAGATTTAACGGCATCCGGCAAGTCCCCGCCATTCCCCATCGGGCCTGGCCGATCGGCCGGTCCCGCACCCACCGCATCGGCCGGCCGGGCGGCGGCTTGAGGCCGCCGCGGGCTTGCTTCACTGCAGCTTTACTTTTCTTCATGAAAACGTTTACGTTCCGCCCCATCGACGGGGAGGCCGGCGGAAACGTGGGCATGGTGACCATCAAAGACGTGGCGCGCGAAGCCGGGGTCTCGGTGGCGTCCGTGTCGCGCGCGCTCAACGGCCACGGCGGCGTCACCGCCGACACGGTCGAGCGCGTGCGCGAGGTCGCCGAGCGCCTGCGCTACGTGCCGCACATGGCCGCGCGCAGCCTGATCACCCGGCGCACCCACACCATCGGCGCGCTGCTGCCCGACCTCTACGGCGAGTTCTTCTCCGAGCTGATCCGCGGCGTCGACCTCGCCGCGCGGGCGCGCGGCCTGCACCTGCTGGTGTCCAGCTCGCACGACGGCGTGGCGGACGCCGCCGCGGCGATGCGCGCCATGCAGGGCCGCGTCGACGGCATGCTGATCCTGTCGCCGTGGGTGGACGCCGCCTTCCTGCACGCCAACCTGCCGCCGTCACTGCCGGTGCTGCTGCTCAACAGCGCGGTGCATGACGCCGGCTACAGCGTGCTCAACATCGACAACTTCGGCGGCGCGCACGCCATGACCCGGCACCTGGTCGGGGCGGGCCACGCGGACGTGGCCTTCATCGCCGGCCCCGCGGCCAACTACGATGCGCAGCAGCGCGAGCTCGGCTACCGCGCCGCGATGGCCGAGTTCGCGCCGCGGACGGCGCTGAACATCGTCCCCGGCGAATTCACCGAGGAGTCCGGCTACCAGGCCGGCCGCGCCCTGCTCGCGCAGCCGCGCCGGCCGCGCGCGGTGTTCGCCGCCAACGACATGATGGCGGTGGGCTGCCTGTACGCCTTCAAGGAAGCGGGACTGCGCGTGCCCGAGGACATCGCGCTGGCCGGCTTCGACGACATCCCGATCGCGCGCTACCTCACGCCGCCG
Source organism: Fulvimonas soli (assembly GCF_003148905.1). GTDB lineage: Bacteria > Pseudomonadota > Gammaproteobacteria > Xanthomonadales > Rhodanobacteraceae > Fulvimonas > Fulvimonas soli. Next base: position 284,183 of record NZ_QGHC01000002.1, on the reverse strand, counting down.
CTGAGCACGGTGCGCGTGCGCATCGCCGAGCTGGGCCGCGACGCGCTGGAGCGCCTCGCCACTTTGCTGGAAACGCCGGACGGACCCGCCGCCATGGAGACGCTCGACTGCGAGCTCGTGGTGCGCGAAACCTGCGGCGCCAGTTCCGCCGCCGCTTCATCCGGCGGCCGCTAGATACCAAACCAAGCACAACAAGCAGATTACTGACCATTTCGGGAGGCGGGCCATGAGGTCATCGATAAGGTTCAAGAAGAAGTTGCTGGCGAGTTTGATCGGCGGATCGGTGGCGGCCATCGCGGCGGCCCCCACGGTTAGCTGGGCGCAGACGGCCAATGCCACCCTGCGCGGCAAGGGACCGGCCAATACCGAGATCACCGCCAGGAACGTGTCCACGGGCAGCACCCGCCGCACCAAGACCGGCGCGGACGGCAGCTACTCCCTGCCCGGGCTGCCGCCCGGCACCTACCAGGTGGATGCCGGCCCGGGCACCGAGCGCACCGTCACCCTGACCGTGGCCTCGACCGCCACGCTGGATTTCCAGGCGGCCGCGGCAACGGCGGCGCCGGCGAACGCTACCACGCTGGGCAGCGTGTCCGTGTCGGCCACCACCTTGCGCGAGGTGAAGACGCCGGAAGTGGGCGGCACCATTTCGCTGCGCCAGATCCAGACCATCCCGCAGATCTCGCGCAACTTCCTGGAGTTCGCCGACACCGTGCCGGGCATGGTGTTCAACGTCGACTCCAACGGCAACACCTCGCTGCGCGGCGGCGCGATGAACAACAGCTCGGTCAACGTCTACATCGACGGCGTGGGCCAGAAGAGCTACGTGAAGGAGGGCGGCGTCAGCGGCCAGATCGGCAGCCAGGGCAACCCGTTCCCGCAGCTGGCGATCGGCGAGTACAAGGTCATCACCTCCAACTACAAGGCCGAGTACGACCAGGTTTCCAGCGCGGCGGTGACCTCGAGCACCAAGTCGGGCACCAACGAGTTCCACGGCGAGGCCTATTACCGTTACACCAACGACGCCTTCCGCGAGCGCACCCCGGCCGAGGACGCCGCGGACACCAAGACCGAGTCGGAGGAGAAGGAGTACGGCTTCGCCCTCGGCGGCCCCATCATCAAGGACCAGGCGCACTTCTTCGTCGCCTATGAAGGCAAGCGCTTCGACACGCCGGTGACGGTGGTACCCAGCCCGGACGGCGCGCCCGGCGTGCCCTACCTGCCGGCGGACGTCGCGGCCCAGCTCGGTCCCGCGAACCTGCCGTTCAAGGAGGACCTGACCTTCGGCAAGATCGACTGGGAGCCCACCGACCGCGACCGCATCGAGGCCAGCGCGCAGATCCGCGAGGAGAAGCAGCGCGGCGGCATCGGCGGGCAGACCGCCGCGTCGGCCGCCTACGACACGAAGAACAACGACAAGCGCTACTCGCTGCGCTGGCAGCACAGCGGCGAGGCCTATTACAACGAGCTGCTGGTCACCTACGAGGATGCCTTCAACGCCCCGACGGCGCTGAACTACGGTAACGGCTACGTCTACACCTGGAGCCGGCCCAACGACGATCCGACCATCGTCTCGACCGGCGCGGCCAATCCGCTGGCGACGCAGAACAAGGGCCAGAAGGGCCCGGCCTTCCAGGACGACCTGACCTTCAACGACCTGGAATGGCATGGCGACCACGTCATCAAGGTGGGCATCAAGAAGAAGAACATCACGCTGAAGGCGGCGGACGCGGCCGACGTCAACCCGCAGTTCACCTACAACGTGACCCCCGACGGCGTCTCGGACACGCCGTACAAGGCCTTCTTCACCAAGCCGGTGACCGGCCTGGGCCTGACCCCGACCGTGACCACCAAGAGCCACCAGTTCGGCGCGTACATCCAGGACGACTGGGACGTCAACGACAAGCTGACGCTGAACCTCGGCGTGCGCTGGGACTACGAGCGCACGCCCTCGTACACCGACTTCGTCACGCCGGCCAACGTGGTCGCCGCGCTGAACAGCCCCAACCCCGATCCGTCGGCGCCGCCCGGGCAGACCTACGCCCAGGCCCTGGCGCTCGGCGGCGTCGACATCAACGACTACATCAGCGACGGCCACAACCGCCACGCCTACAAGGGCGAATGGCAACCGCGCCTGGGCTTCTCCTACGACCTGTTCGGCGACGAGGCGCACGTGATCCACGGCGGCGCCGGCCGCTCGTACGACCGCGACCTGTACGACTACCTGCAGCTGGAGACCACCAAGTCGGCGCTGCCGCAGTACACGGTCTATTTCCAGGACCCGGCCACCGGCCTCTGCTACAAGGGCAACACGCCCTGCTACGCATGGGACCCCAACTACCTCAACGGCCTGGCCAACCTGCAGGCCCTGCTGGGGCCGAGCAGCAACGCCGGCACCGAGGTGGACCTGCTCAACAACCACCTGAAGGCGCCGTACTCCGACCAGTTCAGCCTGGGCATGTCCAACCAGATCGGCGAGTGGCAGACCGACGCCACGGTGACGCGCATCCTCAGCTACGACGGCTTCGCCTTCACGCTGGGCAACCGCTATCCCGACGGCTCGTTCTGGAAGAACAACAGCCAGCCGTGGGGCAACGGTGTGCCGGGCTTCGGCAGCCTGATCATCGGCAACAACGGCATCTCCACCCGCACCACCCAGGTGCTGCTGTCGGCGGAAAAGCCGTACACCAGGGAATCGGGCTGGGGTGCGACCTTCGCCTACACCTTCACCCATGCCAAGCAGAACCGCGACATCAACGAGCACTACTCGTTCGACGAGGCGACCATCGGCGACTACCCGTTCATCACCTCCAACGCGGCGGCCAAGCACCGCTTCGTGGCGACGGGCAACATGGACGGCCCGTGGGGCATCACGCTGTCGGCCAAGCTGACCCTGGCCACGCCGCTGCCGTTCAACGGCATCGCCTGCTATGACGGGGCCGTGTTCCCGGCGGGCAACAACTGCATCCCGGCCGCGGCCACGCCGTCCGGCTCGAAGTTCCTGATCGGCGGCGACATCTGGGGTTATCGAGACCTCGACTTCCAGGCCACCAAGAACTTCGACCTCGGCCATGGAGTCACCTTCTTCGGCCGCTTCGACGTGCTCAACGTGTTCAACTGGGACAACTTCGTCGACTACATCCCGGTGTATGCCGACCAGCACGCGAGCGTGAGCTACAACCGGACCGGCAACATCACCTTCGTGCCGCGCACGTTCAAGTTCGAAGTGGGCCTCAGGTTCTGAGGCCGTTACGGCGGGACGCGCTGCGGCGCGTCCCGCCGCGCGGGCCTTGCGGTGCTAGTGCGCGGCGGGCCGGGATTGCCGCCAACGAAACCGCATGAACGCACCTCCCATCAAGCACATCGTGATCGTCGGCGGCGGCACCGCCGGCTGGATGGCCGCGGCCGCCCTCGCCAAGGTGCTGGGCCGCGACTATGCGATCCGCCTGGTCGAGTCGGAGGAAATCGGCACCGTGGGCGTGGGCGAGGCCACCATGACCCACCTCAAGCTGTTCAACAACCTGCTCGGCATCGACGAGATCGATTTCATCCGCAAGACCCAGAGCACCTTCAAACTCGGCATCCAGTTCCGCGGCTGGGCGCGGCCGGGCGACGCCTACATCCACGGCTTCGGCGCCATCGGGCATGACCTGGGGCTGCTGCCCTTCCACCAGTACTGGCTGAAGGCGCGCCAGCAGGGTTGGGCGCAGGACATCGGCGCGTATTCGCTGAACACCGCCGCCGCGGTGCAGAACAAGTTCATGGCGCCGGCCACCGACGTGCCGCCCAATTCGCCGCTGGCCTCGATCGCCTACGCCTATCATTTCGACGCCGCGCTGTACGCGCGTTACCTGCGCGACTACGCCGAGCGCCACGGCGTGCGCCGCACCGAGGGGAAGATAGCGCAGGTGCTGCTGCGGCCAGACGACGGCTTCGTGGAGGCGGTGGCGCTGGAAAGCGGCGAGCGGATCGAGGGCGAGCTGTTCATCGACTGCTCGGGCTTCCGCGGTCTGCTGATCGAGCAGGCGCTGCACACCGGCTACGTCGAGTTCACCCAGTGGCTGCCCTGCGACCGCGCCGTGGCGGTGGCGAGCGAGAACGCGGGACCGCCCATGCCCTATACCCGCGCCACGGCGCGGCCCGCCGGCTGGCAGTGGCGCATCCCGTTGCAGCACCGCACCGGCAACGGTTACGTGTATTCGAGCGCGCACGTCAGCGACGACGAGGCGGTCGCCACGCTGCTGAAGAACCTCGACGGCCGCGCGCTGGGCGAGCCGCGCCCATTGCGGTTCGTCACGGGCATGCGCAAGCGGTGCTGGAACAGGAACGTGGTCGCGCTGGGCCTGGCCAGCGGGTTCATGGAGCCGCTGGAGTCGACCAGCATCCACCTGGTGCAGACCGGCATCGCGAGGCTGCTGCAATTGTTCCCGCGCAAGGACTTCGCTCCGGTGCTGAGCGAGCGTTTCAACGCGCAGACGGCGTTCGAGGTCGAGCGGGTGCGCGATTTCCTCATCCTGCATTACCACGCCACCGAGCGCGCCGACACGGCGTTCTGGACCCAGTGCAGGACCATGTCGATTCCCGACAGCCTGGCCGACAACATCCGCCTGTTCCGCGACAGCGGGCGCTTCTTCCGCAATGCGGAAGAAATCTTCGCGCAATTGAGCTGGGTGCAGGTGATGCTCGGCCAGCGCATCGTGCCGCAGGGCTATCATCCGATGGTCGACCAGGTGCCGGACGCGGACCTACGGCGGTTCGTCACCGGCGTCGGACAGGTGATCGCCAACTGCGTCGAGGCGATGCCGACCCAGGCTGCCTTCATCGAACGCTATTGCGCGGCGCCGCCGATCCCCGTGCCGGCCTGATCCGCTACCGACGTCCGCCGCGTTTCCGATTCCCCACGCTGCAGAGAAGCCGATGTCCCTCAAGAAACTCCATGCCCTTTGCGCAGGCATCCTTGCCTTCGCGCTGACGCCTGCCGCACCCGGCGCGCCGGCGCGTGCGCCAACGCCGCAGGATTTCGCCTCGCTGCCCAAGTCCCAGCGGGCGATGATCGAGGACCTGGAAAGGCGCACCTTCGACTGGTTCTGGGACAGCGCCGATCCCAAGAACGGGCTGGTGCCGGACCACTATCCCGGCGAGTCGTTCTCCAGCATCGCCGCGGTGGGCTTCGGCCTCACCGCCTACGGCATCGGCGCCGAGCGCGGCTACGTCACCCGCGCGCAGGCCGCGGAGCGCACGCTGGCCACGCTGCGCTTCTTCAGGGACGCGCCGCAGAACGGCAGCGAGGACGACGCCACCGGCTTCCACGGCTTCTACTACCACTTCCTCGACATGAAGACCGGCCGGCGCTTCGGCCGCTTCGTCGAGCTGTCCAGCGTGGACACCACGCTGCTGCTCGGCGGCGTGCTGTTCGCGCAGTCCTACTACGACCGCGACACGCCGCAGGAGCGCGAGATCCGCCGCCTCGCCGACGAGCTCTACCGCGCGGCGGACTGGACCTGGATGCAGGCGCGGCCGCCGCTGATCAGCATGGGCTGGACGCCGGGCGGCCAGTTCATCCGCGACGACTGGCGCGGCTACTGCGAGGGCATGCTGGTGTACGTGCTGGCGCTGGGCTCGCCCACCCACCCGGTGGCGCCGGAGGCGTGGAAGGCGTGGAGCGCCACCAACGACAAGACCTGGGGCACGTTCTACGGCGAGACCTTCCTCACCTTCGCGCCGCTGTTCGGCCACCAGTACAGCCAGGCCTGGATCGACTTCCGCGGCATCCGCGACGACTGGGCCCGCGCGCACGGCATCGACTTCTTCGAGAACAGCCGCCGCGCCACCTACAGCCAGCGCAACTACGCCATCGCCAACCCCGGCAAGTGGACCGGCTACGGCGCGAACGTGTGGGGCCTCACCGCCAGCAACGGGCCGGGCGGGATCGTGGTGAAGGGGCCGCAGGGCGAGCGCGAGTTCAAGGGCTATTCCGCGCGCGGCGCGGGGCTGGACTACGTCGAGGACGACGGCACCATCGCGCCCACCGCGGCCGGCGGCTCGATCGCCTTCGCGCCGGAGATCGTGGTGCCGGCGCTGATGGAGATGAAGCGCCGCTACGGCAGGGACATCTACAACCGCTACGGCTTCGTCGACGCCTTCAACCCCAGCTTCCATACCCGCACCGACCTGCGCACTGGCAAACTGGTGCCCATGGGCTGGGCCGATACCGTGCAGCTGGGCATCGACCAGGGGCCGATCCTGCTGATGATCGAGAACTGGCGCAGCGGACTGGTGTGGAAGGTGATGGGCAAGAACCCGTACATCCGCGAGGGCCTGCGGCGCGCCGGCTTCGCCGGCGGCTGGCTGGACGAGGCCGCGCCCGCGCCATGAGCCGGCGCGGCGGCCAGCGGGGTCGCGCGGGCCGCGGTGCGCGGCCGGCCGGCCGGCTGCTGGCGCTCGCGCTGGCCGTCGCACTGCTCGGCGGCTGCGCGGGAAAGGAGCGCCGCGACGAGCTGGTGTTCTGGACCATCGGCCGCGAGGGCGAGGCGGTGGCGGCGCTGCTGCCCGGGTTCGAGCGCGCGCACCCGGGCATCCGCGTGCGGCTGCAGCAGCTGCCGCTCACCGCCGCGCACCAGAAGCTGCTCACCGCCTTCGCGGGCGGCTCCACGCCGGACCTGTCGCAGCTCGGCAACACCTGGCTGCCGGAGCTGGTGGCGCTGGACGCGCTGGCGCCGCTGGACGCGCGCGTGGCCGCCTCGGCGGTGGTGCGGCCGGCCGACTACTTCCCCAGCATCTGGGCCACCAACGTGTTCGACGGCAGGCTGTACGGCGTGCCGTGGTACGTCGACACGCGGCTGCTGTTCTACCGCGCCGACCTGCTGCGCGCGGCCGGCTTCGACCACCCGCCGCGCGACTGGGCCGAGTGGCGGCGCATGCTGGCCGCGCTGAGCGACCCGGCGCGGCGCACCTACGGCATCCTGCTGCCCACCAACGAGTACGAGCAGCTGATGTCGCTGGCGCTGCAGCAGCCCGAGCCGCTGCTGCGCGACGGCGGCCGCTACGGCAACTTCGGGAGCGCCGGCTTCAAGCGCGCGCTGGCCTTCTACGTGGACACCTTCCGCCTGCGCCAGGCGCCGGCGATCAGCAACGTGGAGGCCGGCAACCCGTGGTTCGAGTTCGGCCGCGGCGTGTATGCGTTCTACTTCTCCGGGCCGTGGAACATCGGCGAGTTCCGCCAGCGCCTGCCGGCGGCGGCGCAGGACGAGTGGTCCACCGCGCCGCTGCCCGGCCCGGGCGGCCCCGGCGCCGGCGCGGCGGGCGGCTCCAGCCTGGTGGTGTTCCGCGCCTCGCGGCACCAGGACGAGGCCTGGGCGCTGATCGAATACCTCTCGCGGCCCGAGGTGCAGCAGCGCTTCTACGCCCTGCTCGGCGACATGCCGCCGCGGCGCAGCTCGTGGGCGGGCGGCGCGCTGCGCGACGACCCGAAGGCGCGCGCCTTCCGCGAGCAGCTGGAGCGCGTGAAGCCCACGCCGCCGGTGCCCGAGTGGGAGCGCATCGCCAACGAGATGCAGCTGGTCGCCGCGCAGGCGATCGCCGGCGAATACACCGTCGACCAGGCCGCGGCGGAACTGGACCGCCGCGTGGACCGCATCCTCGCCAAGCGGCGCTGGGTGCTCGACCGGCAGGAGGCGCGCCGGTGAGCGCGCGCCGCGCCGCCTGGCCGTTCCTCGCCCCGGCCTTCGCGGTGCTGGGCGTGTTCTTCCTGCTGCCGGTGCTGGGCGCGCTGGCGCTCAGCTTCACCGACTACGACCTGTACGCGCTGGCCGACCTGCGCAACCTGCGCTTCGTGGCGCTGGGCAACTACTGGGAGCTGCTGCACCGGCCGCTGTTCTGGGCGGCGCTGGGGCACACCTGCTACTTCGTCGCGGTCGGCGTGCCGCTGTCGATCGCCGCCTCGCTGGGCGCGGCGCTGCTGCTCGACTCGCCGCTGGCGCGCGCCCGCGCGTTCTTCCGCACCGCGCTGTTCGCGCCGGTGGTGACCACGGTGGTGGCGGTGGCGATCGTCTGGCGCTACCTGCTCAACACCAAGTACGGCCTGCTCAACCACGCGCTGGGCCTGCTCGGCGTCCATCCGGTGGACTGGCTGGGCGACCCGCGCTGGGCGATGCCGGCGATCATCCTGTTCGCGGTGTGGAAGAACTTCGGCTACAACATGATCATCCTGCTGGCCGGGCTGCAGGCGATCCCGCCCGAGCTGCACGAGGCCGCGCGCATCGACGGCGCCGGCGCGCTGCGGCGGCTGTGGCACGTCACCCTGCCCGCGCTGGCGCCGACCCTGGGCATGGTGGCCATCCTCACCGTGGCGGGCTACTTCCAGCTGTTCGCCGAGCCCTACGTGATGACCGAGGGCGGCCCGCTGCAGAGCACGATGAGCGCGCTGTACCTGATGTACGAGGAGGGCTTCAAGTGGTGGAACCTCGGTTCCGCCTCGGCGGTGGCGTTCCTGCTGTTCGCGCTCACCTTCGCGGTGACCGCGGCGATGCTGTGGCTGTTCCGGCGCGGCAGCGAGGCATGAGCCCGCGCGCCGCGAAATGGCTGGTCAACGGCCTGCTGCTCGCCGGCGCGGCGGCGGCGCTGTTCCCGCTGGCGTGGATGCTGTCCGCCTCGTTCATGGCGCCGGGCGAGAGCGGCACGCTGCCGCCGCCGCTGCTGCCGGCGCATCCCACCTGGGCCAACTACCAGGCGCTGTTCGTGCGCGCCGGCATGGGCCGCTACCTGGCCAACAGCCTGCTGGTGTCGTGCGCGATCACCGCGCTGTCGCTGGCCTGCAACCTGACGGCGGGCTACGCCTTCGCCAAGCTCGACTTCCCCGGCCGCCGCGCGCTGTTCCGCGGCGTGCTCGGCGCGCTGGTGATCCCGGCGCAGGTGGCGATGCTGCCGCTGTTCCTGGAGCTCAAGTACCTCGGGCTGGTGAACAGCTACGCCGGCGTGGTGGCGCCGGCGCTGGCCAGCTGCTTCGGCATCTACCTGGTGCGGCAGTTCGCGCGCGCCATCCCCGGCGAGCTGATCGAGGCCGCGCGCATCGACGGCGCGGGCGAGTGGCGCATCTTCGCGCGCATCGTGCTGCCGCTGCTCAGGCCGGCGATGGCGACGCTGGCGATCTTCACCTTCCTCGCCGCGTGGAACGACTTCATGTGGCCGCTGATCGTGCTGACCGGGCAGGAGCACTACACGCTGCCGGTGGGCCTGGCCTCGCTGGCGCGCGAGCACGCGCAGGACACCGAGCTGATGATGGCCGGCGCGGTGGTCACCGTGCTGCCCGCGCTGGCCTTGTTCCTGGCCCTGCAGCGCTATTACCTGCAAGGGCTGCTGCTGGGCAGCGTGAAGGGCTGAGCGATGGTGGTCGTGGTGATGGGCGTGTCCGGCGCCGGCAAGAGCACCTTCGGCGCGGCGCTGGCGCAGGCGCTGGGCTGGGACTTCCAGGAGGGCGACGCGCTGCACCCGCCGGCCAACGTCGCCAAGATGTGCGCCGGCATCCCGCTCGACGACGCCGACCGCGCGCCGTGGCTGGCGCGCGTCGCCGGCTGGATCGCCGACCACGCGCAACGGCGGCGCCCGGGCGTGATCAGCTGCTCGGCACTCAAGCGTGCGTACCGGGACTACCTGCGCGCCGCCGCCCCCGGATGGCGGCTGGTGTATCTGAGGGCCCCGCGGGCGGAACTGCTGCGCCGCGTGCGGGAACGCGAACATTTCATGCCGGTCTCGCTGCTCGACAGCCAGCTGCAGACGCTGGAGGAACCGTCCATGGACGAGCATGCACTGGTGCTGGACGCGACGCTTCCCGTCGCGGCGCTGGTGGAACGCGCCATCCGGGCGGGCGGGCGGGAGTCCTGAAGCCCGCTCAGACCAGGGCAAGCACCTGGCGCACCACCGCCAGCACGAGCAGCAGGAGGAAGAGGCGGCGCGCGTACATCGCCACGCGCAGCACCAGCACGTCGTGGCGCGACCAGTGCGCGGGGGGCGTCACGCCGGCGCGCCCCCAGAAACTTCCCCACAGCGCATACAGCAGGCAGGGCAGCCCCCAGAGCAGCAGGCCGAGCGTCGCGGCGAAGGGCGAGGGCTGCGCCGGGTCGCCCACGCGCCAAGCCTGGCCCGAATAAAAGCATTCGTAAAGCAGGTAGCCGAGGTAGGCGGCGAACACCAGTCCGGCGCCGATGCGCGAGAGCACCAGGAAGGCGCGCCGCGAAAGGCAGCTCGCCAGGAGCCCGAGGCCGAGCGCGACGCAGACGCCCTCGAAGATGCCGTCGCGCAGCGTCCAACCGCGCTGGGCGAAGAATGCGTACATGCCGCCCGCGAAAAGGAGCATGGCGATGCAGACGATCCATGCCCCGGCGCCGGCGCGCCGCCGGCGGCCGGACCGCGCCGTCTCGTGCGTGCCCCGTCCGCCTGGCTGCATGCCTCGACCCCTTGGCCCTTGTCCCGGACGCATCATGCGCCAGGACGAAGGGCGGAGAAACTCCCCGGTACCGTGCCGGCCGCTAGAACCGGCCGGCGCGGAAGTCGGCGATCGCCTCGTGGATCTGCTCGGGCGTGTTCATCACGAACGGGCCGTAGCGCGCCACCGGCTCGTCGAGCGGGCGGCCCGCGACCAGCAGCACGCGCGCCGGCGCGTCCAGGCCGGCCAGGCGCACGCTCGCGCCGTCGGACAGCACCGCCAGCTCGCCGCGCGCGAGCTTCTGCCCGGCCACCCCGGCGGCTTCGCCGTCGAACACGTAGGCGAAGGCGTGGTGGCCTTCCGGCAGCGGGATGTCCACCCGCGCGCCCGCCTCCAGCGCGAGGTCCAGGTACACCGGCGCGGTGGCGATGCCCTCGACCGGGCCGGTGGCGCCGGCCAGCGTGCCGGCGATCACCTTCGCCGTGACGCCCTCGGCCGGCCGCACGCTGGGGATGCGCTCCGGCGCGATGTCCTGGTAGCGCGGCGCGGTCAGCTTGTCCGCCGCCGGCAGGTTCACCCACAGCTGGAAGCCCCACATCAGGCCGTTCTCCTGCTGCGGCATCTCCGAGTGCAGGATGCCGCGGCCGGCGGTCATCCACTGCACGCTGCCGGGGCCGAGGTCGCCGCGGTTGCCGTGGTTGTCGCCGTGGCGCATGTGCCCGGCGAGCATGTAGGTCACCGTCTCGAAGCCGCGGTGCGGGTGCTCGGGGAAGCCGGCGATGTAGTCGTCGGCGCTGTCGGAGCGGAACTCGTCCAGCAGCAGGAACGGGTCGAGCATGTCCAGGCCCGGCTGGCCGATGATGCGCTTCAGGCGCACGCCCGCGCCGTCGGACGTGTCGGTGCCGCGGATGCGGCGCAGGATGCGGCGTTCGCTCATGGCTTGCCTCCGGTGGATCGCATGGCGCCCAAGATGCGCCCGCGGCGGCGGTGAGCCAAGGCGCGCGGGTGGAACGGAGCGTTTCCGGGGCGGCGAGGGACGAGTGTTTCCGGAGCGGTAAGGGACGAGTAGTGAGTGGCGAGGGCGCAAAAATCCGGCGTCGCGCTGGCTTGCGGACCGCGGACGGCGAGGCATGGGGGCCTGCGCCCTCGCTACTGGCTCCTCATCCTTCGCCCCTTCAATGCACCCAGTGCCCGCTGCGCTGGCGCGGCGGCGGCGTGCCGTCGTTCTCGCGCGGGCCGGCGGCCGCCTGCGCCAGCGCGTCCAGCTCGCCCGCGGTGGCGGGATGCTCGTGCCAGTAGCGGCTCACCGCGCCCAGCACCGCCGGCAGCTGCGCCAGGCACTCGTCGTATTCCTCGTCGCTGAGCTTCTCGAACTCGGCCTCGGCGCTGAGGATGCCCTCGTCCACCGCCAGCGCCATCACCGGCCCCAGCAGCTCCATCAGCTGCGGGTCGTCGGCCAGGCGCTTCTCCCACAGGCCGGCGCGCAGGTCGATGCCGCGGCTGAAGCCCTCGCACCAGCCGGCGGCGGAGAGCGCCGGGCCGTCCTCGGTGTCCACCTCGCCGAGGATCGGCTCGTAGGCGTCCACCTCCAGCTCGGCGACGATGGAGTCGTTGAGCTTGGCCAGCAGGGCCAGCACGCGGTTGCCCTCGGCCTCGTCGGCGAAGGGCTCGTGCAGCACCTCGGGCAGCCATTCCTCCGGCAGCACCTGCACCGGGCCCACCGCCAGCGCGGAGAGCAGGCCGTGCACGCCGTCGAGCAGCAGGTGACCCTCCTCGGCGTGCGCGCGCAGGTAGCGGTCCAGTTCGTCCAGTTCGGAGTCGTCCAGCGAGCTGGGCCAGGCGTCGGAGGTGGTGTTCATTTGGATTCGTCAAATATCCAGGTCGAGCGTTGCCGGCGCGTGATCCGACGGGCGCTCCCAGCGCCGCGGCTCGCGGTCGATGGCGGCTGCGCGCGCCGCGGGCTTCAGCGCGTCGCCGAGCAGGATCAGGTCGATGCGCAGGCCCATGTTGCGCCGGAACGCGCCCTGCCGGTAGTCCCACCAGCTGTAGTGGCCGCCGTCGGGCTCGAACAGGCGGAAGCTGTCGTGCAGGCCGAGGTCGGTGATGCGCTTGAGCGCCTCGCGCTCGGGCGGCGAGCAAAGCACTTCGCCGCCCCAGGCGACCGGGTCGTACACGTCGCGGTCGTCCGGCGCGATGTTGAAGTCGCCCAGCACCACGAGGTTCGGATGGCGCTCGTGCTCGCGCGCGAGGAACTCGCGCACCTTGGCCAGCCAGTCGAGCTTGTAGGCGTACTTGGGATCGCCCACCGCCTTGCCGTTGACCACGTAGAGGTCGACCACGCGCAAGTCCCCGATGGTGGCGGCGAGGATGCGCCGCTGCGGGTCGTCCAGGCCGGGGATGTCGGTGACGACGTCCTGTGGTTCCCCGCGCGCGAGGATCGCCACGCCGTTGTAGGTCTTCTGCCCCGAGTACACCGCGCGGTAGCCCGCGGCGGCCAGCTCGTCGACCGGGAACCTGGCGTCCTCCAGCTTGGTTTCCTGCAGCGCCACCACGTCCGGCCGCGCGTCGGCCAGCCATTGCGCGAGCTGCGGCAGGCGCACCTTGAGCGAGTTGACGTTCCAGCTGGCGATCTTCATCGGGCCGATTGTAAGCGATGCGCCGCGGCGGCTCGTGCGCCGCCTTCGGCCAGCGGCCAGCGCGCGCCGACCGGCAGCGCGCGGAAGGCCTCGGCCGATACGCCCTGCGCGGCCAGCGCCTCGGCCAGCAGGCGCGGCGGCTCGTCCAGCGGATCGTCGGCCAGCTCGAACGCGCCCCAGTGGATCGCCAGCGAGTGCCGGCAGCCGAGCTCGCGGTGCAGCTGCACGGCCTCGGCCGGGTCGATGTGCTGCGCGCGCATGAACCAGCGCGGCGCGTAGGCGCCGATCGGCAGCGCGGCGAGGTCGATCGGGCCGAGCCGCGCGCCGATCTCCGCCAGCCGCGGCGAGTAGCCGGTGTCGCCGGCGAAGTAGAAGCGGAAGCCGCCGTGCCGCGCGACCCAGCCGCCCCACAGCGTGCGGTTGCGGTCCCACGGCGTGCGCGCGCTCCAGTGCCGCGCGGGCACGCAGGTCAGCTCGAAGCCGTGGGTGTCCAGCGACTGCCACCAGTCCAGCTCGTGCGCGTGGCGCGCGCCGAGCTTGCGCAGCGTGGCGGCCAGGCCGAGCGGCGCCGCGAACGCCGCCTCGGGAAAGCGCTTCGCCAGCGCGCGGATGCTGGCCGTGTCGAGGTGGTCGTAGTGGCTGTGCGAGACCAGCACGGCGTCGATGCGCGGCAATTGCTCGATGGTCGCCGCGGGCGGCGTGCGCCGCTTCGGCCCGATGAAGGACAACGGCGACACGCGCTCGGAGAACACCGGGTCGGTGATGACGTAGCGGCCGTCCAGCCGCAGCAGCACGCAGGCATGGCCGAGCCACCACGCGGCGTTTTCCTCGCCGCCGAGGTCCGCCGGCTGCCACCACCGCCGCGCGAATGCCTCGTAGCCCTCGCGCGGCGGTATCGGCAGGCCGGCGGCCTTGCGCTCCGCGCGCCAGCGTTGCAGGTCGCCCGGCCGGCGCTGTTCCGGTTCGAGGTTGCGGAAACCTTCCGGCGTGTGGTGCGCGCGGGAAGGATCGTAGTGGGGATTTCGCCAGGCCATGCGCCACTCGTCTCCGGGGGTTCCGCAGCACATGGGCGCACGGCCGGCGCCGCGCAAGGGCGGACGCCGCGCCCCGTGCCGCAGGTCACGGGCGCGGCGGCGCGCAGGCCAGCCCGTGGCTGCGCAGCAGCGCCTCCGGCTCGGGCTTGCGCCCGCGGAAGGCGACGAAGCTCTCCAGCGCCGGGCGCGTGGCGCCCACCGCCAGCACCTCGCGGCGGAAGCGCTCGCCGGTGGCGCGGTCGAGCACGCTGCCGCGCTCGGCGGCCGCTTCCTCGAACGCGCCGAAGGCGTCGGCGCTGAGCAGCTCGGCCCACAGGTAGCTGTAGTAGCCGGCCGCATAGCCGCCGGCGAAGATGTGGGTGAAGGCGTGCGGGAAGCGCTGCCACGCCGGCGGGTGCAGCACCGCCGCCGCCTTGCGCACCTGCTCCAGCACCGCCAGCGGCCGCGCGCCTTCGGCCGGGTCGTATTCCAGGTGCAGGGTGAAGTCGAACAGCGCGAACTCCAGCTGGCGCACCAGGAACAGCCCGGCGTGGAAGTGCCGCGCCGCCAGCATGCGCTGGAACAGCGCCTCCGGCAGCGGCTCGCCGGTCTGCCAGTGGCGCGCGAACAGGTCCAGCGCCTGGCGGTTCCAGCCGAAGTTCTCCATGAACTGGCTGGGCAGCTCCACCGCGTCCCACTCCACGCCCTCGATGCCGCCCACCGCGGGCAGCCCCACCTCGGTGAGCAGGTGGTGCAGGCCGTGGCCGAACTCGTGGAACAGGGTGAGCACGTCGTCGTGGGTGAGCAGCGCCGGGCGGCCTTCGGTGGGCGGGGCGAAGTTGCAGGTGAGGAAGGCCACCGGCAGCTGCGGCTGCGCGCCGTCGTCGAAGCGCGCGCGGCACACGTCCATCCAGGCGCCGCCGCGCTTGCCGGCGCGCGCGTAGAGGTCGACGTAGGCGCCGGCGAACACGCGGCCGTCGGCGTCGCGCACGTCGTAGTAGCGCACGTCCGGGTGCCACACGTCGACGCCCTCGCGCGGCGCCAGCGTCACGCCGTAGAGCCGCTGCGCGATGGCGAACAGCCCGTCCAGCACCGCCGGCAGCGGGAAGTAGGGCTTGAGCTGCTCCTCGTCCAGCGCGTAGCGCGCCTGGCGCAGCTTCTCCGCGGCGTAGGCCACGTCCCACGGTTCGAGGTTGTCCAGCTTGAGCTCGTCGTGCGCGAACGCGCGCAGCTCGTCCAGCTCGCGCTGCGCCACCGGCTTCGCGCGCGCGGCCAGGTCGTGCAGGAACTCCATCACCTCGGTGGGCGAGCCGGCCATCTTGGTGGCCAGCGATTCCTCCGCCGCGTTGGCGAAGCCGAGCAGCCGCGCCGCCTCGTGGCGCAGCGCCACGATCTTCTCGATGCGCGCGGAGTTGTCGTACCTGCCCGCGTGCGGGCCCTGGTCGGAGGCGCGGGTCTGGTAGGCCCAGTACACGCGCTCGCGCAGCGCGCGGTTGTCGGCGTAGGTGAGCACCGCCTGCACGCTGGGCTGCTTGAGGGTGACCAGGTAGCCCTCCAGCTCCTGCTCCCTGGCGTACTGGCGCAGCACCGCGCGGCCGGACTCGGGGATGCCGGCCAGGTCGCGCTCGTCGGTGACGTGCTCGTGCCAGGCGTCGGTGGCGTCCAGCACCGCGTTGGAGAACTCGGTGGACAGCCGCGACAGCTCCACGCCGATCTCGCGGAAGCGCGTGCGCGCGGGCTCCTCCAGCGCCACGCCGGACAGGCGGAAGTCGCGCAGCGCGTGCTCCACCAGCGCGCGCTGCGGGCGCGGCAGCGCGGCGAAGCCCGGCGCGTCGGTGAGCGCCTGCACCGCGGCGTAGAGGTCGCGGTCCTGGCCCAGCTCGATGGCGTGCTCGGTGATCTTCTCCTCGGCCGGGCCGTAGACCGCGCGCAGCGCCTCGCTGTCGGCCACCGAGTGCAGGTGCGACACCGGCGCCCAGGCGCGCGCCAGGCGCTGCTCCAGCCGCTCCTGCGGCAGCATCACGTGCGCGAAGTCGCGCGGCGCGCCGGGCGCGGTGAGCGCGGCGACGCCGGCGCGGTAGTCGGCGAGGATGGCGTCGATCGCCGGCGGCACGTGCTCGGGGCGGATGCGGGAGAACGCCGGCAGCGCGTCGTCGGCCAGCAGCGGGTTGGTGTCGGTCATGTGGGCTCCTTGCAGCGGCGCCAGCGTGGCGACGCGGCCGGGCGAAATCAAGCGGCGCCGCCGCTTCGTTGCCGCGCCCGCGGCCGCGCGGCATGCTGCCGCCATGTCGCCGCCGCCCGCCCTGTTCCCCGCGCTCCTCGGTGCCGCCGAGTGGCCGCGGCTGGCGCCGGCGGTGCGCCGGATGCACGGCGGCGAGGCGCGGCTGGACGCCCACGGCGTGGCGCGGGTGGAAGGCGCGCCGCACTGGCCGGCGCGCCTGCTGCGCCGCTGGCTCGGCCTGCCCGAGCCGGGCGCGGGGCAGGCGCTGCGCCTGGAGATCCGCCGCCGCGACGGCCGCGAGACCTGGACGCGCCACTTCGCCAGCCGGCGCATGCGCTCCACGCTGAGCCGCGGCGCGGACGGCCGCCTGTGCGAGCGCCTGGGGCCGGTGTCGCTGCGCTTCGCGCTCGAGCGCGACGGCGGGGCGATCGCCTGGCGCCTGCAAGGCGTGCGCTGGCTGGGCCTGCCGCTGCCGCGCGCGCTGTGCGGCGAGGTGCGCTCGCGCAGCGGCGCGGAGGACGGCGGCTACGCCTTCGAGGTCGACGTGCGCCTGCCGCTGCTCGGGCGGCTGGTCGCCTACCGCGGCCGCCTGGCGATCGACGACGCGCGCTGACGCGGCGCCGGTGATCGTGTTCGGCGGCGTCTGCGCGCCGTGCCGCCGCCGTGCCGCGTCAGCGCACCGGGTCGAGGCCGTTGGCGGCCCCGCGTCAGGCTGATCGCGGCCGGAGGCCGCTCCCGCAAGGCTGGCGGGGCCGTGGGAACGGCCTCCGGCCGCGCTGCCCAGATCCTCGCCGGCGCCCGCCATGCCGCGCCGTCGTGGACCGGCGTCCACGCCTTCGCCTTGGCCCGCGCGCAGTCGGCTTCCCCGCCGGGCGCGGGGAGATCGTCAACAGGCTCTTGGAGCCGACTCCGCGCCGTCCTGTCATGGAGGACGGGGCGCGTGCACCGGATTGTCATGCAGGGCCGACATCCTGCCGTCATGCGGCCGTCCGACCTGCCCCGCCTGCTCGCCGCCAGCGCCACCTTCGGCGCGCTGGACGAGGCCGCGCGCGCGGCGCTGGCCGGGGCGCTGGTGTGGCTGGGCCTGCCCGGCGGGCGGGCGCTGTTCAAGGCCGGCGAGCCGTCCGACGCGCTCTACCTGCTGGCCAGCGGCAGCCTCGGCGTGTTCGACGCGCAGGGCGCGCTGCGGCACCTGCTGGCCGCCGGCGACAGCGTGGGCGCGGCCGGCCTGGTCACCGGCGAGCCGCGCCGGCGCACGGTGCGCGCGCTGCGCGACTCGCAGCTCTTGCGGCTGGACCGCGCCGCCTTCGAGGCGCTGCTGGCGCGCCACCCGCACGCGCTGTCCGCGGTGGCGCGCGAGGCGGTGCTGCGCGCCTGGCAGGAGGACCGCGCCGGCGGCCGGCCCGGCGCGCCGCGTACCTTCGCCCTGCTGCCCTGCACGCCCACGGTGCCGGCGCGCGCGCTGGCGCTGCAGCTCGCGCGCGCCCTGTCCGTCCACGGCGGCTGCGCGGTGATCGACGCCGAGCAGGCCGCCGGCCGCGACAGCGGCTGGTTCGCCATGCGCGAGGCGCAGCAGCGCTTCGTGATCTACCTGGACACCGCGGCGCGGCCCTCGGCCTGGCGCGCGCGCTGCCTGCGCCAGGCCGACGCGCTGCTGCTGCCCGCGCAGGCGGCCGAGCCCGCGCGGCCCTGGCCGGAGGCGGCGGCGCTGCGGCCGGAGCGCAGCGGGCACCGCCCGCGCCACCTGCTGCTGCTGCACGCCGGGCGGCAGCCGGCGCTGGGCGCGGCGCGGCGCTGGCGCGCGGTCTTCGACGGCGCGCTGCGCCACCACCACGTCTGCGGCGCGGCCGACGTCGCGCGCGTGGCGCGGCTGGCCAGCGGGCACGGCCGCGGCCTGGTGCTGGCCGGCGGCGGCGCGCGCGGGCTGGCGCACCTGGGCATGCTGCGCGCGCTGCGCGAGGCGGGACACGGGTTCGACGCGGTGGGCGGCACCAGCATCGGCGCGATCATCGGCGCCGGCGTGGCGGCGGGCTGGGACCTGGAGACGATGACCGAGCGCTACCGCGAGGCCTTCGTGCGCGGCCGTCCGCTGTCGGACTGGACGCTGCCGCTGGTCGCGCTCACCCGCGGCCGCCGCGCCGCGCGCATGCTGCAGCGGACCTTCGGCGCGCTGGCGATCGAGGACCTGCCGCTGCCGTTCTTCTGCGTCTCCACCTCGCTCTCCGGCAACGGCATGGCGGTGCACCGCGAGGGGCCGCTGTGGCTGTGGCTGCGCGCCTCCAGCGCGATCCCCGGCGTGCTGCCGCCGGTGCTGCACGGGCGCGAGGTGCACGTGGACGGCGCGCTGGTGGACAACCTGCCGGTGGACGTGATGGCCGCCGACGGCGTCGCCCACATCACCGCGCTGGACATCCGCGCCGACACCCGCCTCACCGCCGGCGTGCAGGAGGCCGCCACGCCGCCGTGGTGGAAGCTGCTGCTGCAGCGGGACACGGCGCGGCGCCCCGGCCTGGTCTCCACGCTGGTGCGCGCCGGCATGGTCAACGGCGAGGCGGCCAGCGCCGGGCGGCGCGCGCGCGCCGACCTGCTGCTCAGCCCGCCGCTGGAGCACGTCGGCATGCTGGCGTGGAAGGACTGGCGGCGCGCCGTCGAGGCCGGCTACCGCCATGCGCGGAGCCGGCTGGAAGCGCAGGACGACGACGCGGCGGCGATCAGTCGGCGGGCGGCGCGCTGACGGCCGGCGCGCGCGCCGGCGCCCGCCAGGCGTCCAGCGCCTGCGCGGTGCGCTGGCGGCCCAGCTCGATCAGCTCGCGGGCGCGGTAGAACTCGTAGGCGGCCGAGACGTTGCGCGGCAGCTGGATCAAGAGGTCCGGCTCGTAGGCGGCCAGGCGCAGCCGCGCCAGGTTGGCCTGCATCAGGTCCATCGACTGCGCCAGCAGGTCCAGCGCGCCGGGTTCGCGCGAGCGCGTCTCGGCTGCCTTCTCGCCGTGCGGGATCAGCTGGCCGATGAAGCCGGCGATGCGGCGGCGCTTGTGCTCGTCCGGCGGCGTGGCGGTCTCCTCCACCGGCGTGGACGGCTCCGCCGGGCCGTCCACGCTGACCGCGATCAGGTGGTCGGCCGGCTCGCGCACCAGCGGCGTCACCGGCACCGGGTTGAGCAGGGCGCCGTCCACCAGCCGGCGGCCGTCGATGGTGTACGGGCGGAACACGGTGGGGATGGCGATGGAGGCGCGGATGGCGTCGAACAGGCCTCCGCGCGCCAGCCACACCTCGCGGCCGCGGTCGATGTCGGTGGCCACCGCGGTGTAGGCCAGCGGCAGCTCCTCGATCAGCGCGTCGCCGATCAGCTCGCGCAGCGTGCCGATGATCTTCTCGCCCTTGATCAGGCCGCCGCCGGAGAAGGTCCAGTCGACCAGCCGAAGCACGTCGAGCTTGGCCAGCGTGGAGACCCAGTCGCGGTAGACGTCGAGCTTGCCCATCGCGTAGATGCCGCCGATCAGCGCGCCCATCGAGCTGCCGGCGATGGCGACGATGCGGTAGCCGCGCCGCTCGATCTCCTCGATCGCGCCGATGTGGGCCAGGCCCTTGGCGCCGCCCGCGCCGAGCGCGAGCGCGACGGTGGGCTGGCGGGGCGGGTCGGTGCGGGCGGGCTGGTCCATGGCGGCTTCGGGCGGCGGCGGCTGGAGCCGCCACGATACGGAGCCCGGCCGCGCGCGTGAAGATGCGCCGGCTTGGCAAGCCGCGCGGGGGCATGGAAACATGCGCCCATGCCCCGCGCCGCCCCGCCCGCGCCCGGTCGTCCCGGAGCCCCCGCATGAACTGGCCGGCCCTGGCCACCCTGGCCCTGATCGTGCTGGCGATGGCGCTGTTCGCCAGCGAGAAGCTGCGCATCGACCTGGTCGCGCTGCTGGTGCTCGGGGCGCTGGCGGTGCTGGGCCTGGTCGCGCCCGGCGAGGCGCTGGCCGGCTTCAGCAACGAGGCCACGGTGACGGTGGCGGCGATGTTCGCGCTGAGCCTGGGGATCGAGCGCTCCGGCGCGCTGGAGCCGCTGATCCGCCTGCTGCTGCGCATCCGCCGGCCGTGGCTGCTGACCCTGGCGATGATGCTGGCGATCGCCCCGCTGGGCGCCTTCGTCAAGAACATCGCGCTGGTCGCCACCTTCGTGCCGCTGGCGCTGCGCGTGTGCCAGCGCACGCGCACCTCGCCGGCGCGGGTGCTGATGCCGATGGCCTTCGCCGCGCAGATGGGCGGCGTGTGCACGCTGATCGGCACCTCCTCCAACCTGCTCGCCGACACGCTGGCGCGGCAGCACGGGCTGCCGGCGTTCGGCGTGTTCGAGTTCACCCGCATGGGCGCGCTGCTGGCGGTGGCGGGCATCCTCTACCTGATGCTGGTCGGGCGCTGGCTGCTGCCGCGCCACGTCGACGCGGAGCTGCCGGAGGAAGGCGCCGAGATCGGCAAGTACGTCACCGAGCTGCGCCTGGGCGCGGACTCGCCGCTGCTCGGCCGCAGCATCGCCGAGGCGCGGCTGGGCGAGCGCTTCGGCGTGTACCCGCTGGAACTGCTGCGCGGCGAGCGGCGCATGTGGTCGCCGCGCTCGCAGCAGCTGGTCGCCGGCGACGTGCTGCTGGTGCGCGGCGACTGGGACAAGCTGGAGGAGTTCCGCCGCCGCGCCGGCCTGGAGAACGCGCCGGAGACGCGCTACGAGCGCGACGGCGACCGCCCGCGGCTGCTCGCCGAGGCGATGGTGGCGCCGGCCAGCGCGCTGGAGGGCCAGCGGCTGCGGGAGACCGAGCTGCACTGGCGCTACGGGATCACCGTGCTGGCGATCCACCGCCGCGGCCACGTGCTGCGCGAGAAGCTCAGCGACACCCGCCTGGCGGTGGGCGACGTGCTGCTGCTGCTGGCCGACGAGGAGACCATGCCGCGGCTGCGCGCCGACGAGGCGCTGGTCGTGCTGAGCGAGCGCGAGGACGCGCCGCGCACGCCGCGCCGCGCGCTGGCGGCGGTGGCGATCATGGCCGCGGTGGTGCTGGTCTCGGCGCTGCACTGGCTGCCGATCCCGATCGCCGCGATCTGCGGCGCCGCGGCGATGGCGCTGGCCGGCTGCTACGGCCGCAAGGACGTGTACGAGTCGATGGACTGGAAGATCATCGTGCTGCTCGGCGCGATCCTGCCGCTGGGCACGGCGATCGAGAAGAGCGGGCTGTCGCAGTGGGTGGTCGACGGCGGCATGGCGCTGGTCGGCGACCACGGGCCGCTGGCGGCGCTGGCGATGGTCTACCTGCTCACCGCGCTGCTCACCGAGCTGATGGGGCACAACCCCTCGGTGGTGCTGATGGTGGGCATCGCCGCCAGCGTGGCGCACGCGGTGCACGCCGACCCGCGCCCGTTCGTGGTGGCGGTGGCGTTCGCCGCGGCCACCTCGTTCGCCACCCCGGTGGGCTATCCCACCAATACGATGGTGTACTACGCGGGCGGTTATCGCTTCACCGACTTCATGAAGGTGGGCATCCCGCTGATCGCGCTGTTCTGCGCGCTGTCGATGTGGCTGATCCCGCTGTTCTGGCCGTTCCATCCCGGCCGCTGAGCAGCCTGCGCCCTCTCCCCTCCGGGGAGAGGAAGCGAGCGCGCCGTGCGTTGCGGCGACTAAGCAGCCTGCTCCCTCTCCCCGCAGGGGAGAGGAGGCGAACGCGCCGTGCGGGTTCGTGGTGCCGTACCGTCCGGTGGATGCGAAGGCGCCCGTGGTGCCGGACGCCGGTTCTATTGGTAGCCCGCCAGCGCCAGGTGCAGCATCGCCTTCATCTCCTCGCGCAGCGGCAGCGGCGCGACGATCTCCGCGTCCGGGCCGTACTTGAGCACGTCCATCAGCAGCTCCTTGGCGTTGGAGTACGGCAGCTTCAGCTCGTAGCGGCCGTCCGGCAGCCAGCTGCCCTGCTGCTGCGAGTGCCAGTGCTCGTCGGCCACCCAGCGCGCCGCGTGCGGCGAGAAGCGGATGGTGGCCCAGGCCTTGGGCTTGCCGGCGAAGATGCCGTAGCTGGAGGCGAGCAGCTCGTTGAGGTCGGCCTCCGGCACGTCGGTCGCCGCGGCCTCCTGCGCATGCGGCTCGCTGATGCGGTCCACCGCGAAGCTGCGCAGCGCCTCGCGGTCGTGGTCCCAGGCGTCCAGGTACCAGTTGTCGCGGTAGTGGGTGAGGCGCTGCGGCGACACCGTGCGGCGGCTGTCGCTGTTGGTGGTGCGCGCGCGGTAGCGGAAGCGCAGCTGGCGCCGCTCCAGCACCGCGCCGGCGACGATGCGGAACACCTGCTGGTCGAGCCGGCGCTCGCCCCACGGGATCACCCGGATGCGCTCCACCGGCAGCGCCTTGCCGCTGTCGCGGTCGGACAGCAGGTGCTCGATGCGCGCCTTGAACGGCGCCAGCGCGCCGGCCAGCACGCCGCCGGGGCCGGAGCGGCCGATCAGCTCGTTGAGCGCCAGCAGCGCGGCCAGCTCGTCGGAGGTCAGCCACAGCCCGGGCAGCTCGAAGCGCTCGCCCTCGCCCGCCTCGTAGCGGAACGCCGCGTGCTCGCCGCCGGCGCTCTCCACCGGCGCGCCCAGCGCGTCGCGCAGGAAGGCGATGTCGCGGTACAGCGTGGCGCGCGAGCATTGCAGCTCGTCCATCAGCCGCGGCAGCGGCACCGGGTAGTGCGCGGCCTTGAGCAGGCGGTGCAGGGTGAGGATGCGCTCGTAACGGTCCATGGGCGTGTCGTCGGGGGCGGGGCTTGTGTAGCATGGGTATGCTTCCGGACGGCCGCAAGTCGCCCGCCGGGATGCCGGTCGCGTCCCCGCGCCACCTGCCACAGGCCTCCCCATGCTCAAGCCGCAACCCATGTCCGCCGCCGCGGCAGAACCGAACCGGGCCGGCGATGCCTGGCTGCCGCTCCTGCTGCACGAGCTGGCGCTGGCCGGCTACGGCATCTGGATGCTGCTCGGCGCCGCGCTGACCCTGGGCCTCTACCGCAGCGGCCGCAGCGAGGTGCTGGTGCCGCTGACCCTGGGCGGCTGCTTCGTCGGCGCCGGCCTGCTGGCCGCGCTGCTGCGCCTGCCGCGCGTGCACGAGTGGCGCGGCTGGCAGCCCGCGCGCGACAGCCGGCCCGGCCGCGAGGCGCTGTTCGCGCTGTCCGCCTACCTGCCGATGCTGGCGCTGGCCGGCCTGGCGCGCGGCGACAACGGCTTCTGGGCCACCCGCGCCGCCGGTGCCGCGCTGGCGCTGTGCAGCCTGGCCAACCTGGCCTATGCCGTCGGCTGGCCGCGCGGCGGCGCCGGCCCGCAGCCGTTCGGCAGCGTGGTGTCGGCCGCCTACGGCGGCGGCCTGTGGCTGTGGCTGTGCCTGGCCGCGCAGGACGACGCGGTGCACCCGGCCGGCACGCACCCGTGGATCATGGTGCTGATCCTGCTGGCGCTGCTGCTCGGCTTCACCGAGGGCCTGCGCTGGCAGGTGCTGCGCGCCGCGCCGCGCGGCGGCGAGCTGCGCCCGGCGCGCTTCTTCGCCGCGGTGTTCACCTATGCGCTGCCCTGCGTGGTGCTGCTGCTGGACGACCGCTTCGACAGCCACCCGGCGGCGCTGGCCGGCGCGGCGCTGAGCTGCCTGGCCGGCCTGACCATCGAGCGGCGCCTGTACGTCCAGGCGCTGGCCCGGCGGACGGCTGAAGGGGGCGGCGTTCACTGCAAGTTCAAAACGCCGCGTTAAGGTGGCGCCTCACTTTTGTTTAACGAATCGGATTCTCGACCATGACCAACAAGCCCCTGCTCGCCGGCCTCCTGCTCGCCCTCGCCTGCGCGGGCGCGCACGCGCAGGACGGCAACACCGGCACCTCCGACAACAGCGCCGCCAGCAACGGCGGCTGGACCGGCTCGGGCGAGTTCGGCTACGCCTCGGCCCGCGGCAACTCGCGCACCGACAACGCCAACGCCAAGCTCGGCCTCAGCCAGGAAAACGAGTACTGGAAGAACAACTTCTTCCTCAACGGCCTGCGCTCCAAGGGCGACGTGGAAGTGCAGGACGCCCAGGGCAACACCATCGACAAGTTCAGCACCACCGCCAACCGCTACGACGCCGGCGCCTCGGTGGGCTACAAGCTGGACCCGCGCAGCTACATCGTGGGCGCGCTGCGCTACGAGCACGACGACTTCGGCGCCAACATCTGGCAGGGCATCGTCTCGATCGGCTACGGCTACATCGCGCTGAAGAGCGACCGCACCGAGCTGTCCTTCGAAATCGGCCCCGGTTACAAGCGCTACCGGCCGGCGGACACCACCGTCGAGATCGACGGCGTGGACACCAAGGTGCGCCAGCCCACCGAGAGCGAGATGGTGGCGCGCGGCCTGATCAACTACAAATACCGCCTCACCGACAACACCGCGCTGGAGGACACGCTCCTCGCCGAAGCGGGCTCGAAGAACAAGTACTACCAGAACGACATCGGCCTGTCGGTCAGCATGACCAAGAAGATGGCGCTCAAGCTGGGCTACCAGGTGCGCTACAACAGCGACGTGCTGCCGGGCGTGAAGAACACCGACACCCTGACCACCACCAACCTGGTCTACAACTTCTGAGGGCGGCGCCAGCCGCGCCGCGGAAGGCGAGAGGGAGGCCCGCTTCGGCGGGCCTTTCGTTTGGACGGCTGGATGGCCGTTCGCGGATGGCCGTTCGCGGCCGGAGGCCGCTCCCACGGGTGGTCATCGATCCTGCGGAAGGATGGAGAAGGGTGGGAGGACCGTCCCGGCCCGCGGCCGGCCCTCGGGCCGGCCTGCTCCGGGCGGGTACGCCCCGCGGCGCAGCCGGCTCAGCGGCCGAGCAGCTCGCCGGCGCCCTGCGCCAGCAGCAGCCCGGCCACCCGGCGGCCCAGCGCGACCGGCTCGTCGCCGCTCGCCTCGGCGCGCAGCAGGCGGCCGCTGGCGGCGTCGCCGACCAGGCCGGACAGGTGCAGGCCGCGCTCGGCCTGCACGCACCAGGCCGCCACCGGCACCGTGCAGCTGCCGCCCAGCGCCTGGTTCATCGCGCGCTCGGCGTCCACCGTGGCGCGCGTGTCGGCGTCGTCCAGCGCGGCCAGCAGGGCGAGCGTGGCCGGGCGGTCGGCGCGCGCCTCGATGGCGATCGCCGCCTGTCCCGGCGCCGGCAGCCAGTCCGGCGCGGCCAGCCGGCTGCGGATGCGCGCGGCCAGGTCCAGCCGCTCCAGCCCGGCGCAGGCCAGCACGATGGCGTCGTAGGCGCCGGCGTCCAGCTTGGCCAGCCGCGTGCCCACGTTGCCGCGCAGGTCGAGCAGTTCGAGATCGGGGCGCAGCGCGCGCAGCTGCGCCTGCCGGCGCAGCGAGGAGGTGCCCACGCGCGCGCCTTGCGGCAAGGCGGCCAGGTCGGCGTAGCGGCGGCTGACGAAGGCGTCGGCGGCGTCCGCGCGCGGCAGGATCGCCGGCAGCGCGAAGCCGGGCTCCAGCTCGGCCGGCACGTCCTTGAGCGAATGCACGGCGAGGTCGGCGCGGCCTTCCAGCATCGCCACCTCCAGCTCCTTGAGGAACAGCCCCTTGCCGCCGATGGTCGCCAGCGGCTGGTCGAGGATCTCGTCGCCGCGCGTGGACAGCGGCACCAGCTCTACCGCCAAGCCCGGATGTACCGCGCGCAGCCGCGCCGCCACGTGCTCGGCCTGCCACAGCGCGAGCGCGCTCTTGCGGGTGGCGATGCGCAGGGGGGGGGCAGTCATGGGCTGTTCCGCGGCAGGAGTATCCAAGGGCGCATTGTCGCGTAATCGGGCGAGGCGCGCCGGCGGCGCGACGCCGCGTCGCGCGGTTCAGCCCATCCGCAGCAGCCGGCGCACCGCCGGCAGGTTGCGCCGGCTCACCTCGGGGCTGAAGTCGGTGCCGGCCAGGCGCGCCAGCACGCGGCCGTCGGCCAGGGCCTTCAGGCCGACCAGCCGCTCCGCCGGCACCAGGCAGTTGCGGTGCAGGCGCACCAGCTGCTCGGGATAGGCCTCCTCCAGCTGGCGCAGCGATTCGTCCAGCAGCAGCTCGCCGCCGGCGTGGCGCACGCGCACGTACTTCTCCTCGGCGAGCAGGCAGATCACCTCGGTCAGCGCGATGCGCACCTGCTCGCCGCGCACGCGCGCATAGAGATGGCCGGCCGGCGCCTGCGCCGCGGCGGCGAGGCGCTGGCGCGCGCGCTGCAGCGCCTCGCGCAGGCGCTCCAGCCGCACCGGCTTGAGCAGGTAGTCCACCGCGCCCAGCTCGAAGGCGGCGATGGCGTGGTTCTCGTAGGCGGTGCAGAACACCACCTGCGGCCGCGCGCGGCCGGCCAGGCGCGCGGCCAGCGCGGTGCCGTCCAGCCCCGGCATGTTGATGTCCAGCAGCAGCAGGTCCGGCCGCGCGGCGGCGAGCGCCTCCAGCGCGGCCTCGCCGTCGCCCACGCTGCCGACCACCTCGCAGCCGCCGCACTCGCCGAGCAGCGCGGCCAGGCGCGCGCGCGCCAGCGGCTCGTCATCGACGATCAGGACGCGCATCGCCGTTCCCCTGTCCGGCGCCCTGCGCGGGCAGCCGCAGCCGCACCAGGAAGCGGCCCTCGCGCGGGCCCGCCTCCACCTGCGCCTTCGCGCCGTAGCGGTAGGCCACGCGCCGGCGCACGTTGTCCAGGCCGTGGCCGTGGCCGCCCGCGGCCGGCGCGGCGGGCAGCGGGTTGTCGATCTCGATCAGCAGCGCGCCGCCCTCGCGCGCGCCGCGCAGCACGACCTCGCCGCCCTCGCGCAGCGGCTGGATGCCGTGGCGCACCGCGTTCTCCACCAGCGGCTGCAGCAGCAGGCGCGGCAGCGGGTAGTCCGGCGGCAGCGCGTCCAGCTCGCGGCGCACGCGCAGGCGCTCGCCCAGGCGCAGCTGCTCGATGGCGAGGTAGCGCTCCACCAGCGCCAGCTCCTCGCCCAGCGTGCCGTCGCGCGTGCCCTGCTCGCCCAGCGCGGCGCGGAACAGCTCGGCCAGGTTCTCCACCGTGCGCTCGGCGGCGGCCGGGTCCATCCGCACCAGCGCGGCCACCGTGTTCATGCTGTTGAACAGGAAGTGCGGGCGGATGCGCGCCTGCAGGGCCTCCACCTGCGCGTGCGCCACCGCCGCCAGCCGCGCCTGCCACTGCGCCAGCACGTAGAAGTAGCGCAGCATCGCCGCGCCGAGCAGGGCGGCGATCAGCGCGTTGTCGCGCACGAAGCCGCCGGCGCCGCGCACCAGCTGCAGCTGCAGCGCGCCGTCCATCCACTGCGCCACCGCGCTGGCCAGCGCCACGATCGCCACCATCAGCAGCCACACGCCGGCATACGGCCCGCGCCCCGGCAGGCGCTGCAGCCAGGGCGCGAGCTTGCACAGCGCCACCGCCAGCAGCAGCGCCAGCCAGGCGACGAAGGCCATGCCCACGGTGAAGCCGCGCCAGCCGCGGCTGCCCTCCGGCGCCAGCCACATCACGGTGACGGTGAGCGCGCCGACCACGAACAGCGCGAACAGCACCGGCAGGCTGCAGAAGTCGGGCAGCGGGCTGGCTTCGGCGGTCGGTCGGTCGGCGGCGGGCGGCATGCGGGGAGTATGCCGCAGCGCCCCGCCGCCCGGCCGTGCGCCGGCGCGCGGCCGGCGGGGCTCAGCGCAGCCGCGCGCCCAGCCAGGCGCGCAGGTCGGCGATCTCCTGCGGGCAGACCGCGTGGGCCATCGGGTAGGTGTGCCAGTCCACCGCGTAGCCGAGCGCGGCGAGCGCCGCGCGCGCGGCGCTGCCCAGCGCCAGCGGCACCACCGGGTCGGCGGTGCCGTGCGCCTGGAAGATCGGCACCGCGGCGTTGGCCGCGCTGCGCTCGGCGGCGAGCGCGTGGGCCAGCGGCAGGTAGGTGGACAGCGCGACGAGGCCGGCCAGCGGCTCGGCGTGGCGCAGCCCGGCCGCCAGCGCGATCGCGCCGCCCTGCGAGAAGCCGGCCAGCACGATGCGCCCGCTCGGCACGCCGCGTTCGTGCTCGCGCGCGATCAATGCCTCGATCGCGGCGACCGCGGTGCGGATGCCCTCCTCGTCCTGCCGGTCGGCGATCGCCAGGCCCTTGATGTCGTACCAGGCGCGCATCGCCACGCCGCCGTTGACCGTCACCGGGCGCACCGGCGCGTGCGGGAACACGAAGCGCAGCGCCGGCCAGTCCGGCGCCACCAGCTCCGGCACGATCGGCGCGAAGTCGTGACCGTCGGCGCCCAGGCCATGCAGCCAGACGATGCTGTGGGTCGGGTGGGGCGCGGTCTCGTGCTCGACGGCGGGCAGCAGGCTCATGCGGGATTCGGTGCGGGAAGCGGTCCGCTCAGTGTCGCCCATGCCCGGTGGCCCCGCCAGCCGGGGCGGACGCGGCGGCCAGTGCGCGCCGGTGCGAGGCGTGGATGCTGTCGCGCTCCGGCGCGGTGCCCTCGGCGAGGTGGGCGATCCAGTCGTCGGTGGTCGTCACCGCGGCGTAGCGCGACTGCTGCACCACCGCGAACACGCGGTGGATCTCCTCGGCCGTGGCGGAGCCTGCGCGGTTGGCGTAGGGCACGCTGCCGGAGGCGTCCATCAGGAATTCCACCCGCAGGCCGGCGTCGAAGGCGTGCTTGATCGTGGTGTCGTCGCAGTTGTGGGTCATGTAGCCCACCACCGTCACGGCGTCGATGGCGCGTGCGCGCAGCCATTCGCCGAGGCCGGTGCCGGCGAACGCGCTGGGCAGGGTCTTGCAGAGCCAGTGGTCGCGCGGGCGGCTGGCGACCACCTCGTGCAGTTCCCACCCGTGCGAGCCGGTGGCGAACAGCGGCGCGCCGGGCGGCGCGGACTGCTGCACCACGACCACCGGAATGCCGGCGGCATGCGCGGCATCCATCGCGCGATCGATGTTGCGCAGCGAATCGGCCAGGGGCGGGTACTGGATGCGCAGCGCGCCGGTCGCGTACTCGTTCTGCACGTCGATCACGAGCAGGGCGCGGCGTGGAGCTTGCGGCGGGTTCGGCATGGCGGTCTCCTGATGACGAAGGGCGGGTGCCCCGACGTGGGAGATGATCCGCTCCGGTCCGCTTGCGGCGGGAGTGGCCCGAACGACAGACAAGGTTAGAATCGGGCCAGACCTTCGGCAGGAGCGGCGGCGATGGCGATGACGCGCGTGGCGGTGGTGGCGTTCGACCGCATCCGGCCGTTCCACCTGTCGGTGCCGTGCGCGGTGTTCGACGAGCCGGCCGGCGCGCCGGCGCCACCGTTCGAGCTGCGCGTGTGCGCGGCCGCGCCGGGCGAGCTGCGCACCCGCGCCGGCTTCGGCATCGCCGCGCGGCACGGCCTGCGCGCGCTGGCCTGGGCCGACATCGTGGTGGTGCCCTCGTGGCGCGACCCGGACGAGACGCCGCCGCGGCCGCTGCTGGCCGCGCTGCGGCGCGCCCATGCGCGCGGCGCGCTGGTGGTGGGCCTGTGCGTGGGCGCCTACGTGCTGGCCGAAGCCGGCCTGCTGGACGACCGCCGCGCCACCACCCACTGGCGCTGGGCCGAGCACTTCGCGCGGCGCTACCCGCGGGTGCGGGTCGACCCCGGCGTGCTGTACGTGGACGAGGGCGACGTGCTCACCTCGGCCGGCACCGCCGCCGGCATCGACTGCTGCCTGCACGTGGTGCGCCGCTGCCTGGGCGCCGAGGCCGCCAGCCGCATCGCGCGCATGCTGGTGGTGCCGCCGCACCGCCAGGGCGGGCAGGCGCAGTACATCGAGCAGCCGGTGCTGGCGGCCGCGCGCGACACGCCGCTGACGCGGACGCTGGACTGGGCCGCGCGCCATCTCGACGCCGCGCACAGCCTCGACTCGCTGGCCGCGCGCGCGGCGATGAGCCGGCGCAGCTTCACCCGCCACTTCCGCCGGCATACCGGCACCACCGTCGGCCGCTGGCTGCTCGGCCAGCGGCTGGCGCTGGCGCAGCGCCTGCTCGAGACCACCGGCCTGCCGGTCGCGCGCATCGCCGAGCGTGCCGGCTTCGGCACGCCGCTGTCGCTGCGCCAGCACTTCGCCACCGCGTTCGGCACCACGCCCGCGAGCTACCGCCGCGAGTTCCGCGGGCGCTGAGCGGCGCCTACGCCGCCCGCGCGCGCGTCCGCGGTGCGTCCGCGCCGGCCGCGTCGAGCTGCGCGCGCAGGGGTTCGCGCAGGAGCGCGGCCAGTTGCGCCACGGCGGGCGGCGGCGTGGCCTCGCCGCGGACCAGCAGCAGCCCGAGCGCCGGCAGCGCCGGCAGGCCCTGCTCGCCGTGGTCCAGCGGGCGCAGGCCGGAAGGCAGGCCGGCCCGCGTGCGCACCGTCACCCCCAGCCCCGCCGCGGTGGCGGCCCACAGGCCGGCCAGGCTGGGGCTGGTGAAGGCCAGCCGCCAGGGCCGGCCGGCGCGGTCGAGCGCGGCGGTGGCCAGGCTGCGCATCAGGCAGGGCGGCTCGAACGCGATCAGCGGCAGCGGTTCCTGCGCCGCGGGGACGGGCGGCGGCGCGCCGGCGGTACCGATCCAGCACAGCGGCAGCTCGCCCAGCCGCTCGGCATGCGGCGGCACCGGGCCGTCGTCCCACACCAGCGCGAGGTCGAGCTGGCCGGCGGCCATGCGCGCGCGCAGGTCGGCATTGCGGCCGATGCGCGCCTCGATGCGCACCTTCGGATGCGCGCGACCGAAACGGCCCAGCGCGGCCGGCAGCAGGCTCTCGCCGAAGTCCTCCGGCAGGCCCAGCCGCACCCAGCCTTCCAGTGCCACCCCGCGCAGCGCGGCGGCGGCCTCGTCGTTGAGCTCGAGCAGGCGGCGCGCGTAGGCCAGCAGGGTCTCGCCCGCCTCGGTCAGCGCGGTGCCGCGGCCGGCCTTGCGCAGCAGCGGCGCACCGGCCTGCCGCTGCAGCTTTTTCAGCTGCGCGCTCACCGCCGAGGTGGAGCGCGCCAGCCGTCCGGCGGCGCGGGCGAAGCTGCCCAGCTCCACGCCCAGCGCGAAGGCGCGCAGGGCGTCCAGGTCGAAGGTCTGGCGGCGCATGGCAATCGTACCGTTTTATTGGATATGAACTATCGAATATTTCGATTTTCGGGAAAGTCTGGGCGCGCTACCTTGGTCCCGTCAACCCACGCACAGGAGCCTCGGATGAATCCCCGACCCAACGACAGCGGCCGCCGCATGGTCGGCGACATCGCCCCCAAGCTGGCCGAGCTCACCGACCGCGTGCTGTTCGACGACGTGTGGCGGCGCGGGCAGCTCACGCCCGCCCAGCGCAGCCTGGTCACCGTGGCCGCGCTGGTGGCGCTGAACCGCACCGAGCAGCTGCCGTTCCACCTGCGCCGCGCGCGCGAGAACGGCCTGGGCATCGAGCAGCTCGCCGAGGCGGTCACCCACCTGGCCTTCTACGCCGGCTGGCCGGCCGCGTTTTCCGCGGCCGAGCGCCTGCGCGCGCTGCAACAGGACGAGGAGGGCTGAGCCATGCCGATGGCCCGCATTTCCCTGCAGTGCGGCAAGTCGCCCGAGCACCTGCGCGCGCTCGCCGACGGCGTGTACCGCGCCCTGCACGAAGCCTTCGAGGTGCCCGCGCACGACCGCTTCGTGCTGATCCACCAGCACCAGCCGCACGAGCT
Source organism: Fulvimonas soli (assembly GCF_003148905.1). Taxonomy (GTDB): domain Bacteria; phylum Pseudomonadota; class Gammaproteobacteria; order Xanthomonadales; family Rhodanobacteraceae; genus Fulvimonas; species Fulvimonas soli. Next base: position 252,276 of record NZ_QGHC01000002.1, on the reverse strand, counting down.
GTCGATCGACCCCGACTACCTGGGCGGTCCGCGCACGGCGGACTTCGTGCTGGTCGCGGTCACCGCCGGCCGGCCGCGCAGCGCCGCCGTCAAGCAGGCGTTCTACCGGCGCCTGGTGGAGCGGCTGGCGGCGGCGCCCGGCATCGATCCGGAGGACGTGATGGTGGTGGTCACCACTACCGCCGCCGAGGACTGGTCCTTCGGCGGTGGCCGCGCCGGCATCGGCGCGGCGGCGCAGCCCTGATCGCGCCGTGCGGCGGGCGACGGCCCTCGGCGGGCCGGATCCCGCCGCGCCGGCCAGTCCGGCGGCCCGCGCCCGCCCCGGCCGGCCCCGGCGGTTGCGGCCCCCGGACGACCCGCTATGCTGCGCGGTTTGCGCTGCCCGCGGAGATCCCCGATGCGCCGAACCCTGCTCGCCGGCCTGGCCGCCCTCGTCGCGCTGCCGGCCGCCGCCGCCGCGCCCGCGGGCCTGGACTTGGAAACCGTGATGGCGGACCCCGACTGGATCGGCCAGGCGGTGGAGTCGCCCTACTGGAGCGCGGACGGGCGCAGCCTGTACTACCGCCTGAAGCGCGACGGCAGCCCGGTGCGCGACCTCTACCGCGTCGACCCGGCCGGCGGGCCGGGCGTGAAGCTGGATGCCGCCGCGGTGGCGCAGGCGGACGGCCCGGCGGTGTTCGACCGCGCGCACCGCTATGCCGCCTTCGTGCGCCACGGCGACGTGTTCCTGCGCACGCTGGCGGACGGGCGCACCGTGCAGGTCACGCGCACGCCGGAGGAGGAGTCGGCGCCGCGCTTCTCCGCCGACGGCCGCGCGCTGCAATACCGGTCCGGCAACGACTGGTACAGCTACGACATCGCCGGCGGCGTGGCCGGGCCGGCGGCGGTGCTGAAGTTCGCCGACGATCCCGAGGCCAGGCCGGGCGACGACCTGAAGGACGAGCAGCTGCGCCTGTTCGGCACGCTGCGCCGGCTCAAGGCCGACCGCGCCGCCGACCGCGCCGCGCAGGACGCGCTGGCCGCCGCCGATCCTGGCCGCGCGCCCAGGCCGTTCTACCTCGGCGACAAGGCCGCGGCGGTGGACACCGAGCTGTCGCCCGACGGCCGCTGGCTGCTGGTGGTGACGCAGCCGAAGGACCATGCGCCCGGCAAGGCGCCGACGCTCAGCCACTACGTCACCGAGTCCGGCTACGCCGAGACGCAGGAGGCGCGCGTCTACGTCGGCCGCAACGACCCGGCGCCGCAGTCGCTGCTGCTGCTCGACCTCGCCGCGCACCAGAGCTACCCGCTGCCGCTCGACGGCCTGCCCGGCATCAAGGACGACCCGCTCGCCGCGCTGCGCGCCAGGGCCGTCGCCGCGCTGGAGCAGGACGGCCACGCCGACCGCGCCGAGGCGCTGAAGGCGCCGGACGTGCGCGCGGTGCGCATCGTCTCCGACGCGGACGACGGCGGTGGCGGCGGCATCGCCTGGAGCGACGACGGCAAGAACCTCGCCATCCAGCTGCGCGCGATCGACAACAAGGACCGCTGGATCGCCAGCGTGGACTTCGCCCGCCACGCGCTGGTGCCGCAGCACCGCCTGCACGACGAGGCGTGGATCAACTGGAACTTCAACGATTTCGGCTGGCTCAAGGACGGCCGCACGCTGTGGTACCTGTCCGAGGAAAGCGGCTGGTCGCAGCTCTACGTCAAGCCGCTGGACGGCAGGGCGAAGGCGCTGACCTCCGGCCGGTTCGAGGTGAGCCATCCGCAGCTGTCCGAGGACGGCCGCTGGTTCTACCTGCGCGCCAACCGGGCCGCGCCCTACGGCTACGACGTGTACCGCGTGCCGAGCGGCGGCGGCGAGCTCGCGCGCATCACCCAGTACCAGGGCATGGACGACTTCGTGCTGTCGCCCGGCGGCACGCAGTTGGCGGTGCTGCATTCCTCGCCCTACGTGCTGCCGCAGCTGGCGGTGCTGCCGGCCGCGGGCGGCGCGCCGCGCGAGCTGACGGACACGATGAAGCCCGCCTTCGCTTCGCGCGCGTGGATCGCGCCGAAGATCGTCCAGGTGCCCTCCTCGCACGGCGCGGGCGCGATCTACGCCAAGTACTACGGCCCGGCCGGCGAGGACGCCGCGACCAGGCCCGCGGTGATCTTCGTGCACGGTGCGGGCTACCTGCAGAACGTCACGCTGTCCTGGTCCAACTACTTCCGCGAGCAGCTGTTCCACAACCTGCTGGTGCAGGAAGGCTACGTGGTGCTGGACATGGACTACCGCGCCTCGGAAGGCTACGGCCGCGCCTGGCGCACCGCGATCTACCGGCAGATGGGCCACCCGGAGCTGGAGGACCTGCTGGACGGCAAGGCCTGGCTGGTGAAGGAGCACCACGTCGACCCGCAGCGGGTGGGCATCTACGGCGGCAGCTACGGCGGCTTCATGACCGAGATGGCGCTGTTGCGCGCGCCGGGCGCGTTCGCCGCCGGCGCCGCGCTGCGCCCGGTCAGCGACTGGCGGCTGTACAACCACGAGTACACCGCCAACATCCTCAACGACCCGCAGCTGGACCCGCAGGCCTACGCGGCCAGCTCGCCGATCGAGTACGCCGACCAGCTGGCCGACCCGCTGCTGATCGAGCACGGCCTGATCGACGACAACGTGCTGGCGGAGGATTCGATCCGCCTCTACCAGCGCCTCGTCGAGCTGCACAAGAGGAACTTCTGGATCTCGCTGTACCCGCTGGAGCGGCACGGCTTCGTGCACCCGGATGCGTGGTACGACGAGTACCGGCGCATCGACGAGCTGTTCCGCGCATGGGTGAAGCGGGAGCCGGGGGCGGCGCCCTGAGCGGCGGGGCGGGTCGCTCCCGTCGCGGCGTGCGGGCCATCGCGGCCGGAGGCCGCTCCCCCAGACTTGCGGCGACCCGGCGGGAGCGGCCTCCGGCCGCGATCCTCCCGCCGATACGGCCAGGGCATGCTCACCCGCCCGCCGCGCGCGCGAAGTAGCGCCCCGGCGACTGCCCGAACGCGCGCCGGAACATCGCCACGAAGGCGCTGACGCTGGCATAGCCCAGCGCATCGGCGACCTGGCCGACCGCGGCGCCGTCGGCCAGCAGCTCCAGCGCGCGGCCCAGCCGCGCCTGCTGGCGCCACTGCGCGAAGCTGGCGCCGGTCTCGCGGCGGAACAGCCGGCTCAGGCTGCGCGGGGACAGGCCGGCCCAGCCGGCCCACTCGTCCAGGCTGCGCTCGTCGTGCGGCTGCTCCAGCACGGCCAGGGCCACCCGCTGCAGGCGGCGGTCGCGCGGCAGGTTCACGTGCAGCGGCTGCTGCGGCGCGCGGCGCAGCTCGTCCATCAGCACCGCCAGGATGCGCTGCTGCGCCTCGTCCAGCGCGTCCTGCATCATCCAGCCGGCGGCGCGGTGCACCAGTTCGCGCATCAGCGGGTTGGCGCCCAGCGCGCAGGTGTACGCGGGCAGGCACGCGGCCGCCTGTGGCGCCACGAACACGCCCCAGCCGCGCAGCCCGCCGGAGATGCTCACGGTGTGCAGTTCGCCCGGCGGCAGCCAGCCGACCCGCTGCGGCGGCAGCGCCCAGGCGCCGGCGCGCGTGCGCACGCTGACCAGGCCGCTCTCCACGTAGAAGAACTGGCCGCGCAGGTGGCTGTGCCACGCGGTTTCCTCCATCGGCGGCACGGCGGCGGTGCCGTCCATCACGTAGGCGATCAGCGGCGGGCCGTCGGCGCTCTCGATGCGGTGGTGGATCCGTTCGGCGGTCTCCGGCATGGCGGATTCTCGACATCATTTGTCCGGATGACGATATCAGGCCAAGGCCGGCCGAAACTAGGCTTTCCTCCGCCCTCCGGGTTTTCCCCCTCCGCCCGCCGCCGCCCGCGGAGCGCGCCGCCTCGCCGGCGGCCGCCCGGAGCCGAACCCAGGAGACCGGAAGATGCCACCCAATCCCGTCCCGCCGGCGGATGCCGGCCGCGCGCTGTCCCGCTTCGTGGGCCATGCGCGACGGATGCTCGACCCGTCCACGCCCGAGGCGGTGCGGCGCCGGCTGGAGCCGCGCCTGCTGGCGCTGCTGCCGGTGGTGCGCGCGCTGGGGCTGTTCGAGCTGTTCGCCGTGCGCGACCGCGCCCTGGCCGTCATGCTGCGCGACGAGCTGGCGGCGCTGGAGCAGCGCCACGCGCGCGGCCTGGCGCGGGCCGGCTGAATGGGCGCGGCGCCCGGCGCGCGGCGCCCGGCCGGCGGCTCACGCCGGCTCGGGTTCGCCGGCCGCGGCTTCCCGGCGCGCGGCCATGCGCGCGAAGCTGGCCGCGGTGGCCTCGTCCTGCGGCACGAAGAAGAACGCGGTGGCGCCGTCGGCCTTGCCGTCGCGGATCGGCAGGCGCATCGAGTGCATGCGCAGCTCGCCGAAGTCCGGGTGCGCGAAGTGCGCGGTCCAGGAGCGCAGCGGCGCCACCTCCTGCCGCTCCCACAGGGCCACGAACTCCGGGCTGGCGGCGGCGAGCGCGTCGATCAGCGCCTCGAAGCGGGGATCGTCCGGGTGCGCCGCATGGTTCAGCCGGAAGATGCCCAGCAGGTTGAGCACGCCCGGCTCGAAGCACGGCGCGTACAGCCGCCGCCGCGCGGGGTTCATGAAGGCGTTCCACAGGTGGTTGCGCGCCAGCGGCCCCTGCGCGGCGCCGAAGTCGTACAGGCGGTCGGCCGCGCGGTTGTAGGCGAGCACGTCGAACACCGGGTCGAGCACGAAGGCGGGCGCCTGGTACAGCTCCAGCAGGCCCGGCAGCGCCGGCGGCAGCACCAGCTGGCGCCGCGCCTGCGGCTCGGCGTGCGGCACGCCGGCCAGCGCGAACAGGTAGGCCTCGTCGACCGGGCTCAACCGCAGCGCCCGCGCGATGCGCGACAGCGCCGCGGCGGAGACGTTGATCGCGCGCCCCTGCTCCAGCCACGTGTACCAGGTGATGCCGACCCCGGCGAGGCTGGCCACCTCCTCGCGGCGCAGGCCCGGGGTGAGCCGGCGCGCGCCGCGCGGCAGGCCGGCCGCCTCGGGCGTGAGCGCGGCGCGGCGGGCGCGCAGGAAGGCCTTCAGCTCGGTGCGTTGCCGGGACAGCGGCATGGGGGACTCGCGAAGGGTGGTGGCGGGACTACCAGCAGCGGCGGCTGCCTCCCCATGGTAGCGGCAGCTGGCGTACGGTTGGCCGTCCCCGACCACCGGCCCGCGCGCAACGTGCGGGCTGCCTCACGGGCGAGGCGCGCTCTTCCGCCGGTTCCCGCCGGCCCGCGCCAGGCTGTCACGCCGCGCCCCGCCCGGACGTCCCCGCATGTACGGACAGGAGATCGACATGTCGTTACTCATTTCATCCGACACCACGCCGGCCAGCGACGCGCTCACGGACTTCGTGGTCCACGCGCAGCTGATGCTGGACCCGGCCACGCCCGAGCCGGTGCGCCGGCAGGCCGAGCCGCGCCTGCTCGCCCTGCTGCCGACGCTGCAGGCGCTGGGCGTGTTCGAGCTGTTCGAGATCCGCGACCCGGCGCTGCGCGCGCTGGTGCGCGACGAGCTGGAGGCGCGCCAGCGCCGCCTGGGCTAAATTTTGCCGAAACAAAATACAACAAGAATATATTTGACTTGACAAATATTCTTCCGGCAATAGAATGCGCGGCCCATGAAAGCCGACATTCCCCATCCGCCGGATCCCCAGGAAAGCCTGGGCGTGCTGCTCGGCCTGGTGCGCTCGGAGCTGGTGCGCGCGATGGAGGCCGAGCTGGCCTCCAAGGGCCTGGACCTGCGCTTCACCCAGTTCCTGATCCTCAAGCGGCTCGGCATGCTGGGGCCGATGACCGCCTCGGAGCTGGCCCGCGCGGTGGAGCTGGACGGCGGCGCGATGACCCGCCAGCTCGACCACCTCGAGGGCAAGGGCTACCTCCGGCGCTGCCCGCACGCGCAGGACCGCCGCGCGCTGCGCATCGAGCTGACCGCGGCCGGCGAGGCGCTGTGGCGCGAGCTGACCGGCTGCAACGAGCGCGTGCTGGCCGCGGCGCAGCGCTCGCTCGGCGAGACCGAGCGCCGGCGCCTGCACGACTACCTGGAGCGCGTGCTGCACGCGCTCCGCGACAAGCACTGATTTCCCCCATTCCCCGGAAGACACAGTCATGCGTCTGCATCACATCGCGGTGGCAACCGCATTGAGCCTCGCGCTGGCGGCCTGCGCCAGCAGCGGCGGCCTGCACCCGGACGGCAAGCCGCTCGATCCGGCGGGGCTGAAGGCCGGGCGCAGCCTGGCCGGCCTGTCGCCGGCGGCCTGGCCCGCCGAGGACTGGTGGACCGGCCTGGGCGATCCGCAGCTGGACAGGCTGATCGCCGAGGCGCTGGCCGACAACCCCAGCCTCGCCGCGGCCGACGCGCGCGCGCGCCAGGCGCAGGCGCAGGCCGGCGCGGCCGACGCCGAGCGCGGCCCGACCGTCAACGCCGGCGCCAGCGTCGCCGGCGCGCGCATCCCCACCACGGTGCTGCCGGCCGACGCCGGCGGCGGCCACTTCGCCTGGGCCAAGTACGGCTACGCCAGCTTCAGCTGGGGCCTGGACCTGTGGGGCGGCAAGCGCGCCGCGTGGGAGGCCGCGCTGGGCGAGGCGCGCGCCGCCGAGATCGAGGCGCGCGCCGCGCGGCTGGAGCTGTCCTCCAACGTGGCCCGCGCCTACGTGCAGCTGGGCTACGCCTTCGCCCAGCAGGACGTGGCGCAGGCCGAGCTGGCGCGCGCCCGGCAGGCGCGCGAGCTGACCGGCCAGCGCGTCGCCGCCGGCCTGGACAGCCAGCTGCAGCTCAAGCAGGCCGACGCCGAGGTGGCCAGCGCCGAGCAGCAGCGGGCGGTGGCCGACCGCGCGATCGACGCGGCACGCTCGGCGCTGGCGGTGCTGCTCGGCAAGGGCCCGGACCGCGGCCTGGACATCGCGCGGCCGCAGCCGCTGCAGCCGGCCGCGCTGGCGGTGCCGGCGCAGCTGCCGGCGGAGCTCCTGGGCCACCGTCCCGACCTGGTCGCCGCGCGCTGGCGCGTGGAGGCGGCGGCGAAGCAGATCAAGACCGCCAGGACCGAGTTCCTGCCCAACGTCAGCATCAGCGCCCTGGCCGGCCTGGTGGCGATGGGCGGCACCAACCTGTTCCAGATGCCGGCGCGCTTCTACGACGCCGGCCCCTCGCTCAGCCTGCCGATCTTCGACGGCGGCCGCCGCCGCGCCAACCTCGCGGAGAAGGACGCGCAGTACGACCTGGCGGTGGCGCAGTACGACCAGGCGCTGGTCGGCGCGCTCAACCAGGTCGCCGACGACCTCTCCGCGCTGAAGGCGCAGCAGGAACAGCTGGCCGCGCAGCAGCGCGCGCTGGATGCCGCCAGCCAGGCCTGGCAGCTCGCCGAGCAGCGCTACAAGGCCGGCGTGGGCAGCTACCTGGAGGCGCTGGTGGTGCGCCAGCAGCTGCTCGCCGCCGAGCAGCGCATGGCCGCGCTGAAGGCGCAGCAGGTCGACCAGTCCGTGCAGCTGATCCAGGCGCTCGGCGGCGGCTTCCGCCCGCAGGCGGGCGACGCGCCGCCGGCGGACGCCGCTTCCGATTCCGTTTCCTCCACTTCGCATCCCTGAGGCATCTCCATGTCCAGCCAAGCTCCCACCGCGACCACCGCCCCGGTCGCCCCGCCGCCGGAGAAGAACCGTCGCGGCTTCCTGCTGCGCCTGCTCGGCGTGGTCGTGCTCCTGGCCTTCGTCGGCTGGGGCCTGTGGTACTTCTTCGACGGCCGCTGGTACGAGGAGACCGACGACGCCTACGTCGGCGGCAACGTGGTGCAGGTCACCCCGCAGATCCCCGGCACGGTGGTCACCATCGGCGCCGACGACGGCGACCTGGTGCACGCCGGCGACGTGCTGGTGAAACTCGACTCCAGCAACACCGAGGTGGCGCTGGCCGAGGCCAAGGCCAACTTGGCCGGCACCGTGCGCCGCGTGCGCGGCCTGTACAGCACCGTGTCCGGCGCGCAGGCCGACGTGGCCGCGCGGCAGGTAGCGGTGGACAAGGCGCGCGCCGACTTCGCGCGCCGCCGCGACCTGGCCAGGACCGGCGCGATCTCCGCCGAGGAGCTGTCGCACGCGCAGGACGAGCTGACCGCCGCCGAGAGCGCGCTCACCGCCGCCCAGCAGCAGTACCAGACCAGCAAGGTGCTGGTCGACGACACCGTGGTCGCCTCGCACCCGGACGTGCAGGCCGCCGCCGCCAGGCTGCGCGCCGCCTACCTGGACAACCTGCGCACCACCATCGTGGCGCCGGTGGACGGCTACGTGGCCAAGCGCTCGGTGCAGCTGGGCCAGCGCATCGCGCCGGGCGCGCCGCTGATGGCGGTGGTGCCGCTGCACCAGGTGTGGATCGACGCCAACTTCAAGGAGACCCAGCTCACCCACATGCGCATCGGCCAGCCGGTGGAGATCCGCGCCGACCTGTACGGCGGCTCGGTGAAGTACGCCGGCAAGGTGCAGAGCCTGGGCGTGGGCACCGGCAGCGCGTTCTCGCTGCTGCCGGCGCAGAACGCGACGGGCAACTGGATCAAGATCGTGCAGCGCGTGCCGGTGCGCGTGGTGTTCACCGATCCGAAGCAGCTGGACGAGCACCCGCTGCGCATCGGCCTGTCGACCAGGGTGGAGGTGAGCCTGCACGACCAGAACGGCCCGATGCTGGCGCGGCGGCCGCCGGCGCAGCCGCCCTTCAGCACCGACGTGTACGCCAAGGAGCTGGCGCAGGCCGACGGCGTGATCGCGCAGATCATCCACGCCAACCTGGCCGGCGGCGCGGCCAAGTGACGAAGCGCGAGGGCGGGCGGTGAGCGGCGCGGCGGACCGTCGGCCGTCCCTCGCCCCCGTCCCTCGCCCCCGCTCCACCCGAACCCACGCCCCGACCCCCACGGCGCCCCATGACCACGAGCTTCCGTCCACCCAACCTGGCGCTGACCACCATCGGCCTGTCGCTGGCGACCTTCATGCAGGTGCTGGACACCACCATCGCCAACGTGTCGCTGCCGACCATCGCCGGCAACCTCGGCGTGAGCGTGAACCAGAGCACCTGGGTGATCACCTCCTTCGCGGTGAGCAACGCCATCGCGCTGCCGCTGACCGGCTTCCTCACCCGCCGCTTCGGCGAGGTGAAGCTGTTCGTGTGGTCCACGCTGCTGTTCTCGCTGGCCTCGTTCCTGTGCGGCATCGCGCAGAGCATGGGCATGCTGATCCTGTTCCGCGCCATCCAGGGCGCGGTGGCCGGGCCGATGTACCCGGTCACGCAGTCGCTGCTGATCTCGATCTACCCGCCGGCCAAGCGCGGTATGGCGCTGGCGCTGCTGGCGATGGTGACGGTGGTGGCGCCGATCGCCGGCCCGATCCTGGGCGGCTGGATCACCGACAACTATTCCTGGCCGTGGATCTTCTTCATCAACGTGCCGATCGGCATCTTCGCCAGCATGGTGGTGACCAACCAGATGCGCGGCCGCGTCGACGCGACGATGCGCCCGCGGATGGACTACGTGGGCCTGATCACCCTGGTGATCGGCGTGGGCGCGCTGCAGATCGTGCTGGACAAGGGCAACGACGAGGACTGGTTCAACTCGCAGTTCATCGTGGTCGCCAGCATCGTCTCGGCGATCGCGCTGGCGGTCTTCCTGATCTGGGAGCTCACCGACGAGCACCCGATCGTGGACCTCAAGCTGTTCCGCCACCACAACTTCCGCTTCGGCACGCTGGCGCTGGTGCTGGCCTACGCCTCGTTCTTCTCGATCGGCCTGCTGGTGCCGCAATGGCTGCAGCGCAACCTCGGCTACACCTCCACCTGGGCCGGCTTCGCCACCGCGCCGATCGGCATCCTGCCGGTGCTGCTCACCGTGGTGGTGGGCAAGTACGCCACGCGCACCGACCTGCGCCTGCTCGCCTCCGCCGCGTTCATGGTGATGGGCGTGACCTGCTTCCTGCGCTCGGACTTCTACCTGGACATCGACTTCGCCCACGTGGCGCTGGTGCAGCTGCTGCAGGGCCTGGGCGTGGCGCTGTTCTTCATGCCGGTGACCACCATCCTGCTGTCGGACCTGCAGAACAACGAGATCGCCGCCGGCGGCGGCCTGGCCACCTTCCTGCGCACGCTGGGCGCGAGCTTCTCCGCCTCGCTCACCACCTACATCTGGGAGCGCCGCGCGGTGGTGCACCACGCGCAGCTGACCGAGCACGTCACGCCGTACGACGCGACCACCCAGTCGGCGGTGCAGCAGCTCGGCGGCGGCGAGCACGCCAGCGTCATGCTCAACCAGATGATCACCCAGCAGGGCTACCAGATCTCCTTCAATGAGATCTTCCACATGCTGGGCTGGATCTTCCTCGGGCTGATCCTGGTGATCTGGATGGCGAGGCCGCCGTTCGCGCCCAAGGCCGGCCCGGCGGCGGGCGGCGGGCACTGAGCCGCGCGTTTCCATTCCTGCAAACGGCAACGGCCCCGCGCGGGGCCGTTGCCGTTCTTGCGGCGGCGCGGCTTCCCTAGAGGTCGAAGGCCACGCCGACCAGCGCCATCGTCTCGCCGCGGTTGGGCTCCTGGATGCTGCCGTTGGAGATGTGCCGCAGCGCCACGGTGAAGTGGCGCGCCTGCCAGCCCAGCGTGCTGACGAACTGGTAATGGCTGGAGAGTGCCTGCGTGGTGTGGTTGGTGGCGGCCAGCTGGAAGCTGAAGAAGAACGGGTGGTACCAGGCCGACTCGTCGCTGGTGCGCAGGCGCGCGCCGCCGGCGAGCAGGGTCACCGGCGGGCGGGTGGTGTACTCCATGCGGTCGTAGCGGGCGACGTCGCGGCCGTCGATCCAGCCCAGCGACACGTCCGGCGACCAGGTGAAGCGGCTGGCGCCGATCGGGTGCGGGTCGAACACGGCCTCGACGAAGGCGGCGTTGGCGCCGTGGGAGTCCATGTAGCTGCGGCCGGCCTGCACTTCCACGCGGGTGGCGGCGGCGGCCGGCAGCGAGACGGCGGAGAGCAGGGCGAGCGCCAGCGCGCTGCGCGTCAGGGAGGAATGGGACATGGGAGCTTGCCTTTCTTGTCTTGTGGGGGGATTGGCGGCTTCTTTATGTACTCCATAGTTTAAAAAACAAGTCCCTCAAAATCTCGTCCACGAATGGGCAACGGTGTGTCGTCGCGGACGGAACGCGCGCGATCCGTCCGGTGCCGAGGCGGCACCGGTCGGGAGAAAGCGGGGCGTTCCCGCGCCGCGGCGGCCGGGCCGCGGCGCGGGAGGCGGGCTCAGCGCCCGGCGGCGCCTGGCGCGCGCAGGTCCGGACGGTCCAGGTCGAGCGCCTGCTGCGGCAGGGTCTGCGCCTGCGGGTGCGCCTTGCGCAGCGCATCGCCGAATTGCGCGGCGTCGCCCACCACCACCACGCGGCTGCCACCGGCGTCGAGGAGGGCCGTGGCGTAGGCCATGACCTGCGCCGGCGTCACCGCCTGCACGCGCTCGATGTAGCGGCCGATCTCGGCCAGGTCCACGCCGTAGGCGGCCAGCTCGCCCACCTGCGCGGCCAGGCCCGCGGTGGTCTCCAGGCTGCGGCCGTAGGCGCCGACCAGGGTGGCCTTGCGCGCCGCCAGCTCCGCCTCCGGCACCGGCGCGGAGCCCAGCCGGGCGAACTCGCCCAGCATCAGGTCCACCACCTGCGCCGCCGACGGGTTCTTGGTCTGCGCCAGGCCCAGCCACAGCCCGCCGTCGCGGCGGCCGTCGAGCCGGCTGCTGGCGCCGTAGGAGAGGCCGCGCTTGATGCGGATCTCCTCGTTGAGCCGCGCCGAGTAGGAGCCGCCGAGCACCGCGTTGGCCACCTCGCCCACGTAGTAGCCGGCGTCGCCGCGCGGCGGCGCGGCGTGCGCGGCCACCACGCCGGCCTGGCCGGCGCCGTGCTGGTCGATCACCAGCAGCGCGGGCAGCGCGCCGCGGCCCTGGCCGGCGGGCGCGGCCGGCAGCGGCGCGGCCGGCCTGGCCCAGTCGCCGAAGCTCTGCTGCGCCAGCGCGCGGGCCTGCTCCGGCGTGACGTCGCCGGTGAGGATCAGCACCGCGTTGTCCGGCCGGTAGACCGCCGCGTGCATGCGCTCGACGTCGGCGCGCCCGATCGCCGCCAGCGAGGCCGGCGTGCCGCTGCGCGAATGGCCGTAGGCGCCGTCGCCGAACACCGCGCGGGCGGCGGTCAGCGAGGCCAGCGTGGTGGGCTGGCTGAGCGCGAGGTGCAGCTCGTCCAGCGCCTGCGCGCGGGCGCGCTCGAGCTCCTCGGCGCGGAAGTCCGGCTTGCGCGCCACGGTGGCGAGCAGCGCCAGCGCCTGCGGCAGCCGGGGCGTGGTCACGGTGATGCCGATCTCGCTCTGGTCCCAGGCCGCGTTGGCGTCGAGCGAGCCGCCCAGCGCCTCGGCCTGCGCGGCGATCTGCGGCGCGGCGAGGCCGCCGGCGCCGCGGGTGAGCAGGGTGGCGGTGAGCGCGGCCAGGCCGGCCTTGCCCGGCGGGTCCAGCTCGGCGCCGCGGCGCAGCAGCAGCCGGGCGGTGACCAGCGGCAGGCCGGTGCGGCGCACGCTGACCACGGTGAGGCCGTTGGCCAGGGTCTGCGCGGCGGGCGTGGGCACGCTCAGCCGGGGCGCGGGCCCGGGCGGCGGCGGCGCGGCGGGGAAGTCGGCGCCCGCGGCGAACGCCGAGCCGGCGGCCAGGGCGGCGGCCGTAAAGACGGCCAGACGGCGATACGGCATGCGCTTCATTGGGCACCTCCCTTGCTCGTGGCCTTGCCGGCGGGCGGCTTGGCCTGCGGCAGGTAGTCGATGGCGACGCTGTGCGCGCCGGTCACGTAGCGCCGGAGCACGCGCTGCACGTCGGCGGCGCCGACCCGCTGCAGCGCGGCCAGGTCGCCGTTCACGCGCGCCGGGTCGCCCTCGATCAGCGCGGCCTGGCCGAGCGCGAAGGCCTTGCCCTGCGCGGTCTGGCGCTGCTTGAGCTCCTGCGTGAGCAGCTGGGTCTTGACCTTGTCCAGCTCGGCGGCGTCGACCGGGCCGTCGGCGAGCCGGGCGATCTCCGCGCGCAGCTGCTGTTCCGCCTCGGCCGGCCGATGGCCGCTGGCGAGGATGGCGTAGGCGACGAACAGGCCCGGCCCCGTCCGCGCGTCGACCTCCGCGCCGACGTCCTGCGCCACCCGCGAGCGGTAGACCAGCGCCTGGTACAGCCGCGAGGACTCGCCCTGCGAGAGCAGCGCCGCGGCCACCTGCAGCGGCACCACGTCGGCGTCCTTCGCCGGCGGGATCAGCCAGGTGAGCGCCACCGCGGGCAGCGGCGCGGTCTCGCTGGTCTCGGTGTAGCGCCTGTCGGCGGTGCGCGCGGGCTCCGTCGCGGCGACCTGCGGGATCGGCGCGGCGGGCCTGGGGATCCAGCCGAAGTAGCGGTCCACCCAGGCGTCCAGCTGCTTCGGGTCGAAGTCGCCGGCGACGATCAGGGTGGCGTTGTCCGGCCGGTAGAAGGTCTTGTGGAAGGCGATCACGTCGTCCAGCGAGGCCGCCTCCAGGTCCTCGATGCTGCCGATGGTCGGCCGCTTGTACGGGTGCACCGCGAAGGAATGCGGGTCGATCGCGTTGAACAGCTTGCCGTAGGGCTGGGCCAGCACGCTCTGGCGGTATTCCTCCTCCACCACCGCGCGCTCGGACTTGAAGTTGGCCTCGTCCACGTTGAGGTTGGACATGCGCTCGGCCTCGGCCCAGAGCAGCGTCTCCAGGTAGTTCGACGGGATCACCTCGAAGTAGTTGGTGACATCGTCGCCGGTGGAGGCGTTGTTGGCGCCGCCGACGTCCTCGGTGAGCCGGTCCATCTGCTCGGCGTGCATGTGCGCCGTGCTCTTGAACATCAGGTGCTCGAACAGGTGGGCGAAACCGGAGCGGCCGGCGGGATCGTCCTTCGAGCCCACGTGGTACCAGACCTGCACGGTGACGGTGGGGCTGGCATGGTCCTCGATGCTGAGCACCTCCAGGCCGTTGGGCAGGCTGCGCTGGTGGTAGGCGATCGGCGGCACCGCGAGCTCCGCCGCCGGCGCCGCGGCGCCCGCCGCGCCGGCCAGCAGGGTGAGCGCGGCCAGCCGGGCGGCCGACCGGAGACGTCTGGACATGGGCATTCCCTCCTCTGGAAAGCTCCACCATAGCAAGCCGGGGCGGGCGCGGGCGTGGTCCGGAAGTCGCGCGGGCGTCGCGGCCGGGTGGCTTGATGGTTTATTTTGTTCCGGATAAAAACGTCCGGATTCGATCCGGGTAAAAACCATGCTTCCTTCCGAAAGCCGCAGCTGCACCGCCTTCGACGGCACGCGCCTGCTTGCCTCCGGCGCGCCGGACGAGGTGGCGGCGGCCCTCAGGCGCGCGGCCGCCGCCGGCGCGGCGGGGCCGCTGCTGGTCTTCGACGACCGCAGCGGCCATCCGGTGGAGTTCGACCTGCGCGGCAGCGAGGCCGAGCTGCGGGCGCAGGCGCCGCCGCCGCGCGGCCGCGGGCGGCCGCGGCTGGGCGTGAGCGCGCGCGAGGTGACCCTGCTGCCGCGGCACTGGGACTGGCTGGCGGCCCAGCCGGGCGGCGCCTCGGCGGTGCTGCGCCGGCTGGTGGAGCGGGCGATGCGCGACGGCGGCGCGCAGCGCGCCCGCGAGGCCGGCGAGGCGGTGGACCGCTTCATGCTGGCGATGGCCGGCGACCTGCCCGGCTACGAGGAGGCCAGCCGCGCGTTCTGGCGCGGCCAGCGCGCCGATTTCGCCCGGCTCACCGACCCCTGGCCGGTCGATGTGCGCGATCATCTGCGCCGGCTGGCCGCCATCGCCTGGGACGAGGCGGGCCGCTAGGCCCGCGTCCCGTTCCGGTCTCCCCACTCCTTCCCTCCTTCGCACGGACCGACCATGACCCAGCCCGGCCGCCAGGCCCTGCTCACCGAAGGGCCGATCGCCCGCACCCTGCTGTGGTTCGCCCTGCCGATCCTGGGCGGCACCGTGCTGCAGTCGCTCAACGCCTCGGTCAACGCGATGTGGATCGGGCACTTCCTCGGCGAGGCCGCGCTCACCGCCACCAGCAACGCCACGCTGATCCTGTTCCTGCTGCTGTCGGCGGTGTTCGGCGTGAGCATGGCCTCGACCATCCTGGTCGGGCAGAGCCTGGGCGCGCGCGACCTGGCCGAGGCCAAGCGGGTGGTCGGCACCGGCGTGGGCTTCTTCGTGGCCATCTCGGTGGCGGTGGCCGTGGCCGGCTACCTCGCCACGCCGGCGCTGCTGCGCCTGCTGGGCACGCCGGCGGACGCGCAGCCCTACGCCAGCGCCTACCTGCGCATCATCTTCGTCGCGCTGCCGTCGATGTACTTCTACAACTTCCTGATGATGACGCTGCGCGGCGCGGGCGACTCCAGGACGCCGTTCCTGTTCATGGGCCTGTCGGTGCTGCTGGACATCGGGCTCAACCCGCTGTTCATCTTCGGCGTGGGGCCGTTCCCCAGGCTCGGCATCGCCGGCTCGGCCACCGCCACGCTGATCGCGCAGAGCACGGCGCTGCTGGCCCTGCTCGCCACGCTGCGCCTGCGCCGGCACTTCCTGTGGATCGGCCGCCGCGAGCTGGCGCTGCTCAAGCCGGACTGGACGATCCTGCGCGCGCTGGTCTTCAAGGGCCTGCCGATGGGCCTGCAGATGATCGTGATCTCCGCCTCGGCGATCGTGATGATGAAGCTGGTGAACGCGCACGGCTCGCAGACGGTGGCCGCCTACGGCGCCGCCACCCAGCTGTGGACCTACGTGCAGATGCCGGCGATGGCGATCGGCGCGGCGGTGTCCTCGATGGCGGCGCAGAACGTCGGCGCGAGGCGCTGGGACCGCGTGGCGCGCATCGCCGGCGCGGGCGTGGCCTACAACTTCCTGCTCGGCGGCGCGCTGATCGGGCTGGTCTACCTGTGCAACCGCGCCGCGCTCGGGCTGTTCCTGCCCGGCGACGCCGCGGCGCTGGGCCTGGCCGAGCACCTCAACGCCATCGCGGTGTGGTCGTTCCTGTTCTTCGGCGTCACCTTCGTGCTGTTCGGCGTGGTGCGTTCCACCGGCGCGGTGTGGCCGCCGCTGTTCGTGCTGCTGGTGACGCTGTGGTTCATCCGTCCGCCGTTCGCGCTGCTGCTGCAGCCGAGGATGGGCGCGGACGCGATCTGGTGGAGCTTCCCGCTGGGGTCGCTGGCCTCGATGCTGCTCGCGCTGGGCTACTACCGCTTCGGCCGCTGGCGGCAGGCGCACATGCTGGAGCCCGCGCCGGTGCAGCAGGCGCCGAGCACCGGCCAGGGCGTGCCGGCAGGCACCGTGGTGGAGGCGGCCGACTAGGCCGCCTGCCCGGCCGCCTTCAGCCGCTGCCGTTCCGCCCGCCGCGCGCGCCGCGCCGCCTTGCGCGCCCGGCGGTCGTGGCCCCACAGGTAGATCGCCGGCGTGCTGAGCAGGGTCAGCAGCTGCGAGACGAACAGCCCGCCGAGGATGGCGATGCCCAGCGGCTGGCGCATCTCCGAGCCGATGCCGAAGCCGATCGCCAGCGGCAGCGCCGCGCCCATCGCCACCAGCGTGGTCATGGTGATCGGGCGGAAGCGCACCAGCGCCGCCTCGCGGATCGCCTCCGACGGGCTCAGGCCCTGCTCGCGCTCGGCCACCAGCGCGAAGTCCACCATCAGGATCGCGTTCTTCTTCACGATGCCGATCAGCATCAGCACCGCGATCACCGACATCATGGTGAGCTGGGTCCGGGTGACCAGCATGGCGAGGAAGGCGCCCATGCCGGCGGCCGGCAGCGTGGAGAGGATGGTGAGCGGGTGGATCAGGCTCTCGTAGAGCACGCCCAGCACCACGTACATCGCCACGATCACCGCCAGCAGCATCAGCAGCGCGTTCACCAGCACCTCGGCGAGGTTCTGGTTGCTGCCGGTGTACTGCCGCTGCACGCCGCCCGACAGGCCGGCGGCGGCCATCGCGTCGTCCACGCGGCGCATGCCGTCGGCCTGCGACACGCCGGTGGCGAGGTTGTAGCCGATCGAGGCCGATTCGAGCTGGTTGTAGTGCTCCACCGTGCTCGGCATCGGCCGCGCGGCGATCCGCGCCAGCGCCGACAGCGGGACCATCCGCCCGTGGCTGTTGCGCACGTAGGTGTTGAGCAGGGCGTCGGGGTGCAGCCGCTCGGCGTTGTCGGCGGTCAGGATCACGCGGTACTGGGTGATGTCCGAATAGATCGTCGAGACCGGGTTCTGGCCGAAGGCGTTGTACAGCGCCTCGTCGACGGCGCCGATCGAGACGCCCAGCCGCGCGGCGGCGGAACGGTCCACCTGCAGCATCTGCTGCTTGCCCGCGGTGTCGAAGCTGGTGGTGACGTCGCGGAACTCCTTCATCCCGCGCATCACCCGCGCGAGCCGAGCGACCGGCTCCTGCAGCGGCTCGCCGCTGATGCTGTTGAGCTGGAAGCCGTAGGCCGAGCCCTGGCCGCCGCCGCCCCCGCCGCCGCCGAACAGGTGCAGGCCGTTCACCGCGATGCTGAGCCCGGGCAGCGCCTTGTACTGCCGGTCGAGGCGGTCGATCACCGCGTTCATCGGCTCGCGGCGCTGGCCGGGGCCGTCGCCGCGCGGCTTCAGGTCGACGAACAGGGTGGACTGGTTGCCCACCGCGCCGCTGTTGTTGTTGCCGCCGAGCAGGGTGGTGACGTCGAGCACCGCCGGGTCGGCCTGCATGATGTCGGCCACGCGCCGCGTGCGCCGCGCCAGCTCGGCCGGCGAGACGTCGGCGTCGGCGCTGATCTGCGTGATCATCATGCCGCTGTCCTCGTCCGGCATGGCGGCGCCGCCGGCGGTCTTCACCACCGCCACCGCGAGCGCGCCGGTGAGCAGCAGCAGGATCGCCGGCTGCCAGCGCATCAGCCGGCGGTGCCGCATCGCCCACTCCAGCGCGCGCCGGTACAGCCGCAGCATGCCCTCGTCGAGGCGGGCCGCGGCGCGCTCCAGCCGGCCGGGGACGCGCCGGCCGGCCGGCTCGTGCCGCAGCAGGCGGCCGCACAGCGCCGGCGTCAGGGTCAGCGAGACCAGCGCGGAGATCACGATGGTGGCCACCAGCGTCACCGCGAACTCGCGCACGATCAGGGTGAACGCATTGTTGCCGAACACCATCGGCGCGAACACCGCCACCAGCGACAGCGTGATCGAGACGACGGTGAAGCCGATCTCGCGCACGCCGGTCAGCGCCGCCTGCAGCGGCGGCCGGCCCTGCTCGATGTGGCGCACGATGTTCTCGATCACCACGATGGCGTCGTCCACCACGAAGCCCACGCACAGGATCAGCGCCACCAGCGAGAGGATGTTCAGCGTGAAGCCGAGCATCCACATCGCCAGGAAGGCGCCGGCCAGCGACAGCGGCACGCTGGCCATGGCGATCAGCGTGGGCCCCGGCCGGCGCAGGAACAGCAGCATCACCAGCGCCACCATCGCGATCGAGATCAGCAGCGTGGTCTCCACCTCGTGCAGCGACGAGGCGGTGGACTGGGTGAGGTCGAAGATCGGCGTGATCTCCACGTCGGCCGGCAGCAGGCCGCGCAGGCGCGGCAGCGCGGCGCGGATCGCCTGCACGGTGGCCACCGCGTTGGCCTCCGGCTTCTTGGAGATCTGCATGCCCACCGCCGGCGCGCCGTTGAACCAGGCGGCGGCGTACTTGTCCTCCTGCCCGCTGCCGACCGTGGCCACGTCGGCCAGCCGCACCGGCACGCCGTTGCGCATGGCGATCAGCAGCGAGGCGAAGTCGGCGGTGGTGTGCAGCGCGTCGTTGGCGGTGACGGTCAGCTGGGTGATGCCGTCGCTCAGCGTGCCCTGCGGCGAGGTGACGTTGGCCGCGCGCAGCGCGTTGGCCACGTCGTTGGCGCTGATCCCCTTCGCCGCCAGCGCGGCCGGGTCGAGCGCCACCCGCACCGCGTGCGGCGTGCTGCCGAACACCTGCACCTGCGCCACCCCGGGCACCTGCGCCATCGCCGGCTTGAGCAGGGTGTCGGTGAGGTCGAACAGCCGGTCCGGCGGCATGCTGGTGGAGGTGAGCGTGACCAGCAGGATCGGGAACTGGCTGGTGGAGAACTTGAAGTACTGCGGCGGCGCCGGCAGCGAGGTGGGCAGGTCCGGCGCCGCCGCGTTGATCGCCGCCTGCACGTCGCGCGCCAGCACGTCGGTGCTGCGGCCGAACTCGAACAGCAGCTGGACCTGCACGCCGCCGTCGTTGGCCGAGCCGGACATGCTGCGCACGCCGGGGATGCGGCCCAGGTGCCGCTCCAGCGGCGCCATCACCGTGTTGGCCATGGTCTGCGCGTTGGCGCCCGGCAGCGAGGCGACCACCACCACGCCCGGGAACTCCATCGACGGGAACGCCGCCACGCCCAGCAGCAGGTAGGACCACAGGCCGGCCAGCAGCAGCCCGACGGCCAGCAGCGAAGTGCCGATCGGCCGGCGGATCAGCGGGGCGAAGAGATTCATGCCGTGCTTTATGCCCGCCCGCGGCCGCCGCGCGGATGTGCCTTAAGTCCGCCCGTGCCGAAGGGCATGGCGGGCCGCGCCGCGGCCGGTGCGCTCAGTGTACCGCGGCGGCCAGCGCGCGCAGCCGCCGCTTCTCCGCGCGGCGCGCCTGGCGCGCCGCCTTGCGGATCTTGCGGTCGTGGTTCCACAGGTAGATCGCCGGCGTGCTGAGCAGGGTCAGCAGCTGCGACACCAGCAGGCCGCCGACGATGGCGATGCCCAGCGGCTGGCGCATCTCCGAGCCGATGCCGAAGCCGATCGCCAAGGGCAGCGCCGCGCCCATCGCCACCAGCGTGGTCATGGTGATCGGGCGGAAGCGCACCAGCGCCGCCTCGCGGATCGCCTCCGGCGAGGGCAGACCGCGCTCGCGCTCGGCCACCAGCGCGAAGTCCACCATCAGGATCGCGTTCTTCTTCACGATGCCGATCAGCATCAGGATCGAGATGATCGCCATCAGCGAGATCGGCGTCTGCGTCACCAGCATGGCGAGGAAGGCGCCCATGCCGGCGGCCGGCAGCGTGGAGAGGATGGTCAGCGGGTGGCCCAGGCTCTCGTACAGGATGCCGAGCACGATGTACATCGCCACGATCGAGGCGAACAGCAGCACCATGCCGTTGGAGCGGGCCTGCTGCAGGCGCTGGTTCTGCCCGGTGAACTCCACGTTGACGCCGGCCGGCAGGCCGGCGGCGTAGGCGGCCTGCTGCACCAGCTGGATGCCGCGGTCCTGGCTCACGTCCTTGACCAGGTTGTAGGTGATCGTGGCCGCCTGCATCTGGTTGTGGTGGCGCACGCGCAGCGGGCTGATGCCCGGCTCGAGCTTCGCCACCGCGGACAGCGGGATCATCCGGCCGTCGTCGTTGCGCACGTGCAGGTTGAGCAGCGCCGTGGGGCTCAGCGTCTGCGCGCCGGCGGTGGTCAGCACCACCCAGTACTGGTTGATGTCCGAATAGATCTGCGACACCTGGCGCTGGCCGAAGGCGTTGTACAGCGCCGAGTCGATGGTGCCCATGCCCACGTGCAGCCGCGCGGCGGCGGCGCGGTCGACGCTCAGCCGCTGCTGCTTGCCGACCAGGTCGAAGTCGCTGCCGACGTCGCGGAACTCCTTCATGCCGCGCAGCTTCTGCACCATCTTCAG
Organism: Fulvimonas soli; assembly: GCF_003148905.1. Lineage (GTDB taxonomy): Bacteria > Pseudomonadota > Gammaproteobacteria > Xanthomonadales > Rhodanobacteraceae > Fulvimonas > Fulvimonas soli. Next base: position 231,587 of record NZ_QGHC01000002.1, on the reverse strand, counting down.
CGTCCACGGCTGCAGGTCGGCGCCGTTGCTGCTGGTGAGCTGGAACTCGTACTGGCCGCCCCGGTCGCCGCTGCCGCCGCCGCCGAGGAACTGCACCGGGCTCACCGACACGTCCACGTCCGGCAACCGCTTGTACTGCTCGGACAGCCGCTCGATCACCGCCTTGATGTTCTCGCGCCGCTCGCCCGGGCCGCGGCCGCGCGGCTTGAGGTCCACGAACATCTGCGCGCGGTTGCCCACGCCGCCGTTGCTGGGGCCGTCGCCGCCGCCGAGCATGGTGAGCTGGTCCTGCACGGCGGGGTCCTCCAGCATGATCCGCCGCACCTGGCCGATGCGCGCGGTGAGCGCGGCCGGCGAGACGTTCGCGTCGGCGCGGACGTCCACCTGCAGCTGGCCGGTGTCCTCGTCGGGCATGAAGGTGCCGCCGGCGGTCTTGCCCACCGCGATGCCGAGCAGCACGGTCAGCAGCAGCAGGATCAGCGGCTGCCAGCGCATCAGGCGGCGGTGGTGCATCGCCCAGTCCAGCGCGCGCTCGTAGCGGCGCAGCAGGGCGCGGTCGAAGCGCTCCACCGCGCGCTCCAGCCGGCCCGGCGGCCGCGTGCGCGCCTGCTCGTGCTGCAGCAGGCGGCCGCACAGCGCCGGCGTCAGGGTCAGCGACACCACCGCCGAGATCACCACCGCGGCCGCCAGCGTCACCGAGAACTCGCGCAGCAGCATGATCAGCATGTTGTTGCCGAACAGCAGCGGCGCGAACACCGCCACCAGCGACAGCGTGATCGAGATGACGGTGAAGCCGATCTCGCGCACGCCGGTCAGCGCGGCCTGCAGCGGCGGCTCGCCGTGCTCCATGTGGCGCACGATGTTCTCGATCACCACGATGGCGTCGTCCACCACGAAGCCGATGCACAGCACCAGCGCCATCAGCGACAGCGTGTTGAGCGTGTAGCCCAGCGCCCACATCGCCACGAAGGCGCCGGCCAGCGACAGCGGCACGCTCAGCGTGGCGATCAGCGTGGGCCGCAGCCGGCGCAGGAACACCAGCATCACCAGCACCACCATCGCGATCGAGATCAGCAGCGCCACCTGCACCTCGTGCAGCGCCGACTTGGTGGTCTGGGTGAGGTCGAACACCGGCGTCATCCGCACGCTGGCCGGCAGCACCGCGGCCAGCTGCGGCAGCTTGGCGCGGATCGCCTCCACCGTGGCCACCGCGTTGGCGTCCGGCCGCTTGGTGATCTGCATGCCGACCGTGCGCGCGTCGTTGAACCACGCCGCCTGGTACTGGTCCTGCTGGCCGCCGTACACCTTGGCCACGTCCGACAGCCGCACCGGCACGCCGTTGCGCATGGCGATCAGCAGGCTGGCGAACTCCTCGGGTTCGTGCAGGCCGTCGCTGGCGGTGACGGTCATCTGGGTGATGCCGTCGCTCAGCGTGCCCTGCGGCGAGGTGACGTTGGCCGCGCGCAGCGCGTTGGCCACGTCGTTGGCGGTGAGCCCCTTGGCGGCCAGCGCGTCGCTGTCCAGCTCGATGCGCACCGCGTGCGGCGTGCCGCCGAACACCTGCACCTGCGCCACGCCGGGGATCTGCGCCACCGCCGGCTTGAGCAGGGTGTCGGTGAGGTCGAACAGCCGGTCCTGCGGCAGCCCGTCCGAGGTCAGCGTGATGAACAGGATCGGGATCTGCGCGGTGTCGAACTTGAAGTACTGCGGCGGGCTGGGCATGCCGCTGGGCAGGTCCGCGGCGGCGGCGTTGATCGCCGCCTGCACGTCGCGCGCGGCGCTGTCCACCTTGCGGTCGAAGGTGAAGCGCACCATCACCGCCGCGGAGCCCTCGTTGGCGTTGCCGTACATCTCGTCCACGCCGGGGATGCGCCCCAGGTGCCGCTCCAGCGGCGCCAGCACGGTGTTGGCCATGGTCTGCGCGCTCGCCCCGGGCATGCTGGCCGCCACGTAGACGCCCGGGAAATCCAGCGACGGCAACGCCGCCACGCCGAGCAGCAGGTAGGCGCACAGCCCGGCCAGCGCCAGGCCCGCGGCGAGCAGCGAAGTGCCGACGGGGCGGCGGATGAGGGGGGCGAAGAGGTTCATGGAAGTCCCCTAGCGCCTATGCGCCGGGCGGCTGCTGGTGTGAAGAAGGAGGGTTGTCCAGGTGACCATCCCTGGCGCGGCACTCTAAGCCAGAGACGTACCCGGCGGATGTGCATGAAGTCGGCGTCAAAGGGCTGGTATTGTTCTAAAAAAGAAACAATGTACGCTACAAAACATTTATTGTTCCATAAAATTAAACTCCCGCGGAGGCTATGTAAGCAACGACTTCTGGATACATAAAATTTTTGTTGACGTGAGCTGTGGCCACTTTTATGGTCGCGCTGGCAAATCCGCTGTTTTGAGCAGGCGGGGAACGGCACTGGGGATGGTGCCAGGTATTGAATGACCGGCATCCATTGCGCCAAGAGAAGTTGCCAGCCTGCTGTTCGGCGCAGCTTTACGCGTCATTCGGCCTTCTAGGCCATTCTGGGGAGAGTCCTTGTAATGAACAACCGCAATCCAATCCTTCGCGCGTCGCACTGGCGACACACCGCGCTGGCGCTTGCCTTGAGCATGAGCTTCGGTGGCACGGCGGTGGCGCAGAGCACCACCGGTGGCATTTTCGGTCAGGCCCCTGCGGCTACCGGCGAGACCGTGGTGATTTCCTCAGGCGCCACCGGTTTCTCGCGAGAAGTGGCAGTGGACAGCACCGGCCGCTACCGCCTGGACAACATCCCAGTGGGCACCTACACGGTGACGCTGAAGAAGGATGGTGCGGTGGTCAGCACGCACGAGGGCGTCCAGGTGTCCACCGGCGGCGCCGCGGGCGTCAATTTTACCAGCAGCTCGACGGAGAGCACCCAGCTGGCCGCCGTGACCGTGTCGGCCAACGCCCTGCCGGCCATCGACGTCACCAGCGTCAACTCCAGCACCATCATCACCGCGGCCGACCTGCGCAAGCTGCCTCTGACGCACAGCGCCGAGGCGATCGCGCTGCTCGCTCCGAACACCGCGGCAGGTAGCAGTTTCTTCACGGGGCCCGGCGGGCACTCGCTCGTGTCGTTCGGCGGCTCCAGCGTTTCCGAGAACGCCTACTACGTGAATGGCTACAACGTCGGCGAGCCGTACAAGAACCTGGGTGGCTTCCAGTTGCCATATGGTGCGATCGAGCAGCAGGAGACCCTGACCGGCGGCTACAGCGCCAAGTACGGTCGCTCCGACGGCGGCGTGATCAACCAGGTCGGCAAGCGCGGTACCAACGAATGGCATTTCGGTGGCCAGGTGGCCTGGGCCCCGCGCTTCCTCGAAGCAAGCCCGGTCAACGACCGTTACGGCAATCCGGTCGTACCCGCGTCGATTCCGAACGCCGACAGCATCGACGGCCTGACGCACTACCAGCTGGCCAACCCCGACCTGCCCGGCACCCTGCACCAGTACCGCAACGACAACAAGCAGTGGGAGACGATCTACTCGGCCTATCTGGGTGGCCCGCTGATCAAGGACAAGCTGTTCATGTTCCTGGCAGCCGAAACCACCAAGACGGATTCCACCAACGTGGAGGCCGCCAGCACTCCGCTCGTCCAGTACAACGAGGACAAGAACACCAAGTTCTACGGCAAGTTGGATTGGAACATCACCGATAACAACGTCCTCGAGCTGACGGCGCTGAAGAACAACCAGTCCACCGGTGCGGGCTCGACCTACAATTTCGACTACGACACGCTGAAGTCCGGGTCCTATGTGACGAAGAACGACGTCGCCAAGGACAACGCCCAGTTCTACGTGGGCCACTTCACCAGCTACCTCACCGATTCGGCCACCCTGAGCATCCTGTACGGTAAGGCCAAGTTCCAGGATCCGGTGGTGTACGGCAATACCAGCCCGCTGCCGTTCATCTCCAATCCGTCCCAGTTGCCGGGTATTCCGATCAACTCCCAGACGAACACTACCTGGACCTCGCCTGACGCGACCAACGATACGCACGGCCTGCGCGTCGACTTCGACTACAAGCTTGGCGACCACGACCTGGCGGTCGGTATCGACAACATGTACTACAGGGCCCATGACCAGGGTCCGAGCCAGCAGAACCCGTTCAATCCGGATATCAACTACTACTGGCGCTACTATCCCGGCAACATCGTGCGCAAGCGCGAGGTCGGCTGGGCCACCAGCATGTCGACCAGCCAGAAGGCCTACTACCTGCAGGATACGTGGCAGGTCTCGCCCAACCTGCTGCTGGACCTCGGTATCCGCAACGACCACTTCACCAACTACAACGACGTCGGCAAGCCGTTCGTCGATGAGAAGAACCAGTGGGAGCCGCGTCTGGGCGTCAGCTGGGACGTGTTCGGCGATTCCTCGTTCAAGGTCTACGGCAATGCCGGCCGCTACTACCTTGCGCTGCCGGACAATGCGGCGGAGCGTGCGGCCAACCGTTCCACCTACATCGTCACGACCTACAGCTACACCGGTGTGGACCCGGTGACGGGTATACCCACGGGCCTGACGCAGATAGGCGCGCCCACCTCGCCCGACGGCGAGTTCGGCCTGCCCAAGGATCCGCAGCAGGTGACCGCGCGCAACCTGAAGCCGGAGTACGTGGACGAGTTCATCGTCGGCTTCGACAAGAAGCTGGGCGACAACTGGGTCTACGGCGCCAAGGCGATGTGGCGCGACCTGAAGGCTGCGATCGACGACGAGTGCTCGGCCTACCGGCTTGGCGCGAAGGCAGCCCAGATGGGGCTGAACGTGGATGACTACTCCGACTCCATCTACGGTGCTTCCTATTGCCGCCTGATCAATCCGGGCAAGACCAATGACATGCTGTTGGTCTCGAACGACGGTTCCAATCGCGTCATCGTGCCGATGACCAAGCAGGACTGGGGCTACACGAAGGGTGCGGTTCGCAAGATCGGCTCGGTGAACCTCTACCTCGAGCATCCGTTCGATGGCAAGTGGGAAGCGCGCGTCGACTACACCTTCACGCATGGTTTCGGCAACACCGAGGGCCAGGTGCGTTCCGACTTCGGCCAGGGCGATGTCTCCAAGACCGAGGACTGGGACAGCGCGGAGCTCATGGACGGCCAGTACGGCGAGCTGATCAATACCCGCAAGCACCAGATCCGTGCGCGCGGGTCCTATCAGATCAGCCCGGAATGGCTGGTGTCCGGCACGCTGCTGGCGCAGTCGGGCATTCCGAAGGAGTGCCTGGGCTACTACGGCCCCAATGGCGTCGGCGATCCGACCGGCTACAACAACGGCGGCGGCGGCAACTACCATTGGTGCCATGGCGTGCGCGTCACGCCGGGTTCCGTGGGCCACACGCCGTGGACCGAAGAGCTCGATCTCGGCTTGCACTACATGCCGGCATTCGCGGACCACAAGCTCGGCTTCCACCTGGATATCTTCAACGCGCTGAACCAGCAGAGGGCGTTGCAGACCAATCCCACCGGCGAGGCCGCTTACAACGGTGGCCTGGGTCCGGATGGCGCCACTCCGGCCCCGGACCTGATCTCCATCAACAATGCCTACGGCGAGGGGATCTTCTGGCAGACGCCCCGCACCGTGCGCCTGTCGGTTACGTACGACTACTGACGAGGCGAGCGACTTGCATGACGAAGCCACCGGTCGCGAGACCGGTGGCTTTTTTTCGTCGGCTTTGCGGAAGGACGGCGCGACGGCCTTTCGACTTGCGTTCGAATTGCCGCAGAGGGCGCCCACTGCGGCAGACTTTCCGCAGCGTGCTGCAGCGGCTGCGCCGTCACTCGATCGAAATGGCCAATGCCTGTCGCAGAGGCTCCAATTGCCGTGCGTAGCTTCGCCACTGGCCGATGCCACGGGTATGGATCGATTCCCGCACCTGCGGACTGCTCGGCGTGGCGACCGGCGTAGTGTTGCGTTCGGGACGCAGGCAGGCTTGTTCCACGTCCAGCCCGCAACGGGCGAGCACACGGCTCAACGTGGTCTGCGGATCCTGCACCAGCATTGCATATGGGATCTCAAGCATGGCGCCCGGCAAGGTCGCGCGCCAATGCTGCACCAGGCGCGAGTATTGCCGGTAATAGTGCGCCAGCGCGCCAAGTTCGTAGCTATACGGCGAGACGTTGCCGAACATCGCCTTGAAGTTCGAAAAGCAGGTATCCATCGGATCACGCACCATGTGCAGGATAGGCGCGTGGGGCAATGCTCGCCGGATGAACGCGACCATCTGGATGTTGGCCGGCAGCTTGTCGATGTAGTAGGCGCGGCCTTGCGCCCGCCATTGAGTTTGCTGAAGGTAGCGCGCACCGACCTCGCGGTAGTCGATATCCGCACTGCGTTCGATCAATCTGAGTAGCCCCTCGGCTCTGGCCGGTTTCACATCGGCCACCCAGTGAAGCTGCCGCCAGAATTCGATGATCTCTCCAGCAGAGGTGATCCGGGAATGGCTGGACAGCATGCGGTCCAGCAGGGTCGTGCCGGAACGCGGCATGCCGACGATGAAGATGGGTGTGGGGCCCTCGAAGGCGGTAACAGGTGCGGATACGGCGGGCATTGCGATCAATGCCGAGGTAACGGCTTCCTCGGCATCGGCATCGTAGGGGTTCAATGCATGCATGAGTGCGTTGCAACGCGCAAGCGAATCCCACGCCTCGTTGTGACGGCCCAGATCGTCCAGTGTCTTGAAGCGCGCATATTCGAACTCGGCCCGATTGAACGCATGGTCTGGCCCGGCGGATGCATCGGGCAGCCGACCCAGCTGTTCATCCAGCCAAGCCAGACGGTTGGACTCCGGTTTCTGCTTGCGCAGGTTGACCAGCACCATGGCCGCGTCGCCGAAATGCGGCCAGCGTTCGAGGCAGCGTTCCAGTACGGCCCCGGCCTCGCCGAGGGCGCCGCCGAACTGGAGCAGCATTGCATACAAGTGAAGCTCGCCCGGCGCATCTGCCCCGGCACGAATCGCCTGCCTCATCAGCGCCAGCGCTTCATCCAGCTCGCCGAGCGAAAAGCGCATCCGTGCCTGGGCAACAAGCAGTTCGGACGGCGGATCGGGAGCTTGCGCGAGCAGCGTCAGGCAGGCGCGGGCGACGACGATCTCTCCGCGCGCGATCAGATGCTGCACGAGTTCCAGGATCAGCGGCGCGTTCCTGGGCAGTCGACGTGCCGCCTGGAGCAGCGGTCGGCTGGAGGCGCGGAACCGACCGCGCTTGAACATGATGTCGGCCAATTCGATGAGTGCGTCGGTATTGGCCGGCTCTAGCGCGATAAGAGATTCCAGCGCCGCTTGCGCTTCCTCCAGCTTGCCGGCCTCGAGGCTCTGGCGTATGCGCTGTTGCAAGGCGGCCGGCGAGGCTGAGAGGGCTGCTGGATTCATTGGCGGATCATAGCGCGCGGCGTCACCATCGAGAGTCGAAACTCAATCGGTCTGCAACTCCGCCACGAAGTCGTAGATGTCGCCGCGGTACCACGAGCTGGTGAACTCGACGATGCGGCCGTCGTCGAGGAAGCTGCGGCGCTCGATGGCCAGGCCGGCGCTGCCGACGGCGACGTGCAGCAGGCGGGCGTGCTGGGCGGTGAGCAGCACGGCGCGCAGGCGCTGCAGGGCGCGGCGGGGACGGCAGCCGCGCTGTTCGAGGGCTTCGTAGAGCGAGTCGTGCACCAGCGCGGGGTCGGGCAGCGCGCTGGCGGGCACCACGCTGCGCTCGATCGCCAGCGGCTCGTCGCCGGCGTAGCGCACGCGATGCAGGCGCACCACCGGCGCGCCGGGCGACAGGTTCATCGCCATCGCCTCCTCGGGCGTCACCTCGCCGATGCCGCGCTCGAAGAATTCCGAGCGCGGGTTGAGGCCGCGCGCGCGCAGGTCCTCGGTGAAGCTGGTGAGCCGCGACATCGGCTTGACGATGCGCTCGGCGACGAAGGTGCCGGCGCCGTGGCGCTGGGTCAGCAGGCCTTCCTCCACCAGCCCGCCGATCGCCTTGCGCACGGTGACGCGCGACAGCCCCAGTGCCTGCGACAGGTCGCGCTCGCTGGGCAGCGCCTGCCCCGGCTCGATGCCGCGCTGGTCGATCACGTTGCGGATGGCCTGGCGCAGCCGCAGGTAGGCCAGCGGCTGCTGGGTGGCCGGGTCGCGGCTGAGGCGGCGGTATTCGCTGGTGAGTACGGATTCCATCATGACAAGATACCAATGACACACCAGTTTCGGCAAGCTGCCGATTCTGGATGGGTTTCCGGGGTAGACCAGCGGGACTCGGCGGTTGCGGGGCGTCCACGTCCAAGGGTGAAATCCGGCCGTCGGGGCATCTCGGCGAAGAAGCCGGCAGATCGGAGAAAAGGTGCGGACAACCGCCCCGATCGATGCGTGGAGCGGACGTTTGTCTCCGGCGCATGCCAAAACCCGCCCGGCAAGCGAAGGCAATGCCGGATCGGCATCCCGGCCGCGGCTGCATTCGTATGCACCGCGATACCTGTACCGCCCGTGGTATGTAACTGGTACCATCCGTTCCTCTCTCCGGTGGCTCGCCGCCTTCCCCGACGCTCCGAGGTGTTCGCCCGTGAATGCATCCAGTCCGCAGGTCGATCCGTTCGATCTGGTCATCTTCGGCGGTACCGGCGATCTCGCCATGCGCAAGCTGCTGCCGGCGCTGCTGCACCGCTACGCCGACGGGCAGATCCAGGCCGGCAGCCGGGTGATCGGCGTGGCGCGCGAGGGGCTGGACGACGAGGGCTACCGCGCCCAGGTGCGCGAGGCGCTGGCCGGTTCGCACGCCAGGCTGGAGGAATTCCTCGGCCTGGTGCACTACCGCCCGCTGGACGCGCGCAAGGACGAGGGCTGGAAGGAGTTCGCCGAGCTGATCGCCGCCGAGCCCGGGCACGTGCGGGTGTTCTACCTGTCCACCTCGCCGGAGCTGTTCGAGGACATCTGCAACCGCCTGGGCAGCCACGGCCTCAACCAGGGCCAGTCGCGGGTGGTGCTGGAGAAGCCGATCGGCCGCGACCTGGAGAGCGCCAACCGCATCAACGACGCGGTGGGCCGCGTGTTCGCCGAGTCGCAGACCTTCCGCATCGACCACTACCTCGGCAAGGAGACGGTGCAGAACCTGCTGGCGCTGCGCTTCGGCAACGCGCTGTTCGAGCCGCTGTGGAACGCCGGGCACATCGACCACGTGCAGATCACCGTGGCCGAGACGCTGGGCGTGGGCCGCCGTGGCGCCTACTACGACCGCGCCGGCGCGCTGCGTGACATGGTGCAGAACCACATGCTGCAGCTGCTGTGCATGGTGGCGATGGAGCCGCCGGCCTCGCTGTCGCCGGACGCGGTGCGCGACGAGAAGCTCAAGGTGCTGCACGCGCTCAAGCCGATCGACGGCCACAACGCGGCGCAGCTCACCGTGCGCGGCCAGTACCGCGCCGGCGTGGCCGAGGGGCAGAAGGTGCCCGGCTACCTGGAGGAGCTGGACGGCAAGCACTCGGACACCGAGACCTTCGTGGCGCTGAAGGCGGAGATCGCCAACTGGCGCTGGGCCGGCGTGCCGTTCTACCTGCGCACGGGCAAGCGGCTGGCCGAGCGCGTGTCGGAGATCGTGGTGGCGTTCAAGCCGGTGCCGCACTCGATCTTCGACGCCGCGGGGCCGCTGGCGCAGAACCGCCTGGTGCTGCGCCTGCAGCCGGACGAGGGCGTGAAGCTGTGGCTGACCATCAAGCATCCCGGCCCCGGCGGCCTGCGCCTGCGCCACGTGCCGCTGGACATGAGCTTCGCCGAGGCCTTCGGCGTGCAGCAGCCCGACGCCTACGAGCGCCTGCTGCTGGACGTGGTGCGCGGCAATCCCACCCTGTTCATGCGCCGCGACGAGGTGGAGGCCGCCTGGCGCTGGGCCGATCCGATCCTCGACGCCTGGGCCGCCAGCAGCGAGCCGCCGCGCCCGTACGCGGCCGGCAGCTGGGGGCCGAGCGCGGCGGTGGCGCTGATCGAGCGCGACGGCCGCACCTGGAACGAGGACAGTGACTGAGGCGCGGCGGACGATCGCGCCGGCGCTTCACCGGCCATTGCCGGCGCCCGGCGTAGCGTCCGCAGGAGAACGTGGACATGCCTGATCCCCGCATCGCCATGTACAGCTTCGACGACGGCCCGGCGCTGGCGGCCGCGCTGGCCGGGCGCGTGGCCGGCCTGCTGCGCGAGGGCATCGCCGCGCGCGGCGCGGCGGTGCTGGCGGTGTCCGGCGGCAGCACGCCGGTGCGCTTCTTCGAGCGCCTGGCGCGGCAGGCGCTGGCGTGGGACAAGGTGCGGGTCACCCTGGTCGACGAGCGCTGGGTGGACGAGGACAGCGAGCGCTCCAATGCGCGCCTGGTGAAGGCGCAGCTGTTGCAGGGCGCGGCGGCCGCGGCGCGGTTCGTGCCGCTCTACACCGGCGCCGACACGCCCGAGGCCGGCTGCGCCGAGGCGCGCCAGCGCATCCGCGCGCTGCCGCGGCCGTTCGACGCGGTGGTGCTGGGCATGGGCGCCGACGGGCACACCGCCTCGTTCTTCCCCGGCGGCGACCGCCTGGTCGAGGCGCTGGACCCGGACGGTCGCGTGCCGGTGCTGCCGATGCGCGCCGCCGGCGCGGGCGAGCCGCGCATCACCCTCGCCCTGCCCGCGCTGCTCGACACCCGCGCGCTGATCCTGCACATCGAGGGCGCGCCCAAGCGCGCCCTGCTCGCCGCGGCCCTGGAGGGACGCGGCGAGGCCGCGCAGTACCCGGTGCGCGCCGTGCTGACCCAGCGGCGCGTGCCGCTCGAGGTGTACTGGTGCCCGTGAGCGCCGCACCGCCCTTCCGCCAGGAGCGCGCCGGCCCGCCGCCGCGGCGCCGCTTCCAGCCAACGCCACCCCGGACCGATCCATGACCACGCTGCATCCCACCGTCGCCGAAGTCACCGCCCGCCTGGCCGAGCGCAGCCGCGCCAGTCGCGCGGCCTACCTGGCGCGCGTCGACGCGGCCGGCCGCGTCGACGGCACCCATCGCCAGCACCTGTCCTGCGGCAACCTCGCGCACGGCTTCGCCGCCTGCAACCCGCAGGACAAGGCCGCGCTGCGCGAGGGCCGCGGCCCCAACCTCGGCATCGTCACCGCCTACAACGACATGCTCTCGGCGCACCAGCCGTACGAGCGCTACCCTGCGCTGATCCGGGAAGCCGCGCGCGCGGCCGGCGCCACCGCGCAGGTGGCCGGCGGCGTGCCGGCGATGTGCGACGGCATCACCCAGGGGCGCGCCGGCATGGAGCTGTCGCTGTTCTCGCGCGACCTGATCGCAATGGCCACCGCGGTGGCGCTGTCGCACGACATGTTCGACGGCGCGCTGTACCTGGGCATCTGCGACAAGATCGTGCCGGGCCTGCTGATCGGCGCGCTCGGCTTCGGCCACCTGCCCGGCGTGTTCGTGCCCTCGGGGCCGATGCCCAGCGGCATCCCCAACGAGCAGAAGACCAAGGTGCGCCAGGCCTACGCCGAGGGCAAGGCCACGCGCGCCGAGCTGCTGGAGGCGGAGGCGGCGTCCTACCACGCGCCCGGCACCTGCACCTTCTACGGCACCGCCAACTCCAACCAGATGCTGATGGAGATCATGGGCCTGCAACTGCCGGGCAGCGCCTTCGTGCCGCCGGACACGCCGCTGCGCGACGCGCTCACCGTGCACGCCGTGGAGCGCGCCGCCGCGATGGCGCACGAGCGCCTGCCGCTCGGGCGGCTGCTGGACGAGCGCAGCGTCGTCAACGGCGTGATCGGCCTGCACGCCACCGGCGGCTCCACCAACCACTTGCTGCACCTGGTGGCGATGGCGCGCGCGGCGGGCATCGAGCTGCGCTGGGAGGACTTCGACGCGCTGTCCTCCGCGGTGCCGCTGCTGGCGCGCGTGTATCCCAACGGCTACGCCGACGTGAACCAGTTCCACCAGGCCGGCGGCATGGCCTTCCTGATCGACCAGCTGCTCGGCGCCGGCCTGCTGCACGCCGACGTGCAGACCGTGGCGGGCCCGGGCCTGGCGCGCTACGCGCAGGTGCCCTCGCTCGACGCGGCCGGCGCGCTGGCGTGGACGCCGGTGCCGAAGGAGAGCGGCAACCGCGGCGTGCTGCGCGCGGCCAGCGAGCCGTTCCGCCCGGACGGCGGCCTGCGCCTGCTCGACGGCAACCTCGGCCGCGCGGTGATCAAGGTGTCCTCGGTGCCGGAGGACCGCATGCTGATCGAGGCGCCGGCGGTGGTGTTCCACGACCAGGACGAGGTGAAGCGCGCCTTCGACCGCGGCGAGCTCAACCGCGACTTCGTCGCCGTGGTGCGCTTCCAGGGGCCGCGCGCGAACGGCATGCCGGAGCTGCACAAGCTCACGCCCACGCTGGCCGTGCTGCAGGACCGCGGCCACCGCATCGCGCTGCTCACCGACGGGCGCATGTCCGGCGCCTCCGGCCGCGTGCCGGCGGCGATCCACGTGACGCCGGAGGCGGAGGCGGGCGGCGCCATTGCGAAGATCCGCGACGGCGACCCGATCCGCCTCGACGCCGCGAACGGACGTCTGGACGTCCTGGTCGACGCCGCCGAGTTCGCCGCGCGCGCGCCGGCCGCCGCCGACCTTTCCGCGCACCGGACCGGCATGGGCCGCGAGCTGTTCGGCCTGTTCCGCGCCCACGCCACCACCGCCGACCTCGGCGCGGGAGTGCTGTGATGACCACGATGAGCGACAAGCAGGCCCGGGTCGAGAGCGTGATGAGGCTCGCCCCGGTGATCCCGGTGGTGATCATCGACGACGCGCGCCACGCGGTGCCGATGGCGCGCGCGCTGGTGGCCGGCGGCATCCGCGCGATCGAGGTGACGCTGCGCACGCAGGCGGCGCTGGACGCGATCCGCGCCATCGCCGCCGAGGTGGAGGACGCGGTGGTGGGCGTGGGCACGGTGCTCGCGGCCGGCGACCTCGCGGCGGCCGAGCGCGCCGGCGCGCGCTTCGCCGTCTCGCCGGGCGTCTCGCCCGGCCTGCTCGACGCGGCCGACGACAGCGCGCTGCCGCTGCTGCCCGGCGCGGCCACGGCGAGCGAGGCGATGGCCCTGCTGGAGCGCGGCTACCGGCACTTGAAGTTCTTTCCCGCCGTGCCCGCGGGCGGCGTCAGGCTGCTCGGCGCCTGGGCCAGCCCGCTGCCGCAGCTGCGCTTCTGTCCCACCGGCGGCATCGGCTTGGCCAGCGCGCCGGATTTCCTCGCCCTGCCCAACGTGCTGTGCGTGGGCGGCTCCTGGCTCACCCCGGCGGACAGGCTGGCGGCCGGCGACTGGGCCGGCATCGAGCTGCTGGCGCGCGAGGCGGCGGTGCTGAAGCGGTCGGTCTAGCGGTGGGCCGGCCGGCGGGGCCGGGCATGCGCGCGTTCGCGTGCGCGCGGTGGCGATTCGCCGGGTGCGCTGATTCTTCGCGGCCTTGTGGAGAGAACCGGGGCCAGGAATGACTTGGCGCAAGCGCCGGGCGGCGGTGCCACGGCCGTCATCGAGGCCTTGTCGCCAGTGCGGCCCCTCACCCCGGCCCTCTCCCCGCTCCTCAAAGCCGGCGCCATCCATGGCGCCTCCCCGCGTACCCCGCAAGGGAGAGGGAGCAGCGGGCGCGGATGCCGCGTTTCCTGCTCCTTTGCGGGAGCGGCCTCCGGCCGCGAAGAGCGGGTCGCCGGAACGAAGCCCACGCCATGCCGCATCAGTCGCCATGGCCCGGCGACGCGGAATCCCTCGAAGGCATTGCCCGCCCGCACCATGCCATCGTCCCCGACATGGGCCGCGACCCGGCCCATGGATTAAGCTGCGCGCCTTCGCCGGCGATGCCCTCCCATGATCGATCTGCTCTGCGCGATCACCTGCAGCGTGCTGGTCTCCGTGCTGCTCAAGCTGGCGCGGCGCTGGCGCACGGACGTCGGCCAGATGGTGGCGTGGAACTACGCGATGGCGGGCGGGCTGACCGCGCTGGTGCTGCGTCCGCCGCTGGCGCCGCTCGGGCAGCCGGGCGCGCCGTGGCTCGCGCTGGCCGCGCTGGGCGTGCTGCTGCCGGCGATCTTCCTCGCGCTGGGCGCGTCGGTGCGGCACGCCGGCATCGTGCGTTCGGAAGTGGCGCAGCGGCTGTCGCTGCTGCTCTCGTTGCTGGCCGCGTTCGCGCTGTTCGGCCAGGCGCTGACGCCGCGCCTGGGCGCCGGGCTGCTGCTCGGCCTGCTGGCGCTGGCGGCGATGGTCTGGCGCCCGGAGCGCGGCGCGCGCGGTGCGGGCGCCGGCGCCTGGGTCTGGCCGCTGGCGGTGTTCGCCGGCTTCGGCGCGATCGACGTGCTGCTCAAGCGCGTGGCCGCGGCCGGCGTGCCGATCGGCGCCTCGCTGCAGGCGATGTTCGCGCTGGCGCTGCCGGTGGCCTTCGCGCTGGCCGCGCTCGGGCGCGTGCGCGGCGGCGCGCCGTTCACCGCGCGCAGCCTGGCGGCGGGCCTGCTGCTGGGCGCGCTCAACTTCGCCAACATCTACGCCTACCTGCGCGCGCACCAGGCGCTGCCGCGCGATCCGGCGCTGGTGTTCGCCGGCATGAACCTGGGCGTGGTGGCGCTGGGCGCGCTGGTCGGCGTGCTGGCCTTCCGCGAGCGGCTGAACCGGGTGAACGCGCTGGGGTTGCTGCTCGCGCTGCTGGCGATCGGCCTGCTCACGTTCTGAAGGCATGACTTCTGGGGTATGAAAAGCCGGCGCGCACTGCGCCAAGCTGGCCCGATTTCCGCCACCCCCGCAGGATGATCCCCATGCGCAAGCTCCCCCTCGCCGCGGCCCTGGCCGCCTTGCTGCTCGCCGGCAGCGCCTTCGCCGCCGACAAGGACAAGGACAAGGCCGACAAGCCGGAGGCGAAGCCCGACGCCGCGCTGGTGCAGCCGCAGTCGTCCGAGAGCGAGGGCAGCGTCAGCGTCGAGGGCAGGCGCATCGACTACAAGGCGGTGGCCGGCACGCTGGTGCTGCACGGCAAGGGCGACAAGGAGGACGAGCCCACCGTCAGCATGTTCTACGCCGCCTACTTCAAGAAGGGCGCGGACCCCGCGAAGCGGCCGGTCACCTTCATCTACAACGGCGGCCCCGGCTCGGCCACGGTGTGGCTGCACATGGGCGCGTTCGGCCCCAGGCGCGTGGTGACCAGCGACGACAGCCACACGCCCGCCGCGCCCTACGGCCTGGTCAACAACGACTACAGCCTGCTCGACGCCTCCGACCTGGTGTTCATCGACGCGCCGGGCGCGGGCTTCAGCCGCCTGATCGCCGCCGACGAGGACAAGTCCAAGCGCGACGAGCAGATGAAGGACCGCAAGAAGGAGATCTACAGCGTGGACGGCGACGGCCACGCCTTCGCCCAGTTCGTCACCCAGTTCCTGTCCAGGTACGGCCGCTGGAACTCGCCCAAGTACCTGTTCGGCGAGAGCTACGGCACCACCCGCTCGGCGGTGCTGGCGAACGACCTGGAGAACGAGGACAGCGTGGACCTCAACGGCGTGATCCTGCTCTCGCAGATCCTGAGCTTCGACAACAGCATCGACGGCCCGGAGCACAACCCGGGCATGGACCTGCCCTACGTGCTGGCGCTGCCCACCTTCGCCGCCACCGCGTACTACCACCACAAGCTGCCGCAGCCGCCGGCCGCGCTGGAGCCGTTCCTGCGCGAGGTGGAGCAGTTCGCGCAGGGCGAGTACGCCAGCGCGCTGATCGCCGGCGCCGCGCTCGACCCGGCGCGCAAGCAGGCGGTGGCCGAGAAGCTGCACCAGTACACCGGCCTGCCGGTGGCCTACCTGCTCAAGGCCGACCTGCGCGTCAGCGGCGGCATGTTCGAGCACGAGCTGCAGGCCGACGGCGACCTCACCACCGGCCGCCTGGACAGCCGCTTCGCCGGCCCCTCGCTGGACCCGCTGAGCAAGGAGTCCGAATACGACCCGCAGTCCTCGGCGATCAGCTCGGCCTACGTGGCCGCCTTCAACGACTACGTGCGCCGGCAGCTCAAGTTCGGCGAGGGCCGCCAGTACCGCCTGTTCGCCGACATCGACGACTGGGGCCTGAAGCACCACGGCCGCGACGGCGCGCTCAACGTGATGGGCGACCTGGCGATGGCGATGAAGACCAACCCCGACCTCAAGGTGTTCTTGAACGGCGGCTACTACGACCTGGCCACGCCCTACTTCGCCGCCGACTACGAGATGCGCCACCTGCCGATCCCGGCCGCGCTGCAGAAGAACATCAGCTACGCCTGGTACCCGTCCGGCCACATGGTCTACGCGCACGAGGCGTCGCTGAAGGCGCTGCACGACAACGTGGCGCGCTTCATCGAGCAGACCGACAACGTGAAGCGGTGAGTGCAGGTGAGGCGGCGCGGGCGCTATGCTCGCGCCGCCTCCCTTCCGCCGGACCGCCATGCGCGCGCTGATCGACCGCTACCTCGACGCCTACAACCGCCTCGACGTGGAGGGCATGCTGGCCACGGTGCATCCGCAGGTGGTGTTCGAGAACGTCGCCGGCGGCGCCGTCACCGTGCGTACCGAGGGCATCGCGGAGCTGCGCCGGCTGGCCGAGCGCACGCGGCCGCTGTTCGCGCGGCGCCGGCAGACCATCACCTCCTACGCCGAGAGCAACGGCGTGGCGCGGGTGGGCATCGCCTTCGAGGGCGTGTTCGCGCTGGACCTGCCCAACGGCGTGCGCGCGGGGCAGGTGCTCGCCCTGGACGGGCGCAGCGAGTTCCGCGTGCGCGACGGGCTGCTGATCCACATCGCCGACTACAGCGACTGATGTGTCAAGCGGGGCCTTCTCGGGCCTTGCTTTCGCGGCCGGAGGCCGCTCCCACGGGCCGCCGCGTTTTCGTGGGAGCGGCCTCCGGCCGCGATCGGCGCAGGCTAACCCGTCAAGCTGACCCCGCCTGCCTCGCCGTCCGGGCGGCGCCGCAGCGCGGCGCGCCAGCGCGCCTGCGCGGCGCCGTCGGCCTCGGCGAGGAACTGCGGCCGGTTCGCCAGCAGCGCCGCCACCGGCACGCCGTCCTCGTACAGCACGCGGGTGCCGGCCAGCGCCGGCAGCTTCTCGCCGGCCAGCACGGTGCCGACCAGGTTGAGCGGGTCGCTGCCGCTCAGGGCGACGAGCTGCCCGTCCGGCGGCCGCGCGCGCACCGCGCGCAGCGCGGGGATCGCCTCCGGCAGCGCGAACTGCTCGCCGACCAGGCCCTCGACGAAGCGGCCGCCGCGGATCTCGCCGCGCGCCTCCAGCCGGCGGTACACGCGCAGCAGCTCGCGCCACGACGGCAGCCACGGCGCCTCGCGCTCCAGCAGCTTCCAGAACACCACGCCGTAGCGGGCGAGCAGGGTGCGCGCGACGTGCTCGACCGCCTCGTCCCGCTGCATCCCCGCGCTGCCTGCCCCCTCTCCCCGGCGGGGTACGCGGGGAGGCGCCGTGGATGGCGCCGGCTTTGAGGAGCGAGGAGAGGGCCGGGGTGGGAGGCCGCCCTTGCCGGGCGCCCCGAAAGAGCGCGCTTCGAGCGAGTCGGTCGCAAGCCCCGATCCCTCATCCCGGCCTTCGCCCTGGCGGGGAGGAGGAGCCGTACCGCCCGGCGAAACCCGCCGCACCAATGCCCAGCGTCCCGCATGCTCGATCTCGGTGAGCAGGTGCCGGCGCAGGCGGCGGTGGCGGCCGGCCTGCTTCTGCGCGGCGGGCAGCAGCAGCGCGCGCAGGCCGGCGAAGCTGTCGGCGGTGACGCGGCCGGCGGCGACCAGCTCGCCCAGCGCGTCCTCCAGCTCGCTGCGCAGCAGGCGCGTGGCGTCCAGCAGCTCGTCGAAGAACAGCGCGCCGTGCGCGGCCAGCGCGTCGGCCACCGCCTGCGCGCGCGAGGACGGCAGCGCCTCCTGCGCGGCGGCGTCGGCGGCGACGGACGTCCAGACGGCCATCTGCCGGCGCGGCAGAAGCACGATCGGGGTGGCGCGCACCGGGCCGCCGCCGCCGCCCGCGCGCAGGCGGCTCCAGCCGACGCGGCCGGCGCGGCACAGCTCGTCCAGCCAGCGGCTCGAATAGTCGGCGATGCGCGCCGGCAGCAGCTCGCTCTCCCACGCGCCGGCGGCGGCCTCGTAGCCTTCCAGCTGCGCCAGCACGGCGGGCAGCGCGTCCGGGCCGTGCATGCGCGCGGCCGGCGCGACGTGCTGCCAGTCGAGCAGGAAGCGCAGGAAGTCGCGCCGGCTCACCGGCTCGATCTCGCGGCGCAGCCGGCCGATGGTGTAGCGGTGGATGCGCGCCAGCAGGTGGCGCTCGCACCATTCGGTGTCCGCCGCGTCGGGGCTGAAGCGGCCCTGCATCACGTAGCCTTCCGACTGCAGGCGGAGCAGCGCCAGCTCCACGTCGCCGGTGTCCACGCCCAGCGCGGCGGCGAGCCGCGGCGCGGTGGCGGGGCCGAGGCCGGTGAGGCGGCAGCGCAGCAGCTCGCGCAGGGCGTCCTCGCGGTCCCAGGGTTGTTCGGCGTATTCGGCGGGGGCGGCGATGGGCGGCTGCATCGTCGCGTGGGGGTGCATGGCTTGCCAGAGGGGGAGGCGTTCGGCGGCGATCCAAACCGGCGTTCCATGCGAAGCGGCGCGAGTGGGATTGCCGGAAGCTTCATGCGCAGCGATACCGCCCACCGCGTTCGCCCCTTCTCCCCTCCGGGGAGAAGGTTGGGATGAGGGGTCGGGGCTTGCGACCGACTCGTTCGAAGCGGGCTTTCCCGGGGCGCCCGGCAAGGGCGGCCCCTCACCCCGGCCCTCTCCCCGCTCCTCAAAGCCGGCGCCATCCATGGCGCCTCCCCGCGTACCCCGGAGGGGAGGGGGAGCCAAGGGAGCGTCGAGGGGCATGGGGGTCAGCAGCAGCGTGGCGCGGCGCGACCTGGCGAGCGCCTGCAGGCGCCCGGTCCAGCCCTCGTTGGCCGCGGCCTCCGTCGCGGTGACGCCGCCCAGCACGTTGAGCGCCTCGTGCATCTCGTCGGCGCTGCGCACCTCGGGCCAGGCCTCGGCGCGCACCGCGGCGATCGCCTCCGGGTCGAGCCGGCCGAGGTCGCCGGCGTCGGCGGGGTCGCCCCAGCGGCGCGCCTGCACCGCCTGGGTGCGGCGCTCCTCCAGCGGCGCGTCGTCGAGGTAGGCGTAGGGCGCGGCGGTGAGCACCTCGCTGGCCAGCGGGCTCGGCGCGGCGAGGTCGCGCGCGACCACCGCGATGCGCCCCTCCTCCAGCCCGCGCAGCAGGCGCAGCAGGCCGTCGGTGTCCATCGCCTCGCGCAGGCAGTCGTGCAGGGTCTGGTTCACCAGCGGATGGTCGGGCACCTCGCGCTCGCCCACGATGTTCTCCAGGCAGGCCACTTGGTCGGGGAACACGGTGGCGAGCAGGTCCTCGCTTTTCATGCGCTGCAGCTGCGGCGGCACCTTCCTGCCGCCGACGAAGCGCGGCAGCGCCAGCGCGGTCACCGCGTTCCAGCGCCAGCGGGTGGGGAACAGCGGCGCGTCGAGCAGCGCCTGCACCAGCACGTGCTCGGCGCTGGCGGAGTGCAGGTAGCGCGCCACCTCGATCAGCGGGAAGCTGTGGCTGGTGGACAGCGACAGCACGATGGCGTCCTCGGTGGCCGCCGCCTGCAGCTCGAAGTTGAACTGGCGGCAGAAGCGCTTGCGCAGCGCCAGGCCCCAGGCGCGGTTGATCCGGCTGCCGTAGGGCGAGTGGATCACCAGCTGGGTGCCGCCGGACTCGTCGAAGAAGCGCTCGAACACCAGCGTGGACTGCGTGGGCAGCACGCCCAGCGCCGCCTTGGCGCGGGCGAGGTACTCGGCCAGCTGCTGCGCGGCCGCCTCGCCCAGGCCCAGCGTCGCCTGCAGCCAGGCGAGCGTGGCGGCGATGCCGCCCTCGTCCAGCCGCGCGGCGATCTCCTCGCGCAGCCGCGACACGCCGAAGGACAGCTCGTCGCTGCGCCCCGGCGCCTCGCCCAGCCAGAACGGGATGTTCGGCGGCACGCCCTTGGCGTCCTCCACGCGCAGCTTGCCCGGCTCGACGCGCAGGATGCGGTAGCTGGTGTTGCCGAGCTGGAACACGTCGCCGGCCAGGCTCTCCACCGCGAAGTCCTCGTTCACCGTGCCCACCACGGTGGCCTGCGGCTCCAGCACCACCAGGTAGTCGGCGGTGTCGGGGATGGTGCCGCCGGAGGTGACCGCGGTGAGCCGCGCGCCGCGCCGCCCGCGCAGCTGGCGGTGCACGGCGTCGCGGTGGATGTAGGCGGCGCGCGCGCCGCGGCGGGTGGTGAAGCCTTCGGCCAGCATGCGCACCACCGCGTCGAAGTCCTTGCGTGCGAGCGCGCGGTACGGGTGGGCGCGGCGCACCAGCGCGTACAGCGCGTCCTCGTCCCATTCGGCGCAGGCCACCTCGGCGACGATCTGCTGCGCCAGCACGTCCAGCGGCTGCGGCGGCTGCACCAGCGCGTCCAGCTCGCCGCGGCGCACGCAGTCCAGCAGCGCCGCGCACTCGGCCAGGTCGTCGCGCGAGGTGGGGAACAGCCGCGCCTTGGGCGTGCCGCCCACCGCGTGGCCGCTGCGCCCGGCGCGCTGCAGGAAGGCGGCGATCGAGCGCGGCGAGGCGATCTGGCAGACCAGCTCGACGTCGCCGATGTCGATGCCCAGCTCCAGCGAGGCGGTGGCGACCAGCGCCTGCAGCTCGCCGCGCTTCAGGCGCTGCTCGGCGTCCAGCCGCTGCTCGCGCGAGAGGCTGCCGTGGTGCGCGGCGACCCGCTCCTTGCCCATGCGCTCGGACAGGTGCCGCGCCACCCGCTCGGCCATCCGGCGCGTGTTGACGAACACCAGCGTGGTGCGGTGCGCCTGCGCCAGCGCGGCGAGGCGGTCGTAGACCAGCGCCCAGCAGTCGTTGGACATCACCGCTTCC
Organism: Fulvimonas soli; assembly: GCF_003148905.1. GTDB lineage: Bacteria > Pseudomonadota > Gammaproteobacteria > Xanthomonadales > Rhodanobacteraceae > Fulvimonas > Fulvimonas soli. The sequence goes on along the minus strand of NZ_QGHC01000002.1, from coordinate 210,670 downwards.
AGCGGCACCGGCGGCACCTCGATGGCGAGGTCGCGCGGGCGGGTGTGACCCACGTCGATGATCGTGCAGCGCGATGCTTCCCTCTCCCCGTCGGGGATAAGGTGGCCCGAAGGGACGGATGAGGGGGCGGGGCTTGCGAGGACGTTGGTTGTTGGATCCGCTTCGTGCGGAGCATCCGGCGAGACTGGCCCCTCACCCCGGCCCTCTCCTCGCTCCTCAAAGCCGGCGCCATCCATGGCGCCTCCCCGCGTACCCCGCAGGGAAGCGGGAGCAAGCGGCGCCAGCGCGGCGTCCTCGCCCTCGCCGACCAGGAAGCGCGCCACCGCCTCGATCGGCTTCTGCGTGGCCGACAGGCCGATGCGCACCAGCCGCCGCTGGCACAGCGATTCCAGCCGCTCCAGGCTCAGCGCCAGGTGCGCGCCGCGCTTGCTGTCGGCCAGCGCGTGGATCTCGTCCACGATCACCTCGCGCACGCTCTTCAGCGCCTCGCGGCCCGACGGCGAGCCGAGCAGGATGTACAGCGACTCCGGCGTGGTCACCAGGAGGTGCGGCGGCACCTTGCGCATCCACGCGCGCTCGGCCTGCGGCGTGTCGCCGGTGCGCACCGCGGTGCGGATCGCCACGTCGGGCAGGCCCCGCGCCTCCAGCTCGGCGCGGATGCCTTCCAGCGGCGCCTCCAGGTTGATGCGGATGTCGTTGGACAGCGCCTTCAGCGGCGACACGTACAGCACCCGCGTCTCGTCCGGCAGCGCGCCGCCGCGCGCCACGCCCTCGCGCACCAGCGCGTCGATCGCGGCGAGGAAGGCGGTGAGCGTCTTGCCCGAGCCGGTGGGCGCGGCCACCAGGGTGTGCTCGCCGCGGCGGATCGACGGCCACGCCGCCGCCTGCGCCGCGGTGGGCGCCGCGAAGGTGCGGGCGAACCAGGCCGCCACGGCCGGATGGAAACCATCCAGCGCCGGGTCGGCGGCGGGCAGGGGGGCGGGCACGTGGGTCATCGGTCGGACGGTGGCCTGGAGGATACGCCAGCATCGCCGGCGGCGGTCTCGGCGGCTGCGCCTGCGGAAGGCGGCCACGGGATCAAAGATGATGCCGGGCGCGGGCCATCCCAAGTGGAAGCCGCGGAACGGTCGTGCCGACATTTGCCGCGCGTTCGGCGGGCGCGCTGCCGGCCGCATGCGCGCGGCATACCGGGCTGCGGGGGCGCCGCCACCTGGCGGGCGCGTGCCGCGCGCCCTACAGTGGCCCGCCCGGTCGATAGAAAAACTATCGAATGAACATGCCCGTGCTGTGCGTTCCGCGCGTTGCCTTGCCGCACACTGCCGCCCATGACGAGGACGGTCGTGGCCCATGCGTAGCAAGCTGTTCGTGCCGGGGGCGCGGCCGGAGCTGTTCGCCAAGGCGCTGGCCGGCCCGGCCGACGCGCTCTCCTTCGACCTGGAGGATGCGGTCGCGGCGGGCCGCAAGGACGAGGCGCGCGCGCAGGTGGCCGCCTTCGTCGGCTCGGCCGCGGTCCGCGCCGCGGCCAAGGTGGTGATCGTGCGCGTCAACGCGCCGGGCACGCCGTACTTCGAGGACGACCTGCGCGCGGTGGCGTGCCCGGGCGTGGCCCTGCTCAACCTGCCCAAGCTGGAATCCGCCGCGGCGCTGCGCGCGGCCGCGGCCGCGGTGGAGCGCGCCGAGCGGGCCAACGGCGTGGCCGCGCCGATCCGCCTGCTGGTCAATATCGAAACCCCGCTGGCGCTGGCGCGGGCCGCCGCGCTGGCCGGCGCGCACCCGCGCGTGGCCGGCCTGCAGCTGGGGCTGGGCGACCTGTTCGAGCCGCAGGGGATCGACCGCCGCGACGCCGCCAGCGTGCACGCGGCGATGTTCGCGGTGCGCATGGCGGCGGCGCAGGCGGACGTGTTCGCCCTCGACGGCGCCTTCGCCGACCTGGCCGACGACGCCGGCTTCGCGGCGGAGGCGCGCATGGCGCGGCGGCTGGGCTACCTGGGCAAGAGCTGCATCCATCCGCGCCAGGTGGCGCTGGCCAACGCGGCGTTCGCGCCGTCGGAGGCGGAACTGGCGGCCGCGCGGCGCATCGTCGCCGCGGCGGCCGAGGCCGAGCGCGCGGGCCGCGGTGCCTTCGTGGTCGACGGACGCATGATCGACCTGCCCTTCCTCAAGCGCGCGCAGGCGATCGTGGCCGCGGCCGGATGAGCGTGGCATCGCGGGGCTGCCGTCGCGCCGCCCGTCCGCGGCCGGGCCGGCTGCGCCGCGCCGCCGCGTGGCTGGCGCTGTGCGGCCTGCTGCTGCTGTGCCAGCCGGCGCTGGCGGACAGCCTCGCGCCGGTGCGCCGCACGCCGCTGCCCGCGCTCGCCGCGCCGGGCGCGCTGCAGGGCCTGGCTGCGGTGGACGGGCAGGCGGTGGCGATCGTCGGCGGCACGCCCTGGGGGCTGGACCCGCAGGGCGGCGCCTGGCGGCCGCTGCGCTGGCGCGGCGGCGCCGTGCCGGCACGCCTGGCCGGGCTGTTCGGCGACGGCCGGCGCGCCTACGCGCTGCTCGGTACGCCGCAAGCGGTCGAGGGCGTGGCGCGGCTGCGCCTGGCCGGCGACGCGCTGTCGCTGCAGCCGCTGCCGCCGTTGCCGGCGCCGCTGGCCGCGGCGCGCGGCGCGCTGGACGACACCCTGGTCTACCTGGCGGGCCGGGCGGGGCCGGCGATGCGGCTGCTGCGCCTCGCGCCGGAAGCCGAGCGTCCGCAGTGGACGGCGGCCGACGGCTGGCCGACCGCGACGGCGGCGACCACGCTGGCGGCGCAGGGCGGGGCGCTGTACGCCACCGTGCCCGCCGCGGCCGGCGGCCGCGAGCGGCTGTGGCGCTGGACGCCCGCCGCGGGCTGGGCGCCGCGCGGCGCGCTGCCCGGCACGCCGGCGGCCGGCGCGGCGCGCGCGCTCGGCCAGGCGAACCTGCTCTACCTGCTGCGCGGCGCGGACGGCGCGGTGCGGCCCACCACCTTCCAGACCATCACCGGCGCGTGGGCGGCGCTGCCCGGCACGACCGCCGGCGACGCGGCGGCGGCCGCCGCCTGGCGGGACGGCCTGCTGCTCGCCACCGCCGCCGGCGACGGCCGCGTCGCCTTCGCCTCGGCCCAGGTGCAGTCCGGCAAGCTGCTGCTGCGCTGGCTGGACTGGCTCGTGATCGTGGCCTACCTCGCCGCGATGATCGGCATCGGCCTGTACTTCTACCTGCGCGAGAAGCGCGGCTCGACCTCCAGCTTCTTCGTCGGCGGCCGCAGCATCCCGTTCTGGGCCGCCGGCATCAGCCTGTACGCGGCCAACACCAGCTCGATCAGCTTCATCGCGATCCCGGCCAAGGCGTTCGAGAGCAACTGGCAGTACCTCACCAACAACCTGATCGCGGTGTTCGGGCTGATGTTCGTGGCGGTGTGGATCGTGCCGCTGCTGCGCCGGCTGGACCTGATGAGCGTGTTCTCCTACCTGGAGACGCGCTTCCACCCGGCCATCCGCATGCTGGCCAGCGCGCTGTGCATCCTCACCCAGCTGGGCAGCCGGATGAGCGTGATCCTGTTCCTGCCGGCGCTGGCGATCGCCACCATCACCGGCATCAGCGTCGCCTGGAGCGTGGTGCTGATGGGCGGCTTCACCATCGTCTACACCGCGATGGGCGGCATGAAGGCGGTGATCTGGACCGACGTGGTGCAGGTGATCGTGAAGATGGGCGGCGCGATCTTCGCCATCGGCTTCATCGTCTGGCACCTGCACGGCGGCCTGGGCGAGTTCATGGCCACCGCGACGGCCGAGCACAAGATGAAGCTCCTGGACTTCAGCTTCGACCTCACCCAGGCCACGGTGTGGGGCTTCGTGATCCTGGTGCTGTTCGACGTGGTGCTGACCTTCCCCAAGGACCAGGTGCTGATGCAGCGCACGCTGTCGACCCGGTCCGACAGGGAGGCGGGCCGCTCGATCTGGGCGTTCGCCGCGATCATGATCCCGGGCGGCTTCGTGTTCTACCTGATCGGCACCGCGCTGTTCGTCTACTACAAGGCGCACCCGGAGCGGATGAACCCGCTGCTGCCGATCGACGCCACCTTCCCGCTGTTCATCGCCGCCGAGCTGCCGATGGGCGTGACCGGGCTGATCGTGGCGGGCATCTTCGCCGCGGCGATGGCCACCCTGTCGGGCATCATGAACAGCGTGGCCACGCTAATCTCGGTGGACTTCTACGAGCGGCTGGTGAAGAACCCCACGCAGAAGCGGAGCGTGTTCTTCGCCGAGCTGATGACGGTGGCGGTGGGCCTGGTCGGGATCGGCCTGGCGCTGCTGCTGTCGCGCTTCGACGTGCGCTCGCTGTTCGACGTCTCGATCGAGCTGGCCGGCCTGCTCGGCGGCGGCTTCGCCGGCGCCTACACGCTGGGCATGTTCACCCGCCGCGCCAACGCGCCGGGCGTGGCGATCGGCATCGGCGCCAGCATCTGCCTCACCCTGGTGGCGTGGTGGTTCAAGCTGGTGCACCCGTACTTCTACCTGGCGATCTCGATCTTCCTGTGCATCGCCGTCGGCTACCTGGCGAGCCTGTGCTTCCCGCCGCCGCGGCGCTCGCTGAAGGGCCTGACCATCTATGCCGACGCGGACGACTGACCCGCCGCGCGGATGTCCAACGGCACGTCGCGGCGCGCGCCGCGGCGGCTATAGTCGGACGCCGGATGCGCGCCCGCCGCGCGCGTAGCGAGACGCCGTGGAAACCCAGTTCCTGCATACCTTCGTCACCGTCGTCGAGCAGGGCTCGATGGCCGCGGCGGCGCGCGCGCTCAACATCACGCCGGCGGCGGTGGCGCAGCAGATCCGCACGCTGGAGCGCGAGATCGGCGCGCCGCTGATCGCCCGCGTGGGCCGCACGGTGAGCGTCACCGAGGAGGGTTCGCGCATCCTGGAGCGCACCCGCGAGCTGCTGCGCGGGGTGGCCGACCTGCGCAGCCTGGCCAACGAGAGCGCGGTCTCCGGCGAGCTGCGCCTGGGCGCCTGCCCCACCGCGCTGGCCGGCATGCTGCCGGACGTGCTGGCGCGGATGGTGGAGGCCTTCCCGAAGATCAACGTGTTCATCAAGCCGGGCTACTCGGCCGACCTGTACCGCGCGGTGGAGGGCGGCGAGCTCGACGCGGCGGTGGTGCTGCAGGCGCCGTTCCCGCTGCCCAAGACCTGCGAGTGGCAGCTGCTGCGCGAGGAGCCGCTGATCGTGCTGGCGCCCGCGGGCATGGCCGGGCGCGACCCGCACGAGCTGCTGGCGACGCAGCCGCTGATCCGCTACGACCGCAACCAGTGGGGCGGCCGCCAGGCCGACGAGTACCTGCGCGCCAACGGCATCGTGCCGCGCGAGCGCTTCGAGCTCAACGCGCTCAACGCGATCGCGGTGATGGTCGACCGCGGGCTGGGCGTGTCGCTGGTGCCGGACTGGGCGCGGCCCTGGCCGGAGGGCCTGCGGCTGGCGCGCATCCCGCTGCCGGGCGCGACGGTGCCGCGGCGCATCGGCATCGTGTGGTCGCGTTCCAGCGTGCGCGTGCGGCTGGTGACGGCGCTGCTGCAGGAGAGCCGCAACGCGGTGCAGTCCGGTTGCGCGGACCGGCGCCGGCCGGCGCCCTGACGCGCCCGCGCGCGCCGGCGCGCGCCGGCGGCCGATGCTGCGCCGCGACATAGTTTTGCTTCGCTCGTAAGCAACAAAAACTAGCCTCTGAACATAGTCCGCGCCGGTTCTATGCCGGCGGCGAAGCGCATAGGCTCGCTCGCACTTTCGAGCACAGCGCGAGTAGTGACGCCGGGGGAGGGCGTCGCCCAGGCCGAAGCAGCACGCCGCTCCTGACGCACCGCACGCCATGCCACGGGCCCGCCTCGCGCGCCGGCCCGCCGCCACCCGCACACCAAGAGAACCGCCCATGATCAAGCCACTCACCGCAGCGATCGGCAGCATCCTGTTGGCCTCCGCCTTCGGCGCGCACGCGCGCGGTGGCGCGACCGGGCCGCAGGACGGCGCCGCGCAGGACGCCGGCACGAAGGACACCCAGGACGCGAAGGACGCCAGGAAGAAGGAGAAGACGCCGGTGGAGCTCGGCCAGGTGATCGTCACCGGCACGCGCAGCCCCAAGGCGATCGACGAGATCCCCGGCGCGATCACCGTGGTGTCCAAGGAGGAGATCCAGCACACCCTGCTGGTCACCGAGGACGCCACCGCGGTGCTGGCGCGCTCGGTGCCCGGCTACGCCGAGTCCTCGCAGGCGATGAGCAACACCGGCGAGACGCTGCGCGGGCGCATCCCGCTGCGCCTGTTCGACGGCGTGCCGCAGGGCTCGCCGCTGCGCGAGGGCACCCGCAACGGCACCTTCACCGACATGGGCATCGTCGGCCGCGTCGAGGTGATCAACGGCCCGTCCGCCTCCGAGGGCATCGGCGCCGCCGGCGGCATCATCAACTACATCTCCAAGGTGCCCACCAAGATGGGCAACGAGACCACGCTGACCACGCGCTACCAGACCCAGGGGCCGCGCGACAGCGGCGGCTGGAAGGTGGGGATGACCTTCGCGCGCAAGCAGGAGAACTACGACCTGCTGGTGGCCGGCTCGTACATCGACCGCGGCATCACCTACGACGGCAACGGCCGCCGCATCGGCCTCAACACCAGCGGCTCGCTGGCCGACTCCACCTCGAAGAACCTGTTCCTCAAGGGCGGCTTCAACTTCGGCCAGGACAACGACCAGCGCCTGCAGGCCAGCTACAGCCGCTTCAAGATCGAGGGCAAGGGCGACTACGTCCAGGTGCTCGGCTGCCGCGGCCCCACCGACGACCCGCCGTGCGCCGTGCCGCGCACCAACACCTCGGAGAAGGGCCACATCTTCGGCTCCAAGGACGCCTTCAACGACTTCAAGCAGTACAACGTGCAGTACACCCACGACCGCTTCCTCGGCGGCTCGCTGGACCTCAACGCCTACAAGGCCGACCAGGCGATGCGCTACCTGCCGGAGAACACCGAGGACAAGCAGGACCCGCTGATCGCCCCGCTCGGCACGCTGTACGACCAGTCCGAGATCGACGCGCACAAGAAGGGCCTGCGCACCTCGTGGACGCGGCCGGACCTGTTCGTCGAGGGGCTGGAGCTGCACACCGGCGTGGACTTCGTCCGCGACGAGGCGCAGCAGCGGCTGGCGCTGACCGACCGCCTGTGGGTGCCGCCGATGAAGTACAAGAGCACCGCGCCGTATGCCCAGCTGTCCTGGGACGTCGGCCCGCTCACGCTGAGCGCCGGCTACCGCCGCGAGGACGACAAGCTCACCGTCAACAGCTACACCACCACCTACTACAACAACCGCGTGTTCGTGCAGGGCGGCTCGCTCAAGTACAAGGAGAACCTGAAGAACGCCGGCGTGATCTGGCGCATCGGCAGCGAGTGGTCGGTGTACGGCTCCTACAGCGAGGGCTTCACCCTGCCCAACATCGGCATCCCGCTGCGCAACATCAACGTGCCGGGGCAGTCGGTGTCGCGCATCCGCGACCTGGAGCCGATCATCTTCAAGAACGACGAGTTCGGCTTCAACTGGCACGGCGACAACGCCGCCTTCGGCGCCACCCACTACATCTCCAAGTCGCCGTTCGGCGCCTCGCTGGCGGTGGACCCGCACACCAGCGACTTCATCCTGTCGCGCGCGCCGGTACGCATCGAGGGCACCGAGCTGACCGGCGAGTGGCGCATCAGCGAGGCGTGGAAGGCCACCGCGCTGTACTCGCACATCACCGGCAAGACCGCGTTCTGGTCCGCCGACCCGGCCGGCCGCTACGGCGCGGGCGGGCTCAACAAGCCGCTGGGCGTGCTGGACATCAACCCGGACAAGTTCGCCTGGGCGGTGACCTGGAACTTCCTGCCCAACGCCGACGCCACCCTGGGCGCGACCACCCTGGCCGGCCGCCACGTCTCCGGCCACGACACGCGCGCCTACGACGGCGCCACCTTCAGCTACGAGGAAAAGACCCACGGCTACACGCTGTTCGACCTGGGCGTGAACTACGACCTGGGCCGCGACGGCAAGCTGTCGCTGGGCGTGGAGAACCTGTTCGACAAGCAGTACATCCTGAGCTGGTCGCAGCTGGCCGGCTACCAGAACTACTGGGCCGGCCGCGGCCGGGTGACCTCGCTGACCTACACCATCACGTTCTGAGCCCCGCAGGGCACCGGCGCGGCCCGCGAGGGTCGCGCCGCCACTTTTTTTTGGGACGCATCGACGTTGGACGCACGACGCACAAGCAGGCGCAGGACGTGGGCGGCCGCGCTGGCGGCCGCGCTGCTCGCCGCCACGCCGGGCGCGCCGGCGTCCAGCGCGCCGCCGGCTCCCGCCGCGGCGATGCCGGGCTTCGCGCCCGCGCGGCTGGCGCGGCTGCACGACTGGCTGCGCCGCGCCACCGCCGCGGACGGCTACCTCGGCGCCGTGTCGCTGCTGATGCGCGACGGCCGCGTCGTCGACTGGCAAGCCTACGGCTACCGCGACCTCGCCCGCCGCACGCCGATGCGCCGCGACGACATCTTCCGCATCTACTCGATGACCAAGACGGTGACCACGGTCGCGGTGATGATGCTGGTGGAGGAGGGCAAGCTCGCGCTGGACGATCCGCTGTCGCGCTACCTGCCCGGCTTCGACGCGCCGCAGGTGCTCGCCGGCGGCAGCGCGGACGCGCCGCGGCTGCGCCCCGCGCGCCGGCCGCTCACGCTGCACGCGCTGCTCACCCACACCGCCGGCTACCCGGCCGGGCTGCCCGGCGACGAAACGGCGGTGCAGGTGATGGAGCGCATCGACCCGCACGGCGCGGCCGACCTGCGCGGCTTCGCCGAGCGCATGAGCCGGGTGCCGCTGGCCGCCGACCCGGGCACCCGCTTCGGCTACGACGGCGCCTCGCTGGAGCTGCTGGCGCGGGTGGTGGAGGTGGCCTCGGGGCAATCCTTCGCCGATTTCCTCCAGCGGCGCATCTTCGCGCCGCTGCGCATGCGCGACACCGGCTTCGCCGTGCCCGCCGCGCAGCGCGGCCGCGTCGCCGATCTCACCACGATGGGCGCCGACGGCCGGCTGCGCCTGGCCGACACCGCCAGCGCGCGGCATCCCGGCGCGCCGCTCAACGCCTACGCCAGCGGCGCGGGCGGCTTGTATTCCACCGCGCCCGACTACGCGCGCTTCGCGCAGATGCTGCTGGACGGCGGCGCGCTCGACGGCCGGCGCCTGCTGGGGCGCAAGACGGTGGAGTCGATGCTGAGCAACCACCTGGGCATGCTCGACCCGCCGGTGGACCAGTTCAGCGCCGGCGAGGGCTTCGGCCTGGGCGGCTACGTGGTGCTCGACCCCGCGCTGCGCGGCCAGCTCGGCTCGCCCGGCCAGTTCGGCTGGTCCGGCGCGGCGTCCACCTACTACAGCATCGACCCGAAGGAGCGGCTGCTCGCCATCCTGCTGCTGCAGCACCTGCCGCGCGAGGACGGCGGCAAGGACCTGCCGCGGCTGGCGCACCGCTTCTACGACCTGGTCTACCAGGCGCTGCCATGAGCGCGGGCGGCGTGCTGGTGGCCGGCTCGGCCAACCTCGATTTCGTGGTGCGCGCGCCGCACGTGCCGGCGCTGGGCGAGACCGTGCTCGGCCACGGCTTCGCCACCTTTCCCGGCGGCAAGGGCGCCAACCAGGCGGTGGCCTGCGCGCGCGCGGGCGGCGCGGCCACGCGCATGCTGCTGGCACTGGGCGAGGACGCCCACGCCGCGCCGGTCGAGGCCTCGCTGCGCGCGGCCGGCGTGGCGCTGGAAGCGGTACGGGTGCGCGAACAACCCACCGGCGCGGCCTTCGTCTGCCTCGCCGACGACGCCGAGAACGCGATCACCGTGGCGCCCGGCGCCAACGCGCTGCTGCGGCCGGAGCACCTGCCGCCGCTGGACGGCGCGAGCCACCTGCTGATGCAGCTGGAGGTGCCGCTGGACAGCGTGGCCGCCTGGGCGCGCGCGGCGCGCGCCGCCGGCGTCGCGGTGGCGCTCAACGCCGCGCCCGCGCGGGCGCTGCCGCCGCGCCTGCTGGCCGACTGCGACCTGCTGCTGGTCAACCAGGGCGAGCTGGCCGTGCTGAGCGGGGTGGAGGGCGTGGCCGCCGGCATGGCCATGCTGGACGCGCCGGCGCTGGTGGTGACGCTGGGCGCGCGCGGCTGCTGCGCGCGCGTGGACGGCGAGTGGCTGCTGCAACCGGCCTTCGCGGTGCGCGCGGTGGACACCACCGGCGCGGGCGACACCTTCTGCGGCACGCTGGTGGCCGCGCTCGCCCGCGGCCTGCCGTTCGCGCAGGGGCTGCGCCGCGCCGCCGCCGCATCTGCGCTAGCCTGCACGCGGCTGGGCGCGCAGGCCGGCGTGCCGGCGCAGGCGGAGGTCGAGCGGCTGCTCGCCGCCGCGCCCGCGCCCGCCGCCGCCGCGCACGCCGCGCTCGCCGCCTACTGCGGCCTCGACTTCCCCTGACCCGAAGCACGCCATGACCATCGCCCCCGAACCGCCGCGCGAGGACCCTGCCGACGAGGCGCCGCCGCCCGCGGTGAAGACCGAGTACAAGTTCTCCCACGTCACCACCGGCCGCTACCTGCCCACGCCCGGCAAGGCGCCGGGCTGGCCGTTCGCCGAGATCGGCCACTGGAAGATCGACGTGGACGGCAGCGTCGACGACTGGATCGCCGAGCTGACCGACTGGCGGCGCGAGCACCTGATCCGCATCGGCTACGACGACGCCAACTACCGCCGCCCCGAGCTCGCGTGGGCGCAGCGCAACTTCGTGCACGCGCAGATGATGGCGGAGGAGCGCTACTTCTACGACCCGGTCGCCGGCCGCTACACGGTGGACCGCTACCTGGACGACCTGGAGGCGCGCTACGGCGGCATCGACAGCGTGCTGATCTGGTACGTCTACCCCAACATCGGCATCGACGACCGCAACCAGTTCGACCTGGCGCGCGACCTGCCCGGCGGCCTCGACGGCCTGCGCGGCGCGGTCGAGGACTTCCACCGCCGCGGCGTGCGCGTGTTCCTGCCCACCATGCCGTGGGACAACGGCACGCGGCCGGCCGGCAAGCGCGACTGGCAGGCGATCGCCGAGCTGGTCGCCGCGGTGGGCGCCGACGGCATCAACGGCGACACCTACAACGGCGTGCCGCGCGCCTTCTTCGACGCCTGCGACGCGCTCGGCCATCCGGTGGTATTGCAGCCGGAGTCCACCATCAGCGCCGAGGAGCAGCTGATCTGGAACGTGCAGAGCTGGGGCAAGAAGGCGCCCAACGAGGTCGTCCCGCCGGTGGCCAAGTTCAAGTGGCTGGAACCGCGCCACATGATCAACTACGAGAACCGCTGGGGCCGCGACCGCACCCACGACCTGCAGTACGTCTTCTTCAACGGCATCGGCTACAACGCCTGGGAGAACGTCTGGGGCCTGTGGAACCAGCTCGTGCCGCGCGACGCCGAGGCGCTGCGCCGGATCGCCGCGATCGAGCGGCAGTTCGCGCCGGCGCTGGTGAGCATGGACTGGCGCCCATACGAGCGCACCCTGCAGGCCGGCGTGTTCGCCAGCCGCTTCCCGCTGCCGGCGTACACGCTGTGGACGGTGGTCAACCGCAACGAGTACGCGGTGGAGGGCGAGCAGCTCGCCGTGCCGCACCGCGAAGGCGCGCGCTACTACGACGTCTGGCACGGCACGGCGCTGGCGCCGCGGCTGGACGGCGGCCGCGCGGTGCTCGACTTCCCGCTGGAGGGCCGCGGCTTCGGCGCGGTGCTGGCGCTGGCGCCGGGCGCCGCGCCGGACGGCCTGGACGCCTTCCTCGAACGCATGCGCGCGCGGGCGGCCACGCCGCTGCACGCCTACGCGAACCAGTGGCGCGCGCTGCCGCAGCGGCTGCGGCCGATCGCGCGCACCGCGCCCGCGGCCGCGCCGCCGCCGGGCATGCTGGCGATCCCCGCCGGCGAGTTCGACTTCGCGGTGGGCGGTGTGGAAATCGAGGGGCAGACCTGGGCCGGCAACGACGTGCAGTACCCGTGGGAAGACGTCCCGCGCCGCCACCATCGCCGGCGCATGCGCATCGACGCCTTCCACATCGACCGCACGCCGGTGACCAACGAGGCGTTCCACGCCTTCCTGCGCGACAGCGGCTGGCGCCCGCGCGACGCGCACAACTTCCTGCGCCACTGGATCGACGGCGTGCCGCCGCCCGGCTGGGAGCGCAAGCCGGTGACCTGGGTGGCGCTGGAGGACGCGCGCGCCTACGCCGCCTGGGCCGGCAAGCGCCTGCCGCACGAATGGGAATGGCAGTACGCCGCGCAGGGCGGCGACGGCCGTCTCTATCCGTGGGGCGACGCCTGGGACGACGCCCGCGTGCCCGCCGCGCACCGCGGCCGCACGCTGCGCGCGCCGGACGACGTGGACGCGCATCCCGACGGCGCCAGCCCGTTCGGCGTGCTCGACCTGGTCGGCAACGTGTGGCAGTGGACCGACGAGTACGAGGACGCGCACACCCGCGCGGCGATCCTGCGCGGCGGCAGCCGCTACCGCCCGCGCACCTCGCACTGGTACTTCCCGCAGGCCTACCGGCTCGACCAGCACGGCAAGTACCTGCTGATGGCGCCGTGCAAGGACCGCTCCGGCTGCATCGGCTTCCGCTGCGTCGTGGATGCCGGATGAGGCTTGCGCGGCCGACCTGCCTGCTGCTGGCGGCGCTGGCCTGGGCCGTCGCCGGGGTCGGTCACGCGCTGACCAAGAAGATCGTGCTGGTCGGCGGCGTCGGCCACGAGGGTCCGGCGCGCCACGACTACGGCGACGGCGTGCGCCTGCTCGCCGGCTTCCTCGCCGCGCTGCCGCAGGCGCGCGGCCTGCGGGTGGAAAGCCATCCGGACGGCTGGCCGTCCGATCCGCACGCCTTCGACGGCGCGGATACGGTGGTGCTGTATCTGGACGGCGACGCGCGGCACCCGCTGCTGGACCCCGCCCGGCGGCGCGCGTTCGAGGCGTTGATGCGCCGCGGCGTGGGGCTGGTGGCGCTGCACCAGGCCTCCACCGTGCCCGCCGGCGACGCCGCGATCGGCCTGTCGCGCTGGCTGGGCGCGGCGCGCCACGGCCTGTACGACCGCACCACCGAGACCGCGACGCTGCGCCCCGTGGCGGCGCATCCGGTGCTGCGCGGCGTGCGGGCGTTCGCCTACCGCGACGAGTTCTATCCCACCTTCCGCTACGCCCCGGGCGCGGTGCCGCTGCTCGAAGCCACGCTGCACGCGCAGTACCGCGCCGGCCGCGCGGTGGTCGAGGACCGGCCCGAGGACGTGCCGGTCGCCTGGGCCTTCGAGCGTCCCGGCGGCGGCCGCGCCTTCGGCTACAGCGGCGGCCACTACCTGGTGGCGCTGGACCAGCCGATGCTGCGCCGGCTGCTGCTCAACGCGATCCTGTGGAGCGCCGGCATCGAGGTGCCGCGCGCGGGCGCCGCGATCGCCGGTGCGCCCGGCGCGGCCGCGCGCATCGCCGTGCGCGAGGAGGCCGCCGCCGCACCGGCCGCGCCGGAGGGCCCGCGCCTGGACGTGCCCACGTTCCACCACGACGCGCAGCGCAGCGGCTGGAACGCCGCGGAGACCGCGCTCGCGCCGGCGCGCGTGGCCGGCCCCGCGTTCGGCCTGCTGTGGGAATCGCCGCCCCTGGACGCCGCCGATGGCCAGCCGCCGCGGCTGTACGCCTCGCCGCTGTACCTGGAGCGCCTGGCGGTCAGCGCCGGCGAGCACCGCGGCGAGCGTTTCGCGGCGGCGATCGTGGCCAGCAGCAACGGCTACGTCTACGCGATCAACACGGCCAGGGCCGGCGACGTGGCGCCCGGGCGCATCCTCTGGCGCACGCGCCTGGCCGCGCCGTGCCACCTGCAGCCGGCGCCGCTGGACGGCGTGCCCACCGGCATCCTGGGCACGCCGGTCGCCGACGTGGCGCGCGGCCGCCTCTACGTGACCCACTGCGACCCGCGCAGCCGCTGGCAGGCCTACGCGCTGGACCTGGGCAGCGGCGCCGTGCTGCCCGGCTGGCCGGTGCGGCTGGACGAGCCGCGGCTGAACGCGGTCAACCGCAACGCCGGCCCGCACCCGGTGCCGCCCACGCGGCGCTTCGACTTCCGCGTGCAGCGCGGCGCGCTCAACCTGAGCCCGGACGGCACGCGGCTGTACGTCACCTTCGGCGAGACCGAGACCGGCTGGCTGGCCGCGGTGGACACCGTGCACGCGCGGGTCGACAGCGCCTTCGCCGCGGTGGCGATGCCGCACCGGGGCAGCGGCGGCATCTGGGGCGCGGGCGGCCCGGCGGTGGACGCCGACGGCAGCGTCTACGTCGCCACCGGCAGCGGCTTCGACGGCTACCGCGAGCAGCCGCACGACTGGACGCAGTCGGTGCTGAAGCTGTCCGACCGCGCCGGCGAGGGGCTGCGCCTGGCCGGCACCTACACGCCCTTCAACTATTGCGCGACGGCGAAGATGGACATCGACCTGGGCTCCGGCGGCGTGGCGCTGCTGCCCGTGCTCGATCCCGCCGCCACCGCCACGCCGCGCCTGCTGGCGCTGGGCGGCAAGCAGGGCAACGCCTACCTGCTCGACCGCGACCGCCTGCCCGGGCGGCTCGACCGCCGCCCGCCGTGCGGCGCCGATGCCGCCGCGGACGGCTCGCTGCTGCCGCCGCAGCGCCAGCCCCAGTTCGCCGGGCGCGGCCCGCTCAACGTGTTCGGCCCGTACTCGGACGACGACGCGGCGCTGGACGCGGCCCGCGGCCGCTCGGTGCCGGCCGCGTTCCGCGGCGGCGACGGCACGCTCTACGTGTACCTGACCGGCAACACCCGCGCGGGCAAGGGCTCCACGCGCGCGGTGCCGCCGTCGCTGGTGCGGTTGCGCGTGGTGGCCGCGCCCGGCCGACCCGCCTGGCTGGCGGTGGACCGGCGGCAGCCGTCGGTGGTGTTCGGCAATCCCGGCTCGCCGGTGGTGAGCAGCCGCGGCGCGCGCGACGCCGTCGTCTGGGTGCTGGACGAGAACGCGCCGCGCTCGGCGCCGCTGGCCGGCGCCGGCGCGCCGGCGCCGGTGCTGTACGCCTTCGACGCGGACAGCCTGCGCCTGCTCTGGCGCAGCGCGCCGGGCGAGCTGTCCACCGGCGGCAAGTACGCCGAGCCGGTGGTCGCGCGCGGCCTGGTGCTGGTGGGCACCGACCGCCTGCAGGCCTTCGGCCTGGGCGCGGTCCATGCCGTGCACGTGCCGGCGGCCGCGCCGGCGGCGGCACCCGCACCGGCCGCCGTGTCCAGCGGCCTCGACGGCGCCACGCTGTTCGCCCGGCGCTGCGCCGCCTGCCACGACCAGCCGCAGGGCAACGTGCCGCCGCGCGCGCTGCTCGCGCGGCGCACGCACGCACAGATCGTGCAGGCGCTGACCCAAGGCGCGATGCGCGCGCAGGCCGCCGGCCTCGGCGCGCAGGACATCGACGCCCTCGCCCGCTACCTCACCGGGAAGACCGAATGACCCCGCCCACCACGACCCTGCGCGGCCTGCTCGGCGACGCGCTGGAAGCCAACCGGCGCGGCCGCCTGTCGCACTTCATCGTCGACGAGCACAGCCCCGCCATCGCGCTGTTCGCGCCCGCGCGGCGGCGCGAGAACCGCGAGGGCGACTGGTACGGCGAGCACGCCGGCAAGTGGCTGGTCGCCGCCGCCCGGGCCGCCGCGCGCAGCGGCGACGCGGCGCTGCGTGCGCGCGTGCTGCGCGTGGCCGGCTACCTGGTCTCGGTGCAGGAGGCCGACGGCTACCTCGGCACCTACGCGCCGGAGCGCCGCTTCATGCGCCCGCAGCCGCCCAAGCCGGTCAGCTGGGACGGCGCGCCCGCCGTGCGCACCTGGGACGTGTGGACCCACGCCTACCTGATCCTCGGCCTGCTGGAGGTGCACCGCCACTTCGGCGGCGCGGCGCACCTGGAGGCCGCATGCCGCATCGGCGACCTGTGCCTGCGCACGCTCACCGCCGGCGGCATCGACATCACCGAGCTGGGCAACCACTTCGGGCTGTCCGCCAGCGTGCTGCTGGACCCGGCGGTGGAGCTGTACTTCGCCACCGGCGAGCCGCGCTACCTGGAGCTGGCGCGCACCGTGCTGCGCCAGGCCGACGGCTGCCCGCAGCTGGCCCTGCTGAGTCGCGCGCTGGCCGGCGCGGACGCGGCGGAGATCGCCACCGGCAAGGCCTACCAGCTGGCCTGGAACCTGGTCGGCCTGGCCAAGCTGCACCGCGCCACCGGCGAGCCCGAGCTGCTGCGCGCGGTCGAGTCGCTGTGGCGCAGCATCCGCGAGCACCACCTCACCCTCGGCGGCGGGCCGTGGGGCGGCGTGGCGCTGCGCTCGCGCGAGGTGTTCAACCCGCCCGGCGTGTTCAGCCCCTACGGCTACGTGGAGACCTGCTCGACGCTGGCCTGGCTCCAGCTCAACCGCGAGCTGCTCGCGATCACCGGCGCGGCGCGCTACGCCGAGGAGATCGAGCGCGCGGCCTACAACGACCTGCTCGGCGCGCAGGCGCCCGACGGCGAGGACTGGTGCTACTACGTGTTCCCCAACGGCCGGCGCGTGCACACCACCTACTGGCGCTGCTGCAAGTCCAGCGGCGCGATGGCGCTGGAGGAGCTGCCCGCGCTCGCCTACGCGCAGGACGCCGACGGCGTCGCGGTGCAGCTGTACGGGCCGGGCGAGGCGCGCTTCGCGCGGGACGACGCGGGCGAGGTGCGGCTGCTGCAGGAGACCGCCTACCCCTTCCCGGACGACGTGCGCCTGCGCGTCGCGGTGGAGCGCCCCGCGCGCTTCCGGCTGCGGCTGCGCATCCCTTCCTGGGCCGACGGCGCCACGCTCGCGGTCGACGGCCGCGCGGCCGGCGTGCCGGTGCAGCCGGGCGGCTTCGCCGCGATCGAGCGCGAGTGGCGCGGCGGCGAGGCGATCCTGCTGCGCCTGCCGATGCGGCCGCGATTGCATCGCGCGGTCAACCGCAACGTGCAGGAGTCGCGCGCGCCGGATGGCAGCCCGGTGCGGCAGGAGGTGCTGCGTTTCGAGTACGCGGCGGTGACCTGCGGCCCGCTGGTCTACGCCACCGGCCTGATCGACGGCTTCAAGACCGAGGAGACGCTGCGCCTGCCCGACGCGCCGCCGGAGGCCTGGCTGGCCCTGCGGCCGGCGGCGGCCGACGGCCTGCCGCGCATCGCGCTCGACCCGGGCTACCGCGCGCCGCTGCTGTTCGCGCCCTACTTCGCCGCGGGCGGGCGCGCGGACGGCGCCTGGCGGCTGACCTGGCTGCCGCTGGCGCCGGCACCGTGAAGCGGCGCTGCAGCCTCACACAAGAATTTGTGGCGCCAGAACATATCAACCGCGCCTGTTTCCCGGCCGGGGGCTGCGGCACAGTGGCGGCCGGGGGCAGGTCTCACCGGAAACGCGCAGCGCATGGACACCACACCGCCTGATTCGAACGCCGCCCGCGGCCGGGGCCCGCTCGCCGGCATCCGCGTGCTGGACCTGAGCGCCTACATCGCCGGCCCCTACGGCTGCACCCTGCTGGCCGACCAGGGCGCCGACGTGATCAAGATCGAGCCGCCCGGCGGCGACAACCTGCGCCAGTACCCCTCGACCCTGCCCAGCGAGAGCCGCGCCTTCCTCGGCGTCAACCGCAGCAAGCGCGGCGTCGTGCTGGACCTGAAGCGCGCCGAGGACCACGCCGCGCTGCTGCGGCTGGTGCGCGAGGCCGACGTGCTGGTGCACAACTTCCGGCCGAGCGTGCCGCCGCGGCTGGGCATCGACCATCCGCGCCTGGCGCGGCTCAACCCGCGGCTGATCTACTGCGCGGTCACCGGCTACGGCGAGCGGGGCCCGATGAAGGACAAGGCCGGCTACGACCAGGTGCTGCAGACCATGACCGGCATGTGCGCGCTGCAGGGCAAGCGCGGCGGGCCGCCGGAGATCATCTACGGCTCGGTGGTGGACTACTACGCGGCGGCGCTGCTCGCCGCCGGGGTGGCCTCGGCGCTGTACGAGCGCGAGCGCAGCGGGCTGGGCCAGTTCGTCGGCGTGTCGCTGCTGCGCAGCGCGCTGACCATGCAGTCGGCGCGGATGATCTGGGCCGAGGGCGAGGCGCTGGACATCGGCCGCGACATGCGCTCGGGCGGCGTCACCGGCATCCATCCCACGCGCGAGGGCTACCTGTACCTGTCGGCCAACACGCCGCGCTTCTGGAAGGCGCTGTGCGAGAAGACCGGCCTGCAGCGTCTGCACGACGACCCGCGCTACGACACCGTGCGCAAGCGCGCCGAGCGCTACGCCGAGATCGTGCCGCAGCTGCACGCCGCGCTGGCCGCGCGCAGCGCGCTGGAGTGGGAGGCGCTGTTCGGCGACGAGGTGCCGTGCGCCGCGGCGCGGCGCATCGAGGACATGTTCGACCACCCGCAGGTGCTCGCCGAGGGCATGGTGGCGGGCTTCGAGCATCCCGCCGTGGGCCGCTACCGCGGCGTCGCCCACCCGATCAAGTTCGGCCGCACGCCGGGGCCGGCCGCGTTCGCCGCGCCGCTGCTGGACCAGGACGCCGCGGCCATCCTCGGCCGCGCCGCGGCGCCGCGGCGCGATCCCGGCGAGGACCCGGGCGACTAGCCGTCCCGCGTTCCGCTCCGTCGCGCGGCCGCGATGAATACGTATGCAGGCCGCTGGTTGCTGCACCGCGATGCTGCCTACCCTTGGGGCCCCTTCGCCGCGAACCCCGCGCATCGCATGACTTCGTCCGCCACTTGCCTGGGATGCCCCGCGTGACGCCGCGCCGGCGACCGTTCCGCGCCGGCACGGAGCGCGCGGCATGAAGGCGCGGCCCGCGCTGTCGTTCCGGCAGATCTGGAACATGTGCTTCGGCTTCTTCGGCATCCAGTTCGGCTTCGCGCTGCAGACGGCCGAGGTCAGCCGCATCTTCCAGACGCTGGGCGCCTCGCTGGAGCAGATCCCGGTGCTGTGGGTGGCCGCGCCGGTCACCGGGCTGCTGGTGCAGCCGGTCGTCGGCCACCTGTCCGACCGCACCTGGACGCGGCTCGGGCGCCGCCGCCCGTACTTCCTCGCCGGCGCGCTGCTCGCCGCGCTGTCGCTGCTGTGGATGCCGAACGCCGCGACGCTGTGGACGGCGGCGGCGCTGCTGTGGCTGATGGACGCCTCGATCAACGTCTCGATGGAGCCGTTCCGCGCCTTCGTCGGCGACCAGCTGCCGCCCGCGCAGCGGCCGCTGGGCTACGCCGTGCAGGGCTTCTTCATCGCGCTCGGCGCGGTGGTCGCCTCGGCCATGCCCTGGCTGCTGGCGCGCTGCGGCGTGGCCAACGCCGCGCCGCCCGGCGGCATCCCCGACACCGTGCGCTACGCCTTCTACGCCGGCGGCGCGGCGCTGCTCGGCGCGGTGCTGTGGACGGTGGCGAGCACGCGCGAGTATCCGCCCGGGCAACTGCTCGCGTTCGACCCGGCGCCCGCCGGCGGGGACCGCCCGTCGCCCGCGGGCGCGGCGCGCAACGGCATCGCCTGGGCGCTGGCCGGCGCGCTGGGCACGGCGCTGGTCTGGCGCTTCGCCCTGCAGCGCGAGCTGTACCTGCTGTCGGTCGGCATGCTGGCCTACGGCGCGCTGCTGCTGTGGCTGGCGCGCACGCGCCGGCGCAACCTGCTGGCGCAGGTGCTGGGCGACCTGCACGCGATGCCCGAGGCGATGCGCCGGCTGGCCTGGGTGCAGCTGTTCTCGTGGTTCGCGCTGTTCGCGCTGTGGATCTACGCCACCGCGGCGGTGACCGCGGTGCACTTCGGCAGCGCCGACCCGCATTCGGCGGCCTACAACGAGGGCGCCAACTGGGTCGGCGTGCTGTTCGCCGCCTACAACGGCTTCGCCGCGCTGGCGGCGATCACGATCCCGTGGATGGTGCGCCGCTGGGGCCTGC
Organism: Fulvimonas soli; assembly: GCF_003148905.1. Taxonomy (GTDB): domain Bacteria; phylum Pseudomonadota; class Gammaproteobacteria; order Xanthomonadales; family Rhodanobacteraceae; genus Fulvimonas; species Fulvimonas soli. The sequence goes on along the minus strand of NZ_QGHC01000002.1, from coordinate 190,668 downwards.
AGGCCAGCCACCTGGCCAACCTGTGGCTGGGCGGCGCAGGGCTGCTGTCGTTCCTGCTGATCCGCGACCCGCACTGGCTGCTGCTGCCGATGCTCGGCGTGGGCTTCGCCTGGGCATCGATCCTGTCGCTGCCCTACGCGATGCTGTCGGACAGCCTGCCGGCGGCGAAGATGGGCGTGTACATGGGCATCTTCAACTTCTTCATCGTGATCCCGCAGCTGGTGGCGGCCAGCGTGCTGGGCGCGCTGCTGCGGCTGTTCTTCCACGGCCAGGCGGTGTGGGCGCTGGCGCTGGGCGGGGCCAGCCTGTTCGCGGCGGGGCTGTGCACGCTGCGCGTGCGGCTGGAAGAGTCGCCGGCGATGGGCTGACCGATGCCGGACCGCTACGGGTGCCGCACACGGCAACCCGACCGGCCCATTGGCCCGGCGTCATGGCTCCGCGTCCGGAAGCGATCACCGCGTCACGGGACCGACGGGCGGCGAAGGCCCGTTTCGGCCAGGAACAACTGCCGGGAAGCGCGCTCTGGCCCGGTTTCCGGCGCCCGCGCTCTCCGACGCCGACGATCTACTCGAACGCCGACCCGGAGCCCTGTTTTCTCAAGCGCCGATATTTCTAACGCTCGATCAACGCCGCCATCGCGGCTCCTCCGATCGTGCCCAGCGAGACGGTTCCTCCATGGCTGCTGAAAACATGCAGGGGCTGATCGATCCAGCAATAAAGCCGCATCCCCGCGTCGGTCATCAGACCGGCTGCGAGACCGTAGGTTGCGCCGGTGAGTGAGGGATAAGTCGGCAACGCCCGCGCGACGAGCCACGCAGAAACGGCCAACGAGGGTGCTGCGAACGGCAGTTCCATAGGCCGGCTGCCGGGAGCATGTCGGAGCCGCGAGACGACCAACGACTTTCCGCGCGGGCACCTTGCCCTCTGCAAGTCATGGATCCGACAGTTCCGGGCATCGATTGGACAAGCGCCGCAGATGCCCGCGGCGCTCCCGATTCCTACCATGGCGCAAGCCAGGCGAGCCGCATAGCGCAAAGGCGGCTTGCATGCCACGTCAGGAATCCGGGATGACCATCGACCTCGACCGACCCTATCCGCTCGGCGCACGGCAGATCACGGACTACCGCCGCGACGGTTTCATCAAGCTCAAGCAGGTGTTCGACGCCGACGAGCTGGCGCACTACGGCGAGGAGATCACCCGCCTCACCATCGCGCTGAACACGCAGACCAAGCCGCTGGAGGAACGCAGCACCTACGACCGCGCCTTCCTGCAGGTGATGAACCTGTGGGAGGAGAGCGACACGGTGCGCGAGTTCGTGTTCGGCAGGCGCCTCGCCGGCCTCGCCGCCGCGCTGATGGAGGTGGACGGCGTGCGGCTGTACCACGACCAGTCGCTGTACAAGGAGCCGGGCGGCGGCATCACTCCCGCGCATGCGGACCAGTACTACTGGCCGGTGACGAGCGACCGCACCATCACCGCCTGGGTGCCGCTGCAGGCGGTGCCCCAGGACATGGGCCCGCTGGCCTTCTTCGCCGGCAGCCAGCACGTGGAGTTCGGCCGCGACCTGGAGATCTCCGACGAGAGCGAGCGCGCGATCACCGCGAACATGCAGGCGCACGGCTTCCGCGTGGTGGACGAGCCGTTCGCGCTGGGCGAGGTGAGTTTCCATTCGGGCTGGACCTTCCACCGCGCCGGCCCCAACCGCTCCACCAAGCCGCGCTCGGTGATGACGGTGATCTACATGGACCGCGACATGCGCCTGAAGGCGCCGGACAACCACATGCAGCAGGCCGACTGGGAGCGCTGGTGCCCCGGCGCACGCGTCGGCGAGGTGATCGACACGCCGAAGAACCCGGTGCTGTTCGAGCGCGCATGAGCGCCGGCGTCGTCCGCGGTCCCGCGATCCTCGCCGACGGCGCGGGCGGCTTCGCGCTCGACACCGTCGAGGTCGATCCGCCCGGCCTCGGCGAGGTGCGCGTCGTCCTCGCGGCGGCGGGCGTGTGCCACACCGACCACGCCTCGCTGCGCTGGCCGGGGCCGCTGGTGCTGGGCCACGAGGGCGCGGGCCACGTCGAGGCGGTCGGCGCGGGCGTGCGGGGACTGGAGACCGGCCAGCCGGTGCTGCTCAACTGGGCGATCCCCTGCGGCCACTGCTTCCAGTGCGCGCGCGGCGCCGACGCGCTGTGCGAGCGCACCCACGAGCTGGACGTGCCGGCGCTCGGCACCAGCCGTGCCCACGCCGGCGCCACCCGCTGGCGCGACCGGCCGGTGGAGCGCGCCTTCCACCTCGGCACCTTCGCGCGCTACACCGTGGTGCGCGCCGAGGCGGTCACGCCGCTGCCGGCGGGGCTGCCGCCGGAGGTCGCCTGCATCCTCGGCTGCGCGGTGATGACCGGCGTGGGCTCGGCGGTGAACGTGGCCGCCGTGGCGCCGGGCGACAGCGTGGCGGTGCTCGGCTGCGGCGGCGTGGGGCTGAACGTGGTGCAGGGCGCGCGGCTGGCCGGCGCCGCCACCATCATCGCCATCGACCGCGTGCCGGCGCGGCTGCAGCGCGCCCGCGCGCTGGGCGCGACGCACGCGCTGATGGCGCACGAGGACGACGCCGGCCACGCGCGGCTGCTCGCCGAGGTGCGCGCGCTCACCGGCGGACGCGGCGCCGACCACGCCTTCGAGGCCACCGGCGCGCCCGCGCTGGCCTTCCTGCCGCTCGCGCTGGCGCGCAACGGCGGCAACGCCCTGCAGGTGAGCGGCGCGCACGGCCCGGCCACGCTGGAGCTGCCGCGGCTGTTCTGGAACAAGCGCTACCTCGCCCCGCTGTACGGCGGCTGCGTGCCCGCGCGCGACTTCCCGCGCCTGTTCGACTGGGCCGCGCGCGGCGAGCTGGAAGTGGCCTCGCTGATCAGCCACCGCTATCCGCTGGACGCGCTGGCGCGCGCCTTCGACGACATGCTGGCCGGGCGCAGCGCCAAGGGCGTGCTGCAGATCGCATGAGCCGCCGCGCATGAGCACGCCGTCGTCCTTCCGCACCGTGGAGCGCTCCGATCCGGCCATCGCGGCGGACGGCCTGGAGTTCGTCACCGTGAAGAGCCCGGCGCTGGGACGGCGCGCCGACGTCACCGTGTACGTGCCGCCCGCGGCGCGCGGCGTGGCCGACCTGCCGGTCGCGGTGCTGCTGCACGGCGTGTTCGGCTCGCACTGGGCGTGGGCGCTCAAGGGCGGCGCGCACCGCACCGCCGCGCGGCTGCTCGCCGAGGGCGCGCTGCCGCCGCTGGCGCTGCTGATGCCGTCGGACGGCCTGTGGGGCGACGGCTCGGGCTACGTGCGGCACGCCGACCACGACGCCGAGCGCTGGATCGTCGAGGACGTGCCGGCGCTGGCGCGCGAGCTGGTCGAGGGCTGCAGCGAGCGCTCGCCGCTGCTGCTGGCGGGCCTGAGCATGGGCGGCTTCGGCGCGCTGCGCCTGGCCGGCAAGTACCCGCAGCGCATCGCCGCGGCCGCGGCGCTGTCGGCGGTCACCCAGGCGGCGCAGTTCGACGGGCTGATCGGGGAATCCCGCGCCGGCTGGAGCGCGGCGGACGCGGACCGCAGCGTGCTGGCCGCGCTGGCCGGCGCGCCCGGCTCGCCGCCGCCGCTGTACCTGGGCTGCGGGTGGGACGATCCCTACCTGGAAGCCAACCGCGCGCTGCACCGCGCGCTGCAACGGGCCGGCATCGCGCATCGCTACGTCGAGGGCGCCGGCGGGCACGACTGGCCGTACTGGTCGGCCGCGCTGGCCGGCGTGCTGCGCTTCTTCGGCGACGCGCTGCGCGCCGGCCTCTGACACGGAGAACGCCGATGCATACGATCCGCCGATGGTTCGCCGCCGCCCCGGCCGCGCTGCTGCTGGCGCTGGCGGCGGCTTCCGCCCCGGCCGGCGACGCGCCGCCGCCGCGGGCCGCCGACGAGGTGTTCTACCAGGTCTTCGAGCGCAGCTTCCGCGACTCCGACGGCGACCGCATCGGCGACCTCAGGGGGCTGACCGGCAAGCTGGACTACATCAGGGACCTCGGCGCCACCTCGATCCTGCTCACCCCGCTGCAGCCCTCGCCGTACTACCACAACTACTTCGCCACCGCGTTCAAGGCGATCGAGCCGGCCTACGGCAGCCTGGACGACTACTTCGCCTTCGTGCGCGCCGCGCACGCGCGGGGGCTGAAGGTGTACCTGGACGAGGAGTTCCAGTACGTCGCCGAGGGCCATCCGTGGTGGGACAACGCGATCTGCCAGCCGCGCGCGCCCTACGCCGGCCACCTGCTGTGGCGCGACGCGCAGCACTGCACCGCCGAGCCCTTCCTCGACCGCGCGCGCTGGCAGGGCTACGACGGCCGCGACATCGGCATCGCCATGGTCGACCTGCACGACCCCGGGGTGCAGCGCTACTTCCGCGAGCTGCTGCTGTACTGGGCCGACCCGCACGGCGACGGCAGCGGCCGCGACGGCGTCGACGGCTTCCGCCTCGACCACATGATGGACGACCTCGACCGCAAGGGCGTGGACAGGGACCTGTTCGCCGGGTTCTGGACCCCGCTGTTCCGCGCGCTGAAGGCGCGCCGGCCGGGGCTGCGGCTGATCGCCGAGCAGGCCGGCTGGGGCTACGGCCGCGACTGGCTGGTGCGCGGCCACGTCGACCTGGTGTTCGCCTTCCCGCTGCGCGGCGCGCTGGCGAAGCTGGACAAGCGCGCCATCGTCGACACGCTGCGCGCCACCGCGCGGGACACGCCGCCGGGCAAGGACCAGATCGTGTTCCTGGAGAACCACGACATCGACCGCTACATGTCGCTGGTCGGCGGCGACCCGGCGAAGGCGCGCGCCGGCGCGGCGATCGCGCTGCTGCTCAAGGGCGAGCCGCTGGTCTACTACGGGCAGGAGCTGGGCATGCGCGGGCGGCCGCTCAAGGACGTGCCGGTGTCCGACGCCATCCAGATCCCGATGCGCGAGGCGTTCCGCTGGCAGGCCGAGCTGGAGGCGCCGGGCTCGGCGATCTGGTACCGCGGCGACCGGCCCTGGTGGACCGGCCGCTACAACCGCTCGCACGACGGCGTGTCGCTGGAGGAGGAGCAGGCCGACCCGGACTCGCTGTACCACTGGTACCGCACCCTGCTGGCGCTGCGCCGGGCGCGGCCGGAGCTGCGCGAGGGCGGCCAGCGCATCCTCTGCGACGACGCCTCCGCCGTGCTGTGCCTGCTGCGCGAGGACGGCGCGCGGCGCACCCTGCTGCTGGTCAACCTGGGCGCGGCCGACGCGCGGCCCGCGCTCGGCGCGAAGCTCGCCGGCGCGGCGTGGGCCGACCTGCTGCACGGCGGCGCGGACGCCTCGCCCGCTGCGCTGCTCCATCCGATGCAGGTGCGCATCCTCGGCACGCGCTAGCGGGGCCCCGCCCGGGTTGCTCCTGCCCGTCGTTCCGGCGCAAGCCGGACGAGCGCGTAGCGCGAAGAACGTCTGCGCAGCAGACGGCCCCGAAGGGGCGAGCGTAGCGGGTCATCCAGCGCAAGCACGACGTGCGAAGCACACAAAGTGGTTTTGTCCGCTTCGCGGGACGTATTTCGACTGGATTCCGGCTTGCGCCGGAACGACGGGCAGTGGAGGCGGGCGGAGAAACGGAGTTCAGTCACCCAGCCACCGCCCCATGCGCCACAATCGGCCCACCACGAGCGACGCCCCCGCACCGCCCCCGCCATGGCCCTGCCCCACATCGAGCGCCCGATCTGCGAACCCGTCGAGCTGCGGCCGGGCGCGCCGGTGCGCGCCGAGCGCGTGCGGCAGGGCCGCGAGGCGGCCGCCAGCGAACCCTTCGTGCACTTCCACGACGTGCACGAGCTGGTGCTGTTCGGCCGCGTCGGCGGGCACTTCGACGCCGCCGACCGGCGCTACGCGCTGGCGCCGCGCTGCCTGGCCTTCGTGCCCTCGCTGCAGCACCACGACTTCGCGCTGGCGCCGGGCCCGCGCGACTGGGTGCTGGTGCAGGTGGAGGCCGCCGCCGGCGAGGCGCTGGCGCGCGCGCCGGGGCTGGAGCGCCTGCGCGAGCCGTTCTGCGCGCGGCCCGGCGCGACGCTGCACCGCCGCCTGATGGAGCTGGCGCGCTGGCTGGCGGAGCTGGACGCGGCCGACCCGCTGGCGCTGCCGCTGGTCGAGCTGCTGCTGCGCGCCGCCGTGCGCGCGCCGGGCATGGCGGGCGCGCCGCTGGCCGCCGACGGCGACGGCCTGCAGCGCCTGCGCCCGGCGATCGACCGCCTGCGCCGCGATCCCGCCAGCGCGCCCGGCGCGGAGCAGGCCGCGGCGCTGTGCGCGCTGTCGCCGGCCTACTTCAGCCGCCGCTTCAAGCAGCAGGTCGGCATGAGCTGGAGCGACTACGTGCGCACGCACCGCCTGCACCTGGCCAGCCGCCGCCTGCTGGAGACCACGCAGAGCATCGCCTCGATCGCCTACGACCTGGGCTTCGCCACGCCCTCGCACTTCGGCGAGCTGTTCCACCGCCGCTTCGGCCTGACGCCCAGGGCCTACCGCCGGCAGGCCGGCGCCGTCGCGCCGCACGCCCGGCCGTGCGCCGCCGCCGTGAAGGGCCGCGCGCGCGCGCCGCGGTTGCGGTAGCTTTCCGCAGGCCGTGCCCGCGCCCGCGCGGCGGCACGGCACCGGCGGCCGCGCCCGCGCCGCGCATCGACACGGACGTCGGGCCGACCCGCCCGCGCCGCCGCGCTCCCGTTCCGGCAGAGGAGGCGATGGCATGGCCGTCCACCGATGGGCGATGAAGGGCGTGCTGGCGGCGCTGCTGCCGCTGGGGCTGGCGTGCTGCGCGCTGGCGCCGGACAAGCCGGTGGTGACCGCGGACCACGCGCGCTTCGAGTTCCTCACGCCCACGCTGGTGCGCATGGAGTACGCGCCGTCCGGCCGCTTCGTCGATGCGCCCACCGCGGTGGTGCAAAAGCGCGACTGGCCGGCGGTGGCGGTGCGCACCGAGCGCCGCGACGGCTGGCTGGTCGCCCGCACGGAGGCGATGACGCTGCGCTACCGGCTCGGCTCCGGGCCGTTCGCCGCCGGCAACCTTAAGGTGACCTGGAACGGCGGCGGCGCGCAGGGCTGGCATCCCGGCCAGGAGGACCCGCGCAACCTGGGCGGGCTCACCTACTCGCTGGACAACATCAGCCAGCCCAACCTGCCCACCGACGGCCTGGACCTGGACAGCCCGGTGAACGACGTGATCCCCGGCATCGAGGTGAAGCTGGAGAAGGCCAAGCCGGGCCTCTTGAGCCGCAGCGGCTACGCCTTCATCGACGACAGCCGCACGCCGCTGTGGAACGCGCGCGCGCAGTGGATCGAGCCGCGCGCGGAGCAGGGCGGCCAGGACTGGTACCTGTTCGCCTACGGCCGCGACTACCCGCGGGTGCTGCGCGAGTACGCGCGGTTGTGCGGCCCGGTGCCGATGATCCCGCGCTACACGCTGGGCCCGTGGATCACCGACTTCAACTTCGAGTACTTCCCCGGCACGGCGCAGGCGCGCCAGCCGGCGTTCCGCCGCTACGACCAGCGCATGCTGGAGGACGAGCTGGCCCGGCTGCGCGCCGACGGCATCCCGTTCGACACGCTGGTGCTGGACTTCGCCTGGCACAACTACGGCTGGGACGGCGGCTACGACTGGAGCCCGCTGGTCCCGCAGCCGGACGCTTTCATCCGCTGGCTGCACGCGCGCGGCATCAAGCTCGCGCTCAACGACCATCCCGGCTACGCCAACACGCGGGAGAGCATCCTCTCGCACGACGACAGCCACGCGCCCGCGGTGCTGCGCGCGCTGGGCCGGCCGCCGCCGCCCAGGCCCGCGTTCGAGCTGGACGTCACCGCCGCGCGCTGGCGCTTCGCCGCCGACCCGCGCGACCGCGGCCTGGCCGGGCACTGGTACGCCCCCGGCCACGACGACCGCCGCTGGGCGCCGATCCGCGCGGGCGCGTCCTGGCAGGAGCAGGGCCACGCCGGCCAGGGCGTGGCGTGGTACCGCGCCGAGGTGACGCTGCCCGAACGGCTGCCCGCGAAGCTCTACCTGCAGTTCGGCGAGGTGGCGAAGGACTACCGCCTGTTCGTCAACGGCCAGGAGGTCGAGCACAGCCGCGTGCAGTGGCCGCAGCACGTCACCTATGCCGACGTCGCCGCCTACGCCCGGCCGGGCCGGCGCAACGCGATCGCGCTGCGCGTGGAGCCCGGCCCGCGCGGTGGCGGCCTGCTGCGCGGCCCGGTGGCCTTCCGCGACGCGCCGCCGCCCGAGCGCATCGCCTTCGACCTGGCCGACCGGCACCAGGCCGACGTGTTCATGCGCGAACTGCACCGGCCGCTGATGCGGCAGGGCGTGGACCTGTGGTGGGTGGACGGCGGCGGCGGCGCGGCCGACATGCCGGGGCTCGACCCGCAGCTGTGGACCAACAAGGTGTTCTACGACTTCGCCCAGGGCACCGGCAGACGCGGCTTCATCTTGAGCCGCTACGGCGACTGGGGCAGCGAGCGCTACCCGGCGTTCTTCACCGGCGACACCTACTCGGAGTGGCCGGTGCTGGCCTACGAGGTGGCCTACACCGCGCGCGCCGGCAACGTGCTGGTGCCCTACGTCAGCCACGACATCGGCGGCTTCCACGGCGGCAGGATCGATTTCGAGCTCTACGCGCGCTGGATCGAGTTCGGCGCCTTCAGCCCGATCCTGCGCATGCACAGCGCCCACGCCAACCCGCGCGAGGGCAACCTGCGCATGCCGTGGGTGTACGGCGACCGGGGCGTGGCGCTGATGCGCAAGTACTTCGCGCTGCGCACGCGGCTGATCCCCTACCTCTACAGCCACGCCTGGACGGCGCACGAGACCTCGCTGCCGCTGCTGCGCCCGCTGTACCTGACCTACCCGGACCTGGAGGAGGCCTACCGGCAGACGCACGAGTACCTGCTCGGCGACGAGCTGCTGGTGGCGCCGGTGCTGGCGCCCGGCGGCGAGCGCACGGTGTACCTGCCGCCGGGGCGGTGGATCGGCTTCTTCGACGGCCGGCGCTACGCGGGCGGCGCGAGCTTCACCCGCCGCTACGCGGTGGACGAGACGCCGGTGTTCGCGCGCGAGGGCGCGGTCGTGCCCTCGCAGCCGGACAGCGCGTATTCCGACCAGCGCCCGCTGGACACGCTGGTGCTGGACGTCTACGGCGACGGCGCGGACGACTTCCGGCTGTACGAGGACGACGGCGTTTCGGCCGACTACGACGCGCCGGACCGCCACGCCATCACGCCGATCCGCCACGCCACCCGCGCCGACGGCAGCCACGAGCTGGCGGTCGGGCCCGCGCAGGGCCGCTTCGCCGGCCAGGTGCAGCAGCGCGCCTACGTGCTGCGCGTGCATGCGCAGGCGCGGCCGTCCTGGTTGACCGTGGACGGCCGGCCCGCTGCCGCGGCGTGGCAGTGGGACGCGCGGACCGGCGTGGCCACGGCGCGCCTGCCCGCGCACCCGGTTGGCGAGCGGCTCGACGTGGCGTGGCGGTGAAGGCGCCGCCGCGCGCCGCGCGGGCGCGCGGCGCGGCCTTCAGCGGCCGATCTCGCGCAGCCGCCGGCCGGCCATCAGGTTGCGCTCGATCTGCTCCAGGGTGACGCCCCTGGTCTCGGGCACCAGCCAGAAGGTCAGGCCGATGAACAGCAGGTTGAGCGCGGCGTACAGCCAGAACGTGGCGGCGTTGCCGATGCCGTTGAGCAGGCTCAGGAAGGTGAAGCCCACGATCATGTTGCACACCCAGTTGGTGAAGGTGGAGCAGCCGATGCCGAAGTCGCGGCCCTTCAGCGGCTGGATCTCCGAGCACAGCGTCCACACCAGCGGGCCGGCGGACATCGCGAAGCCGACGATGAACACCAGCAGCATCGCCACGGTGAAGATCTGCTCGCCGTGGCCGACGATGCCGCCGTGCATCATCGCGCCGACCACGCCCAGCCCCGCGGCCATCACCGCGAAGCCGGTGTAGAGGATCGGCTTGCGCCCCCAGCGGTCGATCAGCGCGATGGCGATGAAGGTGGCCAGCACGTTGGTCAGGCCCACCAGCGCGGTGAACCACATCTGCGCGGCGGTGTCGTAGCCCATCTCCTTGAAGATGCGCGGCGCGTAGTACATCACCACGTTCATGCCGGTGAACTGCTGCATCAGCTGCAGCAGCACGCCCAGGCCCACCGAGCGGCGGAAGTTGGCGTTCTCGCGGAACAGGTGCCAGCCGCGCTGCGGCGTCCTGAGCTGCTCCTCGATGTCGGCCGCCTCGCGCGCCACCACCTCGGCGTCGCCGCGCAGGCGGCGCAGCACGCCCAGCGCCTCCTCGCGGCGGCCGCGCATCATCAGCCAGCGCGGGCTGTCCGGCAGCAGCAGCACGCCGAGCAGGAACAGCGCGCCGGGGACCGCGATCACCCCCAGCATCCAGCGCCACGCGCCGCTGTAGCTGAGCGCGGTGTCGGACAGGAACGCCACCAGGATGCCGATGGTGATCATCAGCTGGTAGGTGGAGATCATCGCGCCGCGGATGTGCTCCGGCGCCACCTCGGCCAGGTACAGCGGCGCGGTGAAGGTGGCCAGGCCGATGGCCAGGCCCAGCACCACGCGCGCGGCGATCAGCGAGGCCGGCGACCAGGCCAGGCCGCACAGCAGCGAACCGAGCACGAACAGCAGCGCGCCCAGGATCAGCGAGCGCTTGCGCCCGAGCGTGGCCGACAGCCAGCCGGCGAACAGCGCGCCGACCGCCGCGCCGAACATCATCGCGCTGACGATCCACTCGATGGTGTGGTCGCCGACCTTGAACTCGGCCTGGATGAACTGGGTGGCGCCGGCGATCACGCCGATGTCCAGGCCGAACATCAGTCCCGCCAGCGCGGCGAGCACGCAGGTGAAGACGACGGTGGCCTTCGGGTGCGCCGCGGTCGGCGCGATGGCTTGGGCATGCATGGAAACTCCCCCGCGGGTGGTGTCGAGCGCCTCTATGGGCGATGGTGGGTGGGCCGCGCTCCCTGCGCGGCGGCGATGACGTGCGGCGGCGGGCCGGCGAAGCGCGGCTCCGGCAGGCCGCGTGCGCCCGGCTCGGCCACGAACAGCGCGCCGGCGTCGGGCTGCGCCGCGAGCGCGGCCGCGTCCAGGCCGTCGCGCGCGCTGGTGACGTACAGCGCGGCGAGGCCGGCGCCGCCGAAGGCGGGGCGGGTGGGCTGCGCGGCGGACAGCTCGACCACGCGGTCGGGCCGCCCGTCCGGCGCGTAGCGCACCACGCGGCCCAGGCCCCACTGCGCGTTCCACAGGCCGCCCTCGCGGTCCACGCAGGAGCCGTCGGGCTCGCCGCGCTCATCGTCGATCCGCGCGAATGCGCGCGGCGCGCCCAGTGTGTCGCCGTAGGCGCAGCACTGGATCGCGCGCGCCGGCGAGTCGCAGAAGTACATCGTGCCGCCGTCGGGGCTGAACGCCACGCTGTTGCTGATCGCCACGCCGGGCAGCGGCAGGCGTTCGAGCGAGAGGTCGGGGTTCAGCCGGTAGAAGCCGCCCAGCGGTTGCCTGGGGCCGCCGCCCGGCGGCTCGTGCAGGGTGCCGAACACGAAGCGGCCCTGGCGGTCGCAGGCACCGTCGTTGAGCCGCGTGGGTAGGCCCGCCTCCACCTCCGCCACCGGCAGCAGCGCGCGCGTGTCCGGGTGGAAGAACGCCAGCCGCGAGGCGAGCCCGAGCAGCAGCCAGCCGTCGGCCTCGCACAGCGCCAGGCAGGCCAGCCGCTCGGGCATCGCCCACGAGTGCAGCGCGCCGTCGCGCGGGCGGTAGCGCCACAGCACGGCGGCGTGGATGTCGGTCCAGTACAGCGCCTGCCCGCGCGCGTCCCACAGCAGGCCCTCGCCGAGCGCGTCGCGCGCCTGCAGGGCGACGGCGGCGCGCAGGCTCATACCCAGCCGCCGTCCACGACGAAGGACTGCCCGGTGCACATGCGGCTGTCGTCGGCGGCCAGGAACAGCGCCGCGCGCGCCAGGTCGTCGGCCATCAGGTAGCCGGGCAGGCACTGCACGCGCGCGATCTCCGCCTCGCCCTCGGCGTCCAGCCACAGCCGGCGCTGCTTCTCGGTGATCACCCAGCCGGGCACCAGCGCGTTGATGCGGATGCGCTCGCGGCCCAGCTCGCGCGCCAGGCCGTTGACCAGGCCGTGCACCGCGGCCTTGGCCATCGCGTACAGCGGGTAGCCGGCGTTCTTCTTCATCCAGCCGGTGGAGCCCAGGCAGATCACCGAGCCGCCGCCTGAGCGCCGCATGTCCCCGCGCACCGCCTGGGTGGCGAAGTACTGGTGGCGCAGGTTGACCGCGATGCTGCGGTCGAAGTCCGCCGGCGTGGTGTCGCCGAAGGCGTGGCGGGCGTCGTTGGCGGCGTTGTTCACCAGCACCGCGACCGGGCCGACGAACGCGCGTGCCTTGTCGATCGCCGCATGCAGCGCATCCAGGTCGGTGATGTCGCAATGCACGTACAGGGGGTCATGCGGTACGCCGCTGATGGAAACGCGCAGCTTCGCCGCACTCGCGTCGTCCACGTCGAGGAAAGCCACCTTCGCGCCCTGCCGCGCGAAGTGCTCGACGAAGGACGCGCCGATGCCGCTGGCGCCGCCGGTTACCAGCACGGCGCGGTCGCGCAGGCTGGGATAGGTCGCGTAGGCGTCGGCCATCGTGCTCACCACTCGGCCACGCTGCCGTCGGCGTGGCGCCAGATCGGGTTGCGCCAGCGGTGGCCCACCGCGGCGCGCTCGGCCACGTAGTCCTGGTTGACCTCGATGCCCAGGCCGGGGCCGTCCGGGATGGCGACGAAGCCGTCCTGGTAGGCGAACACGTCGCGGTCGCGCACGTAGTCGAGCAGGTCGTTCGCCGCGTTGTAGTGGATGCCCAGGCTCTGCTCCTGGATGAAGGCGTTGTGGCACACCGCGTCCAGCTGCAGGTTCGCCGCCAGCGCGATCGGGCCGAGCGGGCAGTGCAGCGCCACCGCCACGTCGTAGGCCTCGGCCATCGCGGCGATCTTGCGCGTCTCGGTGATGCCGCCCGAGTGCGAGGGGTCCGGCTGCAGGATGTCCACGCCGCCGGTCTGCAGCACGCGCTTGAAGTCGTAGCGCGAGTACAGCCGCTCGCCCAGCGCGATCGGCGCGGGCGAGACCGCGGCCAGCTCCGGCAGCGCCTCCAGGTGGTCCGACAGCACCGGCTCCTCGATGAACATCAGCCGGAACGGCGCCAGCTCGCGCATCAGCACCTTGGCCATCGGCTTGTGCACGCGGCCGTGGAAGTCCAGGCCGATGCCGATGTGCGGGCCCACCGCGTCGCGGATCGCCTGCACGTTGGCCAGCACCTGCTCGACCTTGTCGTAGGTGTCCACGTACTGCATTTCCTCGGTGGCGTTCATCTTCACCGCGGTGAAGCCGCGCGCCACCGCGTCGCGCGCCGCGCGCGCGGTGTCGGCGGGGCGGTCGCCGCCGATCCACGAGTACACGCGGATGCGCCCGCGCACCGGGCCGCCCAGCAGCGCGTGCACCGGCTGGCCCAGGTCCTTGCCCTTGATGTCCCACAGCGCCTGGTCGATGCCGGCGATGGCGCTCATCAGCACCGGCCCGCCGCGGTAGAAGCCGCCGCGGTACATCACGCTCCACAGGTCCTCGACGTGGCGCGGGTCCCTGCCGACCAGGTAGTCGGCCAGCTCGTCCACCGCCGCCGCCACGGTGTGCGCGCGGCCCTCGACGATCGGCTCGCCCCAGCCGCTGACGCCGGCGTCGGTGTCGATGCGCAGGAACAGCCAGCGCGGCGGCACGAGGAAGGTGGTCAGGCGGGTGATCTTCATGGAGCGGTTCCTTTCGATGCGAGGTGGCGCCGCCAGGCGTCGGCGAAGGCGCGCGCGCGCGCGGCGACGTCGCCGGCCGCGCGGCCGGGGGCGTAGAGCGAGGAGCCGATGCCGAAGCCGGCGGCGCCGGCCGCGAGCCAGGGCGCCATGCCGTCGGGGGTGATGCCGCCGACCGGCAGCACGCGCGTGCCGGCGGGCAGCACGGCGCGCCAGGCCCGGAGCACGGCGGGGCTGGCCTGCTCGGCCGGGAACAGCTTGAGCGCGTCCGCGCCGGCGCCGAGCGCGGCGAACGCCTCGGTGGGCGTGGCGACGCCCGGCACGCAGTACAGCCCGGCCTGCTTGGCCGCGCGGATCACCCCGGCGTCCGCGTGCGGCATCACCACCAGGCGGCCGCCCGCCGCGGCGACCTCGCGCACGCGCGCGGGGTCGAGCACGGTGCCCGCGCCGACCAGCGCGCGGTCGCCGAAGGCGTCGGCGAGGCGGCGGATGCTCTCGCACGGCTCGGGCGAGTTGAGCGGCACCTCCAGCACGCGGAAGCCCGCGTCGAGCAGCGCGCGGCCGACGTCGAGCGCCTCCCCGGGGCGCAGCCCGCGCAGGATGGCGACCAGCGGGAGCGGGGCGAGCCAGGCGTCCATCGAAGTCATGCCGCCGTCGCGTGGCCGGGGACCAGGGCGGCCGCGGCGGCGATGCGCCAGAGGCCGTGCGCGGCGGCGTCGCCGGGCGCGCGGCGCAAGCCGATGCCGAACGCCTCGGCGGCGCGCAGGTAGCGCTCGCACAGCGCTTCGTCGCCGACCACCAGCACCGGCTCGCCCGGCGCCGCCCAGCCGGCGGCGAGCGCGGCGCGCAGCTCCTCGCCGAGCAGCAGGCCGGACAGGTAGTCCGCCACGGAGGAGGGCGCGAGCGCGCCGTCGAGCAGCAGCGCGCGCGCGGAGAACAGCCGCGAGAGCATGCCGGCGGCGCCGCTGTCGCGCGCGGCGCGCACGCCGCGCCGGAAGGCGTCCCCGTCGGGGACCGGCGCGGGCAGCGCCGCGCCGAGGATCGAGTGCTGGCGCAGCAGCGCGTACAGCTCGCCGGTCATCATGGTGGCGAAGCCGACGACCGCGCCGTCGCGCACCTCCACCCACTTGCTGTGCGTGCCGGGCAGCAGCAGGCGCGCGCGCCGCGCCATCGGCGGCTCCAGCGCGAGCGCGCCGGCCACCTGGGTCTCCTCGCCGCGCATCACGTCGGGCCGCGCGGGATCACGCAGGCCCGGCACCAGATGCACCGCGCGGCCGTCCGGCGCGGCCAGCGGCGTCAGCGCCGCGGCGAGGCGGTCGAGGTCCGCGGGCGTGTCCAGGTAGGGCGTCTCGCGCCAGCCGTTGCGGCTGCCGACCATGCCGCAGGCGATCACCGGCGCTGCCGGCCAGCCCTCGAGCGCCTGCGCGAACGCCTGCGCGAAGCCGCCCGCGGGCAGCTGGCGCACGCCGCAGGGCAGGGTCCGCACGGCCTCCACCGCGCCGCGTTCGCCGTAGCGGTACGCGCGCAGCTGCGTGCTGCCCCAGTCCAGGCCGATCAGCGCTGCCGTCATGCCGTCGCCTTCCGGCGCGCGCGGCTACGGCTGCGCTGCAGGTTGGCCTGCGAGTCGGCGATCATCGCCTGCATCGCCTTGCGCGCCACTTCCGGCTGCCGGCGGCGGATCGCCTCCAGCACCTTCTGGTGGTGCGGCAGCGAGTACTTGAAGTTGCTGGCGTTGCGCGCGGACAGGGTGAAGAAGGTGCCCAGCGCGGTCTCCACCACCGAGAACAGCGACTGCAGCAGCTCGTTGCCGGTGGCGTGCAGCACCGCGTCGTGGAACTGCAGGTCGGCCTCGGTCCACGCCTCCAGCGTCTGCGCCGCGTCCATCGCCCGGTAGGCGGCGTCGATGGCGGCCAGCTGCGCGGCGGTGCGCCGGCGCGCGGCGGCGGCGGCGGCGGCCGGCTCGATCACCTCGCGCATCTCCACCAGCTTGTCGACGAAGTCGTCGGTGGGCATCGAGGCGCAGCGCCAGGCCAGTACGTCGGCGTCGAGCTGGTTCCAGTAGCGCTCCTCCAGCACGCGCGCGCCCACGCCGGTGCGCGACTCGATCAGGCCCTTGGCGGAGAGCACCTTGAGCGCCTCGCGCAGCGCGGTGCGGCTGACCTGGAGGCTTTCGGCCAGGGTCTCCTCGCGCGGCAGCACCTCGCCCGGCTTCACCTTGCCGCTGACGATGCGCCGGCCGAGCTCGTGCATGACGTGCCCGTACAGGCTGCGGACTGCGATCGGCTTCCTCATGAGATCCTCTGACCCCTGGTCCCGGCGATGAAGGTTGGCCCGCGGGCCAATTGTCATACAAACGGACTATAAGCACTTTGCGCGCGTCCTGCCAAGCCGCGCCGCGCGCGCTTTCCGCCGCACGACGCGCCGATGATGCGCCGCCCGCGGCGCGCCCGTCGATGACGCATTGCGGAATGTCGGCGCGCGTTCGCCTCCCGTCGATCCTTCGCCGCCGGCGCATGCCGCGCATCGTGCCGCGCTTTGCGCCGCGCGGCGGGCATCGCAAGGCCTCGTGGCGCGCCGCACAAAGGGTTTTCCGGGCACCCGGAAACACTTGCACGATAATCATACAATGTGCTTGGATGCCTTCATCCCGCGGTCACGCAGAGGGCATCCGAGAGCATGCGGCGCGCAGCACTGATCGGTTCGATACTCGGCCTGGCGGCCCTCGCGTCGGCCGCGCAGGCCGCCGACGCGCGGCGCGAGACGTTCGGCCGCCTGCCCGACGGCACCCGCGTGGAGGCGGTCGTGCTGGACAACGGCCACGGCATGACCGCGCGCGTGCTGGCGCTGGGCGCCAGCCTGCAGTCGCTGAGCGTGCCCGGCCGCGACGGCAAGGCCGCCAACGTCGTGCTCGGCTACGCCACGCTGGACGGCTACCTGAAGAAGCCGCAGTACTTCGGCGCCACCGTGGGGCGCTACGCCAACCGCATCGCCGGCGGGCGCTTCACGCTCGACGGCAAGGCCTACCAGGTGCCGGTGAACGACGGCCCGAACTCGCTGCACGGCGGCACCCGCGGCTTCGACAAGGCGCTGTGGACCATCGGCGAGGTGAGGCACGACGCCGGCAAGGCCAGCGTCACGCTGAGCTACGCGAGCCCCGACGGCGAGATGGGCTATCCCGGCCGGCTGGCCGTCACGGCGACCTACACGCTCGACGATGCGAACCGGCTGTCGATCGACTACCGCGCCACCACCGACAAGCCCACCATCGTCAACCTGAGCAACCACGCCTACTGGAACCTCGCCGGCGAGGGCTCGGGCAGCGTGATGGGGCAGCGCCTGACCATCCCCGCCGACGCCTACCTGCCGGTGGACGCGACCGCCATCCCCACCGGCGAGATCCGCAAGGTGGACGGCACGCCGTTCGACTTCCGCCGGGGCAAGCCGATCGGCCGCGACATCCGCGTCGCCGACCAGCAGCTGCTCAACGGGCGCGGCTACGACCACAACTGGGTGATCAGCCGCGCCGAGGCCGCCGCGCCGCGCGTGGTCGCGCGCGTGGAGGACCCGGCGTCCGGCCGCGTGCTGACGCTCAAGTCCGCGCAGCCGGGCCTGCAGTTCTACTCCGGCAACTTCCTCGACGGCACGACGGTGGGCACCGGCGGGCACGTGTACCGCCAGGGCGACGCCTTCGTGCTGGAACCGCAGCTCTACCCGGACACGCCGAACCGGCCCGCGTTCGGCTCGGCGCGACTGGAGCCCGGCCATGTCTACCGCAACCTGATCGTTTACGAGTTCACCACCGGGCCGGCGCGCGGCGCGCGCTGACCGAGCACGTTCCGCGGCAGGGACGCCACGCAGGCGGCGCCCCCAGGGGCGTTTTGCCCCGCGCGCGGCGCCGGACCGACACAGCGCGGGCGCGAGCCCGCGATCCGCAAGGGGAGACCGATGAAGCACGCACTACGGGCGATGGCCTTCGGACTGGCGGCGAGCCTCGCCGCGGCGGCGCCGGCGCACGACGCCGCGGCGCGCTGGACGCCCGCCGAGGCCAGGGCCTGGTACGCGAGGCAGGCGTGGCCGCTGGGCAGCAACTACGTGCCGGCCAATGCCGTCAACGAGCTGGAGATGTGGCAGGCGGACACGTTCGACCCGGCGCGCATCGACCGCGAGCTGGGCTGGGCGCAGCGGCTGGGCATGAACACCATGCGCGTGTTCCTGCACGACCTGCTGTGGCAGCAGGACGCGGCGGGCTTCAAGAAGCGCATCGACCAGTTCCTCGCCATCGCCAGCCGGCACGGCATCAAGCCGATCCTCGTGCTGTTCGACTCGTGCTGGGACCCGGAGCCCAGGCTCGGCCCGCAGCACCCGCCGATCCCCGGCGTGCACAACTCCGGCTGGGTGCAGAGCCCCGGCGTGGCGCTGGCCGACCCCGGCCAGTACCCGCGGCTGGAGCGCTACGTGAAGGACGTCGTGGGCAGTTTCGCCAAGGACCCGCGCATCCTCGCCTGGGACGTGTGGAACGAGCCGGACAACCCCGGCGGCGGCGACTACGACGCGCGGGAGCCGAAGGACAAGACCGCGCTGGTGGCGAAGCTGCTGCCGCAGGTGTTCGCCTGGGCGCGCAGCGCCTCGCCCACGCAGCCGCTCACCAGCGGCCTGTGGCACGACGCGGACTGGTCCGACCCGGCCAGGCTCAACGCGGTGGAGCGCACGCAGGTCGAGCAGTCCGACGTGATCAGCTTCCACAACTACGGCTGGCCGGAGGAGTTCGCCGCGCGCGTGGAGCAGCTGCGAGGCTACGGCCGCCCGCTGATCTGCACCGAGTACATGGCGCGCGGCGCCGGCTCCACCATCGACGGCGTGCTGCCGCTGGCGAAGAAGCTCGACGTGGGCATGGTGAACTGGGGCTTCGTGGAAGGCCGCACGCAGACCACGCTGCCGTGGGATTCGTGGCAGCGCCCGTACACCCTGCAGCCGCCCACGCTGTGGTTCCACGACCTGCTGCATGCCGACGGCACGCCGTACCGCCAGCGCGAGGCGGACATCCTGCGCGCCCTTTCGCGCGCGCCGCGCGGCCAGGTGCCCGCCGAGGCGGCGAGCTACCCGGCCGCCGCCGACGGCAAGCACTGACCGGCCCGCCCGGACCGCGCGCGAGACGCGGCCGGGCGGCGACAACCAGCACAACGAATGCCGCCGGCACGAGCCGGCGCACCACCACCTCGTAGGGGAGGCAGCATCCATGAACCGCAAGCGCATCCATCTGACCCTGCTCGCGACGATGATCGCGGCGAGCCTCGCCGCCGCGCACGCCGCCGATTCGCCGCCGTCCGCCGCCCCGTCCGCCGCGGACGCCCCGCCGCAGGACACCACGCCGCAGCCGCAGGCCGCGCCGAAGAAAAAGGCCGCCACCGCCACCGAGACGTCCGCGCAGAACGCGGTGAACCTCTCCGGCGTGGTGGTGACGCCGCTGCGCGAGAGCCTGCAGAGCGCGCAGACGATCAAGCAGGACGCGCGCATGATCGTGGACTCGATCGTCGCCGAGGACATCGGCAAGCTGCCCGACAACAGCGTGGCCGACGCCATGCAGCGCATCACCGGCGTGCAGATCGCGCAGGGCTTCCAGGGCGAGACCAGCTCGGTGGTGATCCGCGGCCTGCCCAACGTCATCACCACCCTCAACGGCCGCGAGATCTTCAGCGGCGTGGGCCGCGCGTTCGCCTTCCAGAACCTGCCGGCCACCGCGGTGAAGACGGTGCAGGTGTACAAGACCAGCGAGGCCAGCCTGCCCGACGGCGGCATCGCCGGCCTGGTGGACATGCAGCTGTACCGGCCGTTCGACTTCGACGGCGCCAAGGCGGCGGTGACCGCCACCGGCACGCACAGCAAGTACGGCGGCCACACCGACCCGAACCTGAGCGTGCTGCTCAGCGACCGCTGGCAGACCGGCATCGGCGAGATCGGCGCGCTGTTCAACATGGGCTTCATGGGCCAGCACTACGACTACAACGCCGTGTGGGGCGACTTCCCGAAGCTGCTCACCGGCGCCTCGGGCGACCCGATCCGCACCGCCGACGGCAACCTCATCGCCGCGCCCAACGGCTGGGGCGCCGACTACAACATCGGCAACCGCCAGCGCGAGGAGATGAACTACGCGCTGCAGTGGAAGCCCAACGACAGCACCGAGGTGTACCTCGAGGGCCTCTACGACTGGGACTCGGACGACTACAACCAGCCGTTCTACTTCAGCTTCCCGGTGGGCGCGGTCGACCCGACCAACCTCACCGTGACCGGCCACTGCTACCCCAACCAGCTGACCGGCTCGCCCTACTACGGCCAGACCATCTGCGACGCCGCCAGCGGCAGCTGGACCGGCAACACCTACGCGGCCACCAGCACCCAGGCGCACGAGGAATGGGGCCACGACATCCAGAACTCGATCGGCGTGAAGTGGCACGGCGACCGCCTGCGCCTGTCCACCGACCTGTCGTTCAACTCCACCTCGTTCCACGAGCAGACCTTCATCGTCGACACCTTCCTCAAGGCGCCGATCACCACGGTGTGGAGCGGCACGCACGGCGACCAGCAGAACTGGACGCTGGCCGGCAACCCGCAGCTCGACCCGGCCAACTACTACCTCAACGGCCTGTTCCAGACCTGGAACGACCAGCGCGGCAAGCAGGTCGCGTGGCGCGGCGACGGCAACTACGACATCGACGGCAGCTTCTTCCAGTACCTGGACTTCGGCCTGCGCTACTCCGACCACAAGGCCGAGTACCACGGCAGCGTGGAGATCTCCACGCCGCCGCCCGGCGGCACCGGCGACATCTCGCTCAACCCGAACCCGGCCAACCAGGTGATCGCGCGCTTCCCGAACGGCTACTTCTGCCGCCAGCCGACCACCTCGGCGATCCCGGTGTCCTGGCTCAGCGGCTGCTACGACTTCCTGGTCGACAACGCCGACGCGATCCGCCAGCTCTACGGCCTGCCGCCGGGCCTGGCGCCGGAGAACCCGGGCCGCTACTACCACATCGACGAGAAGTCCTACGCCGGCTATTTCCAGGCCGCCTACGGCAACGAGCTGTTCGGCCTGCCGTTCGACGGCCTGATGGGCATGCGCGTGGAGCGCGTCAAGCGCAACCTCGATGCGTTCTCCTACGACGCCTCGACCAACCTCTACACGCCGCTCTCGGCCAGCACCAGCAAGCCGGTGTACCTGCCGAACCTGAGCTTCAACCTGCACTTCACCGACAGCCTGCAGCTGCGCCTGGTGGCGGCCAAGACGCTCACCTACCCGGACTTCGGCCAGCTCAACCCGTCGCTGTCGCTCAACCCCGGCACGATCAACCGCGCCGGCATCGCCAGCAGCGGCAACCCGGACCTGAAGCCGGTCCGCTCCAACAACTACGACGCCTCGCTGGAATGGTACTTCGCGCCGGCCAGCTACCTGAGCGGCGGCGTGTTCTACCGCGACATCGACGGCTACATCCAGAACTACGTCACCGACGTGACCATCGGCGGCCAGCCGTACCAGCTCAACTCGCCGCAGAGCGCGGGCTCGGGCCACCTGGACGGCGCCGAGGTGGCCTACCAGCAGTTCTTCGACTTCCTGCCCGGCGCATGGAGCGGCTTGGGCGTGCAGCTCAACTACACCTACATCGAGGGCTCCACGCGCTCGCCGCAGTACATCGGCGGCCCGGTGGTGGTGTCGCCGCTGCAGAACGTGTCGCGCAACAACGGCAACGCCGTGCTGATGTACGAGAAGTACGGCTGGTCGGCGCGCCTGGCCTACAACTACCGCAGCCGCTTCATCGACGGCTTCAACCAGCCCACCGTGGCCGGCGTGAACGACGAGATCAAGCCGGCCAACCAGGTGGATTTCTCGCTGGGCTACGACGTCAACCCGAACTGTACCGTGGTGCTCAACGCGACCAACATCTTCGGCGCGGACCTGCACCAGTTCTGGGGCGACGGCGACACCCGCCCGCGCGACATCCGCTACCAGGACCGCACCGTGGGCCTGGGCGTGCGCTTCAAGATGTGAGTGCCGGCGGCGACGGCGGAAACCCTCCCCCCGCCGTCGCCGCCGCCGCTCGCGCCGCCGCCGGCCGGCGGAACGGACCGTCCCTGCGATCGGAGCCCGAACGATGTCCAAAGGCCTCGCACTTCGCCACCGCGCGACGCTTGCCCTGGCCGCCGCCCTCGCCGTCCTGCCCGCGGCGGCGGCCGACGCGCCCTGGGTGGGCGCGTGGAGCGCCGCGATGCTCCGCGCGGCGCCGGCGCCGGTCGTGGAGCACCGGACGCTGCGCGCGCTGGCCCGCGTCGGCGTGGCCGGCGCGCAGCTGCGCATCGTGCTGGACAACCGCTACGGCGACGCGCCGGTCACCTTCGACGCCGCCTCGGTGGGCCTGCGCGACGTGGGCGCCAACCTGCGCCCGGACAGCCTGCGCGCGCTGCGCTTCGGCGGCCGGACGGCGGTGACGGTGGCGCCGGGCCAGGAGGCGCAGAGCGATCCGCTGGACCTGGCGGTGCAGCCGGGCGACGTGCTCGGCGTGAGCCTGTACGTGGCCGGCCGCAGCGTGGCCGGCACCTGGCATCCCGACCCGCGCAACGCGCAATACCTTTCCGGCGCGGGCGACCACACCCGCGATCCCGCGCTGGCCGACGCCGAGGGCCTGCCCGGCGTGGCGTGGCTGGCGCGCATCGACGTGCGGCCGACCGCGCCGGCCAGCGCGGTGGTGGCGCTGGGCGACTCCATCACCAACGGCTTCCAGGCCAGCCAGCTCGCCGCCTGGCCCGACGCGCTGCAGGACCGCCTCGCCGCCGCGCGCTGCCCGCGCGCGGTGCTCAACGCCGGCATCAATGCCAACCAGGTCGCGGCCGAGCAGGGCAACTTCGGCCTGGGCGAGGCGATGCGCGAGCGCGTCGCCCACGACGCGCTGGCCGTACCCGGGGTGCGCTACCTGATCGTGCTGGGCGGCATCAACGACATCGGCCTGGCCGCCGCCGCCGCCGCGCACGCGCGCGGCGCGGCCACGCCGTCCGCGCAGGCGCTGGCCGCGCCGGTCATCGCGGCGCAGCGGGCGATCATCGCGGCCGCGCGCGCCCGGGGCGTGCGCGTCTACGGCGGCACCGTGCTGCCCTATGCGGGCACCACGCGGACCTACACCGCCGCGGGCGAGGCGGCGCGCCGGCAACTCAACGCCTGGATCCGCGGGCCCGCCGGCTACGACGGCGTGATCGACTTCGACCGCGCGCTGCGCGATCCCGCGCACCCGGAGCGGCTGCGCGCGGACTACGACAGCGGCGACAGCCTGCATCCCAGCGACGCCGGCTACCGCGCGATGGCCGCGGCCGTGCCGCTGGCGCTGTTCGACTGTCCCCCGGCCTCCGCACACCGAGGAGCATCGCCATGACCCCCGACGCTTTCCGCCGCAGGCCGCCCATGCTGCGGACGCTGCCGTGCCTGCTCGCGCTCGCCTGGCTGCCGGCCGCCGCCGCCGCCGCGCCCGCGCAGGCCGGCGGCGAGGTGCTCGCCGACGGCATCGGCTACGTCTCGGCGGTCCGCCTGGAACACCAGCCGCGGCGCGAGGACGACGGCCGCCTGCTGCTGGTGTTCGAGCGCGAGGGCATGGACGGCATCCCGCTGTACGAGAGCCGCGACGGCGGCGCGCACTGGCATTTCCTGCTGAATGTCACCGACCAGGCGCACGCGGGCGACCCGCGCTGGCAGCTGCGCTGGCAGCCGCACCTCTCCGAGCTGGCGCGAGCGAGCGGCGACCTGCCGGCGGGCACCCTGCTGCTGGCCGCCAACGCCGGCGGCAACGACGCGCAGGGGCATCTCGCCCGGCAGGACCTGCAGCTGTACGCCTCCACCGACGGCGGCCGCAGCTGGCGCTACCGCGGCTCCATCGTCAAGGGCGGCGGCCATCCCTCGGACAAGGACAACCACGGCGTGTGGGAGCCCAACGTGCACCGGCTCGACGACGGCCGCCTGGTCGCCTACTACTCCAGCGAGCAGCACAAGGCCGAGGGCTACAACCAGCTGCTGGCGCACAGGCTGTCCGCCGACGGCGGCCGCAGCTGGGGCGCGGAGACCGTCGACGTGGCCGTGCCCGGCGGCGTGGAGCGGCCCGGCATGGCGGTGGTCGAGCGCCTGCCCGACGGCCGCTACGCGATGAGCTACGAGGACATCGACGGCCCGCGCAACGGCCAGGTGTACGTGAAGTTCAGCCGCGACGGGCTGGACTGGGGCGACCCGGCCGACCGCGGCACGCCGGTGCAGACCGCCGCGGGCGCCTGGCCGGCGGCCTCGCCCGTGGTGCGCTGGCTGCCGGGCGCGGGCGGCGGCGTGCTCGCCGTGCTGGCCGAGCGCGCGGGCGGCGACGGCGATCCTTCCGGGCGCAGCCTGTACTGGAACGGCGACGGCGGCCGCGGCCCGTGGTGGGAGATGCCCGCGCCGGTGCAGAAGCTCACCGGCAACATCCACGCCGGCTGGACGCAGGCGCTGCTGGCGCTGCCGGACGGCCGCCTGTGGCACGCCACCTCGTCCTCCTCGCCGCAGCAGCCGGAGGACGAGCGCCGCAACAGCATCCTGTTCGCCACGGCCGCGCCGCGCTTCGGCCGCTACGAGGCGGAGGACGCGGCGCGGCGCGCGGCGGTGCGCATCGGCGACCCCTCCGCGTCCAACCATGCGAAGGCCCGCCTGGCCTCGGCGCCGCAGGGGCAGCTCGCGTTCGCGCTGCACGTCGCCGCGGCGGGCATGTACCGCGCGACGCTGCGCTGGCAGGACCTCGGCTTCCGGCCCGCGCAGCCGGCGATCCATGTCGACGGCGCCGCCTGGCCCGCCAGCGACCGCGCCGGGCGCGACGGCTGGCATGTCGCCACCGCCTCCGGCCGCCTGGCCGCGGGCGACCACCAGGTGACGCTGGAAGGCGCGGCCCATGCGGCCGACGTCGACTATCTGCAACTCGATCCGCTCACGCCGGACGGGCCGCCTTGAGCGGCGGACCGGACATGCGGATGGATCGCCGGGTCGCGGCCGGAAGCCGCTCCCACGCATGCCGCATGCGCGGCGAAGGAGGAACCATGCAAGCCTTCGGTCGGATCATCGCTCGCTGGCGCGTCCGCCTGGCGCTCGCGCTCTGCCTGCTGGGCCTGGCGCACGGCGCCGCGCAGGCGGCCACCGGCACCGTGTTGCAGGGAAGCACGCTGTACCCGCGCGTGGTGCGGCTGGCGCACGGCACGGCCATGGTCAACGGCCAGCTCGTCGCCAGCACCAACGGGGTGATCTTCCGCAGCACCGACAACGGCGCGAGCTGGACGCGGCTCGGCAGCGTGCCCACCGCCGCCGGCAGCAGCGAGCGCTGCTGCGCCACGCTGTACGAGCTGCCGCAGCCGGTGGGCGGCCTGGCCGCGGGCACGCTGCTGTTCGCCGCCTCCTACTTCTCCGGCGGCACGCCGGCCATCGAGGTCTACACCAGCACCGACCAGGGCGCGACCTGGAGCTACCACGGCACGCCCGTGCTCGGCGGCGACGCCAGCCACGGCCTGTGGGAGCCGGAGTTCGAGGTCGCCAACGACGGCGCGCTGGTGATGTTCTGGTCCGACGAGACCGACCCCTGCTGCAGCCAGAAGCTGGCGCAGATCCGCAGCTACGACGGCGCCATCTGGCGCGACCGCGCCGACACCGTGCGCAGCACCATCCCGGCCGACCGGCCGGGCATGATCACGGTGAGCCCGCTGCCCGACGGGCACTTCTTCATGAGCTACGAGCTGTGCGGGCCGGCGGCGTGCACGGTGTTCTCGCGCGTCTCGGTGGACGGCTGGAACTTCGGCGACCCCGCCGACATGGGCACCAAGGTGCACACCGCCACCGGCCAGTACCTGGAGCACGCGCCGCTCAACCGCTGGAGCCCCACGCCGCTGTCCGCCGGCGGCGCGATCCTGCTGGTCGGCCAGGTGATGTACGAAGCCGGCGGCAGCGTCTCGCCGTCCAACGGCAAGGTGCTGTTCGCCAACACCAACGCCGACGGCAGCGGCGACTGGTTCACCATCGCCGCGCCGGTGCAGGTGCCCACCGCATATGACAACTACTGCCCCAACTACTCCTCGGCACTGCTGCCCGCGGCGGACGGCTCGGGCATCCTGGAGCTGGCCTCGGACTACCTCGATGGCGGCTGCATCACCTACTTCGCCAGCGAGCCGTGGAACCGGCTGCCGGCCGACGGCGCCACCTACGCGCTGCAGAGCGTCTACGCGCCCGCGCTGTGCCTGGACGACACCGGCTGGTCGAACCAGAACGGCACCAGCGCGGAACTGTGGACCTGCAACGGCCTCGGCGTGCAGCGCTGGACCTTCCACGCGCAGGGCGAGGGCTACTACAGCCTGCAGAACCAGGCCACCGGCCTGTGCCTGGACAACACCGGCGGCAGCACCGCGCCGGGCAATCCGGTGACGCTGTGGGGCTGCGTGGGCAACGCCAACCAGAGCTGGCAGGTGATCGACCTGGGCAACGGCAGCTACAAGCTGAAGAACCGCGCCGCCGGCGCGCTGGTCCTGGACGACCCGGCCGGCTCCACCACCGCCGGCACGCAGTTGCAGATCTACACCGACAACGGGCTGGGCACGCAGCAGTGGACGCTGCATTGAGCCGGCCGCGCGTCGCGCGGTGCCCCGCGCGGACGACTCCCCGCACGCAAGGCGCGGCCGGCCGGCCCACGGGCACGACGACGATGAACGACACGCGCCACCGGCGCCTTGCGCTCCTGTTCCTGCTGCTGGCCGGCCCCTGGCACGCCGCCGGCGCGCAGCGCTACGCGGCGCCGCTGCTGCCCTCCGGCCCGGACCCGTGGGTGGCGCAGCGCGACGGCTTCTACTACTACACCAGCACCTCCGGCGACCGCATCGAGCTGCGCAAGACCGCCGACATGCGGCGCCTGGCCGAGGCGCCGCCGGTGGTGGTGTGGCGCCCGCCCGCGCGCGGCCCGAACTCGGCGTCGGTGTGGGCGCCGGAGCTGCACTACCTCGACGGCAAGTGGTACCTGTACTACACCGCCGCCGACCGCGCGCACGACGACGACGCGCACCGCCACGTGTTCGTGCTGGAGAACGCCTCGCCCGACCCGACGCGGGGCCGCTGGATCGACAGGGGCATGCTCGGGACCGAGCGCACCGGCATCGACGGCACCGTGTTCGAGCACCGCGGCCGGCGCTACTTCGTCTACTCGGCCTACGTGGGCGACCACAGCGACCTGGTGATCGCGCCGATGGCCAACCCGTGGACGCTGGCGCGGCCGCAGGTGGACATCGCCGCGCCCACCTACGCCTGGGAGATGCAGGGCGGGCGCAAGATCCTCGAGGCCCCGGAGTTCCTGGCCGGCCCGGACGGCCAGATGTTCCTCACCTACTCGGCCAGCGCGTGCTGGTCCGACGGCTACGCGCTGGGCCTGCTCGGCGCGGACGGGCGGGCCGACCCGCTCGACCCGGCGTCCTGGCGCAAGTCGCCGCGCCCGGTCTTCGCCAGCTCGGCCAGGACCGGCGTCTACGCGCCGGGCCACAACGGCTTCTTCAAGATGCCCGACGGCAGGGACTGGATCATCTACCACGCCAACGGCGGCCCCGGCTGGAAGTGCACGGCGCGCCGCGCGCCGCGCATCCAGCCCTTCCGCTGGGACGCGCGGGGCCGGCCGGACTTCGGCGAGCCGGGCGTGGGACCGGCGGGCGGGTGAGCGCTGCCGCGGCTCCCGCCGCCGGAAAAAGGCGGCGGGGGATTCATGCCTTGTGCGCGGTGACGATCCAGGCGCGCGAGTCGAACAGCACGCCATCCGCGGTCAGGTGCGCCTCCAGCAGCGCGCGCAGGCGCCGCATCCGCCCGTCGGCCGCCGCATCCGCGCGGGCGGGCGCATCCTTCGGCAGGAACAGCTCGACCATGGCCTCCTGCGCCGCATCGACGTCCGGGCCATAGAACACCGGCTCGCGCACTTCGGCGAAGCCGACCGACGCGAAGCCGGCCGCGGCCAGGAGGCCCGTCGTGGCGGCCGGATCGCCGAGCGAGAACATCGCGGCGTCCGCGGCCGGACCGGCGTCCGGTCCCAGCACGTCCCGGAGCGCCACGGCCCACTCGTTGCGGCGATGGCCCTGCCACACCATCAGCACGAGGCGGGCGCCCGGACGCAGCGCCCGGGCGATGTTGGCGAAGGCGGCGGCCGGATCGGCGAAGAACATCACGCCGAAACGGCTGATGCACAGGTCGAAGCGCGCGGCCGGAAAGGCGTGCGCCTGCGCGTCGCCCAGCTCGAATGCGACGTTCCGCAGCCCCGCCTGCGCGCTGCGCCGGCGCGCCACCCGCAGCAGCTCCTCCGACACGTCCACGCCGAGCGCGCTTCCCTGCGCCGCGGCGGCGGCGGCTTCCCGGGTGGACTGCCCCGCGCCGCAGCCGATGTCGAGCACGCGGTCGCGCGGGCCCACGCCGAGGGCGGCGCGGAAGTGCGCGTGGTGCCGCCGCAGCTCGGCGTCGTAGAAGTCCGCGCGATTCAGCGCCATCGCCTGCACCTCCCGGCCGGCCGATCAATCCGCTTCGAGGGATTCCGTGATCTCCGCCTGCGGCGTGCGCTCGAGATAGGTCGAGAGCACGACGTAGCTGCGCGTGCCCTTCACGCCCGGCGTGGCGTAGATGCGCGCGAGCAGCGCCTCGAGCGCGCGGCTCGACGCGCAGCGCACCTTGAGCAGCATGCACGTGTCGCCCGTGACGCAGTGGATTTCCTCCACCTCCGGCAGCTCCGCCATGGCCATCAGCTCCTGCGTCTTGCCCCAGCCGGCGCTGTCGACGTGCACGAAGGCGAGCAGCGGCTTGCCGAGCGCGGGGCCGTCGAGTATCGCCGCCGTGCGGCGCAGGCAGCCCGAGGCGCGCAGCTTCTTCACCCGGTCGTGGACCGCGGGGGCCGACAGGCAGACGCGCTGGCCGAGTTCCGCGTAGCTGAGGTCCGCGTCGGCGGCGAGGGCGCCTAATATCTTTCGGTCGAACCCGTCCAGCGGGCGCGCGGCCGAAGCCGGTTTCCGAACGGCTTCTGTATTTCTGGCGTTTGGCATCTGGACGATTCCTCGGAATGTCATTCGGATGTTTAATCGTATTACCGAATGGAATTTAGAGGCATCGTATGTTGTCGCGCAAGGTCCTCATGCTCGCCGGATCGATCGCCGTGGTCGGCGCGAACGCGCTGACGCTGAGCCCGATCGCCGGCGCGGTCGCGGCCTCCTTCCCCGGCGTCGATGCGCCCGGCGTCATGAAGGCGGCCGCCGTCTACGGGCTCGCCACCGCGGTCGGCTCGCTGCTGTGGGCGCCGGCGATCGACAGGATCGGCCAGCGGCGGGGGCTGCTCCGCGCGCTGGCCGCGCTGGTCGCGGCGCTCGCGGTCTCGGCGGGCGCG
This sequence comes from Fulvimonas soli, assembly GCF_003148905.1. Lineage (GTDB taxonomy): Bacteria > Pseudomonadota > Gammaproteobacteria > Xanthomonadales > Rhodanobacteraceae > Fulvimonas > Fulvimonas soli. The sequence continues at coordinate 161,393 of NZ_QGHC01000002.1, read as the reverse complement.
CCCAGCCTGCCGGTGCTCTGCCTCGGCCAGGCGCTCGCCGGCCTGGCCGCGGGCTGCGCCTTGCCGGCGATCTATGCGCTGTCGGCCCGCATCGCGGAAAAGGGACGCGAGAGCGAGACGCTCGGGATCGTCCTCACGGGATGGACCGTCAGCCTCGTGGCGGGGGTCGGCCTGTCGGCCCTGGTCGCCGACCTCGCCCACTGGCGCCTCGTCTTCGCGGGGCTCGCGGTCGCGGCGGCCTGGCTTGCCCGCGGGGTCGGCCGCAACCGGGACTGGGACCTGCCCGTGCTCCCCGCGCGGCCGAGCTCGCCGCTGAGCGCCCTGCGCGTGCGCGGCATGGTCCCCGCGCTCGTGGTGGTCGCCGTCTACATGACGGCCTTCTACGGGCTGTACGCCTACCTGGGCCCGCATCTCACCGGCGTGCTGCGGCTGCCGACGGCATCGGCCGGCCTGGCGCCGGCCGCCTATGGCCTCGGCTTCGGGCTCGCCGCCTTCATGGACCGCCTGCTCGACCGCCACGGCGCCGTTGCCGCCGCGCCGCTGGCGTTCCTGGGCCTCGTGCTGGTCTACGCCGGTCTGGCAGCGGCGTCGGGCCAGGCGGCCGTCCTGATCGCCATGTGCCTGGCCTGGGGCCTGGCCAACCACGTCGGCCTCAACCTGATCGTCGGCCGGCTGACGGCGCTGAACCCCGCCCGGCGGGGCGCGGTCATGGGCCTGTACGGCACCGTCACCTACCTCGCCGCCTCGGCGGGCGCGTTCTTCTACCGGCCGCTTTCCTCTGACATCCTATCGCGGTGATGGTGCTGATAGTTGCACCAGGGAGCGAGGAGCGCCTGAGTGGTCGGCTTGGCATCAATCTAACAACTGCAAGGACCCTAATTACCGTTAGAACGGAGTCGAGGCGGTTTGCGGCCAGCGCATGGGAGCTCGGCTTCGATCAGCTCGGAAAATTTGCTGTGTAGCGGAAGATGGCCACTTTATGCTTTCAACGAGATCATAAAGTGGCCAAAGCGGCCACTTTATGGTTTGCCGCACACTTGGATGAGATAGGACGGCAATATGGTGGGCCCACCAGGATTCGAACCTGGAACCAAGGGATTATGAGTCCCCTGCTCTAACCGTTGAGCTATAGGCCCGTGCGTGGTCGGCGGGGAAGCCGGCGCGGGGAGCGTCATGGTAGCGATGCGATCCGGGGGCGTCGAGGGCGGGCGGGCCCCAAAAAGAAGCCCCGCTCGCGCGGGGCTTTCTCATGTACGGCTTGGGCGATCTCAGTCGATGTCGAGGAACGACCGCAGCTGCTCGCTGCGCGAGGGATGGCGCAGCTTGCGCAGCGCCTTGGCCTCGATCTGGCGGATGCGCTCGCGGGTGACGTCGAACTGCTTGCCGACCTCCTCCAGGGTGTGGTCGGTGTTCATGTCGATGCCGAAGCGCATGCGCAGCACCTTGGCCTCCCGCGGGGTGAGGCCGGCCAGCACCTCGCGCACGGTCTCCATCAGGCCGGTCTCGGTGGCCGAGTCGATCGGCGAGGAGGCGTTGGTGTCCTCGATGAAGTCGCCCAGATGCGAGTCCTCGTCGTCGCCGATCGGGGTCTCCATCGAGATCGGTTCCTTGGCGATCTTCAGCACCTTGCGGATCTTGTCCTCGGGCATGTCCATCTCCTTGGCCAGCTCCTCCGGCGTCGGCTCGCGGCCGAACTGCTGGAGCATCTGGCGGGAGATGCGGTTCAACTTGTTGATCGTCTCGATCATGTGCACCGGAATGCGGATGGTGCGCGCCTGGTCGGCGATCGAGCGGGTGATCGCCTGGCGGATCCACCACGTGGCGTAGGTCGAGAACTTGTAGCCGCGGCGGTACTCGAACTTGTCCACCGCCTTCATCAGGCCGATGTTGCCCTCCTGGATCAGGTCGAGGAACTGCAGGCCGCGGTTGGTGTACTTCTTGGCGATCGAGATCACCAGGCGCAGGTTGGCCTCCACCATCTCCTTCTTGGCGCGGCGGGCCTTGGCCTCGCCCACGCTCATGGAGCGGTTGATCTCCTTGATGTCGGTCAGCGGCAGGAACAGCTTCTTCTCGATCGCGGCCAGCTTCTCCTGCTCGGCGTCGATCGCCTCGCGGTGGAGCTTGACGTTGGGCGACCACTTCTGGCGCTTGCGGCTGAGCTCGGCCGCCCACTCCAGGTTGCCCTCGTTGCTGGGGAAGGCCTTGAGGAACTCGGCCTTGGGCATCTTCACCTGCTTGACGAAGATGTCCATCAGCACGCGCTCGTGGTGGCGGATGTCGTTGACCACCTCGCGCAGCTTGCGCACGAAGCCGTCGATCAGCGCGCTGGGCAGCTTGAGCTTGAGGAACTCCTCGGCCATCTGGTCGCGCAGCTTGACGACCTTCTTGTCGTTGATGTCGCTGGCCTTGGCCGCGGCCTTCTGGAACTTGGCGTAGTAGTCGCGCAGCAGCTCCATGCGGCGCTTGACCTCCTCCGGGTCGGGGCCGCTGGGGCCGGCGTCCTCGTCCTCGGCGGCGACGTCCTCCTCGTCCTCGTCGTCTTCGGCCGACTCGTCGACCTCGGCCAGCTCGGCCTCGGCCAGCGCGGCGTCGGCGGCCTGCTCCAGGTCGGCGAAGCCGGCCAGGATCTCGGACAGGCGGCGCTTGCCGTCCAGGTGCTGGTCGTATTCCTCCAGCAGCAGCTCGATGGTCAGCGGGAAGCTGGCCAGCGCGGTCTGCACCTGCGAGAGGCCTTCCTCGATGCGCTTGGCGATGGCGATCTCGCCCTCGCGGGTGAGCAGCTCGACCGTGCCCATCTCGCGCATGTACATGCGCACCGGGTCGGTGGTGCGGCCCACCTCGGAATCGACCGCCGAGAGCAGCGCCACCGCTTCCTCGGCGGCGGTCTCGTCGTCGGTGGCGGCGCCGGGCGCGTTGTCGGCCAGCGGGTCGGCGTCGGGCGCGGCGTCGTGCACCTCGATGCCGACGCCCTTGAGCACCGCCATGATGTCTTCGATCTGCTCCGGGTCGACGATGTCGTCGGGCAGGTGGTCGTTGATCTCCGCGTAGGTCAGGTAGCCCTGCTCCAGACCCTTGGAGATCAGCGCCTTGATTTCGGACTGTTGCTCGGGTGCTTTGCTGTTCATACCTACCGCCGCGGATGCCGGAACCGATCAGTATAGCGATGTGCTGCTTTTTTGACCAGTTTCAAGGTGAGTGGAGGCGCGCGCCTGCGCAGCAAGAAACGCGCCAGACAAGGGTTTGCGAGGGGATCGGGAGCGCAGGAGGCATGCGGCGCATTCAGCGCACCTCGAGCCAGAAGGTGACCGGCCCGTCGTTGACCAGATGCACCTGCATATGGGCGCCGAAGCGCCCGGTTTCCACCCCCGGATGCGCCGCGCGCGCCAGCTCGACCAGCCGCTCGAACCAGCGCCGGCCGTGCTCGGGCGGCGCCGCGGTGGTGAAGCTGGGCCGCATGCCGGCGCGGGTGTCGGCGGCGAGGGTGAACTGGCTGACCAGCAGCAGGCCGCCGCCGGCGTCGGCGAGCGAGCGGTTCATGCGGCCGGCGTCGTCGGGGAACACGCGGTAGCCGAGCAGGCGCTCGAGCATGCGCCGGGCCTGCGGCTCGCCGTCGTCCGGCTGCACCGCCACCAGCGCCAGCAGGCCGGCGCCGATGCGGCCGACCACTTCGTTCTCCACTTCGACGTGCGCGCGGCTGACGCGCTGGATCAGGGCGATCATTCGGGGCGGCGGAATGCGGATGGGGACGAGTGACGGGATGCTGGCCGGCGCGGCCCGCCGCGAGCAAGTATGCCCGCTGCGGCCGCGGAGGTGGCAGGCCGCGCGGCACGATCCGCTGCCCGCGCCCCCGCGCTGCTCGCCCCTCGGCTGATGGGCCCCTCCCTGCGCGCCGCCGTCCACTTGTCGTGGCCGCGGACTGGGGAGCTTGCGGCACAATCGGCATCTTGCGCCCTCGCTACTCGTCCCTCGCCCCTCCCACCGTCCCCCCATGCGCCCCGACATCCACCTCCTCTACCTGCTGCTGCGCCTGCTCGCCCTGCTGCCGCTGCGCGCGCTGCACGCGGTCGGTGCCGGGCTGGGGCGGCTGCTGCTGTGGCGACGCGGCCGCACCGCGCGCGTCGTCGCCGCCAACCTGGCCATCGCGCGGCCCGGCCTGGACGCCGCCGCGCGGGCGGCGCTGCTGCGCGAGGCGATGGCCGAGGGCGGCAAGACGATCACCGAGATCGTCAAGATCTGGGGCGGCGGCGCGCAGCGCGCGCTGGGCCTGGTGCGCGAGGTGCGCGGCGGCGAGCTGTTCGACGCCGCGCTGGCCGCCGGCAAGGGCGTGATCGTCGCCGCGCCGCACCTGGGCTGCTGGGAGCTGCTCAACTACTGGCTGTGCAGCCGCACGCCGATGGCGATCCTGTACCGGCCGCCGCGCGTGGCGGCGGTGGAGCAGCTGCTGCGGAAGGTGCGCGGCGCGCTGGCGCCGGAGCAGGTGCGCGCCGAGGGCGCCGGCGTGCGCACGCTGTACAAGCGGCTGGCCGCCGGCGGCACGGTGGGCATCCTGCCCGACCAGAAGCCGCGCGCCGGCGAGGGCGAGTTCGCGCCGTTCTTCGGCCGCGACGCGCTGACCATGGTGCTGCTGCCGCGGCTGGCCGCGCGCACCGGGGCCACGGTGCTGTTCGCCTTCGCCGAGCGGCTGCCGCGCGGGGCGGGTTTCCGCATCCACATCCTGCCGGCGCCGGCGGGGCTGGCCGATGCCGACCTGGGCGTGGCCTGCGCGGCGCTCAACCGCGGCGTGGAGGCCTGCGTGGAGCGCGCCTTCGCGCAGTACCAGTGGCAGTACCGGCGCTGGTCGGGGCACGGGTTGCCCAATCCCTACAAGCAGTAGCCGGACGGGGCGGCGGCAGGGATCGATCGCGGCCGGAGGCCGCTCCCCCAGAGGCTGCCCCCGCAAGACTTACCGCGACCCTGTGGGAGCGGCCTCCGGCCGCGGTCCCCCGAATAGCTTGATGGCCAGCGCTCGCTCAGCCCTGCGCCCCGCCCTCCACCCGGCGCAGGAACACCGCCATCTCCTTCTCCGCCTGCTTGTCGCCGCGCTGCCGCGCGACGGCGATGCCCTGCCGCCAGGCCGCGGCGGCGCCCGCCGCGTCGCCGGCGGCCTGGCGCGCCTTGCCGAGCAGCTTCCAGGCGGCCGAGTAGAGCGGGTCGAAGCCCACCGCGCGCTGCAGTTCCTCGGCGGCCGCCGCCGCGTCGCCCGCCTGCAGCAGCGCGTTGCCCAGCGAGAAGCGCAGCAGCGCGCCGTCGCGCGGGCCGCCGCATTGCGCGCGCAGGCCGGCGATCAGCGCCCCGCCGCTCATGGCGAGGCGCGCAGCCCGCCGGCGCGCGGGTAGAAGCGCGGCGGCTGCGCCGGCTCGGGCGGCGCGTGCCCGGCCTGCAGGCTGGCCAGCGTCGCGGCCGGCCAGACCACCAGCCAGGACGAGCGGAACGGCTGCACCAGCAGCGCGTAGCGCATCGCGTCCGCGCCGGGATGGTTGAGGTGGGTGACCACCAGCCCGTCCGGATGGGCCTGGGCGAACGCCTGCAGCGAGGCGTCGTACTGCAGGCGCGCGAGCGGCCGGGTCAGCCGCCCGGCGAAGTGGAACTGGCCGTCGTAGCCGCCGACGATGCCGATGGCGCGGCCGCTGCCGTCGGCGGCGCGGAGCAGGTCGGTGGCCGGGCGCAGGTCGTAGTTGGGCCACAGGGTCAGGGTGAACAGCGTGTTCATCGCCAGCGTGCCGGCCAGGCCGGCGAAGGCGAGCCGGCGCATCTCGCCGCGGCCGCGCAGCAGCAGCAGCAGGCCCAGCAGCAGGAACACCACGCTGAAGGAGCGGCTGTAGAGCGAGGCCGCGTCCAGCCATTCGCCGTGCAGCCGGCCGCTGGCGACCAGGTCGGGCAACGCGAACAGCAGCGCGGCGAGCAGCAGGCCGCCCACGCCCAGCGGCCAGGTGCCGAGCCAGCCGTTCGCGCCCAGCCGCGGGTGCCGCTCGCGCAGCAGCGCCACCGCGGCGGCGATCAGCATCACCCCGCCGCCGAACTCCGGCAGCGGGTAGTAGGCCTGCTTGCCGCTGACCAGCGAGAAGGCGACGAAGTTGGGCAGCAGCCAGCACAGCAGGAAGCGCAGCCCCGGCTCCAGCGGCCGGCGCAGCATCGCCAGCGCGGCAGTGGCGCGCGGCCAGGCGCTGAGCGGGAACATCAGCACCGGCAGGCACAGCAGGTACCACCAGAACGGCTGCGCGTGGTTCTGCAGCGTGTCCGGCGGCGCCACGCCGTCGACCACGCGGCCGGCGGTCTGGGTGAAGAACAGCCGGTGCCGGTAGGCCTCGCCGCCGCTGAAGCCGGCCGGCAGCGCCCAGGCCAGCAGGATCGCCAGCCCCAGCAGCACCGCCAGCAGGCCGCGGCCGTACCAGCGCGCGCGGTGTTCGCGCGCCCACTCGCTCCACAGCGGGCCGAGCAGCCAGGGGAACGCCACGTGCAGCAGCATCACCGGCCCCTTGGTCAGCAGGCCGGCGCCGAGCAGCAGGCCGAACAGCAGCCAGCGCGGCTCCGCGCGCCGCGGCGAGGGCGTCAGGCACAGCAGCGCGCCCAGCACCCACGCCGCCAGCAGCACCTCGTACATGATCTGCAGGCCGAACAGGAAGGCGTAGGACAGCGCCATCAGCAGCCACGGCGTGGCCTTGGCGATCCACGGGCGGTCCGGGAACAGCCGCCGCGCCAGCGTCGCCGCCAGCACCAGCTGGATCGCGCCGAAGGCCACCTCCAGCACGCGCGGCCACACGTCGTTCACCCCGAACGCGAACCAGCCGGCGTGGATCATCCAGAACAGGAGCGGCACCTTCTCGCTGTACGGCTCGCCGTTGATGTACGGCACCAGCCAGTGGTGCTGGCTCCACATCTCCCAGGCCACCGCCAGCGTGCGGGTGGAGAACAGCGGCATCGGCCCGTGCGAGAAGATCGCCAGCAGCGCCGCCGCGCTCCACAGCGGCAGCCAGGGCCAGAGGGCGCGCAGGTGTTCGGAACGGGTGTAGGCGGACACGGGCGTCGTCGGCAGCAAGGATGGGGCAGTTTAACCCGCCCTCGCCGGGCGGCGGCTGGTCCGCGGACCCGCCGGCGCCCCGTTCACGCGGCTCTCCGGGGCGGGGGCGCCTCGCGCGACGGCGGCGCGCCCGCGCGGCGGAAGGCGGGCGCGGCGGACCGCCCCTGGCCGGCTCAGCCCGGCAGCAGCGCGCGCACGTCGCGCGCGCTCTGCCAGCGCCGCCACAGGTTGAGCGGCTTGCGCGCGAGCGGGCCGTCGCCGCCGTCGAGCAGCCGCTGCGTGGCGGCCAGCACGCGCTCGCTGGAGCGGCCGTCGCGGTAGGGATGGATCGCCGCCGCGTGCGCGGCCAGCGCCTCGCGCAGCGCCGGCGGCAGCTGCAGCGCGCGGCCGATCGCGGCGTCCACCTCGGCCGGCGCCTGCACGTCCAGCATGAACGGCTTGGGCCGGCGGTTGCGCACGGTCACCACCGGCTTGAGCTGCACCGCGAACTCGTCGATCACCGAGGAGGTGTCGCACACCAGCACGTCGGCGGCGCGCAGCATGTCGAGCAGACGGTCGGATTCGAGGAAGCGCGCGTGCGGGCCTTCCAGCGCGCGGTACTGCGCGAACAGCTCCGGGTCGCACTTGGGATGCAGGGTGAGCAGCCAGTGGCGGTCGCCGCGCGCGACGAGCGCGCGCAGGGTGTCGAGCATCGCGCGCGCCGAGCTCAGCGACTCGGTGAAGGTGGCCGCGTACATCGCCACCGGGCGACCGTCGCGCGGGTTGAGGTCGGCCGCGCCGGCGGGCGGCGCGAACAGCGGGTCCAGCTTGGGCCAGCCGGTCTCCTCCACCGCGAAGTAGCGGTGCTCGCGCGCCAGCGCCCGGAACGGCGCGGTGGTGGCCGGCCCCTGCGTGCAGTACAGGTCGAAGAAGCCGCGCAGGCGGAAGTGGCCGCGGTCCGGCTCGCGCTTCTCGGCGTTGAAGCCGTGGAACACCTGCACCTTGGCGCCGGGGAAGGCCGGCGCCACCCAGTTGGCCGCGCAGTACACCGCGTCGGGCTTCAGCGCGCGCACCGCGCGCATCGAGCGCAGGCGCGGCTCGTCCTCGCGCAGGTAGGCGGCCACCGCCCCGGGCACCACCCAGCCCACGCGCTGCCCGGCGCGGCGCGCGGCCGCGGCCAGCGGGCGCAGGATCGGCAGGGCGTACAGCTCGGTGGCGAACAGCAGGCAGGCGTCCACATCGGCGGCGTCGGCAGGGCACGGGCCGCGATTATGGCGAATCCCGGCCGTGTGCGAGTCCCTCGCAAAAGACCGGCGCATCCCTTGTGCGGGCTTTTCAAAAGCGCGCGCCCCGGCCATGCTGCACGTCGGCGTGGCCGCTGCCCGCGGCCGCGTCTGTCCGGATACCCAAGCCCTTGCCGCGCATGAACCGCGTCCCGCTCTCCGCCTGCATCATCACCTTCAACGAGGCCGACCGCATCGACGACTGCCTGGCCTCGCTGGCGTTCTGCGACGAGGTCGTGGTGGTCGATTCCGGCTCCACCGACGGCACCCGCGAGCGCGCGGCGGCGCGCGGCGCGCGCGTGCTGGAGCGGCCGTTCGACGGCTTCCGCAGCCAGAAGGCCTACGCGGTGGCGCAGGCCCGCCACGACTGGGTGCTGTGCCTGGACGCCGACGAGCGCGTGGGCGCGGAGCTGCGCGCCAGCATCGAGGCGGCGCGCGCGGCGGGCTTCGCGGGCGCGGCCGGCTACCGCTTCAACCGCCTCAGCGAGTACTTCGGCGCGTACCTGCGCCACGGCAACGCCTATCCCGACCGCGTGCTGCGCCTGTTCGACCGCCGCCGCGGCGGCTGGCGCGGCGGCCGCGAGATCCACGAGGCGGCCAGCGTCGACGGCCCGGTGGCATGGCTGCGCGGCGACCTGGAGCACCACCCCTACCGCTCGCTCAGCGAGCAGCTGGCCAAGCAGGAGCGCTACGCGCAGATGATGGCCGAGCACCTGCACGCGCAGGGCAGGCGCGCCACGCTCGGCAAGATCCTGCTCAACCCGTGGTGGCGCTTCGTGCGCGGCTACGTGCTGCGCGGCGGCTTCCTCGACGGCTGGCGCGGGCTGGTCTACGCGCTGGTGCGCGTGGAGTACGTGCGTCGAAAGTTCGTGAAATTGTGGCTGCTGCAACACGGCCTGCGGCCGTAGGCCTTACACTGGCCCGACAGGCGGTTCCCCCGGTGGGCTGATCTTCAGCCGCGCCGCCGCATGATCCCAGTTCCGAACCGGCAGGCCGTTGCCCGATGGGAGCGACGGAAAAGGGGGCTGCTCTACAGGTTGTCTGCGTGGCGAGGTGGTTGTGACGGTGGCACGGCATGGATTGAAGGACCTGGCGGGGCTGGGCACGCAGGGCGGAGGAAGCTCTCCCGCGCTGCCGCTTGCGCGCGACGCGCGGCCCGGCCCGGCCGCGCTGTGCATGGCGGCGGTGCGCGCCTGCCTGTCCTGCCGCGAGGCGGTGCTGGGGCTGGGCCTGGCCTGGCTGATGGTCGGCATGCTGCTGATGCCGGCCGGCGTCTCCTACAACCCCGGCCGGCTGTACCAGTTCACCCTGGCGGCGCTGCTCTACCTGCCGGCGTTGTGGTTCGCCCTGCGCGATCGCGCGCGGCTGTGGCGCGAGCTGTGGCCGCTGCCCGCCTTCCGCGCGTTCCTGCTGCTGCTGGGCTGGGCCGCGCTGTCGCTGGCCTGGGCGCAGCTGCGCCATCCGGGCGACGAGTTCGGCCGGCTGTGCACGGTGCTGCTGTTCGTGCTCGGCTGGCATGCCTGGGCCGGCGCCGCGCCGCATCGCGCCGCCCGCCTGCTGGCCGTGGTGGCCTGGGGCATGGCGCTGTGCGCGCTGGCCTACAGCATCGTCTTCCTGGCGCAGGGCCACGACGAGGACGACCGCATCGTCGGCGAGGGCGTGGTGGCCACCGCCAACTACGCCGCCGCCGCGATGGGCGCGGCCTGCGTGTGGCTGGCGCAGTTCCCGCAGCGCCGCTGGCCGCGGCGTGCGGCGACGTGGGTGGCGATGGCGATGCTGCTGCTGTTCGTGGGGCTGACCCAGAGCCGCGGCGTCTGGCTCGCGCTGGCGGCCTGCGCCCTGCTGGCGCCGCTGTGGTGGCCCGGGCGCACGGCCCGGATGATCGCCGCGCTGGTGCTGCTGGCGGTGCTGGCGGCGGTGCTCTGGCCGCTGCCGATCCTGCTGGAGCGCGGCGCCTCGTACCGCCCCGAGATCTTCCGCCAGGCCCTGCACCTGATCGCCGCGCATCCCTGGCTGGGCCTGGGCCAGGGCACGCCGTTCGTGATCGAGGCGGGCGGGCAGCAGCTGACGCACAGCCACAACGTGCTCACCCAGACCGCGATCGAGCTGGGCCTGCCCGGCCTGGCCCTGCTGCTGCCGCTGTGGGCGCTGACCGCCTGGAGCGGCTGGCGCCACCGCGCCGAGCCGCTGGGCCGGGTGGTGCTGGCGCTGTGGGTGTATGCCAGCGTGGCGCTGCAGTTCGACATGCCGCAGCTGCTGGACAGCCCGCGGCCGGGCTGGCTGCTGATCTGGCTGCCGTTCGCGCTGGCGCTGGGGCTGGAAGCGCGCGACCGGGCACGGCGGGCGGCGCCCGCTCGCGTAGACTAGCGGCCCTTGGCGCCGCCGCCGCGCGGCATTCCGGCTGCAGGATTTCCATGAGCAGAGTATTGGTCACCGGCGGCGCCGGCTTCCTGGGCTCGCACCTGTGCGACCGCCTGCTGCGCGACGGCCACGACGTGCTGTGCGTGGACAACTTCTTCACCGGCAGCAAGCGCAACGTGGCGCACCTGCTCGACGAGCCGTACTTCGAGCTGATGCGCCACGACGTCACCTTCCCGCTGTACGTGGAGGTGGACCGCATCTTCAACCTGGCCTGCCCGGCCTCGCCGGTGCACTACCAGCACGACCCGGTGCAGACCACCAAGACATCCGTGCACGGCGCGATCAACATGCTGGGCCTGGCCAAGCGGGTGAAGGCGCGCATCCTGCAGGCCTCCACCAGCGAGGTGTACGGCGACCCGGAGGTGCACCCGCAGCGCGAGGACTACTGGGGCCGGGTCAACCCGATCGGCTTCCGCTCCTGCTACGACGAGGGCAAGCGCTGCGCCGAGACGCTGTTCTTCGACTACCACCGCCAGCACGGCATGGACATCAAGGTGGTGCGCATCTTCAACACCTACGGCCCGCGCATGCACCCCGACGACGGCCGCGTGGTGAGCAACTTCATCGTGCAGGCGCTCAAGGGCGAGGACATCACCATCTACGGCGACGGCAGCCAGACGCGCAGCTTCTGCTACGTGGACGACCTGATCGAGGCGATGGTGCGCATGATGGAATCCGGGCCCGGCTTCACCGGCCCGGTGAACATCGGCAACCCGGTCGAGCACACCATGCTGCAGCTGGCCGAGAAGGTGCTGGCGCTGGTGGGCGGCAGGTCGAAGCTGGTGTTCCGCCCGCTGCCCGCGGACGACCCGCGCCAGCGCCAGCCCGACATCACGCTGGCGAAGGACAGGCTCGGCTGGCAGCCGACCGTCGGCATCGACGACGGCCTGCGCGAGACCATCGCCTACTTCCGGCGCCTGCTGGAGGCCTGAGGATGCCGCTCGCCCTCTCGGTGGTCGTCACCAACTACAACTACCGCGAGTTCGTCGCCGAGGCGGTGGACGGCGCGCTGGCGCAGACGCGCGCGCCGCACGAGGTGATCGTGGTGGACGACGGCTCCGCCGACGGCTCGCCGGAGTACCTGCGCGAGCGCTACGGCGCCGATCCGCGCGTGACCCTGCTGTGCGGCGAGAACGGCGGCCAGCTCGCCGCCTTCCAGCGCGGCCTGGCCGCGGCCACCGGCGAGGTGGTGTGCTTCCTCGACGCCGACGACCGCTGGGGGCCGGACTACCTGCGCCAGGTCGGTGAACTGTTCGAGGCGCGCGCGGACGTCGACTTCGCGTTCTCCGACGTGCGCCTGGTCGGCAACGAGTCCGGCGTGCAGGGCCACGGCCCGGAAGCGGCGGACCTGGGCTACACCGTGCTCGGCACCTGGGTGCGCATGCGCTGGTACGGCGCGCCCACCTCGGCGCTGGCGCTGCGCCGCGCGCTGGCCGCGCGCGTGCTCGACCTGCCGCGCGATTTCGTGGCGAACTGGCGCCTCTCCGCCGACAACTGCCTGGTGTTCGGCGCCAGCGTGCTGGGCGCGCGCAAGTACTACCTGCCCACCGGCCAGGTGGACTACCGCATCCACGGCCGCAACGGCTGGTGGCACCAGCAGGCGCGCATGCGCGAGTTCGCCGCGCAGTTCCGCTCGCGCTGCCTGGTCAACCACTACGCGCAGCGCATGGGGCTGGACGCGCACGCGCTGGACCTGGCCAAGGCCGAGTTCAAGTCGCGCGCGCGGCCGAGCTGGGACGACGCCTGCGTGTACGCCGACATCGCCATGCGCGGCCCCGCGCCGTGGTGGAAGCGCAGCGAGCGCGCGCTGGCGATCCTGCTGCGCGGCCTGCGCGCGCGGCGCGGAACGAAAGCGGGCGCGTGAGCGTCGAGCCATGCGCGCCAGCCTGATCGTGCTCACCTACAACTGGCCCGAGGCGCTGGACCGCGTGCTCGCCGGCGTGGCCGCGCAGGCGCGCCTGCCCGACGAGGTGATCGTGGCCGACGACGGCTCCGGCGAGGCCACGCGCGCGCTGGTCGGGCGCTGGGCCGCGCGCTTCCCCGTGCCGCTGCGCCACGTCTGGCAGGAGGACCAGGGCTTCCGCGCCGCGCGCGCGCGCAACCGCGGCATCGCCGCCTGCCGCGGCGACTACGTGATCCTGATCGACGGCGACATGCTGCTGCACCCAGCCTTCGTCGCCGACCACCTGGCCTTCGCCGAACGCGGCTTCTTCCTGCAGGGCGGGCGGATCAAGGCGACCGCGGCGGAGACCGCGCGCCTGCTGGCCGGCAAGCGGCCGGTGTTCGCGCCGTGGTCGCCGGCCGACTTCGCCGCCTTCGACGGCACCCGCCGCCACTACGCCTTCCGCGCGCCCTGGCTCGCGCGCTGGAAGGCGCGCAGCCGCCGCGGTGGCCGGGTGATGAGCTGCAACATGAGCTTCTGGCGCGAGGACCTGCTGCGCGTCAACGGCTTCGACGAGCGCATGGAAGGCTACGGCGCGGAGGACCGCGAGCTGGCCGCGCGCCTGGGCAACGCCGGCGTGCGCCGCCGCCAGCTCAAGTGGGCGGCGCTGGCGGTGCACCTGGAGCACGCCTCGCGCGCGCAGCCGGACGTGGACGACATGAGCCTGCCCAACAACCGCCTGTTCCGCGCCACGCTGGAGCAGCGCATCGTGCGCTGCGAGCGCGGCATCGACGCGCACCTGGCGGAGTTCGCGCCGTCGACGGAGGGAAGCTAGGGTTTTCCGATTCGCGGCGCGTGCTCTCCCCCGTCGTCACGCTCCCCTTGTCGTCATCCCGGCGGAAGCCGGAATCCAGTGAAATGCGGCGTGCGAAGCACACGAAACAGATTTCGTGCGCTTCGCGCGGGATTACCTGACTGGATTCCGGCTTCCGCCGGAATGACGGTGAGGGTGGGCCGGATGGCCGGGTGGTTCGAGCGCACACCCGGATCGACACGGTTACTCGCCGCGCAGCGCCTCGCGCAGGCGTTGCGGGAAGGCGTCGCGGTTGGCCTCGAACCAGGCGCGCGCGGCGGCGCCCAGCCGTTCGGTTTCGGCGGCCTCCATCGCTACGCAGCGCTCGATTGCCGCGCGCATGGCGTCCTCGTCGAAGCCGTAGAGCGTGGCGAGGTCCTGCCGGCCGACCGCGTGCGCCGCCACCAGCACGCCGCGCGCGGGCGTCACCAGCTCGTGCATCGGCGGCGCGTCCAGCGTCACCACGACGGCGCCGCAGCTCATCGCCTCGACCAGGTAGTGGCCGTAGCCCTCGGTCTGCGAGGGGCACAGGTGGAAGCGGTGCTCGTTCTGCAGGCGGCGGTAGGCGTCGTCGTCCAGGTGCTCGCGCAGCAGCCGCACGTTGGCGGGCACGGCGTCCAGCTCCACCCGCTTGCGCCGCCACACGACGGTCAGCGTGGGCCATTCCGGGTGCCGCGCCCATAGCCGCAGCAGCGCCGCGGTGCCCTTGTTGTTGCTGCGGCCGGGGCCGTGGAAGAAGGCGTGGCGGCGCGGCACCGAGGGATCGTTGCGGTCCGGGCTGGCGAAGCCGATGTAGCGCGTGCGCGCGCCCAGCGCCTCGATCAGCGGCGCTGCGTGGCGGGTCTTCACCCACACCTCGTCGATGCCGCGCAGCGCGGCGCGGTCCTTCGCGCGGAAGTACTCGGGGTTGGGCACCAGCACGTTGCGCCGCGCCGCGCGCGCGAATTCGGGGCGGACGCGCTCCAGCATCAGGTTGAGGTCGTAGCGCGGCGCGCCGGCGGCGAGGCGCAGGCGGGTCAACGCTTCGGCGAGGCGGCCGCGATGCGGCAGGCCGCGCGCGTCCACCGCCGCGCCCGCCCCGCGCAGCGCGGCGGCGAACAGGGCGAGGTCGCGCGACAGCCCGGCGCCGTTGTCGCGGCCGAGCAGCTGGATGCGGGGAGCGGGCGTGGGCATGGCGTCAGGCCGCTTTCCCGAGGACGGCGTAGTACATGCCGTCGAGGTCGTCGTCGCCGGGCAGGAGCTGCCAGCCCACCGCGGCGGCCTGGCCGGCCGGCAGCGCGAACGGCAGCGCGCATGCGTCGGCGTGCGCGGCGAGGAAGGGCGCGACCACGCCCTCGTTCTCCGCGCGCAGCAGCGAGCAGGTGGCGTAGACCAGCCGGCCGCCCGGCGCGAGCAGCGGCCACAGCGCGTCGAGGATGCGCCGCTGCTGCGCCGCCAGCGCGGCGATGTCGCGCTCGCGCCGGTGCAGGCGCACGTCGGGGCGGCGGCGCAGCACGCCGCTGGCCGAGCAGGGCGCGTCGATCAGGATGCGCCCGAACGGGCGGCCGTCCCACCACGCGGGCGGGTCGCCGGCATCGCCGACCGCCACCTGCGCCGACAGGCCGAGCCGGTCGAGGTTCTGCGCGATGCGCCGGGCGCGCGCGGGATCGGATTCCAGCGCGACGAGCGCCACGTCGGCGCGCTCGAGCAGGTGGCAGGCCTTGCCGCCCGGCGCGGCGCAGGCGTCCAGCACGCGCTGGCCGCCGCGCGCGTCGAGCAGGTCGGCGGCGACCTGCGCGGCGCCGTCCTGCACCGCGAACCAGCCCTCGGCGAAGCCGGGCAGGCGGGTGACGTCGGTGCTGTGCGGCAGCACGACGGCGTCGGCGAGCCAGGCGTGCGGTTCGGCCGTCTGGCCGTCCGCGCGCAGGCGCTCGAGCAGCGCCGCGCGGGTGGTGCGGCGACGGTTGACGCGCAGCGTCAGCGGCGGCTCGCGGTTGTCGGCGGCCATCACCGCGTCGGCCTGCGCGGGCCAGTCGCGCGCGATGGCCCGCGCCAGCCAGGCCGGATGGGCGTGGCGGGTGCGCGGGTCGGCGTCGAGCGCGGCCAGGTGCGTGGCGCGCTCGCGCTGCCAGCGGCGCAGCACGGCGTTGGCCAGCCCGGCCAGCCGCGGGCGCTTGAGCGCGCGCGTCGCCTCCACGGTGGCGGCCACCGCGGCGTAGTCGGCCAGTTCGAGGATCTCCAGCTGCACCAGGCCGAGCACCAGCAGGGCGTGGACCTCGGGCTCCTTCTGGCGCAGCGGCTGGTCGAGCAGGCGGTCGAGCGCGGCGTCGAAGCGCGGCCACCAGCGTGCGCCGTCGCTCAGCAGGGCGGTCAGCAGGGCGCGGTCGCGCGGGTCGGGCAGCTTCGGCGCGTGGCGCTCCATCGCCTCGCGCAGCGAAACGCCGCGCAGCGCGACCCGCGCCAGCGCCTGCGCGGCCAGCGCGCGCACGTCGGCGCTCATGCTTCTTCACTCCCTCTTCCCGCCGGGAAGAGGGCCGGGGTGAGGGGACGGGGCTTGCGGCAGCGCAACCTCGTGCGTCGGTCTGGTGTCTGGCTCTTGCTGCTGGCGGGCCATCGCGGCCGGGGGCCGCTCCCACAAATGGATCGGGAGGCGGGCGCAAGGGTCGGCCCCTCACCCCGGCCCTCACCCCGGCGGGGAGAGGGAGCAAGCGCGGCGCTCACCGCGGCGCCCCGCGCAGCTCGGGGCGCGCGTTGAGGTAGTCGGCGGCGCTGATGCGCCTGCCGCCCGCGCGCTGCACGACGGTGACGCGCAGCACGCCCTTGCCGCAGGCAAGCTCGATGCCCTCGCGGCCGGCGGCGAGCACGCTGCCCGGCGCGGCCGCGTGCGGCCGGTCGAGCGCCTGCGCGGCCCAGATGCGCAGCGGCTCGCCGGCGATCTCGCCCTCGGCCACCGGCCACGGGTCGAAGGCGCGCACCTGGCGCTCCAGCTCGATCGCGGGGCGGGCGAAGTCCAGCCGCGCCTCGGCCTTGTCCAGCTTGTGCGCGTAGGTGACGCCCTCGGCCGGCTGCGGCACCGCGGCCAGCACCTCGCCGGCCTGCGTGCGCGCCAGCCCCTCGGCCAGCGCCTCGGCGCCCAGCGCGGCGAGGCGGTCGTGCAGCGTGCCGCCGGTGTCGTCGGGGCGGATCGGGGTGCGCTTCTCCAGCAGCACCGGGCCGGTGTCCAGGCCGGCCTCCATGCGCATCAGGTCCACCCCGGTCTCGGCGTCGCCGGCGAGGATCGCGCGCTGGATCGGCGCCGCGCCGCGCCAGCGCGGCAGCAGGCTGGCGTGCACGTTCCAGCAGCCCAGCCGCGGGATCGCCAGCACCTTGCGCGGCAGGATCAGGCCGTAGGCCACCACCACCATCAGGTCCGGCGCGTAGGCGGCCAGCCGCGCCTGCACCTCGGCGGATTTCAGCGACTCGGGCTGCTCGACCGGCAGGCCGGCTTCCAGCGCCGCCTGCTTCACCGGGCTGGGCGCGAGCCTGCGGCCGCGCCCGGCGGGACGGTCGGGCTGGGTGTAGACGGCGACCACCTCGGCGCCGCTGGCGCGGCAGGCGGCCAGGCAGGGAACGGCGAACTCGGGCGTGCCGGCGAAGACGACGCGCAGGCTCAAGCGCTGGCCGCCTGCTTGCGCTGCTTCTCCATCCGCTTGAGCAGCAGCGAGCGCTTGAGCGGGGAGAGGTAGTCCACGAACACCTTGCCGGCCAGGTGGTCCATCTCGTGCTGGATGGCCACGGCCAGCGGGCCCTCGGCCTCGTAGGTGAACTCCTTGCCGTCCACGTCCTGCGCCCTGACCTTCACCTTCAGCGCGCGGGTGACGTCGGCGTAGATGCCGGGGAAGGACAGGCAGCCCTCCTGGTAGACCTGCGCGCCGTCCTTCTCCAGGATCTCGGCGTTGATCAGCACCAGCGGCCGGTTGCGCTCCTCGCTCATGTCGATCACCAGCACGTGCTGGTGCACGTTGACCTGGGTGGCGGCCAGGCCGACGCCGTTGGCGGCGTACATGGTCTCGAACAGGTCGGCCACCAGCTGCTTCAGGCCGCCGTCGAACGCGGTGACCGGCGCGGCCCTGGTGCGCAGGCGCGGATCGGGGAACTCGAGAATGCTGAGCACGGACATGGGGATTCACCTCGTGCGCCGAAAATGCGGGCGAATCGGTAAAACCGAAGCCCGGGCGCAATCTAGAATGCGCCTTATTGTACGCCGCCAAGCCAGTGTCCGGCAGGCAATTTTGCCAACTGGGCCCAGTTGCGCGTGTTAACGGTTCGGATACACTCGAAAAGCCTCGGGGGTAGGGGGAATCCCGCTTATGTTCAGAAAGTCCATCGGGCTGCTGGCCGGCATGCTGGTCACCGTGGCCGTCTACGCCGCCGGCGCCCAGCTGCGCGCCGACCACCCGGACACCTATACCGTGCGCCGCGGCGACACGCTGTGGGACATCTCCGCCAAGTTCCTCTCCAAGCCCTGGCTGTGGCCGGAAATCTGGCAGGCCAACCCGCAGGTGCGGAACCCGCACCTGATCTACCCGGGCGACGTGCTCAACCTGTCCTTCATCAACGGCCCGCGCCTGGGCCTGCAGCCGCGCGTGCGCACCGAGGGCGAGCCGGTGCCGGCGATCCCGCTGTCGGAGCTGCGCATGTTCCTCAAGGAGATGCGCGTGGTCGATTCCGGCCAGCTGCGCGACGCGCCCTACGTGGTCGGCTTCGAGGAGGCGCGCCTGCGCGGCGCGGTGGGCCAGAACGTCTACGTGCGCAGGCTCGACGCCCAGCCCGGCCAGCGCTGGGCGATCGTGCGCCCCACCCACGTGTTCCGCGGCTTCGGCAAGAACGACGCCGGCGACAGCGAGGAGATCGTCGGCCACATGCTCGACAGCGACGTGTCGACCGTGCGCACGCCCTGGTCGGAGGACTTCCGCAACGACGGCCACTACGGCCGCGGCAGGGACCTGGGCGTGGAGGTCAGCGTGATCGGCACCGCCGAGGTGCTGCGCGGCGGCGACCCGAGCACCCTGCTGCTGCTCGACTCCACCGAGGAGATCCGCAAGGGCGACCGCATCCTGCCGATCGACGACAAGCCCTACGACGCCTACTACTACCCGCACGCGCCCAAGGCGGTGCCCGGCAACGCGCGCGTGATCGCCTTCAGCGAGGACGTGCTGGACGCCGCCGGCCGCCGCCAGGTGGTGGCGCTGTCGATCGGCGCGAAGGACGGCGTGGAGAACGGCCAGACCTACTCGATCTGGCAGCCGGGCGAGACCATCGCCGACGACGTGGCCAGCAACAGCTGGAACCGCGGCACCGGCCACCGCGTCACCCTGCCCGACGAGTTCGTCGGCCACGTGATGGTGTTCCGCACCTTCGACCGGGTCAGCTACGGGCTGATCATGGACGGCCTCAAGCCGGTGCACGTCGGCGGCAAGCTGACCCTGCCGGAATAGCTCCGATCGGCATTCTCCGACAGCACGGCGCGGCCTTGGCCGCGCCGTTTTTCTTGCCCGCCGGCACGTAGACTGCGCCCGATGCACGCCGACGAGCGAACCCGCGCCTGGCTGGTCCTGCTGCGCACGCCCGGCCTCGGGCCGGGCGGCCTGCGCGCGCGGCTGGCCGACGCCGGCGGCGACGTGCTGGCCGCGCTGGCGCGCCTGCGCCGGCCCGGCGCCGGCCTGGACGAGCCGGCGCGCGCCTGGCTGGAGCGGCCGGACGAGGCGCGCCTGGCCGCCGACCTGGCCTGGCTGGCCGCGCCCGGCCACCGCCTGCTGCGCTGCGACGAGGCGGACTTCCCGCCGCAGCTGGACGCCCTCGCGCAGCCGCCGGCGGCGCTGTTCGTGGCCGGCGACGCGGCGCTGCTGCTGCGCCCGCAGGTGGCCGTGGTGGGCGCGCGCGGCGCCAGCCCGGCCGGCCTCGCGCACGCCAAGCGCTTCGCCCGCGCGCTGGCGCTGGCCGGCTACGTGGTCACCAGCGGCATGGCCGACGGCATCGACGGCGCCGCCCACGCGGCCGCGCTGGACGCCGGCGCGCCCACCGTGGCGGTGGTCGGCACCGGGCCGGACCGGGTGTATCCGCGCAAGCACCAGGAGCTGGCGCGGCGGATCGCGGCGCAGGGCGCGCTGGTCAGCGAATTCCCGCCCGGCACCGCCGCGCGCGCCGACCATTTCCCGCGCCGCAACCGCATCATCGCGGGGCTGAGCCTGGGCACGCTGGTGGTCGAGGCGGGCCTGCAGTCCGGCTCGCTGATCACCGCGCGGCTGGCCGGCGAGGAAGGCCGCGAGGTGTTCGCCCTGCCCGGCTCGATCGACAACCCGCTGGCGCGCGGCTGCCACCGGCTGATCCGCGACGGTGCCCGGCTGGTGGAGGAGCCGGCCGAGGTGTCCGAGGCGCTGGCCCCGGCCGCGCGGGCGCAGGGCGGCGTGCTGGCGGCGCGGCTGGCGGAGGAGGAGCCGTCGGCCGGGGCGGCCGCCCCCGCCACCTGGCGGGACGATCCCGACTACCGCGCCCTGCTCGACGCGCTGGGCCACGAGCCGGCCGGGCTGGACGAGCTGGCCGGCCGCACCGGCCTGTCCGCGCCGGCGCTGTCCTCGATGCTGCTGATGCTGGAGCTGGAGGGGGCCGTCGCCGGCCTGCCCGGCAACCGCTACCAGCGCCTGCCCGGCTGAAAAATCACGCAAGCCCTTGCCCCGCCGCGATTTCACTCGATCCAGCTTGACAGCCGTCGCAGGGGCATGGCTCAACTAGATATATGCGTCCGCCGCCCTGCCGGGAGGCGCCTTCCCAGGAATTTCCCCCGCATGGCCAAGAACCTGCTCATCGTCGAGTCGCCCGCCAAGGCCAAGACGATCAACAAATACCTCGGCAAGGACTTCCAGGTCCTGGCCTCCTACGGCCATGTGCGCGACCTGGTGCCGAAGGAGGGCGCGGTCGACCCCGAGCGCGGCTTCGCCATGAACTACGAGGTGATCGAGCGCAACGAGAAGCACGTCGACGCCATCGCCAAGGCGGCCAGGCAGGCCGACGACATCTACCTCGCCACCGACTTGGACCGCGAGGGCGAGGCGATCAGCTGGCACATCAGCGAGATCCTCAAGCAGCGCGGCCTCACCGACGGCAAGCAGCTGCACCGGGTGGTGTTCTCCGAGATCACGCCCAAGGCGATCAAGGCCGCCGTGGCCAACCCGCGCCAGCTCTCGCACGACCTGGTCGACGCCCAGCAGGCGCGCCGCGCGCTGGACTACCTGGTCGGCTTCAACCTCTCGCCGGTGCTGTGGCGCAAGGTGCAGCGCGGCCTGTCCGCCGGCCGCGTGCAGTCGCCGGCGCTGCGCATGATCGTCGAGCGCGAGGAGGAGATCGAGGCGTTCCGGGCGCGCGAGTACTGGACCGTCGAGGCCCGGCTGCGCCACCCGGAAGGCGACTTCGGCGCCAAGCTCACCAGGCTCCACGGCAAGAAGTTCGAGCAGTTCGACCTCACCAACGAGGCCGACGCGATGGCCGCGCGCGCGGCGCTGAAGGAGGCCGCGCACGGCCGCCTCACCGTCAGCGAGGTCGGCTCCAAGGAGCGCAAGCGCCGCCCGGCGCCGCCGTTCACCACCTCCACCCTGCAGCAGGAGGCCGCGCGCAAGCTCGGCTTCTCCACCAGCCGCACGATGAAGGTGGCGCAGGGCCTGTACGAGGGCGTGGCGCTGGGCAGCGAGGGCAACGTCGGCCTGATCACCTACATGCGCACCGACTCGGTGGCGCTGGCCGACGACGCGGTGGCCGAGCTGCGCCAGCTGATCGCGCGCGACTTCGGCGCCAAGGCGCTGCCGGACCACGCGCAGGTCTACAAGGCCAAGTCGAAGAACGCGCAGGAGGCGCACGAGGCGATCCGTCCCACCTCGGCGCTGCGCATGCCGCGCGAGGTGGCCGCCTTCCTCACCGACGAGCAGCGCAAGCTGTACGAGCTGATCTGGAAGCGCACCGTGGCCTGCCAGATGGTCCACGCCACGCTCAACACGGTGTCGGTGGACTTCGAGCTGCCGCACGCCGCGGGCGGCCCGGCCGCGTTCCGCGCCACCGGCACCACCGTGGTCGACCCGGGCTTCCTCGCCGTGTACGAGGAGGGCCGCGACCAGAAGAACGCCGAGGACGACGACGAGGGCCGCCGCCTGCCGAGGCTGGCGGTGGGCGAGCAGGTGGCGCTCTCCGACATCCTCGCCGAGCAGCACTTCACCGAGCCGCCGCCGCGCTACTCGGAGGCGAGCCTGGTCAAGGCGCTGGAGGAGTACGGCATCGGCCGCCCGTCCACCTACGCCAGCATCATCCAGGTGCTGCTCAACCGCGAGTACGTGTTCCTGGACAACCGCCGCTTCAAGCCCACCGACGTGGGCCGCGCGGTGAGCAAGTTCCTCACCCAGCACTTCACCCGCTACGTCGACTACGACTTCACCGCCAAGCTGGAGGACGAGCTGGACGCGGTCAGCCGCGGCGAGGAGGCCTGGGTGCCGCTGATGCAGCGCTTCTGGCAGCCGTTCAAGCGCCAGGTGGAGGAGAAGACCGAGACGGTGGACCGCAGCGAGGCCACCGGCGCGCGCGAGCTGGGCGTCGATCCCAAGAGCGGCAAGCCGGTGTCGGTGCGGCTGGGCCGCTACGGGCCGTACGCGCAGATCGGCGACAAGGACGCGGACGAGAAGCTGCAGTTCGCCTCGCTGCGCCCCGGCCAGAGCATGCACACCATCACGCTGGAGGAAGCGCTGGAGCTGTTCAGGCTGCCGCGCAAGCTCGGCGTCGCCGAGAACGGCGAGGAGGTGAGCGTGGGCATCGGCCGCTTCGGGCCGTTCGTCAAGCAGGGCTCGACCTACGCCTCGCTCAAGCCGGAGGACGACCCCTACACCATCGAGCTGCCGCGCGCGCTGCAGATCGTGCGCGAGAAGCTGGAGCTGATCGCCAACCGCGTGATCAAGGACTTCGGCAACGGCGTGCAGGTGCTCAACGGCCGCTACGGCCCGTACATCACCGACGGCGCGAAGAACGCGCGCATCCCCAAGGACGTCGAGCCGAAGGACCTCACCGAGGCGCAGTGCCTGGAGCTGCTCGCCGCCGCGCCGGCCAAGAAGGGCCGCTTCGCCGCGAAGAAGGCCGCAGCGGCGAAGGAGCCGGCGGCGAAGAAGGGCACGGCCAGAAAGGCCGCGGCGAAGAAGACCGCCGCCAAGAAGACCGCGGCGAAGAAGGCCACGGCCCGCAAGACGGCGGCGAAGCAGAGCGGCGCCGAGTGACGCGCCGCTACACCCTGGCCGAGCTGGACGCCGCCGCCGCGCTGCTGCGCGCGGGCGGCGTGCTGGCCTATCCCACCGAGGCGGTGTACGGGCTGGGCTGCGATCCGCACGACCGCGACGCCTTCGAGCGGATCTTCGCGCTCAAGCGGCGCCCGTCCACGCAGGGCGTGCTGCTGATCGCCGCCGGGTTCGCGCAGGTCGAGCGCTACGTCGACCTCGCCGCGCTGCCGGCCGAGGCGCTGGCGCGCGCGCAGGCCAGCTGGCCGGGCCCGCACACCTGGATCTTCCCGCGCTCGGCCGCGGTGCCGCCCTGGGTGGCCGGCGCGCACGAGGGCATCGCGCTGCGCGTCACCGCGCACGCGCCGGCCGCCGCGCTGTGCCGCGCCTTCGGCGGCGCGCTGGTATCCACCAGCGCCAACCCGCACGGCCAGCCGCCGGCGCGTTCCGCGCAGGCCGCGCTGGACTACTTCGGCGACGCGCTGGACGGCGTGCTCGACGCGCCGCTCGGCGGGCTGGCCAGCCCCACCACGATCCGCGATGCGCGCACCGGCGCTATCATCCGCGGCTGACCATCCGGGGCGCGCCGGCGGACGCCGCGGGCGAAGATGAACCGGCGCGGGATGGGCAACGGGGGCATTCACATGGGATTGCGACGCCCGGCGGCATAGCTGCCGGCATGGGCGCATTCGGGAGCGTTTCGGCGTGGCGATCGTCTACGACACCTACCAGCACGAGTCCGGCGAGCCGCTGCCGCTGCTGTGCATGGACGACCCGGCGCGCGTCCTGGCCTGGCGCGACGGCCGCGCGGTGAGCGCCGCCGCCTTCCTGGCGCAGGTGCAGGCGGTGGCCGCCGCGCTGCCGCCCGCACCGGCGGCGGTGAACCTGTGCGAGGACCGCTACGCCTTCCTGGTCGCCTTCTGCGCCATCGCGCTGCGCGGCCAGGCCAACCTGCTGCCGCCCTCGCGCGCGCCGCAGGCGGTGGAGGAGGCGATGGCGGCGCACCCGGGCAGCTACGCGCTGGGCGACCAGGCGCTGGACCCGGCGCCGCCGGGCTACCACCGCCTGCCGCCGCTGGACGGCGTCGCCGCCGGCAGCGACCTCGCGCTGCCGTTGCTGCCGGCCGGCCAGGTGGCGTCGATCGCCTACACCTCCGGCTCCACCGGCGCGCCGCGCCCGCATCCGAAGACCTGGCGTGGCCTGCACGCCGGCACCGCGGGCAACCGCGCGATGCTGGCGGCGGTCGCGGGCGAGTCGTTCACCGTGGTCGCCACGGTGCCGCCGCAGCACACCTTCGGGCTGGAGATGTCGGTGCTGCTGCCGCTGCTCGGCGGCGTGGCGGTGCACGCGGCGCGGCCGTTCTTCCCCGCCGACGTCGCGCGCGCGCTGGCCGAGGCGCCGGCGCCGCGCGTGCTGGTGACCACGCCGGTGCACCTGCGCGCGCTGGTCGACTCGGGCATCGGGCTGCCGCCGCTGGCGGCGATGCTGTCGGCCACCGCGCCGCTGCCGGCGGACCTGGCGCGGGCGGCGGAGCGCCGCTTCGGCGCGCCGCTGCTGGAGGTGTTCGGCTCCACCGAGACCTGCGCCTTCGCCCACCGCCGGCTCGTGGTGGACGAGGACTGGCGGCTCTATCCCGGCGTCGCGCTGCACCCGCAGCCCGACGGCACGCTGGTGCAGGCGCCGCAGCTGGAGGCGCCGGCCACGCTGGCCGACATCGTCAGCCTGCACGACGGCGGCCGCCGCTTCCGCCTGCGCGGGCGCCAGGCCGACCTGCTGGAGATCGCCGGCAAGCGCGCCTCGCTGGGCGACCTCACGCACCGCCTGCTGGCGGTCCCGGGCGTCATCGACGGCGTGGTGTTCCAGCTCGACGAGGCCGACCCGATCGGCGTGCGCCGCATCGCCGCGCTGGCGGTGGCGCCGGGCCTCGATGAGCACGCCATCCTCGACGCGCTGCGCCGCGCCATCGACCCGGTGTTCCTGCCGCGCCCGCTGCGGCTGGTCGACGCGCTGCCACGCAACGAGACCGGCAAGCTGCCGCGCGCGGCGCTGCTGGCTTTGCTGGCGCACCACGCCTGAAGGCCTGCCCCAGGGGCCTCGCCCATGCGCATCCTCTCCCCTCCGGGGAGAGGCATGAGGTGAGGGGCCGATCTTGCGGCATCGTTGGGCCGAAGCGCGCTTCGATCGCCGCCGGCGCAGGCCCCATCCCCTCACCCCGGCCCTCTCCCCGGCGGGGAGAGGGAGCAAGGCTGGAGCGTTGCGCATGAACCTCGCCCTGTTCGACTTCGACGGCACCCTCACCACGCGCGAGACCTTTCCCGATTTCCTCGCGTTCGCCGCGCCGCCGGCCCGCGTCGCGGCGGGCCGCATCGCGCTGGCGCCGCTCTACGTGGGCTACAAGGCCGGCCTGGTCTCGGGCTGCCGCATCCGCGCCGCGGCCATCGGTTTCGCCTTCCGCGGCGTGTCCGCGGCGCGGGTGGCCGCGGCGGGCGAGCGCTTCGCCGCGCAGGTGCTGCCCGGGCTGCTGCGCGCGGCGGCGATGGAGCGCCTCGCCTGGCACCGCGCGCGCGGCGATTGCGTGGCGGTGGTGTCCGGCGGGCTGGAGCTCTTCCTGGCGCCGTGGTGCCGGCGGCACGGGCTGGCGCTGATCGGCTCGCGGCTGGCCGTGCGCGAGGGTTACCTCACCGGCCGGTATCTGGGCGCGCAGTGCGTGGGCGAGGAGAAGGCGCGGCGCGTGCGCGAGGCCTTCGCGCTGGCCGGATTCCCGCGCGTCTACGCCTACGGCGACACCCACGAGGACCACGCGCTGCTGCGCCTCGCCCACGAACCCTGGTACCGCTGGCAACCCTGGCGGGAAGCGGCCGCGCCGGCGCCCGGCTGAAGCCGCGTCGCCGCGCCGGCGGCCAGCCTCTACAATGGCGCGCCGCGCCGGCCACGGCGCGATCCCCCGGCAGCGGAGCAGTCATGAAGGTCCTGGTCATCGGCAACGGCGGGCGCGAGCACGCGCTGGCGTGGAAGCTCAAGCAGTCGCCGCGCGTGGACGAGGTGATCGTCGCCCCCGGCAACGCCGGCACCGCGCGTGAGCGCGGCGTGCGCAACGCGGACGTCGCGGCGGCCGACGTCGACGGCCTGCTGCGGCTGGCCCGCGCCGAGAAGGTCGATCTCACCGTGGTCGGCCCCGAGGTGCCGCTGGTGGCCGGCGTGGTGGACAAGTTCCGCGCCGCGGGCCTGCGCATCTTCGGCCCGCGCGCGATCGCCGCGCAGCTGGAGGGCTCCAAGGCCTTCGCCAAGGACTTCCTGCTCCGCCACAACATCCCCACCGCGCGCTACGCGGTGTTCACCGAACTGAACCGCGCGCTGGCCTACGTGCGCGAGCACGGCGCGCCCATCGTCATCAAGGCCGACGGCCTGGCCGCGGGCAAGGGCGTGGTGGTGGCGCTGACCCTGGCCGACGCCGAGCAGGCGCTGCGCGACATGCTCGGCGCGCACGCCTTCGGCGACGCCTCCGCGCGGGTGGTGATCGAGGAATTCCTGGAAGGCGAGGAAGCCAGCTACATCGTGATGAGCGACGGCAGCCACGCGCTGCCGATGGCGTCCAGCCAGGACCACAAGCGCCGCGACGAGAACGACCTCGGCCCCAACACCGGCGGCATGGGCGCCTACTCGCCCGCGCCGGTGGTCACGCCGGCGGTGGAGAAGCGCATCCTGAAGGAGGTGATCGAGCCCACCCTGCGCGGCATGGCCGCCGAGGGTGCGCCGTTCATCGGCTTCCTCTACGCCGGGTTGATGATCGACAAGGACGGCGCGCCGAAGGTGATCGAGTTCAACGTGCGCTTCGGCGACCCGGAGACGCAGCCGATCATGCTGCGCCTGAAGTCCGACCTGGTCGAGCTGATCGAGGCCGCGCTGGACGGCGAGCTGCACCACACCCGCGCGCAGTGGGACGCGCGCCCGTCGATCGGCGTGGTGATGGCCGCCGCCGGCTATCCCGGCAAGGTGAGGAGCGGCGACCCGATCGAGGGGCTGGACGGCGCCTTCGGCCCCGACGTGAAGGTGTTCCATGCCGGCACGAAGCTCGACGCGCAGGGGCGCGCGGTCACCGCCGGCGGCCGCGTGCTCACGGTGTGCGCGCTGGGCAGGGACATCGCCGCGGCGCGCGAGCACGCCTACGCCGCGGTGGCGAAGCTCCGCTTCGACGGCGCGTTCTGCCGGCGCGACATCGCGCACCGGGCGCTGCGGCGGGGCTGAAGCGCACGGCCGCGCGCGGCGGCTACAGCGGCTCGCCGATGTACAGGGTGTGGCCCTGGTCGTCGCGCAGCACGATCTCGCGCGTGCCCCACGGCGTCTCGTGCACGTCTTCCACCAGGGCGACGCCTTTCGCCTTGAGCGCGGCGGCGAGCGCGGCCACGCCCTCGGCCTGGAAGTAGAGGTGGAAGTGCCCACCTTCCGCCACGAACGGGATGGAAGGGTCCGCCGCGTCGACCCGCTTGAGGTGGAACAGCCGGTTCCCGGCGCGGATGCCCGCGTAGAAGTCCTGGTAGTTGAACTCCACGGCGAAGCCCAGCTTCTGCGTGTAGAAGCCGATCGATGCGTCCATGTCCGTGGTGCGCAACTGCGGAACGATGCCGGTGATCGTCATGGGATGCTCCCCTCTCGGCCGCCCGTGTCGCGGACGTCGCCGGATGGTTGGCCGGTGGCGTGGGCGTGTCAATCAGGGCCGTTCCGCGGACGTTCGGAACCTCGTGGCCGCACCATGTATTGCCGGCGTCCGCGTCTTTGCCCGTCATCCCGGCCTGCGCCGGAATGACGGCTTGGGCGATGCCACGTTCAAGCATCGAGTTGCAGCGGCCATGCAGGACGTCACGGGCTTGCTCGTCCGTCTCCGCGTCCGGGCCATTCCCGACGGCGATCCGCAGCGCATGGCGTCCCTCGCGCCGCTTCGTCACCCGGCGCCGCCATGGCGAGCCCCCCGCGCTTTCACGCTACGCTAGCGCCCGTCGCCACCGTCCGGGAACCGCATGAGCCAATTCGCCCTGCTCGGCAGCCGCCGCTTCGCGCCGTTCTTCTGGACCCAGGCGCTGGGCGCGTTCAACGACAATGCGTTCCGCAACGCGATGGTGATGCTGGTGGCGTTCCAGATGGGGCTGGGCGAGCGCACGGTGGCGCTGTACACCAACCTCGCGCCGGCGCTGTTCATCCTGCCGTTCTTCCTGTTCTCCGCCACCGCCGGCCAGCTGGCGGAGAAGTACGAGAAGACGCGCATCATCCGCTGGGTGAAGCTGTTCGAGATCGGCGCGATGCTGCTCGCCGCGGTGGGCTTCCACACCCACCACACCGGGCTGCTGCTGGCGGTGCTGTTCATGATGGGCCTGCACTCGACCACCTTCGGGCCGATCAAGTACGCGATCCTGCCGCAGGCGCTCCGGCCGGAGGAGCTGGTCGGCGGCAACGGGCTGGTGGAGATGGGCACGCAGCTGGCGATGCTGGTCGGCATGATCGCCGGCAACTCGCTGATGCTGATCGCGGGCGCGGGGCCGCTGGCCGCCTCGGCGGCCACGATCGCGGTGGCGGTGGCCGGCTACCTGGCCAGCCGGCGCATCCCGCCCGCGCCGGCCACCGCGCCGGACCTCAGGTTCAACTGGAATCCGCTCGGCGAGACCGCGCGCGTGCTCGCCATCACCCGCGCCGACCGCGCGGTGTTCAACGCGGTGCTGGGCATCTCCTGGTTCTGGTTCTTCGGCACCGTGCTGGTGGCGCAGCTGCCGCTCTACACGCAGTACGCGCTGGGCGGCGACGGCTCGGTGAACACGCTGGTGCTGACCCTGTTCTCGATCGGCACCGGTGCCGGCGCGCTGCTGTGCGAGCGGCTGTCCGGGCGGCGCGTGGAGATCGGCCTGGTGCCGCTGGGCGCGTTCGGGCTGACCGCGTTCGGCGTGGACCTCTACCTGGCCCGGCACGGCGCGGCGGCGGCGCACGGGCTGGACTGGTTGGCGTTCCTGCGCGCGCCGGGCAGCTGGCGCGTGGCGCTGGACCTCACCCTGATCGGCGTGTTCGCCGGCTTCTACGTGGTGCCGCTGTTCGCCTTCGTGCAGGCGCGCGCGCCGCGCGAGAAGCTCTCGCGCATCATCGCCGGCAACAACATCCTCAACGCGCTGCTGATCGTGCTGGCGGCGGGCTTCGGCCTGGGGCTGGGCGCGCTGGGGCTCGACGCGCCGCGGATCTTCCTCGCCGCCGCGCTGCTCAACGTGGCGGTGGCGGCGTACATCTTCACCCTGGTGCCCGAGTTCATCATGCGCTTCATCACCTGGGTGCTGGTGAACACGCTGTACCGGGTGCGGGCGGACGGCCTCGGCCGCATCCCCGAGGAGGGGCCGGCGCTGCTGGTGTGCAACCACGTCAGCTTCATGGACCCGCTGCTGCTGATGGCCTGCGTGCGGCGCCCGGTGCGCTTCGTGATGTACTACAGGATCTTCAACATCCCGCTGCTGCGCTTCGTGTTCCGCACCGCCAAGGCGATCCCGATCGCCGGGCAGAAGGAGGACCCGGCGGTGCTGCAGCGGGCCTACGACGCGGTGGACGCGGCGCTGGCCGACGGCGAGCTGGTGTGCATCTTCCCCGAGGGCGGGCTGACCCGCGACGGCGCGGTCGCGCCGTTCCGGCCGGGCGTGCTGCGCATCCTGGAGCGCCGCCCGGTGCCGGTGGTGCCGATGGCGCTGCGCGGGCTGTGGGGCAGCATGTGGAGCCGGCGCGACGACATGCTGCGCCGCGCGCGCCTGCCGCGGC
The DNA here is from genome assembly GCF_003148905.1 of Fulvimonas soli. Lineage (GTDB taxonomy): Bacteria > Pseudomonadota > Gammaproteobacteria > Xanthomonadales > Rhodanobacteraceae > Fulvimonas > Fulvimonas soli. Next base: position 131,878 of record NZ_QGHC01000002.1, on the reverse strand, counting down.
GCTTCCGCGCGCGGGTGGAGCTGGTGGCGGACCCGCCGGTGCCGCCCGCGCAGGTGCGGCTGGACGCGCTGGAGGCGCGCGTGCGCATGCTGCGCGGCGAGCTGGCCTGAAGGCCTGCTCGAGATCTTCCGGGAGAGAGCGTCAGGAAGGCCAGCGGGGCATGGCCTCGGCGAGCACGTTGGCGGTCTCGCGTCAGGCTGATCGCGGCCGGAGGCCGCTCCCGCAGGGGCCGCGCAGACCTTGTGGGAGCGGCCTCCGGCCGCGATGCCCCAACCATCGCCCCATTCCCGCCATGCTGCTGCGCTCTTGCCTGGCTCGTCCGCGGGCGGCTTCCGGCGGGGCACAGAGGAAATCGTGGGCAGGCCCCAAAGGCCTCCGCCTCAGGCGATCCAGCCGCCCAGCACCACCAGCGCCACCACGCTCAGCCAGGCCAGCAGCGCGCGCAGGAAGGCGCTGCGCATGCGCTTCAGTTCCAGCAGCGGGTCGGCGCGCTCCTCCGCGTAGCCGTCGCCGGCCTCGATCTCCACCGCGATGTCGGCGCAGGCCGCGGCGCCGAGGAAGCCGGGGCCGCGCGCGTACCAGTCGCCCGCGGCGGCGCCCTGGCGCCAGCGTCGCCAGGCGCCGGTCACCGCGTCCCAGTGGCCGACCAGCGCCAGGGTGAACACCAGCAGCTGCGCCGGCAGCCAGTCCAGCGCGTTGGCCAGGTAGCGCGCGGCCTGGCCACCGGCCGGGTCCAGCCGCAGGTCCTCCTCGCGGCCCAGCGTCTGCGCCAGCCGGTACAGCAGCGCGCCGGCCGGGCCGAGCAGGAAGAACCACAGCAGCACGCCGAAGCGCCGGCGCAGCGCGGCCAGCGCGATCGCCTCGCCCAGCGCGTGCGCGTTCCAGGCGACGCGGTCGCCCGCGTCGGGCGCCAGCCGCTGCGCCGCGGCCTCGCGGGCGACGCGGTCGGGCGCGGCGAGGATCGCCTCCAGATCCGCCTCGAACTCGCGCGGGCCGAGGCAGTACAGCAGCACCAGCACGGCGAACAGCAGCCGCGCGAGGTCGCCCAGCGGCGAGCGGCCGAGCAGCCATTCGAGCAGGACGCAGAGCAGCAGCGGCACGCCCACCGCCAGCACCACGCGCCCCCAGCCGCTGGTGTCGGCCAGCTGGCGCAGCCACGGGCCGAACAGCGGGTCGGCGCGCCGCTGCGCCAGCCGCGGCCAGACGTGCAGCAGGCCGAGGGCGACCAGGGCGGCGAGCAGAAGGATGGCCATGCAGGAATCTCCCGGGGGACGCCGCGCATTGTAGGAACCGGGTCGCCGCCGCGCGACCGCGGCGCGTTCAGCGCCCGGCGACGAGCGCGTCGAGCTCCAGCCCGGCGCGCTCGCGCAGCCAGTGCGCGATCAGCCGGTAGGACACCGACAGCCGCGAGGGCATCGCCAGGCTGCCGTCGGCGAGGCCGGCGGCGATGTCCGCGGGGGTGAACCAGCGCGCGTCCTCCAGCTCTCCGTCGCGCCGCCGAATCGCGCGCGAGCGCGCGGTGGCGGTGAAGCCGACCATCAGCGAGGCCGGCAGCGGCCAGGGCTGCGAGGAGTGGTAGCGCACCTCGTCGACCGGCACGCCGGATTCCTCCGCCACCTCGCGGCGCACGGCGTCCTCCAGCGACTCGCCCGGCTCGACGAAGCCGGCCAGGGTGGAATAGCGCCCCGGCGGCCAGCCGGCCTGGCGGCCGAGCAGGCAGGCGCCCTCGTGCTCGACGATCACGATGACCGCCGCGTCGGTGCGCGGGAAGTGCAGGCGGCCGCAGGCCGGGTTGGTGCACTGCGCGCGGTGGCCGCTGGCGACCAGCCTGAGCGGCGCGCCGCAGGCGGCGCAGTAGCGCGTCTCGCGCTGCCAGTGCGCCAGGCCCTTGGCGTAGGCGAACAGCCCGGCCTCGTCGGCGGACAGGCGCAGGCCGGCCTCGCGCAGGTTCGCGCGGCGCGCCGCCAGCCGCGTGTCCAGCTCGTCCAGCGCGTCGGCAGCGTCCAGGGCCAGCAGGAAGTGCGCTCGCCCGCCGGCCAGGCCGAGCAGGCTGGCCACGGGCTGCGCCGGCAGCAGCGCGCGCCGCTCGGCGTCGCTCAGCCAGCGCAGGGCCTCGCCGGCCTCGTGCAGCCAGGTCTCGCCGGCCGGGTCGAGCAGCAGGTAGCGCGCCTCGGCCGAGGCGGCCAGCGCGTCCACCCAGTCGGCTTCGTCGCGGCGTTCGGCCACGCGGTCCAGCACCAGGCTGAGGCCGGCGAAGACGTTGAGGCTGGCACTGCTCATCGGCCGGCGGCGGGTCTGCTCAGGTGGAGAACGAGGAGCCGCAGCCGCAGGTGGTCCTGGCGTTGGGATTGCGGATCACGAACTGCGCGCCGGAGAGGTTCTCGGCGTAGTCGATCTCGGCGCCGGCGAGGTACTGCAGCGAGAGCGGGTCGACCAGCAGGGTGACGCCCTCGCGGCTCAGCGCCAGGTCGTCCTCGGCCTGCGCCTCGTCGAAGGTGAAGCCGTACTGGAAACCCGAGCAGCCGCCGCCGGTGATGTACACGCGCAGCTTGAGGTCGGGGTTGCCCTCCTCCTGGATCAGCTCGTGCACCTTGCGGGCGGCCGCCTCGGTGAACACCAGCGGCGCGCCGGCGGAACGGTAGTCGGGGACGGGGACGATGGTTTCCATGACGGCGGATATGCGGCTGCGGCGAGGCCGCCACAAGGATAGCGCGTTCAGGCCGGCACGGCCTCGTCCAGCGCCGGCGCCGGCAGCTCGCGGGTGGCGGTCTCCGCCGGCTGGTGGCTCATGCGGCCGTTGACCTGGGCGCCGGCGGCCATTTCCAGCGTGCGGTAGTACACGTCGCCGTGCACGCGCGCCTGCGTCGCCAGCTCCAGCTTCTCGCCGGCGTGGATGTCGCCGTGCACGCTGCCGTTGATGACCGCGTGCGGTACGCGGATCTCGCCCTGCACGTGGCCGCGCTCGCTCACCGTCAGCACCGCGTGCTCGTCCTGCGCCAGCACGGCGCCCTCGATGCGGCCGTCCAGGTGCAGCATGCCGCTGAAGCGCAGGTCGCCCACGATCACGGTGCCGTGGGCGATCAGGCTGGTCTCGTGGCTGTCGGGTCGGCGCTCCTGGCGCTTGCGGTTGAGCATGTCAGATCCCCTGGCTGGTCGTGGTGGTGAGGTTGCCGCCCAGCGCCTCGTTCCAGGCGACCACGCGGTCGGCCGTCTCGGCGCCGTCGGCCTGCGCGTGGATGCGCAGGCGGGTGGGGCGGAAGTCCGGCGGCAGCACGATGGTGGCGTGCAGCTGCTGGAAGTACTTGAAGCGGAACGGCACGCCGTCCTTCTGCGCGAGGTCGCCGAGGGTGGGCCAGTCCAGCTGCACCACCTTGTCGCCGCGCAGGCCCTCCACGCTGAGCGTGAGCAGGCCGGCGACCTCCTCGCCGCGGCGCGCGTTCTGGGTCAGGCTCGCGGTGAGGTTCCAGCCGGTCGAGCCGGCCACCGGCTGCAGGTGCACCTCCTGCACCTTGAGGCCCTGGCGTTGCGCGTCGCCGCCGACCAGCCGGGCGTAGAAGCCGAGGTCGGTGCGCAGGCCGTTGATCTCCTCCTCGCGCTCGGCCAGCGTGCCGCGCAGGGCCTTGGTGGCGATCTCGTTGACCTGCTGCGAGCGCTGCAGGTTGGCCAGCTGCTGCTTCAGGTCCTCGTTCTCGGCGGCCAGCCGCGCGAGGGCGCGGCGGTCGCCGCCGGCCGGCGCGGCATCGCGCCAGCCGGCCGCGGCGGTGAGCGCGACGGTCAGCGCCAGGCTGCCCAGCCAGGCGGCGCCCAGCCACCATCGGCGCCGGCGCCGGGAGGCTTCGTCGTCGTGCGTGCGCACGACGTAACGCGGCGGCGGGCGTGAGGCCATGCGGAAGCTGTCCGGGAAAAGCGCCGGTATAGCCCCGGGCCGCGCGCAGCGTCAAGGAACGGCGGCACGCTTTCGGGCGCCGCCCGGTGCGCCTCAGTCGCCCAGCTTGCTCTGCAGGTAGCGCTCGGCGCCGATGTCCTTGACCACGCCGAACTGGGTCTCCAGCCAGTCGATGTGCTCTTCCTCGTCGTGCAGGATGGCCTTGAACAGGTCGCGGCTGACGTAGTCGGCGATGCCCTCGCTGTGCGCGATGGCGGCGCGCAGGTCCACTGCGGCGGCCATCTCCAGGTCGAGGTCGCCCTGCAGGCATTCGAGCGGGTTCTCGCCGATGCGCAGCTTGCCCAGGTACTGCAGGTTGGGCAGGCCGTCGAGGAACAGGATGCGCTCGATCAGGCGATCGGCGTGCTTCATCTCGTCGATCGATTCCTTGTACTCGTGCTCGGCCAGCTCCCGGTAGCCCCAGTCCTTGAACATGCGGTAGTGCAGGAAATACTGGCTGATCGCGGTCAGCTCGTTGTAGAGCACCTTGTTGAGGTACTCGATGACCTTGGCGTCGCCTTTCATGGCTTGTCTCCGGCGGATCGGGGATGGGTCGCCGGAACTATACGAATCCGCCCGCCGCGATGACGGAACGAGAACGATTGAGGATTGTGCGCGGCGTGGGGGGAATCAGGCCGGGACGGCCGGCAGCGGCAGCAGCGCGGTCTGCCCGACCGCGCGGTCGAAGCAGGCGCGGGCTTCCGATTCGCAGGTGCCGCAGCAGTCCGAGCAGCCGGTGCGGCCCTGCAGCTCCGCGAACGAGCGCGTGCCGTCGGCGACCGCGCGGCGGATGTCGTGATCGGTGACGGCGTTGCACAGGCAGATGTACATGCGGCGCATTGGAATGCAAATGCGAATGATTGTCAACCGTCCGGCCGGGGCTCAGGCGGCCGCGCAGTCGCCGCCGCCGTCGCGCGCCGGCTCCGGCGGCAGGTTGCCCAGCTGCACGCTGAGCAGCGATTCCACCACCGGCGCGAAATGGCGCAGCGCGCGCTCGTACACGCCGCGCTTGAAGCTCACCACGTGGCGCGCCGGGTACCAGAAGTCCACCCAGCGCCAGAGGTCGAACTCGGGCTTCTCGCCGGCGTCCAGCCGCAGCGCCTGCTCGCCGCCGACCAGCCGCAGCAGGAACCAGACCTGCTTCTGGCCGATGCAGGTCGGCCGCTGGTGGCGGCGCACGTAGCGGCTCGGCAGCCGGTAGCGCAGCCAGCCGCGGGTGCTGGCCAGCACCTCCACGTGCTGCGGCGCGAGGCCGGTTTCCTCCTGCAGCTCGCGGTACATCGCCTCCAGCGGCGTCTCGTCGCTGCGCATGCCGCCCTGCGGGAACTGCCAGCCGTCGCGGCTGACGCGGCGCGCCCAGAACAGGCGGCCGTCCCCGTTCAACAGGACGATGCCCACATTGGGACGGTAGCCGTCGACGTCGATCATGTAGCCTCCAGGAGCGGCGGCGCGCGACCCTTGCGGCGCGCATCGCCACCCGCGCCGATTCAAGCACAGCCGCCGAAGCAGCGACAAGCGAGGGCTTGATCGTGGTCGTCCGCGCGACTAAACTGCCGCGCCCCGCCGGGATCGGTCGATTCGCACGGCGACATCGCTTGGCTATGTAGCTCAGCCGGTTAGAGCACAGCACTCATAATGCTGGGGTCGGTGGTTCGAGTCCACCCATAGCCACCATGCCTTGATTTTCCCGGAAGACTGCTGCGCGGCGGGCGTATCGTCCCGCGCCGCGCCAGGTGTTCCGAGGCCATGCACATCTTCAAGGTGTTCCAGATCGAAGCTGCCCACCGCCTGCCGAACGTGCCGGCGGGACACAAGTGCGCGCGCCTGCATGGGCATTCCTTCCGCATCGAGGTGCACGTCGAGGGCGAACCCGATCCGGCCCTGGGCTGGGTGATGGACTTCGCCGACGTCAAGGCGGCCTTCGCGCCGCTGTTCGAACGGCTGGACCACCACTACCTCAACGACGTCGAGGGCCTGGAGAACCCGACCAGCGAGAACCTGGCGCGCTGGATCTTCAGCCGCCTGGAGCCGGCGCTGCCGGGGCTGGACAAGGTGGTCGTGCACGAGACCTGCACCGCCGGCGCCAGCTGCAGCCGAGCCAGCCTTTGACGCGGTGCGGCAACACGAGGTCGTTATGTAACACAATGTAAATAAATAACTTCTATGGATGAAACGGGGCGGTAAGAAAAAATATATTGCATTGCACAAAAAGCCTTGCTAGGCTTGATCCCACTTCCCAACCTCATCGCGAGGGGTCAAGCATCATGACGCAGCAACTCAACAGCCAGGTGTTCGCCTACGCACGCCAGTTCGCCGACGGCGCCTTCAAGGCGCAGTCGATCGCCCTGCAGGGCCTGGAGCAGATCGCCGGCCTGCAGCTGGGCGTGCTGGAGAAGCAGTCCGCCGCCGCCAACGATTTCTTCGCCGTCGCCGCCGAGGCGCGCACCGCCGATGGCCTGCGCGGGCTGTGGGAAAAGGGCTTCGCCCTGAACCGCGACAGCGCCGAGCGCGCGGTGACGGTGGCGCGCGAGATCCTCGCCGTCACGCAGAAGACCGCCGAGTCCCTCGGCGAGCTGGCCAAGGAGCAGCAGCAGGTGGTCAAGGAAGCCGTGACCGCGCCGGTGGTCGAGGCCAAGAAGGCCGCCGCCAAGTAACACGTTTCATCCGGCGCCGCCCGCCTCCCTCCCCCTCTTGCGACGCCGCCGGGCCGGTCCATGTGACCGGCCCTTTTCTTTGCGCGCGGAGCATGAACGGCGGGCCGCGCCGGACAAGATGTCGCAGCCGCGCGGCTTGTCGCTGCAAACGGCCCGCTGATATACTTTTTTAGATTGGATCGTGGCCCGTAGCAGCAAGGGTGACGCCTCGAGCGAAGCCGCGCGGGAACCTCACGTGCTCAACAGTCTTGCCTCCGGTCGACGTCTGGCGCTGCGCATGGTGATGCTGCAGCTCGCCACGGCGGCCGTCATCGGTCTCGCTTTCCTGGCGCAAGGGCGCCGCGAGGCGGTGGCAGCGGCGGCAGGCGCCGCCCTGGCGGCGCTGGGCACCGCGCTGCTGTCGGCGCGGGCCTTCGCCGGCGTGAGCGGGGCGGGGCTGGCGCTGGGGCGGCTGCTGGCGGGCATGGTTCTGCGCTGGATCGTACTGGTCGGGGGGCTGGTGCTGATCCTGGGTCAATTCAAGCTGCCGCCACTGGCCGCCATCGCGGGGCTGGTGGCCGGCTACGCGACAAATCTGCTGGCATTCAGATTCAAGGGTTGAGACACATGGCGAGCGAGCCGCAAGGCGGACTGACCGGCTACATCACGCACCATCTGACCCATCACGTGCTGGTGCTGGGCGATGGCGGCAACCCGTTCATGCGCATCAACCTCGACACGCTGGTCGTGTCGTTCCTGCTCGGCGCGCTGTTCTGCCTGTGGTTCTGGGTCAAGGCGCGCCGCGCCACCTCCGGCGTGCCCTCCAAGGGCCAGGCCTTCGTCGAGCTGATCGTCGAGTTCGTCGACACCCAGGTGAAGGACACCTTCCACGGCGACCGCCGCACGGTGACGCCGCTGGCGCTGTCGATCTTCATGTGGGTCGCCTTCATGAACGCGATGGACCTGCTGCCGCTGGACGCGCCGGGCTGGACGGTGAAGGCCGCCGCCGGCGAGGAAGCGGCGCACCACACCTTCTTCCGCTGGGTGCCCACCGCCGACCTCAACACCACGCTGGCGATCGCCGTGGCGGTGCTGCTGATCGTGTTCGGCCACGCCATCAAGGCCAAGGGCGCCGGCGGCTTCGGCAAGGAGCTGCTCACCGCGCCGTTCCACGCGCACGGCGTGGGCGCCAAGATCGCGCTGGCGCCGGCCAACCTGCTGCTCAACCTGATCGAGTACTTCTCCAAGCCGGTGTCGCTGTCGATGCGACTGTTCGGCAACATGTACGGCGGCGAGCTGGTGTTCATGCTGATCGCCGGCCTGTTCGCCAGCTGGCTGAGCTTCGTGCCGGGCGTGGTCTTCAACACCGCCTGGGCGATCTTCCACATCCTGATCATCCTGCTGCAGGCCTTCATCTTCATGATGCTCACCATCGTGTACATCGCCACGGCGCACGAGCATCACTGACGTTTCGCTTCACCCCGGTACCGCCGATTCGCTTCAACCAAACCTTTAAAGAGATCCACAGGAGAGCACCATGGAACTTTACGCACACGTGCAGGGCCTGACCGCCATTGCCATCGGCATCATCATCGGCCTGGGCGCGCTGGGCGCCTGCCTGGGTATCGCCATCATGGGCTCGAAGTTCCTCGAGTCGGCCGCCCGCCAGCCGGAGCTGGTGCCGCTGCTGCAGGGCCGCATGTTCCTGCTGGCCGGCCTGATCGACGCCTCGTTCATCATCGGCCTGGCCGTCGCGCTGCTGTTCGCGTTCTCGAACCCGCTGTCGGGCGCGCTGCTCAACCTCGCGCACTAAAGCGAATCATCGCCGCGGCGGCCTCGGAGGCCGCCGCGGCGATCGGCGGTTCCACGGGTTATTCGGAGTCAATGGAAAGATCATGAACGTCAACATGACCTTCCTCGGCCAGCTGGTGTCGTTCGCCATCCTGGTCTGGTTCACCACCAAGTTCATCTGGCCGCAGCTCAACCACGCCATCGAGGAGCGCCAGAAGAAGGTCGCCGACGGCCTGGCCGCCGCCGAGAAGGCGCGCGCCGAGCTGAAGGACGCCGACGCCCGCGCGGCCGTCGAGATCCGCCAGGCGCGCCAGCAGGCGGCCGAGATCATCGAGAAGGCCCAGGCGCAGGCCAACCAGATCGTCGACAAGGCGCGCACCGATGCGCTCGCCGAGGCCAACCGCCTGAAGGCTGCCGCCGCCGAGGAGATCGCCAGCATGCAGCAGAAGGCCCGCGAGGAGCTGCGCGGCTGGGTCGGCCGGCTGGCCGTGCAGGGCGCCGCGAAGATCGTCCAGCGCGAGATCGACGTCTCGGCCCACAAGGCCATGCTCGACCAGCTCGCGGCCGAGATGTAAGCCATGGCGCAGGCAATCACCCTCGCCCGCCCGTACGCCCGCGCCGCCTTCGAGGCCGCGCACGCGGCCGGCGCGCTGGCCGACTGGTCGACGTCGCTGGCCTTCGCCGCCGAGGTGGCGAAGGAGCCGCGCGTGGCCGCGCTCGCCGGCGACCCGCGCGTGACGCCCGAGCAGCTGGTGGCGCTGCACCTGCCGCCGGGCGCGGCCGCCGACGGCGCGTTCGCGCGCTTCCTCGGCGAGCTGGCCGCGCACCGCCGGCTGGCGCTGCTGCCGGAGGTGGCCGCGCTGTACGAGACCTACAAGCGCGAGTCGGAGTCGCAGCTGCTGGTGAAGGTGACCAGCGCGATGGCGCTCGACGCCGCGCAGGCCGAGCAGCTGAAGGCCTCGCTCAAGCGCCGCTTCAAGCGCGAGATCCAGCTGGAGACGGCGGTCGACCCGGCGCTGCTCGGCGGCGTGGTGATCGACACCGGCAGCGAAGTGATCGACGGCTCCGCACGCGGCCGCCTGGAGCGGCTCGCCAGCACGCTAACGCATTGACGGCGGATAGAGAGTGGGAGAAGTGAGAAACGAGCGGAAGCAGCAACCGCCAAGCCGCCGCTCTTGTCTCGCCACTCGCTCCTCTTGACTCGTTTCTAGATTTTCAAGGGATAACGACCATGTCCAGCACCACCCTGAACCCGTCCGAGATCAGCGAACTGATCAAGCAGCGCATCGAGCAGTTCAAGCTCGGCGCCGAGGCCCGCAACGAGGGCACGATCATCAGCGTGTCCGACGGCATCGTGCGCATCCATGGCCTGGCCGACGTGATGCAGGGCGAGATGATCGAGCTGCCCGGCAACGCCTACGCGCTGGCGCTGAACCTGGAGCGCGACTCGGTCGGCGCGGTGGTGCTGGGCGAGTACCAGCACCTGCGCGAGGGCGACACCGCCAAGACCACCGGCCGCATCCTCGAGGTGCCGACCGGTCCCGAGCTGCTCGGCCGCGTGGTCGACGCGCTGGGCAACCCGATCGACGGCAAGGGCCCGATCGCCGCCAAGACCAGCTCGCCGATCGAGAAGGTCGCGCCGGGCGTGATCTGGCGCAAGTCGGTCGACCAGCCGGTGCAGACCGGCTACAAGTCGGTCGACTCGATGATCCCGATCGGCCGCGGCCAGCGCGAGCTGATCATCGGCGACCGCCAGACCGGCAAGACCGCGCTGGCGATCGACGCGATCATCAACCAGAAGGACTCGGGCATCTTCTGCATTTACGTGGCGATCGGCCAGAAGCGCTCGTCGATCGCCAACGTGGTGCGCAAGCTCGAGGAGCACGGCGCGCTGGCCAACACCATCGTGGTGGTCGCCTCGGCCTCCGAGTCGGCCGCGCTGCAGTACATCGCGCCGTACGCCGGCTGCGCCATGGGCGAGTACTTCCGCGACCGCGGCCAGGACGCGCTGATCATCTACGACGACCTGTCCAAGCAGGCCGTGGCCTACCGCCAGATCTCGCTGCTGCTCAAGCGCCCGCCGGGCCGCGAGGCGTACCCGGGCGACGTGTTCTACCTGCACTCGCGCCTGCTCGAGCGCGCCGCGCGCGTGTCCGAGGAGTACGTCGAGCGCTTCACCAACGGCGAGGTCAAGGGCAAGACCGGCTCGCTCACCGCGCTGCCGATCATCGAGACCCAGGCCGGCGACGTGTCCGCGTTCGTGCCGACCAACGTGATCTCGATCACCGACGGCCAGATCTTCCTCGAGACCGACCTGTTCAACGCCGGCATCCGCCCGGCGGTGAACGCCGGCATCTCGGTGTCGCGCGTGGGCGGCGCGGCGCAGACCAAGATCGTCAAGAAGCTCTCCGGCGGCGTGAAGCTGGCGCTGGCGCAGTACCGCGAGCTGGCCGCGTTCGCGCAGTTCGCCTCCGACCTCGACCCGGCCACCCGCGCCCAGCTGGACCGCGGCCAGCGCGTGACCGAGCTGATGAAGCAGGCGCAGTACGCGCCGCTGTCGATCGCCGAGCTGGCGCTGTCGGTGTACGCGGCCGAGAAGGGCTACCTGGACGACCTGCCGGTGAACAAGGTGCTGGCCTTCGAGAAGGGCATGCACGCCTTCTTCCACCAGAACCACGGCGAGCTGATGAAGAAGATCGTCGCCACCGGCGACTGGAACGCCGACATCGAGGCGACCTTCAAGGCCGGCCTGGACGAGTTCAAGAAGACCGGCAGTTGGTGAGCCAACGCGGGAACAGGGAACGGGGAACAGGGAAGGTGTGGACGGCGACAAGTCCGTCCTTGATCTCCACGTTCTCCATTCCCTGCTCCCCGTTCCCCAAGCGAGCATAGCGAGCGATATAGATGGCAGGCGGACGCGAAATCAAAACCAAGATCAAGAGCACGCAGAACATGCGCAAGGTGACGCGCGCGCTCGAAATGGTCTCGGCTTCCAAGATCCGCAAGGCGCAGGACCTGATGAAGGCCTCGCGCCCGTACGCGCGCGCCATGCGCAAGGTGATCGCGCACGTGGCCCAGGCCAGCACCGACTTCAGCCATCCGTTCCTGGTCGAGCGCGGGGACGTGGCGCGCGTGGCCTACGTGGTGGTCACCACCGACCGCGGCCTGTGCGGCGGCCTCAACTCCAACCTGTTCCGCCGCCTGCTGCCGGCGATCCGCGAGTGGCAGGGCAAGGGCGTCGAGGTCGACGTGGTGGCGGTCGGCCAGAAGGCCGTGCAGTTCTTCCGCCGCATCAAGGGCGTCAACCTGGTCGGCAGCGTCACCCACCTGGGCGAGCGACCGAAGCTGGAGCAGCTGGTCGGCGTGATCAAGGTGGTGCTGGACGCCTACGCCGCCGGCAAGCTGGACCGCGTGTTCCTGGCCTACAACGACTTCGTCAACACCATGACGCAGAAGCCGAGCGTGCACGCGCTGCTGCCGCTGCCGGTGGTCGCGGCCGAGATGGTCGCCGCCGAGGGCGAGCGCGCGCCGACGCCGAGCTACCCGGTGCACGGCCTCAAGCTCGAGCAGAAGCACGACTGGGACTACATCTACGAGCCCGACGCCGCCACCGTGCTGGAGCACGTGCTCGGCCGCTACATCGAGTCGGTGGTGTACCAGGCGGTGCTGGAGAACCTCGCCAGCGAGCACGCCGCGCGCATGGTGGCGATGAAGGCCGCCTCGGACAACGCCAACAAGGTGATCGGCGAGCTGACGCTGATCTACAACAAGGCGCGCCAGGCGGCGATCACCCAGGAAATCTCGGAGATCGTGGGCGGCGCCGCGGCGGTATGAGTGCGCTCGTCCGCGGGCGCGAAAGTCGAGAAGCGGCGATCCATGGCCGCGAGTGTTTCTAGAGTCAAGAAGCAGCCATCCATGGTTGCGCTTTGCAAATAGAGCGACGCCCAGGCGGCGCTTGTATCGAACCTGAAAGATCCATCCGGAGCAAACCCATGAGCCAGGGCAAAGTGGTACAGATCATCGGCGCGGTCATCGACGTGGAGTTCCCGCGCGACCAGGTGCCGCAGGTGTATGACGCGCTGAAGATCGACGGCACCGACATCACGCTGGAAGTGCAGCAGGTGCTCGGCGACGGCATCGTGCGCACCATCGCGCTGGGCTCCACCGACGGCCTGAAGCGCGGCCTGGTCGCGCGCAACACCGGCGAGGGCATCAAGGTGCCGGTCGGCAAGGCCACCCTGGGCCGCATCATGGACGTGCTGGGCAACCCCATCGACGAGGCCGGCCCGATCGGCGAGCAGGAGCGCTGGGTGATCCACCGCGAGGCGCCGAGCTACGACGACCAGGCCGCCGCGACCGACCTGCTGGAGACCGGCATCAAGGTGATCGACCTGATCTGCCCGTTCGCCAAGGGCGGCAAGGTCGGCCTGTTCGGCGGCGCCGGCGTGGGCAAGACCGTGAACATGATGGAGCTCATCAACAACATCGCCAAGGCGCACTCGGGCCTGTCCGTGTTCGCCGGCGTGGGCGAGCGCACCCGCGAGGGCAACGACTTCTACCACGAGATGAAGGACTCCAACGTCCTCGACAAGGTGGCGATGGTGTACGGCCAGATGAACGAGCCGCCGGGCAACCGCCTGCGCGTGGCGCTGACCGGCCTGACCATGGCCGAGTACTTCCGCGACGAGAAGGACGAGCACGGCAAGGGCCGCGACGTGCTGCTGTTCATCGACAACATCTACCGCTACACCCTGGCCGGCACCGAGGTGTCCGCGCTGCTCGGCCGCATGCCCTCCGCGGTGGGCTACCAGCCGACCCTGGCCGAGGAGATGGGCGTGCTGCAGGAGCGCATCACCTCGACCAAGACCGGCTCGATCACCTCGATCCAGGCCGTGTACGTGCCGGCGGACGACCTCACCGACCCGTCGCCGGCCACCACCTTCGCGCACCTGGACGCGACCGTGGTGCTCTCGCGCAACATCGCCGCGCTCGGCATCTACCCGGCGGTGGACCCGCTGGACTCGACCAGCCGCCAGCTCGACCCGAACGTGATCGGCGCCGAGCACTACGACGTGGCCCGCCGCGTGCAGGGCACGCTGCAGCGCTACAAGGAGCTCAAGGACATCATCGCGATCCTCGGCATGGACGAGCTGTCGGAAGAGGACAAGCTGGCCGTGTCGCGCGCGCGCAAGATCGAGCGCTTCTTCTCGCAGCCGTTCCACGTGGCCGAGGTGTTCACCGGCTCGCCGGGCAAGTACGTGCCGCTGAAGGAGACCATCCGCGGCTTCAAGATGATCGTCGACGGCGACGTCGACTACATCCCGGAGCAGGCGTTCTACATGGTCGGCGGCATCGACGAGGTGCTGAAGAAGGCCGAGGAGATGGGCGCCAAGAAGGCGGCCTGATGTAGAGGCGGGAGCGGGAAGCCGGGACGGGGGACGCGCAGTGCGCCGTGAGCCCGCTCTCCACCACCCGTTTCCCGTACCCCGTTCCCGTCGAGCAAAGCGAGACCACCCATGAGCACCATCCGCGTCGAAGTCGTCAGCGCCGAGGCCGAGATCTTCTCCGGCGAGGCGACGCTGGTCGTCGCCACCGGCGAGATCGGCGAGCTGGGCATCACCCCGCGCCACGCGCCGCTGATCACGCGCCTGAAGCCGGGCAAGGTCGTGGTGACCCAGCCCAACGGCGAGAAGATCGACATCGCGGTGGGCGGCGGCGGCATCCTGGAGGTGCAGCCGCAGGTGGTCACCGTGCTGGCCGACACCGCGATCCGCTCCGAGGACATCGACGAGCAGGCCGCGCTGCGCGCCAAGCAGGAAGCCGAGCAGGCGCTGGCCAACCGCACCGACGCGATGGAAGTCGCCGAGGCGCAGGCCAAGCTGGCCGAGGCGATCACCCAGCTGCAGGCGCTGGAGCGGCTGCGCAAGACGCTCAAGCACTGAGCCGACCGCCTGCCGCATCCTCCGGAAACGCCGGCCCCGTGCCGGCGTTTTCGCATCCGCGCGGCAGGGATCGAAGCTCCGTGCCAGCGCATGCGGCGTCGCGCTGCTCGCGCTTGCCTCGGTTGCCGGGATTGAATCCCTCTCCCCTCGGGAGAGGGTGCCGGCAGGCGGGTGAGGGTTCGGGCGGAGCGAGTGATCGAGGCTTGCCGATGAGGTGGGCTGCCGCGCTCCGGCCGTACCCTCACCCCCCGATCCCTCTCCCGGAGGGAGAGGGGGAGCAAGGCCAGCGCGTGGAGCTGGCCGCACCGCATCGCGGATGCTTACACCCCCGTCATCATCCGCTAGTCGGTATCCATCCGCGCTAGTCGGCGAGGTGCGCAGACTGCGCACGCATGCCAGTCCGGCTTGCCCGAACTTCCTCATCAAGGGCAGGGAGCTGGCGCTGGTTGCCTCTGCCTGCGTTGGATGTGGCCAAGGGCCGCTCTCGTGACGGGGCGGAACCCCCGCAATTGTGTCGCGAGTATCGCGAGTCCCCAGATGTTGATCCCATTGCCGATAGTTGGGGAGCTTGTTCGCAGTGCTAGCCACCGCGCAAGAAGGCAGATGCCGGACTTGCAGCATTTGGGCGTTCGGCATGCGCTTCGAATCAAGTAACGATAGGAGGCCTGCTGGCCTCGATGGGGCTCGGCGACCTGCTTAGCTATGTCCGGCCATACGCTGAAGCGACGTCCCCGGGAACGCGTACACGCAAAATTCACATGGCCTCGACCAGTTTCATAAGGGCGTGATTTCAGCATCCTGAAGACTGCGGCGCGTATGGGGGCGCATTGTGCAGCGCGCCGCATCGGTCTTGTGAACCGATGCTTGCCAGCAGTGCGTCTGTTGCGCTACGTTTCTGGAGGCATCGCCTTATGGATGAGGGGGCCAGGTTGTTTTCGTATTACGTCAACCTCGCTTT
Organism: Fulvimonas soli; assembly: GCF_003148905.1. GTDB lineage: Bacteria > Pseudomonadota > Gammaproteobacteria > Xanthomonadales > Rhodanobacteraceae > Fulvimonas > Fulvimonas soli. The sequence goes on along the minus strand of NZ_QGHC01000002.1, from coordinate 116,629 downwards.
TCGTAGCTTCAGGCGCAGCCCTGGGCTGACAGCGCTGATGGTGCTTGCCATCAGCTTCGGCGTTGCCGCAACCATGACCACCTTCGCGGTCTTCCGTGCAGTTTCGGGAGACCCGATTCCCTGGAAGTCGTCACGCCTGTTCGTGCCGCAGGTCGATACTTGGGGGCCTGCTGCACGCGGCAGTAGCGGCGAGCCGCCCAATGCCCTCGATTACGGCACCGCGAGTGCTTTGCTGCGAGACCATCGTGGCACGCTCCAGTCGGCGATATACAAGCTCTCGCCTGCGGTACAGGCATCGCAAACGGGCAGCCATCCCATCAACGTCGATGGTCACGCGGTCGGCGCCGAATTCTTTCCGATGCTCGACGTGCCATTCCGCTACGGTAGCGGCTGGAGCCGCCAGGACGACGAGGCGCGTGCGAACGTTGCGGTCATCAGCGAGCGTCTGAACCGCCGCCTGTTCGGGGGCGAGAACAGCGTGGGCAGGACGCTGGCCATCGAAGGTAGAAGCTATCGCATCGTCGGAGTGTTGCGACATTGGGATCCGCAACCGCGGTTCTTCGACGTGGTCAACACCGGAGGGTTCTCCGCCGCCGGCGAGGATCTGCTTCTGCCGTTCAACACGGCCATCGCTGCTGGCATCGCTACCACCGGCAATACGGCCTGCAACAAGAACCCGGACGAAGCGGGCATCGCTGGCCTGGTGCATTCGGGCTGTGCCTGGATCGCCTATCTGGTGCAGCTGGACAGTCGTGATGCCGCCAACGCGTATCGGCGTTATCTGGACGGTTATGCACGACAGCTCAAGGACAGCGGCGCTGTGCAGTGGGAGCCCAACAACCGCCTGCGCGACCTGCCAGCATGGCTCGATCATCTGCACGTGGTGCCACCGGACACTGGCGTGTCGCTGCTCGTCGCGCTGGGCCTGCTGGTCGTATGCCTGGTCAATACCTCGGGCCTGCTGCTCGCTAAGTTCCTTCGGCGTAGCGGTGAGATCGGCATGCGACGTGCTGTCGGCGCGTCTCGTACGGCGATCTACGCACAGTTCCTTATCGAGTCTGGCATGGTGGGATTGGCCGGGGGTTGTCTCGGACTGGGCCTTACCGCGATCGGCGTGATGTGCGTGCACTGGCTGCTACCAGCGGACATCGCCTCGCTTGCCCGCATCGATGCGGTGCTGCTGGCGCTGACGATCTGCCTGGCGCTGCTGTCAACGCTGCTGGCGGGGGCCTACCCGACGCTGCGGGCCACGCGGGTGCAGCCCTCGCTCCAGCTGAAGGCCTTTTGAGGGCGGCGACATGACCGTACACCCCATGATCTCCGCGCTGCGCAAGCATAAGGCCGGCGTCGCCCTGATTGTGCTGCAGGTCGCCCTGACATTGGCCATCGTGTGCAACGCGATCTTCATCATCGGCACGCGTATCGAGCGTATCGCGCGGCCGACGGGACTGGACGAGGCGGACCTGTTCTTGATCACCCAGCAATGGGTTGGCCTGGGCGCATCCGCCGACAACATGGAGCGGCTGGACGCCATGCAACGCGAAGACCTGGCGACGTTGCGCGGCCTGCCGGAGGTCGCGTCCGCTACGCCGATCAGTTCGCTGCCGCTACTCGATTCCGCGGCGTGGAACGGCGCCGTCGATCTCAGGCCAGTCCAGTCCAATGCCAGCGCCAAGGCCAATTTCTATTTCGCGGACGAGGCCGCATTGCCGACGCTGGGCCTGCGCCTGCTGGCCGGTCGAAACTTCGAAGCAGGCGACGTGCAGCACAAGCCCTTCGGCGATGTCGGCGCGCCGGCGATCGTCATCGTGAGCAAGGATCTCGCCGACCGCTTGTTTCCCGACGGCGATGCGGTGGGCAAGAGCGTCTACCTCGACGGTAACGCTGCGCCCAGCCGGATCGTGGGTATCACATCACGCCTTCAGACACCGGGCATCAACGACTACGGTGCCTACTACTCGGTGCTGGTGCCTAGCCGTTTCAACTCGACCTTCTCGCGCTACGCAGTCAGGGCAAAGCCCGGCCAGCGGGATGCCGCGATGCGGGCTGTTTCGGCCGCACTGTACCGAGTCAACGGCCAGCGCGTAATAGCGGACGACGGCATCCGGAGCTACACCGACATCAGGCAGCAAGCTTACCGTGCGGACATCGGCATGGCGTTGCTGATGTGCGGCGTGTCGTTGATCCTGCTCTGCGTGACCGCGGCGGGCATTTTCGGCTTGACCAGCTTCTGGGTGGACCAGCGTCGGCGGCAGATCGGCGTGCGCCGTGCGCTGGGAGCGCGGCGCCGTGACGTCCTGAGTTACTTCCAGCTGGAGAACCTGCTCATCGTCGGTACCGGCGCGATGGCGGGCGTGGCATTGGCGATCGCGCTCAATCTGCTGCTGATTTCGCGCTACGAGATGGCGCGGCTGCCGGTGGTCCACGTGTTGCTGGGCGTGCTGCTGATGGTTTGCCTGAGCCAGCTGTCGACATTCATTCCGGCGCGCCGGGCGGTCAAGGTGGAGCCGGCGAGCGCGATCCGTTCGATGTAAAGCGACGCATCGCGACGCGGGGGCGGCGCGGGTGTCAGCGGCGAACAGGTGGGGAAAGGGGATGCAAGGGCCGGCAAGGTTGGGCCGATCTGAGATTTCGGAAAGATCTGAGTGCGACGGCTCTCCCGAGCGGTCCGCATGCGCTACCGATCTCGTTCAAGGACATGGGAGGTTATCGTGGGCACGAGCAGCGATGTTCTGTCGAAGTCACCGCTGGACCGCATCCCTATCGTCGTCGTTACCGGCCAGGACGCGCGCGGGCCGACTCGGTTCAAACCCTCACGCTTCAACGTCCAGGCGACCACGGCGGAAGGCTGGCTGCTGCTATGGAACACGTACAGCGGCTCAATGAACGCGTTCCGGCCGTCCCAGCACGATGCCGTTCGCGCCCTGATCAGCCAGCAGACAGAGGCCGACGATAGCCTGCGTATCGCACGCTATCTCAACGACCGAGGCTTCCTTGTGCCGGTGCAGACAGACGAACTGCGTCGAGTGCGCTATGCCTTCGGGCGGGAGAACTACCGCAGCGACCGACTCGAACTGATTCTGCTCGCCTCGGAAGACTGCAACTTCCGCTGCACCTACTGCTACGAGGATTTCCGTCGCGGCACGATGCTGCCGTCCGTGCGCGAAGGCATCAAGAACCTGGTGCGCAGCCGGATCGGCTCATTGAAGGAGCTGAGCGTGTCGTGGTTCGGTGGTGAACCGTTGTATGGCATGGAAGCGATCGATGACCTCGGCCCATTCTTCGCCGAGATCGCCGTTGAGGCCGGATTGCGCTACGGCACGCACATGACAACCAACGGCTACCTCCTCACCGAAGAAGTGGCCGATCGCCTGCTGGCCTACAAGATCAATGATTTCCAGATCACACTGGACGGCCTGCCGGACGACCACGATCGACACCGTGCGGCGCGCGACGGCGGCAAGACCTTCGCCACGATCCTTCGGAACCTGTGTGCCCTCGCGGCGCGACCCGATCATTTCTCCGTGGTCATCCGGGTGAACTTCGATCGCGGGAACGCCCCTGGCCTGGAAGCTTTCCTGGCGCTGCTGCAGCAGAACTTCGCCCACGACGAGCGATTCGTGCTGGCTTTCCACGCCGTCGGGCAATGGGGAGGCGGCAATGATGCCAATCTCGACGTATGCGGCACGGACGAATCCCACGCGGTGCGCAGCAAGTTGAAGGCGGCAGCGCGTTCGCTGGGCCTCAACGTCACCGGCGGCTGGCAGCCCGGGCTGGGTGCTGGCGAGGAAGTCTGCTACGCGGCGCGCCCCTATAACTTCATCGTGGGCGCGCACGGCGATCTGATGAAGTGCACGATCGACCTGGACAAGAAAGACCACAACCTAGTCGGCAAGCTGCGCCAGGACGGCGTGCTGGAACTCGACGTGGACAAAATGGCGCTGTGGACCGAGCCAGCTTTCGAGCGCGATACCGGCTGCCAGGGCTGCCACATGCTGGCAGCCTGCCAGGGCGTCCACTGCCCGAAGATCCGCATCGATTCCGGCGAGCGGCCCTGTCCCGGCATTCGCCGCACGGCCAAGCAGGAAATGGTCGCCTACTTCGCCTCGACCCAGGCCGGTGCGGCCGCCGCCGGCAAAAGTGCCGTCGCGGACGAGGCGACAGCCGAGGAGGAGGTGTCATGACGGCCGTCGAGGCTGCCATCGATGCGACGCCGGCCGCCCCACTTTCGCCGGCTCTGCGCGTACTGGAGCAGCTGTTGTCGTCGGACGATGCGGAGCCTGCCGAGGTGCACGAGCGCCTTTGCGCCTTGAGCGATGACGAGCTGATGCACTACGGACTACGCGCCTACCGCATGAACCTGATGGCCCTGTTCGGTGGGCGCTGGAGCATGGAAGCCATCGCACGGGCGGCCCGCCAGGCTGCGATCAGCAAGATGTGGCTGGGCTGGGAGTACCATCACCACTACCTGCCGCGCCTGACGCCGGAAGCGCCGCCGGCGCATCTTCGGCGCCTCCCGCTGGATACGATCCGCTCCCTGCTGGCCGAGGGCCGGGGACTGGTCGTCGCCACCTTCCATCTCGGCCACATGCGCCACCTCCCCTCGGACATCGCGCATGCTGGCATTCCGGTGCTAGTGCCGCTGGCACGCGATGCCTACGGCAACTACGAGTCGGCACGGCTGGCCAATCCAGGCGCAGCGTTCTGGCAAACGTTCCGCCACGTCTGCGTGGAAGAGAACGGCGGCACGCTCGCCCTGGCACGCGCGCTCGCCAAGGGCTCCTGCGTATTTTCGAGCATCGATGGCAATACCGGCATGGACGGTCCCCGCGGTGGGGACCGGCGTTCGCTCGTCAACATGCTCGACACCCAAGTCCGGGTGAAGAATGGCGTGATCGCGATGGCCGCGCGCTTCGGCGCGCCGATCCTGCCGATCATCGCGGCGACGACGGATGGTGAACGCACCTGCCATGTGCTGCCGGCGATCGATCCGTGCGCGCCATTGGCGGGCGAGGCATCGGAGCGGTTCGTCGAAACCACGGTGCGCGCGTTGTATGCATGGTTCGGCGAAAGCCTGCTGGATTTCGCCAGCGAATGGTGCGGCGGCGACCTGTTCCACCAATGGCGAGTCCCGCGCGCCGTGCGGGAGAAGAGCCTGGAAGAAGTCGAGGCGCAACTGCTCGGCGAACTCATGGAAGGTGCGCGGATCCAGCTCGACACCACCCGCGCGATGCCGCTCCCGGGCGATGGCAATCGACTCTTTGTCGACGTGCACACGATGAAGTGCTATCGCCTCCCCGAGCGGGAGGCGGACCTGACCGGGCTGCTGCTCGATCCACGTCGTGGCGTTGGCCTGGACTGGCTCGACGGCCTCGAAGAGGAGCGTAGGGCCAGCGTGTGGCGATTTCTCTGTCTCATGGCTTCGCGTGAAATCCTGGCCGTACGGCACGAACGCGCGTCCGCCGCGGCCTGAGCTCGGGAATGCAAGGATTGCCACCTTTGGATGTACGGGGGTGGCGGTGTTGCAAGAAGGACGTACATCACCGGCGCGACCGGATGATCCGGTCGCATACGTTGGACCATACAAAGAGGATGCTTTTCATGGCCAATAACACCGAGACCCAGAACGAATCGCTGCTGATCGACGAGTTCGAGATCATCGAACTGGAGGACCGCCTCGAGCTCGCCAACCGCTGCAATGGCCGCTGCGACGGGCAGACCAAGCCGCCGGCAGCCGCGTAACCGGCCTTTCGCCGAACCGAAAGGTCCGCGCCATTGGATGGCGCGGACCTTTCCCCGATCGCTCCGTCCTCCAGCACGGACCATGCCATGAGTCCAGATCCCTTGCCGATCGTCAACCCGCTGCTTGAAGTGTCGGATTTCGACTCCGACGCCGGCAGGCCGATGAAGCTGTGCAAGCTTCCCCGTGGCGACGGCCAGGGCGAGGTGCGCTTCGCAGTACCGGCCGAATATCTTGAGCTCGCGCGTGCCTTCGACGGCAGCCGCGATGTCGATGCCGCCGTCCAGGCCTATATCGACGGGCACGCGCCGGCCAGGGAGAAAGCGTGGCTCACGCGCCTGGTGCTCGAATCTCTGATGCCGAAGGGCATCATCATCGGCGGCGACCAGGACCCTGGAAGCGTGGGTGCCAGCAGCCAGTCCACCAAGGCCTTCCTGCATATCAAACTGCCGCTGATCAAGGCCTCGGTGGTGGAGCCGGTCGCGCGGACGCTGTCCTTCATGTTCCGTCCGACCGCGATGCTGCTGGGTCTGTCCCTGTTCATTGCCACGCATGTCTACGTCTACGGCGTGCTGTTCCGCCACCAGCATTTCGATTTCAGCCAGCTGGACATTGCCAGCGTGCTGCTGATGATGCTGTTCTCGACGCTGGCGACGACCTGCCACGAATTCGGCCATGCCACCGCCGCGGCCCATTTCGGCTGCCGCAACATGACCATAGGCTGGGGCATGTACCTCATCTATACGGTGCAATGGACCAACGTGTCCGATGCGTGGAAGCTGCCTCGGTGGCAGCGGGCGGTGATCGATATCGGCGGCGTCTATTTCGAATCGCTGTTCCTGGTCGTGCTACTCGCCGCGCACCTGTGGACCGGGAATCCGGTGTACCTGTTCGGCTTCATCTTCGTCGACCTTTCCATCGCGACCACGTTCAACCCGTTCCTGCGCATGGACGGCTACTGGCTGGTCAGCGACCTGTTCGGCATCGTCAACCTGCGCAAGCAGCAGGAGATCTGGTGGCAGGACTTGATGGCGCGCCTGCTGCTGCGGGATGGCCATGCGCCGCGCAGCACGCTGAGCCGCCGCGCCAAATGGGTGCTGGGGCTGTATACCGTGCTCGGCACGCTGTTCATCGGCTACGTCATGTTGACCATGTTCCGGGTGGTGGTGCTGAGCGTGATTGCCAACCTGCCCGCGTTCGTCGGCGAGACCTGGCGGCAGCTGGCCTCCGGGGCGACCCTGCTGGCCGTGCTGCACGCCCTGATGGAGTTCACATGGCGGGTCCTGGTGATCGTTGGCGCGGGACTTACCTTCTGGAACATCGGCAAGGGGCTCTTCGCCCTGTTCGGGCGCGTGCGCACCGTCGCGGCCGCTGCCGCAGGAAGGGCATGACATGGAGCGGGCGCCCGGCCATGTCGTCAATGTCCGCGACGCACCTCCATGGCGTGGTCGGCGCCTTGTCGCGTTGCCGGACCTTCTGCTGGAAGCGCACGACGGGGGGTATGCCATCGTCGTCAACGCGGCGAGCGGTGCGCGATTGAAGGTGTCGTCCGGCCTGTATCGGATCCTGTCCAGCTTCAGGCTGCCGCGCACACTGGAGGAAGCTGTCGAGGAAGCAGGCGATCCGCGCATCGCAGCGGGCGTGGACGCCCTGCTCGGGCGGGGGCTGCTGATGGACGCGGACCGTCCCATGCCGATGGCACAGCCGTTGCGAAGGGCCGTGCCGTACCGGTTCTGCAACGCGCCTCGCTGGGCCGCGCCAGCGGCGGGCGACGGTTTCGTCGTGCTCGGCGTTCCTTACGACCTGGGCGGCCCCGGCCATTGCCGCGATGCCCCCATGCTCATCCGACAGAGGTCGTTGGACTACGCCTATCTGCTGGACCTCGACACGCACCGCCCGCGCGGCTGGTTCGACGCGGCAAGCGGCGAACGAATCCTAAAAGGCGTACCGATTGCCGACGCCGAGGACGTCCACGTCGTCTACGGCGAAAAGCAGGCCGATACGTTCGCACGGATGGAGACGGCGATGCGCCACGCGCTAGGCGAGCGCAGCGTGCCGCTAGTGCTCGGCGGGGACCGGTCGCTGTGCTTCGTCATGGCGCGCCGCCTGGCGATGCGGCAGCCATTGACGGTGCTGCAGTTCGCGCCGGATACCACGATGGCACACGGCGAAGGCGAAGTGGTGACGGTGCGCGACGTGGGCCGCCGCATGGCGGCGCTCGAGGGCATAGTGTCCTGCCTTACGCTTGGCCTCCGTGCGGACGCTGGCGCAGCGGTGGAAGCGGGCGAGATCACCGTGGCCGCCGCGCGCGCCCGTGGTCTGGCCGAGACGGTGCACGGCGCGATGATGGCGAAAGATGTCCTGCTCGCCGTGGACGTGGGCGTGCTGGACACGTCCATGCCACCGGAAGGCAACGGCTTCTCGCTCAGCGAAATGCGCGACCTCATCGATGCCGTCGGTCGTCGGCACCGCATCGCGGGTATCGGCATCTTCGGCCTCGACGCAGGCGGAATGACGGGGGGAGCGGTGGCGGGCGAGCTGCTCGGCATCGTGGCCTGCCACCTCGCGCTGTACGCCATGCATGGCGCCTCGTGCGCCTGGCAAGGGGGCCCATGATGGATGGCGCCGGGCACCTGACGCTGTTCGGCTGGCCGTCCGCTATGGCGAATGCGGACTCCGGGCGGTTCTGCGCCATTGGTGTACCCAGCGATCACGGCAACGGCGTCTCGCGCGGTGCGGCGCAGGCGCCCGCCGCGGTGCGCCGTGCCGCCAGTCACCTCGCGTCGCCGCGCCACCAAGGTGTGGATCTGGGCGACCTGGCCGGTTGCGGTGCCCAGGACCATGACACGGTCCTGGTGCGGTTGGCCGCACTGGTCGAGCAGGTGGTCGAGCGTGGCCTGCGGCCGCTGCTGATCGGCGGCGACCATTCGCTCACCTACGCGCCGGCATTGGCGCTGCAGCGGCACGGAGACATCGGGGTGGTGTGGTTCGATGCACACACTGATTTCAGCCCGTGGTCCGCCGGGCAGGGACACAGCCACAAGCAGGTGCTGCGCCGCATCGAGGCATTGTCCGGCGTGGCGCGCGTGCTGCAGATCGGCTACCGGGGGCTGACCATCGGCGACGAGCGCTACCTTGGTGAGACCTCGACCGTCGTCACCACGGCGCAGGCGCGAGCACTGGACGCGGCGGACGTCCTGCGCCTGATGCCGCCGGAACTGCCCTGGTACCTCTCGATCGACATCGACGTGATCGATCCCTTCCACGCGCCAGGCACCAGCGCGCCGGTGCCGGATGGCCTCGAGCCGAGATGGCTGGGCAAGGTCGTAGGTGCGATGGCCGGCCGGCGCAAGATCATCGGCGCAGATGTGGTGGAAGTGAATCCGCGCCTGGACGTAGGCGGCATCACCAGCGCGATCGCCGCGGAGCTACTGCGGACGATCGCCGACGCTCCGGGCGAACGGTAGCCTGACGGAAACCCGCAGAGGAAGGGGAGTATGGAGACGAAGAAGATTCCGTCGTACGGCCTGGCCGAATTCGCCGAACTCATCCGGCGCACGCCGGACGTGCTGGAGTCGCATCCTTGCCACGTGACCGGTTTCGTGGAGCAGTGGCCGGCGTGGCGTCGGTGGAACGATCTCGACAAGCTCGCGCAGTTGTTCGGCCACCTTCCGGTGACGGCGGGTGCGCCGCAGTTCATCACCAACCGGCACGCCAGGATGTGCCAGGTGCGCACCACGTTCGGCACATACCTGGACTACGTGCGCAATCCGGACCAGCTCGAAACGCTGTTCGAGGGGAGCTGGGTCAAGGGCGATGCCGCGCTGCTGCGCGACCTTGGCCTGCCGCTGTACTGCGGCAACCTGCAGCTGGTGCGGCATGCTTCCGAGCCGGTACTGGGCGACATTACGCCGCTGACGCCCGGCGGGCTCGACTTCATCAACAGCGACATTCCCTATTACTACCAGTCCGGCAATCACGTTTGGCTTTACGTCAGCCGCGCCGGCGCGCTGACGCCGCTGCACCAGGACAACAACGCGGTGATCGCCTATTTGGCTCAGCTCAAGGGGCACAAGGAGGCGATCCTCTACAGCCCGCGTGACAAGGCGCATTTTTACAACCCTGCTGTGGGCTATCTCGATCCGTTGCATCCGGACGAAGGCGACTTTCCCACTTGGCGACAAGCACAACCCTGGGTCGGCTCGCTGGCTCCGGGGGAATTGCTGATCTGGGGCCCGAACTGGGCACACCACGTGGTCACGCGCTCCCATTCGATCACCGTGAGCTTCGACATCGTCAACGACCTGAACCTGGAAGCCTACGCCGCCTCGATGGACTGGCGCGCGGAGCTGGGCGCGTTCGCGCAGAAGCAGGCCTCGCTGGTGCGCAGTCGCGTCGACGACGAGGATGTGCTGCGCCTGCTCGATGGCGGTTCCGCTGAAGCGCTGGGTCGTGCGCTGATGGTCTGCGTGCTGCGCGCCGCCGTGCGCGGTACGCTTTCGGAGCGCTCGCGCCAGGTCAAGGAGCGCCTGCTGCGCGCACTGGTCGAGGCCGAGGCAATGGCAGCATGAGCGTGACGGCAGCTTCGATCGCCACCAGCAAGGCTATCGGCGAAGCGCTGGTGCTGTCGCCGTGGATGGAGGTGGAGCACCTCGACGAGACGACGGCGACGATCTATCTGTCTTCCGACGGCACGCGCATCCGGGTGCCGCTGCCGCTGCATCGCCTGCTGCTGAAGTTCCGGGCGCCGGCCGTGCCAAGCGAAGTTGCCGGTGCCGGCAGCGGTGCGGCCAAGGCGCTCGACCAGCTGCGCAAGAAGGGCTTCCTGGTGCCGGCCGACGCGGTGCCGGCGCGCAATGGGCGGCAGGTGACCGACCCGCCGGTGCGCCTGTTCGACGCGCCAGCGCAGAAGCTGGCGCCCGCGCGTGCTGACGTAGTGGTGCTGGGCGTACCCTGGGATTTCGGCGAAGCCGGCGCTGCGGGGGCGCGACGCGGGCCACTGGCGATCCGCGACATTTCCTTGCAGCTGCTCTATCGGCTCGACCGCGAAAGCGGACGCCCGATCGGCTGGTACGACGCCGACCGCCGCCGCGCGATCCTCGCCGGGGTGACGATCGCCGATGCCGGCGACATCATCGTCCATCATGGCGAAGGGCGTTCGGCGGTGTTCGAGCGCATCCGTGATGTGCTGGATGCGCTGACTGGCGAAGGCGCCTTGCCGGTACTGCTGGGCGGTGACAGTTCGGTGGCGTATCCGCTGATCGATCAGCGGCGGCAGAACGGGGCATTGGATGTGATCAGGATCGGCCGCCCCGCAGCGAGTACCGGCGCCATGGCACGGTCCCGTCAGCTGCTGGCTTTGCCCGGCGTCGAGCGCTACGCACAGGTCGTGCCGGTGGGGTTCGGAGCGGACCATGGCGACGATCCCGAGGGCTATATGCGCGTACCGATCGATGCCGCGCTGGAGCACGCATTGGTGCCGCAGCTCGGCGAGGGACGGCGCGTGCACGTGGGCATCGATGTCGATGCGCTGGCCCATGCGGGGGATTCGCGGCCATCCTTCGCTTACCGCCAGGTGCATGCCTTGCTGTGCCGCCTCGGACGCGCGCATCGCATCGCTTCGGTGGACCTGTGCGGCATCAATCCATGGGCTCCCTGCTGGGGAGCCGTTTCGATGACGGCGGTGCATCTGCTGCTGACCGCGCTCAGCGCGGCGAAGGACCCGGCATGACGCGACCACGCCTGCAGTTGCCGCCACATGGACTGTTCGATTGGGCGGCCGGCGAAGCTCCGGCGCGCAGGAAGGGAAACATCGAGGTCATCGGCGTGCCCAGCGACTTCGGCAATGCCTATGTCTCCGGTGCGCGACTGGGACCGGCGGCGATCCGGGCGTCCAGCCTGGGCTTGCCGCAGCCCGCCGCGGGCGGCATCGATCGCGGCGACGTGGAAGTCTTCGATGACGCCGACTGGGCGCAGATCATCGAACGGGTGCGCGCCGCCGTCGTCGACACGGCGGAAGCCGGTGCGCTCCCTTTGGTGCTCGGGGGCGATCATGCCGTGTCGTACGCGGCAGTGGCCGCTCTGGACCAGGCCGGTCCGCTCGACATCGTATGGTTCGATGCGCACACCGACTTTTGCCCGTTGACCGATACCGGCTGGCACAATCACAAGCAGGTCCTGCGTCGCATTGCCGGCCTGGGCCATGTCGGGCGCATGCTGGTCATCGGGCATCGCGGGCTGACGTATTTCGACGAGACACAACAGTGGGCGAACCTCGACGTCATCGGCGGCGGCCCGCTGCCCGAGAGCTGGTTGCGTAGCGAGCGACCACTCTACGTATCCGTGGACATCGATTCGCTGGATCCCTGTATTGCGCCGGGCACGGGTCACCCCGTGCCCGGCGGACTGGGGCTGCCAGCACTGTGCGACATGCTGCGAACGCTGGCACGCGAGCGGCGCGTGATGGGCGCGGACGTGATGGAGGTCAATCCGCTGCTCGACCACGGCGAGATGACCAGCCTCGCCGCCGCCACGGCGCTGGCCGCGCTGCTGGATGGCATGGCAGCACGATCCCCGGCAGCGCACCGCACCTTCGAGGGGGCATGACAATGAGCCTCACCATTAGCGACCGCCCCATGCTGCTTGCCAGCCAGGGCCGTAATCTGACTGATTTAGCGGCGGACGAGGTCTGGAACGCGCTGGCGATGCACGGCGCCATTCTGTTCCGTGACTTCAGCGTCGATGCCGATGGCTTCTACGCCTTTGCCTCCCGCTTCAGCCGGGGGTTCCTCACTTCGCCGTTCGACGACCGGAAGCCGGCCAGCGACAAGAACGAACTGCAGACCGTCACGGTGGGGCAGGCTGGCCTCAGCCTGCATTTCGAGTACGGCAACATTCCCTTGCGGCCCGATCTGCTGTGGTTCTATTGCCGCAAGGCGGCGGCCGAAGGCACGGGCGGCGAGACGCTGGTCGCCGATGGCGTTTCCATCTTCGACCGGCTGCAACCTGCGACGCAGAATCTTCTGCGCACGCGGCGCGTGAAGTACAGGAATTATCTCCCATCGAGGGCTTTCGAGGCGGTAGTAAGCAAGAACAGGGTCATTGAGAACTTGGTCGGTGGCGATGTCATTGCAACGCTGAGCGCGAACCATCGGTTCAATTTGGCGGAGGAATCGGGTCAACGCATTGTCTTTGAATTCATCGCGCCCTCCGTGCTTCCGGTTGGCGACACGGGCCGCATGAAGATTTGCCAGAACATGTTCACCAATGCCTACAAGAAGCCCACCGACGACCAGGCAGAAGACTCCTTCAGCACGCTGGTTACCTGGGAGAATGGCTCGGAGATCGAGCACGAGGTTCTGGAGGAACTCAAGCAGGCGGCCCGTTCACTGACCCGCGGCATCCGTTGGCGCACCGGCGACTTCGCGCTGATCGACAACAACCGGATGTTGCACGGGCGCAATCACACCAGCGATCCGGAGCGAGACATTGTGATGCTCAGCTCGTTCAGTACCCGATTTCAGCTAGGCTGACTGGCATCGGAGTTGGTTGATGCCCGCTTTGTCTGGATATTGATGAGTAGTGCTGACCGCCTGCCGTAGCCATATATAGCGCACTTAATTCGGTCCGAAGTCGCCGGCGAAAGAGCGTGGATGGAGGGCAGGATCCATTCCAGGATGCCGATGTTGATCAGGATGAGGCGGGTGCCGCGCTTCGGCCGCGCCGTCACCCCACCCCCAACTCCGACCCTTTCCCGGAGGGAGAGGGGAGCAAGACACGCCACCATGCGCACTCGCCGGCCCGGGTCGTATCCTTGCGGCACCCCCAGCCGGAGAGGATGCCAGATGCGCGCACGCTTCCCGACCGCGAGCCTTCCGCTCGCCGCCGCCCTGCTGGCCGGCTGCGCCGGCGTCGCCCGGCCGCCCGCCGCGCCGCCGCCGGAAGGGTCGGCCTCCTACCGCGTCGCGCCGGACGCGGCGATGGCGCACTACCAGCTCGCGCTGGGCCAGGTGTCGAGCGGCGCCGCGCCGTTCCGCCGGGTCGCGCCGGTCTATCCGCCGGAGCAATGGGCGGCCTGCCCGCCGCCGGTGGAGGTGCCGGCGCTGCTGATCGTGGACGAGGCCGGCAAGGTCGGCGAGGTGCGCGTGGCCGGCGAGGCGCAGGCCGACCCGGCACGGCGCGCCTTCATCGCCGCCACCCGCGCGGCGGCGCTGCAGTGGGAGTTCCAGCCGCTGCGCATCGAGCGCTGGGCCGCCGACGCCAACGGCGACAGCCACGTGGTGGACAGCGACACCCGACCGTTCAGCCTGGCCTACGTGTTCCGCTTCGAATGCCGCGCCGGCCGGGCGGTCACCAGCGCCGGGCGCGCCGGCTGAGCCGGGCGCGCGGCGGGGCGCTGCTATGCTTGCCCGTCCCACCCGTCACGACGGATCGTCCATGAGCCAGGCTCCGCTGCACGTGATCGTCCTCGCCGCCGGCGAGGGCAAGCGCATGAAATCCGCCCGCGCCAAGGTGCTAATGCCGCTGGCCGGCCGGCCGCTGCTGGCGCACGTGCTGGCCGCCGCGCGCGCGCTGGCGCCGCGGGCGATCCACGTGGTCTACGGCCACTGCGGCGGGCAGGTGCAGGAGGCCTTCGCCGGGCAGGAGGACCTGGACTGGGTGCTGCAGGCCGAGCGCCTGGGTACCGGCCACGCGGTGGGCCAGGCGCTGCGCCGCGTGCCCGACGGCGCGCGGGTGCTGGTGCTGTACGGCGACGTGCCGCTGACCCGGGTGGAGACGCTGCAGCAGCTGGTGCGCACCGAGGGCTCGCTGGGCCTGCTGGTCACCCGCGTGGACGAGCCGCGCGGCTACGGCCGCGTGCTGCGCGACGGCAACAGCCTGGTGCGCGCGGTGGTGGAGGAGAAGGACGCCGACGACAACCAGCGCGCGATCAACCTGATCAACACCGGCATCCTGGTCGCCGAGGCCGAGGCGCTGCGCCGCTGGATCGGCCGGCTCGACCGCAACAACGCGCAGGGCGAGTACTACCTCACCGACATCTTCGCGCTGGCCGCCGCCGAGAACCGCGCGGCCACCTGCGTGGAATGCGCCGACCCGGTGGAGGCCGCCGGCGCCAACGATCCGCTGCAGCTGGCCGAGCTGGAGACCCAGTACCGCCGCCGCCGCACCCGCGAGCTGCTGGCCGCCGGCGTGCGCATGGCCGATCCCGCGCGGGTGGACGTGCGCGGCGAGGTGAGCGCCGGCCGCGACGTGGAGCTGGACGTCGACGTGATCCTGGAAGGCCGCGTGGCGCTGGGCGACGACGTGCGCATCGGCCCGTTCGTGCGCCTGAAGGACGTGACGCTCGCCGCCGGCACGGTGGTGCAGGCGCACTGCGACCTCGAGGGCGCGGTGACCGAAGGCGCCTGCAGCATCGGCCCGTTCGCGCGCCTGCGCCCCGGCACCGCGCTGGCCGAGGGCGTGCACGTGGGCAACTTCGTCGAGACCAAGAACGCGCGGCTCGGCCACGGCAGCAAGGCCAACCACCTGAGCTACCTGGGCGACGCCGAGATCGGCAAGGGCGTCAACGTCGGCGCCGGCACCATCACCTGCAACTACGACGGCGCGAACAAGCACCGCACGGTGATCGGCGACGGCGCCTTCATCGGCTCCAACAGCGCGCTGGTGGCGCCGGTGGCGATCGGCGACGGCGCGACCATCGGCGCCGGCTCGGTGATCACCAAGGACGCGCCGGCGGGCGAGCTGACCGTGGCGCGCGGCCGCCAGGCGACCCTGCACGGCTGGCGGCGGCCGCAGAAACAGCCGAAGTGAGCGCCCTGCTGATCGTGCTGGCCGGCCTGCCCGGCGGCGGCAAGACCACGCTGGCGCGAGCGCTGGCCGCGCGCCTTGGCGCGACGCACCTGCGCATCGACACCATCGAGCAGACCCTGCGCCGGGCCGGCCTGGCGCCGGAATGCGAAGGCTAGGCCGTGGCCAACGCCGTGGCGCGCGACCAGCTGCGACTGGGGCATGGCGTCGTCGCCGACGGGTCAACGCGGTGCAGGAGGCACGGTTGGCCTGGCGCGCGACGGCGGCGGATGCCGGCGCGCCGCTGCTCGAGATCGAGGTGCGCTGCGGCGACGCCGCCGAACACCGGCGCCGGGTGGAGGCGCGGCGCCCGGATGTCGAGGGCCTGGTCCTGCCCGGACCGGGACAAGGTGCGGGCGCGCCACTACGAGGCGTGGGACCGCCCGCCGCTGGTGGTGGACACCGCGCACCGCAGCGTCGAGGCGTGCGTGGCGGACATCCTGCGGCATCTGCCCGGCGCGATGCCCGTTCAGGCGTAGCGCCAGCCGTCCAGCTCCACCAGCAGTTCCTCGCGGCACACGTCGCCGTGCAGCAGCAGCACCGGCACGCCGGGCAGGCGCTGCTGCAGCAGCTCGCGCACCAGCGCGGCGTCGGCCGGGCGGCGCACGTAGGCCTTCAGCGGCGAGTGCGTGTCGAAGCCGGCGGGCATGCCGGCGTTGGCCAGCAGCGCCTCCAGGTTGGCGAGGATCTCGCCCAGCTGCGCGCGCGGGTCGCCGGCGTGCGCGGAGGCGTGGCCGACCACCGCGGCGGTGCCGGAGATCGCCAGCGCGTCGCCGGCCGGCAGGCCCATCGCGCGGGCGAAGCCCGGTGGCGTCGGGCCGTACTGGCGCGGGTAGCGCCAGGCGCTGAGCTGGCGCGGGTTCTCCACCGGCATGCCGGCCTGCTCGCAGGCGAGCAGGTAGACCTGCAGCCGGTGCGCCCCGGCGTGGTGGCCGATCGCGGTGGCGGCGGGGTAGCCATCGGCGAACAGGTCGCCCATGCCGGCGGCGCGGCCGTTGCAGAACTGCTTGTAGCGCTCGGCATCGCCCTCGCCGTGGTTGATCTCGCCGAGGTAGTTCCACACGCGCAGCACGCGCTGCTGCGGGCAGCGCGCGAGGAAGCCGCGCAGCCGCGCGTAGGCCCGCCGCGCCGTGCCGGCGGGACCGCCGTGCTCGCGCTCGTCCAGCTCCAGCGCGAGGTACAGCCAGCCGCCGCCGCAGGCCCAGCGCAGCGCGCCGTCGCGGCCGTGAGCGACGTCGGCGTCCACCTGCCAGATCTCCAGCGGCGCGGGCGTGTCGAAGGGCTCCAGCGGCACGCCGAGCCAGCGCGGGTCGTCCGCTTCCGCCGCGCCGGCGCCGAAGCCGAACACCGCCAGCGTGCCGCGCTCGCCCAGCGCCGCCTGCGCCGTGCCGTGGCGGTAGGACACCCGCGGGGCGCGCGGCCGCAGCTGCGGCGCGGGCGCGTTTTCACCAGCCTGGACCATGCCTGCAACCGGGTGTGACGGGGGCGCTATGTTACACTCCGCGCCCGCTGCCGCCGGGGGGAGGCACGCTGATGAAGCACGGGATCGAGCATGGCAGAGCAGACCGCGGCGCAGCATGAGCTGGCCGTCCTCATCGTTGACAGCCTGAACCTGGAGGCGGTGGCGCCGGAAGACATCGACCCGCAGGCGCCGCTGTTCGGCGGCGAGCTGGGGCTGGACTCGATCGACGCGCTGGAGATCGCGCTGGCGGTGACCAAGCGCTACGGCTTCCAGCTGCGCTCCGACGATCCCGACAACCAGCGCATCTTCGCCAGCCTGGCCGCGCTGTCGGACTATGTCGAGCAGCGGCGCACGCTCTGAGCGCGCCGCGCGGGCCGGAACGGCAGGCATCCCGGGCGATGGCCACGGCATGAACGCCGGCGGCCGGCGCGCATGAGCGGCCACTGGCAGGACCAGCGCGAAGGCGGTGGCCGCCGCGCGCTGTGGCTGATCCGCCAGCTGGCCCTGCGCGGCGGCCGCACGCTGGCCGGGCTCGCGCTGTATCCGATCGCGCTGTACTTCCTGCTGCGTCGCGCCGACGAGCGCGCCGCCTCGCGCGACTACCTGGGCCGCGTGTTCGGCCGGCCGGCGACCCTCCGGCAGGTGTACCGGCACTTCCACTGCTTCGCGGCGACCCTGCTCGACCGCATCTTCCTGCTCGCCCGCGGCGAGCGCGACTTCGCCTTCGAGATCGAGGGGCTGGCGGAGCTGGAGCGGCGCATCGCGCAGGGGCGCGGCGTGCTGCTGGTCGGCTCGCACCAGGGCAGCTTCGAGGCGCTGCGCGTGCTGGGCGCGCGCCGGCCCGACCTGCCGCTGCGCATCGTGCTGGACAAGCAGAAGACGCCCGAGCTCACCGCCATGCTGGAGGCGCTGGCGCCCGAGCTCGCCGCCAGCGTGGTCGACATTTCCCGCGGCGGCAACGCCGCCACGCTGGCGCTGGCCGAGGCCTGCCGCGAGGGCGCGATGGTGGCGCTGCTGGCCGACCGCGGCCGCGGCCACGAGGTGCTGCGCCAGGCGCCCTTCCTCGGGCAGCCGGCGCCGTTCCCGGTCGGGCCGTGGCTGCTGGCGCGCACGCTGGGCGCGCCGGTGATGCTGTGCTTCGGCCTGTACCTGGGCGGCAACCGCTACCGGCTGGTGTTCGAGCCGTTCGCCGAGCGGATCGAGATCCCGCGCGGCGCGGCGCGCGAGCCGGCGCTGGACGCGCTGCTCGCGCGCTACGCCGCGCGGCTGGAGCACCACGCCCGCGCCCTGCCCTACAACTGGTTCAACTTCTACGACTTCTGGCGGCAGGACCAGCATGCGCCGCCGCGCCCCGGCCCGGGGCGCGCGGACGCTTGAGGCGGCGTCCGTTCAGCCGGTGGCCGCGGCCGGCTCGTCGAGGATCAGCGGCCGCTGGGTGTGCGAGCGCCGGTAGCTGCGCACCACGTGGCCGTAGTGCAGCACGCGGCCGATGGTGTACAGCGTGATGCGCGCCACGTCGCGCACCGGGCGGAAATGGCTGCGACGCAGGCCGGGCTGGTAGCGCGAGGCGATCGGCACCGACACCACGCCGAGCCCGCGCTCGCGCGTGGCGGCGATCAGGATCGCGGCCTCGAACACGAAGTTCTGCGCCGGCAGGTCGACCAGGTCCAGCGCCGCGCGCGGGTACCAGCGCTGGCCGCTCTGGGTGTCCGCCACCGGCCGCCCGCAGGCCCAGGAGATGCCCCAGTCGGCCACCGCGTTGGCGCGGCGGCGGCCCTTGGGCTGCTGCGCCTTGTCCAGCAGGCGCGCGCCGATGATCAGGTGGTCGGGATAGCGCCGCGCCGCGGCGAGGATGCGCGGGATGTCGCCGGCCAGGTGCTGGCCGTCGCCGTCCATCGTCAGCACCGCCTCGTAGCCCAGGCGCAGCGCCTCGCGGAAGCCGTCGCGCAGCGCCTGGCCCTTGCCGAGCCGGCGGTCGTGGCACAGCAGGTGGACCGGCAGCGCCCGCACGATCTCCACGGTGCGGTCGTCCGAGCCGTCGTCCACCACGATCACCGGCGCGCCCAGCGCGAGCACCGAGCGCACCACGCGCTCGATCGCGGCCTCCTCGTTGAGGCAGGGGATCAGCACGCACCAGCGGGGCAGGTTCGCGTTCAAGCGGGACTCTCCACGTGGATGTCGAGGCCGAGCCGCGGCGCCGCCGGCAGCCGGCAGCGTCCGCTTCCCGAGGCCAGTTGTACCAGCAGCGGCAGCGCCCCGGCGCTGGGGTTGCCGCCCAGCCAGTCTGCCGGGAAGGCCTCCGGCCACGGCAGGCTGGCGCACGGGCCGTGATGCGGATGCAACGACAGCCGCGCGAGCGCGCCGTCGGCGCGGGGGGCCAGGAGCAGCGCGCAGGCGAAGGCGTCGTGGCAGGCGGTCATCTCCGCCAGGGGGCCCTGCCCCGGCGTGTCGCAGGCGACCAGCAGCACCGGGCGGTCGTCGGCGAGGACCTGCAGCACGGCCTCCAGCAGGCCGGCGCCGAAGCTCTCCGGGCCGGCGCAGAGCGCGCTGGACGGCGCACGGCAGCCGGTGGCGATGGTCCAGTAGCCGGCGGCGGCGTTGTGCACCGACTGGTGGAAGCGGGTCGGCGACAGCTCGCGCGGCGCGCGCGCCAGGGTGGCGCACAGGTAGTCGGTGGTGGCCTGGTCGCCGTAGGCGGAGGCGAACACGCAGGCGGGCGCGTCCGGCGCGAGGCCGCTCATCGCCAGCGCCTGGCCGGCGGCCTCGACGGCGAGCAGCACCTGCGGCGGGGCGCGGCGGCGCTCGTTCGGCGGCAGCAGGGCGGCCGGCGGCCGCCCGGGCGTGTCCGCCGCCGGCGCGCCGGCCAGCCGCGCGCGCAGCGCGTCGAAGCCGGGCAGCCCTTCCGCCCACAGGCCGACGCCGGCCACGTGCACGGCCGCGCTCATGCCGCCTCCGCGCGCGCGAACGCCAGGCAGGCGTTGTTGCCGCCGAAGCCGAAGGAGTTGCTCAGCGCCACGCGCACCGGCCGCTCCTCGCCGCGCCAGGCGAACTGCGGCCCGCAGGCCGGGTCGGGCTCGTCGCCGCCCAGGTTGGCCGGCACGAAGCCGTGCTCGATCGCCTGCAGCGCGAACACCGCCTCCAGGATGCCGGCCGCGCCCAGCGTGTGCCCGGTGTAGCCCTTGGTGCTGCTGGCGCGGGTGGCGGCGGAGAAGTGGCGCGCCAGCAGCTGCGCCTCCACCTCGTCGTTCTTGCGGCTGGCGGTGCCGTGCAGGTTGACGTAGTCCACCTGCGCTGGCGCGAGGCCGGCGCGCGCCAGCGCGTCGCGCAGCGCCAGCGCCGCGCCCAGGCCTTCCGGGTGCGGCGCGGACATGTGGTGGGCGTCGCTGGATTCGCCGTAGCCGAGCAGGCGCGGCGCCCGCGGCGCGGCGTCGACGCGCTCGAGCAGGGCGAAGCCGGCCGCCTCGCCGATCGAGATGCCGCGGCGCGCGCGGTCGAACGGCCGGCACGGCTCGGGCGAGACCAGTTCCAGCGCGTTGAAGCCGAACAGCACGCTGTCGCACAGCGTGTCCACGCCGCCGACCACCGCCGCGTCGGCCACGCCGAGGCGGATCATCCGCTCGGCGGCGGCGAACGCCTTGGCGCTGGAGGAGCAGGCGGTGGAGATCGTCAGGCAGGGCCCGTCCAGCGCCAGCGCCGCGGCGACGAAGGCACCCAGCGAATGCGGGTTGTGCACCGCCGGGCGGCGCAGGTCGGCCGGCAGGCGGCCGTCGGCGCCGAGCCGCCGGTAGCCTTCCTCGGTGGCGCCGATGCTGGCGGTGGAGGTGCCCAGCAGCAGCGCGACGCGCGCGCTGCCGTAGCGCGCGCGCGCCGCGCCGACCCGTTCGAGGAAGCCGTCCTGCCGCAGGCCCAGCCAGGCCAGGCGGTTGTTGCGGCAATCCCAGCCGGCCAGCGCGGCGGGCAGGGGCGCGTCCTCCACGCCCTCGACGCGGCCGATCCAGCACGCCAGCGGCGCGTTGCTGAAATCGTTCGGGCGCAGGCCGCTGCGGCCGGCGCGCAGGGCCTCGCGCTGGGCGGCCAGGCCGCGGCCGAGGGTGGAGGTGGCGGTGCAGGCGCTCACCGCGAGCGGGGCGATCATGTCGGGCACGGCCGCAGCCTAGCCGCGGCCGCGCGGGCTCGCCAGAGCGGCGCGTTCACGATCGTGCGCGGGCCGTGAAGGGCGGGGCCGCGCGGCACGTCGCCGCGCGGCGTCGGCGGCCGCGGCCGGTCTTGCTAAGCTCGCCGGCACCGCCACCGATCCCCGCACCGCCGATGAGCCAGCAAGCCGAACAGGCCGAAACCTTCCTGCGCGAACTGCAGGACCGCATCTGCGCCGCGCTGGAGCGGCTGGACGGCGGCGCGCGCTTCACCGAGGACGCCTGGACCCGCCCGGCCGGCGGCGGCGGGCGCACCCGCGTGCTGAAGGACGGCGCGCTGTTCGAGCAGGCCGGCGTGAACTTCTCGCGCGTGCACGGCGACAGGCTGCCGCCCAGCGCCACCGCGCACCGGCCGGAGCTGGCCGGCGGCAGCTTCGTGGCCACCGGCGTGTCGCTGGTGCTGCACCCGAAGAATCCCTACGTGCCCACCACGCACGCCAACGTGCGCTACTTCGAGGCGAGCAAGCCCGGCGTGGAGCCGGTGTGGTGGTTCGGCGGCGGCTTCGACCTCACCCCGTACTACCCGTTCGACGAGGACGTGGCGCACTGGCACACCGTGGCGCGCGACCTGTGCGCGCCGTTTGGCGCGGACGTCTATCCGCGCTACAAGCGCTGGTGCGACGAGTACTTCTTCCTCAGGCACCGCGGCGAGACGCGCGGCGTCGGCGGGCTGTTCTACGACGACCTCAACGAGGGCGGCTTCGGGCGCTGCCTCGACTTCACCCGCGCGGTGGGGCAGGGCTTCCTCGACGCCTACCTGCCGATCGCCGAGCGCCGCCGCGGCACGCCGTGGGGCGAGCGCGAGCGCCAGTTCCAGCTGTACCGGCGCGGCCGCTACGTGGAGTTCAACCTGGTCTACGACCGCGGCACGCTGTTCGGGCTGCAGTCCGGCGGGCGCACCGAGTCGATCCTGATGAGCCTGCCGCCGCTGGTGCGCTTCGAATACGACTACCGTCCCGAGCCGGGCTCGGCGGAGGCGCGGCTGGACGACTACCTGCGGCCGCGCGACTGGATCTGATTCCGGCTCTCGTTCAGGGGTCTCCAGGGCGACGGCTAAGCTTGGCCAGGCAGGATGGCGGGCACCCCGGTGTCCACGGAGTTGCCATGAGCCTGCCCGCCCGCTACGACCGCCTCGCGGTGGTCCTGCACTGGCTGAGCGTCCTGCTGGTCGCGCTGGCCTACCTATCGATCGAGCTGCGCGGCCCGCGCGGCAGCGACAGCCGCGCGTTCTGGACGAACGTCCACCTGTGGTCGGGCAGCCTGCTGCTGGCGCTGTCGATGCCGCGCCTGCTGTGGCGGTGGTGGCGCGGCGCGCCGCCGCCGGTGCCGGCGGGCCCGCTGTCGGACGGGCTGCGCCGCGCCGTGCATGCGGCGCTGTACGGCTTCGTGCTGCTGCAGCCGCTGCTCGGCATGCTCGCGCTCAACCTGGGCGGCAGGCCGGTCGTGCTGGCGGGCTGGTCGTTCAGCCTGGCCGGCCCGATGCCGGCGCTCGGCAAGGCGTTCGAGGAGAGCCACGAGCTGCTCGGCAACCTGTTCTACGCGGTGATCGGCGTGCATGCCGCCGCGGCGCTGTGGCACCACTGCGTGCGCCGCGACGGCCTGCTGTCGCGGATGAGCCTGCGCTGACCTCAGGGCTGCGCGCCGCCGAACCTCACCGGCGTGGCGCCCTTCACCGGGCCGATCTGCGCGCTGTCGCTCACCTCGAGCACCACCTCGCGGCGGAACTCCAGCGTGCCCTGCACCACCGCGTGCGGGCCGATCACGATATGCGGCGGGCGGCTCTCGCCCCAGTGGAACCAGCCGCCGGGCCTGTCGACCAGGATGCCGCCTTCCACGCGCGAGCCGGCGCCGACGGTGATGTCGCCGCCCACCGTGCCCAGCCCGCCGGCCACGTGCGCGGCGTCCAGCTGGATCGAGCCGTTGACGTTGGAGACGCGGCCGGCGACATCCGTGCCCTGCGCCAGCCGGATTGCGCCGTTGACCGTCTCGATCTTGCCGTGCACCTGGCTGCCGGCGCCGACCGTGACCCCGCCGTTCACCGAGCCCAGCTCGTCGGCCTGCACGCGCTCGCCCAGCTCGACCGAGCCGTTGACCGTGCTCGCCTTGCGCACGACGGCGCGGTCGCCGATGCGCACCGCGCCGTTGACGGTGCTGACGTCGCCGGCATGCTGGCCGGCCTCGACGCGGGCGGTGCCGTTGACCTTGTCGATGTCCCCGTCGCCGGCGCGCGCCGCCAGCGGCAGCGTGAAGGCCAGGGCCAGGGCGAAGGCGAGATGGTGGCGGCGCATGCGGGGTTCTCCGTGATGGATGGACCTCGCTAGGATGCGCCCGCGCCGGCCAGGGTTTGACGTGACCTTCGGCAGGGGCGGCGATTGACGGGGCGCGGCGCGCGGCCCACCATTCCGCGCTTGTCCCCTTGCCGCCGACCGCCATGCACAAGCTCGTCCTGATCCGCCACGGCCAGTCCCAGTGGAACCTCGACAACCGCTTCAGCGGCTGGGCCGACGTCGACCTCACCGCGCAGGGCATGGCCGAGGCGCAGGAGGCCGGCCGCCTGCTCCGGCAGGAGGGCTACGCCTTCGACGTGGCGCACACCTCGGTGCTCAAGCGCGCCGTGCGCACGCTGTGGGGCGTGCTCGACGCGCTCGACCAGATGTGGCTGCCGGTGCACACCGACTGGCGCCTCAACGAGCGCCACTACGGCGCGCTGACCGGCCTCAACAAGGCCGAGACGGCGGCCCGCTACGGCGAGGACCAGGTGAAGATCTGGCGCCGCAGCTACGACATCCCGCCGCCGCCGCTGGAGCGCGCCGCCAACGAGGCGCTGCGCGACCCGCGCTACGCCGGGCTGGACCCGTCGATGATCCCGGACACCGAGTGCCTGAAGGACACCGTGGCGCGCGTGCTGCCCTACTGGCACGACGTGCTGGCGCCGGCGATCCGCGGCGGCCAGCGCGTGGTGGTGGCCGCGCACGGCAACTCGCTGCGCGCGCTGATCAAGTACCTGGACGGCATCTCCGACGAGGCGATCGTCGAGCTCAACGTGCCCAACGGCGTGCCGCTGGTGTACGAGTTCGACGCCGAGCTCAGGCCGCTGCGCAGCTACTACCTGGGCGACGCCGACGAGATCGCCGCCAAGATGGCCGCGGTGGCCAACCAGGGCAAGGCGAAGCAGGCGGGGTGACAGCCGTCATCCGCGCCGCCTGTCGACTGCCAGTGGCCGGCGCGGCACCGGGCCGATAGGCTGGCCGCACCCTTTCGCCACGCAGTCGAGCCGCCGATGACCCCGCAGATGGTGATGCCCCTGGTGATGGCCCCGCTGATGGCGCTGGTGGTCTGGCGGCGCGTGCGCAGCCAGTTCGGCCGGCAGCCGGTGCGGCGCAAGCGCATGCTCGCCCGCATCGTGGTGTTCGGCGCGATCGGCGCGCTGCTGGCGCTGTCCGGCTTCCGCGACCTGCGCCTGCTGGAAGGCCTGCTCGGCGGCGTGCTGGCCGGCGCCGCGCTGGGCCTGCTGGGCCTGCGCCTGACCCGCTTCGAGCGCGGCGCGGACGGCGCGGACGTGTACCTGCCCAATCCCTGGGTCGGCGGCGTGCTCACCGCGCTGCTGGTGGCCCGGCTGGCCTGGCGCTTCATGGTGATGATGCCCGCGGCGGCCGGCTCGGCCGCCGCGGCGTCGGCGCCGCCGCTGGGCAACAGCCCGCTGACCCTGCTGGTGTTCGGCCTGCTGGTCGGCTACTACCTGTGCTACTTCACCGGGCTGCTGATCCACCACCGGCGCTTCCAGCGCGCGCAGGCGCGCTGAAGGCCGGGCGGTACCGTCCGGCCCGGCCGGCGCGCGCGACGCCGGACCGGCGGCCGCGCGCTTTGACTCCTCTCCCCTCCGGGGAGAGGACCGAGGTGAGGGGCCGGCGCCTGCCGCCCCCCCTTGATCCGAAGGCGGGGGCCGAGGCGCGCTCCCCGCGAGGGATGGCGCCGCCGCGCGGCGCTTGCCGCCCCTACAGCGCGTCGTTGTCCAGCTCGCCGGTGCGGATGCGGATCACCTGGTCCAGGCTGCTCACGAAGATCTTGCCGTCGCCGATCTTGCCGGTGCGCGCCGACTGCTGGATCGCCTCCACCACCCGCTCCAGCTGCTCGTCGGCCACCGCCACCTCCAGCTTGAGCTTGGGCAGGAAATCCACCACGTACTCGGCGCCGCGGTAGAGCTCGGTGTGGCCCTTCTGGCGGCCGAAGCCCTTCACCTCGGTCACCGTGATGCCCTGCACGCCCGCCTCGGCCAGCGCCTCGCGTACGTCGTCCAGCTTGAACGGCTTGATCACCGCCACGACCAGCTTCATGGGTGTCCCTCGTCGGAATGGCGGCCCGCCGCGGCGGGCCACCCCGCCATTGTGCCTGCCGGCGCCGGCGCTGTCGTCCCGGCGGCCCGTGTAGGAAAATGCCTACAGATCCCAGTGGAGCCGGCCGATGGCGACGCCCCTTTCCGTTCACCTAGACTGCCCGTCGACAAGTTCGAGGCGCCTTCCATGATGGGTAGGCAGGATATCGATCAACTTGCCCTGCGACTTGTTTCGTTGGTTCCGCCAGGATTGGCTCAGGCGCACGAGGATCTCCGCGCCAACTTTCGCGATGTCCTGACGCAAGGACTGCGTCGCCTCGAGCTGGTCACCCGCGAGGAGTTCGACGTCCAGAGCCAGGTGCTGGCGCGTACCCGCGCCAGGGTCGACGAGCTGGAACGGCGCGTCGCCCGGCTCGAAGCCGAGGCCGTCACCCGCGGGGTCCAGCAGTAACCAAGCTCCCGGGAGCCGCCCCCGATCTGTCACCCTCACCCCGAGAAACGATCGGGGGCGGTTGTTTTTCGCCGTCGTCGATGGAGTTGCACGGTGTCGGTATCGATCGGCGACGTCGTTGCCCTGATCCATCGGTGCGCCGCATGAGCCTGGCGGTCACCCTCAGCCGCGCGCAGGAGGGCGTGGCGGCGCCGCAGGTGATGGTCGAGGTGCACCTGTCCGGCGGCCTGCCCGGCACGCACATCGTCGGCCTGCCCGAGGCCGCGGTGCGCGAGGCGCGCGACCGCGTGCGGGTGGCGATCCAGAACACCGCCTTCGAATACCCCAACCGCAAGGTCACCGTGAACCTGGCGCCGGCCGAGCTGCCCAAGGACGGCGGCCGCTTCGACCTGGCCATCGCGCTGGGCATCCTGGCCGCCGGCGGCCAGGTGCCGCGCGAGAAGCTGGACGAATGCGAGTTCCTGGGCGAGCTGGCCCTGTCCGGCGAGCTGCGCGGCGTGCCCGGCGTGCTGCCGGCGCTGCTGCGCGCGCGGGCGCGCGGGCGGCGCGTGGTGGTGCCGCGCGCCAATGCCGCCGAGGCGGCGCTGGTGGCCGACGCCGACGTGCTGGTGGCCGGCCACCTGGCCGAGGTGTGCGGCTGGCTGCGCGGGGCGCAGGAGCTGGCCGCGCCGGCCGCCGTCGTGCAGGCCGACGACGACGGCCACGTCCCGGACCTGATCGACGTGCGCGGCCAGCTGCAGGCGCGGCGCGCGCTGGAGATCGCCGCGGTCGGCGGCCACCACCTGCTGCTGGTGGGCCCGCCGGGCACCGGCAAGACCATGCTGGCCGAGCGCCTGCCCGGCATCCTGCCGCCACTGGGCGAGTCGGAGGCGCTGGAGAGCTGCGCGGTGCGCTCGGTGGCCGGGCAGCCGGTGGACCCGGCGCACTGGCGGCGGCGGCCGTTCCGCGCGCCGCACCACACCGCCTCGGCGGTGGCGCTGGTCGGCGGCGGGCCGCAGCCGCGGCCGGGCGAGATCTCGCTGGCGCACAACGGCGTGCTGTTCCTCGACGAGCTGCCGGAATTCAACCGGCACGTGCTGGAGGTGCTGCGCGAGCCGCTGGAGTCCGGCCGCATCGTGATCTCGCGCGCGGCGCGCCAGGCGACCTTTCCCGCGCAGTTCCAGCTGGTCGCCGCGATGAACCCCTGTCCCTGCGGCTATGCCGGCGACGGCCGCCAGCGCTGCCAGTGCACGCCCGACCAGATCCAGCGCTACCGCGCGCGCATCTCCGGCCCGCTGCTCGACCGCATCGACCTGGCGGTGGAGGTGCCGCGGGTGCCGCTGGCGGAGCTGGCCGCGCCGCGCGGTCCCCACGACGAGGATTCGGCCATCGTGCGGGAGCGGGTGATCCGCGCGCGCCAGCACGGGCTGATGCGCGCGGGCCGCTCCAACGCCGAGATCAACACCCGCGAGCTGGAGCGCGACTGCGCGCTGGGGCCGGCCGAGCGGCGCTGGCTCGAGGCGGCGCTGGAGCGGCTCGGGCTGTCGGCCCGCGCCTACCACCGGGTGCTGCGGGTGGCCCGCTCGATCGCCGACCTGGACGGCGGCGCCCCGCTGCTGGACCGCGCGCACCTGGCCGAGGCCCTGCAGTACCGGCGTTTCTAGTCCCCGTGGTTTTTTGTACCGGTGGGTATTGACATCCGGGGCGATCCGCTTAATATGTGCACCGGCCGGTTCTTTAATGACCGTCGCCCCTGCCGCCCCGGTATCAGTCCCCCCTCCCCCCTCCCGCTGATACCGGGGCTGGCCCCTTCCCTCTTTCCCCTTGGCTATCCCGCTCCGCCCTTCCGCGGCGGCTGGACGCTGTCCCGCGGGCATGCTCCGATAGGCGCCGGCCGATCGAAGGGAGCGCGCGGATGAATCTGGATGCCGGTCTGATGCTGTCGTGCATGCTCGGCATCGGCTTCCTCGCGCAATGGCTGGCCTGGCGGCTGCGGCTGCCGGCGATCCTGTTCCTGCTGCTGGCCGGCCTGCTGCTCGGTCCCGTCGCCGGCGCGCTGGCGCCCGACCGGCTGCTCGGGCCGCTGCTGTTCCCGCTGGTTTCGCTGGCGGTGGCGGTGATCCTGTTCGAGGGCAGCCTGAACCTGCGCTTCGACGAGCTGCCCGGCATCGGCGGCGCGGTGCGCGGGCTGGTGAGCTACGGCGCGATCCTCGCCGTGCTGCTGCTGGCGGCGGCGGCGCACTACCTGGCCGGGCTGGGCTGGGAGGTATCGCTGCTGTTCGGCGCGCTCACCTGCGTGACCGGGCCGACGGTGATCGCGCCGATGCTGCGCACGGTGCGGCCGAACGCGCGCATCGCCAACACCCTGCGCTGGGAGGGCATCGTCATCGACCCGCTCGGCGCGCTGTTCGCCGTGCTGGCGTACGAGGCGATCGTCTCGCGCCAGCAGGGGCACGCACTGGGCGTGTTCCTCGCGGTGGTGGCCTGCGGCGGCGCGATCGGCCTGCTGGCCGCCGGGCTGCTGGCCTTCCTGCTGCGCCGCCAGATGGTGCCCGAGTACCTGCAGAACTACGCCACGCTGGCGGCCGTGCTGCTGGCGTTCTCCGGCTCCAACGCGCTCACCCACGAGTCGGGCCTGCTGGCGGTCACCGTCATGGGCATCGCGCTGGGCAACGTGCGCGGCGTGCACATCGACGACATCCTCGACTTCAAGGAGCACCTCACCACCCTGCTGGTGTCGGTGCTGTTCATCCTGCTCGCGGCCCGGCTGGAGTGGCCGCTGCCCGGCCGCCTGCTGTGGGCGGGCACGGCGATTTTCCTGTTCGCGCAGTTCCTGGTGCGGCCGCTGACCGTGGCGGTCGCCACGCTGGGCAGCGCGCTCGGCTGGCGCGAGCGCGCGCTGATTGCCTGGGTGGCGCCGCGCGGCATCGTGGCTGCCTCGGTGTCGGCGCTGTTCGCGCTGCGGCTGGAGGCGCTGGGCCTGCCCGGCGCCGAGGCGCTGGTGCCGCTGGTGTTCATCCTGATCGTCGGCACGGTGGTGCTGCAGAGCGCCACCGCGCGCCCGCTGGCGCGCTGGCTGAAGGTGGCCGAGCCCGAGCCGAACGGCGTGCTGGTCTACGGCGCCGACGAGGTGCCGCGCGCGGTCGCGCGCGCGCTCAGCGACGCCGGCGTCCGCACGGTGGTCGCCGACGAACACTGGGACGGCATCCGCCGCGCGCGCATGGACGGTCTGGCCACGTACTACGGGCACCCGGCCACCGCCCATGCCGAGCGGCACCTGGACCTGGCCGGGATCGGCCGGCTGCTGGCGATGTCCACCCACCGCGAGCGCAACGCGCTGGCCTGCGTGCACTACCGCCAGGAGTTCGGGCGGCAGCGGATCTACCTGCTGCAGAACGAGCGGGCGCCGGAGGCCGGCGAGCGCGCGCAATGGGGCGAGCGCCTGCTGGCGCCGCCGCTGTTCGGCGCGGAGATGACGCACGAGGCCTTCGCCGAGCGGCTGGAGCAGGGCTGGCGGATCAAGTCGACGCGGCTCACGCCGGCGTTCGACTGGCCGGGCTTCCTGCAGCAGCATGGCGCGGACACCGTGCTGCTGTTCGGCGTGGAGGAGAGGGGCGCGCTGCGGGTGGCCTCGGTGAAGCGCGAGCTGCAGCCGCAGCCGGGCTGGACGGTGATCGCGCTGGTGCCGCCGGGCGGGGAGCGAGCGAAGAGGAGCGAGTGAAGAGCAGGGCGGCCCATGCTTTTGCCTTCTCTCACTCCTCTCCGTTCTCTTCTCGCCCTTACGCCACGGCGTGGCGCACGAACTGCGCCTCCTCGGTGGAGCCCTTCAGCGCCGTGGTGGACGACTGGCCCTGCTGGATCGCCTGGGTCACCTGGTCGAAGTAGCCGGTGCCCACCTCGCGCTGGTGCTTGACCGCGGTGAAGCCGCGCTCGGCGGCGGCGAACTCCTTTTCCTGCAGCTCCACGAAGGCGCTCATCTGCCGGCGCGCGTAGCCGTAGGCGAGGTCGAACATGCCGTAGTTGAGGCTGTGGAAGCCGGCCAGGGTGATGAACTGGAACTTGTAGCCCATCGCGCCCAGCTCGCGCTGGAACCTGGCGATGGTGGCGTCGTCGAGGTTCTTCTTCCAGTTGAAGCTGGGCGAACAGTTGTAGGCGAGCAGCTTGCCGGGGAACTTCGCGTGGATCGCCTCGGCGAAGCGGCGCGCCTCCTCCAGGTTGGGCTTGCTGGTCTCGCACCAGATCAGGTCGGCGTAGGGCGCGTAGGCCAGGCCGCGGCTGATCGCCTGCTCCAGGCCGGGGCGGGTGCGGAAGAAGCCTTCCACGGTGCGCTCGCCGGTGAGGAACGGCTTGTCGTTGTCGTCGACGTCGGAGGTGAGCAGGTCCGCCGCGTCGGCGTCGGTGCGCGCCACCAGCAGGGTGGGCACGCCGCAGACGTCGGCGGCCAGGCGCGCGGCGGTGAGCTTGTCGATCGCCTCGCGGGTGGGCACCAGCACCTTGCCGCCCATGTGGCCGCACTTCTTCACCGCGGCGAGCTGGTCCTCGAAGTGCACGCCGGCGGCGCCGGCCTCGATCATCGCCTTCATCAGCTCGAAGGCGTTGAGCACGCCGCCGAAGCCGGCCTCGGCGTCGGCCACGATCGGCACCAGCCAGTCGATCTCGTCCCTGCCCTCGGCGTGGTGCAGCTGGTCGGCGCGCAGCAGCGTGTTGTTGATGCGCTTGACCACCTGCGGCACCGAGTTGGCCGGGTACAGCGACTGGTCCGGGTACATCTCGCCGGCCAGGTTGGCGTCGGCGGCGACCTGCCAGCCGGACAGGTAGATCGCCTTCAGGCCCGCCTTCACCTGCTGCATCGCCTGGTTGCCGGTGAGCGCGCCCAGCGCGTTGACGAAATCCTCGCTGTGCAGCGATTTCCACAGCCGCTCGGCGCCGCGGCGGGCCAGCGAGTGCTCCACCGCCACGGTGCCGCGCAGGCGCACCACGTCCTCGGCGGCGTAGTTGCGGCGGATGCCGTGCCAGCGCGGGTTGTTCTTCCAGTCCAGCGCGATCTGTTCGGCGGTGGGGAAGTGGGTGGCGGTCTTCATGGATGTCTCTCCTGGAGCGGGAAGTGAGTGGAGAGGAGCGAGGAGCGAGAGGGAAGCAGGGGCGGGAAGGTTTTTCTCTCGCTCCTCGCTCCTCTCCACTCGCTCCTATAGCCGTGCGTAGGCGGGCAGGGTGAGGAAGTCGCCGAGCTGGTCGGCGTGGGTGAGCTCGGACAGCAGCGCGGCCGCCTGCCCGGCGCGCGCGGCGCCGGGCAGGTCGCTGCCGGACAGGCGGTGCGCATGCGCGGCCAGCGTGCGATCGAACAGGGCGAAGTCGATCGGCGCGTGGTCCGGGAAGTGCAGCTCGCCCCCGGCCGGCGTCCCGCCGGCCGGCTGGTCGGCGTGGTGCAGCCACTGCCACAACTGCGCGCGGGCGATCTCCGCGGTGGCGGCGTCCTCCATCAGGTGGTGGATCGGCACGCAGCCCAGGCCGTCCAGCCAGGCGGCGGTGTAGCGCAGCGCCACCTCGACGTTGTTGTCGAAGCCGGCGCGGGTGATCGTGCCGGCGCAGGGCGCCAGCAGCTGCTCGCGGGTGACGCGCACGTCCTCGCGCAGCACGTCGCGCTGGTTCGGCTCGGGCATGTACTCGTCGAACACCGCGCGGGCCACCGGCACCAGCGCCGGGTGCGCCACCCAGGTGCCGTCGTGGCCGGCCCTGACCTCGCGCAGCTTGTCGGCGCGCACCTTCTCAAGCGCCGCCGCGTTGGCCGCCTCGTCGCCCTTGATCGGGATCTGCGCGGCCATGCCGCCCATGGCGAAGGCGCCGCGGCGGTGACAGGTCTGGATCAGCAGCTCCGAGTAGGCCTTGAGGAAGGGCACCGTCATCTGCACCTGGCCGCGCTCGGGCAGCAGGCGGTCGCGGTGGCCGCGCAGGGTCTTCAGGTAGGAGAAGATGTAGTCCCAGCGGCCGCAGTTGAGGCCCACCGCGCGGCGGCGCAGCGCGTGCAGGATCTCGTCCATCTGGAACGCCGCCGGCAGCGTCTCGATCAGCACGGTGGCCTTCATGCAGCCCACCGGCAGACCCAGCGCGCGCTCGGCGTGCTCCATCACCGCGTCCCACAGCGCGGCCTCCTCCATCGCCTCCAGCTTGGGCAGATAGAAGTACGGGCCCCGGTCGCGCGCGTGCAGCGCGCGGGCGTTGTGGAAGGCGAACAGGCCGAAGTCGAACAGCGCCCCGGCCACCGGCTCGCCGTCCACCGCGAAGTGCTTCTCCGGCAGGTGCCAGCCGCGCGGGCGCACCACCAGCACGGCGGGGTCGGGGTGCACGCGGTAGTGCCTGCCCTCGGGCGAGGTGTATTCGAGCGTGCCGGCCACCGCGTCGCGCAGGTTGACGTGGCCGTCGAGCAGGTTGGCCAGGGTGGGCGTCGAGGCATCCTCGAAGTCGGCCATGAACACCTTGGCGCCGGAGTTGAGCGCGTTGATGACCATCTTGCGCTCGACCGGGCCGGTGATCTCGACGCGGCGGTCGCGCAGCGCGGCCGGGATCGGTGCCACGGTCCACTCCGACTCGCGGATCTCGCGGGTGTCGGCGCGGAAGTCCGGCAGGGCGCCGGCGTCGTAGCGCGCCTGGCGGGCGCGGCGCGCCGCCAGCAGGCGGTGGCGCTCGCCGTCGAAGCGGCGGTGCAGCCCGGCCACGAAGGCCAGCGCCTCCGGCGTGGCGATGGCGGCCCGGGCCGGGCCGAGGGGGCCGTCCAGCATCGGCGGCGGGGCCAGTCTTTCCTGGGGTACGGCCATGGGCGTTCTCCACTGCGGGTTCGCCCCGGAAGCTAGGTCCGGCACCTACATTTGACAAAGAGAATGTTTCAATTATTTCTATTGATATTCTCAAACCATACTTCAAGGTATTGAGTCATGGGCGATAAAGCGCCGGGAAAGAAGCTGAACAAGGGCTCCCGCGGGCGCCGCGCGACGCCACGCAAGGGCGCCCCGGCCGATCCGGCGCGCTTTTACTACAAGGGCAACCGGCTCAAGCAGCTGCGCGCCTTCGTCGGCACGGTGAAGCTGGGCACGCTGAGCCGCGCCGCCGAGGCGCTGTACCTGTCGCAGCCGACGGTGAGCCTGCAACTCAAGGCGCTGGAGCGGGAGCTGGGCGCGACCCTGCTGGAGCGGCGGCGCCGGCGCGTCAACCTCACCGACGCCGGCGAGGCGCTGTACGAGCTGGCGCGGCCGCTGGTCGAGGGCTGGGAGTCGCTGGACCGCGACTTCCAGGCCAGGGTGAAGGGCCTGGCCGCCGGCAAGCTGACCATCGCCGCCGGCACCTCGACCATCCAGTACCTGCTGCCCGACCTGGTGCGCCGCTACCGCGAGCGCCACCCGGCGGTGCAGCTGCAGCTGGCCAACGTCACCGGCAAGGACGGGCTGGCGATGCTGCGCGCGGACGAGGCCGACTTCGCGGTGGGCTCGATGCTGGACGTGCCCAACGACATCGCCTGGGCGCCGGTCCACCACTTCGACCCCATGCTGATCATGCCGCCGGACCACCCGCTGGCGCGGAAGGACGACGTGACGCTGCAGGATCTCTCGCCCTACGGCCTGATCCTGCCGCCGCAGCGCCTGTCCACCTACCGGCTGGTCGACCTGGTGTTCCAGCGCGCGCAGGTGCCCTACCGGGTGGCGATCGAGGTGGGCGGCTGGGACGTGATCAAGGAATACGTGGCGATGGGCCTGGGCATCTCCATCGTCACCGGCATCTGCATCACCGAGGCCGACCGCGCGCGGCTGGCCGTGCGCAACATGCGCAAGTACTTCCCGCAGCGCAGCTACGGCGTGGTGATGCGCAAGGGCAAGTTCCTCGACGCCGAGGCGCGCGCCTTCATCGACCTGATCCGCCCGGGGCTGCTGACGCACCGCGACTACGACGAGCCGGGGCATTCGGAGCGTTGAGCGCGCGGCGGCCTCCGGCCGGCCGATGGCCCGGGCGGCACGGCGGCCGTCCGGCGCCATCGTGAGTGACCCGGCGGCTTGCGGGAACGCTGCCGCCGTGAGGGAAACGCGCGGGCGGTGCCGGCCGCATCCACCGCCCGGCCGCAGGCGCTGCAAGCGCCCGTTCCGCCGGGCAATCTCAGCCGCGCTGCTGCAGCGCCAGCCGCAGGCCGAAGCCCAGCAGCGCCGCGCCGCAGGCGCGGTCCATCCACGATCCGATGCGCGGCCGCCGTTGCAGCAGCCGGTGGATGCGCGCGCCAAGCAGCGCCAGCACCAGCGACCAGCCCAGGCCGGTGCCGATGAAGCTCAGCCCCAGCACCAGCAGGCCCAGCTGCGGATGCGGCGCGTGCGGGACGATGAACTGCGGCAGGAAGGCCAGGTAGAACAGCGCCACCTTGGGGTTCAGCACGTTGGTCAGCATGCCCTGGCGGAACGCGGCGGCGAAGCCGCGGCCGCGCGTCTCGGCGGGCACGCGCACGGCCTGCCGCGCGAGCAGCATGCGCAGGCCGATCCACACCAGGTAGGCCGCGCCCAGGTACTTCAGTGCCGAGAACGCCAGCGCCGAGGTCGTCAGGATCGCCGACAGCCCCAGCACCGCGGCCAGCGTGTGCACCACGCAGCCGGCGCTGATGCCCAGCGCGGCGCCCAGGCCCGCGGCGTGCCCCTCGCGGCCGCTGCGCGCGAGGATGTAGAACGTGTCCAGGCCCGGCGTGAGGTTCAGCGCGACGCAGGCGGCGAGGAAGGCGCCGTAGTGCTGGATGCCGTCCATCGGTTCACTCCGTGTCGCGGTGCTTGCCGCGGTAGCCGCGGAACAGCGCGCGGATGCGCGCCATGTCGGCCTCGTGGTCGTCGGTGGCGCGCTGCAGCGGGCCCAGCGTGAAGGTCCTGCTCGGGTAGTCGATGAACACCGGCAGGATCGGCACGCCGGCCTCGCGCGCGATGCGCAGGAAGCCGCTCTTCCAGTGCTGCACCCGCTTGCGCGTGCCCTCGGGGGTGATGCCCAGCCACATCCGCTCGCGCTCGCCGAAGCGCTGCACCATCTGGCCGACCACGTTGAGCGCGGCGCTGCGGTTGATCGGGATCATGCCGATGGGCCGCAGGACCAGCCCCAGCGGGCCGTCCAGCACCTCGCGCTTGATCATGATGTTGACGTCGATGCCCAGGCCGATCTTCATCAGCAGGCCCCACACGCCGTCCCAGTAGGACGAGTGCGGCGCGCCGATGATGATCAGCTTGGGCACGTCGGGCAGGCTCCCGAGCAGGCGCCAGCCGGACAGGCGCAGGATGCCGCGCATCAGCCAGGGCCAGAAGCGGCTGTTGAGGCGGGGCGCCTGCGGCGGCACCGGGGGCAGGATGACTGGGCTCATTCGTGGGTCCACGGGCGCGAACGGTTCTGCTTGAGGCGGCCGCGCTGCTGCTTGCCGGCCAGGCGGCGTTCCTGCGAGGCGCGGGTGGGGCGGGTCGCCACGCGCGGCTTCGGCGCGGCGAGCGCGGCGCGGATCAGTTCGGCCAGGCGCTCGCGCGCGTCCTCGCGGTTGCGCGCCTGGTCGCGGAAGCGGCGCGCCTGGATCACCAGCACGCCCTCGTCGGTGAGGCGGCGGTCGCGCCGCGCCAGCAGCCGCGCGCGCACCGCCTCCGGCAGCGAGGGCGAGCGCGCCACGTCGAAGCGCAGCTCCACCGCGCTCTCGGTGCGGTTGACGTGCTGGCCGCCGGGGCCGTCGGCGCGCAGGAAACGCTCGGTCAGCTCGGTTTCGGGCAGGGCGAGAGTGCGGCTGACGATGAGCATGATGCGCGCAAGTTTAGCCGGTACGGCCCCGCGGGGCTTTCGGCGCGCTCGCCGGCCTTGCCGGCTTGAAGGTCATCCCTGCGCCGGGTCCCGGGTCGGCAGCAGCCAGCCGAAGCGCGCGAGCAGGCCGGCGAAGGCCGCGTCCAGCGGCGCTTCCACGGCGAGCGGGCGGCCGTCGAGCGGATGGTGGAAGGCGATCCGCCAGGCGTGCAGCAGCATGCGGTGGCAGCCGAAGTGCTGCTTGTAGAGCCGGTTGTGGTCGCTGCGGCCGTGCTGGCAGTCGCCGATCACCGGGTGGTGCACGTGCGCCAGGTGCTTGCGGATCTGCCGGAAGCGGCCGGTTTCCGGCTCGGCCAGCACCAGCGCGTAGCGCTGCTGCGGGTAGCGGCCCAGCGCGATCGGCACCTCCGCCGTGGCCAGCCGCCGGTAGCGCGTGTGCGCCTCGCGGCGCGGGCCGGTCGCGCGCGCGCCGGGCAGCGGGTAGTCGATCACGTCCTCGGCCGGCTCCGGCCAGCCGCGCACCACGGCGAGGTACTGCTTGGCGACGCTGCGGCCCATGAACTGCTCGCCCAGGGCGGCGGCGACCTCGGCCGAGCGCGCCGCCAGCAGCACGCCGCTGGTGGCGCGGTCGAGGCGGTGGGCCAGGTGCACGGCGCCGCCGAGCTGCTCGCGCAGCAGGTCGACCAGGAACGCCTCGGCGGGTCCGATCAGCTTCGAGCGGTGCACGGGCAGGCCCGCGGGCTTGTTCACCGCGATCAGGGCGTCGTCCTGGTAGAGGATGTCGATGGGAGCCAAGGCGGTTCTCGCCGGTGCACTGTGCTTGTTCCCTCTCCCCTCCGGGGAGAGGAAGCCGGTGGTCGCAGCGGTGTCGCCCGCGGTCAGCGCCGCGGCCAGGTCCGCGCGAAGGCGAGCAGGCCGGCCGCGCCGGCCAGCAGCGGCAGCCACGCGCCATGCTGCGGCGCCAGCGACCACAGCAGCGCCGCGCCGAGCAGCAGGCTGCCGCCGAGCAGCCCGCCGGCGAGCGTGCGCCGCTGCTGCCGCGCCAGCGCCGACCGCTGCGCGAGCTCGCGCGGGTCGGCCAGCGCGCGCCGCTCGCCGCGCGCGGCCTGGCGCAGCGCGTCGCGCACCAGCTCGGGGAACTGCGGCGCGGCGTGGAACCACTCCGGCAGGCGCCTGCGGATCTCCTTCAGCGTGCGGCGCGCGCTGTAGCGCTCGCGCAGGATGCGTTCGAGCACCGGGTGCGCCACCGCCCAGATGTCGATGTCCGGGTCGAGCAGGCGGCCCACGCCCTCGATGTTGAGCAGGGTCTTCTGCAGCAGGATCAGCTGCGGCTGCAGGGTCAGCTCGAAGCGGCGCGCGGTCTGGAACAGCTTGACCACCAGCTCGGCCAGCGAGATCTGCGACAGCGGGCGGGTGAAGTAGGGCTCGCACACCGTGCGCACCGCCGCCTCCAGCTCGTCCAGGCGCACGGTGTCCGGCATCCAGCCGGCGTCCACGTGCAGCCGCGCGATGCGCGCGTAGTCGCGCTCGAACAGCGCGATGAAGTTCTGCGCCAGCCAGTACTGGTCGGCCTCGGGCAGCGAGCCCATGATGCCGAAGTCCAGCGCGATGAAGCGCGGCTCCTCGCGCCGCGCGAGGTCCACCCAGACGTTGCCGGGGTGCGCGTCGGCGTGGAAGAAGTTGTCGCGGAACACCTGCTCGTAGAACACCCGCACGCCCTTGGCGGCGAGCTTCCTGCGGTCGATGCCGGCGGCGTCGATCGCGGCCAGGTCGTCGCTGCTCGCCCCGCGCACGCGCTCGAGGGTGAGCACGCGGCCGGTGGTGAGCTCCCAGTGCACCTCGGGCACGTACAGGTCCACGCCGCTGGCGAAGTTGCGCCGGAGCAGGCTGGCGCTGGCGCCCTCGCGCTGCAGGTCCAGCTCGTTCTCCAGCATCTTCTCGACCTCGGCAACGACGTCGAGCGGGCGGATCTTGTCGGCGTTGGGGTGCCAGCGCTGCGCCAGCCCGCCGAGCGAGCGCAGCAGCGCCACGTCGCGCGCGATCTGCGCCTGGATGCCGGGGCGCAGCACCTTCACCACCACCTCGCGGCCGTCGCGCAGCGTGGCGGCGTGCACCTGCGCGATCGAGGCGGAGGCGAGCGCGGTCTCGTCGAAGGCGGCGTAGAGCGTTTCGACCGGCGCCTTCAGCTCGCGCTCGACGATGGCGCGCGCCTCGGCACCGGGGAACGGCGGCACCTGGTCCTGCAGCAGCGACAGCTCGTCGGCGACGTCGGCGGGGATCAGGTCGCGGCGGGTGGACAGCACCTGGCCGGCCTTGACGAAGATCGGCCCCAGTTCGGTGAGCGCGCCGCGCAGCCGCGCGCCGCGCGACAGCTGCGCCACGCCGGGGCGCGCGCGCGCCAGCAGCGGGCGCAGCAGCTTGAGCGGGCGGTACAGGTGCGCCGCGTCGACCAGCTCGTCCAGCCGCCAGGCCAGCAGCACCGAGGCGACGCGCAGCACGCCCGGGACCACCTTCAGCGGCGTCACGCGGCCGCCCCCTTCAGCCGCGCCTCGAGGCGGGCCAGGCGCGCTTCCAGCCGCTCGCTGCGTTCGCGCAGGGCGTCCACGCCGTCGAGGAAGTCGTCCACCTCGCCGCGCGGCACGGCCAGGCGCGCC
Organism: Fulvimonas soli; assembly: GCF_003148905.1. Classification (GTDB taxonomy): domain Bacteria; phylum Pseudomonadota; class Gammaproteobacteria; order Xanthomonadales; family Rhodanobacteraceae; genus Fulvimonas; species Fulvimonas soli. The sequence goes on along the minus strand of NZ_QGHC01000002.1, from coordinate 78,185 downwards.
TCGTCGCGCAGCCAGTCGGCGGCGTCTTCGGACAGGTGCGCGGCGCCGTCGCGCGCGTGCGCCAGCGCCGCGCGCACGGCGCGCGCCAGCGGCACGCCGAGCACGTCGCCGAACGTGCGCGCGAAGGCTTCCTCGAAGTCCGGCGCGAACTTCGCGGCGAGCTTCTCCAGGCGGCGGGCGAGATCGGCGTCGCCGGCGATCTCCACCCGGCCCGGCGCCGCGCCTTCCTCGTCGCGGCGCAGCGCCATCGCCAGCAGGCTGCCGGGGGTGGCGGCCACGCGCAGCTGGCTGTCGTCCCGTGGCGGGCCGACGCGCAGGCGTCCCTCGGCCACGGTCACCGCCAGCGCGAGCTCCGGGCCGCGCAGGTGGAGCTGCACGCTGCGGCCGTCCAGCGCGGCGAGCTTCCGCTGCGTGTCGGGGTCGAGCGACAGCGCGTGGTTCAGCGCGCTTTCCAGCGCGCGGCCGGCGAGCCGGCGCAGCGGCAGGGGCAGCCAGGCGTTCGGGGCGGGGGTGTTCATCCGGCGATTGTAGCGGGGCGGGCGGGAGGGGCGCGGCCATCGCGGCCGGAGGCCGCTCCCCCAGGTTCACGGCAGGACCGTGGGAGCGGCCTCCGGCCGCGATTCAATCGGCCGCGCCGGGAAAGCCCAGCTGCCGCCACGCCTCGTACACCGCCACGGCGACGCTGTTGGAGAGGTTGAGGCTGCGGCTGTCCGGGCGCATCGGCAGGCGCAGGCGGCGCCCGGGCGGGATCGCCTCCAGCACCTCGGCGGGCAGGCCGGCGGTCTCGCAGCCGAACAGCAGCGCGTCGCCCTCGGCGTAGGCCGCGTCCACGTGGCGCACGCGGCCGCGGGTGGAGAAGGCGAACACGCGCGGGTGGCCGAGCGCGGCCAGGCAGGCGTCGAGGTCGTCGTGCACGGCGATGCGGGCGTACTCGTGGTAGTCCAGGCCCGCGCGGCGCAGCCGGGCGTCGTCCAGCGCGAAGCCGAGCGGGCGGATCAGGTGCAGCGCCGCGCCGGTGTTGGCGCACAGGCGGATCGCGTTGCCGGTGTTGGGCGGGATCTCGGGGCGGAACAGGATGACGTGCAGCATCGGCCGATTATCGGCCGGATGGGGGCGCCGTAGCGATCATTCCGGCGCTGCGCCTCGCGGCCGGAGGCCGCTCCCACCGGAGGCGCTCCCACGGGATCAGCCGGGCAGGCGCGGGCACATCACGCCGTCGGCCGGCAGCGCGCAGGTGCTCGGCGCGGCCAGCAGCGCCGTGCCGAGGCTGCCGCCGCTGGCCAGCCGCATCGAGTGCGCGGGGTCGCCGAGCATCGCGCCGAGGATCAGGCCGCAGACCACCAGGCAGGCGGTGAACAGGCCGCCGAGCAGGTAGCTTTCGAGTTTCATCGTCGTCTCCGGGTGCCGGGTCAGGCGGCGTGCGCGGTCGCGCCCTGGCCGGCCAGCTGCACCGGCTGGGTCGGGGTGTGCAGCATCGCGCCGAGGGTCAGCGCGCAGGCCAGCAGGCAGGCGGCGAACAGGCTGCGCAGCAGATAGGTCTCGAGTTTCATGGCATGTCTCCGATGGAGAAGTGGTGTCCCTGCATGACGACTATCGCAAGCCGCGTGCCAGCCTTTCAGTGGCAGATAAACCCTTGATCCCTTGACAGTTGTCAGCCGCGACGCGGCGGCGCGAAGGTGTCCGCGGACAGCCGCCGCGCGCGCCGGACAGTCGCGCGGACAGTGTCCGCGCGTGCCAAAGGTTGGGTTTGCGGCCGCCTGGAGCGCGGGCTAGCCTCGCCGGGTTCATCCGCGCAAGGAGGTTCGCCATGAGGAAGAAGCCGCTGGCCCTGCTCGCCGCCAGCCTGTGTTCGTTCGCCTTCGGCGCCGCGCCGTCGCTGGCCGCCCCGGCGCCGGCCGCCGCGCCGTCGATCCCCGAGCTGGCCTACCAGCGCTTCGTGCTGCCCAACGGCCTGACCGTGGTGGTGCACGAGGACCACAAGGCGCCGGTGGTGGCGGTGAGCGTGTGGTACCACGTGGGCTCCTCCTACGAGCCGGCCGGCAAGACCGGCTTCGCGCACCTGTTCGAGCACCTGATGTTCCAGGGCTCGGAGAACCACAAGGACGAGTACTTCAAGCCGTTCGAGCTGGCCGGCGCCACCGACATGAACGGCACCACCTGGCTGGACCGCACCAACTACTTCGAGACGGTGCCCACCACCGCGCTGGACATGGCGCTGTGGATGGAGTCCGACCGCATGGGCCACCTGCTCGGCGCGATCGGCCAGGCGCAGCTGGACGAGCAGCGCGGCGTGGTGCAGAACGAGAAGCGCCAGGACGAGAACCAGCCCTACGGCCGGGTGGGCGAGCTGATCCAGGCCGAGGCCTTCCCGGCCAACCATCCCTACCACCACGACACCATCGGCTCGATGGCCGACCTGAACGCCGCGTCGCTCGCCGACGTGAAGCAGTGGTTCCGCGACTACTACGGCGCCGCCAACACGGTGGTGGTGCTCGCCGGCGACGTCACGCCGGCGCAGGCGAGGGAGAAGATGCTGCGCTACTTCGGCGACATCGCGCCGGGCCCGCGCGTGCCGCGGCCGCAGCCGTGGGTGGCGCCGCGCAGCGAGTCCACCCGCGGCACGATGACCGACAACGTGGCGCAGGTGCGCATCTACCGCGAGTGGAACGTGCCCTCGCGCACCGACGCCGAGCTCAACCAGCTGCAGCTGGCCGCCGCGGTGCTGGGCGGCGGCAAGACCTCGCGGCTGTACCAGCGGCTGGTGTACCGGGACAGGCTCGCCGACGACGTCTCGGTGGACATCGAGCAGCACGTGCTGGCCAGCCTGTTCCAGCTGCAGGTGGACGTGAAGAAGGGCGTCGACCCGGCCCGGGTCGAGGCGGCGGTCGCCGAGGAGTGGGCCAGGTTCCTCAAGGACGGCCCCAGCGCCGACGAGCTGGAGCGCGAGAAGACCACCGTGCGCGCCGCCTTCGTGCGCGGGCTGGAGAAGGTCAACACGCAGGCCTCCATCCTCGCCGAGGGCCAGCTCTACCAGGGCGACCCGGGCGCGTACCTGAAGGACTTCCGGGGGCTGATGGCCGCCACGCCGGCCAGCGTGAAGGCCGCCGCGAACCAGTGGATCGCGCGCGGCGACTACACGCTCACCGTCGTTCCCGGCAAGGTCGAGGCGCAGGACCTGGCCAGCAGCGCCGGCCGTCCCGCCGCGCCGGGCAAGCCCGCGCCGGTGCTCTCGCCCGCGGGCGACTTCCGCACGGTGAAGAGCGGGGTCGACCGCGGCCAGGGCGTGCCGGCGGTGACGCGCTTCCCCGACCTGAGCTTCCCGTCGCTGCAGCACGGCAGGCTCGCCAACGGCATCCCGGTGGTGCTGGCCGAGCGCCACACGGTGCCGGCGGTGCAGCTGCAGCTGCTGTTCGACGCCGGCTACGCCGCCGACCAGGGCCGCAAGCTGGGCACCTCCAGCTTCACCATGGCCATGCTCGACGAGGGCACCGCGCGGCTGGACTCGGTGGAGATCGCCAAGCGCAAGCAGCGCCTGGGCGCGGCGATCGCCTCCGGCTGCGGGCTGGACCACTGCAACGTCTCGCTCAACGCGCTGGACGACAAGCTGGCGCCCTCGCTGGACCTGTTCGCCGACATCGTGCGCAACCCGGCCCTGCGCGACGCCGACGTGGCGCGCGTGCGCGGCCAGTGGCTGGCCGGCATCGCGCAGGAGAAGAGCCAGCCGGTGGGCATCGCGCTGCGCACGCTGCCGCCGCTGCTGTACGGCAAGGGCCACGCCTACGCGATCCCGTTCACCGGCTCGGGCACCGAGGCGTCGATCAAGGCGCTCGGCACCGAGGACATGCGCGCCTTCCTGCGCGACTACATCCGGCCGGACAACGCGAAGATCCTGGTCGCCGGCGACACCACGCTGGCGGCGATCATCCCGCAGCTCGACCGCGTGTTCGGCGACTGGAAGGCGCCGGCCGGCAAGGTGCCGGCGAAGAACCTCGCCGAGGTGGCGCCGCCCGGGGCCGCGCGCGTGTTCCTGGTCGACCGCCCCGGGGCGCAGCAGAGCCTGATCCTGGCCGGCAGCCTGGCGCCCTCCACGCGGGCCGCCAACGACGTCGAGATCCAGACCATGAACGGCGCCTTCGGCGGCACCTTCACCTCGCGCCTGAACATGAACCTGCGCGAGGACAAGCACTGGGCCTACGGCGCCTTCAGCTTCCTGCGCGACGCGCAGGGCCAGCGCCCGTTCCTGCTGTACGCGCCGGTGCAGACCGACAAGACCGCGCCGTCGGCGGCCGAGATCCTCAAGGAGAGCCGCGCGGTGGTGGGCGACCGGCCGCTCACCGCCGAGGAGATCGCCAAGATCAAGGTCGGCGACGTGCGCTCCATGCCGGGCCGCTACCAGACCACCTCGGCGGTGATGGGCGCGCTGCAGGACATCGCCCTGTACGACCGCCCCGACGACTACGTGCAGACCCTGAAGGCGCGCATCGACGCGCAGAAGGACGCCGACGTGGAGGCCGCGGCGAAGGAGCTGATCCACCCGGACCGCTTCACCTGGGTGATCGTCGGCGACCTCAGGCAGATCGAGGCGCCGGTGCGCGCGCTCAAGCTGGGCGAGGTGCAGGTGCTCGACGCCGACGGCAACCCGGCGCCGGCCAGGTAAGCCGGCGTTCGGCGACGCGCGCGCCGCGGCGCGCTAGGATGAAGGCCGGGCGCGTGCCCGGCCTTCTCCGTTTCCAGCCATCGTGGAGCCTTCCATGCGCAAGACCCTGCTGCTGCTCGCCCCCGCCGCGCTGCTCGGCGCCTGCACCTGGGGCATCACCCTCGACGACGGCGGCAAGCAGGTGCGCACGGCCTGGAGCGGCGACGTGTCCTCCTGCCGCGAGCTGGGCAAGGTCACCGTCTCGGTGATGGACCACGTCGGCCCGGTCGACCGCAACGACATCAAGGTGCGCGACGAGCTGGAGGTGATGGCGCGCAACGAGGCGGCCAAGATGCACGCCGACACCATCAAGCCGCTGGCCGAGCCCAGCGACGGCTCGCAGCCGTGGGGCGCCTACCAGTGCGGCGCGGCGGCGCCGGCGTCCGCCGCGCCGGCCGGCAGCGCGGCCCCCGCGGCCCCGGCCGGCGGCGCGCAGACCTACCCGATCAAGGGCGGCTGAGCGGCGCTCGCCGCGCATGAAAAAAGGCGCCGCGATGCGGCGCCTTTGCCGTTGCGGCGGGCGCTGCCCTACAGGTGCCCGCTGGCCAGCTCGTCGGCCAGCCGCGGCAGCTTGTAGACCTTGCGCACCGCCTCCACCAGCGCGGCGGTGTCCACCGCGACCGCGCGGTTCACGCTGCCGTCGAAGACGAAGTTGCCGCCCAGCGAGTGGATGTTGCCGTCGAAGATCAGGCCCACCGCGCGGCCCTCGCGGTCGATCACCGGGCTGCCGGAGTTGCCGCCGATGATGTCGTTGTCGGTGACGAAGTTCATCGGCGTGGACGGGTCGAGCGCGTCCTTGGCCGCGAGCCAGCTCTCCGGCAGCTTGAACGGGTCGGCGCCGGTGGCGCGCCGGTACAGGCCGGCGAAGTCGGTGAACGGCGGCACGTCCTCGCCCTTCTCCTTCCAGCCGGCCACCTTGCCGTAGGACAGGCGCGGGGTGAAGGTGGCGTCCGGGTAGCTGGAAGCGCCGTCGCGCGCGAAGCGCGCCTGGGCGATCGCCTCGCCGGCCTTCTTGGTGGGCGCCTCCACCTCGTCCTCGTACTGCTTGCGGATGCGCGTGGCGACGGGCTCGATCCTGCGCGCCAGCGCGATCATCGGGTCGTCGGAGGCGGCGATCGCCTTGGCGCCGCCGTCCCACAGCCGCTTGCGCACCGCCGGGTCGGCCAGCCTGGTGCCGGCGACCAGCTGCTGCGCCAGCTGGTCGGGCGACTGCCTGCCCAGCGTCTCGCGCACGAACGGGTCGTCGGCGCCGAGGATCTGCCGCATCTTCTCCATCGACCAGGCCATCATGGTGCGCTCGAACGCGGGGTACACCGGCACGTTCGCCTCCAGCGACTGCTCCACCGCCGGCAGGTTGGCCTCGCGGAACGTCGGCAGGCGCTCGGCGTCGGGCTTGGCGCGCTGGTCGGCGCCGCGCACCAGGGTGAGCGCGTCGGCGAACAGCTGGGTGCCGACGCCGAAGCCGCGGCCGCCGGCGATCATCGTGTAGCGGTCGCGCAGCTCCTTGCCGCGCCGCTGGGCCTGCTCCAGCTCGGCCCACGGGTCGCCGTATTTGGCGCGGCGGGCCGGGTCGGCGGCGATCCAGTCGCGCAGCGCGGCGTCGTCCTTCTGCTTGCGGCGGATGAAGTCCTCGTCGGCCAGCGTCTGCAGCCAGCCCTTGTAGACCTTCAGCGAGTTGTCGATGCCGAACAGCAGGTCCTGCGCTTCCTTGGCCTGCTGCGCGCCGGCGCGGCTGTACTGCCACAGCACGCCGCGCAGGTCGGACAGGTAGCCGTAGGTGGGGATCAGCGAGCCATCGCGCATCGCCGCCAGCTGCGTCCACGGCGTCTCGCGCTGGGTGGAGCCGGGGTTGCCGACCACGAAGGTCAGGTCGCCGGCCTTCGGTCCCTGCGTGTTGAACTTCAGGAACTGCGGCGTCCTGGCCGGCTTGCCGTCCTGGTAGGCACGGAAGAAGGTGACGTCCAGGTCGTAGCGCGGGAAGTTGAAATTGTCCGGGTCGCCGCCGAAGAAGGCGATGCTCTGCTCGGGCGCGAACACCAGCCGCACGTCCTGGTAGCGGCGGTACTTGTACAGCGCGTAGCGGCCGCCGTGGTACAGCGTGACCACGTCGCAGCGCCAGGTCCTGGCGTCGCCGCCGACGCAGGACTGCTCGAGCTGGCTGCTCACCGCGCGCTCGGCCTTGATGCGCTCGGCGCCGCTCCTGCCGGCGGTGGCGGCGTTCACCCGCGCGGTGACGTCGGTGATCGAGTCGAGCTGGTTCAGCTCCACGTCGGGGCACTTGGGCTCGTCCTCCTGCTTGCGCGCGAGGTAGCCGTCGGCCATGTAGTTCTGCCCGCCCCTGGACAGCTGCGACAGGCAGGTGTTGGCGCAGTGGTGGTTGGTCATCACCAGGCCGTCGGCGGAGACGAAGGAGCCGGAGCAGCCCTCGGCCAGGCGCAGCGCGGCGTGCTGCACCAGGTCGATCCACTGCGGGCTCGGGGTGAAGCCGTAGCGCTGCTGCAGCTGCTGCACCGGCAGGTGGTCCAGCGTCCACATGCCTTCGTCGGCGGCCGCGCCGGCGCTGGCGCCGAGCAGCAGGCCGGCGAGGCTCGCCATCGTCCATCGTTTCATCGCGGGCACTCCATCGGGATGGGCCGGCGCGCGGCGCCGGACAGGGAGGGTTCCCCGCATCGTGGCACCCGCCGGCCGGGCGGGGAAGGTGACTTTCGGCCCAGGCGGCTTGCCGCCGGCGGGCCGCTGGCCTAATATTCACATATTGATATTACATATATGAAATAATGCCGCGGCATCCACCGGCTTCCCGGGACCCGTCATGAGCAGCTTCGAGCCCACCGAACAGCGCCTGGCCTTCACCTGCCGGCAGTACCCGGCCTTTCCCCGCCAGCCGGCGGTGCTGGTGCGGCTGGTCAAGCACATCTACAAGCGCGTGCACGACGACGCCAACGCGCAGCTCAGGCCCTGGGGCATCAACCACGCCGAGTACAACCTGCTGATGATGCTGTACGGCACCGCGGGGTATACGCTCAACCCGTCGCAGCTGGCCGGGGCCGCGGGGGAGAAGTCGGCCAACATCACGCGGCTTGCCGACGGGCTGTGCGACAAGGGGCTCGTCGAGCGCGCCAGCAGCGACGCGGACCGGCGCAAGGTGGCGCTCACGCTGACCAAGGCGGGTGTGGCGATGATCGAGGACTTCCTCCCGGGCATCTGCGCGCTGCTGCAGCGGCAGGCCGCCGCGCTCGCGCCGCGCGAGATGGCGCAGCTGGAGAAGCTGCTGAAGAAGTTCCTCGACGGGCTCGACCGGGGCTGAGGCGATGGCCGCCGTCTCCGACGCCGCCGTGCAGGCCCCGCGCCGGCCCTGGCTGGGCGGGTTCCTCGCCGGCGAGGGGCGCGCGTGGATCTTCGTCGGCAAGACCATGCTGGCGATGTACCTGGGCGCCTGGCTGGCGATGTGGCTGCAGCTGGAGCAGCCGGCCACCACCATGATCACGGTGTCGATCGTGATGCACCCGCACAGCGGCATGGTGCTGGCCAAGAGCTTCTACCGCGCGCTGGGCACGCTGGCGGGCAGCCTGGTGGGGCTGGCCCTGATGGGGCTGTTCCCGCAGCAGCGCGAGCTGTTCCTGCCCAGCCTGTCGCTGTGGGTGGCGCTGTGCGCGGGCGGCGCGATGCGCTACCGCAACTTCATGGCCTACGGCTTCGTGCTGGCCGGCTACACCGCGGCGATCGTGGCGCTGCCGGCGGTGGGCGATCCCTACGGCGTGTTCGACTCGGCGGTGATGCGCGTGAGCGAGGTGCTGCTCGGCATCGCGGTGTCGGCGCTGGTCAGCGAGGTGGTGCTGCCCGAGCGGCTGCGGCCGATCCTGCGGCAGAGCGCGCGCGCCCACTTCACCGGGTTCCTCGCCTTCGTGCGCGGCAGCACCGCCGGCAGCATCCCGCGCGAGGCGATGCAGGACGCGCAGCTGGCCTCGGTGCGCGCGGCGGTGCGGCTGGAGGACCTGCGCGCCTCGGTGATCTTCGAGGACCCGGAGGTGCGCCTGCGCAGCCGCCGCATGCGCCTGCTCAACCAGCGCTACATGGCCGCCGCCACCAGCTTCCAGTCGCTGCACCACCTGATCAACCGCATGCAGCGCGGCGGGCGCGCGGCGGTGGCCGCCGCGCTGATCGCGCTGTACCGCCCGCTCGCCGCCGCGCTCACGCCGCCGGCCGGGCAGGCCGGCGACGGGCTGGACGCGCTGGTGCCGCAGCTGGACGCCTGCGCGCGGGCGCTGCCCGGGCGCGCCGCGGAGCTGCGCGCGGGCCTCGCCGGCGACGGCGAGCGGATGGAGTTCGACACCGGCGCGGCGCTGCTCGCGCGCTTCGTCGGCGAGCTGGCGGACTTCGTCGCCACCGAGCAGGCGCTGCGCACCGGCGCGGCGGTCCGCGGCGGCGTCGAGCGGGTGCATTTCAGCCGCAGCACGGACATGGCCAACGCCGGGCTGGCGGTGCTGCGCACCTTCCTCACCATGCTCGCGCTGAGCGCGTTCTGGCTAGCCAGCGGCTGGGCCTTCGGCGCCAGCGCGATGCTGCTGGCGACCATCTTCAGCGGGCTGATGGCGGCCTCGCCCAACCCGGTCGGCTCGGTGCTGCACACCCTGGCCGGCTACGCGCTGGGCATGCTCGGCGCCGCGGTGACGGTGTTCGGGCTGCTGCCGGGCAGCGACGGCTTCCCCATGCTGGTCGCCGGCACGCTGCCGCTGCTGCTGATCGGCCCGTACCTGTCCACCCGCGACGGCCTGCCGGGCGTCGGCGCGGGCTACACGCTGGGCTTCGTCTACATCCTCGCGCTGAAGAACCCGATGGTCTACGACCCGGAGCACGTCTTCAACGACGCCATCGCCCAGCTCGGCGGCCTGGCGCTGTCGGGCGCCGCCTTCATGCTGCTGCCCGGCCTGGCCGGCACCGGCTGGCAGCGCCGCCGCCAGCTGCGGCAGCTGCGCCGGCTGGTCTGGCTGGCCGGCACCGCGCCGCTGGCCGGGCTGCTGTGGCGCTTCGAGAGCCGCAGCCGCGACCTGCTGCTGCAGGCGGTCACGCACACGCGGCCGGGCAGCGCCGAGTCGCGCACCCTGCTGGCCTGGTCGCTGGCGGTGCAGGAGAGCGGCCGCGCGCTGATCGAGCTGCGCCAGGACCTCGCCGCGGGCGGGCTGGCGCCGGCCGCGCGCGCCGCCGGCGAGGCGGCCGTGCAGGCGGTGGCGGCGCTGTACCGCTGGCCCGACGCCGCGCGCTGGCGCGCCGCCGACCGCGCGGTGGACACTGCCATCGCGCTGGCGCCGCCGCGGCCGCGCAACCACCTGTACCAGCTGCGCAGCGCGCTGCGCGACGACGAGTCGCCGCTGGTCGCCGCGCTGCGCGCCGCTCCTCCGGTGGAGTCCGCCGATGCCGCTTGAGATTGCCTTCCACGGCATGTTGATGCCCGGCCTGCTGCCGGTGTTCGTCGGCTGCCTGGTGCTGATGGTGCTGCTGGACCTCGCGTTCGGTCGGCTCGGGCTGTACCGCCGGGTCTGGCACGCCTCGCTGTTCCGTCTGGCCCTGTTCGTCTGCCTGTTCGGCGCGGCGGGGCTGCTGCTGGTCCGTTGAGTCGCCGCCATGAAAATCGCCTCGCTCCTGCGTTTCCTCCTCACCGCCGCCGTGGTCGCGCTGGCCCTGCTGCTCGGCCGCGCACTGTGGCAGCACTACCTGTATTCGCCGTGGACCCGCGACGGCCGCGTGCGCGCCGACGTGGTGCAGGTGGCGCCGGACGTGTCCGGCCTGGTCAGCCGGGTGGCGGTGCGCGACAACCAGTTCGTGCGCAAGGGCGAGCTGCTGTTCGTGATCGACCAGGCGCGCTTCCGCAACGCGGTGGCGCAGGCCGAGGCCAACCTCGCCGCCGCCGTGGCCGGCGCGCGTGCGGCCGGCGCCAGCATCAGCGCCGCGGCCGCCGGCGCCGCCGCGCGCCGCGCCGAGTACGAGATGTACGCGGCGCAGGCCGAGCGCCGCCAGCGCATCGGCGACGTGATCTCGAAGGAGGCGCGCAACGACGCCGTCGCCGCCGCCAACTCGGCCCGCGCCACCTGGCAGCAGGCGCAGGCCGGCGGCAGCCAGGCCGCGGCGGCGCGGGAGCAGGCCGCGGCGGCGGTGGAGCAGGCGCAGGCCGCGCTCGACCGCGCGCGGCTCGACCTGGCGCGCACCGAGGTGCGCGCGCCGGTGGACGGCTACGTCACCAACCTCGACCTGCGCGTGGGCGACTACGCCGCCGCGGGCGCGGCACGGCTGGCGCTGATCGACAGCCACAGCTACTACATCTATGGCTACTTCGAGGAGACCAAGCTGCCGCAACTGCGCGTGGGCGACGGCGTGGACATCCGGCTGATGGCCGGCGGCGCGCGCCTGAAGGGCACCATCACCGGCATCGCGCGCGGCATCACCGACCGCGACAACCCGGCCGGCAGCGACCTGCTGGCCGACGTCAACCCCACCTTCAACTGGGTGCGGCTGGCGCAGCGCGTGCCGGTGCGCATCGCCATCGACACGGAGCACCTGCCGCGGGACGTGCTGCTCGCCGCCGGCATGACCGCCACCATCGAGGTGCACCCGCACCGCGCCGGCGGCGGCTGAGCGGCGCGGCCGCGATACCATCGCGGCCATGAGCCCGCTCGCCGCCTCCCGCCGCCTCGCCCGCCGCCTGCTGCCGCGACGGCCACCGTCCGGCGCGCGCGCGCCTGCGCCCGCCTTCGCCGTGCCGGCCGCGGCGATCCGCCCGCTGGACGGGCCGGCGCAGTTCCGCCGCACGCTGCTGGAGCGCATCGCGCAGGCGCGGCGGCGCATCGTGCTGGTGGCGCTGTACCTGCAGGACGACGACGGCGGCCGCGAGGTGCTTGATGCGCTGTATGCGGCCAAGGCCGCGCAGCCGGCGCTGCAGGTGGCGGTCTACGTCGACTGGCACCGCGCCCGCCGCGGCCTGATCGGCAAGGCGCGGAGCGAGGGCAACGCGGCGATGTACCGCGACTACGCCGCCCGCCTGGGCGAGGGCATTGCGGTCTACGGCGTGCCGGTGCAGAACCGCGAGCTGTTCGGCGTGCTGCACCTGAAGGGCTTCGTGATCGACGACGCGGTGCTGTACAGCGGCGCCAGCCTCAACGACGTCTACCTCGCCAGGCACGGCCGCTACCGGCTGGACCGCTACCACCTGGTCGAGCACGCGCCGCTGGCCGAGAGCATGGCCGGCTTCGTGCGCGAGCATTTCCGGAACGACGCGGCGGTGCAGCGGCTCGGCCGCGCGCCGCTGCCGTCCACGCGCGAGCTGCAGCCGGCGATCCGCCAGCTGCGCCGGCGCCTGCAGGGCGCGCGTTACCGCGTGCCGGCGGCGGAGCTGGCGGCCGGCGAGGTGGCGGTGACGCCGCTGCTCGGCTTCGGCCGCAACGGCAACGCGCTCAACGACGCGGTGCTCGCGCTGCTGCGCGACGCGCGCGAGCGGGTGGTGCTGTTCACGCCGTACTTCAACCTGCCGCGTCCGGTGCGCGCCGCGCTGGGCCGGCTGCTGCGGCGCGGCTGCACCATCGACATCATGGTCGGCGACAAGACCGCCAACGACTTCTACATCCCGCCGGAGCAGCCGTTCCGCCGCATCGGCCTGCTGCCCTACCTGTACGAGGCCAACCTGCGCCGCTTCGCGCGCGCGCACCAGGCGCACGTCGCGCGCGGCCAGCTCAACCTGTGGCTGTGGCGGCACGGCGAGAACAGCTACCACCTGAAGGGGCTGTTCGTGGACCATGACGTCGCCCTGCTCACCGGCCACAACCTCAACCCCCGCGCGTGGGCGCTGGACCTGGAGAACGGCCTGTTGCTGCGCGACCCGGCCGGCCTGCTCGCCGCGCAGCACGCGGCCGAGTGGCAGGCGCTCCGCCGCCACGCCGTGCGGCTGGACGACTACCGCGCGCTGGAGAGCCCGCGCCGCTACCCGGCGGAAGTGCGCCGGCTGCTGCGCCGGCTGAGCCGGGTGCGGCTGGACCGGCTGATCAACCGGCTGCTGTGAGGGCGGTTGCCGCGAGGATGGGCCCCGGGTTCCCCTCGTCGCCCGGCTTTTCGATGGCGTCGTTCCCGCGCAAGCGGGCATCCATCGTCCGTCGCGCGCAAGAGCCACCTGGATTCCCGCTTGCGCGGGAACGACGGTGTAGGAGAAGTGGATGCCGCGCCCATCGATGCCGTTCCCGTAACGGGTGGCGATGAGGGAAGGATCCGCCAGGCCACGCCGCCGCCACGTGCGCGCCACGCCACGGCCCGCGGCGGCTAGGCGTCCAGGTCCGGGATCAGCTTGCTCTCCAGCCGCGCGATGGCGTCCTTCAGCAGCAGCTTGCGCTTCTTCAGGCGGGTGAGCTGCAGCTCGTCGTAGCCGAACGAGGACGCCAGCTGCGCGATGGCGGTGTCCAGATCGCGGTGCTCCTGGCGCAGCTCGGCCAGGTGGCGGGCGATCTCGGCGGGATTCTGAAGCTGCATGGGCGGTGGCTACAGCGTGGCGAACCCCAAGTCTAGCGCGCCCGGGCCGCGCCGGCGGCGGCGGGCTACAATGCGCGTCCCGCACGCCTTTCCCCGCCCATGTCCGCGCAGCCCGAACCCTCCCGCAAGCAGACCTACGAGGCCGGCAAGCTGGCCAAGCGCCTGCGCCACCAGGTGGGCCAGGCGATCGCCGACTTCCAGATGATCGAGGAAGGCGACAAGGTGATGGTCTGCCTGTCCGGCGGCAAGGACTCCTACACCCTGCTGGACGTCCTGCTCTCGCTCAAGGCCAGCGCGCCGGTGCGCTTCGAGCTGGTCGCGGTGAACCTGGACCAGAAGCAGCCGGGCTTTCCCGCGCACGTGCTGCCGGAATACCTCGCCGCGCGCGGCGTGCCGTTCCACATCATCGAGCAGGACACCTACAGCACGGTGACGCGGGTGATCCCGCAGGGCAAGACCATGTGCAGCCTGTGCTCGCGGCTGCGCCGCGGCGCGCTGTACACCTGGGCGGCGGCCAACGGCGTGACCAAGATCGCGCTGGGCCACCACCGCGACGACATCCTCGCCACCTTCTTCCTCAACCTGTTCCACCAGGCCAGCCTGAAGGCGATGCCGCCCAAGCTGCGCTCGGACGACGGCCGCCACGTGGTGATCCGCCCGCTGGCCTACTGCAGGGAAAGCGACATCGCCGAGTACGCGCGGCTCAGGCAGTTCCCGATCATCCCGTGCAACCTGTGCGGCTCGCAGGAGGACCTGCAGCGCAAGGCGGTGCGCCGGATGCTGGACGAGTGGGAGCGCCAGCACCCCGGCCGCAGCGAGACGATGTTCCGCGCGCTGGGCAACGTGGCGCCCTCGCAGCTGGCCGACCGCCGCCTGTTCGACTTCGCCGCGCTGGGCGCGCGCGCGGGCGCGGCGCGCGCCGACGCGCACGGCTGGCTGGCCGGCGCGCCGCATGGCGACGGGACGTGAGCGCGTCCGGACGTCTATACTTCCATACTTTTCAACCCAAGCGAGCGAGCCTGACCGTGTCCCTGTTTGCGCATGTCGAAATGGCCCCGGGCGATCCGATCCTCGGCCTCACCGAGCAGTACCTGGCCGATCCCCGCCCGAACAAGGTGAACCTCGGCGTGGGCATCTACGTGGACGAGGCGGGCCGGGTGCCGCTGCTGGAGTGCGTGCGCGAGGTGGAGCAGGCGCTGGCGCGCGACCCCAGGCCGCGCGGCTACCTGCCGATCGACGGCCTGCCGGCCTACGACCGCGCCACCCAGAAGCTGCTGTTCGGCGCCGACTCGCCGCTGCTGGCCGCCGGCCGCGTGGCCACCGCGCAGACCATCGGCGGCAGCGGCGCGCTGCGCGTGGGCGCGGACCTGCTCCGGCAGATCCTCGGCCCCGGCGCGAAGGTGGCGATCAGCAGCCCGAGCTGGGGCAACCACCACGTGGTGTTCCGCACCGCCGGCTTCGAGCTGCTCGAATACCGCTACTACGACCCGGCGAGCAAGGGCGTGGACCACGCCGGCCTGCTGGAGGACCTGGGCCGGCTGCAGCCGGGCACGGTGGTGCTGCTGCACGCCTGCTGCCACAACCCCACCGGCGTGGACCTGGACGCCACGCAGTGGCACCAGGTGGTGGCGCTGCTGAAGGAACGCCACCTGCTGCCGTTCGTGGACATCGCCTACCAGGGCTTCGACCGCGGCACCGAGCGCGACGCGCTGGCGATCCGCCTGCTCGGCGAGGCCGGCGTGGACGCCTTCGTGGTGGCCAACTCGTATTCCAAGTCGTTCTCGCTGTACGGCGAGCGGGTGGGCGCGCTGTCCTTCGTCGGCGCCGACCGCGAGGAGGCGGCGCGGCTGCGCTCGCGCATCAAGGCGACCATCCGCGCCAACTATTCCAGCCCCGCCGCGCACGGCGCGCTGCTGGTCGCCGGCGTGCTGGAGAGCGACGAGCTGCGCGCGCGCTGGGAAGGCGAGCTGGGCCAGATGCGCGGGCGCATCCACGCCATGCGCGCCGCGCTGGTGGACAAGCTGGCCGCGCGCGGCGCGCCGCAGTACGGCTTCTTCACCCGGCAGGCGGGCATGTTCTCCTACTCGGGCCTGTCCAGGGCGCAGGTCGAGCGCCTGCGCGAGGAATACGCCATCTACGCGCTCTCCACCGGGCGCATCTGCGTGGCCGCGCTCAACGAGGCCAACATCGACTACGTGGCCGGGGCCGTCGCGGCGGTGAGCAAGGGCTGACGGCGGCATGACGCAAACGAAAAAGGGCGGCCCTGCGGCCGCCCTTGTTTTGCGGGAGCGACAGGTTCAGTAGTCGTAGCTCGCGCTCAGCCGCACGTAGCGCGGCGCCTGCTGCACGGTCGGCGTGCCGTACAGCGGGTTCTCCACGTTCGGGCCGCCGGCCAGCTCGCGCTGCGGGAAGATGCCGAGCACGGCGTGGCTGTTGGTCACGTTGAACACGTTGAGCGCGAAGGCCAGCCTGCCGTCGGCGAACAGCGGGCGGTAGCTCGCGCCCAGGTCCAGCTGGCGGTACCAGGGCAGGCGGCCGTGGCTGCCCGGCGGCGAGGGCTCGCCCCAGCAGAAGTGGTAGTTGTTCTGGTAGCCGGCCGGATCCTCGCGGTCCTCGCCGTAGTAGCCGAGGCAGGGCCTGGGCGCGCCGGAGATCAGGCTCAGGTTGGCCGACACCAGCCACTCGGGCGTGAGCTGGTAGTAGCCGTACAGCTTCAGCTGGTGCTTGTGGTCGTTGTTCTGCACGCCGTTGGTGTTGACCATGATCGGGGCGTTGTCCCAGTCCTCGCTGGTCGAGGTCGCGGTCTGCCCGGAGTCGCGCGCCTGGCTGTACAGGTCCGAGCGCAGCTGGCCCTCGGTGTTGCCGTAGCTGCGCGAGAAGGTGTAGTCGATCCGGCCGTACCACCTGCCGTCGAACGGGTGCTCCAGGAAGGCTTCCAGCGCGTAGTAGCGGCGCTTGAGCCGCTGGAAGCCGAAGTCGGCGTTGCTCAGCGTCACCGTGTGGTAGGCGCCCGCGGTGTCCACCACGGTGAAGGCGTTGGCGCGGCCCGGGTTGAACAGCCAGCAGCTGACCGGGTTGCTGTCCAGGGTGACGTCGTAGCCCAGCGCGGCTGCCTTGGCCGCCACCTTGTCGAAGTCGCAGTAGTCGTCGATCGCGTTGCGCAGGATGCGCTGGGTGAGCTTGGCGCCGTACACCCACGCCGGGCCGGCGGTCTTGGTGAAGCCGAGGATGAACTCGTCCTGGTACTCGGCCTTCATGCCCCGGGCGCTGACCGTCTTCGGGTCGGGCAGGACGCCGTAGGCGTTGTTGGCCGACACCGGGCCGGAGATCTGCGTGAGCCCGGTGGGCGTGCCGTCGGGGTTGATGCCGCCGTAGGTGTAGTACTGCTGCGTGCTGACGTAGGCGCCGGCGGCGTTGAGTGCGGGGTTCAGCGGCAGGCCCAGGTAGTAGCGGCCGGCGTTGCCGTAGACCTTGAAGCTGGAGTCGCCGTCCACGTCCCACGAGAAGCCCAGGCGCGGCGCCCACTGCGGCTTGTGCTGGGTGATGAACGCATCGCCGTCGCTGTTGTAGTTCTCGAACTGGTCGTTGCGCAGGCCCAGCGAGAGCAGCCAGCGGTCGTTGAGCTGCCACTTGTCCTCGACGTACTGCGCGCGCTGGGTGGAGCGCACCGTGGCCAGGCTGCTGGCGACGTTCCTTGACACCCAGTAGCCTTCCGCGCCGTTGGGGAAGCCGCCGGTGGCCGGCACGCCCAGGCCGGTGGAGATCGGCGTGTCCGGGTCGCTCTGGCCGTAGGACCACGAATAGCCGGGGCCGGAGGTGATCGAGCCCTGGTCGATCGCCTTGGCGGTCTGGTTGTCGATGCCCGCGCCCAGGGTGTGGTCGCCCAGCCGGTAGCTGACGTCCACGCGGAAGTTGCTGGTGCGGTTGCCGCGCTTGGCCGAGGACAGGCTGTCGACCGGCTGCAGGTTGCGGGCGTCGCCCACCAGGGCGGGGTTGGCGCTGGTGAGGCCGGTGACCTGCGTGTAGCTTGGGTCGTAGGCGCCCGGCGCGTCGTAGGCGCGCGTCTTCAGCTTGCCGTACTGCGCGCTCAGCGTGAGGTCGTCGGTGAGGTAGCCGGTGTACTTGGCCGTCCACAGGTCGCCGCCGTTCTTGGTGTCGTCGTCGGGGCCGATCCGCGCGCCCCGCGCGCGGGCGGCGTAGTCGTAGTCGTACACCGTGCCCGAGGTCTCGTACTTGTCGGAGGCGCCGGTCAGCTCCAGCAGGTGGTTGTCGGTGATGTTCCAGTCCAGCTTGGCGTACCAGCGCGGCAGCTTGTAGGTGTAGTCCTGCTCGGGCTTGGCCACGCTGACCGGGTTGACGTTGTCGCCCTCCTGCTTCTGGAACTCGCCGGCAACGAAGAAGAACAGCTTGTCCTTGACCAGCGGGCCGCCGGCGTAGGCGCTGGCGGTGGCGCTCCAGTAGCCGTCCTTGCCGTCGGGCGAATACAGGGCGCCGGCCACCGGCGTGGCGGGCAGGCCGTTGGCGTAGTAGCGGTTGTCCTGGCGGGCGCGGGCGAACGCGGGCTCCCACAGGAGCTGCGCGCCGAAGTGCCACTCGTTGGTGCCGCGCTTGCCCACCACGTTGATCACGCCGCCGTCGGAGCGGCCGTACTGCGCGCTGTAGCCGCCGGTGTAGACCTCCTCCTGCTCGATCGCCCCGTAGGGCAGCGACAGGCCGCCGAAGCCGCGCAGCGGGTCGGTGGTGTTGAAGCCGTTGATGTAGTAGGCGTTCTCGCTGGCCGCCGAGCCGCCGAAGCTGAGCAGCGACTGCCCGGTGGGGCCCTTGAAGTTGCCGGTGTTGTTCGCCACGCCCGGCGCGAGCAGGGCGATGGACTCGGCGCTGCGGCCCAGCGGCAGCCGGGCCAGCTGCTCGCTGGTGACCACCGTGCGCGAGTCCACGCTGGTGACGTCGATCGAGGGCAGCGCGTTGGCGCTGACGCTGATCCCGGCGAGGTTCCGCGCCTCCGGCGCGGCGAAGGAGACGTCGGTGCCGGCGCCCACCTTCACGGTGACGTCGTCGCGCGTCTCCACGTCCTGCCCGCCGCGCTGCAGGACCACCTTGTAGCTGCCCACCGGCAGCTGTCCCGCCGCGTAGCGCCCGCGCTCGTCCAGCGGCACCTGGCGGCTGACGCCGGTGCTGCTCTTGATCAGCACGCTGTCGCCGCGGCCCGCGGCGACCTGGCCGAAGATGCTGCCGGTGGTGGACTGCGCCTGCGCGCCCTGGCCCAGCCCCAGCCCCATCGCGCAGGCCAGCGCGCCGAGCGCCAGGCCGGTTCCGGATCTCGTGGTCTTTCTCATCGCACTCCCCTGGCTCGTCATGGTGTACCGCACGCCTCTTGTTATTGCTGCGGCCGCAAACGCCGGATGGCGCGCGGCGGCGGCCTGGGGCTGGGCCGAATCCCGCCCCGTGGCGTGAGGCTTCGTGGAAAACTCGGATGCACGGCATGCCCTTCCGCTTCCGCCGCGGATTGCTGCGGCGCGGCATGCGGGGACAGTTATAGCCAAGAAGACGTCTAGATGTATAGATGTCCGCATAGCTGTCGCGCATGGCTTTTCCCGGCGGCGCGAGGCGCCGCGCCCGCCACGGCGCGGCCCGGCGGGCCCCGGACGGGTCCGACATGACGTATTGGCATATGCACATGCGCGGGCGGCATCGCGGTTCCGCGCGCCCGTCCGGCGGCGCGCGCGGCAGGCGGCGCGGGCGGCGGCATGGCCGTTTCGGCGCGGCCGGGTCCGTCCGGTATGATGGGCGTCTTTGGCCGCGCCGCCTGCCGCCGCGCGGGCCTGCCGAGGAATCCGACCGCCCCATGTTCTTCCGCAACCTCACGCTGTTCCGCTTCTCCCCCGCCGTCGCCGCCGACCTGGATCGCCTGGAGGAGGCGCTGGGCGGGCACCGCCTGCGCCCGTGCGGCCCGCTGGAGCTGTCCACCCGCGGCTTCGTGCCGCCGGTCGGCCGGGGCGAGGAAGCCGCGCTCATCCACAGCGTGAACGCCTGCACCTGGGTCAGCGTGGGCGGCGAGGACAAGCTGCTGCCCGCCGCGGTGGTCAACGACGAGCTGCAGCGCCGGGTGCGCAAGATCGCCGAGGAGGAGGGCCGCAAGGTCGGCGGCCGCGAGCGCAAGCGGCTCAAGGAGGACCTGCTCAACGAGCTGCTGCCGCGCGCCTTCGTGCGCAGCTCGCGGCTGTCCGCCTACGTGGACCGCAAGCACGGCTGGCTGGTGCTGGACACCGCCAGCCGCAAGTCGGCCGAGAACGCGCTGACCCAGCTGCGCGAGGCGCTGGGCAGCTTCCCCGCGGTGCCGCTGGCGCCGGAGGAGGGCCCGCGCGTGCTGATGACCGACTGGCTCGCCACCGGCAGGCTGCCCGGCGGCCTGGCGCTGGGCGACGAGTGCGAGCTGCGCGACCCGGCCAGCAATGCCGGCGCCATCGCCAAGTGCCGCCGCCAGGACCTGGACGCCGAGGAGGTGAAGGAGCACCTGCGCAACGGCAAGCAGGTGTTCCAGCTGGGCCTGGTGTTCGACGACCGCATGAGCTTCGTGCTGGGCGAGGACCTGGTGGTGCGCAAGCTGAAGTTCCTCGACGTGGTCACCGAGGAGCTGGGCGACAGCCACGAGGACGCCGCCGCCGAGGCGGACGCCCGCTTCGCCCTGTTCACCCTGGAGCTGGAGCGGCTGCTGGCCAAGCTGGAGGAGTGGTTCGGCCTGCCGCGGCCGGTCGACGGCTGACCATACGCATACGTATGGAGAGGCCGGAGGTCCCGCCGCCGGCCCGGCTTGCGAAGCTCACGCGCCCGCCCCACATTCCCTGCCAGAATCACCGGGCAGGGTTCCTGGATCGTTCGGGCGTGACATGGCGCAGCATCTGGAAGGCGACTGGCTGGAACTGGCGACGGCGGGCGGCAGCACCATCCGCGTGCTGAAGTCGGCCCATCCGCGCGCGCGCCGGCTGCGCCTCACCGTCACCCCGAAGGGCGCGCGCGTCACCTATCCCAGCGGCACCCACCCGGCCCAGGTCAGCGCCTTCCTGCGCAGCCACGCCGACTGGCTGGAGCAGAAGCTCGACGAGCTCAACCTGATCGTACGGCCGCTGCCGCCGCTGCGCGTGGGCTACGCCACCGAGTTCCCGCTGCGCGGCGAGACGGTGCTGCTGGACTGGGCCGAGGGGCCGTACCCGCGCATCGAGCCGTTCGACGGCGGGCTCACCCTGGTGATCCCGCGCCCGCACACGCGCGCGCTGCCGGTGGCGCGCGGCCTGCTCGCCTCGCACCTGGAGGCGCAGGTGCGCCGCGACGTCTCGCGCTGGCTGGCCGGCTACGTGCCGCAGCTGGGCCTGGCGCCCACCGCGCTGAAGATCCGCCCGATGAAGAGCCTGTGGGGCAGCCTGGACACGCGCGACCGCATCAACCTCGACCTCGCGCTCGCGCTGGCGCCGCCCGCCGCGCTGCGCTACGTGCTGGTCCACGAGCTGTGCCACCTGAAGGTGCGCAGCCACGCGCCGCGCTTCTGGGCCCAGGTGGAGGCGCTGTTCCCCGACTGGCGCGAACAGCGCGACTGGCTGCGCGTCAACGGCGCGATGCTGAAGGCGGAGCTGGACCGGCTGGTGGCCGACGTCGCCGACTGAGGGGTTTCGCGGCCGCAGGCCGCGAAGCAAAGCGGCTGACACCCGTCACTTGCCGCGCCCCGGCGCGCCCGCCAGCCTGTCCGCCATCGCCGCGCGCCGGCGCCCGCCACGGAACAGCCGATGGAACTGCCGATCGCCGCGATCATCGAGGCCGCCTGGATCGTCTTCGCGCTGTACTGGCTGTGGGGCTGGCAACGGGTCAAGCGCCCCAGCCGCAGCGAGTCGCCGCTCTCCCGCCTGCTCAAGTACCTGCTGCCGCTGGCCGTCGGCATCGGCCTGCTCGGGCCGGAGGCCTGGTTCGGGGACAGCGTGCTGCACGCGCGCATGTACCCGGCCGCGGCGTGGATCGCCCTGCTCGGCGCGGCGCTCGCCTGGACCGGCGTCGCCTTCGCCTGCTGGGCGCGCCACGTGCTCGGCCGCAACTGGAGCGCGGTGGTGCAGGTCAAGCACGATCACGAGCTGGTCGAGCGCGGCCCCTACCGCTGGGTGCGCCATCCGATCTACAGCGGCCTGCTGCTGGCCTTCCTCGGCACTGCCCTGGCGATCGGCGAGTGGCGCGGCCTGCTGGCCGTGGCGATCATCGCCGCCTCGTTCTGGTTCAAGCTCCGGCTGGAGGAGCGCTGGATGCGCGAGCAGTTCGGCGCCGCCTACGCCGACTACATGCGACGGGTGAAGGCGCTGGTTCCCGGCGTGCTGTAGCCGTGCGGCTCGGAGCGCCGGAGCCGACCGTGCGCGGGTCAGGGAAAAGGAAAGGAATGGACGGTCCGTGATGACGCGGCATGGACGGGGCGATTCGCGGCCGGAGGCCGCTCCCACAGGGGAGCCTCGCAAGCCTTGCGGGAGCGGCCTCCGGCCGCGATCAGCCTGACCAGGGCCGCCAACGGCCCCGATGCCAAGCCCATCGCGGCCATTCCCCGGAAGGTTTTGAACGGGCGCTCAGTGCGACAGCGCGAAGCCGGTGAGGATGCGCGCGACGTCGGCCGGCTTCTCCACGTTGGGCATGTGGTTGCAGCCGTACAGCACCGCGCTGTCGATCGAGGCGGCGGCGGTGAGGCCGCCGCGCAGGCTGTCCAGCGCGGAGACGTCGATCACCTTGTCGTCGTGGCACCACAGGCCCAGCACCGGCATGCGCAGCTCGCCCAGCCGGCGCTGCAGCGCGAGGTACTGCGCCGGCTGGCGCAGCACGTCGAAGGTGCGCTGGAGGAAGGCGCGGTTGTCGCGGTTGCGCTTGACCAGCACGTCCTCGAGGCGGCCGGGGATCGACGGCGGCGTGGCGAAGGTGAGCGCGAGCACGCGCTCCAGGCCGGCGCGGTCGTCGAAGACGAACGGGTTCCTGCCGGCCAGCACCTCGCGGGCGAAGTCGTTCTCGCGCATCTGCAGGCCGAACGCATCGATCAGCGCCAGGCCCGTCACGTGCTCGGGATGCCCGGCCGCGTACACGCCGGCGATGCCGCCGCCCATCGAGTGCCCCACCAGCACGAAGCGGCCGAGGTCGAGCGCCTGCACGAAGGCCTGCAGCCGCGCGGCCTGCGCGTCGAGGTCGTAGCTGGCGCCGTCCGCGCGCGTGGACTCGCCCCAGCCGGGCAGGTCGGGGATCACCAGGTGGAAGTGCGGCGTCAGTTCCTTGGCCAGCGGCAGCCACACGTTGCGGTCGGCGCCGAAGCCGTGCAGCAGCACCAGGGTCGGCCCTTCGCCGCCCTCGTAGTAGACCCAGCGCGTGTCGCCGGCCTGCACGCTGTGCCGCTCCAGGTGCGCGGCCATCGCCTGCCGCGCCATGTCCGCGCGCAGCAGCCACTGCGGCGCGAACAGGTAGCAGCCGCCGAACAGCAGCGCGAGCAGGGCGACCACGATGGCGAGGAACTTCAGCCGGCGCAGCAGCAGGCGCTGCCAGAGCGGGCGGGACGGGGCGGCGGTGTCGGTCATGGCGGCGTTTCAGGAATGCGGGGACGAGGATGCCGGCGCCGGGCCGGAGGATGCGTTCTTGTTCGCGTAGTAACCGTTGGTGATGCGGAGGTAGTCGGCCAGTGGCAGAAGGCCCATCGCGGCGCGGCGCGGGTCCACGTGCGCCGGGTCTTCCAGCGGCTGCACCGTCATGCGGCCGGGCTCGCCGGCCAGCTGCGAGCCGTAGAGCTGCTTCCTGCCCCGCATCAGGCGCGTGCGGTCGACCAGCAGCGCGTACTCGCCGCGCGGCAGGTCGCCCCTGAGCATCAGCGGCCGGCCCAGCCGGACGGCGCGATACATCAGCGGCTTGTCGTTGACGGCATGCTGCACCAGCAGCCAGAAAGCCTTCACGCCGGCGCGGCCGACCAGCGCGGCGTCCGGAAAGCCGTGGCGGTCGAGGATCGCGCGCCGGCGCGGCAGGTCGTGCGCATCGACGTCGAGTACGTGTCTGCAGGCCGGCGAATCCTCTTTCCCTCCGGCCTGGATCAGGGCGTTGCGGGCCTGCTGGTCCGCCGCCGCCATCGCGTGCAGCTCGTCGGCCAGCGCGGGCAGCCGGACCGGATGGAAGGGCGTGGACAACCGGAGCGTGGGCCAGGCCTTGCGCCACGCCAGGCCCGCGTCCACCTTGCGCTGCACCCGCGCCAGTTCCTCGGCGAGCGGCGGCAGGCCGATCGCGTCCCGGAACGGGTTGACCTGCGCGTCGACGACGGGCGGCTCGGTCCCCACCTTGCCATGCTTGAGTGCCAGCAGCGCCCCGAACTGCGGCGGCCGGCCATGCGCGACCTCGATGCGGTCGTTGAGCCGGGCGAAGGCGCGCACGTCGACGTCGATGCCGATGCGGCCCGCCATGGCCTCCTCCAGCGCGCCCTGGAAGCGGTCGTCCGCCGTGCTGCGCAGGGCCGGCTCCCCGGCCGCGTCCACGCCGTCGCGCCCGGCCGCCGGGACGGTGGGCCAGCCGTACCGCGCGAGCAGCGCCTTGAAGCGGGCCGGCTCGTCGGCCGTCAGCGGGTCGTGCGCCTCGCGGGCGAGTCGCAGCAGGGCGTCGCGGAACGCCGGCTGCGGCGCGGCCGCACGGCTGGCCCCGACCGGCGCCGCGCCGGCCGGCAGCGGCGCCGGCGCGGCGAAGGCGAGCAGCAGCAGCGCGGCACACACCCGATGCTTCATGTGTTCTTCCTCCCTGGAAGCGACGCGCGCGAGGGAGCCGCGCCGGACGCGGCCCCCGGTGGCCTCATGGCGAGGCCTTGGCCTTGCCGGCCTTGGCGAAGATGCCCTCGATCGCCGCCTGGGTCAGCGGGTGGTAGCCGTCCTTCGCCTGCGCGTAGGCGGCCTCGGCGTAGGCCAGGCCCTCGGGCGTGGCGGCGAAGGCGCGGTACACCGGCGTGGTGAGGTAGATGCGGCCGATGCGGGTCATGTGCTCGGCGGCGGCCGGCCACACGTCCTTGTCGCCGGCGGCGATGGCGTGGCTGTACCAGCGCATGCCGATCTCGGCGTTGGGCGTGCCGGTGAGGTGCCAGGCCGCGTCCAGCTCGCGGATCTTCGCCAGCGGGGCGACGTCGGGCAGGCGGTCGAGGAAGTACATCCATTCCTGCGTGTTCCAGCCCTTCGCGTCGAGCTGGTCGGCCGCCAGCGTGCCGGCGAGGAAGGCGCCGCGTTCCTTGTCGATCGCGTCGAAGCGCGGCGAGGCGGGCAGCGGGGCGTCCTTCGGGAGGCCCGGCTGGTACACCCAGGCGCGCACCTCGTCCCAGCTCATCTTGCCGGGATGCTTGTCGATCAGGTTGGGCCTGAGGTCGTCCAGCATCTGCTCGGTGGTGATGCTGGTGAAGGCGTGGCGCTGGAAGTAGCCCTTCAGCCAGGCGTCGAAGTCGGCGCGGCCGAAGCGCTGCTCCAGCGTGCGCAGGAACCAGGAGCCCTTGTCGTAGGCCACGTCCGACAGCGCGTCGTCGGCGCCGATGCCGCGCGGCTCGGGCGCCAGGCGCTGCGCGTTGGCCGGCATCCTGCCGATCGACTTCTGCAGCGCGCGCGCCGACAGCAGCGCCTCCTCGTCGGCCAGCGCCTTGCCGTACACCGCCTCGGTGATGCGGCCCTGCACGTAGGTGGTGAAGCCCTCGTTGAGCCAGATGTCGCGCCACGCGGCGCTGGTCACCAGGTTGCCCGACCAGGAGTGCGCCAGCTCGTGCGAGACCAGCGAGACCAGGCTCTTGTCGCCCACCAGCACGGTCGGCGTGGCGAAGGTCATGTTGGGGTTCTCCATGCCGCCGAACGGGAACGAGGGCGGCAGCACCAGCAGGTCGTAGCGGCCCCAGGCGTAGGGGCCGTACAGCGACTCGGTGGTGGCGATCAGCTTCTCGGTGTCCTCGAACTCGTGCGCGGCCTTGTCCACCACGGGCGGCTCGGCGTACACCGCCGAGCGCGGGCCGGTCTCCTTCACCGCGATGTCGCCGGCGGCGATGGCGAGCAGGTAGGAGGGGATCGGGTGCGGCTGGTCGAAGCGGAAGTCGCCATCGAGCGGGTGCCTGGCGTCGTTGAGCGCGCTCATCACCACGCGCACGTCCTTCGGCGCGGTGACGTGCGCACTGTAGGTGAAGCGGACCGCCGGCGAGTCCTGCAGCGGCACCCACGAGCGCGCGTGGATGGACTCGGACTGCGAGAACATGAAGGGCAGCTTCCTGCCCGCGGTCTGCGCGGGCGTGAGCCACTGCAGGCCGGAGGCCGCGGGCGAGGTGGCGTAGGTGATGCGTACCGCGCGCGGGTGCTGCGGCGCGCGGATGGTGAGCTTGCTGCCCAGCTCCTTGTCGCGCGGCGCCAGCGCGTATTTCAGCGCGGAGGTGCGGCCGTCGCCGTCGACCGCCTCCACCCGCGCGATCTTCAGGTCGCGGGTGTCCAGCACCAGCGCGGCGGCCTTCGGGTCGGCCCAGTCCAGCGTCAGCGTGGCGCGGCCGGTGAGCTGCTTCTGCGGGAAGTCGATCGCCAGGTCCAGGTCCAGGTGGGTCACGCGCACCTGGTCGGGCTGCGCGTAGGAGTGCGGATCGGCGGCGAAGGCGGCCAGCGGCAGCGCGAGGGCGCCGAGGGCGAGGACGTGGAACAGGCGCATCGGGAAACTCCATCAGCGGGAGCGGCGAGTATGCCATCGCCGCCGCGGCGCCCGCCTGTGCGCGGCGGTGCCGTCGCCGCGCGGCCGCGCTCAGCGCGCGCTGGAGGAGGCCGCGGGCGCCGGGCGTTGCAGCGAATGGAGGTAGGCCGCCACGTCGTCCTTCGACACCTGGCCGCGGTGCGCGCGGTCGATGGCGTCGAAGTGCCGGTAGATGAAGGGCGTCGGCCCGTTCTTCGCCTCCTCGCGGGTGAGCAGGCCGTCGCGGTCCTTGTCGGCGATGTCGAAGTTCTTCTGCATCCGGTCCAGCGTGCCGGCCAGCCGGTTGAGGCCGGTCTGCGCCTGGGCGGCGCCCGCGGCGGCGATGGCGAGGGCGATGAGGGCGATACGGCGGTGGCGCATGGCATTCTCCCGGCGGTCGTTGGCCGAGTATGGCACCGCGCGCTCCTACACGTAGCGGTCGGCCAGCCGGTCGGTGGCCTGCACCAGCGCGTCGACGATCGCCGGGTCGGCGGCGCTGTGCCCGGCCAGCACGATGCGCAGCTCGGCCTCGGGCCAGGCGTTGGCCAGGTCCCAGGCGGTCTTCACCGGGCAGATGATGTCGTAGCGCCCGTGCACGAGGGTGGCGGGCAGGCGGCGGATGCGCCCGACGCCGCGCAGCAGCTGGTCCGGTTCCAGGAAGAAGCGCTGCCGGAAATAGTGCGCCTCCGTCACCGCCAGGCTGACCGCCTTGTGCGGCTCGTCGAACTCGCCGGGCGCGTCCGGGTCGTGCCGCAGGCTGGTGCTGCCGCCCTCGTAGGCGCTCCAGGCCCGCGCGGCGGCGAGCCGGGTCGCCTCGTCGTCGCCGGTCAGGCGCTGCCAGTAGGCTTCCACCATCGCGCCGCGCTCGGCCTCCGGGATGAAGTCGCGGAAGCGCGCCCAGCGCTCGGGGAAGACGTGGCGCGCGCCGCCGTCGGCCTCGTTGAACCAGCGCAGCTCCTCCGGCCGCGCCAGGAAGATGCCGCGCAGCACCAGCCCCAGCACGCGCTCGGGATGCGCCTGCGCGTAGGCCAGCGCCAGCGTCGAGCCCCACGAGCCGCCGAACACCGCCCAGCGCTCGATGCCGAGCGCCTCGCGGATCGCCTCGATGTCGGCCACCAGGTGCCAGGTGGTGTTGTCGACCAGCTCGGCGAACGGCGTGGAGCGCCCGGCGCCGCGCTGGTCGAACAGCACGACGCGCCAGCGCGCCGGGTCGAAGAAGCGGCGGTGGTAGGGCGCCAGCCCCGCGCCGGGCCCGCCGTGCAGGAACACCACCGGCAGCCCGTCCGGGTTGCCGCATTCCTCCACGTACAGGGTGTGCCGCGCGTCGACCGCGAGGCGGTGCGTGCGGTAGGGCTCGATCTCGGGGTACAGCTCGCGCATGGCTCGGGTCCTCGGGGTGCGATCGGGCCTCAGCCGGCGAAGTCCAGCGCCGCGGTGAGGTCGCCCGGCTCGATGCCGGAGGCCTCGCGCATCGCCCGCTCGCGCAGCGCCAGGCCCGGCAGCTTCTCCAGCCCGAAGCGGCGGGCGAGGAAGCGCAGGATCGAGCCGGTGTCGTACACGGTGTGGTCGACGTGGCCCTTCTTCGCGTGCGGCGAGACGATGATCGTCGGGATGCGCGAGCCCGGCCCCCAGCGGTCGGCCCTGGGCGGCGCCACGTGGTCCCACCAGCCGCCGTTCTCGTCCACGGTGACGACCACCAGCAGGTGCGGCCAGTCCGCCGAGTTCTGCAGCGCCTCGACGACGCGCATGACGTGGCGGTCGCCGGCGTCCACGTCGGAGTAGCCGGCGTGCATGTTGAGGTCGCCCTGCGGCTTGTAGAAGCTCACCGTGGGCAGGCGGCCGGCCTCGACGTCGGCGAGGAAGCGGTTGGTCCGCGCGGTCTCGCCGGTGCCGGCGTCGCGCAGGTGCTCGGCGCGCTCGCGGGTGCCCGGTGCGAAGCGCTTGAAGTAGTTGAGCGGCTGGTGGTGGATCTGGAAGTTGGGCCGCTGCGGGAACTCCTTCTGGTCGCCGTCGCCCTTGCCCTCCAGCGCGAGCTGCCAGCCGCCGGCGTACCAGGCCCAGTCCACGCCGGCGTCGGAGAGCACGTCGCCGATGGTCTTGTGCACCTGCGGCGGCAGCGTGTTGGGGCTGTCCGGGTCGGCCAGCTCCGGGTGGCCGGGCATCTGCGTGGCGCTGGGCGCGTAGGCCGGCATCATCGTGTTGACCGCCCAGAAGTCGGGCGTGAGCGCGCTGCGCGAGGCGAACTTGGGCTTGCCGTCCATCGCGCTGGCCGGCGAGTCGTGGGCCAGCTTGAGGCGGATGTCGGTGGCCTCGCCGCTCTCGGTCTCGGCGATGTTGAAGCGCGCCGGGCTCCGGTCGGCATCGGGGTAGTACGGCGGCTGCGCGGCCACCAGGTACTGGTGGTTGAGGAAGGAGCCGCCGAAGGCGCCCATGAAGAAGTTGTCGCACAGCGTGTACTGCCGCGCCAGCTGCCACAGGCGCAGGTTGGCCGCGCCGTGGGCGTAGTAGCCCATCACCATCGCGCCGGTGTCGCCCCAGGCGACGAAGCCGTCGTTGCGGCCGCCGTTGATCTGCAGCTGGTTCTCGTAGAAGCGGTGCACCAGGTCGCGCGTCACCACGCCGGTCGGCAGCGGCTCGCCGTCGCCGGTGCGCAGCGCCCACGGCGCGTTGGGCAGGCCGGTGATGTCCTCCTGCAGGACCTGGTAGCTGCGGTGGTTGACCACCTGCGCGTGCGGCGCCAGGCCGTGCCAGACCGGCGGCAGGGTCTTGAGCAGCGAGCCGTCGCGGTCGCGCTGCTGGTACTGCTCGGGCTTGAGCGCGCTGAGCGGCTGCCGCACGCCGGGGAAGTCGGCGAACAGGTTGTTGAAGCTGCGGTTCTCGGCGTAGATCACCACCACCTTGCGGATGCGCTCGCGCAGCAGCGCGTCCAGCCGCTCCGGCGGCAGGGGCGGCGCGGGCCTGCCGGCGCGCGCCGCCGTGTGCGCGTAGCCGCCGGCGGCCAGGGTCGCGCCGGCGGCGGCGAGGCCGCCGAGCAGGCGCCGGCGCGCGGGATCGGCGGGGGCGTCGGCGGCGGCGGGCGGGGCGGGGGGATCGGGGCGTTTGTCGTCGGTCATGGAGCGGGTCGGGAGAGGCGCGCGCCGCGCCGCGGCGCGCCGGAGGGAAAGGACGGCGCCACGGCGGGCGCGGAACGCGGCGGACGGGCGCTCACGACGGTTGCGCGTCCTGCGCGTCGCGCCACATCGCGCGGGTGATCGGCCGGTTCGCGTGCGGCGTCTGCAGCACCACCAGCGTGGTGGTGCTGATGCTCGGGTGCAGCTTGAGCAGGCGGTCGAGCACCAGCTCCAGGTGCGGCACCGACATCGCCACCACGCGCAGCAGGGCGGAATCCTCGCCGGCGAGGCGGCGGCAGTCCAGCACCTCGGGGATGTCCGCCACCACCTGGCCGATGCGCGCGCAGACGCCGCCGTCGCAGCGCAGCCGGATCATCGCGTCGATGGCGTAGCCCAGCCGCTGCGGGTCGACCACCGCGCGGTAGCCGGCGATCACCCCGGCCTCCTCCAGCCGCCGCACCCGTTCGGCCACCGCCGGCGCGGACAGCCGCACCTTGCGGCCCAGCTCGGCATAGCCCAGGCGCGCGTCCTGCTGCAGGGCCTCCAGGATCTGCCAGTCCTTGGCGTCCATGGCGGTTTTCGATTCGAAGGTCATGCGGGCGTGGCGGATTCGGCTTCGATGGCGGGGGATGCACACTGTACGACGATCCGTCATTCCGGCGCAGCGGGCACGCCGCTAGCATGCGCAGCATTCCCCACCCGGAAACGTCCCATGGACAGCTCCCCGCGCCTGGACGGCCAGGCGCTCGCCTGCATCGCCGTCGCCCTGCTCACCTGGTCGTCCGCCTACGCGGCGATCGCCTACGCGCTGCCCGCGTTCACGCCCGGCGAGGTGGCCTTCGCGCGATTGGGCATCGGCGCGCTGTGCTTCCTCGCGCTGGCCGCCGCGCGGCGCATCCGCCTGCCCGGCCCCGCCGAGTGGCCGCGGCTGGCGCTGCTCGGCCTCGCCGGCCTGACCGTCTACCACCTGTGCCTGAACGTCGCGGAGACGCGCATCGCCAGCGGCACCGCCTCGATCCTGATCTCGCTGGCGCCGGCCGCCACCGCGACGCTGTCGGCGCTGTGGCTGGGCGAGCGGCTGCCCGCGCGCACGCTGGCCGGCCTCGGCGTGGCGCTGGTCGGCGTGGTGCTGGTGGTGCTGGCCAGCGGCAGGCAGGTGAGGTTCGAGCCGATGGCCGCGCTGGTGCTGGTCTGCGTGCTGGCCACCTCGATCTACTTCGTGGGGCAGAAGCCGCTGTTCGCGCGGCACGGCACGCTGGCGGTCACCACCTGCACCTTCGTCGCCGGCGCGCTGGGCGCGCTGCCGTTCGGCGCGCACCTGCCGCAGGCGCTGGCCGCGGCGTCGTGGCCGCACATCGCCGCGCTGCTGTGGCTGGGCGTCGCGCCCACCTTCCTCGGCTACCTCGCGTGGAACTACGCGGTGCACCGCGCCACCGCCTCGCAGGTGACCAGCTTCATCTACTTCTCGCCGCCGATCGCGGTGCTGATCGGCTGGGTCTGGCTGGGCGAGCGGCCCGGCCTGCTCACCCTGGCCGGCGGCGTCATCACGGTGGGCGGCGTGGTGCTGGCCAACACGCGCCGGCGCGCCACGCCGCCGCAGGCGGCGCTGCCGGACGAGGCGTGCGAGCGCGGCTGAGAGCGCCGCGGTATGCGCGCGCCGGCTCCCGAGCGATAGGAGGTCAGCATGCCGGTCTTCCGTCACCAAGTGACGATCGCGGCCGCGCCGGAGCGGGTCTGGCGGGTGCTGGCCGAGATCGAGCGCTGGCCCGAGTGGACGCCCACGATGCTGCGCGTCGAGCCGCTGCGGCCGGGGCCGCTGGAGGCCGGCGCGCAGGTGCGCATCGCGCAGCCGCGCCTGCGCCCGGCCGTGTGGACGGTGACCGACTGGCGCCCGCGGCAGGGCTTCGTGTGGGTTTCGCGCGGGCCGGGCGTGCGGGTGGTCGCGGGGCACTGGATCGAGCCGTCGCCGCAGGGCGCGGCGGTGACCCTCGAGGCGCGCTTCGAGGGGCCGCTCGGCATCCTGGCCGGCTGGCTCGGCGGCGCGCCGACCCGGTCCTACCTGGCCACCGAGGCGGCAGGGCTCAAGCGCCGCTGCGAAGACGCCGCGCCCGCACGCGCATCGACCTAGAAACCTCCGGGAGCCGTCCGTGTACGAACTGCACATCGCCAACAAGAACTACTCGTCCTGGTCGCTGCGGCCGTGGCTGCTGCTCACCGAGCTGGGCATCCCGTTCGCCGAGCGCATCACGCCCTTCGGCGGCCCGGACAACTGGCGGGCGTTCCGCGCCTTCTCGCCCAACGGCAAGGTGCCCTGCCTGCGCGACGGCGAGGCGGTGGTGTGGGAATCGCTGGCGATCGCCGAGTACCTGGCCGAGCGCCACGCCGGCGTCTGGCCGGCCGACGCCGCCGCGCGCGCCTGGGCGCGCTGCGCGGCGGCGGAGATGCACGCCGGCTTCGCCGCGCTGCGCGGCACCTGCCCGATGAACTGCGGGCTGCGCGTGCGGCTGCGCGGCATCGGCGCGGCCCTGCAGGCCGACCTCGGCCGCCTCGCCGAGCTCTGGAGCGAGGGCCTGGACCGCTTCGGCGGCCCCTTCCTCGCCGGCCCGGCGTTCGGCGCGGTGGACGCCTTCTTCGCCCCGGTGGCCTGGCGCATCCAGAGCTACGGCCTGCCGCTGGCGCCGGAGCCGGCCGCCTATGCCGCGCGCCTGCGCGAGCTGCCGGGCATGCGCCGCTGGTACGCCGAGGCGCTGGCCGAGCCCTGGCGCGAGCCGGCGCACGAGGCCGACGCGCTGGCGCACGGGGAGCTGGCCGAGGATCTGCGCGCGGTTTGACTCAAGGCCCGGCGCGAATGGCGCTGCACGTAGTCGCGCAGCACCTGGTCCATGCGCGCCTGCCAGCCTTCCCCGGTACTCTTGAAGTACGTCAGGACCTCGGGGCTGTAGCGCACCGGCACCGGTTGCCTGGCCGCGTTGGACCGGGGCGTCCGCGCAGCGCTTTCATCGGGACCACCGCCTTCGGTTGCTTCGGCGCCAGCGGGCGCGCGTCCGGGTCGGTTTTCGCGGCGGCGCGGATCGCCTTGTCTTCCCGGGCGGAGGGCAAGGTGATGGCGGCGCGCTTGCTGGATGCTTTCGACATGGTGTTTCACTTCCCGCCAGGTGGCGCGGCGCAGGCTGATGATCCGCAGCGCATCGCCAAGTCCACGAAAGCCACGTAGTAGAGGGTTCGGGTCTTCGGAGCGAGCGCGACCATGCGCCATGCGTCATAGTCGAAACGGCGGTCGGCCCGGACCAGCGCGGCATCCCGATCGAGTTCGGCTGCCAGTCCCCAGCGAAACCCCGTGTTTCGTGAGGTTGGCCTTGTCCCTGGCCGGGCCGAACTCGATGCGCACGATTTGATGCAGCTGCATCAAATCGTGCGGGTCAAGCCGGCTGGCTAGAGCTTGTAGCCCCTGTGGATCGCCACGATGCCGTTGGTGAGGTTGCGCACCTCCACGCGGCCGAAGCCGGCGCGCTCCATCATGCCCTTCAGCGTCGCCTGGTCCGGGTGCTTGCGGATCGACTCGGCCAGGTACCGGTAGCTGTCGGCGTCGCCGGCGAACAGCCGGCCCAGGCGCGGCAGCACCTGGAAGGAGTGGAAGTCGTAGAGCTTGCCGAACAGCTCGCTCCGCACGCGGCTGAACTCCAGCACCAGCGCGCGGCCACCCGGCTTGAGCACGCGGCAGATGTCGGCCAGCGCCTTGTCCTTGTCGGTGACGTTGCGCAGGCCGAAGGCCATGGTCACCGCGTCGAAGCTGGCGTCCGGGAACGGCAGGCACTCGGCGTTGAGCTGCGCCCAGCGCAGGCCGCCGACCAGGCCGCGGTCGGTGAGGCGGTCGCGTCCCACCTGCAGCATCGCCGCGTTGATGTCGCCGACGACCACCTCGCCGGCCGCGCCCACCACCGGCTTGAGCAGCGCGGCGATGTCGCCGGTGCCGCCGGCCAGGTCCAGCACGCGGTCGCC
The DNA here is from genome assembly GCF_003148905.1 of Fulvimonas soli. Lineage (GTDB taxonomy): Bacteria > Pseudomonadota > Gammaproteobacteria > Xanthomonadales > Rhodanobacteraceae > Fulvimonas > Fulvimonas soli. Next base: position 45,164 of record NZ_QGHC01000002.1, on the reverse strand, counting down.
GGGGCGCACGCCGCTCACCGCGACGAAGTGGCGCTTCCACAGGCGGTGGATGCCGAACGACATCAGGTCGTTCATCAGGTCGTAGCTGCGCGCGACCGAGGTGAACACCTGGCCGACCAGCCGCTGCTTCTCGGCCACCGGCACGTCGCGGAAGCCGAAGTGGGTGGTGCCGGCGTCGGATTGGGGCTGCTCGTTCATGCGCGCATGCTACAGGATGGGACGTTCAGGCCGGCGGTTCCCCGCCGCCGGGCTTCTCCTGCGCGACGACGGTGCCGGCCTCGTGGGCGTGCGCGTGCCGCTCGGCGGCGACGTGGCGCGCGTGCAGGTCGGCGCTGCCGGCGTCGTCGGGCAGCGGCGCGGGGGCGGGCTGCGGCGCGGCGGCCCGCGCCTCCTCGGCGCGCGCGGCGTCGCGGTCGCCGTCGCCGGTGATCTTGAGGATGGAGTGGCGCACCTCGCGCGAGAGGATCACCCGCGCGTCGCGCACCATGTCCTCCAGCGCCTCGGCGTAGTCGAGCTTGCCGTTCTCGTCGGTCCACACCACGCGCTGCTCGCGCAGCTTCTGGATGAAGCCGCGGAACAGCGCCTTGTCGAAGAACTCCGGCGCGGTCTGCTCGTTGAGCAGGGACAGCCGCTGCGCGGTGAGCGCGCAGGCGTTCTCCAGCTCGGCCGCGGTGAGCTTGTGCGGGCCGCTCTTGGCCAGCGCGGCGATGGCGATGTAGTAGCGCTCGAAGGCCTGGATCAGGCTGCGCGCGATCACCTTGAGCTGGAAGGCGGCGTCGTCCTGGCCGGGGCCGCGCTCGAGCAGGCGGCCCTCGCCGCTGGACTCGAGCAGGCCGCGGCGCACGAAGAAGTCGATGGTGGCCTGCATCTGCGCGCCGAAGCCCTCGGCGTCCCACGGCAGGAACAGCTCGCCCTGGATGAACGGGTAGACGATGCGGCCCAGCCGCACCACCGAGGCGCGCGACATGCGCCGGTTGTTGAGGAAGCAGCAGGCCACCCAGGCCGCGGTGGCGGCCAGGTGCAGCACGTTGTTGCGGAAGTAGCTGAGCAGCACCGCCGGCTCGTCGTCGGCCACCAGCACGTCGCCCTGCGGGTGGCGCACGCGGCGGATCCAGCCCATCTGCTCGCCGTAGGCGATGATCGCGGCCGGCTCCAGCGGGGTGAGGGTGATACGCTCGGAGTAGGGCAGCTCGGCGACCAGGGCCTTGGTCAGCTCCAGCTGCGCGAGCAGGTCGCTTTCGGCCATCGCGTGCTTGGGCGTGGCCAGCAGCGCCAGCGCCAGCAGGTTGATCGGGTTGACGTCGGCGGCGCGGTTGATGTTGACCTGGATCTGCTCGGCCAGGCGGTCGACCACGCCGCTCAGCCATTCCGGCTTGGCGTCGGGGTTGCCGGCATAGGCGCGCCAGTCCGGGCTGGCCTGGTCCAGCAGCGGGGTCAGCTCGATCGGCTCGCCGAAGTTCAGCGCCACGTGGCCGTAGCGCTGGCGCAGCACGCCGCCGAGGCCGCGCAGCAGGCCGAGCAGGGACTCCTTCTCCTTCGGCTTGCCGGACAGTTCGCCGATGTAGCTCTTGCCCTCCATCAGCTTCTCGTAGCCGATGTACACCGGCTGGAACAGCACCGGCCGGCGCGGCGCGCGCAGGAAGGCGCGCACGGTCATCGCCAGCATGCCGGCGCGCGGCGCCAGCAGGCGGCCGGTGCGCGAGCGGCCGCCCTCGATGAAGTACTCCATCGGCACGCCGCGGTCGATCAGCTGCGCGACGTACTCGTTGAACACCACCGAGTACAGCGCGTTGCCCTTGAAGCTGCGGCGCAGGAAGAACGCGCCGCCGCGGCGCAGGATCGGGCCGATCACCGGCAGGTTGAGGTTCACGCCCGCGGCGATGTGCGGCACCACCACGCCGGACACGTGCAGCTGGTAGGACAGCAGCAGGTAGTCGGTGTGGCTGCGGTGGCTGGGCACGTACACCACCTCGTAGCCCGGCGCGGCGGCGCGGGCCTTGTCGAAGTGGTGCATGGCGATGCCGTCGTACAGCTTGTTCCAGAAGTTCGACAGCAGGAACGAGGCCGAGCGCACCACCGGGTGCGAGTAGTCGGCGGCGATCTCGAACATCAGCTTCTGCGCGCGCCGCCAGGCCTTGGCGTAGGAGATGTTCTCCTTCGCCGCGGTGGCGGCGATCGCGTTGCGCACCGGCTCGGCGTTGAGCACGGCGTCCACCACCGTGCGCCGGTGCGACAGGTCCGGCCCGATCACCGCCGCGCGGATGCGCCGGAAGTGCGTGCGCAGCACCCGCGCCACCTTGCGCGCCAGCCGCGGCGGCGGGATCGCGCCGGACTCCTCCATCACCGCGCGCAGCGACACCGGCGCGGAGAAGTGCACCACCGTGTCGCGGCCGTTGAGCAGCAGCGCCAGCAGGCGGCGGAAGCGGCCCACCATCACCCAGTTCTCGGAGAACAGCACGCTGAACCAGCCCGACTCGCGCGCCGGCGCGCGGCCGACGTAGATCGACACCGGCACGATCTGGATGTCGCGCTCCGGGTCGCCCTCCAGCGCGCGCACCAGCTGGCCCAGCGTCTCGTTGGGCGCGCGGTGGCGGTTGCGGCCGAACAGCCAGCCGTCGCGGCGCACCAGGGCGAACACCGAGCGGCGCCGGCGCGCGCCGGGCAGCGGCCGCATCGGCGAGGGCAGGCCGGCCTCGCGGCAGGCGCGGTCGAGGATCAGCGCGTCGGAGAAGCCGTCGCGCTCGATCACGTAGCACACCGGCACGCCGGGCTTGAGCAGGCCGGCCGGCTCGGCGGGGTCGCGGCGCAGGCGCACCCAGGGCTCGAGCAGGTGCCCGGCCAGGTTGAACCACCAGGGCGCGCGGCTGCGGGCGGAGGAGTCCGCGGTCATGTCAGGCATCGCAGGATTGTACCGGTTGGGGCGTGAGGACTGCGCTGCGCGGTCAGGCGCGCGCCGGCGCGGGGCGGCGGGATGGCGGACGCATGGGGCGGCTCTCCTCGCGGAAGGGCGGCCGGGAGCCGCCGGGCGCGCAGGGTACGGGGCGCGGCCCGCGGCCGGCAAGCGGGCCAAGAAAAAACCCCGCGGGCGGTGGCCGCGCGGGGCAATTCCGGCCGCGCCGGAAGGGAAATGGCCTTGCCTGCAAAGGATCTGGAGGTCAGCAGGGGTCGGCGGAGGGCATGTTACGCGGCCGTCAAACTTAAGGCAACACCTTATGAATTTGTGTGCAAGTCATTGAATTCAATCAATCGACGCGAAGGGCCTCGATCTTCTGGCGGCGCCGTTCGCCGCGCGGGGCGCTCCAGTCGTTGTTGAACAGCGCCGGCTCCCAGCCGCCGTAGGTCGGGTTGGGCAGCACGAACCAGCGCGTGCCGATCCAGTCGCGGTAGGGCGCCAGCGCGCGCTCGCGGCCCTCGGCGTTGTTGGCCAGCACCGTGACGAAGTCGCCGAGCTGGTCGCCGAACTGCATCAGCACGCGGTACCTGCGGCTGATCAGCTGGCGGCGGCAGCCCTTCTCGGTGCCGACCTGCTCGCAGCCCTCGACGAAAGTATCCAGGCCGAGGAAGGCGTCCGGGCCGGAGACCGGGAAGCCGGCCTTGCGCAGGTTGGCCAGGGTCGGCCCGTTCAGGTCCTTGGCGCGGTTGGAGACGTAGATCACCGCGATGCCGTGCCTGGCGGCGAACTGCGCGAACGCCACCGCGCCGGGCAGGGCGCGCGCCTTCTCCTCCTTGCACCAGGCGGCCCAGTTGGCCTCGTTGTACTCGCCGCCGCTGCGCACCAGCCGCGCCTGGTAGGGCGAGTTGTCCAGCGCGGTCTCGTCGATGTCCAGCACCACCGCGGGCTTGAGGCCCTTCGCCGGCGCCATGCGGTCGTCCTTGGCCAGCGCGTCCCAGGACGGGTCCTTCAGCGCGGCGAGCAGGCGGGCCTGGGCGTCGCGGTAGGTCTGCAGGTAGATCAGGTCGTGCTCGATCGCGGTCTGCGTCCAGGCCACGGCGTTGAGGTTGTCGTCGGCGGGCGTGTCGGCCTTCGGGGCCGGCGCGGACGCGGCGGCGGCGGGCGGCGGCGGGGCGGACGAGGGGGCGGTGGCGCAGCCGGCGAGCAGGAGCAGCGCGGCGAGCGTCGGCAGGCGGAACGTCATGGAATCGGCCTTGTGGAAAGTGAAGGGCGCAAGAGCTTGGCCGGAGTTTACGACAGCTGGATGTCCGCCCCGGCACACTGGCATTGCCCGCGGCCGGCTGCGAGACTGGCCCGCCGCATAGCCCGTTTCCGCCATGCCGACGAATCCGTCCACGTTCCGCGCGCCGACGCGCGCCACCGAGATCGCCAGCTACGCGCTGGCCGGCGCCGCGCTGGTAGCCGTGCTGTGGCTGCACCTGCTGCCGGCGCTGTTCGCCGGCCTGCTGGTGTACGAGCTGGTGCAGACGATCAGCCCGCGGCTGGGCCGCGGCATCTCCGACGACCGCGCGCGCATGCTGGTGGTGGCGCTGCTGGGCGCGGTGGTGGTGGGGCTGCTGATCCTGCTCACGCTGGGCACGATCAGCTTCGTGCGCCACGAGGTCGGCAACCCCGACGAGCTGTGGCAGAACCAGGTGATGCCGCTGGTGGACAAGGCGCGCCAGCAGCTGCCGCCGGCGCTGGTGAACTGGCTGCCCGACAGCGTGGACGAGCTGCGCCTGATGGCCGGCGAGCTGACCCGCAAGCACGCCGGCAGCCTGCAGCTGGCCGGCCGCGAGACGGCGCGGGCGCTGGTGCGCATCGTCATCGGCCTGGTGCTGGGCGCGATCGTGGCGCTGGGCCGCGCGCGCCCCGCGCACCAGGTCGGGCCGCTGGCCGCCGCGCTGGGCCGGCGCTGCCGCGGCCTGGCCGAGGCGTTCCACAACATCGTGTTCGCGCAGCTGAAGATCTCGCTGATCAACACCGCGTTCACCGCGGTGTTCCTGCTCGGCGTGCTGCCGCTGTGCGGCATCCACCTGCCGCTGGCCAAGACGCTGGTGGTGGTCACCTTCGTGGTCGGCCTGCTGCCGGTGATCGGCAACCTGATCTCCAACACCGCGGTGACCATCGCCGGCCTGTCGGTGTCGCTGTGGGTGGGCGTGGCGGCGCTGGGCTTCCTGATCCTGATCCACAAGCTGGAGTATTTCCTCAACGCGCGCATCGTCGGCACGCAGATCCGCGCGCGCGCCTGGGAACTGCTGGTGGCGATGCTGGCGATGGAGGCCGCCTTCGGCCTGGCCGGCCTGATCGCCGCGCCGATCTACTACGCCTACCTCAAGAGCGAGCTGGAGCGCGAGCGGCTGATCTAGCCCCTGCCTCCCTCTCCACTCCGGGGAGAGGGCCGGGGTGAGTGGCCGGCCTTGCGGAGGCCCCGCGCTCGAGCGGGCGAGGCGCCAGGAGCATGGCGCCTCGCAAGCGCACCCCCCACCTCGATCCCTCTCCGCCGGGGCGAGAAGGCAGAACCTCACCCCCCCGCCAGCATCGCCGCGATGCGCGCCATGTGCGACTCGGCCGTCTCGCGCACCACTTCCCTGTCCGCCTCCGGGTCGCGGCCCTGCCAGTGCAGGTCCTCCTGCGGCAGCTCGTGCAGGAAGCGGCTGGGCTGGTTGGCGAGGATCTCGCCGTACTTCTTCGCCTTGGCCGACCACGACAGCGTGAGCAGCTCCTTGGCGCGGGTGATGCCCACGTACATCAGGCGGCGCTCCTCGTCCACGCGGCCCTCGTCGATCGCGCCCTCGTGCGGCAGCGTGCCCTCCTCGCAGCCGACGATGAAGACGAAGCGGAATTCCAGGCCCTTGGCCGCGTGCAGGGTCATCATGCGCACGGCGTTGCCGGGGTCGTCGCGGTCGGCGTGGCTGAGCAGGGCGAGCTGCGCGGCGAGGTCGCCGGCGCCGCCGCTGTCGCGCTGCATCGCGCGGAACCAGTCGGCCAGTTCCCTGAGGTTGCCGAGCTTGCGGTCGCGCGTGGGCTGGTCGGGGATCGAGGCGGCCAGCTCCGCGGCGTAGCCGGTGCGCTGGAGCACGCGCTCGACCAGGTCGGCCGCGCTCTCGTGCAGCGAGGCGCTGCGCAGCTCGTCGATCAGCTCCGAGAACTTCGCCAGCGCCGCCGCCGGCCGCGGCGAGAGCTGGCGCAGCACGCCGTCGCTGCGCGTGGCTTCCAGCAGCGAGCAATGCCGCGACTGCGCGAACTGGCCGAGCTTCTCCAGCGTGGCGGCGCCGATCTCGCGCTTGGGGCAGTTGACCACGCGCAGGAAGGCCGCGTCGTCGCTGGGGTTGGTCAGCAGGCGCAGGTAGCACAAGAGGTCCTTCACCTCGGCGCGGTCGAGGAAGCTCAACGCGCCGGTGAGGTGGTAGGGGATGCGCGCCAGCCGCAGCGCCTTCTCCAGCGGCCGCGCCTGGAAGTTGCCGCGGTAGAGGATGGCGATGTCGTGCCAGCGCGCCTTGTGCTTCTCGGCCAGGGTGGCGGCGATCGCGGCGACGCGCTCGGCCTCGTGCTCGGCGTCCTTGCACTCCAGCACGCGGATCGGCGCGCCTTCCGGGTGCTCGCTCCACAGCTTCTTCTCGTGCAGGTGCGGGTTGTGCGCGATCAGCCTGTTCGCCGCGCGCAGGATGCGCTTGCCGCAGCGGTAGTTCTGCTCCAGCTTGATCACCCGGAGGTTCGGCCAGTCGCGGCCGAGCTGCTCGATGTTCTCCGGGTTGGCGCCGCGCCAGGCGTAGATCGACTGGTCGTCGTCGCCCACGCAGGTCATGCGGCCGCGCTCGCCGGCGAGCGCCCTCAGCAGCCGGTACTGCGCGTCGTTGGTGTCCTGGTACTCGTCCACCAGCAGGTAGCGCAGGCGCTCGCGCCAGGCGTCGCGGCACTCGGCGTCGGTTTCCAGGATGCGCAGCGGCAGCCGGATCAGGTCGTCGAAGTCCACCGCGTTGAAGGCGGCCAGGCGCTGCTGGTACGTCTCGTAGATGGTCGCCGCCTCCAGCTCCTTCGGGCTGCGCGCGGCGGCGAGCGCCTCCTCCGGCGAGAGGCCCGCGTTCTTGGCGCGGCTCAGGAGGTTGCGGATGCCGAACAGCACGTCGGGCTTGGCGCCCTTCGGGGCGAGCTCCTTGACGATGCCCTCGCTGTCGTCCGCGTCCAGCACCGAGAAGCCGCGGCGCAGGCCGGCGCGCGCGTGCTCGATCTGCAGGAACTTCAGGCCCAGCGCGTGGAAGGTGCACACGGTGAGCGCGGCGGCCTCCTCGCTGCTGACCAGCCGGCCCACGCGCTCGCGCATCTCGCGCGCGGCCTTGTTGGTGAAGGTGATCGCGGCGATCTTCGCGGCGGGCAGCTTCCGGCGCTGGACCAGGTGGGCGATCTTCTGCGTGATCACCGAGGTCTTGCCGGAGCCGGCGCCGGCGAGCACCAGCAGCGGGCCGTCGCAGTACTCGACGGCGGCCAGTTGTTGGGGGTTGAGCATGGAGGAGGGCGTGCGTGGGTGGAGCGATGCGGTGATGGTAGCAGGCGGGGGGTGGGGGACAGGGCGGGAACGAGCGGCTAGGGGCGGGTAGCGAGGGCGCACGATCCAGCGCTGCGCCAGACCGTGCGCCCTCGCTACCCGTCCCTCGTCCCTCGTCCCTCGCCCCTGCCCCCGCTACCATGCGCGCATGGCCAAGCTCTACTTCTACTATTCGGCGATGAACGCCGGCAAGACCACCACGCTGCTGCAGAGCGCGTACAACTACCACGAGCGCGGCATGCGCACGCTGATCCTGACGCCGGCGCTGGACGACCGCTACGGCGAGGGCGTGGTGGCCTCGCGCATCGGCCTGAAGGCCAACGCGCGCCGCTTCGCCGCCGACGCCGACCTGTATGCGCTGGTCGAGGCCGACATCGCCGCGCGCGGGCCGCTGCACTGCGTGCTGGTGGACGAGGCGCAGTTCCTCGCCAAGGCGCAGGTGTGGCAGCTCACCGACGTGGTGGACCGGCTCCACGTCCCGGTGCTGGCCTACGGCCTGCGCACCGACTTCCGCGGCGAGCTGTTCGAGGGCAGCCAGTACCTGCTGGCCTGGGCGGACAACATCGACGAGATCAAGACGATCTGCCACTCCGGCCGCAAGGCCACCATGGTGGTGCGCGTGGACGAGCAGGGCCGCGCGGTCACCGAGGGCCCGCAGGTTGAGATCGGCGGCAACGACCGCTATGTCTCGGTGAGCCGCGCCGAGTTCAAGAAGATCACCGAGGGGCGCGGCCGCATCGAGCTGCAGCAGGCCGTGCTGCCGCTCGGCGAAAACCACTGAGCGCGCCCGCGCGGCCATCCACCGAGGACTTCACCATGAGCGAACCCGCCGCCGCGCCCGAATGGCCGCGCCCCTACTGGCAGCAGCCCGGCGGGAACGCCCTGCTGCAGTTCTACGTGTTCGGCGGCTTCGCGCCGGACCTGGCGATCCCCGCCGCGCGCTACGCCAGCGCCGGGTTGCCCAGGGGCGTGGAGCTCAAGCGCTTCCAGAACGCCGTGCTGCGCGGCTGGGAGGGCTATCCGCTCGCCGGCGCGCTGGGCGAGGTGCTGCGCGAGGAGTCGCCCGAGGCCTACGAGGCCGCGCGGCGCGCGCCCGAGGCGCTGGTGATCCGCGGCGAGCTCGCCGACCAGGCCTCGCTCGACTACCTGCGCGACACCCTGGGCGTGATCGCCGGCCTGCTCGACGTGGGCGGCGGCGCGGTGCTCGATCCGCAGATCCTCTCGCTGTTCTCCGCCGCCGACTGGCGCCGGCGCTACCTCGTGCCCGGCGGTGCGCCGCCGCGCAGCCACGTGCTGATCCTGCGCCGCGAGGAGGCGCAGTCGGGCCGCTCGCGCATCAACACCCGCGGCCTGCGCAAGTTCGGCCGCCCCGACCTCGACCTGCGCAACGTGCCCGACCGCGACCTGGACCGCGCCGGCCTGCTGTGCGAGCGGCTGGTGGAGCTGCTGGCGCTCGGCGCCGACTTCGCCCAGGGCCAGGCGCTGGAGGTCGACGGCCTGCCGGTGCCGCTGGTCGCCGAGCGCGGCGGCGACGCCGGCGATCCGGAGTTCGGCAACGCGCACGTGGCGTTCCGCTGGGTCTGAAACCCTGGATCGCAGACGTTGACGTCGCCCCTGGTCAGGCGACGTGCTGGCACCAGGGTGTGATGCCATCCAGTGTCTTGGCGATGCGGTCCTTGGCCTGCGCGCGGTCGTGATCGTCCTGCAGGCCCGTCCAGAAACCTTCGCTGGTACCGAAGAACCGGGACAGGCGCAGTCCGGTGTCGGCGGTGATGGCGCGCCGGCCGGCGACGATCTCGCCCACGCGCGTGGCCGGAATGCCGATCTCCTTGGCAAGCCGGTACTGGCTGATTCCCATCGGCACGAGGAATTCCTCCAGCAGGATTTCGCCGGGATGCGGATAGGGGACGGTGCGCATGGTTTGTCTCGGTGGTGTCGCGGTTTCAGGTTCGGGACTTCAGTGGTAATCGACGATCTCCACGTCGTAGGCATCGCCTTTGTGCCAGCGGAAGCGCACGCGGAACCGGTCGTTGAGCCGGATGCTGTATTGCCCGGCCCGCTCGCCTTTCAGGGCTTCGAGCCGGTTGGCGGGCGGTATGCGCAAGTCATCCAGTCGTCCGGCGCGATGGAGCATGGCGAGCTTGCGCATGGCAACGGGTTCGATGCCGACCCAGCGGCGCGCGCGCTTGCCGTTGAAGAAGGCTTCCGTGTCGGCGCAGCGAAAGGTCTCGATCACGGCCTGGTAGTAACGTTGTGCGTTACTAACGTCAACCGTTACTAGCGATGCTTCAGCGCTGACAGCGCGGACACCAGAACGTCGAGCGCTGGCCCAGCACGACCTGGCGGATCGGCGTGCCGCAGGCCTTGCAGGGCTGGCCCGCGCGGCCGTAGGCGAAAAGCTCGCGGAAGAAGTAGCCCGGCGCGCCGTCGGGGTTGAGGAAGTCGCGCAGGGTGGTGCCACCGCGCTCGATCGCCCAGGCGAGGATGCGCTTCACCTCGGCGGCCAGCCGCGCGTAGCGCGCGCGGGAGACGCTGCCGGCGGGCCGGCGCGGGTCGATGCCGGCGGCGAACAGCGCCTCGCTGGCGTAGATGTTGCCCACGCCGACGACCACCGCGTTGTCCATCAGGAACAGCTTCACCGCCGCGCTGCGGCCGCGCGAGAGGTGCCAGAGCAGGTCGCCGTCGAAGGCGTCGGTGAGCGGCTCGGGGCCGAGCGCGGCGAGCAGCTCGTGCGTCTCGCCCGGCGGCTGCCACAGCAGGCAGCCGAAGCGGCGCGGGTCGGTGAAGCGCAGCACGCGCGGGCCGCCGGTCCGGCCCGCTTCCAGCGCGATGTCCACGTGGTCGTGCCTGCCCGGCGGCGCGTCGGGCGGCAGCACGCGCAGCATGCCGCTCATGCCCAGGTGCAGCAGCGCGCTGCCGGCGTCGGTGCGCAGCAGCAGGTATTTCGCGCGCCGCTCCACCGCCTCGATGCGCTGGCCGGGCAGGAGCTCGGCCACCTCGCGCGGGATCGGCCAGCGCAGGTCCGGCCGGCGCAGCGTCACCGCGGCGATGCGGCGGCCGACCAGGTGGGGCTCGATGCCGCGGCGGGTGGTTTCGACTTCGGGGAGTTCGGGCATGGGGGGGGCGTGCGCGGGGCACGTGGGGATGGTTTGTCGGCGTGGCGGGTGTTTGGTCATCGCGGCCGGCGGCCGCTCCCGCGGGAGAATGAGGCCAGCCCTGTGGGAGCGGCCGCCGGCCGCGATGGGCCTTTTCGTTCACTCCCACGCGGCATGGAAGCTGCCTGGCTTGTCGACGCGCTCGAAGGTGTGCGCGCCGAAGAAGTCGCGCTGCGCCTGGATCAGGTTGGCCGGCAGCCGCTCGCTGCGGTAGCCGTCGTAGTAGGCGATCGCCATCGAGAAGCACGGCACCGGGATGCCGCGCGCCACCGCCAGCGCCACCACCTCGCGCAGCGCGTCCTGGTAGGCCAGCGCGATGTCGCGGAACTTCGGCGCCAGCAGCAGGTTGGTCAGCCCCGGCTGCTGCGCGTAGGCGTCGGTGATGTCCTGCAGGAAGCGCGCGCGGATGATGCAGCCGCCGCGCCAGATCGAGGCGATCGCGCCGTAGTCCAGCGGCCAGCGGTATTCGTCCGCCGCCGCGCGCAGCTGGGCGAAGCCCTGCGCGTAGGACACCAGCTTGCTCAGGTACAGCGCGCGGCGCACCGCCTCGACGAAGGCGGCGCGGTCGCCGTCGAACGGCCTGGTCCGCGGGCCGCGCAGCGCCTCGCTCGCCGCCACGCGCTCGTCCTTCAGCGCGGACAGCACGCGCGCGAACACCGACTCGGTGATCAGCGACAGCGGCACGCCGAGGTCCAGCGCGCTCTGGCTGGTCCACTTGCCGGTGCCCTTCTGCGCGGCGCGGTCGAGGATCACGTCGACCAGGTCCTTGCCGGTGTCGGGGTCCTTGCGGCGGAAGATCTTGGAGGTGATCTCGATCAGGTAGCTGTCCAGCTCGTCCCGGTTCCACTCGGCGTAGGTGTCGGCCAGCTCCGCGTTGGACAGGCCGAGCACGTGCTTGAGCAGCGCGTAGCTCTCGGCGATCAGCTGCATGTCGCCGTACTCGATGCCGTTGTGCACCATCTTCACGTAGTGGCCCGCGCCGTCGGGGCCGACGTGGGTGACGCACGGCGAGCCGTCGGGCGCGCGCGCGGCGATGGCCTTGAGGATGGGCTCGACCAGCGCGTAGGCCTCGGCCGGGCCGCCGGGCATGATCGAGGGGCCGTGCAGCGCGCCTTCCTCGCCGCCGGAGACGCCGGTGCCGATGAAGCGCAGGCCCGCCTCGCGCATCATGCGCTCGCGGCGGATGGTGTCCTGGAAGAAGCTGTTGCCGCCGTCGATCACCACGTCGCCGGGCGCGAGCAGGGGCTTGAGCGCCTCCAGCATCTGGTCGACCGGGTCGCCGGCCTTGATCATCAGCAGGATGCGCCGCGGCCGCTCCAGCGCGGCGACGAAATCGGCCAGCTCGAAGCAGGGATGGAGCTGGCCCGGGTGCGCGGCGACCACCTCGTCGGTGACCGCGCGGTTGCGGTTGTAGACCGCGACCCCGAAACCGCGGCTGGCGATGTTGAGCGCGAGGTTGCGCCCCATCACCGCCATGCCGACCACGCCGATCGCCTGCTGGCCCATCGCGCTGCTCCCGTTGGACGAATGCCGCACGATATGGGGGCCGCGCGGCGCGTCGCAAGCGGGTGGCGCGCGGCGGTGGTCCGGGCGTGCCGCCATTTCGGTGAGCGCCGGGCGAACGCGCACAGCGCGAGGAACGCCCTCGGGCGGCCCCGCAGGAGCGGACGTAGCGGGTCATCCGGCGAAATGCGCTGCGCGAAGCGCCCCGCCCGGGTCTTGTGTGCTTCGCACCCGTGCCCGGCTGGATTCCGGCCTTCGCCGGAATGACGTCGAGGGAGCCGGGCGGCTCGCTCGCAGGACGGGCGCGTGCCGTACCCGTGCCTGCGCCGGGTTTGCGTCCGGCGGTCGCGGCAGGCGCTAGTTGAGCGTGAGCCGCTTGCCGCCCGCCGCGCGCGGCGCGTAGCGCAGCGGCACCAGCGCGACGTGGGCGCCGTCCACGCGCACGTAGCGCTGCGGGCCGGTGACGGCGGTTTCGCCGAACTCCAGCACGTGGCCGTCCAGCCGCAGCACGGCCTGCGGCGGCGCGAGGCCGATCCGGGCCGGGTCGAAGTCGCCGGCCGGCCGCCAGGCCAGCACCGGCGCCTGCGCGGTGGCGGCCAGCTCGCCGAGGCGGCCCTGGTCGGCCGGCGCGGGCGTGCCGTCGGTGCGCCACCAGCGGCCGTCGCGCCTGGCGTAGTGCTCGGTGGGCGCGCCGGCCAGGCGCAGCTCGACGGTCCGCACCGCGTCCGGGTCGAGCGCGAGCAGCTGCGACGGCTGCCGCGCCTGGTCGTGCCGCCACTGCCAGAACGCCAGCGCGAGCAGCGCGGCGACGCCGCCGGCGAGCAGCAGGCGCTGGCGCGCGGCGCGCCTCACCGGCGGCGCCGGCGCCAGGCGACCAGGCCGCCGATGGCGAGCAGCAGCAGCGGCAGCGCCACCAGGAAGCCCCAGGTGAGCGCGCCCAGCGCGCCCTGCGAGAGCTCGACCACGCGGTCCGGCGCGCCGCGCGGCGGCAGGTTCACCAGCGCGTCGTCGCCGAGCAGCCAGTCGAAGATGCGCTCGCCCAGCGCGCGGTTGCCGCCGTTGCCGAGGAAGGTGTTGGAGAGGAAGTCGCCGTCGCCGATCACCACCGCGCGCTGCACGCTCTTGTCCGGGCTCGGCGACAGCCGCGACAGCGCGAAGCCGAAGTCCAGCGGCCCCTTCAGCTCGCCGGCGTCGGCGTCGTAGCGGATGGTCGAGTCGCCGTCGTTGCGGATCGGCTGGAACTCGGTCCAGCTCTGCGGGCCGGAGCGCAGGAACGGCACCGCCGCCCAGTCCTGCGCGCGGGTGCGCGCCAGCGCCGAGGCCTGCGGGAACAGCGTGGCGAGGGTGAAGCCGCGGGTGATCGGGTGGATCGGGTAGCTGCCCAGCGCGATCAGGCGCGGGTCCTTCAGGCCCAGCGCGGCGCCGCCGCCGTCCACCAGCACGCCGGGCAGCGCGCGCACGCCCAGCGCGTCGGCGAGCGGGGCGAGGCCGAGGTCGTCGTTGCCCGGCTCGGACAGCCACAGCAGGTTGCCGCCGCCCTGCACGTAGTCGACCAGCGCCCTCACCGCGCCGGCCGGCAGCGGCGTCTCCGGGCTGGCCAGCACCACCAGGTCGGTGTGCCGCGGCACCGCGGCGACCTGCGAGAAGTTCAGCGGCACCGCGCGCAGCCCGCGCGGCTCCAGCTGCGCCATGAAGGTGCCGAGATCGGCGTTGGCCCTGCCGTCGGCCTGGCGCTCGCCGTCGCCGGTGACGAAGGCGACGATGCGCTCGCCGCCGCGCGCCAGGCGTTCCAGCGCGTTGGTCAGGCTGCGCTCGGACAGCTCGTCCAGGCGCTGCTCGCGGCCCTGGTAGCGCACGACCAGCGCGCCGTCCACGGTGATGCCCAGCTCGCGCATCGCCGCCGGGTCCTGCTGCGGGTCGACGAAGGTGAGCGTGAGGTCGGGCTTGGCCCGCCGGTAGCGTTCGAGGAAGCCGGCCACGGTCTGCCGCAGGTCGCCCTGCGGGCTGGCGTAGCAGGTCACCTCCACCGGGCCGGCGAGCCGGTCCAGCACGGCGCGGCTCTCCGGCGCGAGGCTGGCGCGGCCGCCGCGGGTCCAGTCGGCCACGTGGGCGTGGCGGGCGGAGAGGTAGCCCAGCGCGCCGGCGCCGGCCAGCAGGGCCAGCGCGAACAGCCAGCCGTTCAGGCGTCCGGACGGGCGCATCAGTCGCGCTCCTTTTCGTCGGCCACGCGGCGCACGGCCAGCGCCAGCGCCAGCGCGACCAGCAGGCCGAACCACGCCAGGTCGGCGCTGGAGACCAGCCCGCGCAGCAGCGGCTGCAGGTGCGTGCTCATCGCCAGCCAGTTGATCGCGCCGCCGTCGAGGCCCGCCATCCGCGCGCCCAGGTTCACCGTCCACAGCGCCAGCGCGAGCGCCAGCGCGGCGGCGGCGGCGATCGCCGGGTGCGCGGCGAAGGCCGAGCAGGCCAGGCCCAGCGCGGCCAGCGCCGCCAGCAGCAGCGCCAGGCCCAGCGCGGCGGCGGCCAGCTTGCCCCAGTCCAGCGAGGTGGCGCGGGCCAGCGCCAGCGGCATCGCCAGCGCGAGCAGCAGCCACAGCAGCAGCCAGGCGAGCAGCGCGAGGTACTTGCCCAGCACGATGCGCGAGGGCGGCAGGCCCATCCCGGCCATCAGCGCCAGCGTGCCGGCGCGGCGCTCGCCGGCCAGCGCCGACATGGTCAGCAGCGGCACCACCAGGAAGGCGAGGAAGGCCAGCTGCGCCAGCAGCGGCACCGCCACGATGTCGGTGAAGCCGGGGCCGTCGGGCAGCGCCGCCAGCCGGATCTGCATGCCGAGGAACTGGCCCAGCAGCAGCACGAAGCGCCAGGCCAGCCAGGCCAGGGTCAGCGCGGCCAGCACCCAGGCCAGCGGCTGCACCATCAGGCGGCGCAGTTCCAGCCGCATCAC
The DNA here is from genome assembly GCF_003148905.1 of Fulvimonas soli. GTDB lineage: Bacteria > Pseudomonadota > Gammaproteobacteria > Xanthomonadales > Rhodanobacteraceae > Fulvimonas > Fulvimonas soli. The sequence continues at coordinate 30,087 of NZ_QGHC01000002.1, read as the reverse complement.
CGCCAGCGTGCTCATGCGGCTTTCGCCTCGCCGCCCATGGCGATCTCGAAGAAGCGGCGCTCCAGCGCCGCGGCGTCGGTGCCGGCCAGCGGGCCCTCGTGGCGCAGCGTGCCCTCGTGCAGGATCGCCACGCGGTCGCACACCGCGGTGACCTCGGCGAGCAGGTGGGTGGACAGGATCACCGCGGCGCCGTTCGCCGCCTCCTCGCGCACCAGCGCGCGCAGCGCGGCCACCTGCACCGGGTCGAGCGCGTTGGCCGGCTCGTCCAGCACCAGCAGCGCGGGCCTGTGCAGCAGCGCGCAGGCCAGCCCCAGGCGCTGGCGCTGGCCCTGCGAGAGCACGCCGGCCAGGCGGCGCGCCAGCGGCGCCAGCTCCAGCCGCGCCAGCGCGTCCTCGCGCGCCCGGCGCAGCGCGGCGCCGGCCAGGCCGCGCAGGCGGCCGTGCGCGTCCAGGTGTTCCGCCACGGTCAGTTCCGGCCACAGCGGGGCACGTTCCGGCAGCCAGCCGAGCAGGCGGCGGGCCAGTTCCGGGTGCTCCAGGAAATCCCGCCCGTCCAGCGCGATGGCGCCGCCGTCCGGGCGCAGCGCCCCGGCGACCATCGCCAGGGTGGTGGACTTGCCGGCGCCGTTCACGCCCAGCAGGCCCAGCACCTGGCCGCGATCCAGCGTCAGGCTGAGATCCTTCACGGCGGGCCGCCCGGCGCGGCGGCGGCGGAGCTTATCCAGCCTTAACAGGGGAGATGGCATAGTCATCGCCTGATTGTCCGGGTGCCCCCATGGTGTGGCAACCGGCAAAAACGTGAGCCCTGCGGCATCGCGCGCCGCCGGCCATGCTGGTGGGTACGGAACGCCCTCGACTAGACTGCCTCCACGCTTCCCGAGTACCCCTCACGATGTCAGACGCCGTACTGAACTTCCTGGCCAACGGCCTCACCCACGCCGGCTGGCTGGCCAAGCTGGTCTACCTGCTGGTGATGACCCAGCTGACCATCTTCACGGTGACGCTGTACCTGCACCGCTGCCAGACCCACCGCGGCGTGGACCTGCACTGGTCGGTGTCGCACTTCTTCCGCTTCTGGGGCTGGCTCACCACCGGCATGGTCACCAAGGAGTGGGTGGCGGTGCACCGCAAGCACCACGCCAAGGTGGAGACCGAGGAGGACCCGCACAGCCCGCAGATCTACGGCATCAAGAAGGTGTTCTGGGACGGCGTGTCGCTGTACCGCGAGGCCGCGCTGAAGAAGGACGACCTGGAGAAGTACGGCCGCGGCACCCCGGACGACTGGATCGAGCGCAAGCTCTACGGCGGCCACCCGTACTGGGGCCCGGCGCTGATGCTGGTCATCGACGTGGCGCTGTTCGGCGTGATCGGCGCGGCGATCTGGGCGGTGCAGATGATCTGGATCCCGTTCTGGGCCGCCGGCTTCGTCAACGGCGTCGGCCACTGGTGGGGCTACCGCAACTTCGAGAGCGCCGACACCGCCACCAACCTCATCCCGTGGGGCTTCTGGATCGGCGGCGAGGAGCTGCACAACAACCACCACGCCTTCCCCAGCTCGGCCAAGTTCGCCCTGCGCAGGTGGGAGTTCGACATCGGCTGGGCGGCGATCTGCGCGCTGCGCGCGGTGGGCCTGGCCAAGGTGCTGCGCGTGGCGCCCGCGCTGGACGTGCGCCCGAACGTGCACCTGCCCGACGCCGAGACGCTGAAGGCGGTGCTCACCCACCGCTTCCAGGCGATGACCGACTACTACCGCGGCGTGATCGTGCCGACCCTGCGCGAGGAAGCCGCGCACGCGGGCGAGAGCCTGCGCTCGGTGCCGCGCCGCCTGCGCCGCGCGCTGGCCGACGGCGGCCGCTGGCTGGACAGCGAGGGCCGCGAGCGCATGCAGGCGGTGCTGGCCAAGCGCCCGACCCTGCGCACCGTGTACGAGTTCCGCAACCGCCTGGCGGCGCTGATGGAGCAGCGCGGCGCCGAGCAGGCGCTCAAGGGGCTGCAGCAGTGGATCGTCGAGGCCGAGCAGAGCGGCATCCGCGCCCTGCAGGAGTTCGCCGCGCGGCTGAAGGGCTACGCGGTGGCCGGTGCCTGAGCCGGCCCCTCCGCCGGCCGCACCGAAAAGCCCGCCGACCGGCGGGCTTTTTTTGTGCCGGCAGCGGCCGCCTTCCGGGACGCCGGCGCGGTAGGGCGGCGACGCGGGACCGGCCGGCTCATGGCCCCACCTCGAAGTCGCGGCTGGCGGCGACCCGGCCGTCGAGCAGGATCTCGACGCGGTAACGGCCGGTCGGCCAGGGCTGCGGGTTGCGCAGCTGGAAGGCGGTGACCGCCGCGCCGTCGGTGGCGATGGCCTGGTCGATCGCGCCGATGGTCTGGCCCGCGCCTTCCAGGTAGCGCCAGCGCGCGCCCAGCACCACGCCCGCGGTGCGGCCCCGCGTGGCCACGCTGGCGTAGATCGACGGCTGCGCGGGCGCGAAGCGGTCCTTCGGCCGGAGCACCGCGTGCGCGGCGTCCACGGCGTCGCCCAGCGCGACGCTGGCGATGCGGAAGCGGTCGTCCGCCGGTGCGGTGCTCGCGGCGGCCGCGGGTACCGGAGAAGTGCCCGGCGTGGCCGCGCCATGCGCCACGGCGGCAGGGGCGGCGGAATGCGCCGTGGCCGTCCGGGCGGGCGGCGCCCGCGTCTGTTCCGTCGCTGGCGGGGGCGGCGGCTCGTGCCGGCCGCAGCCGCCGGCCGCCAGCGCGCCGAGCAGCACGGCGACGCGGACGGCCGGCTGGCGCGTGTTCATCGGCCGGCCGCGCCGCGGCTCACTGCCGCGCGCCGCGCGGGTTGCCCGGCGCGGCCTGCGGGTCGGTGCTGCGGAACGGGTTGATGTCCAGCCCGCCGCGCCGCGTGTAGCGCGCGTACACGCTCAGCTCGCGCGGCGCGCAGCGCGCCATGACGTCGACGAAGATGCGCTCCACGCACTGCTCGTGGAACTCGCTGTGGGTGCGGAAGGACACCAGGTAGCGCAGCAGCCCCGCGCGGTCGATCGGCGCGCCGCGGTAGCGGATCTGCACGCTGCCCCAGTCCGGCTGGCCGGTGACCGGGCAGTTCGAGCGCAGCAGGTCCGACACCAGCGTCTCCTCCACCTCGGCGGCGGAGGCGTCGGCGCGCAGATGGCCGGCCTTGGGCGGGCCGTAGTCGTCGAGGTCCAGTTCCAGCGCGTCGATCGAGTCGCCGTCCAGGTCGGCGAACGGCAGCCCGCGCGCGCTGGGCGCATGCAGCGCCACGCCCACCGGCGCGCCGGCGGCGGCCGAGAGGTCGCGCGCGAGCGTGGCGGCGAGCGCCTCCTCGTCCGCGACGCGCTCCTGCGCGAAGCCGTTCAGGTACAGCTTGAAGGACTTGGATTCCACGATGTTCGGCGAGTCCGCCGGCACGCGGAACTCGGCCAGCGCCACGCGCGGCTTGCCGCGCGCGTCCAGCCAGGACAGCTCGTAGGCGTTCCACACGTCCACGCCGCGGAAGGGCAGCGCGCCATGCAGGCCGAGCTCGGCGCGCTTGGGCGCGCGCGGGATCGGGAACAGCAGCGCGGGATCGTAGCGGTCGGCGTAGACCGTGGCCTTGCCGAGCGGGGAGTGTTCGGGGGTGCTCATGCGGCCATTCTAGCGGAGCGGCCCCGGCGCCCCGTTTGGACGTCCGAATGCGCGGCCATCCGTGACTTGTGGCCTACCCGGCCCGCGCGGGGCGGCCATATAGTGCCGGTTCGTCCCCGGCTCCCCGAAGGAACCCGCCATGAAGAACCCGGCTACGGCCCGCTGCGCCGCGGCAGTCCTGATCGTTGCCGGCGCGCTGGCCGCGCCCGCCTTCGCCGGCGGCGCGGACGGCGGCGGCTTCGACCCGCAGGCGCTGTTCGCGCCGCTGTCGCTGCCCGACGCGCCCAATGCCTTCCGCGACGGCGCCGGCCGGCCCGGCCCGTTGTTCTGGCAGAACCGTGCCGACTACGCGATCCAGGCCACGATCGACCCGGCCACGCACACCCTGGCGGGCGACGAGACCATCACCTACACCAACCGCAGCCCCGACGCGCTGGACGTGCTGTGGCTGCAGCTGGACCAGAACATCTACCGCCGCGACGCGCGCACCGCGCTCAACGGCCGCTTCGTGCGCAAGCAGGCCACCGACGGCTACCGACTCGAAGCGGTGGAGGTGGACGGCAAGCCGGTGCGCTACCTGGTGGACGACACCCGCCTGCGCGTGGACCTGCCGCGGCCGCTGGCCGGCGGCGGCAAGTCGCTGAAGCTGCGCATCCGCTACCACTACGCCGTGCCGGGCCCGTGGGGCGGGCGCACCGCGGTGACGCCGACCAGGAACGGCGACATCTACGAGATCGCGCAGTGGTACCCGCGCATGGCGGTGTACGACGACCTGCGCGGCTGGGACACGCTGCCCTACCTGGGCTCGGAGTTCTATCTGGAGTACGGCAGCTTCGACTACGCGGTGACCGTGCCGTGGAACTGGATCGTGGCCGGCTCCGGCGAGCTGGCGAACCCGAAGGAGGTGCTCACCGCCACCGAGCAGCAGCGCCTCGCCAGAGCCGCGCAGAGCGACGCCACGGTGTACATCCGCAAGCCGGAGGAGGTGGCCGACCCGGCCAGCCGCCCGAAGCGCGAGGGCACGCAGACCTGGCGCTTCCACATGGAGCACACCCGCGACGTGGCCTTCGCCGCCTCGCCCGCCTTCGTGTGGGACGCCGCGCGCATCGACCTGCCGGAAGGCCGGCACGCGCTGGCCATGTCGGTGTACCCGGTCGAGGGCGTGGGCAAGGACAGGTGGGACCGCTCCACCGAGTACGTGAAGGGCGCGATCGAGCACTTCTCCTCCAAGTGGTACCCCTATCCCTGGCCGGTCGCGGTGAATCTGGGCGGCCACGGCGCGGGCATGGAATACCCCGGCATCGTGTTCGACGGCTACGAGGACCACGGCTCGATGCTGTTCTGGATCACCGCGCACGAGCTCGGCCACGGCTGGTTCCCGATGATCGTGGGCTCCAACGAGCGCCGCCACGCCTTCATGGACGAGGGCTTCAACACCTTCATCGACGTCTACGCCTCCGACGCCTTCAACCACGGCGAGTACGCGCCCAAGCGCGACAGCGAGTACGCGCCCAAGGGCGGCAACCCGGTGGACGAGATCCTGCCGGTGCTGGCCGACCCCGCCGCGCCCACGCTGATGGCGCCGGCGGATTCGGTCTCGGAGAAGTACCGCCACGCGGTGAGCTACTTCAAGGGCGCGCTGGGGCTGGTGCTGCTGCGCGAGCAGATCCTCGGGCCCGAGCGCTTCGACCCGGCCTTCCGCAAGTACATCGCCACCTGGGCCTACAAGCACCCCACGCCGTCGGACTTCTTCCGCTTCATGGGCAGCGCGGCGGGCGAGGACCTCGCGTGGTGGTGGCGCGGCTGGTACCTCAACAACTGGCAGCTGGACATGGGCGTGAGCGGCGCGTCCTACGTGGACAACGACCCGGCCAAGGGCGCGGACGTGCACCTGGTCAGCCGGCAGAAACTGGTGATGCCGGCCACCCTGCGCATCGACTTCGCCGACGGCAGCACGCAGGACATCCGCGTGCCGGTGGAGGCGTGGCGGCAGAGCGCGACGCCGGAGGTGTTCCTGCCCACCGCCAAGCGCATCGCGCGGCTCACGCTGGACCCGGACCACAAGCTGCCGGATGCCGACCGCGGCAACAACGGCTACGCGATGCCCTGAGCGGCCCGCCACGGGCGCGCGGGCGGAGGCCGCGCCCACGGGCTTGCGGCAAAGCCTTGTGGGGGCGGCTTCCGGTGGGAGCGGCCTCCGGCCGCGAATCCCCGGTCCCCGCCCCGGCTGCTGACAGCACGCTGGCAGCAAGGCCTGCGCAGACGGCATCGCCGTGGTGCGCGGTGTTGGTCGCCTTGCGCAAGAATCGGAGTGATCCGTGCCGGCCATCGCCCGGATCATCGAGGGCTGGTCCGGCAAGGCCTGGGCATCCCTGTCCTTGGCGGATGGCAATCCAGACGATCGAGGGGAGATGCAGGTGCGCGCCGAAGGCTTGCCGAAGCGAATGCGGACGAAGGCGTGGCCGCTGGCCCGCCGGCTCCGCTGGCCTGCCGCGATGGCGGCCCTCTGCCTGTGCGCCGCACTGGCGCCCTCCGCGGCCCCCGCGCAGGACGCGCCCGCGCCGCGCCAGTCGCTGGACGACGCCTGGTGGACCGGCCCGATGCTGGCCAACTCGGCCGCGACCCTGCCGCAGGGCCACTTCCTGGTCGAGCCCTACCTCTACGACGTGAGCTCGCACGGCGTCGACGGCTACGGCTCGCTCACCTACATGCTCTACGGCGTCACCGACCGGCTCACCGTCGGCCTGGTGCCGGTGTTCGGCTACAACCGCGTGGACGGCGGCCCCGACAGCCGCGGCATCGGCGCCGGCGACCTCTCCGTGCAGGCGCAGTACCGCCTGCACCAGTTCCGGGAAGGCAGCTGGCTGCCCACCGTCTCGCTGCAATTGCAGGAAACCCTGCCGACCGGCAAGTACGACCGCCTGGGCCGGCGGCCCGCCGACGGCATGGGCGGCGGCGCCCACGCCACCACGCTGCAGCTCAACACGCAGACCTACTTCTGGCTGCCCAGCGGGCGCATCCTGCGCATGCGCTTCAACGTGGCGCAGACCTGGTCGCGCCACGCGGACGTGCGCGGCGTGAGCGTGTACGGCACGCCGGAGGGCTTCCGCGGCCGCGCGCGGCCGGGCGACTCCTTCTATGCCAACGCCGCCTGGGAATACAGCCTGACCCGCCGCTGGGTGCTGGCGCTGGACCTCGCCTGGCGGCGCAACGCCAGCACCCGCGTGGACGGCGTGCTGTCGGACCCCGACGCGGCGATGCCGCCGCGCACTCTGCGCGCGCGCTCGGGCCGCAGCGACGCCTACAGCATCGCGCCGGCGGTGGAGTACAACTTCAGCGCCAACCTGGGCGTGCTGTTCGGCACCCGCGTGATCACCGGCCACCGCGCGCCGACCACGATCACGCCGGCGGTGGCGCTCAACTACGTGCACTGAGGCGGCACGCCGGCACCGTATTCGTTCCGTGTGATGCGCTCCCGCGATGGGCGCCGCCGTGCCTGCGCACGGCGGCGCCGGCAGCGATCAGCGGTCGATGGTACGCATAACCGCTTCCGGATAGCGCTGCCCCGCCGCCGCGTCGGGCGGGAACACCGCGTCGATCGCGGCCAGCTCCTCCTTCGACAGCGCCACGTCCAGCGCGCCGAGGTTCTCGTCCAGCCGCTCGCGGCGCTTGGTGCCGGGGATGGCGAACACGTCCTCGCCCTGCGCCAGCACCCAGGCCAGCGCGAGCTGGGCCGGCGTGCAGCCCTTCTGCGCGGCCAGCGCCTGCACCTTGTCCACCAGCGCCAGGTTGCGCGCGAAGTTCTCGCCCTGGAAGCGCGGGCTGCGGCGGCGGTAGTCGTCGGCGTCGAAGTCCTGCGGCGAGCGGATCGCGCCGGTGAGGAAGCCGCGGCCCAGCGGCGAGTAGGCGACGAAGGCGATGCCCAGCCGGCGGCAGGTCTCCAGCACGCCGTTGCCTTCCGGGTCGCGCGTCCACAGCGAGTACTCGGTCTGCAAGGCGGCGATCGGGTGCACCTTGGCGGCGCGCTCCAGCGTGGCCGGCGAGGCCTCGGACAGGCCGAGGTAGCGCACCTTGCCGGCCGCCACCAGCTCGGCCATCGCGCCCACGGTCTCCTCGATCGGCACCTGCGGGTCGACGCGGTGCTGGTAGTACAGGTCGATGGTCTCCACGCCCAGGCGCTCGAGGCTGCCCTCGCAGGCGGCGCGCACGTACTCCGGGCGGCCGTTGACGCCGCGCGCCTGCGGGTCGGCGGGGTCGCGCACGATGCCGAACTTGGTGGCGAGGAAGACCTGCTCGCGGCGGCCCTTGATCGCCCGGCCGACCAGCGCCTCGTTGGTGTGCGGGCCGTACATGTCGGCGGTGTCGAGCAGGGTGAGGCCGCGGTCGAGCGCGTGGTGGATGGTGGCGATGGATTCGGCGTCGTCATGCCTGCCGTAGAAGTCGCTCATGCCCATGCAGCCGAGGCCGAGGGCGGAAACCTGGGGGCCGTGCTTGCCGAGCGTGCGTGTCTGCATGGTGGAGCCTCCTTGGGGGTGTGGGTGGAAGGAAAGCGGCGGGAGCGGCCTCCGGCCGCGAGGGCCCCGCCCGGGAGCCCCGGGCCGATCGCCCCGCACCGGAATGCCCGGCGATCATCCGCCCGTGCCGCTGCCCGATAAATGCTCAATAATCGCCAACACCATCCAAAGGAGCTCAACAATGGACCACCTGCAGGCGATGCGGCTGTTCGCGCGCATCGTGGAGCTGGGCAGCTTCACCGCCGCGGCCAGCGACCTGGACCTGCCGCGCGCCACCGCCACCCACGCGATCCGCGCGCTGGAGGCGCGGCTCGGGACCCAGCTCCTGCAGCGCACCACGCGCCGCGTGCGGCCCACCCGCGACGGCGAGGCCTACTACGCGCACTGCCGGCGCCTGCTCGCCGACGTGGAGGAAATGGAGGGCAGCCTGCGCGACGCCAACCGCCACCCGCGCGGCCGCCTGCGCGTGGACCTGCCCACCGCGCTGGCGCGCGTGGTGGTGATCCCGGCGCTGCCGCGGTTCCTGGCGCGCCACCCGGAGATCGAGCTGGAGCTGAGCACCTCCGACCGCTTCGTCGACCTGGTGCGCGAGGGCGTGGACTGCGTGCTGCGCACCGGCGAGCTGCCCGACTCGGGCCTGGTCGGGCGGCGCGTGGCGCTGCTGCCGCAGGTCACCGTGGCGAGCGCCGCCTACGTGCGCCGGCACGGCCGCCCCGCGTCGCTGGCCGAGCTGGCGCGGGGCCACCTGGCGGTGAACTGGAAGTCGCCCACGCACCAGCGCTGCGAGCCGCTGGAGTTCGTGGTGGGGCGGCGCCGGCGCGAGGTGACGCTGCCGGGCCCGGTGACGGTGAGCGGCGTGGAGGCCTACTTCGCCTGCTGCGAGGCCGGCCTCGGCATCGCGCAGTTCCCGCGCTACCGCCTGGCCGGGTGCCTGGCCAAGGGGCGGCTGCTGGAACTGCTGCCGGACGCGCCGCCGCCGCCGTTGCCGCTGAGCGTGCTGTATCCCGCGCAGCGCCACCTGCCGTTGCGCCTGCGCGTGTTCGTGGACTGGCTGGCGGAGTTGATGGGGCAGGTGTGAGTGGTGCTTCCATGGGGTGGGTATCGCGGCCGGAGGCCGCGATGCCTTCCCCTCCGGGCCTCAGCCGCGCGGCACCCCATGCCGTGGCCGGTCGGTCCCCAGCGTCCACTCGGTCAGCGGCGCGCCGACCGCGGCCAGCGCGGCGCGCTGCTCGGGCGGCGGGATGCGCAGCATGGCGTCCTCGTAGCGCGCCAGCTTGCGCAGCGGCTCCAGCGCCAGCACGCGCTCGACGAGGGCGGCGGTGCGCGGCCAGCGCGCCGGGTCGGGCGCGTAGCGCACGAACGCGGCGGTGCGGAAGTAGCTGGCGATGCTGACGTCGGCGACGCACGGCACGCCGAACAGGAAGCCGTCCGCCGGCAGCCGCGCCTCCAGGTAGTCCAGCGCCGGCGGGAGCTGCACCTCCAGCGCGTCCCGCACCGCCGCCTCGTCGGTGTCCTCGCCGAAGATGCGGCGGCGGATCGCGCGCTGGTAGAACACGCGCCAGATCAGCAGGTCGGCCAGCCGCGTGTCGGCGAACTCCTCCAGCCAGCGCGCCTGCGCGCGCTGCGCGACGTCGGCCGGGTAGAAGGCCGGCGCGGGATGCCTGTCCTCCAGGTACTGGCAGATCACCGAGGAGTCGTTGAGCACCAGCTCGCCGTCGATCAGCACCGGCACCCGCCGCAGCGGGCTGAGCCGGGCGAACTCGTCGTTGCCGTAGAACGGGATGATCGGGTCGATGCGGTAGTCCAGGCCCTTCAGCTCCAGGCACGCCAGCACCTTGCGCACGTAGGGCGAGATGTAGTTGCCGATGACGGTGAGCGACATGCCAGGGACTCCGCGGCTTGAGACCGCCCCGCAGACTGCGCGGTGCCGGCGGCGCCCGTCAAGCGGGCAGCGGCGGCACCGCCACGGGCGTGCCGTGCGCGTCCAGCGCGATCATCACGAAGCGGCCGGTGGTGCACACGCGGCGGTCGCCGCTGAGCGGGTCCTCCGCGGTCATCTCCACCTCCACCTGCATCGAGCTGCGGCCCACCGCGACCAGCCGCGCCACCAGCTCCACCAGCTGGCCGGCGCGCACCGGCACGCGGAAGTTCACCTCCTCCGAGCGCGCGGTGACCACGGTGCGCCGCGCGTGGCGCGAGGCCACGATGAAGGCGGCCTTGTCCATCCACGCCAGCGCCTGCCCGCCGAACAGCGTGCCGAGGTGGTTGGTGTGGTCGGGAAAGACCATTTCGAGCAGGCGGGCTTCGGGCAGGGCAGGCATGGGGGCTTTCCACCGGAGGGGGCCGCCATTCTGCCGCAGCGCCGCGGAGCCGGGACCAATGGCAGGGGTGCCATGACTACCGGCACGGTAGGATCGGCCGCTGGCCGCGCAGCGCCCTGGGCCTGCCCGGCAGGAGGTTCCTTACTTTCGGCAACTGGGGAGCACGAGATGGCTTCGAACACGGTCCGGCCGCATCTGGCCGGCATGCTGGCGCTGGCGCTGCTGGCCGGCGGCGCGCACGCGCAGGGGCGCACGCTGAGCGCGGACGACTACGCGCGCGCGGCGCGCTTCCTCGGCTTCAACGCGGCGCCGCTGGTCGACCACGCGGTGCAGGACGTGAAGTGGCTGGACGACGGCCACTTCTGGTACGTCGACCACGACGCCAGGGGCGACCGCTACCTGACGGTCGATGCCGCCACCGGCAAGGCCGCGCCGGCCTTCGACCAGGCGAAGCTCGCCGCGGCGCTGGCCAAGGCCGGCGGCAAGCCGGTGAAGGCCGAGAAGCTGGGCGTGCGCGACTTCGGCATCGCCGCCGACGGCCGCCTGGACGTGCAGCGCGGCGGCAAGCGCTACCTGTGCGACCTCAAGGCCGCCGCGCCGTCCTGCGCCGAGAAGGCCGCCAAGGGCGGCAAGGAGCCCGGGGTGCTCTCGCCGGACAAGAAGCGCGAGGCCTTCATCCGCGACTGGAACCTGTGGGTGCGCGACGTCGCCACCGGCAAGGAGACCCGGCTCACCACCGACGGCGTGGAGAACTACGGCTACGCCACCGACAACGCCGGCTGGAAGCACACCGACAACGCCATCCTGGTGTGGTCGCCGGATTCCACGAAGATCGCCACCTTCCAGCAGGACCAGCGCAAGACCGGCGACATGTACCTGGTCACCACCAACGTGGGCCATCCCAGGCTGCTGCAGTGGAAGTACCCGCTGGTGGGCGACAAGGACGTGACGATGATCGAGCGGGTGGTCATCGACGTGGCGGCGGGGAAGGTGACGCGGCTGAAGATGCCGCCGGACCAGCACCGCTCCAGCCTGTGCGACGACGTCAGCTGCGGCCGCGACGGCGGCTGGGACGACGTGAAGTGGGCGCCGGACGGCAAGACCCTGGCCTTCGTCTCCACCTCGCGCGACCACAAGCACGAGTGGTTCCGCATCGCCGACGCCGCCACCGGCGCGGTGCGCACGGTGTTCGAGGAGCAGGTGCCGACCTACTACGAGAGCGGCAACGACCAGGTCAACTGGTTCTACCTGCCCGAGAGCCACGAGGCGATCTGGTTCTCCGAGCGCAGCAACTGGGGCCAGCTCTACCTGTACGACCTCGACACCGGCAGGCTCAAGCACGCCGTCACCAGCGGCGAGGGCAACGTCACCCAGGTGCTGCGGGTGGACCCGAAGACGCGCACGGTGTGGTTCCGCGGCGTCGGCCGCACGCCGGGCGTGAACCCGTACTACCAGCAGTTCTGGAAGGTGGGCCTGGACGGCGGCCAGCCGCAGCTGCTCGCGCCGGAGGACGCCGACCACACGATCACCCTGTCGCCCGACGGCACCTACTTCGTCGACTCGTACTCGACCCCGACCACGCCGCCGGTCGCGGTGCTGCGCCGCGCCGACGACGGCGCCACGGTGGCGCCGGTCGCCAGGGCCGACGTCGGCCGCCTGCTCGCCGCCGGCTGGAAGGCGCCCGAGCCGTTCACGGTGAAGGCGCGCGACGGCAGGACCGACCTGTACGGCCTGATGTTCAAGCCGACGGACTTCGATCCCGCGAAGAAGTACCCGGTGGTCGACTACATCTACCCCGGCCCGCAGACCGGCTCGGTGGGCTCGCGCAGCTTCGCCGCCGCGCGCGGCGACCACCAGGCGCTGGCCGAGCTGGGCTTCGTGGTGGTCGCCATCGACGGCATGGGCACGCCGTGGCGCTCCAAGGCCTTCCACGACGCCTACTTCGGCAACATCGGCGACAACACGCTGCCGGACCAGGTGGCGGGCATCAAGGAGCTGGGCAAGCGCTACCCGTGGATCGACCTCGACCGCGTGGGCATCTGGGGCCACTCGGGCGGCGGCAACGCCACCGCCGGCGCGCTGTTCCGCTACCCCGACTTCTTCAAGGTCGGCTGGGCCGAGAGCGGCAACCACGACAACCGCAACTACGAGGACGACTGGGCCGAGAAGTGGCAGGGCCTGCTCGTCGCGGACAAGGACGGCAAGGGCAACTACGACGACCAGGCCAACCAGAACCACGCGGCCAACCTCAAGGGCCACCTGATGCTGGTGCACGGCACGCTGGACGACAACGTGCCGCCCTACGAGACGCTGCTGGTGGCCGAGGCGCTGATCAAGGCCAACAAGGACTTCGACATGCTGCTGATCCCGAACGTCCACCACGGCTACGGCATGCCCGCCACGCTGTACGCGATGCGCCGGCGCTGGGACTACTTCGTGCGCTACCTCGCCGGCGACACGCCGCCGAGCGGGTTCGAGATCAAGGCGCCGAAGCCGGACTGACGCCGCGCCGCGGCGTCGCAAGCACGCGGCCCGCCTCGTCCGAGGCGGGCCGTTCTGCTTCTCAGCCCGCCAGCCGGCTCTCGGCGAAGCGCATCAGCGCGTCGAAGCCGCGGTCACTGAGCAGGCGGCGCAGCAGCAGGATGGTACGCGCGCCGCCGCCGGTGGCGTAGCGGGTGCGCGGCCGCCGCGCGCGCAGGGCCCTGGCGATGGTGGCGGCGACCACCTCGGGTGGCGAGGCCAGCGCGGAGGTGTCGCCGCCGCTCAGCATGCGCGCGTGCGCCTCGGCCTGCGCCGCGTAGGCGGTGTGCCCGGAGCGCGCCAGCAGGCTGTCGCGGGCGATGCCGCTCCATTCCGTGCGGATCGCGCCGGGCTCCACCACGACCACGCGGATGCCGAACGGCGCCAGCTCCATGCGCAGGCAGTCGCTCAGGCCCTCGACGGCGAACTTGGTGGCGTGGTACCAGCTGCCCAGCGGCTCGTGCATCTTGCCGCCGATCGAGGTGACGTTGACGATCGTCCCGCCGCCCTGCGCGCGCATCGTCGGCAGCGCCAGCTGGGTCAGCCGCGCCAGGCCGAACACGTTGACCTCGAACTGCCGGCGCGCCTCCTCCAGCGGCACGTCCTCCAGCGCGCCGTAGGAGCCGTAGCCGGCGTTGTTGACCAGCGCGTCGAGGCGGCCGCATTCGCTGCGGACGGTCTCGACGGCGGCGACCATCGAGGCGTCGTCGCACAGGTCCAGCGCCAGCACGCGCGCACCCAGCGCGGCGAGCGTCTGCATGCGCTCGACGCGCCGCGCCGCCGCGTAGACCCGCCAGCCGTCGGCGGCGAGCCGGCGGACGGTGGCCTCGCCGATGCCGGACGAGGCGCCGGTGACCAGGGCGATCTTGTTCATGGGCGTGACCCGGTGGAAGGACGGCCGGCAGTCTAAACTCGGGGCCATACCCCCCGGTCAAGAGGTGTACCGTGCGCATCGCCGAATTCCGCCGCCGGACCGGCCTGACCCGCGACGCGGTGAGGCTGTACGTCGGGCTCGGGCTGCTCAGGCCGGCGCGCGACCCGGCCAACGGCTACCAGGAGTTCGCCGAGGCCGACGTCGGCCGCGTGGCGGTGATCCGCGCGGCGCAGCGGCTCGGCTTCAGCCTGAAGCAGCTGGTGCCGCTGGCGCGCGAGTACGAGGCCGGCCGCATGGACGTGCGCCGCCGCCTGGCGGTGATGCGCGAGCAGCTGGCGATGATCGGGGAACAGGCCGCCCGCCTCGACACCATGCGCGATTACGTGCGCGCCAAGATCGCCTGGCTGGAAGGCGGCGAGCGCGGCGAGCCGCCGCTGCTCGGCGAGCTGCGCCACGCCTGCGGCGATGCCGGAACGCCGGCGGAGCAGGCGCCGCGGGTCCGACGGGCCCGCGGCCGGGCCGCCGCCGCCGCGGGCCGGCGCTAGCGGTCGCCATGGACCGGCGCTCGCATCCCAGGATGCCGACCCCGCTACCATGCCTGGCCAGGCGCCCGAGGGGAGAGCGAACGATGCGGACACGCCGGACGAAAAGCCGCGGGACGTGGTTCGCATGGGCCGCGCTGCTCGCGTGCGTCCTCGCGCTGCCGGCGGCCGCGCGCGCCGCGCCGCCGCCGGTCGCCGCCGCCTTCGAGCGCTTCTGGCAGGCCGCGCAGGGGCGCGCCTTCGCGCAGCAGCTGGCGCTGTGGGATGGCCTGGTCGAGGCGCCCTACGGCGACCTGTACGCCATGGTGGTGTGGGAGCGGCGCGAGCATCCCGACTGGGAGGCGCGCAAGCGGCGCCTGCTGCAGGTGCGGTTCGCGGCCTATCCGTCGATCGCGGCGCGGATCCCGGCGGCGGCGCGGACGCTGCAGGCGGTCCTCGCCGCGCAGGTGCCGCGCTTGCGCGCGCTGTTCCCCGACGCCGACCCGCAGCCGCCGGTGGAGCTCGTGCTGGCGCCCGGCTTCGACGCCAAGAGCGGCGTGCGCGCGGACGGCACGCCCGTGCTGGCCTTCGCGGTGGACTCGCTGCTGCTCGAACGCGCGCCGCTGGACATCCTGGTGCCGCACGAGCTGTTCCATCTCTACCACGCGCAGCACGCCGGCATCCGCAACGACGGCGTGATGCCCGGCGCGCGCCTGGCCCTGCCGCTGTTCGAGGAAGGCCTGGCCACCTACGTCAGCGGACAGCTGGCGCCGGGCCACGGCGACGGCGAGCTGCTGCTGCAGGACGACCTGGGCCGCCTGCCGGCCGCGCGGCTGCCCGAGGTCGCGCGGCGCTTCCTCGCCGACGCCGGCAAGCCGGCCGTCGATCCGGCCCACCCGGAGCCGTTCCGGCGCTGGTTCAACGCGGGCGCCGCGCGCTACCAGCCGGACCTGCCCAACCGCAGCGGCTACTGGCTGGGCCTGCAAGTGATCCGCGATCTGCGCCGGAGCTACTCGCTGGCGCAGATCGCGGCGTGGCCGCCGCGGCAGGCCGAGGCGCGGACGCTGGCCGTGCTGGAGCGGATGCGCCAGGCAGCGCGGGCCGCGCCCGCCGCGCGGCGAAACTACCGCGCGCCGTCGCGGATCGCCGCCACCGGCGGCACCGCCGCCGCGCGCAGCGCCGGGCCCAGCACCGCGCCCTGGCCGAGCAGCCACAGCAGCGCGGCGCCGGCCGGCAGGTACGGCGGCGGCAGCCGCGGCAGCTCGTAGTGCAGCATCAGCAGCGCGTTGAGCGCGTAGCACAGCACCGCGCCCAGCGCGATGCCGAAGCCCACGATCAGGAAATTCTCGGCCTGGAAGTAGCGCAGGATGTCGCCGCGGGTGGCGCCCAGCGCGCGGCGCACGCCGATGGTGCGCCGGCGCTGCTGCACCCAGAAGCTGGCCAGCCCGGCGATGCCCAGCGCGGTGACCAGCAGCAGCCCGCCGGCCGCGGCCAGCAGCAGGCCGATCATGGTGCGGTCGCGGCGGAAGTACGCCTCGCGCATCTGCGCGAAGGTGGTCGGCCGGCGCAGGATGCGGTCGTGGTCGAGCGCGGCCAGCACCTCCGCCGCCCTGGCCAGCACGCGCTCGCGCTGCGCCGGCGCGGTGCGCAGCACGTAGATGACCTGGGCGTCGTCCGGCAGCATCGGGAACAGCATCGCGTACTCGTTGCCGTCGCGCTCGCGCGGGCGCGGCCGCAGCAGGTGCTCCACCACGCCGACGATGCGCACCGGGCCGTCGCCGGGGTAGACGGTCCTGCCCAGCGCGCCCTGCCCGGGGAACAGCCGCGCGGCGAGCGCGCGGGTGACGATGGCGGCGGGCACGCGGTCGATCCCGCTCCAGCCGTGCGCGCTGTCCAGCGGCAGGTATTCGCCGGGCAGGAAGTCGCGCCCCTCCACCAGCTTCAGCCCCAGCGCGGCCCGCTCGCCCGGCGTGCCGTCGAAGGCGGCGGCGGTGAGCATGGCCTCGCCGCCGGGCGCGGTGGCGATGCCGTTGCCCCATTCGCCGCGGCCGAACGGCAGCGCGTCCACCGCGGCGGCGGCGCTCACCCCGGGGATCGCGCGCAGCGCGGCCAGGTCGGCCTCGTGCCGCGCCAGCGGCTGGCCGGGTTCGGCCAGGTCGATGCTCTCGATCGCCACCAGCTCGTCCTCGGCCAGCCCGCTGGGCAGGCGCATCAGCGCGGTGCGCTGCACGATCATGAAGGCGACGTTGCACACGATGGCGCAGGTGAAGGCCACTTGCAGCACCAGCAGCAGCACGGTGAGGCGGTGGCGGGTCAGGGTGGCGAGGATCGGTCGCAGCATGGGGTCCTCACGGGGTCTTCAGCTGCAAGGCGGGGGCGACGCGGCAGGCGCGCCAGGAGGGCAGCAGCCCGGCCAGCACGCTGGCGCCCACCGCCAGCGCGAAGGTGGCCAGCAGCATGGACGGGTCCATCCGCGCCAGCTGCGCGTAGCCGTCGGGGCGCTGGCGCACGCTCCACAGGCCGAGCTCGGCCAGCGCCAGCCCCAGCGCGCCGCCGGCCAGCCCCACCACCGCCGACTCGACGCCGAACTGCAGGAAGATGTCGCGCCGCCGCGCGCCCAGCGCGCGGCGCACGCTGATCTCGCCGCTGCGGCGCAGGAACTTGGCCAGCAGCAGCGCCACGATGTTGACCATGCACACGAACAGGAAGCCCAGCGCCAGCCACAGCTGCAGGCGCAGGTCGCCCGGCACGGCGCCCTGCAGGTCGAGCCAGTCCATCAGCCCGTACAGGGCGGCCGCCTGCGGCCGCGGGAAACGGCCGTGCGCCCGCTGCTCGCCCAGGTAGTCCTGCAGGAAGCGCCGGTAGGCGCCGGCCTGCGCGGGGCCGTCCAGCTGCACCCAGAACTGCAGCCAGGCGCACTGGCCGCTGCCGCGCTGGTCGCCTTCGCTGCCCCAGCAGGAGAGCCGGCCCTGGAAGTCCATCTTCAGGTCCAGCGCGGTCTGCAGCGGCAGGAAGAACTGGTCGGCGCGGCCGAACACGCTCTCGTCGACCGGCGCGTAGAACAGCGGCTGCGGGTGCCAGTCGTCGAGCACGCCCACCACGCGGAAGTCGGTGTTCTTCAGGCGCACGCTGCGCCCCAGCGCGGGCGCGTCGCCGAACAGCCGCGCCGCGAGCCCGGCGTTCAGCACCACCACGCGCGCGCGGGCGTCGTCGTCCTGCGCGCTCCAGCCGGCGCCGGCACGGAACGGCGCGCCGAACATCGGGAAGAAGTCCGCGGTGACGTAGCGGCCGCTTTCGAAGAACGGCAGCCGCGCGCCCTGCGGCGGCCGCACCGGCGCGCCGCCGCCGGCCATCGCCGCCTGGCGCGCGGCGCGGCGCGCGCGCAGCAGGGCCAGCGCGTCGGGCCAGGCGAGGTCGCCGTTGGGCGGCGCCTCCGCGCGCCGGCCGTGGCCCAGCGGGCGCGCATCCAGCAGCGGCACGTAGAGCGAGCCGCTGCGCCCGGGCAGGGGATCGCCCGACATCACGTGCAGCACGGTCAGCATGGTCATGCTGGCGCCGATGCCCAGCCCGATGGCCAGCACCATCAGCGCGGTGAGCGCGCGGCTGCGCGTCAGGCTGCGCAGGGCCAGTTCGAGGTAGTAGGCGAACACGGCGGCGTCTCCCTGCGGTCACCGGCCCACGGGCGGCGCCGGCGGCAGCGGCAGCGGCGGGACCAGCCGGCGGTAGTCGGCCGCCCCTATCCACAGCGCGAGGGGCTGGCCGGCGCGCAGCACCCGCAGCTGCACCGCCGCCGGCTGGCTGTCCCTGAGCACGGCGAGCAACTGCGCGTCGCTCGCCGGCGGCTTGCCGCCGGCGGCCAGGATCACGTCGCCGGGGACCAGGCCCGGATAGCCGCGGCTCGCCGCCTCGACCCGCAGGCCCGGCGCGGACGGCGACCGGGACGACAGCGCCAGGCGGGTGCCGCCGTCCTCGAACCGGTAGTGGTCGGCGCGGGCGGCGCCCGCCGCCAGCACGATGGCGAACAGCACCCTGGGGCTTGCGCGTCGCATGGCCTGTCTCCCGGAAAGTGGCGGCATGAGGCGGCCCGCTCCGCCGCCCGTCGGCGGCGGAAAGGTTCGACCCGGAAAGGTGCGGCGGCCGGCGGCCGCCACCGTGGCTCAGCGGCGGCTGGCGTCTTCGGCCAGGCCCTTGGCCAGCGCCTCGTCGATCAGCCGGCCCATCGCCTGCTGGGCAGCGCGGTCGGCCTGCTGCTGGCGCTGCTCCAGCGCGCGCTGCTGCTGTTCCAGCGCCTGCTGCTGGGCTTCCAGCGCCTTGCGCTGGGCGTCCAGGTCGCCATGCGAGCCGGCCTGCCGCTGCTCCAGCTGCGCCTGCTCGCGTTCCAGCGCGCGCTGCTGTGCCTCGGTGGCACGCTGTTGCGCTTGGGCTTCGCGCCGCAGCAGTTCCGCGCTGCGTTGCTGCGCGTTCTGCGCCTGCGCCTCCGCCTGCCGTTGCGCCAGCGCGGCCTGTTCCTGCGCCAAGGCGGCGTCGCGTGCGGCCAGGCCCGCCTGCCGGCCCGCCAGCGCGCCTTGCTGACCGGCCAGCCGGCCCTGCTCGCGCGCGAGGGCGGTCACCGGCGCGTAGATGGCCTTGGCGCGCTCCATGGTGGCCTTGTCGCGGATCACGTAGGCCTGGTCGCCGCGCCGTACCCACAGCAGCGGGCCGCCGCTGGCCCGGTGCAGGCGTTCGGCGCGGCCGAGGTCGGCCTGCGTGCCGTTGACGGTGATGGTGTCGCCGTCGTACAGGGCGAAGCCGTTGCGGGCGTTGCTGTAGGTGTCGATGTCGACATGCCTGGCCGCATAGCCTTTGGGTGGAGTCGGCGGAGGAGCCGGCGGCGCGGGCGGTGGCGGCGGCAGGGGAGCGGCCGGCGGCGGTGGCGGTGGCGGTGGCGGTGGCGCGGGGACTGCCGCGCCGGGGGCCGCCTGCCGGCTTCCGTTCCGGTCGACGTCGACGGCTCCTGCGGCCGCGCGCGGAGTGGCCGCCGGGCGAGCCACCGGCGTCGCCGCCGCAGCCTGCGCGACCGTGGCCGCAGGGGATGGCTGCGCCTCCTTCGCGGCGTGCGCGGTGACACGGTAGGGCAGCACGCCGGCCAGCGCGACCACGGCGACCAGCAGCCAGCCGTACAGGCGCTGGCGGGAAGGCATGTCGGTGAACTGCAGCATGGTCAGTCGCCTCTTCAGGTTGCGGAAGGTGGGGGATGCGCCGGCCAGGCCGGCGTGCAGGGGATGGGCCACGCCCAGGCGCAGCAGCAGGCGGCCGTAGTCCTGCGCCGCGCCGCCGGCGTAGCGCAGGACCTGCGCGTCGCAGGCCGCCTCGCGTTCCAGCGCGTACTCGCGCATCGCCCAGCGCAGCAGCGGGTGGAAGAACAGCAGCCATTGCGCCAGCGCGGGCAGCCAGCCCAGCCACAGGTCGCCACGGCGCAAGTGGGCCAGCTCGTGCGCCAGCGCCAGCGCGGCCTCGTCGCGGTTCAGCGCATGGCCGGCGGGCAGCAGCACCACCGGGCGGCGCAGCCCGACCACCTGCGGCGAGGCGATCGCCGCCGAGACGCGCAGCGGCGGGCAGCGGCGCAGGCCCATCGCCTGCGCCTGCCGCGCGCATAGTGCTTGCAGCGCAGGATCGTCCAGCGGCGCGGCCCCGCGCAGCAGGGCGCGCGTGCGCAGGCCCTGGCGCAGCAGCGTCGGCAGCTGCGCCAGCAGGCCGGCCAGCCACAGCGCGGCGACGACGCCTCGCCAGGATGGCGCATGGACTTGGCCCGGCATTGCGGGCGACACATCGACAGTCCTCCGCGGTGCGAGCCGCACGGCCGGCGAGGCGTCGGGGCCCGGGGACACCGCCAGGACCGCAGCGGCCGGCGCGGCCTCCTGCGCCGCCGGCGCCACCAGCAGCGGCAGCTCGATCGGCGCGTACCAGGCCAGGCCCAGTACCGCCTGCAGCGCCACCAGCCACCACAGCACGCAGCGCGCCGCGGCCGGCAGGCGCGGCAGCGCGCGGCACAGCAGCGCGATGGCGCCGGCCAGCAGCGCCGCCTGCAGCGAGGTCCAGGCCAGCCGTTGCAGCAGCAGCGCGGCGAAGTGATCGGGCGCGGCCATGTCAGCGCTCCCGCCGGCCGGACTGCAGCTTCGCCACCAGCGCCTGCAGCTCGGCCAGCTCGGCGTCGCTGACCTGGCCGCGCTCGGCCATCCACGCCACGAACGGCGACACCGAGCCGCTCAGCGTGTTCTCGACGAACTGGCCCACCGCGCGGCGCATCGCCTCGCCGGGGCCGGTGGCGGTGCTGTAGCGGTACACGCCCTGCGCCTGCCGGCGCTTGAGGTAGCCCTTGGCGCGCAGCCGCTCCATCATGGTCAGCACGGTGGAGCGGGCCAGCCCGCGCGCCTCGCCGAAGCCGGCGGCGACCTCGCCCACCGAGGCGGGCTCGTGCTCGGCGAGGTAGTGCAGCAGGGCGAGCTCCTGGTCGCCGATGGATGGCCTGGGCATGGCGCGGCACCTTCTGGTTGACTACAGGTGTCGTCAAGGTACGCCTTGACTACTCGTGTAGTCAATAGGGCGGACACGCCGGCGCATGCCGGGCCGGCATGGCCGCTCAGGGCGGCGGCACGCGCGTGGCCTCGGTGAACACCACCTGCCAGGCGCCGTCGCGCTCGCGCCAGACGTCGGCGAAGCGCAGGCGCACCTTGAACGGCCGGCCGTCGCTGGTGCCTTCCAGCGTCACCGCACCGGCCATCACCGCGCCGCCGGGCCACAGCCGGATCACCTCGTCCTCCACCGTGTACGGTTGCAGCCTGTAGCCGGGCGCGGTGTAGTCGCGGATGAAGTCGGCCTTGTCCTCGATCAGCGCGCGGCTGTTCACCAGCACGTAGTCGGCGGCCAGCAGGCGCCGCAGCGCGGCGCCGTCGCCGTGGATCTGCGCGTGGTCGAACTCGGCCACCGCGCGGCGCAGCGCGGGCGGCAGCGCGGCGTGCGGATCGCCGCCGGCGGTGCCGTCGGCGGTGGCCAGGGCCAGCGCGACGGCGAGCGGGGAGAGCAGTGCGATGCTTTTCATGGGGCGCTCCGGCGGCGTGGCGCATCGACGGCGCGGGCAGCCTCGCGCCACGCCGCGCGGCCGCGGGCGGTCGCCTGCGACGGCCCGCCGGAACGCTAGCCGCGCCGCGGCGGGAGCGCTGTCAAATTCCTGCCCGCGCGCGCCAGGCCGGCGCCGCGCAGCGCCTCGCGCGCCGCGCTCGGCGTGAGGCCGAGCTGGCGCCGGAACGCGGCGGCGAAGTGGCTGTGGTGGCTGAAGCCCAGCTCGCAGGCCAGCGCGGCCAGATCGCCGGCGCCCTGCGCCAGCCGCTCCAGGCCCAGCGCCAGCCGCAGTCGCGTGCGGTAGCCGGCCAGGCCGATGCCGTGCGTGCGGCGGAAGATGCGCGCCAGGTGGAACGGCGAGCAGCCGGCGTCGGCGGCGAGCGCCTCCAGTCCCACGTCGCCGGCCGGATCGGCGAGCAGGCGCTCTTGCGCCCGCAGCGCCAGCCGCCAGGCCGCCGGCGTCGGCGGCCGCGCGTCGCGCGGCGGCCCGCCGCGGCGCAGGATCGCCTCGCACAGCACCCGCGCTTGTTCCTCGACCGCCAGCCGGCCGGCGTCGCCGCGCCGCAGCGCGGCGAGCAGCCCCTGGTGGCGGTACTGGTCGGCGGGCGTGGCGGGCCGGCAGGCGTCGCGGCGCTCGTCCAGGCGACGGCCGAACAGTTCCTCCTCGTGCGCGGGCGCCACCTCGAAGCAGGTGCAGGCGTCGCCGCCGTCGCAGGGGTGCGAGACGCGGTAGCTGTCGCCCGCGCGGTACAGCAGCGCGGTCGCCGGCGTGCCGTGGTGGACGCGGCCGCGCAGGTGGTAGCCGAAGCCGCCGCGGCGCAGCAGCGCCAGGTGGGTGCGCTCGCCGCCGCGCTCCTCGCCGCAGCCGCCGCGCGGGTGGCGGCAGTCCACGCCGACGATCCGCAGCAGCGGGCTGTCGAAGATCACGCTGGCGCTGGACAGGCCCATGCCCGCTGCCTCGCTCGTTCGCGGCACCGGGCGCCAGCGTGTCAGAACGCCATGTCGAACGCCACCTCGCCCTGCACGCCGACCTGGTAGGCCGAGACGCGGCGCTCGAAGAAGTTGGTCACTTCCTGCACGTCCTGCAGGTCCATGAAGTCGAACGGGTTCCTCGCGCCGTACTTCCTCGGCAGGTCGAGCTGGGCCAGGCGCTGGTCGGCGCAGTATTCCAGGTACTGGCGCATGTCCTTCACCGACAGGCCGGCCACGCCGCCGGAGAGCACGTCCTCGGCGAACTGCGTCTCGCAGGCGATCGCCTCTTCCAGCATCTGCTCCACCTGCTCGCGCATGGACTCGTCGAACAGTTCCGGTTCCTCCGCGCGCACCGTGCGCACCACCGCGAAGGCGAACGCCATGTGGCAGCTCTCGTCGCGGAACACCCAGTTGGTGCCCGAGGCGAGCCCGTGCAGCAGGCCGCGCGAGCGCAGGAAGTACACGTAGGCGAACGCGGCGAAGAAGAACAGCCCCTCGATGCACGCGGCGAAGCAGATCAGGTTGAGCAGGAACTGGCGGCGCTGCTCGCGCGTCTCCAGGCGGCGCAGATCCTGGACCGAGTCGATCCACTTGAAGCAGAACGCGCCCTTCTGGCGGATCGACGGGATGTTCTCGATCGCCGCGAACGCCTTGTTGCGCTCGGCCGGATCGGGGATGTAGGTGTCCAGCAGGGTGAGGTAGAACTGCACGTGCAGCGCCTCCTCGTAGAGCTGGCGCGAGAGGTACATGCGCGCCTCCGGCGCGTTGACGTGCTGGTACAGGTTCAGCACCAGGTTGTTCGCCACGATGGTGTCGCCGGTGGCGAAGAACGCCACCAGGCGGTGGATCAGGTGGCGGTCGGCGGCGGACATCTTCGCGCGCAGGTCGGTGACGTCCAGCGAGAAGTCCACCTCGTCCACGGTCCAGGTGTTCTTGATGGCGTTCCTGTACATCTCGTAGAACTCGGGATAGCGCATCGGGCGCAGGGTGAGTTCGAAGCCGGGGTCGAGGATGTGCTGGGCGCGGTCGGGCTGGGCGGACATGGGCGGTTCCTTGAGTTTCATTCGTCATCCCAGCGCAAGCCGGGATCCGGTGGCTTTCGCCTACGGGACGATGGGGCGGGTGCCTGAGGCGCCGGATTCCAGCTTGCGCTGGAATGACGGCTCGGGTGTGTTCGGAGGAAATCGGCAATGGAGCGGCGACCTTGTGTCTACATGCTTGCGAGCAAGCGCAACGGCACGCTGTACGCAGGCGTCACCGCCAACCTTGCGGCGCGCGCCTGGCAGCATCGCCATCAGGTAGTTGAAGGCTTTACGAAGCGGTAGCACGTACACACCCTCGTCTGGTTCGAGACGCACGACACGATGGCATCGGCGATCACGCGCGAAAAGGCGATCAAGGCATGGAAGCGGGCCTGGAAGATCGAGCTCATCGAGAAATCCAATCCGTATTGGCGTGACCTGTACGCTGAGATTTGCCAGTGAGGCCGGTTGCCCCTCACCGTCATTCCAGCGCAAGCTGGAATCCAGTGCCTTTACGGGCCACATGCCAGAGCAAAGGCACTGGGTCCCAGCTTGCGCTGGGACGACGGCGGGGCGTTACTGGCAGGCCTCGCAGTACTCGGGATTCTCCAGCGAGCAGAACACCGCCGCCGTCGCCTTCTCCTGATCGTCCGCCACCGGCTCGGGCACCGCCGCCTTGGCGGCCGACACCGTGGTCTTGGCGATCTTCGTCGCCGGCCGCGAGCGCAGGTAGTACGTCGTCTTGATGCCCGCCTTCCACGCGTACATGTACATGGACGAGAGCTGCCCGATGTTCGGGTTCTCCATGAACAGGTTGAGCGACTGGCTCTGGTCGATGTACGCGCCGCGCGCGGCGGCCAGGTCGATCAGCGCCTTCTGCGGCAGCTCCCACACGGTGCGGTAGATGCGGCGCAGCGGCTCCGGGATCGCCGCGATGCCCTGGATCGAGCCCTCCGCCAGCTTGATCGCGTCGCGGATTTCCGCGGTCCACAGGCCCAGCGTCTTGAGCTCCTCCACCAGGTAGCGGTTCACCACCAGGAAGTCGCCCGACAGCGTCTCGCGCTTGAACAGGTTGCTCACCTGCGGCTCGATGCACTCGTAGCAGCCGGCGATGGAGGCGATGGTGGCGGTCGGCGCGATGGCGATCAGCAGCGAGTTGCGCAGGCCCTTGGCCTTGATCGCCTCGCGCAGCGCGTCCCAGCGCGCCTCGTCGTGCGGCTTGGCGCTGGGCCAGTAGTCGAACTGCAGCTCGCCGCCGGCGGCGCGGCTCTCGGCGAAGCCCGGGTGTGCGCCGTGCCGCGCCGCCAGCTCGTTGGACTGGCCCAGCGCGTGGAAGTAGATCTCCTCGGCGATGCGCGTGGACAGCGCCAGCGCCTCGGCCGAGTCGAACGCCAGGCGCAGCTTGAAGAACACGTCCTGCAGGCCCATCACGCCCAGGCCCACCGGGCGCCACTTCATGTTCGCCGCGCGCGCGGTGGCGATCGGGTAGAAGTTGAGGTCGATCACGCGGTCGAGCTGGCGCACCGCGGTGCGCACGGTGGCGGCCAGCTTGTCGAAGTCGAAGGCGCCGTCGACCACGTGGCGGGCGAGGTTCACCGAGCCGAGGTTGCACACCGCCGTCTCGTCCGCGCTGGTGACCTCCAGGATCTCGGTGCACAGGTTGGACAGGTGGATGACGTTCTCCGGCCTGGCCGTCTGGTTGCTGGTGGCGTTGCAGCGGTCCTTGAAGGTCATCCAGCCGTTGCCGGTCTGCGCCAGCGTGCGCAGCATGCGCGCGTACAGCTCGCGCGCCTTCACCTTCTTCACCGCCAGCCCGGCGGCCTCCGCCTCGCGGTAGGCGCGCTCGAACGCCTCGCCCCAGCGGTCCACGAAGTGCGGCACCGCCTTGGGGTCGAACAGCGACCATTCGCCGTCGCTCTCGACCCGGCGCATGAACTCGTCGGGGATCCAGTTGGCGAGGTTGAGGTTGTGCGTGCGGCGCGCCTCGTCGCCGGTGTTGTCGCGCAGCTCCAGGAACTCCTCGATGTCGGCGTGCCACGGCTCCAGGTACACGCAGGCCGCGCCCTTGCGCTTGCCGCCGTTGTGGGCCAGGCCGGCGCAGGTCATGTAGGACTCGTCGCCCTCCACCTTGAGGTCGATCACGAAGGGCACCGGCGCCATGGGCTCGATCCCGCGCACACGCGTGAAAAGGCAGTTCTGCCACTGTATCCAGTTGCGCTTGCCGAGCGGGGCGCAGCCGACGCGGGCGGCCAGTTCGGGGACGGCGGGTATGCGCAGATCGTAGCTCTTGCCGATGCCGTCAAAATGGATGCGGCTGCCATCGGCGCGTCGCGCCGCATGTTGCTGCGCCCGTTCGCGGTATTGGCCGGCGCACGGAATGCCGAGGCGCAGCAGTTGATAGCGAACGCCCTCGGCCAGCGCCGGCGAGGCGTTGGTGAAGTAGATCTCTTCGCCGCGGGAAACCCCGCCGTCGGTCTCGATCAGACCGTGCAGCAGTGCGAGCGTCTGGGGGCGCGGCAGATGGTTCAGGCGGCGGGCGATCCGCTTGTTGCCGTGCTCGTCGTACAGGTCGTCGCGGGTGATGGGCAGCGTGGCAGTGCCGGCGCCGACGATGCGGCCCGTGCTGCCGTCGCGCACGACGCCCCGGCCATGGGCCCAACGTATCTGGACGTAGCTGTCGCCGCGCGACGTTTCCCAGTATTGGATGCCGCGTGCGCTCAGATAGCGGCGCACGAAGTCCAGATGGGTATCCGTTTGCGGATGGCCGGACACGCCCCATTCCTGGCCTTGCTTGGACAGGTGTCCATCGCCGAGCAGGATGCCGTAGAGCCGCGCATCGTCTTCGTCGAAGCCGTCCACCGGGACGACCTCGACGGGAATGACCTGGGCGACGTAGTCGCCCTTGGAAAGCTCGCCGGCATCCGTCCAGGCGGCCCGTACCTTGCCCTTTCGCAGCCAGTCGAGTGTACGTTCGATGCTTTGCTCCATCGGCACGCCACGAATGGCGTAGAACGGGTGGCCGGCCGTGACGCGCATCGGCTCGATAGCGTGCTTGATGTCTAGCGCCACCATCGGGTCGCGCTGGTTGTAGACCAGCTTTTCCTCGACGCGCCGGTACTGGCCGGAAATGCCGAGCACCAGGTCGCCGGGTTCCACCTCGCGGATGGGCTTGGCGCCGTCGGCGGTGTAGACCCGCGTTTCCGGAGCGAAGCACTGGTTCACCGCGGCCACCGAGGCGTCCAGCGTCTTCAGCCACGGCACCAGGCCGTTGGAGTGGCCGTTGGTGCCCTTGATGAGCGAGCCGCGCGAGCGCACCCGCGAGTAGGCCAGGCCGATGCCGCCGGCGAACTTGCTGAGCTTGGCCACGTCCGCGTACTTGTCGTAGATCGACTCCAGCGAGTCGGCCGGCGAGTCGAGCAGGAAGCAGGAGCTCAGCTGCTCGTGCGCGGTGCCCGCGTTGAACAGCGTGGGCGAGCTGGCGATGTATTCCAGCGAGGAGAGCAGGCGGTACAGCTCCAGCGTCTCGCCGATCCCGTCGCCGCCGAGCGCGCAGGCGATGCGCATGAAGAAGTGCTGCGGCGTCTCGATCACCTTGCGGGTCTGCGGGTGGCGCAGCAGGTAGCGGTCGTACACCGTGCGCAGGCCGAAGTACTCGAAGCGGCGGGTGGCGAGCGGGTCGATCGCGTCGTTGAGCTTGCGCGCGTTGGCGGCCACGAAGTCGCGCAGGCGGTCGTTGAGGATGCCCAGCTCCGCGCCGCGCGCGATCGACTGCGAGAAGCTCTGGATCTCCTGCCCGCTCACCTCCTTGTCGATGTACGCGCCGAGCAGGCGCGCGGCGAGCAGGCCGTATTCGGGCTCCTCCGCGGTGAGCGCGGCGGCGGTGCGGATCGACAGCTCGTCCAGCTCCTGCGTGGTGGCGCCGTCGTACAGTCCGCCGATGGTCTTCAGCGCCACGCGCAGCGGGTCGACCGCGTGCAGCCCCTCGGCGTTGCGCGTCACCGCGCGCACGATCTTGTTGACGTCCACCACTTCCTGGCGGCCGTTGCGCTTGGTCACGCGCATCTGGCCGGGATTGTGCGGCGGGGTGAGCGCGAAGCCGGCGGCGTCGGGCGCCGGCCCGGCGGGCGGCGCGGACGCGGCGGCGCGTTCGCGGGAGGCGGTGTCGAACGGGTCCATGCGGAATCTCCATGGGAGGGAAGCCGCCGCGCCGACCCGGAGGGGAGGTCCAGCCGACGCGGCGCTTCCGAAACCAAAACGCCTGCTCCCGCGCGCAGGGGCCTCGAAGGGCTCGGGCTTTCGCGGAAGGACGCCGCACCGCGGACGCACGGCGGTCCGCCTGCGACGCGCCTCCCCGCGGAAGCGGTCACCCGCGCCGGGCGGCTTGAGGGTCGGACGCGCGCGTCTCGCGGGACGCGACGCCGGCCCGGGGCCCGACGTGCCGGCAGGTCTTCGGACTCGCGGACCCGGGCCGGGAGGCCCACCTACTGGTCCCCGCTTCCCAGGCGCTGCGGCCCAGTGCATGTGGGGACGTTCGTTTCCGCTTACCGCTGCGGGGCAGTTCCGGATTCGCACCGGATTCCCTTTTAAGCCCGACCGACAGCCGCGTCTGGTCGGGCACCGACGGCCACAACATATCGGGCCGCCAGGGCTGGGTCAACCCAACAACTTGTGGATAACTGCCGGCGACGCGCGCGGTGCGCGGCGGCGGCTATGCTGGCCTCCCGCCGCGCCGGAGCCCTGCATGAGCCAGCCCACGCCGAGCTACGTCAACGGCGCCAGCCGCAAGCCCCTGCTCGGCGAGACGGTCGGCGCGCTGCTCGACCGCGTCGCCGCCGCGCACGCCGACCGGCCGGCGCTGGTGGTGCGCGCGCAGGGCGTGCGCATGGACTACCGCCGCTTCCACGCCGAGGTGGAGCGCGTGGCCGCCGGCCTGCTCGCGCTGGGGCTGGCGCCCGGCGACCGCGTCGGCATCTGGGCGCCCAACCGCGCCGAGTGGGTGCTGCTGCAGTTCGCCGCGCCCAAGGCGGGGCTGGTGCTGGTCAACATCAACCCGGCCTACCGCCTGCACGAGCTGGAGTACGCGCTGAACAAGGTCGGCTGCCGCGCGCTGGTGCTGCCGCGGCGCTTCAAGACCTCGCACTACCTGGAGCTGCTCGGCGAGCTGGCGCCGGAGCTGGCGGCCGCCGCGCCGGGCCGGCTGCGCGCGGCGCGGCTGCCGGAGCTGCGCGAGGTGATCCTGCTCGACGAGGCGGCCGCGCCGGGCACGCGCGCGTGGCGCGAGCTGGGCGCGCTGGCCGACGCGGCGGCCTACGCGAAGCTGCGCAAGGTGGAGGCGGAGCTGTCCTTCGACGACCCGGTGAACATCCAGTTCACCTCCGGCACCACCGGCGCGCCCAAGGGCGCCACGCTCACCCACCACAACATCGTCAACAACGGCTGCTTCATCGGCGAGGCGATGCGGCTCACCGAGCGGGACCGCCTGTGCATCCCGGTGCCGTTCTACCACTGCTTCGGCATGGTGCTGGGCAACCTGGCCTGCGTCACCCACGGCGCCTGCATGGTGGTCCCCGGCGAGGGCTTCGACGCGCTGTCCACGCTGGAGACGGTGCAGGAGGAGCGCTGCACCGGCCTGCACGGCGTGCCGACCATGTTCATCGCCGAGCTGGAGCACCCGCGCTTCGGCGAGTTCGACCTGTCCAGCCTGCGCACCGGCATCATGGCCGGCTCGCCGTGCCCGATCGAGGTGATGCGCCGGGTGGTGGAGGAGATGCACATGGCCGAGGTGACCATCGCCTACGGCATGACCGAGACCAGCCCGGTGAGCTTCCAGACCGTGCCCGACGACCCGCTGGAGCGGCGCGTGGACAGCGTGGGCCGCGTGCACCCGCACCTGGAGGTGAAGCTGGTGGACGAGGCCGGCCGCATCGTGCCGCGCGGCGAGCCGGGCGAGCTGTGCACGCGCGGCTACTCGGTGATGCGCGGCTACTGGGGCGACCCCGAGCGCACCCGCGAGGCCATCGACGAGGGTGGCTGGATGCACACCGGCGACCTGGCCACGCTCGACGCGGACGGCTACTGCCGCATCGTCGGCCGGCTCAAGGACATGATCATCCGCGGCGGCGAGAACGTGTACCCGCGCGAGATCGAGGAATTCCTCTACACCCATCCGAAGGTGCGCGACGTGCAGGTGTTCGGCGTGCCGGACGCGAAGTTCGGCGAGCAGGTGTGCGCGTGGGTGCGCCTGCGCGAGGGCTACGCGGCCAGCGAGGCGGAGATCCAGGACTACTGCCGCCGTCACCTGGCCTACTTCAAGGTGCCGCACTACGTGCGCTTCGTGGAGTCGTTTCCGATGACGGTGACCGGCAAGGTGCAGAAGTACCTGATGCGCGAGGCGATGGTCGAGGAGCTGGCGGCGCGGGGCTGAGGTGGTTCGCGCTTTTCGGGTTTTCGGTGTGGCTTGGCTCGTGGGCCGTCGTTCGTCCGTTCGCCCGGAAAAGCGATGGCGTTCGGGCTTGCATGGAGCCTCCCGCGGCTGGGTCGCCTGCGGCGGGTTTCGGTCGCCTGCCGGCGACCGAGCTACTTTTCTTTGCGGGCCCAAAGAAAAGTAGCCCAAAGAAACGG
>NZ_QGHC01000001.1:457208-460329 GCF_003148905.1 Fulvimonas soli | reverse complement strand
GACTGCTTGATGAACCCGATGATCTGCTCGGTGGTGAAGCGACTCTTCTTCATGTCCGTCCTCGTGGTTGACGGACTTTACAGCTTCACTTGGTACGGCTCAGTGGGGGCAGGTCAGG
Source organism: Fulvimonas soli (assembly GCF_003148905.1). Classification (GTDB taxonomy): domain Bacteria; phylum Pseudomonadota; class Gammaproteobacteria; order Xanthomonadales; family Rhodanobacteraceae; genus Fulvimonas; species Fulvimonas soli. Next base: position 460,211 of record NZ_QGHC01000001.1, on the reverse strand, counting down.
TGGTTTCCGGCACGCCCAGTTCGACCGCCGCCGCCTTCACGAACGCGCCACGGGCGCGGGCCTGGTACAGGTCGAGCGTGTCCAGATGCAGGTGATCGCCCGCCGACAGCCGCAGCGTCACCTTCAACGACTCCGCCGACAGGTTCCGCGCCAACCCGCGCACCCGGTACGCACGCGGGCCGCGCACGAAGCGCACATCGTCCTCGCCAACCACCTGCGCGGCCTCCGGGGCCGGGGCCGGCAGCGGGGCGGACAGAGCCGCGTTCGGGGCAAGGGTCATCGGCAGCTCTCCAAAACGTGTCAAGAGGCTTTTGGAAGAAAATCCTCAAAACGAATATACTCCGTTTCGGATATTTCAGGCAAGCACGCCAAAAACCGGGCCTACCGTATGCACATCACCCGCTCCCAACCCCCGCACGGCATGGCGATCTCCGACGACGAACGCGCCTTCTTCATCGCCCTCGGCGGGCGCATCGCGCAGCAGCGCAAGGCGCAAGCCATCACGCAAGTGGAACTGGCCGAACACCTGGGCGTCTCGCAGCAGGCGATGAACTCGTTCGAGAAGGGCCGGCGTCGCGTGCCGGTGTCGCTGCTGCCGGTCATCGCACAGACCTTGCAGACCACGCTGGATGCGCTGGTCGCGCAGGACGCAGCACCGGCCCCGACCGCCACGCCGAAGAAGCGCGGGCCACAGAAGAAGATCAGGCAGCAGATCGAACAGATCGAAGCGCTGCCGCCGGCAAAGCAACGCGCCATCGCACAGGTGCTCGACTCAATGCTGGCCAGTTAGCCGCAATCAGCACATCACCGCAAACAACAAGGCCCGCAACTTGCGTTGCGGGCCTCGTGCGTCTCGGGGCGAGGATTAATTCTCTCCGCCCCCTTTGTTTCCTCAATCAGCTAGCTACTCTTCTTCTATGCTTGCGCAAAGGATTACGAACTCATAGTTCGACATCTCTCCTACAACGCGCCACCCGCCACGTACTTTTTCGCCGGACAGAGATATTAGTTCGACAACTTCACTATCGAAGATTTTTCCAGCATCGAACTCACACCTCGACACGCCATTGAATCGCAGGCTAGCTATGTGGGCTTCGGGCCCAATCGTCCAATGCACATCTAAAGCTATCGACATCGCATTGCAATCGAAGCTGATGCCGGAAAGCCGCACTCCCCAATACCGATCAAAATCAATACTGCGGTTCATTCCGTATACCTCTTCACCACATCCTGAATAAGCTTCAGTGAGTCATTGTTGATCGGGATATGCGTCGCCCCCTTGTCGCTCGACAGTTTCCCCGCCGCATCAACACTGCCTTTGCCTTCGACGCTAACGCGAAGATAGTTGGCGCGCCCGCCTCCTGATTCCATTACCCGCACGGTCACTTTCCCGTCTGCGAGCTTGAAGACAGTGCCACTACCATTCTTGGCCGCCGTACCAGCAACCCCAAATTCTCTAGCAACCTGACGTGACATCCGAGCGGCAGGAGCTAACCATTTCGCCGCACCCTCTACAGCCCGTACTCCAGCGCCAACCTTTCCACCTAGACCGAGCGTGGCAACTTCAATCCCAGCCATCACCTTGTCGCCCGTACTGGCGCCGGCGCCTTTATCAGCAACCTGGCTAACGCCTTCGGCACCAAAGACCATCCATCCAGCTTTAGCTGCCGCCCAACCAGCGCAGCTAATAGCCCCACATCCTTCGGCCGCCGAATCAATCATTTCTCCGACGCTTTGCCGCCCATCGGGGTCTGTAAATCGGTAGGGGTTGTTGTTGGCATACGCATACCGATTGAACCCGAACACATCCCCCGGCGCCGGCGCCACCGGGTCCACGCTCAGCATGCGTGCCTCCGGATCGTAGTACCGCGCCTGCATGTACACGAGCCCCGTGTCCGGGTCGTTCACGTGCCCCGTGTACCCCGGCCCCGCCGGCAGTGCTCCCTGTGCCTGCACCGGACGCCCGTACGGCCGGTAGTCGGACCGCACCAGAATGTGCCCGCTCGCGTCCGTCTTCGCCAGCACCGTCCCCTGCGGGTCCGTGTAGTAGTAGTGCACCGTCTTGGCCCACAGGCCCGCGCTCCACAGCACGAGCACCAGCCACGCCAGCCACGCCCCGCCCCTGCGCATCGCTCCCCCTCCCTGGCTCATAGGTCACCCGTGACATTGACCGTGGCGTAACCGCTCCACCCCGAGCAGCCGGCACTGTTGCATGCCTTCACCCGGAACTGGTACGTCCCCGTGGCGTAGAGCTGGCTGAAGCTCGTCCCCCCCTTGCGCCGCGCGATCAGCCGTCCGCCCGGGTACAGGTAGTCGGTGTACTGCCCCGTCGCCTCGTCGTAGCCCACCATCAGCTCGCCCGACTGGCTGTAGAAGCTCCCTTGCGACGGGCCACTGCCGTCCGGCCCCTTCTTCACCCGGCGCCCCGCCGCGTCGTAGGCGTAGCTCGCCACGCCCGGAATCTGCAGCAACTGGTGCCTGGCGTCAAAGCGATAGCTGGTCGTGCTGCCGTTGTAGGTCATGCCTATCCGGTCTCCGGCCGCATTGCTCTGGTAGCTGGTGAACGGGGTGCTGCCGATCGTCACCGACGCCAGGCGATTGGCGCCGTCCACGTTCAGGTTGAACGGATACCCGCCGATCACCCGCTGGCGCAGGTTGTTCAACGGGTCATACGCATAGCTCTCCGTGCCCCAGGCGTGCGGCGCGCTGGCCGAGGTCAGCCGGTTCAGCGCGTCGTAGCCCAGGGTCTGGCTGTTGCCGCCATCGACCAGGTCGTTGATGGCCGTCAGGTTGCCGTCCTTGTCGTAGCCGTAGTCCTCGCTCAGCAGCAGCGTGCCGCCCTTGGCGTAGCTGAGGTTGGACGGCAGCTGGCGCGCGTTGCGCTCCACCAGGGCCGCGATGCCGTTGCCCAGCGTGTAACCCTGCACCGCGCCGTCGGGGAAATAGCTGATGTTCGTGGCGTAGTTGCCGATCCGCGTCGCCCGCCCCAGCGCATCCGGGGCG
>NZ_QGHC01000001.1:87127-457110 GCF_003148905.1 Fulvimonas soli | reverse complement strand
GCCCAGCGTGTAACCCTGCACCGCGCCGTCGGGGAAATAGCTGATGTTCGTGGCGTAGTTGCCGATCCGCGTCGCCCGCCCCAGCGCATCCGGGGCGTAATCGACATACTGGTCCGGATAGTGCACCTGGGACAGGTGACCGTAGGCGTCGTGGGCATAACCGATGCCCCAGGCATTCTGCCCCGCGAGCTGCAGCGCCTCCCCGGTCAGCTGGCCCAGCTTGTTGTACGTGCCCGTCCAGGTCGTCACCCCCGACACCGCGCTCTTGAGGTGGCCCAGCGCATCGTAGGTGTAGGTCGTGCTCTGCGTCCCGCTCGGCGGCAGCAGCGTCAGCACCCGGTTCATCGCATCGTACGTGCGCGTGGTCTTCGCCCCCGCCGCCACCTGCTCCTGACCGCACCCCGTCCCGGTGAGGCTCAGCCCCTCGGCCGTCCACGCCACGTTGTTCGCCCCGTCGTAGGCCGTCACCGTGCTCCCGCTCTCCGGCTCCGTCGTCCGGCACAGCCGGTGGTAGCTGTCGTACACCAACGTCTTGGTCACGTCCCCGCTGTAGCCGTTATTGCTCCCGTACTGGCGGATCGCCGTCGGGTGGCCGTAGAGGTCCCGGGTGATCGCCTGCGTGATCCCCTCCGGCGCCTGCACCTGGATCACCCGGTCGTAGGCCGGGGCGTCGAACACCTGGTAGCTGGTCGTGGTGACGTTCCCCTTCGGGTCGGTCACCTGCTGGCGCGCCCCCGACAGGTAGGCCGTGGTCGTGGTCAGCGTGCCCAGCTCCGAATCCTGCTGGATCGCCGTCAGCCGGCCCAGGGCGTCGTAGGTGCGGCGGGCGCCGGCCGTGATCCCGCCCAGGTCCGGACTGCCGGCCACCGGGTAGGACGCGAAGGTCGTCTGGCCCCGCCAGTCGTAGTCGGTGCGTGTGCTGGTGTGCGAGCTGCCGTCGGCCGCGCTGTAGGTGTCGGTCAATACCGGCCGCAGCGTGGCGTCGAACCAGGTCACCTGGCGGTAATCGCCCTGGCTGACCGTGCGCCGCCAGTGGTTCGCCGCGATCCCGCGCTCGGCACTGGGCACGTAGGCGTAGGCGAAGGTCCTGGGGTACCAGGCCTGTTCGTCGCCCGTGGGGTAGGTGATCGTCGTTAGCCGGCCCATGGCATCGTAGTCATAGCTCGTGGTGCTGCCGGCTGGGTCGGTGATCGAGCGGATCTGCCCGAAGTCGTCCACGACCAGGTGCTGGCTCGTGCCGTCCGGGTAGCCGATCGCCTGCGGGATGCCGCGCTGGTAGCTGCCCAGGGTCGTCGTATGGTTGTTGCCGTCCGTGAAGCTGGCCAGGTTGCCCTGCGCGTCGAAGCTGTAGCTCATCAGCTTCTGGCCGAAGCGCCAGCGCTCCTTCAGCGTGTCCTTGGCGCTGTCGTAGACGTTCTGGCTTTCCACCTCCCCCGTCGCCACGTTGGTCACCGTGGTCGGCAGGCCCAGCACCCACAGGGCCGGATCGTTGAGGTAGCCGGTCTGCTCCTCCAGCACCCCCTGCCCGGCAATCGCGCTGAAGCGCCGGGCCTGGGTCACCTGCGCGTAGGCGTTGAACGCCTCCGCCTGCCACGTGTACGTGTCGCCGTCCTGCACGATCTGGCGCTGGCTCAGCGGCGACAGGGTCTCGGTCTGCGCCGGGTTGACGTACGTCTGCAGGTTGTCGCCCAGCGCGGCCGGCCAGGGACCGCCGGTGGGATCGGCGTAGCCGTTGACCTCCGAGCGCACCCGTGTCCCGCCCACCGCCCCGCGGTAGGTGTCCGTGCGCAGCAGCAGGCTCTCGCTGGCGTCGAAGCGGTTGCTGAAGGTGTAGCGCGTGCCGTTGCCGGACGGGTCGGTCTCGTCCGTCCACACCGTCGTCGGACAGCTGCCCGCGCCGGCGCAGGCATCCGCCGTCCAGCTCTCGTTCGACGGCGAATAGGCGTACGTCCACGTCCGCGTCGGCAACCCCGCCCCGCTGTACACCCGCTGCGTGATCGCCATCGCGTACCAGGCGTTGGGCGTGGTGGCGAAGGTGTTCGGGTCCGTGGGGCCCGTGCCCCCGCCGACCTGCGCGGTCCAGCAGTCGCGGGCGACGTAGGAACGGCCACGCTTGACCGGCGTCACCGTGAACGTGCCCGTCAGGCCCGACGGATGCGTGATGCTGCCGCTGTAGCTGGTTCCCAGATTGTTGGGTACGGCCGGGGCGTTGCATACCGAGGCGGCCTCCGAGGTATCCACCCAGGCGCCGTTGGTCAGCGCCGCCAGGTCGAAATGCCAGGCCGAACCGTCCGGCAGGGTGACCGACTGCAGTTCCGTCGTGCCCGCGATGTCGCCCGTGCCGGCGCCATAGCCGTAGGTCCAGGTCCGCGGCGCACTGCCGGCCGGCTGCAGGGTGACCGAGCGGATCAGCGGCGTGCCGTCGCCGTACTGCACGCTCAACGCACGCCCGTCGCTGGCGGTGATCCCGGTCAGGCGGTTGCTGCCGTCGTAGCTGTAGGTGAGGGTGTTGCCGAAGCGGTCCTCGATGCGGGTGACCAGCATCGCGGCCTCGCGCCGCACGAGGTAGTCCGTCGCCGAGACCATCGGCTGGACGCCGCCATTGGGCGACACGCTGGCCGTCGCCCTCATCGCGCCCAGCGGCACCGCGCCCTTGCCGCGCTCCATGTTCGGCGCATAGCGGTAGGCCAGATGGTTGAACCAGTACTTGGTGCCGTCCGGCGCCACCGCCAGGAAGGCCTCGATCGTGCTGTCGTTCTCCGCCTGCGCCAGGCAGCTGATCTGCCATTGCTGCCTGGTGACGATCGGAAAGCTCATCCCCCCCATCGTCGGCGCCAGCGTATTGGCCGAGCCGCGCTTGAGCAGGTCCTGGCTGCCCTGCCCCGGCATCACCAGCTGGTAGCCGTGCCACCACTGCGAGGGCGCCCATAGCGTTACGGTGGTGTTGCCCGCCGGCGGATTGACGCTCGGTGGGGGATTGAACTGGCTGCAGATGGCGCGCGGATGGGCGCTGGCCACCTGCCAGCCGGTGACGTTCTGCTGGTTCGCCGTGATCGTGGTGATCCGCGGCAGGTCCAGGTCCCAGTTGCCGAAGGCGTTGTCCTTGAGACCGGTACGGTCCTGCTGCGACGGCAGGCTGAAGGTCCGGCTCAGCGACAGCACCGGGCCGATGCCGGCCGCGCTGACGTCGGTCTGCTCGAACGACAGCCCGCCGCTGGACAGGCCGATGCTCTCGCCGAAGGGGTTCTCGCCCAGCGGCTGGATCTCCTCGCTGACGCGGATGTTCTTCTTGTATTCCTCTTCCGGCGTCACCGGCGTCGCCGTCTGGGCATGCAACGCGCCGCCTATCGCCCACCCTCCCCATGCCGCAAGCGCAACGACGCGCGCCAAGCGTCCCTTTGGCATCCAACGCATGCGTGTTGTCCCCTGTCGAGACCTGCGTGATGCAGGTACGGCGAGTTTCTAGCCAAGCGTCGGTGGCGGCGTCAATCGCAATATTTTTCGATCGCCGCGTACCTCCGCACTGCACCGAGTGCCGGGCACATCCTTGGACGCATCACACCTTCTATCTATCCATCCCCAGCAACGCTGTGTCCCGTACAGGATGATTGGCCGGCGCCGTGCGCGCCCCCATCATGCCGGCATGGCTCATCCCGCTCCCAACACCATGGCCCCCGCCCTGTTCGTCTCGCACGGCGCACCCACCTTCGCGCTGGAGCCGGGCGAGCTCGGGCCGCGGCTGGCCGCGCTGGGCCGCACGCTCGCGGGCATCCGCGCCGTGCTGGTGGTGTCACCGCACTGGATGACTCGCGGCGTGCGCGTGATGGCCGCGCCGCGGCCGGCGACCGTGCACGACTTCGGCGGCTTTCCCGAGCCGCTGTACCGGCTCGACTATGCGGCGCCCGGCACGCCGGAACTGGCGCGGGAGGCCTTGCAGCTGCTGCTCGCGGCCGGCTTCGAGGCTGCCCTCGACGAGCGCCGCGGGCGCGACCACGGCGCCTGGGTACCGCTGTTGCATCTGCTGCCGAAGGCGCGAGTGCCGGTGTTCCAGGTCTCGCTGCCGGCCGGGCTCGACACGGCCGGCGCGTTGCGCCTCGGGCAGGCGCTGGCGCCGCTGCGCGCCCGCGGCGTGCTGGTGCTCGGCTCGGGCAGCCTCACCCACAATCTCTACGAGGTCGGCGCGCGCGCCGCGGACGCTCCCTACGCGCTGGCCTTCGCCCGCTGGGTGCGCGAGGCGGTGCTGGCGCGCGACGCCGCGCGGCTGCTCGACTACCGCCGGCTGGCGCCGTTCGCCGAGCGCGCGCATCCCACCGAGGAGCACTTCCTGCCGCTGCTGGTCGCGCTGGGCGCCACCGCGGCGAGCGAGGCCGCGCGGGTGATCGAGGGAGGCATCACCTACGGCGTGCTGTCGATGGAGTCATACGCCTGGGGCGCGCCGCCGGTGGACTGACCCGCGCCGCGCTCACCCGCCGGCGGCGGCCGCGTGCTGGACGGCGAACGCCTCGAACGCCGCCGTTTCCAGCGCGCCGGCGATGAAGTAGCCCTGCGCGTGGTCGCAGCCGATCGAGGCCAGGTAGTCCAGCGCGCCCTGGCTCTCCACGCCCTCGGCGGTGACGCGGTAGCCGAGCTTGTGGCTCAGCTCGACCAGCGAACGCACGATGGTCTGGTCGCCGGGGTCGGTGGCCAGCTGCTTGACGAACATGCGGTCGATCTTCAGCTCGCTCACCGGCAGCCGGCGCAGGTAGGCGAAGGCCGACTGGCCGACGCCGAAGTCGTCGATGGCCACGCCCACGCCCTGGTCGGCGAGCCGGCGCAGCACGCCGATCGCGGCGTCCGGCTCGCCGATCACCGCACGCTCGGTGACCTCCACCGTGAGCCGCTCGGCCGGCACCGCATGGATCGCCAACAGCGCGGCGATGCGGCCCGGCAGGTCGGCGTCCTCCAGGTCGCGGCTGGACAGGTTCACCGCCACCTGCAGCGGCAGCCCGTGGTCGGTCCAGCGCCGCGCCTGCGCGATCGCGGTGGCCAGCGCCCAGCGGGTCAGCCGCTGGATGTTGCCGGTGTCCTCGGCCATGCCGATGAAGGCGTCCGGCGGCACCATGCCGCCGCGCGGGTGCGGCCAGCGCACCAGCGCCTCGGCGCCGTCGACGCGCCGCGTCGCCAGTGCCAGCTTGGGCTGGTAGTGCAGCACCAGGCCGTTGCCGTCCAGCGCCTCGCGCAGCTCGCTCATCAGCGACAGCCGCTCGGGCCGGTGCGGATCGGTATCGGCCTCGTAGAAGCCCAGCGCGCTGGCCGAGCCGCTGGCCTCGTACTGGGCCACCTCGGCGTGGCGCAGCAGCACGCCGGCCTGGTTGCCGTCGGGCGGCGCCATCGCGATGCCCACCGAGGGCAGCCGGTCGATGCTGACGTCGGGCTCCTGGTAGGGCTCGCCGAGCGTGTCGAGCACGCGCATCGCCACCGCCACCGCCTCGGCGCGCGCGATCCCCGCCAGCCACAGCACGAACTGGGTGTCGGTCACGCGCGCCACGTAGGCGCCCGCGGCGACGCGCCGGATGCGCCCGGCGGCGTCGCACATCAGGCGGTCGAACAGCGCGTGGCCCATGGTCTTGATGATGTCCGGCAGGCGTGCCAGCCCGACCAGCAGCAGCGCGCCGACGCCCTCGGCCTCCAGCGAACGGTTCACCACCGCCTCCGCCGCGACGCGGTTGGGCAGGTCGGTGACGCCGTCGTGCAGCGCCTGGTAGCGGATGCGCTCCTCGCGCTGGCGCACCGCCGCGGTCATGGTGCCGAAGGCGCTGGCGAGCTGGCCGATCTCGTCGCGGCGCGCCAGCGACGGCGGCGCGCGGTAGTCGCCCGCCTCGATGCGCCGCACCGCGGCGGCCAGCGATTCGATCGGCCGCGACACGCTGCGCGCGGTCAGCCAGGCGCCCAGGAGGCCCAGCCCGAGGCCGGCCGCGAGCAGCGCCGCCCAGCTCAGCGCCATCCGGTGGAAGATGCCGAGCGCGTCGTCGGGCGGGTAGCCCAGTACCGCCGCCACCGTGGGGCTGCCGGCGCGGTCGAGCGGCACGGCCAGCGCCAGGTAGTCGCGCCCGCCGACCCGCACCGGCGTGGGCGTGGCCGGCAGCGGCCGGTCCACGCCGAGCGCCTCCACCAGGCCGGGACGCCCGCCGCCGCCGGCCGCCACCGTCCAGCGGCCCGATCCCGTGCGCACCGCCAGCTCCAGGTCGCGCGGCAGCGAGGACAGCCGCTGCAGGTGCGCCAGCAGGGCGTCGTCCAGCGGCACGCTCACCATCACCACGCCGATCGGCTGCGGCGCGTAGATCGGCACCGCCACCACCCAGACCGCCTTGCCGTCCGGCGTCGCCACGGCGGCGGCGCGGCGCGCCTCGGACCGCCCGACCAGCTCGGCGAACGTGAAGCCCTGCGGCGGCGCCTCGCCCGCGCCGGTGTCCGCCTCGACGTCGCCCGCGCGGCCGAGCAGCAGCATGCGCGAGGCGCCCAGCCGCCGCTGGTGGCTGCGCAGCAGCGACAGCGCGGCGCCGCGGTCGCGCTCGGCGATGGCCGAGCGCAGCGCGTAGTCCATCGCCAGCGCCTCGGCGCTGGCCGCCACGCGCGCGGAGAGGTCCTCCATCTGCGCCGCGAAGGCCTGCGCGTTCGCGGTCAGCTCGCGCTCGCCCTCGGCCATCAGGGTATGCCGGGTGGCGCCGTAGACCAGCAGCGCGGTCAGCAGCTGCACCGCCACCAGGGTGGCGACGAAGAACAGCGCCAGACGCAGGCGGAAACCGATCGCGGGCATGGGCGGACTCAGGGGGTGCCCCGTGCTGCACGCGCAGACGCGAACGCCCGGTCGTCCGCTACCATGGAAAGGCGCGCCGGAACAGGCCTGCGCATGCTGTCATCCTTCTGGATCCCCCGGCTAGCCTACCCCAGTTTGCCGCGCCGCATGGCGGCCGGATCGGCGAATTGCGCGCCCGCGCACGGTCGCGCCGCCGCCGGGCGGACGCGCGAGGCCGCGCGGGCTCGACCAAGGTTGAAATGCCCCGTCCCGGCCGCCTTGCTAGGCTCGCGGCGTCCCCTCCCCGGCCCCAGAGACAGGCATGTCCACCCCCCACGGCATCCACACCCTCGACACCGGCTTCGTGCGCCCGCGGTTCGACGCCGCCTACCTGCTGGTCGAGGACGGCCGCGCCGCCTTCGTCGACTGCGGCACCAACCACGCGGTGCCGCGCCTGCTCGACGCGCTGGCCGCGGCCGGGCTGGAGCCGGCGCAGGTGGACTGGCTGATCCTCACCCACGTGCACCTCGACCACGCCGGCGGCGCCGGCGAGCTGATGGCCCGGCTGCCCCATGCGAAGCTGGTGGTGCACCCGCGCGGCGCGCGGCACATGGTCGACCCCGCGCAGCTGTGGGCCGGCGCCAGCGCGGTGTACGGCGAGGCGGTGATGGAGAGCACCTACGGCCGGCTGCGCCCGGTGCCGGCCGAGCGCGTGGTGGAGGCGCCGGACGGCCACGTGGTGGAGCTGGCCGGCCGCGCGCTGCGCTGCCTGCACACGCCCGGCCACGCCAGGCACCACCTCGCCGTGCACGACGCCCGCGCGAACGCCTGCTTCACCGGCGACACCTTCGGCCTGTCCTACCGCGAGTTCGACACCGCCAGGGGGCCCTTCATCCTGCCCACCACCTCGCCGGTGCAGTTCGAGCCGGCGGCGCTGCACGCCTCCATCGACCGCCTGCTCGCGCTGCGCCCGGAGGCCATGTACCTCACCCACTACGGCCGCGTGGAGGATCTGGCGCGGCTGGCGCGCGACCTGCACGAGCAGATCGACGCGATGGTCGCCTTCGCCCGCGCCGCCGCCGGCAAGCCGGACCGCCATGCCTGGCTGCTGGACGCGCTGGCCGACCTCTACGCCGGCCGCGCCGCCGCGCACGGCTGGAGCGGCGGGCGCAAGCGCCTGCGCGAGCTGCTGGACATGGACATCGAGCTGAACGCGCAGGGCCTGGAAGTCTGGCTGGAGCGCGCCTGAGCATCACGCCGGTGCCACGCGCCGCGCGGCACACTGGCCGCTTCACACGCGGAGACCGTACCGTGCTCGACAAGACCTATCCGTACTACCTCGCCAATCGCGCGCAGACCTCGAAGGCATGGCTGGAGGTGCGCGACAAGTACAGCGGCCGGCCCGCCACCCGCGTCGCGGTGCCCGACGCGCGCGCCACCGAGCGCGCGATCCGCGCCGCCGTGGGCGCCGCCGCGCCGATGCGCGCGTTCAAGCCGTGGGCGCGCCAGGCCGTGCTGCAGCACTGCGCGCAGCGCTTCGCCGAACGCCGCGACGAGCTGGCGCTGGCGCTGTGCATCGAGGCCGGCAAGCCGATCAAGGACGCCGCCGGCGAGGTCACCCGGCTGGTCGAGACCTTCCGCATCGCCGCCGAGGAAGCCGTGCGGATCAACGGCCAGACGCTCAACCTGGAGATCGCGCCGCGGCTGGACGGCTACCACGGCTACACGAAGCGCGTGCCGCTGGGGCCGGTGTCCTTCATCACCCCGTTCAACTTCCCGCTCAACCTGGTGGCGCACAAGGTGGCGCCGGCGATCGCGGCGGGCTGCCCGTTCGTGCTCAAGCCGTCCGAGAAGACCCCGATCGGCGCGCTGATCATCGGCCAGGTGCTGGCCGAGACGGACCTGCCCAGGGGCGCCTTCTCGATCCTGCCACTGGACGGCGCGCACGCCGCGCCGCTGGTGGAGGACGAGCGCTTCAGGCTGCTCTCCTTCACCGGCGGCCAGGTCGGCTGGGAGCTGAAGGCGCGCGCCGGGCGCAAGAAGGTGACGCTGGAGCTGGGCGGCAACGCCGCCTGCATCGTCGACGCCGACCAGGGCCCGAAGCTCGGCCGCGTGGTGGAGCGGCTGGTGTTCGGCGCGTTCTACCAGTCCGGCCAGAGCTGCATCAGCGTGCAGCGCATCTACGCGCACCGCGCCGTCTACGATGCGCTGAAGCGCCGGCTGGTCGCCGCGGTGAAGGCGCTCAAGGCCGGCGACCCGAGGAAGAAGGACACCTTCCTCGGCCCGATGATCGACGAGGCCGCCGCCGCGCGCCTGCACGGCTGGATCGAGGAGGCGCGCAAGGCCGGCGGCAAGGTCCTGTGCGGCGGCCGGCGCACCGGCAACATGCTGGAGGCCACGCTGATGGAGGACGTGCCCGACGACGCCAGGGTCAACCGGCTGGAAGCGTTCGGCCCGTTCGCCCTGCTCGCCCCGTTCGACGACATCGACGAGGCCTTCCGCCGGGTCAACGACTCCGACTACGGCCTGCAGGCCGGCATCTTCACCGACAGCCTCGACCACGCCATGCGCGCCTGGGACGTGCTGGAACAGGGCGGCGTGATCGTCAACGACATCCCCAGCTTCCGCGTGGACAACATGCCCTACGGCGGCGTGAAGCGCTCGGGCCTGGGCCGCGAGGGCGTGCGCTGCGCGATCGAGGACATGACCGAGCTGCGGCTGATGGTGGTGCGCGGACCGGCGTAGCCGGAAGGCGCGGGCTCACCGCCGTCCCAAGCCGTCATCCCGGCGCAGGCCGGGATCCAGTGGCGACAGGCCCCGTTCGAGCCTCATGGCCACGGGATGCCCCTGCGCTCGCCGGCAGGGCGTCTTCCGAACAGCCACGAACCCGTGGCGCGGCCATCCGGTCCGAGCCATGCGGACACTGGATTCCGGCCTGCGCCGGAATGACGAGCAAAAAAACGCGGCGATGGAAGCGCAACGTAGGCGCCGCGTTCCCTCAGCGCGCCTCCGCCGGCAGCCCGGGCCCCGCGACCGGCGGCACGTTCCAGCCCATCGCGTTGTAGACGTAGTAGCGCGCGATGCCCACGTACTCGTGCAGCGCGGCGTCGCACAGCGCGACGTTCCACGCCAGCGGCAGCCAGGACGGCACGGCCCGGACGTAGTCGCCGCGCACCGGCTCGGGGCGCAGGGCGAAGTGCGCGAAGTACAGCAGGCTGCGCCGCAGGTGGATGCCGGAGGTCACCAGCAGCACGCGCCGCGGCGCGTAGGCCAGCAGCAGCGGCCGGCTGAACTGCGCGTTCTGCCAGGTGCTGTTGCTGCGCGTCTCCAGCAGCAGGTCCGCGTCCGGCACGCCCAGCCGGCGCAGCAGCGCGGCGTAGGAGACGGCCTCGGCGATGCCGTGATGCTGCGGATCGCCGCCGCTCGCCAGCAGCTTGCAGTCGCGGCCGGCGGCCTTGCAGTCGTGGTAGAGCGCCGCGGCGCGCGCGATGCGCCCGTAGGCGAACAGCTCCGGCTCCGGCCCCGACGGCGTGCGCACCGTGCCGGCGCCGAGCAGCACGATGGCGTTGCGCTCGGCCCACGTTCCCTGTACCGCGCCCGCATAGCCCGATTGCAGCCCCTCCAGCAGCCACGACGCCAGCGGCCCGCAGCCCGCGGCCAGCCACAGCGCCAGCGCCGCGACCAGCACGCCGGCGCAGGCGCGGCGGCGCGCGGCCAGCGCCAGCCACAGGGCCAGCAGGAGCAGAACGGCAAGCGTGATCGAGATCATGGCGTGTCCCCAAGGAGCGGCAAGCCTAGCGCATCCGCCGGCGTTCTCTCGCGGGAAACACAGCGGTCACGGATCGCACCCTGGAACCGCCGGGCGCCGCGCCCATCTGGACGGCGACCCTCCGATGGAAATGCCCGTGCCCCGCTCCGCGCCGTCGCTCCTGCTCGCCTTGCTGCTCGCCGTGGGCCTGCCCGCGGCGCGCGCGGGCGACGCGGACGACTACGCGCGCATCAGCGTGCCGGACGTGGCGCAGGCCGCGCGGTTCTTCCGCGACACGCTGGGCTGCGAACCGCTCGGCCCGGCCAGCGGCGACGGCGCGCTGCTGGCCTGCGCGCGGGGCGAGGTGGTCGAGCTGGCGGCCGGCGCCGCCGATGCCGCCCCGGTCCGCCTGCGCGGCAACGACGTCGCGGCGGTCGCCGCCTGGCTGCGCCGCCGGCAGGTGCCGCTGCTCGACGCGGCGGCCGCGCACGCGGCCGGGCGAGCCGAGCTGCGGCTGCGCGCGCCCTGGGGCCAGACGCTGGTCCTGGTCGGCGCCGACGCGACGCCGCCCGGCGACGACGCGGCGCGCCTCGCCGCGCAGTAGTCCACCCCGCGCCCACCGGCGCTTCACCCGCATCTCACCCGCATCCGCGGTAGGCTGGGCGCAACGCCTCGCGGCCTGCGGGAGCATCGTCCATGGCACGTCCCCTCTGGAACGGCACCCTGTCCTTCGGCCTGCTCAACGTGCCGGTCGCGCTGATGCCCGGCGAGCGCCGCGTGGACCTGCATTTCCGCATGCTCGACGCGCGCGACAGGAAGCCGGTCCGCTACGAGCGCGTCAACGCCGAGACCGGCGAGGAGGTGCCCTGGAAGGACGTGGTCAAGGCCTTCGAGTACAGCAAGGGCAACTACGTGGTGCTGGAGGAATCGGACATCCGCTCCGCCGCGCCGGAGAGCCACGAGACGGTGGAGGTGGAGAGCTTCGTCGACGCCGACGCGATCCCGCCCGCCTACTTCGAGAAGCCCTACGTGCTGGTGCCGGCGAAGAAGGCCGAGAAGGGCTACGTGCTGCTGCGCGAGACGCTGAAGGACACCCGCAAGGTCGGCATCGCGCGCGTGGTGATCCGCGCCCGCGAATACCTCGCCGCGGTGATGCCGCAGGACGACGCGCTGCTGCTCCTGCTGCTGCGCTACCCGCAGGAGCTGGTCGACCCGGCCGACTACGCGCTGCCCCCGGGCAAGGCGGGCGCCTACCGCATCAGCGCGAAGGAGCGCGAGATGGCCGCGCAGCTGATCGACTCGATGTCCGGCGCATGGCGGCCGGACGACTACCACGACGAGTTCCGCGAGCGGCTGGGCGCGCTGATCCGCAAGAAGATGAAGGCGCGCGGCGCCAAGGCCAGCCTGCCCGAGGAAGCGCCGCCCGCGCCGGAAAACGCCGCCACCAACGTGGTCGACTTCATGAGCCTGCTCAAGCGCAGCATCGCCGGCAAGCAGCGCACGCCGGCGGCGAAGAAGGGCCCGGCCAGGGCGGCCGCGGCGGCGCCGGCCAAGAAGGCCGGGCGCAAGGGCGCGTCCGCCAAGCCCCCCGCGCGCAAGCGCGCCGGCCGCCGCGCGGGCTGAGCGATGGGCCTGCGCGACTACCGGCGCAAGCGCCGCTTCGGGCGCACGCCGGAGCCGTCCGGCAAGACCGCACCGCGCGCGCGCCGCCGGCCGGTCTTCGTGGTGCAGCTGCACCAGGCCAGCCACCGCCACTACGACTTCCGGCTGGAAGTGGACGGCGTGCTCAAGAGCTGGGCGGTGCCCAAGGGCCCCTCGCTGCGCCACGGCGAGAAGCGCCTGGCGGTGCAGGTGGAGGACCACCCGCTCGACTACGCCGGCTTCGAGGGCGACATCCCGCCCGGCAACTACGGCGCGGGCCACGTCGACATCTTCGACCGCGGCACCTGGCGCTGCGAGGGCGACCCGCGCCGCGCGCTGGCCGACGGCAAGCTGGTCTTCACCCTGCACGGCAGGAAGCTGCGCGGCGAATGGGCGCTGGTGCGCACCGCCATGCGCGGCCGCCAGCCGCAATGGCTGCTGCTCAAGCACGACGACGCCTACGCCGCCGACCGGGAGGCGGACGACCTGGTCGACGCGCCGGACCCGCCGCGCGGCCGGACGCCGGCGCGCCCGGCCCGGCGGGCCGCTCCCGCGGCGGCGCGCAAGGCCACGCCGCGCCGCCGCGGCATGGCCAAGGGCGACGCGGCCTGGCGCACGCGCGCCCTCGCCGTCGCGGGCGCGCGCGCCGGCGCCATGCCGTTCGGCTTCGAGCCCGAGCTGACCCTGCTGCGCGCCGCGCCGCCCACGGGCGACGACTGGCTGCACGAGATCAAGTGGGACGGCTACCGCCTGCTCGTCGACCTCGACGGCGGCCGCGCGCGGCTGCGCTCGCGCGGCGGGCAGGACTGGAACGCGACCTTCCCGGAAGTGGTGCGCGCCGTCGAGGCGCTGCCCGTGCGCGAGGCCTGCCTGGACGGCGAGCTGGTGGCGCTCGATGCCCGCGGCCACAGCGACTTCTCCGCATTGCAGCGGGCGATCGAGGGCGCCGACACCGCCGCCCTGCGCTGCATGCTGTTCGACCTGCCGGGGCTGGCCGGCGTCGACCTGCGCGATGCGCCGCTGGCGGAACGCAAGGCGCTGCTCGCCGCGCTGCTCGCGGCGACGGGCGACGGCGGCCCGCTCGGCTACAGCGACCACGTGGTCGGCCACGGCGCGCGCATGTTCGCCGAGACGCGCCGCCAGGGCCTCGAGGGCGTGGTGAGCAAGCGCGTGGACAGCCCCTACCGCAGCGGCCGCACCGGCGACTGGGTCAAGGCCAAGCACGAGCAGGCGGACGAGTTCGCCGTGGTCGGCTACACGCCGCCCAAGGGCTCGCGCAGCGGCTTCGGCTCGCTGCTGCTGGCCACCCGCGCCGGCGGCGGCTGGCGCTACGTCGGCCGCGTCGGC
This sequence comes from Fulvimonas soli, assembly GCF_003148905.1. Classification (GTDB taxonomy): domain Bacteria; phylum Pseudomonadota; class Gammaproteobacteria; order Xanthomonadales; family Rhodanobacteraceae; genus Fulvimonas; species Fulvimonas soli. Next base: position 443,599 of record NZ_QGHC01000001.1, on the reverse strand, counting down.
ACCGGCTTCGACCAGGCCGCGCTCGCGGCCATCCACCGCCGCCTGCAGCCGCTGGCGCGCAAGACGCCCACCGTGGCGCTGCCCGCGCACGTGCCCTTCCCTGTCCGCACCGTGCGCTGGGTGTCCCCGCAGCTGGTGGCCGAGGTGACCTTCCGCGGCTGGGCCAAGGAGGGCCTGCTGCGCCAGGCCAGCTTCAAGCGGCTGCGCGACGACAAGCCCGTCGCCCAGCTCGATCCGCCGCAGACCGTGGAGCCCGCCATGCAGATCACCCATCCCGACCGGCGCATGTTCGCGGACAGCGACTGCACCAAGGCCGACGTGGCCGACTACTACCGCGCCGTGGCGCGCTGGCTGCTGCCGGAGCTGGTCGACCGCCCGCTCTCGCTGCTGCGCTGCCCGGACGGCGCGGACGACGCCTGCTTCTTCCAGAAGCACCACGCCGAGGGCCTGGGCGCGGCGGTGCACGCGATCCCGCTGAAGCAGAAGAGCGGCACCGAGGACTACCTCTACGTCGACTCGCTCGACGGCGTGCTGGCGCTGGTGCAGATGAACACGGTGGAGTTCCACCCGTGGGGCGCGCGCATCGACGACCCCGAGGCGCCCGACCGGCTGGTGTTCGACCTCGACCCCGCGCCCGGCGTCGCCTGGCCGCAGGTGGTGGCCGCCGCGCGCGACGTGCGCGCACGGCTGCGCGAGGCGGGCCTGGAAAGCTTCGTGCGGCTGTCCGGCGGCAAGGGCCTGCACGTGGTGGTGCCGATCGCGCGCGACTACAGCTGGGACCAGGCGCGGCTGTTCTGCGAGAGCTTCGCCCGCACGATGGCCGAGCAGGCGCCGGACGCCTACATCGCCACCATGAGCAAGGCGCGCCGCAAGGGCCTCGTCTTCATCGACTGGCTGCGCAACGCGCGCGGCGCCACCAGCGTGGCCTCGTGGTCGCTGCGCGCCCGCGCCGGCGCGCCGGTGGCGATGCCGCTGCGCTGGGACGAGCTGGGCCGCGTCGGAAGCGCCCACGACTTCGACCTGCCCCGCGCGAAGCAGCGCGCCGCGCGGCTGCGCAAGGACCCGTGGGAGGGCATCGACGGGCTGCGGCAGCGGTTGCCGCTCTGAATCCTGCCTTCCGATTCCGTCAGTCCGGCGACAGGCAACTGCGCCGCCAAGCGGCGGACCTCGGGACGCCAGCCACTTCCGGAACAGGATTGCGACAGCCTTCCACCCCGTCGTCCCGGCGCAGGACGGGACCCGGGGACGGCAGCGCCGGTCCGAGCCATGCGGTCACTGGTTCCCGGCCTGCGCCGGAAGGACGATCAAAAGCGCGGCGCGGCATGCGCACGCGCGAAACATCGGTTGCCCGGACCAGGCCGCGCGTCTCGCGCGTCGCCGCACCCTGCGCCGGCCCCAACCACACCTCCTTCCGACGCCATCGGCCGCATCGGCCAAATGGCGCGTGGTGCATCGCCGCGCATGCGCTTACCCTTCGTGCCGACACGCGCGCAGGAGCGGAGCCATGACCACGCTGGTTTTCGTGCACGGCTGGAGCGTCACCAACACGTCCACCTACGGCCGCATGCCGCAGCAGCTGCAGCAGCAGGCCGCGGCGGCCGGGATCACGCTGGCCCTGGCCGACATCTGGCTGTCGGAGTACGTGAGCTTCGACGACCGCGTGACCATGGGCGACCTGGTGCGCGCCTTCGACCGCGCGCTGCGCGACCTGCACCTGGTCGACGCCAGCTTCGCCTGCGTCACGCACTCCACCGGCGGCCCGGTGGTGCGCGAGTGGCTGCGCGCGCAGCGCGACAAGCCCGGCCGCTACAGCACCATGCGGCTGAGCCACCTGGTGATGCTGGCGCCGGCCAATTTCGGCTCCGCGCTGGCGGTGCTCGGCAAGGGCGTGCTGGGGCGGCTCAAGGCCTGGTTCGACGGCGTTGAGCCGGGCCAGCGCATCCTCGACTGGCTTTCGCTGGGCAGCGCCGAGTCGCTCTCGCTCAACCTCGACCACATCCACGGCGCCGACCCAGCGGCGAAGGGCCAGTACCTGTTCGTGCTCGCCGGCGACCGGCCCGACCGCAAGCTCTACGACCACCTCAACAGCTACACCGGCGAGGACGGCTCCGACGGCGTGGTGCGCATCGCCGCGGCCAACCTCAACGCGCGGCACGCGGTGCTGGCCGCGCCGTCGGCCGCCGCGCCCGACAGCCTGGGGCTGACCCTGCTGCAGGGGCCGCGCTGCGCCTTCAAGCTGATCGCCGGCGCGGCGCACTCGGGCGACGAACACGGCATCCTCGCCAGCGCCGCGCCCGCCACGACCGAGGCGGTCCTGCGCTGCCTGGGCGTGCGCAGCGCCGCCGACTACAAGGCGCTGTGCGACGCCTTCGACGCCGAGAACGCCCGGCGCGACGCCGACAAGGTGGAGCTGGAGCCGGCGCTGTTCGGCCCGCGCGTGCACATCCACGACCCGCGCAGCATGCTGGTCCTGCGCCTGGCCGACGAGGCGGGCGAGCCCTTGACCGGCGCCGGCTTCCTGCTCACCGCCGGCCCGCAGGCCAGCCCCGACCAGATGCCCGAGGGCTTCATGCTCGACCGCCAGGCCAACGCGAAGAACGCCGCCACGGTGACGCTGTTCCTCAACCACGCCCTGCTTGCCGGCGACGCCCGCGTGGCCGACCCGGCCAACCCGCGCAAGACGCTGCGCGCCGCCGTGCCCAGCCACCGTCCCTACGGCGCGCAGGTGCGGCCGGCCGACCTCGCCGGCCTGGTGCACCACGCGCTGGCCGCCAGCGTCGCGGGCGAGGACCTGTTCGCCATGTTCGGCCCGCACCAGACCACCGTGCTGGATGTGGTGCTGCCGCGCAAGGTGCACGAGGGCGTGTTCCGGCTCACGCAGAAGCTCGCGCCCGAGGACTTCAGCAAGCCGGCGGCAGGGCCGGTGATCGGCTGAGCGCCTGTTCACGATCTCCAAGTATCCCCCCATGGAACGTCATCCCGGCGAAAGCTGGGATCCCGCGTCGTTGGCTTTTCGAGGGAACGTCACCGGATGACCAGCCCTTCGGCTGTTGAAAAGCGCCTCCTGCCTTCGCAGGAAATGACGGCGAGGCAATAGCCGGACCGACGGTAGATCGTGAACAGGCTCTGAGCCGGCCCGCCCATGGAGAACCGCGGCGGCCGGCGCGACGGAGTGATTCCCGCGCAGGCGGGAATCCATGTCGATACGGCGCGTCACCGCGAACGCCCGCAGAGCGCGCGGCCGCGTGCAGCGGACGGCCATGCCCGCCGCGTCGCCTTACCGCACCGGCGCAAATCGCTTACCCTCGCCGCCCATGACGAGCAGCCCGACCTTCCCCGCCGCGGCACCGCAGCACCCATGAGCACCGCGCTGCACACCCTGGCGCAACCCTGCCGGCACCTGGAGGAAGTGAGGAAGAGCCGCTTCCTCGCCCAGGCCGCGCCGGCGGACTCGGCCGAGCAGGCGCTGGCCTTCGTGCGCGCGGCCAGCGACCCGTCCGCCACGCACAACTGCTGGGCCTGGCGCATCGGCCAGGACTACCGCTTCAACGACGACGGCGAACCCGGCGGCACCGCCGGCCGGCCGATCCTGCAGGCGATCGACGGCCAGGGCATGGACCGCGTGGCGGTGCTGGTGACGCGCTGGTTCGGCGGCATCAAGCTCGGCGCCGGCGGCCTGGCGCGCGCCTACGGCGGCGCCGCGGCCGAGTGCCTGCGGCCGGCCCCGCGCGTGCCCATCGTGGCGATGGCGCGGCTCGCCCTGCGCTGCGGGTTCGCCGAGCTGGCGCTGCTGAAGGCGCGCCTGAAGGAACTGGGCGCGCGGTTCGAGCGCGAGGACTTCGATGCCGGCGGCGTCGCGCTGGAGCTGCAATTGCCGGAACGCCTCGCCGCGGAAGCGCAGGCGCGCGTCGTCGACCTGACCCGCGGGCGCAGCGAGGCGTCGCGGCTGGATTAGCGGCTGGCCATGGGCCGCAGGGTGCGGTTATCGCGGCCAGGGGCCGCTCCCACAGGCGCGCGCCTAGCCTTTCGTGGGAGCGGCCCCTGGCCGCGATAACCCCAAACTCACCGCAGCCCTGCGGGAGCGGCCTCCGGCCGCGACGAACCCGCCGCGACGGCCGCCGCCCGAAGCGCAAGCAACCGCCACCGCGCCACCTCGGCGCCCATCCACGCTATCCTCCCCGACGGCCCGCCCGGGGAGGTGGCCGTTTCTGGGGAGCGCGCATCGCGCGCTCGGGGGAAAACCACATGACGGACCTTGCGACGTGACCGAAGCCAAGACCCACAGTGCGGACTCACGCACCGAACTCACCCTGCGCGGCATCCTCATCGGTGTCGTGATCACCGTGGTGTTCACCGCGGCCAACGTGTTCTTCGGCCTGAAGGCCGGCCTCACCTTCGCCACCTCGATCCCGGCGGCGGTGCTGTCGATGGCGCTGCTGCGCGGCTTCCGCGACTCGACCATCCAGGAAAACAACATCGTGCAGACGATCGCCTCGGCGGCCGGCACGCTGTCCTCGATCATCTTCGTGCTGCCGGGCATGATCATGATCGGCTGGTGGAGCGGTTTCCCGTTCTGGATCTCCTTCGCGGTGTGCGCGCTGGGCGGCATCCTCGGCGTGATGTACTCGATCCCGCTGCGCCGCGCGCTGGTCACCAACTCCGACCTGCCCTATCCCGAGGGCGTGGCCTGCGCCGAGGTGCTCAAGGTCGGCAGCGGCGACGACAGCACCGACAGCGCCACCGAGGAAAGCCGCGCCGGGCTGCTGGCGGTGATCTGGGGCGCGGTCGTCTCGGCGGTGTTCGCCGTGGTGGTGGCCACGCAGACCTTCGCCAGCGACGTGGCGGGCTACTTCCGCCTCGGCAACAGGGGCGCGGTGAGCGGCTTCGACTTCAGCCTGTCCTTCGCGCTGTTCGCCATCGGCCACCTGGTCGGCCTGTCGGTGGGCATCGCCATGCTGCTGGGCGCGCTGATCGGCTGGGGCTGGGGCGTGCCGCACTACTCGCTGCTCGCCGGCGACCTGACCACCGCCGCCGCCGACCTCGCGCAGGCCACCTGGAGCCACAAGGTGCGCTTCGTCGGCGCCGGCGCGATCGGCGTGTCGGCGATCTGGACCCTGGCCAAGCTGGTCAGGCCGGTGGTCGGCGGCCTGTCCGGCGCGATGGCCGCCGCGCGCGTGCGCAAGGCCGGCCGCGCCGACACGCTGCCGCGCACCGAGCGCGACATGCCGATCGGCATCGTCGGCCTGATCACCCTGGCCTGCTTCGTGCCGATCGCCTGGCTGCTCGGCTACTTCGGCTCGATCAGCGGCCTGGGCGACCACGTGGCGGTGCTGGCGATCGGCGGCGTGGCCTTCGTGGTGCTGATGGGCTTCTTCGTCTCCACCGTGTGCGGCTACATGGCCGGCCTGATCGGCTCGTCCAACAGCCCGCTGTCGGGCATCGGCATCCTGGTGGTGATCGCCGCGGCGCTGCTGCTGGTGCTGTTCGTCAAGCCGCACGTCGCCCCGGAGGCCGGGCGGGCGCTGGTGGCCTTCGCGCTGTTCATCACCGCGGTGGTGTTCACCGTGGCGGCGATCGCCAACAACAACCTGCAGGACCTCAAGACCGGCCAGCTGGTGGACGCCACGCCGTGGAAGCAGCAGGCCGCGCTGGTGATCGGCGTGGTCGCCGGCGCCGCGGTGATCCCGCCGGTGCTGGATCTGGTCAACAAGGCCTACGGCTTCGTCGGCGTGCCCGGCGCCGGCCCGTCCGCGCTGCCCGCGCCGCAGGCCGGCCTGATCTCCGCGCTGGGCCAGGGCGTGATCCAGGGCAACATCGACTGGGGCCTGATCCAGGTCGGCGCGCTGATCGGCGTGGCGGTCATCGCGCTGGACGCGATCCTGGCCAAGGCCACGAAGCACATGCGCATCCCGCCGCTGGCGGTGGGCCTGGGCATCTACCTGCCGACCAGCAGCACGCTGATGGTGGTGGTCGGCTCCGTGGTCGGCTGGTACTTCGACCGCCGCGCCGACCGCAGCGCGAAGCCGGAATCGACCAAGCAGCTGGGCGTGCTGCTCGCCTCGGGCCTGATCGTGGGCGAGAGCATCATCGGCGTGGTGATCGCGGCGGTCGTGGCCTTCTCCGGCAAGGCCGCGCCGCTGGCGCTGGTCGGCCCCGGCTTCGCCGACGCCGCGCTGGTGACCGGCGGCCTGGCCTTCGCCGCGGTGGTGCTCGGGATGTACCGCTGGGTGTGGCGCATGGCGATGCGCAACGGCACGGCCTGAGCGCCGGCCGCGCGACGTGCATGGACGGGGCGCCTCGGCGCCCCGTCCGCTTTCCGGCGCGGCCGGCGATTGAATCGCGCGGCGCGGCCCCCACCTGCCTCCCGTCCCGCAGACGAAAAAAATCCCCGATGAGCGAACCCAGCGCCGGCCGCACCGCCCCCAACCGCCGCCTCGGCCCCCTGCGCCAGCTGTGGCCGTTCCTCAAGCCGCACCGCCTGCTGCTGGCGGGCTGGCTGGCGTTCCTGGCGCTGTCCTCCACCGCCACCCTGGTGCTGCCCACCACGGTGCGGCAGATGATCGACCACGGCTTCCGCAACTCCAGCGCGGCGGCGATCAACGCGAGCTTCCTCGGCCTGTTCGGCGTGGCGCTGGTGCTGGCCTTCGCCACCGCGGCGCGCTACTTCTGCATCACCCTGCTCGGCGAGCGCACGCTGGCCGCGCTGCGCGCGAAGCTGTACGACCACGTGATCCGGCTGGACGTGGGCTTCTTCGAGCGCACCCGCGTAGGCGAGCTGATCTCGCGCCTGGGCACCGACACCGAGGTGGTGCAGGCGCTGGTCGGCTCGGGCATCTCGGTGGCGCTGCGCAGCGTGGTGATGCTGGTCGGCGCCACCGCGATGATGGTGTGGACCAGCCCGCGGCTGGCCGGCCTCACCGCGCTGGTGATCCCCGCGGTGGTGCTGCCGATCCTGGTGTTCGGCCGGCGCGTGCAGAAGCTCTCGCGTGCCAGCCAGGACCGCCTGGCCGACGCCGCCGCGATCGCCAACGAGACGCTCAACGCGGCGCCGGCGGTGAAGGCCTACGCGCGCGAGGGCATCGAGAGCGGCCGCTACGGCGACGCCATCGCCCGCGCGCTGGGCACGGCCAGGCGCCGCATCGCCACCCGCGCGGTGCTCACCGCGGTGGTCATCACGCTGTTCTTCGGCGCCATCACGCTGGTGCTGTGGGCCGGCGCGCGCGACGTGCTGGCCGGCACGCTGGACGCCGGCGTGCTGGCGCAGTTCGTGGTCTACGCGATTCTCTCGGCCGGCTCGCTGATGGGCCTGTCCGACGTGTGGGGCGACGTGCTGCGCGCGGCCGGCGCGATGGAGCGCATCGGCGAGCTGTTCGCCGAGCAGCCGACCATCGCCGCCCCGCCGCGGCCGCTCGCCCTGCCCCGGCCGGTGCGCGGCGCGCTGCGCTTCGAGCACGTGGAGTTCCGCTACCCCACCCGGCAGGACGCGCCGGCGCTGCACGACTTCGACCTCGCCGTCCGCGCCGGCGAGACGGTGGCGCTGGTCGGCCCTTCCGGCGCCGGCAAGAGCACGGTGCTGGCGCTGCTGCTGCGCTTCTACGACCCGCAGAAAGGCCGCATCACCTTCGACGGCGTGGACCTGCGCGCGCTGGCGCTGCCCGAGCTGCGCGGCGCGATCGCGCTGGTGCCGCAGGAGGTGGCGATCTTCGCCGGCTCCGCCGCCGACAACATCCGCTTCGGCCGCCAGGACGCCACCGACGAGGAAGTGCGCGCCGCGGCGCGCGCCGCCGAGGCGCACGAGTTCATCGAGGCGCTGGCCGGGGGCTATGCCTCGGAGCTGGGCGAGCGCGGCGTGCGCCTGTCCGGCGGCCAGCGCCAGCGCATCGCCATCGCCCGCGCGATCCTGCGCGACGCGCCGCTGCTGCTGCTGGACGAGGCCACCTCGGCGCTGGACGCGCAGTCCGAGGCGGCGATCCAGCAGGCGCTGGGCCGGCTGGAGAAGGGCCGCACCACCCTGGTGATCGCCCATCGCCTGGCCACCGTCCAGCGCGCCGACCGCATCGTGGTGATGGACGGCGGCCGCATCGTGGCGCAGGGCACGCACGAGTCGCTGCTGGCCGAGGGCGGCCTGTACGCGGAGCTGGCGCGGTTGCAGTTCGCCGCCTAGCCACTGTCACTGACGACCCAAACGGCCGGCACCGAATAACCACCCAATTCTTACACCCTATTGTGGAGATCACTCATAAGCATTTCCTAAAATGCCAGTCAGATGGGAATCAATCCATCAATTGACCCTACATCAAGATTATCGTGCAACCGTAAGCTCCCCCGCTAGGTAGGCATCTCGAAAGTAGAACTTTCTGGCATCGTTCTCTCGCCAGGAGGTTCCATGAAGAAATCGAAGTTCACCGAGACGCAGATCGTCTCGATCCTCAAGCAGGCCGACGCCGGAGTGCCGGTCAAGGACATCTGCCGACAGGCCGGCATCAGCGTGCCGACCTACTACCAGTGGAAGAGCAAGTACGGCGGCATGGAGGCGTCCGACCTCAAGCGCGTCAAGGAACGCGAGGCGGAGAACGCACGGCTGAAGCGGATGTACGCCGAGCTGGCGCTGGACAACGCGGCGATGAAGGACCTGATCGCAAAAAAACTGTAGGACCGGCGAGCAAGCGCGAGGCCGTGCGCTACCTGATCCGAGGTGCACGCGCGGCCGCTACGCCGGTCCTGTACGTGTGTAGGGTTGTCGCGTGCCGCCTACTATCGCCCGCCGCTGGATTGGACCATGCGTGACGCCGAGCTCATCGCCGCACTGGCTCGCCTGGTCGAGGATCGGCCCAGTCGAGGGTTCTGGAAGTGCTGCGCCCAGCTGCGCAAGGCGCGGTCGGACTGGAACCCCAAACGGATCCATCGGGTGTACAAGACGATGAAGCTCAACCTCCGGCGGGCCGCACGGCGCCGCCTTCCCAAGCGCGAACGCGTGGCGCTGTACGTGCCGCAGCTGCCCGATACGGTGTGGTCGATCGATTTCATGAGCGACGCACTGGCCTGCGGCCGCCGTTTCCGCACGTTCAACGTGGTCGACGACTTCAACCGCGAGGCACTGCACATCGAGGTCGACACGTCGATCACCTCGGCGCGGCTGGTGCGCATCTTCGAACAGATCAAACGCGACCACGGATTGCCGCAGGTGCTGCGCTCGGACAACGGGCCGGAGTTCCTGGGCGAGGCCTTTACCCAGTGGGCCAAGGCCAGCGGCGTGGCCATCCAGTACATCCAGCCCGGCAAGCCCAACCAGAACGCCTACATCGAACGCTTCAACCGAACCTTCCGCGAGGAAGTGCTCGACCAACACCTGTTTGCCCGCCTGGAGGACGTCCGTGAGGCCGCCTACTGGTACAACGAGCAGCGCCCCCACGCATCGCTCGGTGACCTGACGCCCGTCGAGTACCGCCAACAAGCCGCCAGCGGTTCTACTTTTCAAGTGTCTGCTTGACGGGGGAACTTACGCCATTACCCAGCGTGTAACCCTGCACCGCGCCGTCGGGGAAATAGCTGATGTTCGTGGCGTAGTTGCCGATCCGCGTCGCCCGCCCCAGCGCATCCGGGGCGTAATCGACATACTGGTCCGGATAGTGCACCTGGGACAGGTGACCGTAGGCGTCGTGGGCATAACCGATGCCCCAGGCATTCTGCCCCGCGAGCTGCAGCGCCTCCCCGGTCAGCTGGCCCAGCTTGTTGTACGTGCCCGTCCAGGTCGTCACCCCCGACACCGCGCTCTTGAGGTGGCCCAGCGCATCGTAGGTGTAGGTCGTGCTCTGCGTCCCGCTCGGCGGCAGCAGCGTCAGCACCCGGTTCATCGCATCGTACGTGCGCGTGGTCTTCGCCCCCGCCGCCACCTGCTCCTGACCGCACCCCGTCCCGGTGAGGCTCAGCCCCTCGGCCGTCCACGCCGCGTTGTTCGCCCCGTCGTAGGCCGTCACCGTGCTCCCGCTCTCCGGCTCCGTCGTCCGGCACAGCCGGTGGTAGCTGTCGTACACCAACGTCTTGGTCACGTCCCCGCTGTAGCCGTTATTGCTCCCGTACTGGCGGATCGCCGTCGGGTGGCCGTAGAGGTCCCGGGTGATCGCCTGCGTGATCCCCTCCGGCGCCTGCACCTGGATCACCCGGTCGTAGGCCGGGGCGTCGAACACCTGGTAGCTGGTCGTGGTGACGTTCCCCTTCGGGTCGGTCACCTGCTGGCGCGCCCCCGACAGGTAGGCCGTGGTCGTGGTCAGCGTGCCCAGCTCCGAATCCTGCTGGATCGCCGTCAGCCGGCCCAGGGCGTCGTAGGTGCGGCGGGCGCCGGCCGTGATCCCGCCCAGGTCCGGACTGCCGGCCACCGGGTAGGACGCGAAGGTCGTCTGGCCCCGCCAGTCGTAGTCGGTGCGTGTGCTGGTGTGCGAGCTGCCGTCGGCCGCGCTGTAGGTGTCGGTCAATACCGGCCGCAGCGTGGCGTCGAACCAGGTCACCTGGCGGTAATCGCCCTGGCTGACCGTGCGCCGCCAGTGGTTCGCCGCGATCCCGCGCTCGGCACTGGGCACGTAGGCGTAGGCGAAGGTCCTGGGGTACCAGGCCTGTTCGTCGCCCGTGGGGTAGGTGATCGTCGTTAGCCGGCCCATGGCATCGTAGTCATAGCTCGTGGTGCTGCCGGCTGGGTCGGTGATCGAGCGGATCTGCCCGAAGTCGTCCACGACCAGGTGCTGGCTCGTGCCGTCCGGGTAGCCGATCGCCTGCGGGATGCCGCGCTGGTAGCTGCCCAGGGTCGTCGTATGGTTGTTGCCGTCCGTGAAGCTGGCCAGGTTGCCCTGCGCGTCGAAGCTGTAGCTCATCAGCTTCTGGCCGAAGCGCCAGCGCTCCTTCAGCGTGTCCTTGGCGCTGTCGTAGACGTTCTGGCTTTCCACCTCCCCCGTCGCCACGTTGGTCACCGTGGTCGGCAGGCCCAGCACCCACAGGGCCGGATCGTTGAGGTAGCCGGTCTGCTCCTCCAGCACCCCCTGCCCGGCAATCGCGCTGAAGCGCCGGGCCTGGGTCACCTGCGCGTAGGCGTTGAACGCCTCCGCCTGCCACGTGTACGTGTCGCCGTCCTGCACGATCTGGCGCTGGCTCAGCGGCGACAGGGTCTCGGTCTGCGCCGGGTTGACGTACGTCTGCAGGTTGTCGCCCAGCGCGGCCGGCCAGGGACCGCCGGTGGGATCGGCGTAGCCGTTGACCTCCGAGCGCACCCGTGTCCCGCCCACCGCCCCGCGGTAGGTGTCCGTGCGCAGCAGCAGGCTCTCGCTGGCGTCGAAGCGGTTGCTGAAGGTGTAGCGCGTGCCGTTGCCGGACGGGTCGGTCTCGTCCGTCCACACCGTCGTCGGACAGCTGCCCGCGCCGGCGCAGGCATCCGCCGTCCAGCTCTCGTTCGACGGCGAATAGGCGTACGTCCACGTCCGCGTCGGCAACCCCGCCCCGCTGTACACCCGCTGCGTGATCGCCATCGCGTACCAGGCGTTGGGCGTGGTGGCGAAGGTGTTCGGGTCCGTGGGGCCCGTGCCCCCGCCGACCTGCGCGGTCCAGCAGTCGCGGGCGACGTAGGAACGGCCACGCTTGACCGGCGTCACCGTGAACGTGCCCGTCAGGCCCGACGGATGCGTGATGCTGCCGCTGTAGCTGGTTCCCAGATTGTTGGGTACGGCCGGGGCGTTGCATACCGAGGCGGCCTCCGAGGTATCCACCCAGGCGCCGTTGGTCAGCGCCGCCAGGTCGAAATGCCAGGCCGAACCGTCCGGCAGGGTGACCGACTGCAGTTCCGTCGTGCCCGCGATGTCGCCCGTGCCGGCGCCATAGCCGTAGGTCCAGGTCCGCGGCGCACTGCCGGCCGGCTGCAGGGTGACCGAGCGGATCAGCGGCGTGCCGTCGCCGTACTGCACGCTCAACGCACGCCCGTCGCTGGCGGTGATCCCGGTCAGGCGGTTGCTGCCGTCGTAGCTGTAGGTGAGGGTGTTGCCGAAGCGGTCCTCGATGCGGGTGACCAGCATCGCGGCCTCGCGCCGCACGAGGTAGTCCGTCGCCGAGACCATCGGCTGGACGCCGCCATTGGGCGACACGCTGGCCGTCGCCCTCATCGCGCCCAGCGGCACCGCGCCCTTGCCGCGCTCCATGTTCGGCGCATAGCGGTAGGCCAGATGGTTGAACCAGTACTTGGTGCCGTCCGGCGCCACCGCCAGGAAGGCCTCGATCGTGCTGTCGTTCTCCGCCTGCGCCAGGCAGCTGATCTGCCATTGCTGCCTGGTGACGATCGGAAAGCTCATCCCCCCCATCGTCGGCGCCAGCGTATTGGCCGAGCCGCGCTTGAGCAGGTCCTGGCTGCCCTGCCCCGGCATCACCAGCTGGTAGCCGTGCCACCACTGCGAGGGCGCCCATAGCGTTACGGTGGTGTTGCCCGCCGGCGGATTGACGCTCGGTGGGGGATTGAACTGGCTGCAGATGGCGCGCGGATGAGCGCTGGCCACCTGCCAGCCGGTGACGTTCTGCTGGTTCGCCGTGATCGTGGTGATCCGCGGCAGGTCCAGGTCCCAGTTGCCGAAGGCGTTGTCCTTGAGACCGGTACGGTCCTGCTGCGACGGCAGGCTGAAGGTCCGGCTCAGCGACAGCACCGGGCCGATGCCGGCCGCGCTGACGTCGGTCTGCTCGAACGACAGCCCGCCGCTGGACAGGCTGATGCTCTCGCCGAAGGGGTTCTCGCCCAGCGGCTGGATCTCCTCGCTGACGCGGATGTTCTTCTTGTACTCCTCTTCCGGCGTCACCGGCGTCGCCGTCTGGGCATGCAACGCGCCGCCTATCGCCCACCCTCCCCATGCCGCAAGCGCAACGACGCGCGCCAAGCGTCCCTTTGGCATCCAACGCATGCGTGTTGTCTCCCTGTAATGGCCTGATTTGGCCAAGCGTGAAAAGGAGATTGTTCTACTGCGCGTGATGCGGCGGCGTCAATCCAGTGGGCGAAGTCAATGCTCCCAACGCCGATGGACTGGTTTTTCCCAGTGAAAATCCCCCCGTGATCGGGAGACAGCCAGGACATATGAACGCAAGCGCTTACCCGCCAAGGTCTCGGGAAGCCTCCAAAAGAAAAACCCCGCGCGAGGCGGGGTTTTCCCGTGTCTCCACAGCCGACGGGATCAGGACGCGATTTCGACGCCCGAAGCCTGGGCGCCCTTCGGGCCCTGGGTGACTTCGAACTTCACGCGCTGACCTTCCTGCAGGCTGCGAAAGCCCTTGGCGTTGATCGCCGAGAAGTGGACGAACACGTCCTCCCCACCGTCCTCGGGCGCGATGAAGCCAAAGCCCTTGGCATCGTTGAACCACTTGACCGTACCGAAACGCATTGCGTGAACCTCTGACTCTAAGGACTGGATGCACCAAGGCTTCCGGACTGAACCCCGAATCCCCTTGGTTCGCCGCCCCTGGCACAGCGAACAGTATCAACATGTTTGCGGGTAAAGCGCAATACGTCCATTTTCCCGGTTCGCTGCCCGGGCGGACCGGGTTCAAGCTTCCAGCAGGGCGCCGATGATTTTCGGCACCTCGGCGGTCGCCGCGGCCAGGTGGGCGAAGATTTCCTCGATGCTGATCTCGGCCTCGTCGCCGCAGCCGGCGGCGTAGTTGGCCACCAGTGCCAGGCAGGCGTATTCCAGCTCCAGCTCGCGCGCCAGCGCCGCCTCGGGCATGCCGGTCATGCCGACCAGGTCGCAGCCGTCGCGCTTCATGCGGGCGATCTCGGCGCGGGTCTCCAGCCGCGGGCCCTGGGTGGCGCCGTAGCAGCCGCCGTCGATCGCCGCCACGCCGGCGCGGGCGGCGGCGGCCAGCAGGTCGCGGCGCAGCGCCGCGGTGTACGGCTCGCTGAAGTCGATGTGCTTCACCTCGGCGCCGTCCACGTCGCAGAAGCTGGTGTAGCGGCCGTGGGTGTAGTCGATGATCTGGTCCGGCACCACGATGGCGCGCGGGCCCATGTCGTCGCGGATGCCGCCCACCGCGTTCACCCCCACCACCCGCCGCGCGCCCAGCGCGTGCAGCGCCCACAGGTTGGCGCGGTAGTTCACCCGGTGCGGCGGCAGCGTGTGGCCTTCGCCGTGGCGGGCCAGGAAGGCCACGCGGCGGCCGGCGAAGTCGCCCACCACCACCTCGCCGGAGGCCGGGCCGTAGGGCGTGTCCACCGCGCGGCGCACGGCGTTCCCCAGCCCGGGAAACTTGTACAGGCCGCTGCCGCCGATGACGGCGAGGTCGATGGGGGAAGCGGTGGGTGGAGTCATGGCGGTGCGACCTCGGAGTGGTTCGTGGGGACGAGGGACGAGGGACGGGTAGCGAGGGCGCGGGGCCGGGACCGGCGGCGGCGCCGATCCATGCGCCCTCGCTACTCGCCCCTGCCCTTCCCTCACTCCCGCAGTGCGTAGATGCCCGGCAGGTTGCGGCCCTGCTCGTGATAATCCATGCCGTAGCCGAACACGTAGCGGTCCGGCAGCTCGACGCCGTTGAAGTCGCTGGCGATGCCCCCGGCCACGCGGTCGTGGCGCTTGCGGCAGAGCGTGGCGATCAGCACGCGCTTCGCGCCGCGGCGCAGGCAGTCGTCGCGCACCGCCTTCAGCGTGTGGCCCTCGTCGAGGATGTCGTCGGCCAGCAGCACGGTGCGCCCCTGCAGCGGCACCGCCGGTTCGCGCAGCCAGTGCAGCTCGTGGCCCTCGGTGGCGCCGCGGTAGCGGGTGGCGTGCACGTAGTCGAATTCCAGGTCGGTGCGGATCGCCAGCGCGAGCTGGCCGGCGAACACCAGCGCGCCGTTCATCACGGTGAGGAACACCGCACGCTCGCCGTCCAGCGCGGCGTCGATGTCCCGGCCCATGCCGGCGATGGCCGATTCCAGCGCGGCGCGGTCGAACAGCAGGTCGGCATTGGCCAGCGCGTCGGCCAGCGGGGGAATGGGATGGCTCATGCGTGGTCCTCGGCGGCGTCCAGCGCCGTGATGCGGGCGACGAAGCGGTCGCGTTGGGGGTTGTCCTCGAGGCTGGCCCAGGTGCAGCCGATCGCGCCACGCAGCGCGGCCAGCCGCGGCGCGGCGTCGGCAGGCGGCGCGGGCGCGGCGGCGATGGCCTCCTCCACCACTTCCGGGAAGCAGGCCAGCACCAGGTCGCAGCCGGCCGCCAGGTGCGCACGCACGCGCGCGCCCACGCCGCCGGCCGCGCCGGCCGCGGCCATGCTGATGTCGTCGCTGACGACGATGCCGTCGAAGCCCAGCTCGCCGCGCAGCACCTCGCCGATCCACTTGCGCGAGAAGCCGGCCGGCTGCGCGTCCACCGCCGGGTAGACCACGTGCGCCATCATCACCGCCTCCACCCGCGCCTCGATGCACTGCGCGAACGGCAGCAGGTCCTCGCGGCGGATGGTTTCCAGCGGGCGCGGGTCGACGGCGACGTCCTTGTGCGTGTCGGCGGCCACCGAGCCGTGGCCGGGGAAATGCTTGAGCACCGCCGCCATGCCGGCCAGGTGCATGCCGCGCACGTAGGCCTGCGCCAGCTCGCCGGCCACGGCCGGGTCGGCGTGGAAGGCGCGCGGCCCGATCGCCGCGTTGCCGCGCGCCAGGTCCGCCACCGGCGCGAAGCTGAAGTCCACGTCGCAGGCGCGCAGCTCGCTGGCCATCACCCAGGCGTGCTCCTCGGCCAGGCGCAGCGCCTCGGCCGGGTCGCGGTCGTACACGGCGCCGATCCTCGACAGCGCCGGCAGCCGGGTGAAACCCTCGCGGAAGCGCTGCACCGGGCCGCCTTCCTGGTCCACCGCCACCAGCATGCGCTCGCCGCCGGCCTCGCGGATGGCTTCCACCAGCGCGGTCAGCTGCTCGCGGCCGGCGTAGTTGCGCGCGAACAGGATCGCGCCGGCCACCGCCGGCGAGGCCAGCCATGCGCGCTCGCGCGCGGCCAGGGCGGTGCCGGCCAGGCCGATCAGCAGCATGCGGCGTCCTCCGCGTCGCCCGCCGCGCGCTCGGCCTCGCTCCAGCGCGCGTAGGGATGCCCGATCAGGTTGACGTTGTAGTAGCGCGCCAGCGCGCTCACCTCGCGGCCCAGCCACGGCGGGCGCGGGAACGGCGCGGCGGCGGCGGGCAGCTCGATCTCGGCCACCACCAGCCCGGCGTTGTCGCCGAGGAACTCGTCGATCTCGAACAGCGCGCCGTCCACGCGGACGTGATGGCGGACCTTCTCCAGCACGCCGTCGCACAGGGTGTCGAGCATGGTGCGCGCGTCGGCCGGCGGCAGCGGCAGCTCGTACTCGGCGCGCTCGACGCCGAGCTGCGCGGACTTGACGTTGAGCCAGGCCCGCTCGCCCACGACGCGCACGCGCACCGACGCCCGCGCCAGCCCCGCGCGCAGCGCCGCGGCGCCGACCAGGTAGCCCTGCGCCATGCGCTCGCTGCGCTCGACCCGCGCGCGCCAGCCGTCGCCGCGCAGCAGGAATTTCCGTTCGATCTCGATGCCCATGGGGAAAGGGTGGTGGCCGTGATGGGCGATCTTAGCCGCAAGGACGCCCGAACCGGGCTTTCCTTTGCCCGTCGTCCCGGCTTTCGCCGGGATGACGGCAGGGTGGGACGACGGTGTCGCCATGGCGGCCGCCCCGCGGCTTCCTCAGGCGCCGCGCTCGAACAGGGCGATGGATTCCACGTGCGCGGTGTGCGGGAACATGTCCATCACGCCCGCCGAGACCAGCCGGAAGCCGTGCTTCTGCACCAGGATGCCCGCGTCGCGCGCCAGCGAGGCGGGATGGCACGACACGTAGACGATGCGCCGGGTGGCCCTGTGCGGCAGGTAGTCCAGCACCTTGTCCGCGCCGGCACGCGGCGGGTCGAGCAGGAGCTTGTCCCAGGCCTCGCGCGCCCACGGCGCGCCGCGCTGGTCCTCGAACAGGTTGGCGACGTGGAAGCGCGCGTTGGCGATGCCGTTGCGCGCGGCGTTCTCGCCGGCGCGCTCGACCAGGCCGTGCTCGCCCTCCACCCCGGCCACCTCGGCCACCCGCCGCGCGATCGGCAGGGTGAAGTTGCCCAGGCCGCAGAACAGGTCCAGCACGCGGTCGGCCGGCTGCGGGTCGAGCAGCTCCAGCGCGCACGCCAGCATCCGCCGGTTCATGCCGGCGTTGACCTGCACGAAGTCGAGCGGGCGGAACTCCAGCTCCACCTCGTCCACGCCCTCGCCCGCCGGCAGGCGGAAGGCCAGGCGCGGCTGCTCCGGCCACAGCGGATGCACGCTGCTGACGCCGCCGGGCTGCAGGTAGATGGCGAAACCGTGCTCGCGGCCGAAGGCGACCAGCGCCGCGCGGTCGCGCTCGCCCAGCGGCTTGAGGTGGCGGAACACCAGCGCGACGGTGTCGTCGCCGGCGGCGAACTCGATCTGCGCGATGTCGGCGGCCGCCTCCAGTCCGCCCACCAGTTCGCCGAGCAGGCCGATCTTCGGTCCCAGTGCCGGGTGCACCACCTCGCAGCGCTCGATGTCGGCGACGAAGCGCGGGTTGCTCTCCTCGCGGAAGCCGACCAGCACGCGGCCCTTCTTCGCCACCGCGCGCACCGACAGCCGGCCCTTGCGGCGGTAGCCCCAGGGCTGGTCGGTCAGCGGCGGCAGCCACGCCTCGGGCGCGACCTTGCCGATGCGCGCGAAGTTGTCCGCCAGCACGCGCTGCTTGGCCTCGATCTGCGCGGCGGCGTCCAGGTGCTGCAGCGAGCAGCCGCCGCACTGGCCGAAGTGCCGGCAGCGCGGCTCCACGCGGTGCGGCGAGCGCTCCAGCACCTCCAGCGTCTCGGCCTCGTCGAAGTGGCGGTGGCGCTTGCGCAGCGCCAGCCGCACGCGCTCGCCCAGCAGGGCGCCGGCGACGAACACGGTCTTGCCGTCGATGCGGGCGACGCCGCGGCCGTCGTGGCCGAGGTCGGTGATGGTGGCTTCGAATGCTTCGTTCATGCGGCTCGAAACGCCTGCGCCCGGATCGGGCGACCCGGGCGCAGGTATCGGGTGATCGGTACGGGCGCTACTTGCGCTGCCAGCGGCCCGCGGCGTCCTGATAATACCAGCCGGCGCGGGCGCGCTCGATCCAGCCCCTGGCGAAGGTGGCGCGGATCTGCGCCTCCCATTCCGGGTGGCCGTTGGCGACGGCCACCTCGCGGTACAGCGCGGCGCGGTCGCGGTTCTCGTCCGCCACCGCCGCGTTGGCCTGCGCGCGCTGGCTCAGCGGGATCTGCGCGGCGTCGCGCACGGCGACCAGGCCGTCGCGGGTGAAGCCGACCGCGCCGCTGTCCAGCAGGGCCTTCAGCGGATTCTGGAAGCGCGCGCGCATGCGCCCGCGGATCGCCTCGGTGGCGGGCGTCTGGATGCGGATGTCCGGCACGTCGGCCGCGTGGGCGGCGGGCACCAGCAGGTCCAGCAGCATCGCCGCCGCCGGCGGGTGGCGCCGGGCGTCGGCCGGCGGCTTCTGCGCGGCGTCCGGCGCGGGCTGGCCGCCCTCGATCACCGTGTCGATGAAGCGGTCCGCCGCCTTCTGCGCGGCCGCCTCCGGGAAATAGACGTTGATGGTGACGCAGCCCACCAGCGCGACCGCCAGCGCGGCCAGCAACGAACGGACGAATTTGCGCATGGATGGGCTCCTTGGCAACGGGGTTCAGCGCACTTCCGGACCGGCGCCGGCGACGGCGGCCTTGAGCCGGCGCATCAGCGTGGGCCAGTCCACCCGCGTCTGGTGCCCGATCACCTGCAGGTGCGGCAGGCCGCTGCCTTCGACGATAGTGTAGCCGTCCTCGCCGCCGTCCAGCCCGCCCATGCGGCATACGCCGTCCTGCAGCGCGCAGTTGAGCCCGATGCGGCGGTAGCCGAAGGTCTTGAACAGCTTGAGCACCGCGCCCTGCAGGCCGGCGGCGAGGCCGCCGCCGCCCACCGCGGTGAGGTTGTTGACCGCGCGCTGGCTGATCCGGCCGCCGTCGCCGGCGAGCAGCTGCGCCTGGAACGCCACCGGCGACCAGTCCACCAGGCGCAGCCCGTCGATGGAGCCGTCCAGCCGCCCGGTGATGCTGCCGAAGTCGAACACGCTGGTGATCGCGGCCAGGTCGAGCTGGCGCAGGCTGACGTCGCCGGCCAGCACCGGGCTGGCGCCGAACGGCTGCTGCAGGCTGAGCCCGGTGAGGTCGACGAAGCCGTCGAACACGTTGACCGAGAGGCCGCCCGCCAGCTCGATGCGGTCGTCCACCCAGCGCAGCGAGGGCACCGCGCCGCCCAGCGTGCCGGGGAAGCGCGGCCAGCCCACCGCCTGGCAGAACGCGCCCATGTCCATGCCGGCCAGCGCCAGCGAGGTGCTCAGGCGCTGCCCCTTGGCGGCCGCCGGCCGCCAGGCCAGCTCGCCCACGTGCAGCCGGCCGCCGAGCACGGGCACGTCCACCGGCGCCTGCAGCCCCAGCGTGCCGCCGCGGCTCTGCCAGCGCGACTGCGCGGCGCCGTTGGCGATCTGGTAGAAGCGCAGCTGCTTCCATGCCAGGCTGGTGGCCGGGCGCTCGCCCTCGCGGCTCCAGTCCAGCCCGCCGCGCAGACCGTCCACCGCGAAGCGGCCGTCGCCGTCGGCCAGGTCCAGCCCGTCGGTGGCGAAGGCGAAGGCGTGCAGGCCGTCGGCGCGCAGGTCCAGCGTGCCGCGCAGGGCGCCGGCGGTGCGCATGTCGTGCAGGCCGAGCCCGGCGGCCAGCCAGGCCTGGCCGTAGCGCTGGTAGGCGGCGGGGAAGCGCGCCTCCAGCCGGTCCAGCCGCAGCCGCTGCAGGTTGCCCTTGGCGTCGAAGGCCAGCGCGCCGTCGAGCTGCAGTGCGTCGGCGTCGCCCACCCGCAGGCGGCCGAGTTCCACCCCGCCGTTGCTGGCGCTGGCGTCGACGCCGAGCTGCACCGCGTGCCCCGGCAGGCGCGCGTAGAGCGGCCCGAGCAGCAGCTCGCCGCCGCGCAGGGTGGCGTCCAGGCCGATCCGCGCCGCCTCGCCGGTGGTGTCCAGGTCGAGCCGGCCGCTGCCATCCAGCCCCTGCCCGGCCAGCGTGCCGGACGGGGAGTCGAAGCCGAGCCCGCTCAGGGTGAAGGCGCCGGAGGACTGCACGCCGTCCTCGCGCACGTCCAGCGCCATCTCCGCGTCGAGCTGCCCCGCGTTCGCCCGGCCGGACCACGCCCGCGACAGCAGGCCCTGCAGCCAGGCGGCAGGCAGGTTCTGCAGCCGGATCTGCGCGTGGCTGGTCTGGTCCAGCGGCATGTCGGCGTGCAGCGCGGCCTTGGACTGGGCCAGGTCGAGCTGCAGGGTGTTGCCCTGCGGGTCCACCACCAGGCCGAGGCTGGCGTTGCCCAGCGCCCCGCCGGGGGCGCCCTTGAGCTTCAGCGGGCCGTCCAGCAGCCAGCGCCGCTCCTCGTCGCGGCGCAGCGTGCCGTCCAGGCGCAGGCCGACCCGGCGCCAGCCCATCGCGGGCACGTCGGCGCGGGCGGCCCGCAGCTGCACGTGCAGGCCGTCGGCGCCGTCGTCCAGGCGCAGGCTGACGTCCTGCAGGTGCAGGCCGGGCACGTCCACGGTCCTGGCCGTCAGGGTCATGCCGGCCAGCGCGGGGAAGCTCAGCGCCAGCCCGGCGAGGCATCCGGCGACCGGCAGGAGGGGGCTTGATGCGCAACGCATGTCGGGCCATTCTGCCAAACTCAGCTGAACGACATGGATTGCGTCATGACAGCCCTCCCTTCCGAGGCCACGCCCGACCGCGTCCCCTACGTGCTGGTGGCCGACGACGATGCCGCCAGCCGGCGTTTCCTCAGCGACGGACTGCACAGCCTGGGCGCGCGGGTGAAGGCCTGCGGCGACGGCGCCGCGGTGCTGGAGCTGGCCCGCGGCGAAGCCTTCGACCTGCTGCTGCTGGACCTGCGCATGCCCGGCGGCGGCGCGCGGGCGCTGCTGCACGCGCTGCGCGGCGACGCCCGGGCCGCCTCCGGCGACAGCGTGGCGGTGGCGACCAGCGCCGAGCTCTCGCCCGACGACCGCCGCCAGCTGCTCGCGGAAGGCTTCGGCGACGTGCTCGCCAAGCCCTGCGACCTGGGCGCGCTGCAGCGCGTGCTCAACCTCGCCCGCCACGAGGCGCAGCGCCAGGACCTGCCCGTGCTGGACGACGCCGCGGCGCTGGTCGCCACCGGCGACACCGGCACCATGCAGGCGCTGCGCGGCCTGCTGCGCGAGGAGCTGCTGGCGCTGGAGCGCGACCTCGGCCGCGACGGCAACGACGCCGGCACGCTGATCGACCGGCTGCACCGGCTGCGCTCCTCCTGCGGCTTCTGCGGCGCCAGCGCGCTGGCCGCACAGGCGGCGCGGCTGCAGCGCGACCTGCGCGGCGAGCCGCGCGACGCCGGCGCCGCCGTGCAGCGCTTCCGTCGCGCGCTGCGCGCCACGCTCGCGGCGCTGGACCATCCCGCCGGCCTGGGCCTGCAGGACGCCTAGGAACGGACGATCGACGGCTCAGCGCCGCGCCATCGCCGCCAGCATCTGCCAGGTGCGCGGTTCGCCGCCCAGGTGGTGGCGGATCGCCTCGCGCATCATCGCGCGCAGGGCCAGGTCGGCCTCCGGCGCGGGCCGGCGGTCCTGCGCGAAGGCGAGCAGGTCGGCGCCGCGCAGCGCGTGCGCGCGGCCGGGCGGGCAGCGCACCGGCCCGTGCTCCACCTGGTAGACGTACCAGCCGTCCGCGGCCAGCGGCAGGCCGCTCCCGGCCTCCGCGTCGAGCTGCAGGCCGTAGCCGACCGCTTCCAGCAGGTCGCGCTCGAAGCGGCGCAGCGGCCAGCCCGGCGCCTCGTCCGCGGCGAGCCGCGCCAGCGTCCGCGCGTAGGCGTCGAACAGCGCCGGATGCGGGTCCTGCCGGCTGGTGAAGCGCACCACCAGCTCGTTGAGGTAGAGCCCGGCCAGTCCCGCGTCGCCGTGCAGCCGCGCCGGCAGGCCGGCGTCCTCGGCGGCCGCCAGGGTGGCCAGCTCGCCCTTCAGCAGCAGGTCGAGCAGCAGCGGCCGGAACGGCTCCAGCTGCGCGCGCGAGGTGCGCGCGCGCGCGCGGCGCACGCCGCGGGCGACCACGCCCAGGCGCCCGTGGTCGCGGCTCAGGCACTCGAGCAGCAGCGAGGTCTCGCGGTAGGGCCGCGCGTGCAGGACGTAGGCGGGCTGCTGCTCGATGCGCATGGGGAAGACTAGGGGCGAGGGATGAGTGGCGAGGGCGCAGCGCCGCGGCTCGTCGCCAGCACCGACCTTGCGCCCTCGCTACTCACCCCTCGCCTCAATCGGTATAGCCAAGCTGCTTGAGCATCGCCTCGTCATCCACCCACCCCTCGCGCACCTTCACCCACAGCTTGAGGAACACCTTGCGCTCGAACATGCGCTCCATGTGCCGGCGCGCGGTGCTGCCGATCGCCTTGAGCTGGGCGCCGCCCTGCCCGATCACGATGGCCTTCTGCCCCTCGCGCTCGACCCAGATCACCGCGTGGATCTCGGCCACGCCGTCGTCGCGGTCCTTGAAGCGCTCGATCTCCACCGTGGTGGCGTAGGGCAGCTCCTGGTCCAGCCGCAGCATCAGCTGCTCGCGCACCATCTCGGCGGCGAGGAAGCGCTCGCTGCGGTCGGTGATCTCGTCGGCGCCGAACACCGGCGGGCGCACCGGCAGGCGCTCGAGGATGCCGGCCTGCAGCCGCTCCAGCCCCTTGCGCCTGAGCGCGCTGACGTAGTGGATCTCGCCGAACTCGTGCGTGGCCGAGAGCCCGGCCACGAACGGCAGCAGCGCCGCCTTGTCCTTGGCCAGGTCGACCTTGTTGATCGCCAGCAGGCGCGGCACCTTCTGCTCGGCGATCGCCGCGTAGAGGGCCTCGTCCTCGTCGGTCCAGCGGCCGGCCTCGATCACCTGCACGGCCAGGTCCACCTCGCTGATCGCCGTGCGCGCGGCGCGGTTGAGGCTGCGGTTCATCGCCCGCTTGGCGCCGCGGTGCAGGCCCGGCGTGTCCACGTACATGACCTGCCCCGCCTCGCTGGTGGCGATGCCGAGGATGCGGTGGCGGGTGGTCTGCGGGCGCGGGCTGACGATGGACAGGCGGAAGCCGATCAGCGCGTTGAGCAGGGTGGACTTGCCCACGTTGGGCCGTCCGGCCAGCGCCACCAGCCCGCAGCGGAAATCCCCGTGCGGCAGTTCGCCGGCGGCCGTGCCGGTTTCGGTTGCGTCGTTCATGTCGTCTGTCGGGTGCCTTCAGGGGGCGAAGCATAGCGCCGCGCCGGGTGGATCGGGTTCAGTCCCGCGGCAGCGCCAGCAGGCGGGCGAGCACGAGGTCGGCGGCGTCCTGCTCGGCCTGGCGGCGGCTGGTGCCGCTGGCCTCGGCGCTGAACGGCACCGGCTCGGCGACGGTGCAGCGCACGTCGAAGACCTTGGCGTGCTCCTCGCCGTGGCTGCCCAGCAGCTCGTAGCCGGGCAGCGGCAGCGCGCGCGCCTGCAGCCATTCCTGCAGGCGGGTCTTGGCGTCCTTGGAGGATTTCGGCAACGCGGCGACGCGCGCCTCGAACAGCCCGCGCACCACCGCGCTGCAGGCGGCGAAGCCGCCGTCGAGGTAGACCGCGGCGACCAGCGCCTCGAAGGCGTCGGCCAGGATGGAGTCGCGGCGGAAGCCGCCGCTCTTGAGCTCGCCGGGTCCCAGCTGCAGCCCCTCGCCCAGTTCCAGTTCGCGCGCGATCACCGCCAGCGCCTGCCCGTTCACCAGCTGCGCGCGCAACCGCGACAGCTCGCCCTCGCTGGCGTTCGGGTGCGCCTCGTAGAGCATCTGCGCGACCACCGCGCCGAGCAGCGCGTCGCCCAGGAACTCCAGTCGCTCGTTGTTGGGCCGGCCGGCGCTGCGGTGGGTGAGCGCCAGCCTGGCCAGCGCGGGGTCGCGGAAGCGGTAGTCCAGCTTCAAGGCATCACTGGCCCACGTTGCCCTGCAGCTGCACGCTCTTCTCGAAGTGCAGCAGGAAGGAGATGTTGTAGAGGAACGGCACCACCTTGTCGTATTCCACGTGCAGGGTCGCGCCGTTGTTGGCGCGCTGGATGGTGATGTCGCTGGGCTTGATGGTGGCGTCGTCGACGTACTGGAAGCCCATCTTGAACATCAGGTCGCGGCGGATGTCGTCGAGGGTCTTGCCCTCCACGCCGCTGCTGGCGATCTGGTTCATCGCCTTGTTGACGCCCATGTATTCGGCGTAGGCCGGCACCAGTTTCATCGCCATGTAGCCGAAGAAGGCCACGATGGCGAGGACGAACAGGAATCCGATCAGGGTGATGCCCTTCTGCTTCGTTCTCATAGTCCCCTCGCTATGCCGCCTGCGCGACGCTGCCCCACGAATGCACGGCCGGCGACGGCCGGCGCGGCGATTATGCCAGCGCCGCCGTCCGCCGAAGCGGGATCAGTGCACGATCGTGCCGATCCGCGAGAAATCCACGCCGCCGGTGCCCCAGCCCTTCCAGCTCATCCAGATCAGGAAGGCCTTGCCGGCCAGGTTCTTCTCCGGCACGCAGCCCCACCAGCGGCTGTCCAGGCTGTTCTCGCGGTCGTCGCCCATCACCAGGTAGCAGTCGTCGGGCACCCGCGAGGGCACCAGGCTGTTGGGCACCGGCTGGGTGGCCATGCGCTCGGGCATGCGCGCGATCAGGTGGTTCACGTTGCCCAGGTGCTCGGTCCAGACCGTGGCGCCGTAGGCCAGCAGCTCGGCGTCCTCGGCGCGGCGGCGGTCGCCCACGAAGGGGCCGACCAGGTCGGCCTTCACCGGCTCGCCATTGATGATGATCTGGCTGTCGCGCACCTCGACCACGTCGCCCGGCAGGCCGATCACGCGCTTGATCCAGTTCTGGCTCTGCACCGGCAGGCGGTCGTCCGGGCAGCGGTCGCCCGGACCCAGGCGCGGCGGGCCGCTCTCGTCGCCGCCCACGCGCGCCAGCTTGCCCGAGGCGTCGCGGCACAGGTAGCCGGGGAAGCGGAACACCACCACGTCGCCGCGCCTGGGCTCGCCCACGCCGAGGAACTTGGTGTTGAAGGCGGGCAGGCGCAGGCCGTAGGCGAACTTGTTGACCAGGATGAAGTCGCCCACGTCCAGCGTCGGCATCATCGAGCCGGACGGGATGCGGAACGGCTCGGCCACGAACGAGCGCAGCAGCAGCACCACCAGCACCACCGGGAACAGCGAGCGCGACCAGTCCACCGGCACCGGGTCGCGGTACTCCTCGCCGGCCGCGTCCAGCCGCGCCTTGCGCCTCTTGTACAGGAACAGGCGGTCCAGGCCCCACACCACGCCGAACAGCACGGTGAGGCCGAGCAGAATCGCCGAGAAATCGAAATCCATGCGTGCTCCTAACGTCGGGGAACGGGGAATGGGGAGCGGGGAACGGGAAGCGCGCGTCGAGCCGGCGTCGCCGCGCCCCGCACGCTCCCCGTTCCCTGCTCCCCGTTCGCCACCCTGCTCATTTGTCCACTTTCAGTACGGCGAGGAAGGCCTCCTGCGGGATCTCCACCCGCCCCACCTGCTTCATGCGCTTCTTGCCTTCCTTCTGTTTCTCCAGCAGTTTCTTCTTGCGGCTGACGTCGCCACCATAGCATTTGGCCAGGACGTTCTTGCGCAGCGCCTTGACCGTGGAGCGGGCGATGATCTGCGCGCCGATCGCCGCCTGGATCGCCACGTCGAACTGCTGGCGCGGGATCAGGTCCTTCATGCGCTCGACCAGCTCGCGGCCGCGGCGGTCGGCGTGCGAGCGGTGCACGATCAGGCTGAGCGCGTCCACGCGGTCGCCGTTGATCAGCACGTCCACGCGCACGAACGGGCCGGCCTCGAAGCGGTCGA
This sequence comes from Fulvimonas soli, assembly GCF_003148905.1. Taxonomy (GTDB): domain Bacteria; phylum Pseudomonadota; class Gammaproteobacteria; order Xanthomonadales; family Rhodanobacteraceae; genus Fulvimonas; species Fulvimonas soli. The sequence goes on along the minus strand of NZ_QGHC01000001.1, from coordinate 417,694 downwards.
AGTGGTAGTCCATCGAGGCGTAGCCGCGCGAGACCGACTTGAGCTTGTCGAAGAAGTCCAGCACCACCTCGGCCAGCGGCAGCTCGTAGCTGATCTGCACCTGGCTGGCCAGGTACTGGATCGAGCGCTGCACGCCGCGCTTCTCCTCGCACAGGGTGATGATGTTGCCGATGTAGTCCGGCGGGGTGAGGATGTTGGCGACGATGATCGGCTCGCGGATCTCCTGCACCTGCGGCGACGGCGGCAGCTTGGCCGGGTTGTCCAGGCTCATCGTGTTGCCGTCGGTGCGGAGGATCTCGTAGACCACGGTGGGCGCGGTGGTCACCAGGTCCAGGTCGTACTCGCGCTCCAGCCGCTCCTGCACGATCTCCATGTGCAGCATGCCGAGGAAGCCGCAGCGGAAGCCGAAGCCCATCGCCTCGGAGGATTCCGGCTCGAAGAACAGCGCCGCGTCGTTGAGGCGCAGCTTCTCCAGCGCCTCGCGCAGCGCCGGGTAGTCGTCGGCGGAGACCGGGAACAGGCCGGCGAACACGCGCGGCTGCATGGTCTGGAAGCCGGGCAGCGGCCGCTCGGCCGGCCTGGCGGCCAGCGTGAGCGTGTCGCCCACCGGCGCGCCGTGCACGTCCTTGATCGAGGCGGTGAGCCAGCCCACCTCGCCCGCCGAGAGCCGGTCCAGCTTCTTGCGCTTGGGCGTGAACACGCCCACCTCGCTCGCCTCGTGGGTGCGCCCGGTGGACATCACCAGCAGCTTGTCGCCGGGCCGGATCTCGCCCTGCATCACGCGCACCAGCGACACCACGCCCAGGTAGTTGTCGAACCAGGAGTCGATGATGAGCGCCTGCAGGCGGTCGGTGTCGCGCGGCTTCGGCGGCGGGATGCGCGCGACGATCGCCTCCAGCACCTCGACCACGTTGAGGCCGGTCTTGGCGCTCACCGCCACCGCGTCGGTGGCGTCGATGCCGATCACCGCCTCGATCTCGCCCTTCACCTTCTCGATGTCGGCGGTGGGCAGGTCGATCTTGTTGAGCACCGGCACCACTTCCAGGCCCATCTCGACGGCGGTGTAGCAGTTGGCCACCGACTGCGCCTCCACGCCCTGCGCGGCGTCCACCACCAGCAGCGCGCCCTCGCAGGCAGCCAGCGAGCGGGACACCTCGTAGCTGAAGTCCACGTGGCCGGGGGTGTCGATGAAGTTGAGCTGGTAGGTGCGGCCGTCGCGCGCCTTGTACGGCAGCGACACCGACTGCGCCTTGATGGTGATGCCGCGCTCGCGCTCGATCGGGTTGCTGTCGAGCACCTGCGCTTCCATCTCGCGCTCCTGCAGGCCGCCGCAGATCTGGATGATGCGGTCGGCGAGCGTCGACTTGCCGTGGTCGATGTGGGCGATGATGGAGAAGTTGCGGATCAGTTCCATGGAACACGCTGTCGGCTTGCCCCGCCGCGCGGGGCGCGGGCGGCGCGCCGCCGGGATGGCGGCGCGAACCCGGCATTATCGCATGGAACGGCGCGGCGGCCGCCTATGCCTTCCGTGGGACGGCCCCGGCAGCGCGGCGGCCGCCGGCGCGCCGGCGACCGCCGCCCGGCGCTCACTCGTCGTCCGGCACGGTCAGGCCGATGAAGCTGCTCTGGTCGCCGCGGCGCACCAGCAGCAGCACGGTGCCGCCCGGCTTGACGTCCCTGGTGGCCTCGCGGAAATCGGCCACGCTGCCGATCTTGCGCTGGTTCACGCGCAGGATCACGTCGCCCGGCTGCAGGCCCGCGGCGGCGGCGACCGGGCCGGTGATGTCGCTGATCTGCACGCCCTCGCCGGCCGGCAGGCCCATCTGCTCGCGCGTGTCCGCGTCCACGCCCTGCACCGACAGGCCGAGCGCCGCCGAGCCGGTGCGCGCGGACGGCGCTTCGCCGCCGGCCGCGGCCAGGGCCTTGCCGTCGCGCGGCGCCTCGCCGATGGTCACCTGCAGGGTCTGCCGCTTGCCGTCGCGCAGGAGCTCCACCGGCACCCGCGTGCCCGGCTTGGTCATGCCCACCAGCGGCGGCAGGTCGGCCGCCTGGCTGATGGTCTGGCCGTTGTAGCCGACGATGATGTCGCCCGACTGGATGCCGGCCTTGTCCGCGCCGCTGCCCTTGGTCACGTCGGCCACGATGGCGCCGTTGGCGCTGCCCAGCTTGAGCGCCTTCACCGCGTCGTCGGTCAGCGCCTGCAGCGACACGCCCAGCTGGCCGCGCGAGACGTAGCCCTTGGCCTTGATCTGCTCCACCGCGTGCATCGCCACGTCGATCGGGATGGAGAACGCGACGCCCAGGTAGCCGCCGGTGTTGGAGTAGATCTGCGAGTTGACGCCCACCACGCGGCCCTGCAGGTCGAACAGCGGGCCGCCGGAGTTGCCGCGGTTGATCGGCACGTCGGTCTGGATGAACGAGGTGTACGGCTGGTCGCCGGCGCCCAGGTTGCGGCCCACCGCGCTGACGATGCCCTGGGTCACGGTGTAGTCGAAGCCGAACGGCGAGCCGATCGCCAGCACCCACTGGCCCGGCTTGAGCGAGCGCGAGTCGCCGATGGTCACCGCCGGCAGGCCGCCGGCGCTCACCTTGAGCAGGGCGATGTCGTAGGTCGGGTCGGCGCCCACCACCTTGGCGGTGAGCGTGCGGTGGTCCTGCAGGCGCACGCTCACCTCGTCGGCGTCCTCCACCACATGGTTGTTGGTGAGGATGTAGCCGTCCGACGAGATGATGAAGCCCGAGCCCAGCGAGGTGTGCTTCTGCTCCTCCGGCGAGGGCAGCATCGGCATGCCGAAGAAACGGCGGAAGAACTCCTCCGAGGGATCGTCGGGCATCCGCTGGCGGACCATCGGGCGCGCCTGGCGCCTGCCGTTGTACTTGGCCTCGACGTGCACCACCGCGGCGGCGTTCTTCTGCACGATGCCGGTGAAGTCCGGCAGCGCCGCGGCGGCGCCCGGCGCCGGCTGTTGCGCCTGGACGCAACCCGCCATGGCCAGCCCCACCAGCAGGCCGCAAGCCAGGCCGCGCAGTTTCGGATGGGTCATCGGATTCCTCCTTGGGACGGATCGAAGGGACGCGGCGAACCGCCGGCCCGGGCGGCGGGCCGGTGGTTCGCGGGATGGGGGCGGGACCGCGGCGACGGCACGCGGCACCGCATCAGCGGGCGGCGGCCGCCTGGCGCGGCGCTTCCTGCCGGACGGGTTGCGGGCTGTCGATCAGCAGCAGGTAGCTGCCGTCGCCGTTCACCGGCAGGCGGCGCAGCTGGTAGGGCGACAGCCGCTGCAGGTAGGGCTGGGCCGCCTCGCCGTACGGCACCGTCTCGCCGTAGCCGTCGCCCAGCATCGCCGAGGCCTGCTGGCTGTAGCGCACGGCCTTGTTGTCGTTGAGCAGCAGCCATGGCGGCACGCTGGCCGGGGTGGCCGACTCCGGGGTCGCCGCGGGACGGCTGGCCGCCGCGACGGCGCCGTTCGCCGCCGCGCCGCCGGCGGCCAGGTCGGCGCCCTCGCCGGCCGGCCGCGCGGTCATCAGCGCGATCGCGGCCACGCCGGCGGCGATCGCGCCGCCGGCCGACCAGCGCAGCCAGTGCGGCACGCGGCCGCCTTCCGCGGCGGGCTGGCCGATCGCCTCCATCACGCGCTCCGCGAAGCCGGCCGAGGCCAGCGGCGGCAGCTGCCGGCGCAGGCCGTCGCGCGCCACGTGGTAGCGCGACCAGGCCTGCCGGCCCGCGGCGTCGTGGTCCAGCCGGCGCAGCAGGAAGCGCAGCTCGTCCCCGGACAGCTCGCCGTCCATGCCGGCCGACAGGTGTTCGCGTTGCAGTTCGCTCATGTTCGATCCTCGCGGTCCGACAGCAGGGGCCGCAATTTCTGGTCGATGGCCTCGCGCGCGCGGAAGATGCGCGAGCGCACCGTGCCGATGGGACAGCCCATCGCCTCGGCGATCTCCTCGTAGCTCAGGCCGTCCACCTCGCGCAGCGTGATGGCGGCCCGCAGCTCTTCCGGCAAGGCTTGGACCGTGTCGAACACGGTTTGTTCAATTTCCTGCCGCAAGAGTTCGCGCTCGGGGGTGGCGCTGTCCTGCATGCGCTCGGCGCCGGCGCCGAACACGGCGTCCTCGATCGCCACGTCGTCGCTGGGCGGCCGCCGGCCCATCGCCACCAGGTGGTTCTTGGCGGTGTTCACCGCGATCTTGTACAGCCAGGTGTAGAAGGCGCTGTCGCCGCGGAACGAGCCGATCGCGCGCCAGGCGCGCACGAAGGCCTCCTGCGCCACGTCCTCGCACTCGGCCGGGTTGCGCACGTAGCGCGCGATCAGCCCGATCACCTTGTGCTGGTACTTGCGCACCAAGAGGTCGAAGGCCCGCTTGTCGCCGCCCTGGACCCGCTCGACCAGTGCGCTATCCAGTTCGTTTTCGCCCATCCGGGCCGTCTCCTTCGTCTCTGCTGCCACTCGTCGCGGAGCTCCGCCGGATGTGAGCGCCTTCAGACCGCGCCGCGCCGCGCAAGTTCAGGCGGGCGCGGCCGGGCTTCCGCGCCGCGCCGATCCGGCCTATCAGGGCCGATGCGGCGGCGCGCGTCAAGCCACCTGTATGGGGCTGGCCTCGCCGGCGCTCAAGCCGGCGGCGGCCCCGGCCAGCAGGCGCTGGCGCTCGGCCAGCAGGTTCTCGAAGCTGATCTGGGTCAGCGGCCGGCAGAACAGGTAGCCCTGCAGCTCGTCGCACTGGTTGGCGCGCAGGAAGGCCAGGTGCGACTCGATCTCCACGCCCTCGGCCACCACCCCGCGGTTGAGCCGGTGCGCCATCTCGATGGTGGCGCGCACGATCGCCTCGTCGTCGGGGTCCAGGCCGATGTTGCGCACGAAGCTCTGGTCGATCTTGATGCGGTCGGCCGGCAGCTTGCGCAGGTAGTCCAGCGAGGCGGCGCCGGTGCCGAAGTCGTCGATGGCGATGCGGCAGCCCAGCCGGTGCAGGCCGTGCAGGTTCTCCAGCAGGTTGGGCACGGCCTTGATGCTGATGCTCTCGGTCACCTCCAGCTCCAGCAGGCCGGGGTCGAGCCCGGTCTCGCGCAGCACCGCGGCCACCGTGTCCAAGAGGTCCGCCTCCATCAGCTGCACCGCCGACAGGTTCACGCCCAGGCGCAGGCGCAGGCCGTAGCGGCGCTCCCAGTCCTGCGCCTGCGCGCAGGCGGTGCGCAGCACCCATTCGCCGATGGAGACGATCAGGCCGGTCTCCTCGGCCAGCGGGATGAACGTGGCCGGGCTGATCGGGCCCAGTTCCGGATGCTCCCAGCGCAGCAGCGCCTCCATGCCCACGATGTCCTCGCTGGCCGCGTCCACCTGCGGCTGGTAGACCAGCTTCAGCTCGCCGTTGCGCGCGGCGGTGCGCAGCCGGCTCTTCAGCGCCACGTCGTGCTGCCGGGCCTGCTCGGGGCTGACCTCGTAGATCTGGAAGTTGTTGCGGCCCAGGTGCTTGGCCGCGTACATCGCCTCGTCGGCGTGCTTGAGCAGGGTGTCGGCGTCGGGCGCATCGTCCGGGTAGAAGCTGATGCCGATCGAGGCGGTGACCTGCAGCTGCGTGCCGCCGCCGATCGCCAGCGGCGCCTCCATCACCTGCACGATCTTCTCGGCCACGCGCAGCGCGTCGTCGGTCTTGACGATGTGGCGCAGCACCACGATGAACTCGTCGCCGGCGTAGCGCGCCACCGTGTCGGAGGCGCGCACGCTGCCGACCAGCCGCTGGGTCACCGCGCGCAGCACCTGGTCGCCGGCGGCGTGGCCGTGGCTGTCGTTGATGCCCTTGAAGTTGTCCAGGTCGACGAACAGCACGGCGAAGCACTCGCCGGTGCGGCGCGCCTCGCGGATGATGGTGTCCAGGCGGTCGTTGAACAGCAGCCGGTTGGGCAGGCCGGTGAGCGCGTCGATCAGGCCCTCGGCGCGGCCCTGCTCGCGCGTGCGGCGCAGCTCCAGGCTGTGCGCGAAGCGCGCCGCGGCGCAGCGCAGCACCGGCTCGATGATGCCCATGTCGCCCAGCGGCGCGCGGCGCCCGGCCAGCAGCGCGCCGAGCACGGCGCGCCGCTCGTCGAACAGCGGCAGGCCGACGAAGCCGGCCAGCTTCAGCTCGGCCAGCAGCGGGTCGGAGGCCGCCAGGCGCTGCGCGTCGTCGGCGTGCAGCAGGCTGCGCCCGCCCAGCACCAGCCGCAGCGCGCCCTGCTGCGCCAGCGCGGGCGCCGGCTGCTCGTCGCCCCGCCACAGCTGGGCCAGCAGGGTCGGCGCGCCGCCGCGCTCCTCCGGGCGCGCCGACCACAGCGCGAGGTAGTCCAGGTTGAGCTCGTCCAGCAGCAGCCGCGCCACCAGCTTCTGCATGTCCAGCCCGCCGCCGGCGGCGTAGATGCGCGAGAGCAGCGCCAGCGCCGCCTCCGCGCGCAGGTCGGCACGGTCGCTGCGGAACAGCAGCGCCACCGCCTCGCGCCCGCCGTGGCGCACGCGACGCGCGCTGGCCTGGCCGGTGTCGGCGCCGTGCTGGGCGCGGCGCTGGCAGGGATACCAGGCATGGTCGGCCTGCTCCAGCACCTGCTCGGCGGCGACGCCCTCGAAGCCGAGCACGTCGTGCAGCAGCGCGCCGCGCAGCATCTCCATGCCGAGCCGGCTGTTGCGCGCCACCGCGGGGCTGGCCTCCAGCACGCGCGCGGCCAGCGGGTCGACCACCAGCCACTCGCTGTCGTCCTGCTCGAAGGCGAAGCGGTAGTCGTCGGAGGCCGCCCCCGCCGGCAGCGCCGAGGGCGGCCGCGCGCGCTGCCAGCGCGCCACCAGCTCGTGCTCGACCTGGGCGGGATAGAGCCAGTCCGACACGTCCTCCGGCAGCTGCGAGGGCCGCATGCCGGCGCCGTCGGCCAGCACGGCGAGCAAAGGCGCGTCGGCGCAGGCGGGGATGCGGCGCAGCTGCTCGCAGCGCTGCCGGGCGTCGTCCGCGTCGCCGTCGAAGGCCATCACCACCAGGCCCAGCGGCGCGCGGCCGTCGAGCAGGATGGCCGCGTGCGACAGCCCGCGCGCGGTGTGGATCGGCGCGTGGCCGGCGCGGTCCAGGGTATCGAACAGTGCGCGGCGCAGGTCCCGCTGCGCGGCCACGATCAGGACACCGGCGCTCATCCCCGCCCCCGACGTCAGACCACCCAGCGGCCGTCGCGCAGCCGCGGGCGCCGGGGCGCGCCCGCCTCGCCCTGCAGGCGCACCGCCAGCTCGCCCAGCTGCTCGACCAGCGCCGGCGGCGGGTCCAGCAGCACCACCCGGCGCAGGTGCCCGGTGGCCGGCCGCGCCAGCTGGCGCAGCAGGCTGTTGTCCATCGCCGACAGCGGCAGCTCCAGGCCGGCCAGCAGGTAGACGCCGAAATGCATGCTCTGCTGCATGTAGCGCAACGCGCTGCCCAGGCGCTGGCAGCCGGGCACGCGCGCATGCGCCTCGCGCAGGTTGCCCAGGCCGCCGTCCGGCTCCCACAGGTAGACCGACTGCCCGCTGTGGCGCGCGATCGCACGGAAGTTGGCGACCAGCGCCTGCATGTCCCCGCCCTCGAGCACCAGCAGCCCGGCCTCGGTGGCCAGGATGCGTTCGAACAGTTCGGTGCCCGCCTGCGGCGGCGTGGAGGCCAGGAGAGAGGTCATCGCGGCGTAGCGTTGCGCGCTCCGGGGCGAAGCGCAATAGCCGGCTGCGCAAGAGCTGACCGGGGTGGCAAAAGCGGCCGCGACGATGCGCCGCGTCTCGCATTCGGCGCAACGGAGCGGTATGTTCAGGAGCCCTGCGACCGCCCCCTACACGCCCATGTTCGAAGGACTGCGCTTCAACCACTGGAAGGCCAGCGAGGACGACAGCGGCATCGTCACGCTGACCCTGGACCGCGCCGGCAGCAGCGTCAACGCGATCTCCCGCGCCGTGCTGGACGAGCTGGGCCAGATCGTCGAGCGCCTGGCGATCGAGAAGCCCGCCGGGGTGATCGTGCACTCGGCCAAGCCCGCCGGCTTCGCGGTGGGCGCGGACATCAAGGAGTTCGTCGAGTACGCCCGCCAGGGCACGGTGCTGGAGAACATCGAGAACGGCCAGCGCGTGTACGAGGCGCTGGCGCGGCTGCCCTGCCCCACGGTGGCCGCGGTGCACGGCGCCTGCATGGGCGGCGGCACCGAGCTGATCCTGGCCTGCCGCCAGCGCATCGCCGCGGACGACGACAAGACCCGCATCGGCCTGCCCGAGGTGATGCTGGGCATCCACCCCGGCTGGGGCGGCACGGCGCGGCTGCCGCGGCTGATCGGCGCGCCCGACGCGCTGCAGGTGATGCTGACCGGCAAGCCGCTCTCGGCCAGGCGCGCGCTGGCGCTGGGCGTGGTCGACCGGCTGGCCCGCCCGGACGAGCTGCTGGCCGAGGCGCGCGCGCTGCTGCGCCGCCCGCAGCCGGTGCCGGCGGCGCGGCGGGCGAAGGCCTGGGCCACCAACCTGTGGCCGGTGCGCCAGCTGCTGGCGCCGATGGTGCTCAAGCAGACCGCGGCCAAGGTGCGCAAGGAACACTACCCCGCGCCGTTCGCGCTGATCGAGGTGTGGCGGCGCGGCGGCGCCAGCATCCAGCAGCGGCTGAAGCTGGAGGCGCGCTCGGTGGCCAAGCTGGCGCAGACGCCCACCGCGCATAACCTGATCCGCATCTTCTTCCTGCAGGAGCGGCTGAAGAACCAGGGCGGCGGCGTCGAGCACGGCATCGGGCACGTGCACGTGGTGGGCGCCGGCGTGATGGGCGGCGACATCGCCGCCTGGACGGCCTTCAAGGGCTTCCAGGTGACCCTGCAGGACCGCGAGATGAAGTACGTCCAGCCCGCGCTGGACCGCGCCCGCGCCTTCTACGAGAAGAAGCTCAAGACGCCGGAGAAGGTCGCCGAGGCCGCCGGCCGCCTGCGCGCCGACGTCGAGGGCAAGGGCGTGGCCGAGGCCGACCTCGCCATCGAGGCGATCTTCGAGAACGCCGAGGCCAAGCGCGCGCTGTACGCGCAGATCGAGCCGCAGTTCCAGGCCGACGAGATCCTCGCCAGCAACACCTCCAGCATCCCGCTGGACGAGCTGCGCACCGGCCTGAAGGCGCCGCAGCGCTTCCTCGGCCTGCACTTCTTCAACCCGGTGGCGCAGATGCCGCTGGTGGAGGTGGTGCGCCACGACCGGCTCGACCCGGCGGTGGAGAAGCGCGCGCTGGCCTTCTGCAAGGCGATCGGCAAGCTGCCGGTGGCGGTGAAGGGCACGCCCGGCTTCCTGGTCAACCGCATCCTGATGCCCTACCTGCTGGAGGCGCTGCGCCTGTACAGCGAGGGCGTGCCCGGCCCGGTGCTGGACCGCACCGCCAAGGCGTTCGGCATGCCGATGGGCCCGATCGAGCTGGCCGACACCGTGGGGCTGGACGTGTGCGCCTCGGTGGGCAAGGAGCTGGCGCCGTTCCTCGGGCTGGAGCTGCCGCCGGGCATCGAGGACAGGCTCGAGGCCGGCAAGCGCGGCAAGAAGGACGGCCAGGGCCTGTACGTGTGGGAAGACGGCAAGCCGAAGAAACCGGAGGTCGACCCCGACTACGCGCCGGCGGAGGACCTGCAGGACCGCCTGATCCTGCCGATGGTCAACGAGGCGGTGGCCTGCCTGGCCGACGGCGTGGTGGACGACGCCGACCTGCTCGACGCCGGCGTGATCTTCGGCACCGGCTTCGCGCCGTTCCGCGGCGGCCCGATCCAGTACGTGCGCAGCGAGGGCGCCGGCGTGGTCAAGGGCCGGCTGGAGAAGCTGGCGCAGCGCCACGGCGAGCGCTTCCAGCCCAAGCAGGGCTGGGACCTGCCGGCACTGCGGGAGCCGGCCGATCCGGTCGCCGCGGCCGGGGGCGGCGAGCCACGTTCGTAGGAGCGTTCGGCCACGGGAAGTAAAGGGCCGCGGCGTGCGGCCCTCTCCGCATTCCCGTCAGGACCTGTTCGAAATCTTCCGGGGAAGAGCGCCAGAAAGGCCATTTGAATGGACCGCGGGTGGGCGGGGAGGTAGCGCTCGCCGTTCCTTTCATCGCTCCCGTGTTTTTCCGGCCATGCAAGCCCGCGTTCGCCCGCACGGCGTCGGGCATGACCTGGCATCGAGACCGCTGGCGGTTCGCGGCAGATCAATCGCGGCCGGAGGCCGCTCCCACGGGGGGCACCGCAGGCCTTGTGGGAACGGCCTCCGGCCGCGATGCCCGGGCCATCACTCCACTCCTGCCATACCGCGCCATCGCGGACCGGCGTCCACTCTTCCCTGGCCACACGCAGACGCCTCCCGGTGGGGACGCGGAGATCACGATCAGGCTCCCAAGCGCGCCTTGCTCGTTGCGCGGGCATGCCTGCCGGCGTTCCGGCGCAAGTCCGCGGTCATCCAGAATGCCTCGGGGCTTCGCGCCGAAGCGCGGTGCCTGTCGTCACCGCCCCAGCTGGCCCGCCATTCCGATGCCGGCCGGGCCAGGCGATGCGCCCACCGCTCCCCTGCCGCCTTCACCACATCAGGTCGGCAGGCACGCCGTCGTCGTCCTCGCGCGGCGCCGACGGGTCCACCAGCAGGGCCAGCGCGTGCGGGTCGATCGCGCGCGCCTGCTCGGCCACCGCCCGGCTCACCACCAGGTAGCGGCCGTTCTGCTGCACCACGCCGAGCGTGCCGGCGTTCAGCGCGGCGAGCTGCCCGGCGTCCACGTGCACGCGGCGGATCTTGCCGCCGTACTCGAAGTGGCGCACGTGCTCGGCGTCGGGCCTGTTGAGCGCCTGGCCTTCCAGCAGCTGCTGCAGCTTCGCCCTGCGTTCGCGCCTCAGGCGCGCCTGCTCGGCGGCTTCCTGCTCGGCGTGGCGGCGCTCGGCCGCCTCGGTCTGCGCGCGCAGCGCGTAGGCCCTGGCCAGGTCGATCTCCTCCTGGCTGCGCGGCTGCGGCTTGCCCTTCGGCGCCGGCTTGCCGCGCGGGGCCGGGCGCGCACCCTTGCCCGGCGCGCTTGCGCGCTTGTCGTCGCGGACCTGTTTGACGATGCCGCTCTTGAGCAGCTGATCGCGCAGGGACTCGGCCATGGTCGTTCCGTCCGTTGCTTGCGTTGCAAGGGTCAGTAATGCGGCGGCGGCGGTTCGCTGTGCGGATCGGGGCCCTGCCCCAGCCGCAGCGCGGACAGCTCGCTGCGCAGGTCGCTCACCAGGCGCTCCAGCGCGAGGATGCGCAGCGCCTGCTCGGCGTCGGCCGAGGCCAGCGCGCTCACCGTGTCGTCGATGAAGGTGAGCCGCGCCTCCAGCTCGTCCAGCCGCTGCGAGAGCTTCTCGTCGGACATCTCAGCGCCTCAGCGAGCGGCCGCGGCCGATGCCGTAGTAGGCCAGGCCGGCCTCTTCCACCGTGGCCGGGTCGTACAGGTTGCGGCCGTCGAAGATCGCCGGCTCCTTCAGCGCCGCGCGGATGCGCGCGAAGTCCGGGCTGCGGAAGGCCTTCCACTCGGTGACGATGGCCAGCACGTCGGCCCCTTCCAGCGCCGCGTAGGCGCTGTCGCACAGCACCAGGTCGGCGCGCTCGCCGTAGATGCGCCGGGTCTCCTCGCGCGCCTCCGGGTCGAACGCGCGCACCTTCGCGCCGGCCTGCCACAGCGACTCCATCAGGCGCCGGCTCGACGCCTCGCGCATGTCGTCGGTGTTGGGCTTGAACGCCAGGCCCCACAGCGCGATGGTCCGGCCGGCCAGCTGGCCGCCGAAATGGCGCGAGATCAGCTCGAACAGCTTGGTCTTCTGGTCGTGGTTGACCGCCTCCACCGCGCCGAGCAGGCGCGCCTCGTAGCCCGCCGCGCGCGCGGTGCGCTCCAGCGCCTGCACGTCCTTGGGGAAGCACGAGCCGCCGTAGCCGGCGCCTGGATAGATGAAGTGGTAGCCGATGCGCGGGTCCGAGCCGATGCCCTGGCGCACCAGCTCCACGTCCGCGCCCACCCGCTCGGCGATGTTGGCGATCTCGTTCATGAAGCTGATCTTGGTCGCCAGCATCGCGTTGGCGGCGTACTTGGTCAGCTCGGCCGAGCGCACGTCCATCACCACGGTGCGGTCGTGGTTGCGGTTGAACGGCGCGTACAGCTTGCGCATCAGCGCCACCGCGCGCGCGCTGGCGCTGCCGATGACGATGCGGTCCGGGCGCAGGCAGTCCTCCACCGCGTCGCCCTCCTTGAGGAACTCGGGGTTGGATACCACGTCGAACTCGACCGCCGCGCCGCGCGCGGCCAGCTCGGCGGCGATCGTCTCGCGCACCTTGTCGGCGGTGCCCACCGGCACGGTGGACTTGTTCACCACCACCGCGTAGCGGTCCAGGTGGCGGCCGACGGTCCGGGCCACGCCCAGCACGTACTGCAGGTCGGCGCTGCCGTCCTCGTCCGGCGGCGTGCCCACCGCGATGAAGATCACCTGCCCGTGCGCGACCGCCGGCGCAGGGTCGGTGGTGAAGGCCAGCTGGCCGCTGGCGTGGTTGCGCCGCACGATCGGCTCCAGCCCCGGCTCGTAGATCGGGATCTCGCCGCGCTCCAGCCGCGCCACCTTGGCCGCGTCGATGTCCACGCACACCACGTGGTTGCCCATCTCCGCAAGGCAGGCGCCGGTGACCAGGCCGACATAGCCGGTGCCGAAGATCGTGACTTTCATGTCCTGGAGGTTCCGGATCGGGGAAGCGCCGATTCTAGCAGGGCGTGCCGCAACCGCGGCCCGCGGCGCGCGCGGAAAAGCGGCGGGGCGCGAATCGCTTCGCGCCCCGCCGGGTGCCGTCGCTGGCGACGCGGCTTACTTGCCGTCGCCGCCCTGGCCGGCCGGCGTCGGGCCGGTCTTCACCAGGGTCACGTCGAAGATGATCGTGGCGTTCGGCGGGAAGCCGTTCTGCGGCTGCGCGCCGTAGGCCAGGTTCGACGGGATGAACAGCTTGTAGTGCGCGCCCGTCTTCATCAGCTGCAGGCCCTCGCGGAAGCCCGGGATCACGTTCGCCAGCGGGATCGGCGCCGGCTGGTCGCCCTGGCCGTGGTCGGCCGAGGCGTCGAACTTCTCGCCGTTGATGAAGGTGCCGGTGTACTTCACCTGCACGGTGTCGTTCGGGCCCGGACGCGGGCCGGTGCCCTCGCTGATCACCTGGTACTGCAGGCCGGAGGCCGTGGCCTTCACGCCCGGCGCGGTCTTGTTCTTGGCGATGAAGGCCTCGCCCTCGGCCTTGTTCTTGGCCGCCACCTGCTCGTACTCCGCCTTGGCCTTGGCCTGCAGGTGGGCCACGAAGGCCTCGCGGGTGGCCTTGTACTCGGCCTCGCTCATGGTCGGCTTCTGGCCCGACAGCGCCGACTGCACGGCGCGCGCCACGGTGGCCGGATCGACCTCCTCGCGCACCAGCGGCGGCAGCGAGCTGGCCAGATCCCAGCCGACCACGTAGCTGGCCTTGGTCTTGTCCACCGCGGGAGCGGCGCCCGACTTGGCGGCCTGTGCGTACACGCCCGCGGTCGTGCCCAGTGCAGCAGCCAGCGCAACCGCCGTCAGCGTGGGACGCAAAAAGTGCTTCATGTGGAACTCCCTCGTATTTGGATGTGCCGGCGCTACCGGACTCGCCCCCCCTATGGAGGCAGGCCCCGCATTGTGCGGTCCCGGTCGAGTCTTGGCAACGATGCCCGGTTGCGACCGCCGTATCCCGGCAAAGTTTCACGGAATGGCCGGATTCGCGCTTTTTTACGTTGTTTTCCGCGACCGTTCAGTGATGGCGGTCATCCGGCTGCCCGGTTTTTTCCAGGGTGTCGCGCAGCGCCCCCTGCAGGCGCGCATGCACCTGCACCAGCACCCGCCACAGCAGCCAGGCCAGCAGCAGCATGACCAGGAGCAGCACCAGCGCCACTTCGCGCGGCGGCAGGATGGTCGAGGCCAGCGCCGCCACCAGCAGGCCCAGCACGCCCATGGTCGCCAGCGGAATGATGCGCGCCAGCAGGCCGCGCATGGTGCGCGCGCCGCCGATGTGCTCGGGAATGCTCAGCTCGGCCAGCAGCATGCCCAGCGCCTCCGCCTTGCGGTAGGCCGCCACGATCATCGGCAGCGACACCAGCGCCGCGATCGACCAGGCCAGGCTGCGCTTGACCTGCTCCCGGCCCGCCAGGATGTCCCAGTGGAACGCGCCGCGCCGGTACAGGTAGGCCATGATCAGGAACACCGCCACCACCAGCATCGCGTTGATGAGCACGTGCCAGACCAGGCGGCGGATCATCTTGGCCACCATCGCGCCCTGCCCGCTCAGGCTGAGGCCGCCCATCCAGTCGGTATACGCGCCGAACAGCCCGGTGAAGCGGACCGGCAGGGTCCGCCCCAGCAGGCTGGCCAGCGGATCGGAGGCGCGAATGAGGTACGGGGTGAGGAAGGTGGTGATGGCCGAGACCGCCACCGCCACCGGGTAGAGGTAGCCGCTGGTCACGTGCAGGCTGAGCCCCAGCGAGGCGATCACGAAGGAGAACTCGCCGATCTGCGCCAGCCCCATGCCCACGCGCAGCGAGGTGCGACCGTCGTTGCCCGCGATGAAGGTGCCGAAGCTGCAGGTGACCACCTTGCCCAGCACCACCGCCGCGGTGACCACCAGGATCGGCAGCCAGTACTGCGCGAGCGTCGCCGGGTCGATCAGCATGCCGATCGCCACGAAAAACACCGCGCTGAACATGTCGCGCACCGGCCCGATGATGCGCTCGATGCGCGCCACGCTGGCCGACTCGCCCACGATCGCGCCGATCATGAAGGCGCCCAGGGCGATGCTGTAGCCCATCTCGGTGACCAGCAGGCAGAAGCCGAAGCACAGGCCCAGCACCGCCACCAGCAGCACGTCGTCGCGGCTGACCCGGGCGATGTAGTCGACCACCCGCGGCACCAGCAGCAGGCCCACCACCAGCGACACCGCCATGAACAGGGTCAGCCGGCCGATGGCGCCCATCGCCTCGCCCGCCTCCAGGCCGCCCGTGCTGGCGATGCCGGTGAGCAGTGCCATCAGCACGATCGCCAGCACGTCCTCGATGATCAGGATGCCGAACATCAGCCGCGCGAAGCGCTCGCGCTTGAGGTCCAGGTCGTCCAGCGCCTTCATGATGATGGTGGTGGAGGACATCGACAGCATCGCGCCGAGGAACAGCGAATCCATCGAGCCCCAGCCGAAGAAGCGGCCGATCTCGTAGCCCAGCCACAGCATCAGCACGATCTCGCACAGCGCCGCCACCAGGGCCGCGCCGCCCACCTCGCGCAGCTTCTTCAGGCTGAACTCCAGCCCCAGCGCGAACAGCAGCAGGATCATGCCCAGCTCGGACAGCGTGCGGATGGTCCGCTCGTCGTGGATGAACACCACCGGCAGGGTGTACGGCCCCACCAGCACGCCGGCGATGATGTAGCCCAGCACCACCGGCTGGCGCAGGCGCTGGAAGACCACGGTGGTGAGGCCCGCGACCAGCATCACCGTGGCGAGGTCCTGGATGAATTGCAGTTCGTGCATCGACGACGCCTTCGGAAACGTTCCGCAAGCCTAGCAGTCGCCAGTGACGCAGCGACATGCGCGCCGGGCCGGCATGCGGGCGTCTCCGGCGCAACGCGGCCGAAAAAATTTTTCGACGGATGCTTGACGTAATTCCAAAGCCTGCCTATGATTCCGGGCTTCCAGCGGCGGGGCCATAGCTCAGCTGGGAGAGCGCTTGCATGGCATGCAAGAGGTCGCCGGTTCGATCCCGGCTGGCTCCACCAACCTAACCCGTCCCCATCGTCTAGAGGCCTAGGACACCACCCTTTCACGGTGGCGACCGGGGTTCGAATCCCCGTGGGGACGCCAGGCCGAAAGCCGGGACGGGTTGGATCGCACGAGCTGGATCACAATGGGGAGCGGTAGTTCAGTCGGTTAGAATGCTGGCCTGTCACGCCGGAGGTCGCGGGTTCGAGTCCCGTCCGCTCCGCCATCCACGGAAAGCCCGCCTCGCGCGGGTTTTTTGTTGGGCGCGCGCCGGCATTTCCGTCCAAGCGAGGGACAGAGGGCAACCGTTCCGGCCGCGCTTCCCGAAAACCTTATCCCCCCGCGCCGCCCTGCCCCTGTTCCGGCGGTAGCTCCAGCGTCCCGCGCGAATGCCCCTGCTCGGCCAGGTACTCCAGCCAGCGGGAGAGGAAGCCGTTCATGCGCAGCCGGTGCTGCAGCACCGTGTGCGCCGGCGGGAACGGGCCCAGCACCTGCCACAGGTGCCGGCCCGGATGGCAGTGCAGCGCCTCGGCCACGTGCGCGTCGGTGTACATGCGCAGCTGCGCCGAGGGCGTGCGCAGGCCGGTGTGCGCGTCCACCATCGCGTAGGTCAGCTCCAGCTCCAGCGTGTAGGGGTGGCGCTCCTGCACCTTCAGGTGCACGTCCAGCCCGTCGTCCACGCTGGAGACGTACTCGCCCGGCGCCAGCTCCTGCGGCGCGAACAGGCGCGCCAGCCGGTGGTAGTTCTCCGCGTACAGCCCCATCAGGTAGCCGAAGCGGCCCGGCAGCAGCGCGTTGCGGTTGTCGAGTACGACGCTCATGGACGCCGGGGTTCCTCCTGGTCAGAACATGGTCCGCTCGATGCCGAAGCGGTCGAAGATCTTGCTGGCGATCTCCTCGATCGACACGTGCGTGGTGTTGAGGCTGGGAATCCCGGCCCGCCGCATCAGGCGGTCGGCCTGCTCCAGCTCCCAGCGGCACTGCTCCAGCGTGGCGTAGCGGCTGCCCGGGCGCCGCTGCTCGCGGATCTGCGCAAGCCGCTGCGGGTCGATGGTGAGGCCGAACAGCCGGTCCCGGTAGGGGCGCAGGCGCGCCGGCAGTTCCAGCTTGTCGAGGTCGTCGTCGGTCAGCGGATAGTTGGCGGCGCTCACGCCGTAATGCAAGGCCATGTACAGGCAGGTCGGCGTCTTGCCCGAGCGCGACACCCCGACCAGGATCAGGTCGGCCTGCGAGTAGTCCACGTCCATGCCGTCGTCGTGCGACAGCGCGTAGTTGGTGGCGTTGATGCGCGCCTCGTACTTCTCGAAGTCGACCAGGCCGTGCGAGCGGTTCACCGCGCCCGAGCGCTTGGCGCCCAGCTCCTCCTCCAGCGGCCCGATGAACGGCGCGAACACGTCCAGCATCAGCGCGCCGCTGGCGGCCACGATCTCGCACAGCGAGCGGTCGGCCATGGTGTTCACCACGATCGGGCGCTCGCCGGTCTGCGCGTAGCGCGTCTTGATGCGCAGGGCGGCCGACTCGGCCTTCTGCGCGTCGTCGATGAACGGCAGCCGGTGCTTGTCGAACTGCACGCCGTCGAACTGGGCGAGGATGCTGTTGCCGATCGTCTCCGCGGTAATACCAGTGGAGTCGGAGATGAAGAACACCGTACGTTGCATGGGGTTTCCCGGACGCGCGCGCTGGATTGCACGGCACCTTAGCGCAAGCGCGCAGGCCTGTCCTCGCTTGACTCCGCGCTGACTGGTATGCAGCTGGCAAGGCGGCCCGGCGGAATGGTCTTCTTGTGCCGCGCACCATCCGCAGCGGACAATACCAGTTCTTTGCAGGCCGCTTCCGGCCTGCGCGGGACCGCATGACCACCGCCGCTTCCCCTCGTAAGGAGACTCCCTTGAACGACCTCGTGCTTTGGCTGGACCAGTTGCGCATGACCGACCTCGGCAAGGTCGGCGGCAAGAACGCCTCGCTGGGCGAAATGATCGGCAACCTCGCCAAGCTGGGTGTGTCGGTGCCGGGCGGCTTCGCCACCACCGCCGGCGCGTTCCAGCGGTATCTGGAGAAGAGCGGGCTGGCGGCGCGCATCGCCGAGCGGCTCAAGACGCTGGACGTGGACGACGTCGACGCGCTGGTCGCCGGCGGCAAGGAGATCCGCGGCTGGATCGTCGAGACCGCCCTGCCCGCCGAGCTGGAGCAGGCCATCCGCGCGGCCTACGCCAAGCTGTGCAAGGACGCCGGCGCCGAGGACGTCGCCGTGGCCGTGCGCTCCTCCGCCACCGCCGAGGACCTGCCGGACGCCTCCTTCGCCGGCCAGCAGGAGACCTTCCTCAACGTGGTCGGCATCGACGACGTGCTGCGCAAGGTCAAGGAGGTGTTCGCCTCGCTCTACAACGACCGCGCCATCGCCTACCGCGTGCACCAGGGCTTCGCGCACGAGAACGTGTTCCTCTCCGCCGGCGTGCAGCTGATGGTGCGCTCGGACGTGGGCGCCTCCGGCGTGCTGTTCACGCTGGACACCGAGTCCGGCTTCCGCGACGTGGTGTTCGTCACCGGCTCCTACGGCCTGGGCGAGATGGTCGTGCAGGGCGCGGTGAACCCCGACGAGTTCTACGTGTTCAAGCCCACGCTCAAGCAAGGCAAGCCGGCGGTGCTGCGCCGCAGCCTCGGCGCCAAGCAGCAGCGCATGGTCTATTCGGACCGGCCCGGCGAGCGCGTGCGCATCGAGGAGACCCCGGCCGGGCTGCGCAACAGGTTCTGCATCACCGACGAGGACGTGCAGGAGCTGGCCAGGCAGGCGCTGGTGATCGAGCAGCACTACGGCCGCCCGATGGACATCGAGTGGGCGAAGGACGGCCGCACCGGCAAGCTCTACATCGTGCAGGCGCGCCCGGAGACGGTGAAGTCGCGCTCGCACGCCACCCAGCTGGAGCGCTTCCACCTCGGCGAGAAGGGCAAGGTGCTGGCCGAGGGCCGCGCCATCGGCCAGAAGATCGGCGCCGGCAAGGCGCGCGTGATCCGCTCGCTGGCCGACATGAACAAGGTGCAGCCCGGCGACGTGCTGGTCGCCGACATGACCGACCCCGACTGGGAGCCGGTGATGAAGCGCGCCGCCGCCATCGTCACCAACCGCGGCGGCCGCACCTGCCACGCGGCGATCATCGCGCGCGAGCTGGGCGTGCCCGCCGTGGTCGGCACCGGCAACGCGTTGGACACCATCCCGGACGGCGCGGAGGTCACCGTGTCCTGCGCCGAGGGCGACACCGGCGTGATCTACGAGGGCCGGCTCAAGTTCGACCGCGTCACCGCCGACCTCGGCGACATGCCGGAAGCCCCGCTCAAGATCATGATGAACGTGGCCAACCCGGAACGCGCCTTCGACTTCGGCATGCTGCCCAACGCCGGCATCGGCCTGGCGCGCCTGGAAATGATCATCGCCAGCCACATCGGCGTGCACCCGAAGGCGCTGCTGGAATACGCGAAACAGGATGCCGAGACCAAGAAGAAGATCGACGAGCGCATGGCCGGCTACGCCGACCCGGTGTCGTTCTACGTGGACCGCCTCGCCGAGGGCATCGCCACCATCGCCGCGTCGGTGTTCCCCAAGCCGGTGATCGTGCGCCTGTCCGACTTCAAGTCCAACGAATACGCCGGCCTGATCGGCGGCGCGCGCTACGAGCCGCGCGAGGAAAACCCGATGATCGGCTACCGCGGCGCCAGCCGCTACGTCGACCCGGGCTTCGCCGAGTCGTTCGGCCTGGAGTGCAAGGCGGTCAAGCGCGTGCGCGAGGTGATGGGCCTGGACAACGTGTGGGTGATGATCCCGTTCGTGCGCACCCTGGGCGAAGGCCGCAAGGTCATCGAGGTGCTGGCGAAGAACGGCCTGAAGCGGGGCGAGCACGGCCTCAAGGTCATCATGATGTGCGAGGTGCCCTCCAACGCCCTGCTCGCCGACGAGTTCCTGGAGATCTTCGACGGCTTCTCCATCGGCTCCAACGACCTCACCCAGCTCACCCTGGGCCTGGACCGCGACTCCAGCATCGTCGCCGGCCTGTTCGACGAGCGCGACCCGGCAGTGAAGAAACTGCTGGCCATGGCGATCAAGACCGCCCGCGAGAAGGGCAAGTACGTGGGCATCTGCGGCCAGGGCCCGAGCGACCATCCGGACCTGGCCGAGTGGCTGATGGACCAGGGCATCGAGTCGGTGTCGCTGAACCCCGACACCGTGGTGGACACCTGGCTGCGGCTGGCGAAGAAGAAGGCCGGCTGACCCGCCCGGAAGCCGCCGCGGCCGGCCGGGCCGGCCGCGGCGGCGGGCAGTTGTCAGCCGCCGCTGCCCTCACGTAAAATCGCCGGCTCGCGTGGACCACACGCACCGCTTTGGAGAGGTGGCAGAGTGGTCGAATGTACCTGACTCGAAATCAGGCGTACGGGTAACCGTACCGTGGGTTCGAATCCCACCCTCTCCGCCAAAAGTCGAAATAAGCCGCTGGATTAAGCGGCTTTTTTCTTGCCTGACGTCCATAGTCCCTACTTTCGTCCCTACGATACAGACCGCTTGTGTGCGGACGACTGCTAGGGACGAGGAACTGCGCGGGTTTCCGGGCGATTTCCGCTGCTCGAAGGCTCCGGGGCTGTAGGGCGCACTGGTCGCCGCGCGCGACGCGCTCCTGCACATGCGGGCATGGTCCTAGGGGCAACAACACATGGCACTGCGCCATCCGGTTCGAGAACGAGCCGTGACGACGCATCAGCTACGGCGCAGCCGCGCCAGCAAGCGCAAGTTCCACAAGTGCGCACCGACCAGCAACGCACCGCCCAGCCCGATGCCGATCAAGTGCGCCCAGCCGTCGAAGGCCAGGCGCCCGAACCAGGCCAGGGCCAGCGAAGCCACGCCGGCCAGCGCCAGCACGACGGGCGGCCAACGGCGGTGCCAATAGGCGCCGTGGCCGATGGCCAGCCCGCTGACCGCGGCGCTGATGCCGATGAACCAGGGTTCCAGGCTGATCGCGCGCAACAGCGCGATGGCCAGCCCGTGCTGAGGCGCGTGGAAGGAATACAGCGCCGCCGTCAGTGCCGGTGCGGCGACGAACGCCAGCGGCAACGCCAGGCAATGCAGCGCGCACAAGCCCGCCCACAACGCGCCGGCGCGGTCGAGCAGGCCGGTCGGCCGCGTCGGGAGGCTTGCCATCCGGCTCATTTTGATATGTTATAACATTACAAACCTTTCCGCCGAGGCTGCCATGAAACGGATACGGTATGCGGCCGCGCTCCTGCTGGTCGCCGCTTCGATGCCGGCCGACGGCGTGCGCGCCCAGACCTTGCGCCAGCACGGTCCGCACGTGCACGGCATCGCCACCGTCGACGTCGCCTTGGATGGGCCGGCGCTGCAGATCGCGGTCGAGGCGCCCGGCGCCAATCTGGTGGGCTTCGAGCACCCGCCGCACGATGCGCAGGAGCGCGCGCGGTTGGAAGCGGTGCTGGCCGCGCTGCGCGCGCCTTCCGGCTGGCTGTCGCCGGCTCCCGGTGCGGATTGCCGGCTGCTCGATGCCGACGTGCAACCGCACGGCTACGACGCGCCGCCGGCCGATGGCGGGGACGCGCACGCGGACATCGACGCGCGCTACGACTACCGCTGCGCCACGCCCGAGGCGCTGGCCTACATCGACATCCGCCTGGCCGACCGCTACCCCGCCACCCGGCAGGTGGTGGTGAACCTGGTCCTGCCGCAGCGGCAGGATCGCCAGGTGCTCGGTCCGGGCGACCACCGCGTCGCGCTCGCCCCATGATCCCGTGGGGACTCACGCCCTTGCTGAGCTGCCGCGACCTGCGCTTCGCCTGGGACGGCCGCCGCGACGTCCTGGTGCTGCCGCATTTCGACGTCGCCCGCGGCGAGCGCGTGTTCGTGTGCGGCCCGAGCGGCAGCGGCAAGAGCACCCTGCTCGGCCTGCTCGCCGGCGTCGGCGTGCCGCGCGAGGGCCGCGTCGTTTTGCTCGACACCGTGCTCTCCGGCCTGTCGTCCGCGCAGCGCGACCGCTTCCGCGCCGACCACGTCGGCTACGTCTTCCAGCAGTTCAACCTGCTGCCCTATCTCGGCCTGGTCGACAACGTGCTGCTGGGCTGCGCCTTCTCCGCGCGGCGCACCGCCTGCGCCGCCCTGCACGGCACGCCGCGCGCGGAGGCGGAGCGCCTGCTGGCCGCGCTGGGGCTGGACGCCGCCCCGCTGCGACGAAGGAGCGTGGCCGCGCTCAGCGTGGGCCAGCAGCAGCGCGTGGCCGCGGCGCGCGCGCTGATCGGCAGCCCCGAGCTGGTGCTGGCGGACGAGCCGACCTCGGCCCTGGACGCCGAGGCCCGCGACGCCTTCGTCGCGCTGCTGCTGGCCGAGTGCCGGCGCAACGGCAGCGCCGTGGTGTTCGTCAGCCACGACCTGGCCCTGGCCCGGCACTTCGACCGCATCGTGCGCCTGCCGGCGCCGGCGCGCGCGGAGGCCGCCTGACCATGCGCACGCTCGTCCTCGCCGTGAAAAGCATGCGCATGCGCCGCTTCGCGGTCGCGCTGACCGTGCTGACCATCGCGCTGAGCGTGCTCCTGCTGCTCGGCGTGGAACGCCTGCGCCGCGAGGCGCGCAGCAGCTTCGCCAGCACGGTGTCGGGCACCGACCTGATCGTCGGCGCGCGCTCGGGGCCGGTGAACCTGCTGCTGTACGCGGTGTTCCACGTCGGCGACGCCACCAGCAACGTGTCGTGGCAGAGCTACCGCGAGATCGCCGCCCTGCCCGAGGTGGCCTGGACCGTGCCGATCTCGCTGGGCGACTCGCACCGCGGCTTCCGCGTGATGGGCACCAGCGCGGATTTCTTCACGCGCTACCGCTACGGCGACGGCCACGCGCTGGGCTTCGCCGACGGCAAGCCGTTCGACGACCTCTACGACGCGGTGATCGGCGCACGGGTCGCGGACAAGCTGCACTACCGCCTGGGCCAGCGCATCGTGCTCGCGCACGGCTTCGGCGGCGGGCCGCAGATGCTGCACGCGGACAAGCCGTTCCGCGTGGTCGGCATCCTCGCGCCGACCGGCACGCCGGTGGACGCCACCGTGATGGTGAGCCTCGCCGGCATCGAGGCGATCCACGTGGACTGGCGCTCGGGCATGCGCCTGCCCGGCATGGAGATCGGCGCCGCGCAGGCGCGCGCGATGGACCTCACGCCGACCAGCGTCACCGCCTTCCTGGTCGGCCTCAAGTCGCGCCTGGCCGCCTTCGCCGTGCAGCGCGCGGTGAACGACTACGCCGCCGAGCCGCTGCTGGCGATCCTGCCCGGCGTGGCGCTGGGGCAGCTCTGGGGCCTGGTCGGCACCGCCGAGAACGCCTTGCGCGCGGTGAGCGCGATGGTGGTGCTGGCCGGGCTGTGCGGCATGCTCACCGCGCTGCTCACCATGCTCGACCAGCGCCGGCGCGAAATGGCGATCCTGCGCGCGGTGGGTGCCTCGGCGCGCACGGTGTTCGCGCTGCTGGCGCTCGAGGCCGGCCTGCTGGCGGCGGCCGGCGCCGCGCTGGGCGTGGTCCTGCTGTACGCCGCGCTGGCCGCGCTGCGCGGCTTCGTCGCCGGGCGCTACGGCATCCTGCTGACGCTCGGCCCGCCGTCCGGCGAGGAATGCCTGCTGCTCGCCGCGGTGGTGCTGCTCGGCCTGCTCGCCGGCTGCATCCCGGCGTGGATCGCCTACCGGCGCTCGCTCGCCGACGGCCTGCAGGTGCGCCTGTGATGCGCCGGCCCGTCCGCTTCGCCTGCCTCGCCATCGGCCTGCTCGCCGCGTGCTCGCGGCACGGCGGCGGCGGGACGGGCGGCCCCGCGCCCGCGGGCACCAGCGCGCGGGCGGTGCTGGTCCGCGCCGAGGCCGCCGCCGCGGAAGGCCGCGCGCGCCGCGCGCGCGCCGAGGCCGCGGGCATCCTCGCCGCGCAGGGCCTGGCCGCCGAGCGCAACGCGACGGCCGCGCGCGACGGCCTGCCGCCCGGCACGCTGGGCGACGCCGACGCGGACGGCTACGCCGAGCTGGAATGGACGCACATGCTGCCCGCCGAGGACGTCGCCCTGCTCGACAAGGCGCCGCCGGTGCTGCACATCGGCAACCGCCGCGGCAGCCAGTTCGGCACCCTGCACACCGTGGCCGCGCTCGACGGCCGCAAGGTGCGCCTGCCCGGCTACGTGGTGCCGCTGGGTTCGGACGACGCCGGCCGCATGAACGAGTTCTTCTTCGTGCCCTTCTACGGCGCCTGCATCCACGTGCCGCCGCCGCCCCCGAACATGATGGTGCACGTCACGCTGGCCCGCGGCGTGGACGCGCCGCAGCTGTGGGACCCGTTCTGGCTCAAGGGCGTGCTGAGAATCGAGACCACGCGCAACAGCATGGCCGCCTCCGCCTACGCCATGCACGACGCCGTGCTGACGCCCTACAGCGACGACGACATGCAGAACCTGAGGAACGCCTTCGAATGAGAGCGATCGCCATGTCCAAGCCCCGCAGCGCCTTCCTCGCCGGACTGCTCGCCGGCATCGCCCTGCTCGCCCTGGTGCAGGCCTGGGCCGGCGATGCCGGCGGCGCGCCGCCCGCGCTGCGCCATCCGCTGCAGGTGCGCCTGCACCGCGTCGAGATCCGCGACGACGGGCTCGGCCGCTACGCCGACTGGCAGCGCTTCCTGCACGCGCGCCACGACGATGCGGTGGCGACGCTGGCGCGCGAGCACATGTACGTGGAGGCGATGTTCCGCGACCCCGCGCGCGACCCGCACGTGCTGTACTGGCTGGAGGTGCGCGACGACGCCGGCGCCCACTCGAACGATTCGGGGCTGGACGTCGACCGCGAGCACGAGCGCTACATGCGCGAGGTGCTGCGCGGCGATACCTGGTCGGTCCTCGCCACCGAGAACGTGCTGGTCGCGCCCTTCGTGCAGGACGCCATCGCGCGCTGGCAGGCGCAACGGGACACGGCACGCGCGGGAGCCGCCGAATGAGCGCCCCGCGCCTGCCCGTCACCGTGCTGTCCGGCTTCCTCGGCGCCGGCAAGACCACCCTGCTCAACCACATCCTCGCCAACCGCGAGGGCCGCCGCGTGGCGGTGATCGTCAACGACATGAGCGAGATCAACGTCGACGCCGCGCTGGTGCGCGATGGCGGCGCGCTCAGCCGCACCGAGGAGAAGCTGGTCGAGTTCAGCAACGGCTGCATCTGCTGCACCCTGCGCGACGACCTGCTGCGCGAGGTGCGCCGGCTCGCCGCCGGGGGCCGCTTCGACTACCTGCTGATCGAGTCCACCGGCATCGGCGAGCCGCTGCCGGTGGCGGCGACCTTCCACGTGCGCGACGCGGACGGCTTCAGCCTGGCCGACGTGGCGCGGCTGGACACCATGGTCACCGTGGTGGACGGCGGCCGCTTCCTCGCCGACTTCGGCTCGACCGACCGCCTGGCCGACCGCGGCGAGACGGCGGGCGACGGCGACGCGCGCGCCCTGGTGCAGCTGCTCACCGAGCAGGTCGAGTTCGCCGACGTGCTGGTGATCAATAAATCCGACGCGATGGACGAGGCCGGCCGCGCGCTGCTGCGCCGGGTGCTGCGCGCGCTCAACCGCGACGCGCGCATCGTCGAGGCCGAGCGCGGCCGCGTGCCGCTGGAGCAGGTGCTCGACACCGGGCTGTTCGACTACGAACGCGCGCAGGCCGCGCCCGGCTGGGTGAAGGAGCTGATGGGCCAGCACACCCCCGAGACCGAGGCCTACGGCATCGCCAGCTTCGTCTACGCGCAGCGGCGGCCGTTCCACCCGGCGCGCTTGCAGGACCTGCTGCTGCGCGGGATACCCGGCGTGCTGCGCGCCAAGGGCTTCTTCTGGCTGGCCAGCCGCATGGACTGGGTCGGCGAGCTGGCGATCGCCGGCGGCGCCACCGAGACGCGCCCCGCCGGCCACTGGTGGGCCAGCCGGCGGCGCGTGCGCGACGGGCTGCGCCGCCCGTTCGCCGCGGCCGACCTGGACGTGCCGCCGCCCGGCGCCGACGAGCTGCCCGATGCCGGACAGCGGGCGGCGCTGGCGCGCCAGTGGACGTCGCCCTACGGCGACCGCCGCCAGGAACTGGTGCTGATCGGCGTGGACCTGCCCGAGCGCGCGATCCGCGCCGCGCTCGACCGCTGCCTGCTGCGCGAGGAGGAATGGCGCGCGGGTCCGACGGCCTGGGCGCGCATGCCCGACCCGTTTCCCGCATGGACACCAGCCCGCCGGCGGGTTTCGTGACGCCGCCGCCGGCATCGCCGCGCCGGCACGTCGCGCTGACGATGGCGCTGGCCGCCGGCGCGCTGGCGGTCGGCGTCGCCGCCGGCTGGCTGGCCGGCCTGCGCGGGTGGCCCATGCAGATGCCGCATCCGCGGGCGCAAGTCGCCCCGGCGCACCCGCCGGCCCCGTCGACGCTGGATGGCGGCGCCCTGCTCGCGCCGGCGCAACGGGACGCGCTGGCCGCGCTGCTGCTCGCGCACGACGGTTTCGCGCACGATCTCGCGTTTCTGCTCGCGGCGAGCCTGCGCGACCGCTGCGCCCCGGCACATGCCCACGAGCTGGCGCGCATGGCGGTGGCCGCGCACCTGCCGGTGCTGGACGGCGCCACGGTCGCGCTGCAAGGGCGGCCCGAGCTGCGCGGCGCGGCCTACGCGCTGATCCGCCGGCTCGCCGCGACCGCGCCGTGCGGCCGCCCGCTGGACGTCGCCATCGGGCGCTACCGGGCCACGCTGGACCCCGAGCGCTACGCGGCCGCCTTCCCGGACAGCTACTTCGATCCGGGCCTGGACGCGCCGCCGCCCGACGTCGCCGGCCGCGACCTGGGCGAGCGCGGCGCCGATCCCTGCACGTCCATCGTCTACGCGGTGCTCCCGCTGGATGCCGAGCGCGCCTGGGAGTGCCTGGGGCTGCGCGCCACGCTGCGCCGCCGCCTGCAGGAGACCTGCGCGGCTGGCCTGCACGATGCGCCGGCCGCCGACGCGCAGACGGCGGCGCGGCTGGCGGCCTCCATCCACGACGACCTGGAAAGATTGCCCGCGATGTGCCGGTGACGCCATGCACGCATCACGGACCGCTCCCGTCCCTCGCCGGCTTGGCGATGCCCACGGCGCTTCGGTGATCCCGGGCGTCGCCAGACGGGCGATGCTGACGATGGCCTGCCTGGGCGCGCTCGTGGCCGCGCACGCGAAGGAACCGCGCGCGACGCCCGCCGGGAGCGCGGACCGCGACGCGCTCTGGCGCAAGGTCCACGACGCCTGCGCGGCGGCCGCGGCGCGCGGCACCTATCCGCCCGCCCCGTGCGCCGAGGTCGACGCGAACGGCACCCATGCCGTGCTCAAGGACAGGGTGGGACGTTACCAGTACCTGGTGCTGCCGCTCGCCCGCGTCACGGGCATCGAGAGCCCGGCCCTGCTGGCGCCGGGCGCGCCCGACTACTTCGCCGCCGCGTGGACCGCCCGCCTGTACCTGGAGGCGGCCCTGCATCGCCGCCTGCCCCGCGACGAGGTGATCCTGGCGGTGAACTCCGCCTACGGCCGCTCGCAGGACCAGTTGCACATCCACGTCGACTGCATCCGGCCCGACGTGCACGACGCGCTGCACCGCCTGCTGCCGACCCTCGCCGGGCCATGGCGCCGGCTGGAGGAGCCCCTGCCGCCGCACGGGCATGCGTACTGGGCGAGATGGGTCGCCGGCGGGACGCTGCCGGTCGATCCCTTCAAGTCGCTGGCGGCCGCGCTGCCCGCCGGCGACCGCATGGCGCGGCACAGCCTGGCCGTGGTCGGCGCCCGCGCCGCCGACGGCAGGCCCGGCTTCATCCTGCTCAGCGGCCGCGCCGACCCGTCCGGCGGCGACCGCGGCAGCAGCGACGAACTGCAGGATCACACCTGCGCCATCGCCGCGTCGTCACCCCGGCATCGAAGCGCGGCACGACGTCCCCGCCAAGGCCCCGCTACAGGCACCCCATGAAAAAATCCACGGCAGCCATTGCCCGCCATCCGGCCCGGTTCGCCGGAGACCGCGCCCGGTCCTGCGCGAACGCGGACACGATGCCGCGCTTCCTGGGCCTCGGCCTCCGCCTGCTCCTGGCCGCCCCGCTGGCTGCGTCTGCGGCGTCGGCCGCCGAATCCGGCCGCGCGGATTTCCAGATCGTCGAAAGCGTGCCCACGGCCACCGTCTACGGCGAGCCGGGCGTGCCGCGCACGCAGGCGGTGTGGCTGCGGATGATCCAGGGCGCCCGGCAGCGCATCGACATCGCCGCCTTCTACATCGCGGAAAAGCCGGGCGGCGGCGGTGCGCTGGCGCCGGTGCTCGACGCGCTGGCCGCGCGCGCCAGGGCCGGCGTCACGGTGCGCCTCCTGGTCGACCACAGCTTCCTGGCAAGCAACCCGGCCAGCGTCGAGCGCCTGCGCAAGGTCCCCGGCGTCGCGGTCCGCGCGCTGCCGGCGGACGCGCTCACCGGCGGCGTGCTGCATGCCAAGTACATGGTGGTCGACGGCACCGAGGTGTTCCTTGGCAGCCCGAACTGGGACTGGCGCGCGCTGGAGGAGATCCACGAGATCGGCGCGCGCGTCCGCGATACGCGCTTCGCGCGGACCTTCGGCGCGGTCTTCGACTTCGACTGGCAAGTGGCCGGCGACCCCGACCTGCCCAAGGCGGCGTCGGCGGCGATGCGGGCGCCGGATTTCGCGCCGGCCACCGAACGCGACCCGGTGCTGCTGGACGCCGGCGGCGGCGACCCGCTGACCGCCTTCCCCGCCTTCAGCCCGCCATCCCTGGCGCCGGCCTGGGTCACCGCCGAGCAGCCCGCGCTGGTGCACATGATCGAAGCCAGCCGGCGCGTGCTGCGCATCCAGGTGATGACGCTCTCGGCCATCCGGCAGTACGGCCCCAGGGGCTGGTGGCCGGACGTCGACGCCGCCCTGCGCGACGCGGCGGCGCGCGGCGTGGAGGTGCGCATCATCGTCGCCGACTGGGCGCTGGGGGAACCGATGCAGTCCTACCTCAAGAGCCTGGCCGCGCTGCCCAACGTCACCGTCAAGTTCAGCCGGCTGCCGCCCTCGCCGCAGGGCTTCATTCCCTACGCGCGGGTCGAGCACGCCAAGTACGCGGTCGCCGACGACCGCAGCGCCTGCATCGGCACCGGCAACTGGGAATGGAGCTACTTCAACGTCAGCGTGGACGCCTCGGTGTTCGTGCACGGCGCCGGGCCCGCGAGGACGCTGGCCTCGATCTTCGACCGCGACTGGAACGGCCCCTACGTGACCACGATCGAGCCCGGCGGCAGCTACGCGCCGCCGCGCACGCACTGAGGCATCGCCGCCGCGCCCGGCGCGCCGGGGCGGCGCCGGACCTCACGCGGCGGCGCCGGCCGCGCGGCCATGTGCGGCCGGCCGGTCTGCCTTTCCTAGAAGAAGGCGCGCAGCCCCACCGACACGTTGCGTCCCGGCAGCGGCGCCACGTCCTTGAACAGCGAGGTGGCCGGACGCACCGTCTGGTTGGTCAGGTTGTTGCCGTCCACGAAGGCCTCCCACTGGCTGCGGCCGTCGTCGTGGAAGGTCCAGGCGAAGTGCGCGTTGACCAGGGTGTAGCCGGCGGTCTCGGTCTCGAACGGCGCCGTCTTGTCCTGCTTGAAGTAGCGCACCGCGCCGAGGCTGGCGCGCAGCGCGTCGGCGCTCCAGCTCAGCTGGCCGCCCAGGCGCCCGGCCGGGATGCGCGGCACGTTGCCGCCGCCGTGCGACAGGGTGGCGCGCACGGTGTCGCCGAACACGCGCAGGTCCCAGTTGCCGCCCGCGCCCTTGGCGAGGTGGAAGGTGGCCTCCGCCTCCGCGCCGCGGAACTTGGCGTCGGCCTGCGACCAGACGCGCACCGGCAGGTCGTCGTCCACCTCGCCGGTATCGGCGAGGTAGATGAAGTCCTTGTAGCGGTTGTAGTACGCCGCCACCTTGCCCTCCACCACGTCGCCGTGGAAGTGCAGGCCCAGCTCGGCCTGGTTGGAGGTCTCCTTGTCGAGGTCCGGGTTGCCGATCTCGAACGTCGCGGAGGCGTCGTGCGGGCCGTTGGCGAACAGCTCCTCCTCGGCCGGCGCGCGCTGGGCACGGTCGAGGTTCAGGGTCAGGTGCCAGCGGTCGGCGAAGCGCCAGGCTAAGCCGGCGGAGAAGCTGGTCGGCGAGAAGTCGCGCTTGGGCGCGCCTTCCGGCTCGCTGGTCTGGCGGTCGGTGCGCGCGCCCAGCTCCAGCTTGAGCGGGCCGAACTCGCGCTGCTCGGTGAGGAACACGCCGACGTCCTTGGTGGTCGTCGGCGGCACGAAGGTCTCGTCGCCGACCGCGGTGAAGCGGCGGTGCTCGGTCTGCACGCCGAAGGCGCCCTGCCATTCGGCCAGCGGCTGGTGCGTCACCACCAGGCGGCCCTGGTTGCTGTGCGTGGTGAAGGTGGTGCCGGGCTCGTCGCCGTCGTACTCGACGTGCTGGTAGGCGTTGTGGCCCAGGTTGAACTCGATCCTGGCGATGCCCGCGAACGGCTCGACCAGCCCGCCCTTGAGGTTGTAGTTGGTCTGCGCCATCTTGATCGTGACCGGCGCCTCGCCCTCCTCCGGGTCGCCCGGCTCGGCGGGGCTGCCGTAGTGGTCCATGAAGCGCGCCACCGAGGCGCCCAGGTAGCCCCAGCTGCCCAGCAGCGAGGCGCCCACCGAGCCGGCGGTGGTCTTCACCTGGCTGTTGGCCAGCGTGCCGCCGGGAATGTCGTAGCTGTCGTTGTCGCGGCGCATGCCGTCGGCGTGCAGCGCGAAGCCGTCGTTGCCGCCGTCCAGGCGGAACATGCCGGTCCTGCCGTCGGACACGCTGTCGGCGCGCACCTCCGCGCGGCCGGCCAGGCCGTTGGCGGGCGCGTGCTCGGGCACGCGGCCGTCCACCACGTTGACCACGCCGCCGATGGCGCCGGAACCGTAGAGCAGCGTGGCCGGCCCCTTCAGCACCTCGATCTGGTCGGCCAGGAACGGCTCCAGCGTGACCGCGTGGTCCTGGCTCACGTTGGACACGTCCTGCGAGGCCAGGCCGTTCTCCAGCACCGAGATGCGCGGGCCGTCGAGGCCGCGGATCACCGGCCGGCCCACGGCCGTGCCCAGCGCCGTGGTCTGCACGCCGGGGATGGACGAGACGGTCTCGCCCAGCGAAACGCCCTTGGCGTCGTCCAGCCGCGAGCCGGCCAGCACGGCGACCGGCTGCACGATCTGGTCGGCGGTCTGGCCCAGCGGCACCGCGGTGACCACCACGCCTTCCAGGTTCTGCACCTTGGCGGCGCGCGTCTCCTGGCCGGAGGCGTCGGCCGTGCCGGGCGGCGTCTCGCCCGCGAGCGCGGGCATCGAGGCGCCCAGGGCCGTGGTGAGGGCGATGGCGATGAGGGTCTTGCGCATGGGTTGCTCCCCGGGTCTGGAAAAACAGGTCGGACGAAGATTCGAGCGTAATGTTATATCGTTACACTCAATCCGCAAGCTCTTGTCGCCAAGGAATCGCGCAAAGCGTGCACTTGTTGCGGTCAGCCGGACGCCGCGAGGACCGCGGCGCACGCCGCGCACAA
This sequence comes from Fulvimonas soli, assembly GCF_003148905.1. Taxonomy (GTDB): domain Bacteria; phylum Pseudomonadota; class Gammaproteobacteria; order Xanthomonadales; family Rhodanobacteraceae; genus Fulvimonas; species Fulvimonas soli. Next base: position 386,372 of record NZ_QGHC01000001.1, on the reverse strand, counting down.
CCCCTTGACTTCGAGCGGCCCGCCGTGCGGGCGGAAGCCGAGCCGGTCCGCCTGGGCCGACACCACGCCATGCAGCTCGATCCCGTCCCGTTCGCACGTGCGCCGGCAACGGCGGCAGATGTAGACCACCATCGCTTCGTCGCGCGCCGCCTCCCTGCGGGCATAGGCCCGGAGCGTGCCGAGGCGGCGGACGAGGCCTTGCCGGATCAGGAAATCCAGCGCGCGGTAGACGGAGGAAGGCTGCAGGCCGGGATGGCGTCGCCGCAGCGCGTCGAGCAGGTCGTATGCCTTCACCGGTCGCGCGTGGCCGGTGATGAATTGCAGCACCTCGCGGCGCAACGGCGTCATGCCGCGGCCGTCCGCGCCCGGCGGAGCGACGACAAGCCGTTCCATCCGATCCGCCACGGACATCAGTCGCTCCGCCTTCGATCAGCCGCGATCACTTTCCTCGCCATGGCCTGGATCGTAACGTTATAATGTTACATTCGCAAATTAATGCGCCCGGCCTTCCTTGGGCCAAGCTCTCGACGTGGGCAATGATTTCCAGCCGCATCGATTTCCGACCGCATCGCGGCATTCTCGGAGGCCGGCGATGCCGACGATGGCGCGCCATCCACCGCCGCCTACCGGAAGCGGGGCGATCTTTGCCGTCAGCGAACCGCCTCTCCCGGAGCCGGTCCACGATCTACCGTCGGTCCGGCCATTCCCTCGCCGTCATCCCTGCGAAGGCAGGAGGCGCTTTTCAACAGCCGAAGGGCTGGTCATCCGGTGACGTTCCCTCGACGACGCTGGACCCCAGCTTTCGCCGGGATGACGTTTCATGGGGGGATACTCGGAGATCGTGAACAGGCGCTCAGATCATGGCCGCCATCGCATCCTCGCATTCGGGCCTCGAGGAGCGATCTCCATGCGGGCTCCTCACTCGTCCGGCGGGACGCGCCAGTCACGTGACGTGGCATGGCTGGACGTGGCGAGGCAGCATCGCACCGATCAGGCAAGGAACCGCTCTTTGCATTGGGAACACTGATCCGCGGCCGGGCGTGCCCGGACTCCGCCTGGCCCGGAAGCGCAAACGCATCCTGCCCCGCCATCGCCGGAGGAAGAATCCGGCCCGGATTCGACAGGGCCTTCCGGAACGGACACGCAGGGGCGCCATAGCGCAAAAAACGCGGGCAAGCCGAAGTCGCGGATGACGCTCGGCGCCCCTGTCGCCAACGTCGGTCGAGCCGCCCGCCAGGCTTTTGCGCATCCCTTGCGCATGCGGCATGCTGCGCTTCCAGAAACCGCCAGCCGCCATGATCGAATTCGGACACGGAACCCACGTCGGGCTGCGCCGCGCGCGCAACGAGGACACCTACTACGCCGACGCCGCGCTGGGGCTGTTCCTGGTCGCCGACGGCATGGGCGGGCACCAGCACGGCGAGGTGGCGGCGGCGATCGCGCGCGACACGATGGCCGAGCGCGTCGCGCAGGGCCATGCGCTGGCCGAGGCGGTGCGCGAGGCCAACCAGCGGCTGCTGGAGGAGAACCGCGATTGCGTGGCGCTGCCGATGGGCACCACCCTGGTCGCGCTGCGCCTGCTCGGCGAGGCCTACGAGGCGGTGTGGGTGGGCGACAGCCGCGCCTACCGCTGGCGGCGCGAGCTGCGCCGGATCAGCCACGACCACTCGCTGGTGGAGGAGCTGGTGGCGTCCGGCCGCCTCGACCCGGCGCAGGCGGCGCGCCACCCGCAGCGCAACGTGCTGACCCAGGCGCTGGGCGTCACCCGGCAGGAGCAGCTGCACATCGGCATGGCGCGCGGGCGCATCGAGCCCGGCGCCGGCTTCCTGCTGTGCAGCGACGGGCTGAACGAGTCGCTGGACGACGAGGCGATCGCGCGCGTGCTCGCGCGCGGCGAGCTGGCCGCGCAGGAATGCGTCGACCACCTGCTGCTGGCGGCGCTGGAAGGCAGCGCCAGCGACAACATCACCGCCGTGCTGGTGCGGATCAGCTGACCGCGCTCTCCGCCGCCGGCTCGCGCCGCCACAGGCTGCCGCCCGGTGCCTTGTCCAGCGCGTCCAGCCGCGCCTCGTGCGCGGCCAGCTCGGCGGCGTCCGCGCGCAGCACGCGCGGGCGGCGCAGCGGCGTCACCGGCGTCACCACCGCGTAGCTGCGCTCCTCCGCGACGCTCTCGAAGCCGAAGTTCAGCGCCACCTGGCCGGAGGTCATCGCCAGGTAGACGTCGGCCAGCAGCTGCGCGTCGATCAGGCCGCCGTGCAGGTCGCGCGCGGAGTTGTCCACGCCCAGGCGCTTGCACAGCGCGTCCAGGCTGTTGCGCTGGCCGGGGTAGCGCTCGCGCGCCATCGCCAGCGTGTCCAGCACGCCGCAGCGGTCGGCGATGCGCCCCATGTGCGGGCCGATGCGCGCCAGCTCGGCGTCGAGGAAGCCCACGTCGAAGCTGGCGTTGTGGATGATCAGCTCGGCGCCGTCGATGAAGGCGAGGAAGTCGTCCACGACGTCCGCGAAGCGCGGCTTGTCGAGCAGGAACTCGTCCTCGATGCCGGTGACCTGGCGCGCGCCCTCGTCGATGGCGCGGTCGGGGTTGAGGTAGGTCTGCCAGTGGCGTCCGGTGGGACGGCGCTCGACCAGCTCCACGCAGGCGATTTCGATCAGCCGGTGGCCCTGGCGCACCTCCAGGCCGGTGGTTTCGGTGTCGAGGACGATCTGCCTCATGCGTTGCCCTTGTAGTGTTCGGCCTGCTCGCGCGCGGCCCGGTCGACGCGCTCGTTCTCCGCGTGGCCATTGTGGCCCTTCACCCACTGCCAGCGCACCACGTGCGGCTCGGCGGCGGCGGCGAGCCGCTGCCACAGGTCCTGGTTCTTCACCGGCTTCTTGTCGGCGGTGCGCCAGCCGTTGGCGCGCCAGCGCGGCACCCATTCCTCGATACCCTGCATCACGTAGCGCGAATCGGTGGTGAGCCGCACCTTGCACGGGCGCTTGAGCGCCTCCAGCGCGCCGATCGCGGCCATCAGCTCCATGCGGTTGTTGGTGGTGGCGGGCTCGCCGCCGCTGAGCAGGCGCTCGGTGCCCCTGGCGCGCAGCAGCGCGGCCCAGCCGCCGGGCCCGGGATTGCCGAGGCAGGCGCCGTCGGTGAAAGCTTCGACTTCGGTCATGGATGGATTCGTGTCGTTCCCTGGGTCTGCATCGCCGCGCCGCGCCGGGCACCCGGCGCGAGGCCGGAGCCCACCGGCTGCACCAGCGGCCGCGGCTTCAGCCGCACGGCCGGCGTGGCCGGGCGGCGCTTGCGCGCCAGCAGCAGGTAGCCGCCGCCGAGCAGGCTCCGCCGCCCCGCGGGCGACGCCACGCCTGGCCACGGCGGGCCCACCCGCTGCGCGCGCTCGATGACGAAATCCGCGCCGCGCAGCCAGCCTTCCAGCCCGAGCGGCACCGGCAGCGACAACCCTCCCTGCCGCGCGCGCCACAGCCACCACGGCAGCCAGCCGCTGAGCGGATGCACGCCGGTGAGCGCGAGCAGGCCGCCGGGCGCGACCACGCGCGCGACCTCGCCGAGCAGGCGCGTCGGCGCGGCCACCGCCTCCGTCGCGTGGCGCAGCAGCACCAGCCCGAACGCATCGGCGAGGAACGGCAGCGGCTCGTCCACCTGCGCCGAGAGGTCGCCGTGGTAGCGGCCGCCGTTGACGTGCAGGCGCACCCAGTGGCCGAGCATCGGCAGCGACGGCGGCGCCATGCCCGGCGCGGCGGAAATCTGCAGCGCGCTGGTGCCCGCGCAGCGCTGCAGGTCCGGCAGCAGCGCCGCGATCTCGTCGGCCAGCAGGCCACGCATGGGCGGGCTGGCGTAGATGTCGTGGTCGCGTGCGGGCATGCGCTGGTCTTCGGCTCCGGCAAGGCGGGTATGCCGGCAGTGTAACGGCTTGCGCGGCACGGATCGCGGCCCGGACATGAAGCGCCGCACAGGCATGAACGGCCGCCGCGTCTTTAACGCCACGCTAACGACCAGGCCCGGCGCGCCTTCTATAGTCCCCGGCTTCGCGCAAGCCGGGACGCCTGCGCCAGTCGATACGAAAACGCTGCGGAGGCCTTCTTGCACGTCGTACCGCTACCGGCGCTCGCCGACAACTACATCTGGCTGCTGCACGACGACGACGGCCAGGCGCTCGTGGTCGATCCCGGCGAGGCCGCGCCGGTGGAACGGGCGCTGGCCGCGCACGGATGGCGCCTGCGCGGCATCCTGCTCACCCACCATCATCCCGACCACGTCGGCGGCGCGCCGGCCCTGCGCGAGCGCCACGGCGCGCCGGTCTACGCGCCGGACGACGAACGGATCGACGTGGCCACGCATCGCGTCGGCGATGGCGACCGCATCGGGTTCGACGCGCCGGCGGCGGGCTTCGACGTCGTCGCCGTGCCCGGCCACACGCTCAGCCACGTCGCCTACGTCGGCGAAGGCCTGCTGTTCTGCGGCGACACCCTGTTCAGCCTGGGCTGCGGCCGCCTGTTCGAGGGCACGCCCGCGCAGATGCTCGCCTCGCTCGACCGCCTCGCCTCGCTGCCCGGCGACACGCGGGTCTGCTGCGGCCACGAGTACACCGCGCAGAACGGGCGCTTCGCGCTCACCGTCGATCCCGCCAACGAGGCGCTGCGCGCGCGCGTCGACGAGGTCGCCCGCCAGCGCGCCGCCGGGATGCCGAGCGTGCCGGTGCCGCTGGCCAGCGAGCTGGCGTGCAACCCCTTCCTGCGCACCGGCAGCGCCGCGGTGGCGGCATGGAGCGGCGCCGGCGACCGGGTCGCCCGCTTCGCCGCCCTGCGCTCCGCCAAGGATGCGTTCGCATGAGGCAGGCCAGGCACGCCCTGCGCCCGCTGCCGGTCCTGCTCGCCGCCCTGCTGGCCGCCTGCGCCACGCCGCCCGCGCCGCGTCCCGAGCGCCGGCCTCCCGCTCCCGCGCCGGCTCCCGCCGCGACCGCGGCGCAGGCGCCCGCGCCGTCCGCCGACGACAGTCCGTTCGAGCCGGCGCCGGCCGATTTCTGGGAACGCCTGCGCGGCAGCTTCGCCATGGCCGACTGCGACGCCGATCCGGGCATCGCCGCCTGGGCGCGGCGCTACACGCAGGACCCGCAGCGCTTCCAGGCGCAGATGGACGAGGCGCTGCCGCGCCTGGCCTACGTGCAGAAGATCGCCGCCGCGCACGGCGTCGCCGGCGAGTTCAGCCTGCTGCCCTGGGTGGAGAGCGAGTTCCGCACCGCGCCGGGACACCGCAACGGCCGGCCCGCCGGCATGTGGCAGATCATGCCGGTCACCGCGCGCCACATGGGCCTGCACGTCGGCAGGGACTACGATGCCCGGCTCGACATCGCCGAGGCGACCGAGGCGGTGATGACGATGCTGCGGCGCTACTACGGGCAGTTCCAGGACTGGCGCGTGGCCGACTACGCCTACAACGCCGGCGAATTCTCCGTGCGCCGGCTGGTGGACCGCCACGGCATGCCGCCCGCCGAGCCGGCGATCCCGCGACTGCCGGTGCGCGCGGTGACGCGCGAGCACCTCACCAAGCTGCTGGCCATCGCCTGCGTGGTGCGCGCGCCGGAACGCTTCGGCGTGACCCTGCCCGGCCTGTCGCCGGAGCGGCAGCTCGCCACGGTGAAGCTCGATCGCCCGCTGCCGCTGGCGCAGGCGGCGGCGAACGCCGGCATGTCGGTGGAGCACGTCCGCAAGCTCAACGCGGGCTACCTGGGCGCGGCGGCCAGCGCGCCGCGCGACGCCCGCCTGCTGCTGCCGCGCAGCCATGCCGGGCAGCTCCAGGAAGCCCTGGCGGGCAGCCCGGCCAGCCTCACCGCGGCGCTGGCGCCGGCCTCGCCGGGCATCCCGCCGCTGGGCGGCGACGAGCGGCCGGCCGTCACGGCGGACCTGGAGAACACGCCGGCGCTGCCGCGGCCGCCAGCCGCGGCCGGCCGCATCCACACGGTGAAGGCGGGCGAGACGCTGTGGCAGATCGCGCGGCGCTACACCGTCAGCGTGGCGGAGCTCGAGCGCTGGAACGACCTCAAGGGCGGGCGCATCAAGCCCGGCCAGAAGCTGCGCATCCAGGCCGCGCGCCAGGCGGCGGCGGGTCGCCGGAACTAGGCGCGCCGGGAAGCCTGGCATCCGTTGGCGAAAGCCGGGCTGATGGCCGTTCCACGGAAGGCCCGGGCCTTCCGGAAATGGAGCGATCCCGCGGGCCATGCCCGCCAGGTTCGAAAGATGACGAATCGGCTCTATCGCTTCGCCACGCCTGGCCGGTGCAAGTCGATGACAAGGCATGCCCCCGCTCGGCTGTCCGCCGAAAAAAAAAGAAGGGCGGCCCGAGCCGCCCTTCCCGAATCCAAGCGCAACCGCCTCGCCTACATGCGGTCCTTGGCGACCTTGATCTCGGTCCGCTTCTTCAGCGCGTCGAGGTAGCCCTCGGTGGCCACCTCGCCATAGGCGCGGATCATGCTCTGGCGCAGCATCTCGCGCTGCTGCGCCGACACCTTGCTGGCATCCGCGCCCTGCACCTTGTCCACCGCGAGCAGCGCGTAGCCGCCGTCCTGCAGCGCGACCGCCTGGAACGCGGATGCGCCCGGCTTCGGGTGCGGCAGCAGGAACGCCGCCTCGCGCACCGGCTGCGGCACGTCCGGCTGCATGCGCACGGCGCCGGCCGCGCTCTGCACGCTGGCGCCGGCGGACGCGGCGAGCGCGGCCATGTCCTCGCCCTTCTCCAGGCGCCGCAGCAGCTCGTCGGCCTGCTTCTTCGCGGCCGCGGCGACGCGCTCGTCCAGGATCTTCTGGCGCACCGCGTCGCGCACTTCCGCCAGCGGCTTGGCCGCGGCCGGCACGTGCCGGTCGACGTGGATCACCACCGCGTGGTTGGGCGCGAGCTCCAGCAGGCCGGAGTTGTTGCCCTGCGCCAGCACGTCGTCGGAGAACGCCGCCTGCACCACCTTGGGGTCGGCCGCGATGCCGCTGCCGCCGCTGCGCGGGAACAGCCCGGAGTCCTTGATCGTCAGCCCGAGCTCCTGCGCGGCCGGCTCCAGCGAGGCCGGGTTCTGGTAGGTCTTGTCCGCCAGCTTGCCGGCGACCTCGGCGTACTTGCGCTCGCGCGCGCCCGACGAGGCTTCCTGCACCAGCTGCGCGCGCACTTCCTCGAACGGCTTGGCCTGGCCGCTGCGCACGTCGCGCAGCCACAGGATGTGGTAGCCCTCGTCGGACAGCACGGGCTTGGAGATCCGGCCCTTCTGCAGGGAGAACAGCGCCTCGTCGAAGGCCGCGTTGGTGACGCCCTTCTCCAGCCAGCCCAGGTCGCCGCCCTGGCGCCTGGAGCCGAGGTCGTCCGAATCCTGCTCCGCCAGCTTGGCGAAATTCTCCGGCGTGGCCTGCGCGGCGATCTTCTCGGCCTTGGCCAGCGCGGCCTTCTGCTGCTCCGGCGTGGCGTTCTTCGGCACGTTGACCAGGATGTGCGAGACCAGCCGCTGCTCGGGCTGCACGAAGCGCTGCTTCTCGTCCTCGTAGCGCTTCCTCAGCTCCGCGTCGCCGGGCTGCTCGTCCACCTTGAGGTCCGCGCCGTTCACTTCCAGGTACTTCACCGAGACCTGCTCGGGGTTCATGAAGTCGGCCTGGTGCGCCTTGTAGTAGGACTCGATCTCCGCGTCGGTCACCGTGGCGTCGGCCGGCGCCGGCTTCGGCAGCACGACGTAGCGCAGGTCGCGGCGCTGCATCTGCAGGTCGATGAAGCGCTGCACGTCCTCGTCGCTGACGATGGTGCTGGCGGCGAGCGCGTCCGGCAGCAGGCTCAGCGCCAGGGAGGTGCGCACGTCGCTCTCGAACATCGCCGGGGTCTGGCCCGCGCCGGCGAGCGCCGCGCGGTAGGCGGCCGGGTCGAACCGGCCGTCGGTCTGGAACGCGGGGATGGCGGCGATGCTGTCGCGCACGGCCTGGTCGGACACCTTCAGCCCGAGGTCGTCGTTGGCCTGCTGCAGCAGCTGCTGGTCGATCATCGCGTCCAGCACGCGCTGCTTCATCTCCGGCTTCTCGTAGACGCTGGCGTCGAACTGGGCGCCCATGCGCTCGCTGTCCTGCCGGCGCAGCCGGTTCAGGCGGTCCTGGAACTGCTGCTGGCTGATCTCGTGCTTGCCGACCTTGGCCACGAAGGTCTCGGTCTGCGACATGAAGTACGACTCGATGCCGAAGAACGCGACGGCGAAGACGCAGATGCCCAGAACGACGATGGTGGGCCATCCATGGAGCTTGTTACGCAGTGCCTGCAGCATGAACCCTTCCCGAGACTTGTAATGTGGCCGGCCGGAGGCCGAAGCATAAATGACAAGGGCGCCACGCGGGCGCCCTTGCTGACGAAATGGCGGAGCGGACGGGACTCGAACCCGCGACCTCCGGCGTGACAGGCCAGCATTCTAACCGACTGAACTACCGCTCCGCGTTTTTCTGGTGGGTGCTGTAGGGATCGAACCTACGACCCTCGCCTTGTAAGGGCGACGCTCTACCGCTGAGCTAAGCACCCGAAACCAAGCGGCGAGCCGCTTAGTTTAGGGCATCCTTCAGCGTCTTGCCAGCCTTGAAGGCCGGGACCTTCGAGGCCTTGATCTTGATCGTCTCATTGGTGCGCGGGTTGCGGCCGGTGCGCGCCGCGCGCTTGCGCACGGTGAAGGTGCCGAAGCCGACCACCGACACATCGTCGCCCTTCTTCAGCGTCTTCTGCACGACTTCGAAGAAAGCCTCCAGCGCGCGGCCGGCGTCGGCCTTGGTCAGTTCCGCCTTCTCAGCGATGGCATTGATCAGATCGGTTTTATTCATTGAGACACTCCCTCGTAAACGGTGTTTGCGGCCCGCGTGGTCAGTCTGGGATGAGACACGCCGCCATTGCTGATGGTTGGCCCATTCCGGCGCCGCCTCGCAACTCCGCATCGCTGCGCCGCTCAAGCGGGCGCGGAGACTGCGGCGCCGCCTTTATACCAGTGCGTCGACAAGCTGCGCAATACAAGCAATATCAAGGCTTCCGGCCGTTTCGCATGGCACGTTCCGCGCTTGCAAAAGATGCCGGAAACGGCTAGCGGAATCGCCCCGCAGCGCACCAAAAAAGCGACGCCGCCCGGCGCCGGCCGGGCGGCTCAACAGGTCGCCTGCGGACGCGCGCGCTCAGTGCGCGCGCGAGCGCGTCTCGCCGGATTCCTCGGCCGGCGCGACCGCCTGCTCCACCGCGGCCTCGACGTCCGCGGGGCGCAGCGGATGCTCCAGCGCGATGTCCAGCACCTCGTCGATCCAGCGCACCGCGTGGATCTGCAGCGAGCCGGTGACGTTGGCCGGGATGTCGGCCAGGTCCTTCTTGTTGTCCTCCGGGATGATCACCGTGGTGATGCCGCCGCGGTGCGCCGCGAGCAGCTTCTCCTTGAGGCCGCCGATCGGCAGCACGCGGCCGCGCAGCGTGATCTCGCCGGTCATCGCCACCTCGGAGCGCACCGGCACCTTGGTCAGCGCCGAGACCAGCGCGGTGCACATGGCGATGCCCGCGCTCGGCCCGTCCTTCGGCGTGGCGCCTTCCGGCACGTGGATGTGCACGTCGAGCTTCTGGTGGAACTCCGGGTCGATGCCGAGCTGCGCCACGCGGGCGCGCACCACCGACATCGCGGCCTGGATCGACTCCTTCATCACGTCGCCGAGCTGGCCGGTGTGCACCAACCGGCCCTTGCCCGGCACCACCGAGGCCTCGATGCTCAGCAGGTCGCCGCCGACCTGGGTCCAGGCCAGGCCGGTGACCAGGCCGACCTCGTTCTGCTGCTCCTTGCGGCCGAAGTCGAAGCGGCGCACGCCCAGGTAGCGCTCCAGGTTCTCCGACGTGACCCGCACGCCGGCCTGCGGCTTGCCCTTCGCCCTGGTCTTGGCCGCCTTCGCGCCCGCCGCCGCCTTCTTCGGCTTGGCCTTGCCGGATTCGGCGAGGGCGAGCTCCTTCACCACCTTGCGGCAGATCTTGGCGATCTCGCGTTCGAGGTTGCGCACGCCGGACTCGCGCGTGTAGTAGCGCACGATGTCGCGCACGGCCGCCTCGTCCACGCCGATCTCCTCCGGCTTGAGGCCGTTGGCCTTGATCTGCTTGGGCAGCAGGTACCTCTGCGCGATGGCCAGCTTCTCGTCCTCGGTGTAGCCGGGGATGCGGATCACCTCCATGCGGTCCAGCAGCGGGCCGGGGATGTTCAACGAGTTGGCGGTGGCGATCCACATCACCTCGGACAGGTCGAGGTCGACCTCCAGGTAGTGGTCGTTGAAGGCGTGGTTCTGCTCGGGGTCGAGCACCTCCAGCAGCGCCGAGGACGGGTCGCCGCGGAAGTCCATCGACATCTTGTCGATCTCGTCCAGCACGAACAGCGGGTTCTTGGTGCCGACCTTGTTGAGGTTCTGCACGATGCGGCCCGGCATCGAGCCGATGTAGGTGCGCCGGTGGCCGCGGATCTCTGCCTCGTCGCGCACGCCGCCCAGCGACATGCGCACGAACTTGCGGTTGGTCGCCCTGGCGATCGACTGCCCCAGCGAGGTCTTGCCCACGCCGGGCGGGCCCACCAGGCACAGGATCGGGCCCTTCATCGCGTTCACGCGCTGCTGCACGGCGAGGTACTCGAGGATGCGCTCCTTGACCTTCTCCAGGCCGAAGTGGTCGGCGTCGAGCACCTGCTGCGCCAGCGCGAGGTCCTTGCGCACCTTGCTGCGCTTCTTCCACGGCACGCCGGTCAGCCAGTCCAGGTAGTTGCGCACCACCGTGGCCTCGGCCGACATCGGCGACATCTGGCGCAGCTTGCCCAGCTCCTGGCGAGCCTTGGCCTGCACCGCCTTGGGCATGCCGGCCGACTCGATCTTCTTCTGCAGCTCCTCGATCTCGTTGGGGCCTTCCTCGCCCTCGCCCAGCTCCTTCTGGATCGCCTTCATCTGCTCGTTGAGGTAGTACTCGCGCTGGCTCTTCTCCATCTGCGACTTCACGCGGCCGCGGATGCGCTTCTCCACCTGCTGCAGGTCCATCTCGCCGTCGACCAGGCCGATCAGCAGCTCCAGGCGCTGCCCCACGTCGGCGGTCTCCAGCACCTTCTGCTTGTCGGCCATGCGCACCGACAGGTGCGCGGCGATGGAGTCGGCCAGGCGCGAGGGATCGTCGATGCCGGACAGCGTGGCCAGCACCTCGGGCGGCAGCTTGCGGCTCTGCTTGACCAGCTGCTCGAACAGCGAGACCAGGGTGCGCGAGACCACGTCCAGCTCGCGCTCCTTGGCGCTGTAGACCGGCTCGATCACCCGCGACTGCGCCATCAGCATGCCGCCTTCCTCGCGGTAGTTCTCCACCGCGACGCGCGCCTGGCCCTCGACCAGCACCTTGACCGTGCCGTCCGGCAGCTTGAGCAGCTGCAGCACGCCGGCCAGGGTGCCGACCTGGTGCAGGTCGGAGATCTTCGGGTCGTCGATGTCCGGGCTCTTCTGCGCGACCAGCAGGATCTGCCGCTCGCCCTCCATCGCGCGCTCGAGCGCGCGCATGGACTTGTCGCGCCCCACGAACAGCGGGATCACCATGTGCGGGTAGACCACCACGTCGCGCAGCGGCAGGACCGGCAGCACGTCCGTCTTGGTGTCGGCGGCGGATGTGGCGCTCTTGGCCATCTGGAATTTCCTCGGCATACGGCTGTGACTTCGCCTCCGACACTGCGCCGGAGGTCTCCTTCCGTCAAGTGGTGCCGGCGGCCTCCCGGCACAAGTGAGCGTGGCCGCAAAAAAGGCGCCCCGGCGTGGCCGGGGCGCCCGTTGGCTTTGCCGTGCGGAGCGGCCGCTTCAGGCCGCGTCGCCGCCCTCGCTGGCGACGCGCTGCTGCTGCAGGTTGCCACGGTAGATCAGGTAGGGCTCGGCCTGTCCCTCGATCACCGCGTCGTCCACCACCACCTTGCTGACGTGCTCCAGCGAGGGCAGCTCGTACATGGTGTCCAGCAGCACCTGCTCCAGGATGGTGCGCAGGCCGCGCGCGCCGGTCTTGCGCTTGAGCGCCTTCTTGGCGATCGCCTGCAGCGCCTCGGGGCGGAACTCCAGCTCCACGCCCTCCATCTCGAACAGCTTCTTGAACTGCTTGGTGACCGCGTTCTTCGGCTCGGTGAGGATCTTCACCAGCGCCGCCTCGTCCAGCTCGTCCAGCGTCGCCACCACCGGCAGGCGGCCGACGAACTCGGGGATCAGGCCGAAGCGCACCAGGTCGGCCGGCTCCACGTCGGCCAGCACCTTGCCCAGGTTCTCGGTGCGCTCCTTCGAGCGCACCTCGGCGGAGAAGCCGATGCCGGTGGTCTCCGAGCGCTGCTGGATCACCTTCTCCAGGCCGGCGAACGCGCCGCCGCAGATGAACAGGATGTTCTTGGTGTCCACCTGCAGGAATTCCTGCTGCGGATGCTTGCGCCCGCCCTGCGGCGGCACCGAGGCCAGGGTGCCCTCGATCAGCTTCAGCAGCGCCTGCTGCACGCCCTCGCCGGAGACGTCGCGGGTGATCGACGGGTTCTCGCTCTTGCGCGAGATCTTGTCGATCTCGTCGATGTAGACGATGCCCGACTGCGCCTTGTCGACGTCGTAGTCGCACTTCTGCAGCAGCTTCTGGATGATGTTCTCGACGTCCTCGCCGACGTAGCCCGCCTCGGTGAGCGTGGTGGCGTCGGCGATGGTGAACGGCACGTTCAGCAGCCGCGCCAGCGTCTCGGCGAGCAGGGTCTTGCCCGAGCCGGTGGGGCCGATCAGCAGGATGTTGGACTTGCCCAGCTCGACGTCGTCGCCCTTCTGGCGCGACTCCATCCGCTTGTAGTGGTTGTACACGGCCACCGCCAGCGCCTTCTTGGCGCGGGTCTGGCCGACCACGTACTGGTCGAGCGTCTCCATGATCTCGCGGGGCTTGGGCAGGTGGGTGCGCCCGCTGGCGGCCTTCTCCTCCAGCTCCTCGCGGATGATGTCGTTGCACAGCTCCACGCACTCGTCGCAGATGAACACCGACGGGCCCGCGATGAGCTTGCGCACCTCGTGCTGGCTCTTGCCGCAGAAGGAGCAGTAGAGAATCTTGCCGCTGTCGTTGGAACGGCCCTGCCGCTCGTCGCTCATGCTGTAATCCTGCTGTAAATCGATTGCGGTCCGAGAATAGCACAGGGCTCCGCGCCTGGACCCAGGCGCGGAGCCGGCTTCCCGGTACCGTTAACGGCCGCGCGTCAGGCCGACTTGACCGTCTCGACGGCGCGCCGGTCCAGCACGGAGTCGACCAGGCCGTAGGCCTTGGCGTCGACGGCGCTCATGAAGCGGTCGCGCTCGGTGTCGCGGGCGATCTCCTCGATCGGCTTGCCGGTGTGGCGGGCCAGGATCTCGTTCAGCCGCTCGCGCATGGTGAGGATCTCGCGGGCGTGGATCTCGATGTCCGTGGCCTGGCCGGAAATGCCCCCCGCCCACGGCTGGTGGATCATGATCCGCGAGTGCGGCAGCGAATGGCGCTTGCCGGCCGCGCCCGCGGCCAGCAGCAGCGCGCCCATGCTCGCCGCCTGGCCCACGCACATGGTGCTGACGTCGGGCTTGACGAACTGCATGGTGTCGTAGATCGCCAGGCCGGCGGTGACCGAGCCGCCGGGGCTGTTGATGTACAGGTGGATGTCCTTGTCGGGGTTCTCCGACTCCAGGAACAGCATCTGCGCGATCAGGATGTTGGCGACCTGGTCGTTGACCTCGCCCACCAGGAAGATCACCCGCTCCTTCAGCAGGCGCGAGTAGATGTCGTAGGAGCGCTCGCCGCGGGCGGTCTGCTCGACGACGATGGGCACCAGGTTGAGGTTTTGGATCGGGTCCATAGCCACGGGTGAAGTCTCCAAAGGCGAAGATTGAAAGTCCGGCCAGGAAAGCCGGTGGAGCTCTCCGCGACAGGGATGCCGCGTCAAACCTTACCCCACTCAGGCGCCGACCGGGCGCATCACCTCGTCGAAGCCCAGGTTCTGCACGGTGGTCCTGGCGTGCTCGGCCACCCACTCGGCCACCTGGTCCTCCATCACGCGGTTCTGCAGCCCGGACATGAGTTGGGGGTCGCTGTTGTAAAGTTCAACGACCTTTTCCGGCTCCTCGTAGGTGGAGGCGATCGCGGCGAGCTGCTCGGCCACGCGCGTGCGGTCCAGCTTCAGCTCCTGTTTGCGGGCGATCTCGCCCATCAGCAGGCCGGCGATCACGCGCTTGCGGGCCATCGGCAGCGCCGCCTCGACCAGCTGCGGGGGCGGCTGCTGGCCGCGCGGCACGCTCCCGGCGGCGAGGTTGCGCGCCTCGGCCTGCACCATCAGGTTCGGCACGTCCAGGTTCTCGTAGGCGTTGGCCAGCTTCTCGGCCACCTCGGCCTTCAGGCGCGCCATCAGGGTGGCCTTCAGCTCGCGCTCCAGGTTGGCGCGCACCTCCTTGCGGAAGCTGTCCAGGTCGCCGTCGGCGATGCCGAACAGCTTGGCGAAGTTGGCGTCCACCGCCGGCAGGTGCGGCTCCTGCACCTTGACGATCTTGAAGCTCACCTTGGCGGTCTTGCCGGCCAGGTTCTCGTTGCGGAAGTCCGCCGGGAAGTCGATGTCCGCCGCATACTCGTCGCCCGCCTTGCGGCCGCTCAGCGCCTCGTCCAACGCCTTGAACAGGGTGCCCGAGCCCAGCACGCTGCCGGCGCGCTCCACGCCCTCGGCCGGGAAGCGGTAGTCGCCGGCCACGGCGGAGTACTCGAACATCACGAAGTCGCCCTCGGCCGAGGCGCGGTCCACCTCGTCGAAGCGGCGGCGCTGCTGGCGCAGCGTCTCGATCATCTTCTCGATGTCGGCCTCGGTCACCTCGGCGGCGGTGCGGGTGATCTCCAGCGCGGCGACGTCGATCTCGGGGAACTCCGGCATCACCTCGAAGGTGGCGGTGTAGGCGATCTCGCCGTTCTCCGGCTTGCCGGTGGTGTCGATGGCCGGGTTGGCGACCGGGCGCAGGTTCTCCTTCTCGAACGCCTCGCGCAGCGTGCTGCCGATCAGGTCGGACAGCACCTCGCCGCGCACCTGCGCGCCGAAGCGCTGCTGGATCACCGCGGCGGGCACCTTGCCCGGACGGAAGCCCTTGAGGCGCACGGTGCGGCCCATCTCGGCGATGCGCGCGCTCACCTGCGACTCGAACCGCTCCGCCGGGAACCGGACCGTGAGCTTGCGCTCGAGCTTGCCGACGTTCTCAACCGAAAACTGCATGACGTCTCCTGAGTGATACTCTCGTAATAGACCGGCGCCCCGCGCGCCCGGCCGTCGACCTTCGTTCGGGAATGGTGCGAAAGGCGGGACTCGAACCCGCACGGTGTGAACCGCTGGAACCTAAATCCAGTGCGTCTACCAGTTCCGCCACTTTCGCATCGCAAGCAACGGATTCCAAAAGGCTTTGCCGCCCCGCGGCGCTGCCGCAGACGCGCCGGACCCGCTGCCCAAGCCGATGTTCCCTTGCGCCAAAGCAAGCCATTTTAAGGTCGCACGCGCGCTCCGCACAAGCGCGCGCGGCCCCGGCCGGCCGGCCCGCGCGCACCGGCGGCGCGCCCTCCGGGCGCCGCCGCGCGGCACAAAAAAGACCCGCGCCGAGCCGGCTGCCCCGCTCCCGGCGTGACGGCCCGGGGCGCTTATCCGGGATGGGGGACGGCCGGAGCGCACGGTCCGTTGCCGCCGACGCGCCGGGCCTTGAACACCGCGTCGAGCTGCCATGTCCTGCCGCCGTCGGACGAGTATTCGCTCAGCCAGGTGAACGAGGCCGGCTTGATGTCGGTGAATGTCCAGCGGGTGAAGGTCCCGTCCGGGTCGCTGCTTTGCTGGACGACCGAGTCGCCGACTTTTCTCGCCACGAGCTCCGTCTGGTCGTGCGACACGGGATTGATCCAGACCACGCGCCAGGCTTTGATACTGTCGTCGTAGTAGCGCAGGCTGCTCCCATAGCGGTTGTGCTCGCGCGGCACGCTCCCCCGGCGCTGGGCACGCACGGGCGCGATCCAGACGTCCTGGATCGCCCGCCCTTCGAGAACCCAGGCGAAATGCCATTCCCCAGTGCTCGTATGCCGCGATCCGTCCGGCCGGACGTCGGTGACGTCGACCGCCCAGTCGCCGACCAGCCATCCGTAGACCGCTGCGGCGGAAGCGGGAAGCTCCGGCGAGGGGCCGCAGGCGAGCAAGGCATCGGAAAAACGCGCGCCGGCCGATGCGTCGATCAGCGGCCGGCGCGCCACCGCATCCTGCTGGATGGCCAGCGCGAGGGCGCAGGCGGCCGCACGGCGCCAGCCTGCCGTCGCGGGTTTTCTCCCGGAAGTGCACGGCCGCGCCGCTTGCGCGTTGCGCGTCGTGCTCGTGGATGCGTGGGTACGGGTGACAAGGTGCATGGGCGGTTTGGCGTGCATCAGCGGAGACTCGTCGAAAAGGCCGGGTCGGGAAGTTCTGGCGCGCGAAGTCGCCGCGATCGGGCGAGCGCCTGCGCCAGCGCCGCGCAGAAAGTCCGCAGCGTGGAGCCGTCTTCCTCGCCGTGATCCGGATTGACCTCGCAAACGGTGAGCGCCGCCCAGTTCGGCGCGAGCAGCAACAGGCGAAGGGCCGCCATGAGCTCGTCGAACCGCAGGCCCCGGTTGCGGCGCGTATTTTCGGCGAGCGGAAAGTCCAGGTAGTCGAGCACGTCGGCGTCGAGATGGATCAGCAGGTGCGTGAACCGTCGCGCCCAGCCGTCCAGGACCCGACGGGCCGCCTGCTCGGGATCGGCCCTGACGGCGCCCAGGGGAATCCCCGCGATGCCGAGCGCGTCGATGATCCCGCGCTCGGGGGGCGTTACGTTGTCATGGCCGAAGTAGAGGATCTGCCCGGGCTTCAGCAGCGGCTTCCGATGGCCCACCTCCGCCAGGGCCGGCACCGTGCCCTCGATGCCGAGCATGTGGGCGACGCCCATCCAGTCGAGCGCTCCGTCGGTCGTACTGGCCGGGGTGTTGAGGTCGGTGTCCAGGTCGATATAGACCAGGCCCACGCTTCCGCCGGTTTCGACGGCCGCCGCCACGATCCCGAGCTCGACCGTGCAGTCGCCTCCCAGGACCAGGACGGGCGACTGCCTTGCGAATGCGGATCCGGCTTCATCCGCCGTCGCGCGCGCCACGCGCGCGGCCACGTCCGCATGCATGGCGCGCGGATGGGCGCGGTCGGCGCGCCAGCGGAACCCCGGCACGTCGCCGCGATCGTCGACCTGGATTCCCTCGCGGCGCATCAGCTCGACCAGGCCCGCCTCGCGCAAGGCGGCAGGCGCCTTTTCCTGTCCGGGTGCATAGGAGCCGGCGCTGCTGGGAGCCCCGATGACGACGAGCGGACGGGCGGTGGCGGCGGCGTCCCGCATTTCGATCACGGTGAGTCGCTCCCTTGTCCGCGATGGGTGAGGCGCCTGCCGTTTCAGGACTGCGCGCGAAGCCCGCGCCCGTAGTGGCGGCGGGCCTTGGCGCGGTTTCCGCAGTCGGCCATGCTGCACCAGCGCCTGCGCGACGCCTGCGAGCGGTCCAGGAACAGCCAGCCGCACGCAGGGTCTTCGCACTGCCGCAACCGTGCGACGTGGTCCGACGTCAGCAGGTTCGCCGCGCTCAAGAGGACGGGGCCGAGAATCCGCACCGGACTCTCGGCCGGATCATTCCATTGCCAGCGCACCCCGCCGCCGGCGCAAACCAGTTGGCGGCTGGTGGCGACGTCGGCCAGCCGCGCGTTCAACGCGGCGACGAGTCTGGCGTCCGGGGCGGCACCGTCGACGAGCCTCTTGAACACCCCATACAGCTGTTCCCGGACCAGGCGGATCTGCCCGAGGTGCTGCGCGGAAGGCACGCCGACCCGCCGGAGTTCCGCAGCGCCGGAAAGGCGGGTCCAGCGCTGGACGTCCCTGGCCTCGCGGAAATATTCCCGCGGCTCCGCCAGTCGGTTGCCGACCGTATTGACGAAATCCAGGGCCAGGTTCCCGGCAATGAACTGGAAGTCCTGGGTGCTCGGCATGGCCGTCTTGGGCATGGATGTCTTCCGCCGGCGATGGCGTCCAACCTCTTTGTCAGGTTAAACCGTATAACCCGACGAAAGGGTTAGTCAATGCTCGACATGACGGACCGCGCCGAGCGCATGGAACCCATGTCCCGGCCTCGGCCTGCGCGGCCGCCAGCGGGTGCTCAGGTAGTCCTCGACAAGCGAGTCGGGCGGTGATGTCGCTGCGGGGCATCGGCATGAATGCCGCGGATCGTGGCCCAGAGGCCCGCGAGGCACTGATGCGGCCGATGAAGGAGAAAAGAGCCAGCGGGCTTCTTGACCCTGGCCGTCCCGAGCGAGGAGGAGAACCGCAAGGTACACTCGTGCCGTTCGCGCCGATTGGGCTCGACCTCGATTTCCGGGGTCGCATGCAAGCGCCTGGGCATCGGGCTCGCCCCTTCGTCAGGCTCCGGCGTGATAAACGGCGCAAAACCGGAGGCCATACAGGCCGAAGCGCGAAATCCGGGCAAAGAAAAAGGCACTTGGATTGCTCCAAGTGCCTGATTCCCAAGTGGTGGGCCGTGTAGGATTCGAACCTACGACCAATTGATTAAGAGTCAACTGCTCTACCAGCTGAGCTAACGGCCCGGGAACTGCTCTTGATTGGGGTGGACGATGGGACTCGAACCCACGACAACCGGAATCACAATCCGGTACTCTAACCAACTGAGCTACGCCCACCGTAAAACAATTTGGCGCGCCCGACAGGAATCGAACCTGCAACCGTCGGCTTAGAAGGCCGATGCTCTATCCGGTTGAGCTACAGGCGCTTGGACCAAGCATATCGCCTGATGGTCGGGGCAGAGGGATTCGAACCCCCGACATCCAGCTCCCAAAGCTGGCGCTCTACCAGACTGAGCTATACCCCGCGTATCGAGTCTCCGTCCGCTTTCGCGTGCCGAAGCTCTCGAATGCTACGGGTGACACCTCGTCCAGTCAATCCGTATCGAAGCACACCGAACTTCCGATTCGTCCGGCCCGCAGGCGATGCCCTGCCTGCGGAACGGGAGGCGGCGCGAACGTCGCATCCCGCTAAAAATGGCGCGCCCGGAGAGATTCGAACTCCCGACCACCAAGTTCGTAGCCTGGTACTCTATCCAACTGAGCTACGGGCGCGCGGTGAACCCTTCCGCCCCGACCGGCAACCCCGAAGTGTTGCCGCCGCAGCGAGAAGCGGAATTATTCAGATACCGGGCGAGCGCGTCAACACTTTTCCGACATTTTTTTTGACGTCGTTGCCGGGCGCTCATCCCCCCGTCGCCGCGGCCACCGCGGCGTCCTGGCGTTTGGACGTCCAAACGCCAACGGCCCCGCCGATGTTCCCGGACAAGCGAAGGGCGGCCCATGGCCGCCCTTCGCCGTCGCCTCAGCTGCTGAAGCGGCTCTGCGTGGCGGGGTCGCCGACCTTCGCCGAGCCGGCGTCGCCGCGCGGCGGCGGAGGCGGCGGCACCGTGCCGGTGGTGGTGCCGGTCTTCGACCAGTCGGCCGGCGGCCCCGGCACGCGGCCGGCCATGATCTCGTCGATCTGGTGCGCGTCGATGGTCTCGTACTGCAGCAGCGCGTCGGCCATCAGGTGCAGCTTGTCGATGTTCTCGGTGAGCAGCTGCTTGGTGCGCGCGTAGGCCTGGTCGAGGATCGAGCGCACCTCCTCGTCGATCTTGCGCGCGGTCTCGTTGGAGACGTTCTTGTGCTGGGTCACGGTGCGGCCGAGGAACACCTCGTCCTCGTCCTCGCCGTAGGTCATCGGCCCGAGCTCCTCGGACAGGCCCCACTTGGTGACCATGTTGCGCGCCATCTTGGTGGCGCGCTCGATGTCGTTGGAGGCGCCGGTGGTGACCTTGTCGTTGCCGAAGATCAGCTCCTCGGCGACGCGGCCGCCGTACAGCGAGCACAGCTGCGACTGGATCGCCACGCGGTTGATGCTGTACTTGTCGTTCTCCGGCAGGAACTGGGTCACGCCGAGCGCGCGCCCGCGCGGGATGATCGTCACCTTGTAGACCGGGTCGTGCTCGGGCACCAGGCGGCCGACGATGGCGTGGCCGGCCTCGTGGTAGGCGGTAAGCTTCTTCTCGTCCTCGCTCATCGCCATCGAGCGGCGCTCGGTGCCCATCAGGATCTTGTCGCGCGCCTTGTCCATGTGGCTCATGCGCACCTCGCGCGCGTTCTCGCGCGCGGCGAACAGCGCCGCCTCGTTGACCAGGTTGGCCAGGTCCGCGCCGGAGAAGCCCGGCGTGCCGCGCGCGATGGTCATGGCGTTGACGTCCGCCGCGACCGGCACCTTGCGCATGTGCACCTTGAGGATCTGCTCGCGGCCCTTCACGTCCGGCAGGCCGACCACGACCTGGCGGTCGAAGCGGCCCGGGCGCAGCAGCGCCGGGTCGAGCACGTCCGGCCGGTTGGTGGCGGCGATGACGATGATGCCCTCGGTGCCCTCGAAGCCGTCCATCTCCACCAGCAGCTGGTTGAGGGTCTGCTCGCGCTCGTCGTGGCCGCCGCCCAGGCCGGCGCCGCGGTGGCGGCCCACCGCGTCGATCTCGTCGATGAAGATGATGCACGGCGCGTGCTTCTTGGCCTGCTCGAACATGTCGCGCACGCGGCTGGCGCCCACGCCGACGAACATCTCCACGAAGTCGGAGCCGGAGATCGAGAAGAACGGCACCTTGGCCTCGCCGGCGATCGCCTTGGCCAGCAGGGTCTTGCCGGTGCCGGGCGGGCCGACCATCAGCACGCCGCGCGGGATCTTGCCGCCCAGCTTCTGGAACTTGCCGGGATCGCGCAGGAACTCGACCAGCTCGCCGACCTCCTCCTTGGCCTCGTCGCAGCCGGCGACGTCGCCGAAGTTGACCTTGACCTGGTCCTCGCCCTGCAGCTTGGCGCGCGAGCGGCCGAAGCTCATCGCCCCGCGCCCGCCGGCGCCGGCCTGCATCTGCCGCATGAACCAGATGAACACGCCGACGATCAGGATCACCGGCAGCCAGTTGATCAGCAGGCTGACGAAGGTGAGCCCGTTGCCGGACGGCTCCTGCGTGATGATCACGCCCTTGTCCTGCATCTGCTTGACCACCCCGTTGGTGGAGAAGCCGAGCACCGGCGCGACCGTGCGGAAGGAGCTGCCGTCCTTGAGCTTGCCGGTGATGGTGGCGGGGTTGTCGGCGCTGATGCTGGCGCTGGCCACGTTGCCCGACTCCACGCTCTGCACGAAGCTGCTGTACGGCAGGTCGGACGAGCCCCCGTGCGGATTGAAGCTCTGGTACACGGTGAGCAGCACCACCGCGATGATCACCCAGAGCAGCAGGTTTTTTGCCATTTCGTTCATGCACGGTTCTCGCCGGATGCCTTGCCCGTGGCCTTGTGCCCGGTGGCAAGCGCGTACACCTCCCGCGAACGGGCGCGGGAGGCCTTGGGTTTACGCATAGTCACGCGCGTGAACTCCGCGCGCAAGCTGCGCAGGTAATCGTCGAAGCCGGCGCCCTGGAACAGCTTGATCAGGAACGACCCGCCCGGCCGCAGCCAGTGCCGGCAGAAATCCAGGGCCAGCTCGGCCAGGTCCATCGCGCGGATCTGGTCGGCCAGCGCCACGCCACTCATATTGGGGGCCATGTCCGACAGCACAAGATCGACCGGATGGCCGCCCAGGCGCGCCTCCAGCGCCCGCAGCACGCCTTCCTCGCGGAAATCGCCCTGGATGAAGTCCACCCCGGCGATGCCCTGCATCGGCAGGATGTCCAGCGCCACCACGGTGCCGCCGTCGCCCAGCCGCTGGCGCACCAGCTGCGACCAGCCGCCGGGCGCGGCGCCCAGGTCGACCACCCGCATGCCCGGCTTGAGCAGCCGGTCGCGCTCGATCAGCTCCTCCAGCTTGAACACGGCGCGCGAGCGCAGGCCCTCGGCCTGCGCCTTCTTCACGTAGGGGTCGTCGAAATGCTCCCGCAGCCAGCGGGAACTGCTCTTGCTGCGGGACATCCGGCAACGTTCACGAGGGGAAACACGGCCCGCATGATACCCTGCGCCACTCTTCCGCCGCGAATCCGAGACTGAACGCATGGCCCTTTCCCCCTCGCAGCGCCGCTATCTGCGCAGCCTCGCCCATGACCTGCACCCGGTCATCCTGCTCGGCGCCAAGGGGGCGACCGCGGCCGTGGTGAAGGAGCTGGACGTGGCGCTGGACCGCCACGAGCTGGTCAAGGTGAAGCTGTCCGGCGGCGACAAGGACGAGCGCGCGGCGCAGGTCGCCTTCCTGGTCGAGGGCACCGGCGCCGAGGACGTGCAGCGGATCGGCCACGTGGTGGTGCTGTTCCGCCGCAACGAGGACGAGCCCAAGCTCGCCCTGCCGCGCTGAGCCCATGGACCTGTCGCTCGAACGCCCCGGCGACTACCTGTTCGTGCGCCGCGTGGGCGAGCGCGGCGTCACCGTGGTCGACCGCGAGCTGCGCCGCAGCTTCCTGCTGGCCCCGGAGCGCGCGGTGGAGGACTGGCCGGTGACCAGCGCGCGGGCGCTCGCCGCCGCGCACGTGGAAGACATCCTCGCCCTGGGGCCGGAACTGGTGCTGCTGGGCACCGGCGTGCGGCAGGTGTTCCCGGACGCCGCCTTCCTGGCCGGCTTCCTGCGCCGCGGCATCGGCATCGAGGTGATGGACAACGCGGCCGCCGCGCGCACCTACGACCTGCTCGCGGGCGAGGGGCGGCGCGTGGTCGCCGCCTTCATCCTGCCGGAAGGCTGAAAAGAATCCCGCCGTGGGGATGGCCTCTGGGGGAGCGGCCTCCGGCCGCGATCGCCGCTTCCGCGAACCCCAGCGCGGCCGCAGGCCGCGCCCACGAAGAAGGCCGCTCCCGCAGAGGCCGCTGATGCGCCCCGTCAGCGCGGCGGCAGGTAGCCCAGCGGATCGACCGGATTGCCGTCCTTGCGGATCTGGAACTGCAGCTCGTCGCGCGAGGCGCCGGTGGCGCCCATCTCGGCGATCTGCTGGCCGGCGCTGACGCGCTGGCCTTCCTTCACCAGCCGCCGGCGGTTGTGCCCGTAGGCCGACAGGAAGCTGTCGTTGTGCTTGATGATGATCAGCTCGCCGTAGCCGACCAGGCCGTTGCCGCTGTACACCACCACGCCGTCGGCCGCCGCGCGCACCGGGTCGCCGGCCTTGCCGGCCAGCTCGATGCCGGGAATGGCGTCGCCGCTGCGGAAACCCTTGATCACGCTGCCGTCGGCCGGCCAGCGCCAGACGATGCCGCCGGCCGAGCGGGTGGCGCCGGCGGTTTCCGTCGGCGTGGTGGCCGGCGGCGGACGGGTCGCGGCGACGCCGGCCACCGGCACCACCGTGGTGGCCGCGGCCGGCGCGGGAGCCGGCGCAGGCGGCGCGGCGACCGGCGCCGGCGTTCCGCTCGGCCGGGTCGCGGCGGGCCTGGGCGTAGCCGTGGCGGCCACGGCGGGCGCGGACTCGACCGGCTGGAAGACCGGCGCCGTCGGTGCGGCATTCGCCGGCGCGCCCGCGGCCGGCGCGCGCGGCGCCGCATGACGCGCGTTCGCTGCCGCCGCGCCGGCGCCTGACGGCGACAGCCGCAGCACCTGGCCCGGCCAGATGGTGTAGGGCGGCGCGATGCCGTTCCATTCGGCGAGCTGGCGGAAGTCGACGCCGTTGCGGAAGGCGATCGAGTAGAGCGTGTCGCCGCGGACCACCCGATAGCTGCCGCCGGGCGCGGCGGGATGCGCGGCCGGCGCCGGCGCCGGCCGCGCGTAGCCGCCCTGACCGGCCGGCTCGACCACCACCGAGCTGCGCGTGATCCCGCACGCGGCCAGTACGAGCGCGGCGCCGCCGGCCGCGAGGCATCGGATCAGTCCATTCATGCGCCCGAGCATAGCGAGCTCCCGCGGGATTTTCATACGCCGCTCAGCGCAGCCACAGCCACCAGGCCAGCGCGGCCGCCAGCGCGGCCAGCGCGGCCCAGCCGATCCACTCGATGTGCCGGTGCAGGATGCGCTCGGCGCGCTCGCCGAACAGGCGGATCAGCAGCGCCAGCAGCCACACGCGCTTGCCGCGCCCCACCGCCATGCAGGCCAGGAACGGCAGCACCGGCACGCCGACGATGCCGGCCGCCCAGGTGACGAACTTCATCGGCATCACCGGCTGCAGCGCCGCCAGCATCAGCACGCCCAGCATCGCCAGCCAGTGCCGGCTCATGTCATCGCGCAGGTTGTCCACCCACACCGCCACGGTCTGCTGCATGTGCGGGCTGAACAACGGGCGCACCGCCTCGTAGGCGAAGTGCCCCAGCGCGTAGCCGACCAGCGAGCCGAGCAGCGAGAACAGCAGGCTCAGGTTGGCGTAGCGGAACGCCTTGTGCCGCTTGCCCAGCATCATCGGCGCCAGCATCACCTCCGGCATCACCGGGAAGATGAAGGCCTCGACGAAGCTCAGCCCGCACAGGTAGTACACCGCCCGCGGATGGCGCGCCCAGGCCAGCGCGCGCGCGTACAAGGCTCCGAACAGGCGCATCAGCGGCTTCCCTGTCGTGTGGCGGCGCGCATCAGCCGATGCCGCCGAGCAGCGGGACGAAGCTCACCGCGCAGAGTTCCTCCTGCACGTAGTCGCCCTGCCCGTCGCCGCGGATGCGGATCAGCGTCTGGCTGCTGGGCGAGCCCACCGGCGCCACCAGCACGCCGGTGGGCGAGAGCTGGTCGAGCACCTGGCTCGGGATGGCGTCGCCCGCGGCGGTGAGGATGATGGCGTCGAACGGCGCCTCGTCCGGCCAGCCCAGCTTGCCGTCGTCGTGGCGCGAGCGGATGTTGGTGAGCCCGAGCTGGCGGAAGCGCCGGCGCGCCTGGCGCAGCAGCTCCTCGATGCGCTCCACCGTGTAGACCTGCGGCACCAGCTGCGCCAGCACCACGGCCTGGTAGCCCGAGCCGGTGCCGATCTCCAGCACCTTGCGCGGCACGCCGAACTCCAGCAGCGCCTCGGTCATGCGCGCCACCACCCACGGCTGCGAGATGGTCTGGCCGTGGCCGATCGGCAGCGCGGTGTTCTCGTAGGCGCGCGAGTGCAGCGCCTGGTCGATGAAGTGGTGGCGCGGCGTGTTGCGGATCACGTCGATCACGCGCTGGTCGCGGATGCCCTCCTCCCTGAGCTTGGCGGCCAGGCGGTCGCGCGCGCGCTGCGAGGTCATGCCCTCGCCCTTGAATGCCGACGGCGGCAGCGGATGGATGTTCATCGCTCAGGCCGCCTCGTCGTTCATCGCGTCGGTCATCGCCTGCACCCAGCCGCTGACCTTCTCCAGCGCCTGGTAGCGGGTGAGGTCGACGTGGATCGGCGTCACCGAGACGTAGCCGCGCCGCACCGCGTGGAAGTCGGTGCCGGGGCCGTCGTCCTCGGCGCTGCCGGCCGGGCCGATCCACCAGATCGGCCGGCCGCGCGGGTCGGTCTGCGCGATGCACGGCGCCGAGCGGTGGCGCTTGCCCAGCCGGGTGACCTCGAAGCCGCGGATCTCGCCCCACGGCCGGTCCGGCACGTTGACGTTGAGGATGGTGTCGGCCGGCAGCGGGTCGACCAGCAGGCGCCGCATCAGCAGCAGCACCGCCTGCGCGGCCGATTCGTAGTGCACGCCCTTGTGGTCCTGGCTGACCAGCGACACCGCGATCGCCGGCAGGCCGAGGAAGCGCCCCTCCATCGCCGCCGACACCGTGCCCGAGTAGATCACGTCGTCGCCGAGGTTGGAGGAGTTGTTGATGCCCGACACCACGATGTCCGGCTCCTCGTCGAGCAGGCCGGCCAGCGCCAGGTGCACGCAGTCGGTGGGCGTGCCGGCGACGCGGTAGTAGCCGTTGTCCATCCTCAGCACGCGGATCGGCGCGTCCAGGGTGAGGGAATTGCTCGCGCCGGAACGGTCGCGGTCGGGCGCCACCACCGTCACCTGGCCGAAGGCGCCGAGACGCTCGGCGAGCACGCGGATGCCCGGGGCATCCACGCCGTCGTCATTGCTTACCAGAACTCGCATGCTGCTCCGTCGAAACCCCTTGCGCGAGGCGCCGGCCGCCGCATCCGCCGGCCGCGCGTGCAGACTCCCGAGTCTACCCGAGCGGCCTGCCGGTTTCACTCGATTCGCGGCGCCTCGCGCAGCGCGGACGGCTTGCTAGCATGTGCGCGATGAAACGCCGGCCGCCCACCGAACCCAGCGACGAGGACGCGCGCCTGTTCCGCGAGGCGGTCGGCCGGGTGCGCACGCTGCAGCCGGCCGACGCGCCGCCCGCGGCGCCGAAGCCCGCGCCGGAGCCGCGCATGCTCGAGGCCGACGAGGCGGCCGTGCCGGGCGAGCTGCTGGACCTGGCCTTCGACCCCGCCCTGCTGGAAGTCGGCGAGGAGCTGTCCTACCTGCGCGACGGCTATCCGCCGAAGCTGCTCAAGGCGCTCAAGCGCGGGCAGTACAGCGTGCAGGACGACATCGACCTGCACCAGATGAACGCCGCGGCGGCGCAGGCCAGCATCGCCGACTTCCTCGCCGAGGCGCGCCGGCGCGGCCTGCGCTGCGTGCGCATCGTGCACGGCAAGGGCCTGCGCTCGCAGGCCGGCGGCCCGGTGCTGAAGGCGCTCACCGACCGCCTGCTGCGCCGGCGCGACGACGTGGTCGCGTTCGCCTCGGCGCGGCCGATGCAGGGGGGCACCGGCGCGGTGGTCGTGCTGCTGCGGCCGCCGCGTTGAATCCCATCCCTGACAAAGAAACCGCGAGGAACGCCCCATGCAGACGCTCGGCCAACGCTTCCTGATGATCTATGCCGGCATCCTCACCGCCGCCTTCGCCGCCACCGTGCTGTGCGGATTCGCCGTTCCGCGCACGGAGCGGCTGGACACGCTCGACGTGCAGCGCATCAACGTGCGCGAGCCCGACGGCACGCTGCGCATGGTGATCTCCAGCCACGCCCGGCTGCCGGGCATCATCGTGAAAGGCCAGGAACGGGCCTTCGACCGCCCGCAGGCCGGCATGCTGTTCTACAACGACGAAGGGTCGGAGAACGGCGGCCTGATCTTCGGCGGCCGCCGCAACGCGCAGGGAGAAGTCGTGGACTCGGGCGGCAGCCTGTCGTTCGACCGCTACAACGCCAACCAGATCGTGCAGCTGCTCGGCGTGGACGACCACGAGGACCGCATGGACGGGCTGGCCGTCTCCGACAGCCCGGAGAACGCGCCCGGCCACCGCCGCATCTGGATCGGCAAGGACGAGGACGGCACCGCCGCGCTGGCGCTGATGGACGGCGCCGGCCGCAGGCGCCTACTGCTGGAAGTGCCCGCCGAGGGTACGCCCAGCCTCGCCTTCCTCGATGCCGACGGCAAGGTGGTCCAGCGCCTCGAGCCGGCGGCGGCGCATTGAGCCGGCGACGTCAGGCCGCATCCGGCTCCGCCACTTCGCGCACCACCACCGTGGCATAGGCCCCGGCCGGCAGCTCGAACGCCAGCTCCAGCACGTCGTCCGCGGGCCAGCGCCAGCGCAGCCCTTTCGGCAGCAGGCGCAGCGGGCGGCGCTCCTGGTCCATGCGCGCGTCGGCCAGGCCGCGCGCGAGATCGTCGTTCGCCGCGGCCACCGCGCGTTCCAGCCCGCCCGCTTCCGCCGTCGCGGGCGGCTCGCCCCGCCCCCACAGCGGCCCGGACGGATGGATGTCGCCCTGCGCCAGCCGCGCGGCCAGCGCGTCGCCGAACGGCTCCGGCCCGAACCACGAACGGGAGCCGGCCAGCGACCAGATCTCGCCGTCCAGCGGCCGGTCCCACGCATCGCGCTCCACGCGCGCCGCAAGCACCTCGTTGAAGATGTGCGAACGCGCCGCCGACAGCAGGAAGGCGCGCCTGTCGCGGTCCACGCGCCGGCCGGCGAACATCGCGCGCGCCTGCTCCACGTTGCCGCCGCCGCGGCCGAAGCGCTGCTCGCCGAAGTAGTTGGGCACGCCGCGCGCGGCGATCCTTTCCAGCACGGCCTCCGCCGCCGCGCGGCCGCCCCGCACCTCGCGCAGCGTGAGCACGAAGCGGTTGCCGCGCAGCGCGCCGCGCTTGAGCTTGCGGCCATGCCGCGCGGCCGCCAGCACCTTCGCTTCCGCATGCGGAAACGCCGACCAGTCCGGGTCCGGCCGGCCGGCGAGCTGCACGCTGAAGGCCTGCCGCGTCACCGCGTGGCGGTCCTTCAGGCCCGCGTAGCCCACGGCCAGCGGCGGCACGCCGGCGAACCTCGCCAGCTCGCGCGCCACCCAGTCGGTGTTGGCGCCGCGCTTCTCCACCCACAACAGGGCGTGCTCGCCCGCGCCGTCGGCCTCGTAGCCGAGGATTTCCTCGACCACGAAGTCTTCCGGCGCGACGCGCAGGCGGGCGGCGAGCGGCGGGCCGCCGTGGGCGTGGGGGAGTTCGTGCATGGGCAGGTTCATCCGGTCTCGCTCATCGTGCCCGCACGGGCGCATCGCCGTCCGGGACGCATCAAGCATGGCTTCGGGGAGGCGCAGCCCAGGGCCGTTTCGCACGCGATGCCGTGCGGCCGCGGCGCGGGGTCCGGGCGGCGCGCCTCATCCTCAAATGGCGTCATTCCGGCGCAGGCCGGAATCCAGTGACGACACGGCCCGGACAGGCGACATCGCTGCTGGATTCCGGCCTGCGCCGGAATGACGGCGAAAAGCGAAGCATGGCACGGATGCCCGTTCCAGCGAACATGGCGGCCATGGCAAGCCGACGGTCCGCATCGCCGCGACGCAGGCGCTCACCACGCGCCCGCGCACCGGGCGCAGGGCCGCCGAAACGCCCTTCACATCAGGAACAGCGTGGCCAGCCCCAGGAAGATGAAGAAGCCGCCGCTGTCGGTCATCGCGGTGATCATCACGCTGGAGCCCAGCGCCGGGTCGCGGCCGAACCTCATCATCAGCATCGGGATGCCGACGCCGGCGAAGGCGGCCAGCAGCAGGTTGAGCGTCATCGCCGCGGTCATCACCAGGCCCAGCGCCAGGTGGCCGTACAGCATCCAGGCGACCGCGCCGATCACGCCGCCCCAGATCAGGCCGTTGAGCAGCGCCACCGCCAGCTCCTTGCGCCACAGCCGCCTGGCGCTGTCCGGCGCGATCTGCCCCAGCGCCAGCGCGCGCACGATCATGGTGATGGTCTGGTTGCCCGAGTTGCCGCCGATGCCGGCGACGATGGGCATCAGCGTGGCCAGCGCCACCAGCTTCTGGATCGAGCCCTCGAACAGGCCGATCACGCGCGAGGCGACGAAGGCGGTGACCAGGTTGATCGCCAGCCACGACCAGCGGTTGCGCACCGAGGCCCACACCGAGGCGAAGATGTCCTCCTCCTCGCGCAGGCCGCCGCGGCTCAGCGCCTCGCTCTCGCCCTTCTCGCGGATCACGTCGAGCATGGCGTCGACGGTGATGCGGCCGATCAGGTGCCCGCTGGCGTCCACCACCGGCGCGGTGACCAGGTCGTAGCGCTCGAACGCCTGCGCCACCTCGGCGGCCTTGTCGTCCGGGTGGAAGGTGTTGACGTCGGGCGCCATCACCTCGCTGACCATCTTCTCCGGCGGGTTGACCAGCAGCCAGTGCAGCGGCAGCACGCCGGTGAGCAGGTTCTCGTGGTTGACCACGAACAGCTTGTCGGTCTGCTCGGGCAGCTCGTCGAAGCGGCGCAGGTAGCGCAGCACGGTCTCCAGGCTGACGTCCTCGCGGATGGTCACCATCTCGAAGTCCATCAGCGCGCCGACCTGGTCGTCCTCGTAGGACAGCGCCGACTGCACCCGCTCGCGCTGCTGCGCGTCGAGGCTGGCCATCAGCTCGGGCAGCACCTCGGTCGGCAGGTCCTCGACCAGGTCGGCCAGCTCGTCGGCGTCCAGCGAGCCGGCGGCGGCGAGGATCTCGCGGTCGTCCATGTCCGCGATCAGCGACTCGCGCACCGCGTCGGAGACCTCCAGCAGGATCTCGCCGTCGCGGTCGGCCTTCACCAGCTGCCAGACCGCCAGGCGGTCGTCCAGCGGCAGCGCCTCCAGCAGGCGGGCGATGTCGGCCGGATGCAGCGCGTCCAGGTGGCGCTGCAGCTCGGCCTGGTTCTGCCGGTGCACCAGCGCGTCGACCAGGTCCTGGTGCGCGCCGTGCTGGCCGTGCGCGACCTGCTCGACCAGCTTCTGCCGGCGCAGCAGCTCCACCACCGCCTCCAGCTGCTCGTGCAGGCGGTGCGGGCCGCGCGCCTCCGGCTCGCTCATGCGCGCTCCAGCAGCACGCTGGCCTGCGCGGCGATGCCCTCGCGGCGGCCGGCGAAGCCGAGCTTCTCGGTGGTGGTGGCCTTCACGCTGATGCGGTCGATGCCGCATTCCAGGTCGGCGGCCAGGTTCTCGCGCATCGCCTGCGCGTGGGGGCCGACCTTGGGCGCCTCGCAGATCACCGTGACGTCGGCGTTGCCGAGCCGGTAGCCCCGCTCGCGCATCAGCGCCGCGGCGTGACGCAGGAAACGGCGGCTGTCGGCGCCGCGCCAGCGCTCGTCGGAGGGCGGGAAGTGCGTGCCGATGTCGCCCAGCGCCAGCGCGCCGAAGATGGCGTCGCACAGCGCGTGGATCACCACGTCGCCGTCCGAGTGCGCCAGCACGCCGTGGTGATGCGGCACCCTCACGCCGCCCAGGGTCACGTGGTCGCCCTCGCCGAAGGCATGCACGTCGAAGCCGTTGCCGATGCGCATCAGGATGTGCCCGTGGGTGGCAGGCCGGGAAGGTCGCGGGCGGTCCGCCCGCGGAACGGAAAAGCGGCAAGCAGTGTATGCCGATACGTGGCGGGACGATGACGCCGCCGCGCCGGCGGCAGGGCCCGTCCCGCGGCGCGGCGGCTAGCCATGGGCGCCTCCCGCGGTCTTCGCCAGCAGGAACTCGGCCAGCGCGAAGTCGGCCGCGGTGGTCACCTTGAGGTTGTCCTCGGCGCCTTCCACCAGCAGCGGCGCGTGGCCCGCCAGCTCCATCGCCATCGCCTCGTCGCTGGGCGCGAGGCCGCGCCGCGCCGCCTCGCGCAGGGCCGCGGCGAGCGGGCCGCGGCGGAACATCTGCGGCGTGAAGGCGCGCCAGCGCGCCTCGCGCGGCTCGGTGGCCACGCTGCGGCCCCGCGCGTCGGCGCGCTTGAGCGTGTCGCGCAGCGGCGCGCCGAGCAGGCCACCGTCCGCGGCGCCGGCCAGGTCGAGCAGGCGGTCGATGTCGGCGTGGCGCACGCAGGGCCGCGCGGCGTCGTGGACCAGCACGAAGTCGCCGGCGGCGACCTCCGCCGGCAGGGCGTCCAGCCCGGCCAGCACCGAGTCGCTGCGCTCGGCGCCGCCGGCCACGGTGCGCACCGGCTTGCCGCGGAGCTGCACATGGCCGGGCCACAGCGGGTCGTCCGCCGCCAGCACCACCAGCAGGCCGGCGACGCGCGAGTGCGCGGCCAGCCGCTCCAGCGTGTGCTCGATCAGCGGCCGGCCGGCCAGCGGCAGGTACTGCTTGGGCCGGTCGCCGCCCACCCGCATGCCGCGCCCCGCCGCGGGCACCACGCACCAGAAGCCGGCCATGTCAGTGGCCGCCGTCGGCGGGCGGCGGCGCGCTGGCCGCGGCGGCCGGGCGCTCGACCACCTGGTAGAAGGTCTCGCCCGGCTTGATCAGGCCCAGCTCCGAACGCGCGCGCGCCTCCACCGCCTGCTCGCCGTGCTTGAGGTCCTCCACGTCGGCGGCCAGCGCCTGGTTGCGCTGGCGCAGGCGGTCGTTCTCGTCGGACTGCTTCTTCACCGCCGCGCGCAGCGCGTCCACCTCGCGCATGCCGCCGCTGCCGGTCCACAGCTTGAACTGCAGACCGACCAGCAGAGCCAGCAGGATCAGCGCGACCCAGCGCAGCATGCGGCGGCGCGGGCGTCAGCCCGGCAGGCGGCCCAGGCTGGGGAAGGCGTCGCGGCCGGCGTAGCGGGCGGACGGGCCCAGCGCCTCCTCGATGCGCAGCAGCTGGTTGTACTTGGCCACGCGGTCGGTGCGGCACAGCGAGCCGGTCTTGATCTGGGTGGCGGTGGTCGCCACCGCGATGTCGGCGATGGTGGTGTCCTCGGTCTCGCCCGAGCGGTGCGAGATCACCGCCGCGTACTTCGCCGCGTCGGCCATTGCGATGGTCTCCAGCGTCTCCGACAGCGTGCCGATCTGGTTCACCTTGATCAGGATCGCGTTGGCGATGCCCGCGTCGATGCCCTTGCGGAAGATCGCCGGGTTGGTCACGAAGTTGTCGTCGCCCACCAGCTGCACGCGCTTGCCCAGGCGCTGGGTGAGCAGCTTCCAGCCTTCGCCATCCTGCTCGGCCATGCCGTCCTCGACGGTGAGGATCGGGTACTTGTCGCACCAGCCGGCCAGCACGTCGACGAAGCCGGCCGCGTCGTACTTCTTGCCCTCGCCGGCCAGGTCGTACACGCCGTCGTGGAAGAATTCGGAGGCGGCCGCGTCCAGGCCCAGGAAGACCTCGCCGCCGGCCTTGTAGCCGGCCTTGCCGATCGCCTCCAGGATGGTCTCGATGGCTTCCTCGTTGGAGCGCAGGTTGGGCGCGAAGCCGCCCTCGTCGCCCACCGCGGTGTTGAGACCCTTGTTCTTCAGCACGCCCTTCAGCGCGTGGAAGATCTCCGCGCCGGCGCGCAGCGCCTCGGCGAAGCTGGGCGCACCCACCGGCAGGATCATGAATTCCTGCACGTCCACGTTGTTGTCGGCGTGGGCGCCGCCGTTGATGATGTTCATCATCGGCACCGGCAGCGCGCCCGGCTCGCCGGTGGTGCCGTTGATGGAAGCCAGATAGCGCCACAGCGGCTCGCGCTTCTGCGCGGCCACGGCATGCGCGGCGGCCATCGACACGCCGAGGATGGCGTTGGCGCCCAGCCTGCCCTTGTTCGGCGTGCCGTCGAGGTTGATCAGCCTGGCGTCCAGGCCGCCCTGGTCGGCCGCGTCGAAGCCCTTGAGCGCGCTGGCGATGGCGCCGTTGACGTGGCCCACCGCGTTCTTCACGCCCTTGCCGCCGTAGCGCGCCTTGTCGCCGTCGCGCAGCTCGACCGCCTCGCGGGTGCCGGTGGAGGCGCCGCTGGGCACCGCGGCGCGGCCGAAGCCGCCGCCGGCCAGGGTCACTTCGGCTTCCAGCGTGGGGTTGCCGCGCGAATCGAGGATTTCACGGGCGTGGATGCGGACGATCTCTGTGCTCATGGGATTCCTGGCTTGCGTTTTGGGGGCGGAAACGGGAGGAAGGCTTCGTGCGGGACGCGCCCGCGCCGGTTCAGAGCGTATGTTCGAGGAAAGCGTGGCGCTTGGTCACCCGGTCCAGTTCGAGCAGGGTCTCCAGCAGCGCTTCCATCTTGTCCAGCGGCCAGGCGTTGGGGCCGTCGCTGAGCGCCTTGGAGGGATCGGGATGGGTCTCGGCGAACAGGCCGGCCACGCCCGCCGCCACCGCCGCGCGCGCCAGCACCGGCACGAACTCGCGCTGGCCGCCCGAGCTGGTGCCCTGCCCGCCGGGCAGCTGCACCGAGTGGGTGGCGTCGAACACCACCGGGCAGCCGGTGCCGCGCATCACGCTGAGCGAGCGCATGTCCGAGACCAGGTTGTTGTAGCCGAAGCTGGCGCCGCGCTCGCAGACCAGAATGTCGTCGTTGCCGACCGCCCTGGCCTTGTCGACCACGTTCTTCATGTCCCACGGCGCGAGGAACTGGCCCTTCTTGATGTTCACCGGCCGGCCGGCGCGCGCCACGTTCTGGATGAAGTCGGTCTGCCGGCACAGGAAGGCGGGCGTCTGCAGCACGTCCACCACCGCGGCCACCTCGTCCATCGGGGTGTACTCGTGCACGTCGGTGAGCACCGGCACGCCGATCTGGCGCCTCACCTCGGCCAGGATGCGCAGGCCCTCCTCCATGCCCGGCCCGCGGAAGCTGCCGGCCGAGGAGCGATTGGCCTTGTCGAAGCTGGACTTGAAGATGAAGTTGACGCCGAGCCGGTCGGTGATCTCCTTGAGCCGGCCGGCGGTGTCCAGCTGCAGCTGCTCGGACTCGACCACGCACGGGCCGGCGATCAGGAACAGCGGCCGGTCCAGGCCGACCTCGAATCCGCACAGCTTCATGGGCACTCCTCGTTCGATGCGTGGCGTGCCGCAACGCGGCCGCCGTCTTTCCGACCTTCATTCCCGCGCGGGCGGGCATCCATGGCGCCTCCGGCCGGCCGCCGGAAGCGGACTCCCGCTGGCGCGGTGACGGCGGCGGCGCGGGCGCGGCGCGGCCGCGTCATGCCGTCGCCTTCGCCCCGGCCAGCTTCCCGCCCTCGCGCACCGCCTTGTACTCGCGGGCGGCCTGCACGAAGCCGATGAACAGCGGGTGGCCGTCGCGCGGGGTGGAGGTGAACTCCGGGTGCGCCTGGCAGGCCAGGAACCACGGGTGCCGCTGCTGCGGCAGCTCGATCATCTCGACCAGCAGGTCGTCCATCGACTTGCCGGAGATCACCAGGCCCAGGTCCTCGAACGACTGCCGGTAGCGGTTGTTGAACTCGTAGCGGTGGCGGTGCCGTTCGCGCACCACGTCCTGGCCGTACAGCTCGCGCGCCAGCGTGCCGGCCTTCAGGCGGCACTCCTGCGCGCCCAGGCGCATGGTGCCGCCCAGGTCCGAGCGCTCGCTGCGCGTCTCCACCTCGCCGCTGGCGGTGGTCCACTCGGTGATCAGCGCGATCACCGGGTCGGGCGTGTTGCGGTCGTTCTCGCTGGAGTCGGCGTCCTTCAGGCCGGCCACGTGGCGGGCGAAGTCCACCACCGCCGCGTGCATGCCGTAGCAGATGCCGAAGTACGGCACGCCGTGCTCGCGGGCGTACCTGGACGCCAGCACCTTGCCCTCGAAGCCGCGCTTGCCGAAGCCGCCCGGCACCAGGATCGCGTCGGCGTCGCCGAGCACCTGGGGCGCGCCCTCGGCCTCGATCTGCTCGGAGTCGATCCACTTCAGGTTGACCCGGGTCTGCTGCTTGATGCCGCCGTGGCGCAGCGCCTCGCCCAGCGACTTGTAGGCGTCCTTGTGCTCGACGTACTTGCCGCAGATGGCGATGGTGACCTCGTCCCTCGGGTGCACCACCGCGTCCACCGTGCGCTGCCAGGCGGACAGGTCGGCCGGGCGGGCGTCCAGGCCCAGGCGCTTGACCACGATGTCGTCCAGGCCCTGGCTGTGCAGCCACAGCGGGGTCTTGTAGATCACGTCCACGTCCACCGCGCTGATCACCGCGTTCTCCGGCACGTTGGTGAACAGCGCGATCTTGCGCCGCTCGCCCTCCGGCAGCGGCTGCTCGCAGCGGCACAGCAGGACGTCGGGCTGGATGCCGATGGAGCGCAGCTCCTTCACCGAGTGCTGGGTCGGCTTGGTCTTGATCTCGCCGGCGGCCTTGATGTACGGCACCAGGGTGAGGTGCATGAACAGGCACTTCTCCGGGCCGTGCTCGATGCGCAGCTGGCGGATCGCCTCCAGGAACGGCAGCGACTCGATGTCGCCCACCGTGCCGCCGATCTCCACCAGCGCCACGTCGAAGCCGCGGGTGGCCTCGTGGATGCAGTGCTTGATCTCGTCGGTGATGTGCGGGATCACCTGCACGGTGGCGCCCAGGTAGTCGCCGCGGCGCTCCTTGCGGATCACGCTCTCGTAGATTTTGCCGGTGGTGACCGAGTTCTTGCCGGTGAGGCGGGTGTGGACGAAGCGCTCGTAGTGGCCCAGGTCCAGGTCGGTCTCCGCGCCGTCGTCGGTCACGTAGACCTCGCCGTGCTGGAAGGGACTCATGGTGCCCGGATCCACGTTGATGTAGGGATCGAGCTTCATCATGGTGACCGAGAGCCCGCGCGCCTCGAGGATGGACGCGAGCGACGCCGCCGCGATGCCCTTGCCGAGCGAGGACACCACACCGCCGGTGACGAAAATCAGGGGGGTCATGGAATGCAGCCGTGCCGGAAATAGGTATTTTAGCGGGTGATCGGGCGGGGGGCGAGGGGCGCGGCGGGGCAGTTAAGCAGGGGCGAGTAGCGAGGGCGCGAAGACCGCGCGCCGCGCCTGGGGGGACGGGGGCTCGCGCTCTGCGCGCGGCCTGCACGGTTCCTCACGCCTGCATGCGCGCGCCCTCGCTACTCAACCCCTCGCTCCTCCCCCGACTGCTAGCATCGCTCCATGAACGCCCTCGCCGCCCCCTCCGTCCCCGCCCGCCTCGCCGCCCTGCGCCAGGCCATGCGCCGCCACGGCGTCGCCGCCTGCCTCGTGCCCACCGCCGACCCGCACCTGTCCGAGTACCTGCCCGCCCGCTGGGCGGCGCGCGAGTGGCTGTCCGGCTTCACCGGCTCGGCCGGCACGCTGCTGGTCACCGCGGACGAGGCCGGGCTGTGGACCGACTCGCGCTACTTCGCCCAGGCCGAGCGCGAGCTGGCCGGCAGCGGCATCGCCCTGATGAGGCAGAAGGTGGCCCATGCGCCCGAGCACCTGGCCTGGCTGCAGCAGCACCTGCGCGAAGGCGAGACGGCGGCGGTGGCCGGCGACAGCCTGTCGCTGGCGGCGCGGCGGCAGATCGAGCGCCTGCTGGGCGAAGCCGGCGCCGCGC
This sequence comes from Fulvimonas soli, assembly GCF_003148905.1. Taxonomy (GTDB): domain Bacteria; phylum Pseudomonadota; class Gammaproteobacteria; order Xanthomonadales; family Rhodanobacteraceae; genus Fulvimonas; species Fulvimonas soli. The sequence goes on along the minus strand of NZ_QGHC01000001.1, from coordinate 349,749 downwards.
TGCGCACCGACCTGGACCTGCCCGCCGAGGTCTGGCCGGACCGCCCCGCCCTGCCGAAGGCGCCGGTGGTCGAGCACCCGCCGGCCTACGCCTGCGTCCCGCGCGCCGAGAAGCTGGAACGCCTGCGCGCCAGCCTGCGCAAGCACGGCGCCACCCACCACCTGGTGTCCAGCCTGGACGACGTCGCCTGGCTGACCAACCTGCGCGGCAGCGACGTGGAATGCAACCCGGTGTTCCTCGCCCACCTGCTGGTGCAGGCCGGGGGCCCGGCCACGCTGTTCGCCGACCGCGGCAAGTTCGACGACGCCCTCGTCGCCGCGCTGGCCGCCGACGGCGTGCGCCTGGCCGACTACGCCACCGTGGTCGACGCGCTGGCCGAGCTCGGCGCCGGCGACGCGCTGCTGCTCGATCCCGCCCGCGTGGTCTGCGCGGTGGCCGACGCGCTGCCGGCGGCGGTGCGGCGCATCGAGGCGGCCAACCCCAGCACCCTGGCCAAGGCGCGCAAGAGCCCCGCCGAGCTGGACCACGTCCGCGAGACCATGCGCCGCGACGGCGCCGCGCTGGTGCGCGCCTTCCGCCGGCTGGAGGACCGCCTCGCCGCCGGCATGGCGCAGACCGAACTGGACGTGGACGCGCTGCTGCGCGAGGAGCGCGCCGCGCAGCCCGGCTTCGTCGGCGAGAGCTTCGCCACCATCGCCGGCTACCAGGCCAACGGCGCGCTGCCGCACTACCGCGCCACGCCCGGGTCGCACGGCGCGCTGGCGCGCAAGGGGCTGCTGCTGGTCGATTCCGGCGGCCAGTACCTGGGCGGCACCACCGACGTCACCCGCGTGCTGGCGCTGGGCGAGACCACCGCCGAGCAGCGCCGCGACGCCACGCTGGTGATGAAGGGTCTGATCGCGCTGAGCCGCGCGCGCTTCCCGAAGGGCGCCAGCGGCCCGCAGCTGGACGCGCTGGCGCGCGCGCCGCTGTGGGCCGGCGGCATGGACTACGGCCACGGCACCGGCCATGGCGTGGGCTACTTCCTCAACGTGCACGAGGGCCCGCAGTCGATCCGCCCGCCGGTGCCCGGCGGCGCGCTGGTGCCGCTGGAGCCGGGCATGATCACCTCGATCGAGCCGGGCCTGTACAAGCCCGGCCGCCACGGCATCCGCCACGAGAACCTGGCCGTGGTGGTCGAGGCCGAGCACACCGAGTTCGGCGACTTCTGCGCGTTCGAGACCCTGACCCTGTGCCCGTTCGACCGCCGCGCGCTGGAACCCGGCCTGCTCAGCCCCGAGGAACGCGCCTGGCTGGACGACTACCATGCCACCGTGCGCGCCGCGCTGGCGCCGCTGCTGGAGGACGCCGACCTCAGCTGGCTGGAGCGGCACTGCGCGCCGCTGGGCGGCTGAACGCCGCGGCTACTGGTAGTCGATGGTGAACGTGGCGATGCCGTTGGCGGCGCCGGGGACGAGCGTGCCGCCGGTCTGGTAGTAGCGGGCCTTGAATGGCACCTGCAGCAGGCTGGGGCCGGCCGGGCTGCTGCCCGCGCCGATGTCGCCGCCGTAGCGCACCGGCTGGCCGTCGCGGGCGTCGAGCAATTGGATACCGACGCCTTGGGCCGCCTGGCTGCCCTGGGCGATCTGCAGCACGCCCGGGCTGTTGGACGGGTCGGGCGTGGCGTCCAGCCGCACGTACACGCTGCCCGGGCTCTGCTGGCACCGCAGGCCGATGGTGAAGTCGCGTTCCGCCGCGGTGGTGCCGACGCCGCGGAACTGCGCCTGCGGCACGGCCCCGAAGTTCACCGCGATGTTCCTGGAGCCGGCGTCGACCGAGCACGAGGGCGAGACGATGGTGATGCCCTCGCCTTCCACCCAGGTGGTCAGCAGCGGATGCGCGGGGTCCGAGTTGAGGTGGTAGCTCGAGTACTGGCCGGCCACCAGCGGCCCGCTGCCGGTGGTGGGCGCGGTCTTGATCAGCTCGACGACGAAGGTGCTGGCGTCCAGGGTGTAGTTGGTGTTCGCCTGGGCGGAGAAGGTGGCCGGATACACCATCGAGGTCGAGGCATTCGCGGTCCTGCGCGACATGCGTATGCCGACGCCGGCCACGCCGGTGGTGTACACCTTGCCGTAGCCCGGCACCGGCTGCCCCTGCACCACGTCGGCGTACACGGTGGCACCGCCCTGCCTGTCGCAGCTCATGGCCGTGCCGGGCTGGCTGATCTGGGTCTGCCAGGTGGTGATGGTGGCGCCCACCGGCAGGTCGCTGGGGATGACCACGCGCCCGAGGTTCATGTCCACGTGCGGGTCGCGCCAGGTGGGGTTCATGGTGCAGCCGGCCCATGCCGCGGGCGTCGCCAGCAGCAGGAGCAGGGCCGCCAGCCACGGGAGCGGGGCGGTGCGCGGCGGTCTGGGGATCATGGCGAGCTCACCGGCCTGGAAGGAAGGGTTGCGGGCGCGTCGCCCGAGGGACGGCACGTGGCGTGGAGGCTGTCGTAGTAGGCATGGCCGTCGCGCGGCGGCAGCACGTAGTCGATCCGGCACTGCTGGTCGGGCTGCCCGCCCCATTTCACGAACAGGCTGCCGCGGTCGGCCAGGCCGCGCAGGAACAACCGGCTGGCCTGCCCGACCACGCCCACTTCCCGCCCCTGCCCGTCGAGCACGTCGGCGCCGAACGGCAGCGGGCCGCCCGCGGCATCGCGCGCCACGATCAGCGCCGCGCGGCCCCGGTCGGTGTGGAACACCACCCGCACCACCGCGCCCGCGTACGGCGCCGCCTGCTGGCTGGTGCTCTGCAGCTGGACGTCGGTGGCGGTACCCGCCGGATCGAGCTGCACCGTGTTGTAGCGGTACGGGATGAGGTAGGGCACCAGGGCATAGCCTTCGCCGTCCACGCGCACGCCGGAGTAGTTGGTCACCCGCGCGCCCCTGGCGCCCTTGGCCTCGACCAGGGCCATGGTCTCGCCCTGCTGCGGGCTGAAGGTGACCCCGCCGGCGTGCACCACTAGCGCGCCGTTGGCGCCCACCGAGGCCTGCCGGTAGCCCGAACCCTGCGCGTAGGAGGCGCTGAGCGTGCTGTACGGGCTGCGGTACTGCGCATTCACCGCGCCGCTGCTGCCGGCGCGGGTGTCGTCGCTGGCGCTGGCGCCGTAGCTGAACGCGCCGTCCCGGCCTGCGCTGCCGCTCAGCCCCAGCTGGCTGGTGCTGTAGCCGCGGTCGCTGTGCGCGAACATGCCGTTGAGCGAGGGCGCGTGCGCGCCGTGCCCCAGCGGCAGCGAGAGGCTCAGGAAGTACCGCGTCTCGCGCTGGCCCAGCGCATCGCGTGTGCGCGAGGCGGACAGCGTGTAGCTCAGGATGCCGAGGTGGCTGTTGTACCCGGCCTGGTACTGGAGGTCCGAGCCGGGCGCGTTCCAGTAGCGCGCCAGCGAGCCGGTGACGTACAGCGAGCCGGCGCCGCCCAGGGTCTGGTTCAGGATCAGCTCGAAGCGGCTGCGCTGGCGGCGGATGGCCTCGGTGCCCAGGTCGCGCCGGGCCAGGTCGCGGGTGAGCAGCGCGTCCTGCAGGCCCAGGTAGCCCGACGTGGAGTAGCGGTAGGCCGCCACCGAGAAATTGGTGCCGGTCCCGGTCAGGAACTTGCTGTAGCCGAGTTTGAGGCTTTGCCCGCCGGAACCGCCCGTCCCCGCGAACCGGGTGCGCGCATGGCTGAGGTCCAGCGCGAAGGCGCCGGCGCGCGTGTTGAACGCCGCGCCCGCCAGCAGCGCGCCGTAGCCCTGGCTGAACACCGCGCCGCCATAGCCCGTCACCAGGTTGGAGAGGCCGCGCTGGTAGCTGCCCTGCACCAGGTAGGGATGGCCGTGCAGGTAGACGTCGCGCACCTGGCCCGCGGTGAGGTCGTAGCGGCCGATGCCCGGCCGCAGCAATTGCGCCACCGACGAGTACGGTACGGCGAAGCGCTGCTGGCTGCCGTCGGCCTCGGTGACGGTCACCTGCAGGTCGCCGCCATAGCCGGTCGGATAGAGGTCGTCGATCTCGAACGGCCCCGGCGCCACCGTGGTCTGGTAGATCAGGTAGCCGTTCTGGCGGATCTCCACCCTGGCGTTGCCCGCCGCCACGCCGCGCACCACTGGCGCGTAGCCGCGCAGCGAGTCGGGCAGCATGCGGTCGTCGGTCGCCAGGCGCACGCCGCGGAACGACACGCTGTCGAAGAGCTCGCCGCTGGTGCTGGACTCGCCCACGGTGAGCTGGCTGCGGATGCCGGCGAGGTTGCGCTGCGCGTAGGTGGCGATGGCCTGCCAGTGCCGCCCGCCGCCGCTCTGCCAGGTCAGCGCCGAGTCGTGGCGCAGCTGCCAGTCGCCGACGTTCAGGCCCGCGTTGAGGCCGAGGTAGGCCGAGTCCTGGGCCACGCGTTGCCCGCGCGCCGGCGGGGCCAGCGGCCTGCCGTCCGGACCGATCACGCGGCCGTCGGCGCCGAACACGCTGCCCGCCGGCACGGCCGCGCCATCGAGGGTGCTGCCCACGGGTATCGCGGCACCCGGCGCGACGGTGCTGCCGTCCGGTGCGCGCACGCGGCCGTCGCCGGCCACGTCGGCGGCGTCGTTGCGCATGCGGAACGCGTTGAAGGCGTAGCCCAGGATGCCGGCGGCGATGCCGCGGTCCCAGTACTGCGGCGGCACGTAGCCGCGCGCGCTGCGCTGCATCGCCGCCTGCGGCACGCTCAGGTCCAGGCGCAGCTGCGAACCGTCGTAGCGGGCAGCCGCATCGGGAATCCACTGCTCGATGCTGCGGCAAGCCTCCGGCTGCGTGGCCGTCGCGGCCAGCCGGGACGCATCGATGCCGTAGCGTTGCAGTTGCTCCAGGCCGAAGCACGGGTGCGCGCCGTCGGCCGCGCCGGAATCGCGGAACTGCACGTTCCCGCTGCCCGCGCGGTCGCCGTTCACGTAGACGTCCACCAGGTAGACGCCCGGCAGCACGGGGTTGCCGCGCTCGAAGCGCGACAGGTCCACGCGCCGGGTGCCGCCCATCAGGAAGCGGCTGTTGAACGAAGCCTCGGCCGGACCGGCGGCGGCCGCCGCATCGGCCGCCGGCGCCGCCAGCGGCGCCGCCCCCAGCGCGCCGGCGATCAGCGCCGCCAGCGGGCGTCGCCAGAGTACGCGCGGGACGGGGGTCGACTGTCTGTTCACGGATCGGGCTCCATTCCTTGGGACGCGACGGCTGCCGTCAGGGCATCGGCGCCGCCTGGTGCGGCACGTTGGCGCCGTAGTCGTTGATCGCGTCGAAAGCGACCCTGGCCCCGGGCGCGGGGGCCGCGGCGAGGCCTTCCAGCGGGAACACGGCGCTCGCCATCGGGTCGACCATGCCGCCCTTGTCGTGGCGGTACTCGCGGCCGCCCGCCGCCAGGCCGATGCGGCTGAAGGAGACGTGGTAGGGGGTGGGGTTCTCGCACTGCAGCGCGTAGCCGCGCCCGTCCGGCGCGCGCACCACCCGCCAGCGCAGCCTGTCGGGCGCCTCGTTGGCCCGGCCCTGCAGGCCGGGCGGCCGGAAGAACACCTTGATGCGCGAGCGGAAGGCCAGTTGCAGGTAGTTCTTGCCCGCCTCGCCTGTCGGTACCGGCGGCACCTCCAGCACGTTGAGCCAGAACACGCTCTCGCGGTCCTGCGGCAGCGGGCTGCCGGCGTACATCAGCCGCAGCGTCTGGCCGCGGTGCGGGTCGATGCGGAAGATCGGCGGGGTCAGCACGAACGGCGCGTCGCTCTGGTCCGGCGCCACCTTCGGGTCGCCGCCGTCCAGCCAGGCCTGCACCAGCGAGGGCGTGGCACCGTTGTTGGTGAGCTGGACGGTGACCTCGCGCGCCTGGCCCGGATAGACCACCCGGGTGCCGCTGATCACCACGTCCGCGCGGGACGGCGAAGCCAGGCACGCGGACAGCAGCAGGCCCGCCGCGAATGGCAGCAACGGTTTCATCGATGGATGGCCCTGTGAAGGCGCGAGGGGGCGGCCGGCGCAGCCCGGCCGCCCGGCCCCGTCAGTTGTAGACGATGGTGTAGTTGACCCGGCTGGTGACGCTGCCTTCGGTCGCCGCGCCGTTGTGCGCCACGTACTGCACGTAGTAGTTCAGCGTGGCCGCGCCGTTGGAGAGCGCGACGCTCTTCGAGCCCGAGCTGTCGGCGCCGCCGGTGGTGGCGCCCACGCGGATCTGGCTGGTGTCGCCGTTGAGCAGCGCCAGCTGCACGTTGGTGGCGGCGTTCGCGCCGCCGTCCACGATCAGCTGGCCGGTGGTCAGGTCCACGCTGGCGCCCGGCTCGAAGTAGGTCGCGACGTTGCCGGTGGCCGGCGAGCAATGGCTCAGCGCGATGGTGAAGGGCGTGCGGCCCGCCCACGAGCCGGCCGCCGCCAGCGTGCTCTTGGACACCGTCGGCAACGTCACGGTGAAGTCCTTGCCGCCGGTGCCGTTGCCGTTGATGTCGCAGGTCTGGCCGGTGATGTCGCCGTTGAAGGTGATGGTGCCGTCGGCGGCGCGCGCCGCCATCGGCGAGGCGAGCAGCGCACCGGTCGCCACGAGGGTGGAAGCGAGTATCGATGTTTTCACTGGTATGTCCCTATGCATGCCATGCATTGAAAAACGCAGGGGAGGTCCGCTGGCACCCGGCCATGCGCCGCATGCCGGCTGCGCAAAAGCCATGCCCCCGTCCGCGCGGATCACCGGGATCCGCGCCCGGCATCAACCGGCGGCGGCACGATAATGCGATGCGGATCACGGAATGAACCGGACGATTCCGGAACTTCGGGCCCTCGCGCAGGCATGCGGCGACCCACAAAAGAAAGGCGCCGCCATGCCTGGCGACGCCTCTGGACATTGAAATCCCGACAGGCGGGTGCAGGGGAACAACCGCGACCTGTCGCTGGCGTAATCTCGCCAGCCTGTGCCCATCCTGGGCCCTGGGGAAGCGCTTGGCCGCCGTCCGCTTGCGACACGTTGGGGCGGCGGGCCACACGATCATGCTGGGCCGATTCGCCGGCCAATGGGATCAGACGTTTCCTAAAAAGCCGGCGGACCGGTCAGCTCGACAGCCCGACGTTGCGCGCGAACTCGTACAGCTGGCTGTGGTTGGCAAGCCCCAGCTTGCGCATGGCGTCGTTCTTCTGCTGGCTCACCGTCTTCACGCTGCGGCTCAATTGCCGGGCGATCTCGGACACGCTCTGGCCGCCGACGTACCTGCGCACCACCTCGGCCTCGCGCGGCGACAGGCTGGAGAGGGCGGCCTCGGGCGACAGCGCCTGCGACCGCGCGCCGTCCAGCCACGGCACGGCCTCGAGGCCTTTGCGCATCGGCTCGCTCAGGTAGCCGCGGCCGTTGGCCACGGCGTGGCAGGCCACCAGCAGCTCGCGCGTCATGGCCGTCTTCGCCACCACGCCGGCCGCGCCGGCCGCGAACATGCCGCGCACCAGCGCGCCGTTGTGCACCATGGTCAGCACGATCACCGGCAGGCCGGGACGCAGCCGCTGCAGGCGCCGCAGCAGCAACAGTCCGTCCTCGCTGCCCTCGCGGGGCATCGAGAAGTCGGTGATCACCAGGTCGCACTCGCAGCCGCCGAGCCGGCCGAGCAGCTCCCTGCCGCTGCCGGCCTCGCCCACCACGCGCCAACGGCCGTCCTGGTGCAGCATGGCCTTCATGCCCACCAGCACCACCGGATGATCGTCGGCAATCACCACTTTCACTGGCGCGATGCCACTCGTCATAGCCAGGCACACCTCCCGTCGCATACGGCTGCGCCCGCAACGACCGGACCTGCGGCGAGTCGACCGCGAAGATCCGGATGCGGTGGCGCCGCGCATCCTCTGGCGGTCGTGCGAGAAACGGCCTCGCCACGCCCGCATCGTGAACGGATCCCGGCAGCGGTCCCCGCGCACGCGGGGCCGGGCTGCCGTCGACGCCACACGGCGTCGAACCATGCCGCCCCCTCGGCATGCGGGAATGCACGGGGCGCCCGGCGTGCCGCGCAGCGCGACACGCCCGCCTCGTGCCGGGAACAGGATGCCAGCCCGGCGCGCGGGATGTGATCGGACGATTCCCAAAAACGGCGCGCCGGGAAGGCGGCGACGGCGCCGCCGCGCCATCGCGGCAGCCGGTCTCCCAGCTTCAGGTGAGCAGGCCCCAGGTCCGCGCGTACTCGTAAAGCTGGCTGTTGCTGGTGAGGCCCAGCTTGCGCATGGCGTCGTTCTTCTGCTGGCTCACCGTCTTCACGCTGCGGCACACGCGCTCGGCGATCTGGGTGACCGTGAGGCCCGAGGCGTACAGGCGCACCACCTCGGCCTCGCGGCGCGACAGCATGGAAAGGTCAGCGCCGGCGAGCACGCGGTCCGGGCCGGCATCCGGGCCCGGCGCCTCGGCCAGCGCCTCGCGCACCTGCTCGCCCACATAGGTGCGCCCGGCCAGCACCGCGCCGATCGCCAGCAGCAGCTCGCGCGTCATCCCGGCCTTGCCCACCACGCCGTTCACGCCCACGCCCAGCATGCCCCGCACCAGCGCCGGATTGCGCAGCATGGTGAGCACGATCACCGGCAGCGCCGGATGCTCGCGGCGCAGACGCCTGAGCCAGGCCATGCCGTCCTCGGCGCCGGCGGCATCGGGCATCGAGTAGTCGGTGATCAGCAGGTCGCACTCGCAGCGCGCCAGCAGTGCCAGCAGCTCGCGGCCGCCGCCGGCCTCGCCGACCACCCGCATGCCGGCGGCGTGCTCGCGCAACAACGCCTTGATGCCGAGCACGACCACCGGGTGGTCGTCGGCGACGATGATCCTCAAGGTCCTGTCGTTGCCCGCCATGATCCTGGTCCCCTGGAACCGCCCCCCGTGGCGCCGCCTCCATTTGCAGTAGCATGCCTGCGAAAGTTGCATTTTTCCTCCAAAAAAAGCTGCACGCCGCTGACGAATGATTCCGCCATGCGCCGGCGTATGACGCCCCCCGCCCCGTGCCGCGACGCGCTTTGCGCAAGCGCCCCGCCGGCGCCGTCGGCATGCCTGGCGCTGCTGCCCGGCGCGCTGCCGGTGCGGACCAGCATCGAGCTGCTCGCCGGCCTGCTGCTGCTGAGCGGACTGCTGGCGCTGGGCCTGCTGCGGGCGCTCTGGCTGCAGCGCCGGCGGGCGGCGCAGGCCGAGCGCAAGCTGCAGCAGCAGGCGCAGGAGCTCGCCCGCCGCGACCAGGCCGCGCGCCATGCCGACGCCGTGGGTGAAACCCTGCGCGAGATCACCCGGCGGATCCCGGTGGTGGTGTTCGCCGTGCGCCGGGGGCGCGAACGCAACTACCGGCTGGGCTTCCTGGCCGGCGACCTGCGGGCACTGTTCGGACTGGAACGCCGAGACCTGCTGGCCGGCGGCGACGTGCTGCGCGAATGGCCTTTCCACGACCGCGTCCACCCCGAGGACCAGGAGGCGCTGCAACGCCAGCTGCGCCGCGCCGTGCGGCATGCCGGCGCGGTGGAATTCGACTTCCGCGCCTATGGCGCCGAGGGCCTGCGCTGGATCCGCATGATCCTGGCCTCGCACCGCGAGGCGAACGGCGAGACCTGCTGGAGCGGCTACCTCATCGACACCACCCGCCTCAACGCGCACAACCAGAGCCTGCGCGCCGCGCGCGACGCGGCCGAGCGCGCCTCCAAGGCCAAGGCGGACTTCCTCGCCACCATGAGCCACGAGATCCGCACGCCGATGAACGGCGTGCTCGGCATGCTGGAGCTGCTCGGCCACACATCGCTGGACGCCGACCAGCGCGAGCTGCTGCGCGCGGTGGAGGATTCCGCCGGGGTGCTGCTGCAGATCCTCAACGACGTGCTGGACTTCTCCAAGCTGGAGGCCGGCAACCTGCGCCTGGACCCGGCGCCGTTCGACCCGCGCGTGCTGCTGGACAACGTGGTCGGTCTGGCCGCGGGCGGCCTGCGCGGCAAGGGGCTCGACGTGTCGCTGGCGATGGATGCCGCGCTGGCCGGCCGGCTGCTCGGCGACGGCGTGCGCATCCGGCAGATCCTGCTGAACCTGCTCGGCAACGCCGGCAAGTTCACCGAGCGCGGCGGCATCGCGGTCTCGCTGCGGGTGCTCGGCGACGACGGCGACAGCCAGCGCCTGCGCCTGCGCGTGCAGGACACCGGCATCGGCATTCCCGCCGATCGGCAGGTGGGCCTGTTCAGCCCGTTCGCGCAGGCCGAGCCGGGGACCGCGCGCCGCTACGGCGGCACCGGCCTGGGCCTGGCCATCTGCCGCCACCTGGTGCAACTGATGGAAGGCGAGATCGAGCTGGCCAGCGAGCCCGGCGCCGGCACCACGGTGACCGTGCAATTGCGCCTGCCGGTGGCCCGGCGCGACCTCGAGGCCGCCGCCCCCCACCTCGGCCGGCACGCGGTGGTGCGGCTCGCCTCGCCCGCGCTGGCCGCGGCGCTGGCCGACCATCTGGTCGCGCTGGGGCACAGCGTGGAGCGGGTGCCGCCCGAGCAGCCGCTGCGCAGCGGCATCGCCGCCAACCTGCTGTTCGTCGATGCGGGCGACCACGACAGTCCGGCCCGCGTGGCGGCCCGGGTGGTCGCCCTCGACAGCGGCCCGGACGCCCCCGCGATGCCGTTCGAGAGCGACGGGCGCATCGTGCTCGGCGCGATGCCGCTGAAATGGCAGGGCGTGGTGCGCGCCTGCGAGCTGGCGCTGCTGCCGCCGGCGCGCACGTCGCCGCCGCCCCTCCCGCCTGCCGCCGCCGCGCCGGCCACGGCGCACCCCGCCCAGCCGGGGCGAGGCCGCATCCTGGTCGCCGAGGACCACCCCGTGAACCAGGCGCTGGTCCGCCGGCAGCTGGCCCTGCTGGGCTGGGACTGCGAGGTGGTGGACGACGGCCACGCCGCCTTCCGGGCGCTGTGCCGGCGCGACTACGCGCTGCTGATGACCGACTGCCGGATGCCCTCGATGGACGGCTACCAGCTGGCGGCCGCCTGGCGCCGCCACGAAGCGGGGCTGGGCCGCGCGCGCCGCCTGCCGATCATCGCCATGACCGCGCATGCGCTGGACGGCGAGATCGCCCGCTGCCGCGAGGCGGGCATGGACGACTACCTCAGCAAGCCGGTGCAGCTGCGTGCGCTGGAGGAAAAGCTGGCGGCCTGGCTGCGCGCCGACGCGGCGCCGCAGGCGGCCGACGGGCCGCGCCTGCACGGCGAACTGCGCCGCCTGCTGTGGGAAACCGGCCAGGCCGATCTCGATGCCATCGAGCGCGCCACTGGCGCGGGCGACGCCGCGCTGGCCGCGCAGCGCCTGCACCGCCTGCTCGGCGCACTGGCCGTGTTCGGCGAGGACCCGGCGCTGGACCGGGCGCGCCGCCTGCTCGGCGCGCTGGAGGGCGAGCATCCCCGCGCGGCCCTGGACGCCTGCGCCGCGGGCCTGGGCGAGCTGCGCGGCCTGCTCGAACGGATGGCGGGCGAGGCCGCCGCCGCGGGCTGATCCGCCGCGAAAACCGGACGCAGTTGGCATTTTGCCGGGCGCTCGCGCAGAATTTGCCCAGTCCGGGCCGTCAAGGGGATGCCGAGGATGCGGCATGCATGCAGCGGTCCGTCCGGGACGCAGGGGGCGTTCCGCCATGCCGGCCCGGCCGGCGTGGACCTGCAAGGATTCGACACATGCACGCCCGCCACCACCCGCGCCCCCCCTACCCGATCTGGCTTGCCGCGACGCTGCTGGCCGGCCTGGCCGTGCTCCCCGCCCGCGCCGGCGACTGGACCTACCGCGTGCACCCGGACGACAACATCTGGACGCTGGCCCGCCGCTACCTGAAGGCGGACGTGCCGTGGCAGCAGCTGCAGGACTACAACCACGTCGCCGACCCCTACCACCTGCTGCCCGGCTCGCGCCTGCGCATCCCGGTCCAGTGGCTGCGGGTGGAACCGGCCAGCGCCACCGTGGCCGCGGCGATCGGCGACGCGCGCGCCTGGCTGCCCGGGCAGGCGCAGCCGGTGCCGGTGACGCCCGGCATGCGGCTGGGCTACGGCGCACGCGTGGAGACCGGCACCGACGCCAGCCTGACGCTGGAGTTCGCCGACGGTTCGCGCATGCTGGTCCAGGGCGGCAGCGAGGTGAGCCTGGACCGGATGAGCGCCTATGGCCGCACCGGCATGGCCGACACCCGCGTGCGCCTGCAGCGCGGCCGCGTCGTCAACGACGTCACGCCGATGCCCGGCAACGCCGCGCACTTCGTCGTGCAGACCCCGGGCGCCGTATCCAGCGTGCGCGGCACGCATTTCCGCGTGGCCGCCGACGACGCCCGGGCGCGGACCGAGGTCGAGGTGCTGGGCGGCCGCGTGGAGGTGACCGGCGACCGGCGCCATGTGCAGGTCCGCAAGGGCTCCGGCGTGGCGGTCGAGGAAGGCCGGCGGCCCGGCCGGGTTCGCCGCCTGCTGCCCGCGCCCGCGCTGCGCTGCCCTGCCGCGCCGGTGGTGCGGCCGGCCTACGCGCTGGACTGGCAGGCGCAGCCGGGCGCCGCCGCCTACCGGGTGCAGATCGCGCACGACCGGCGCTTCGCCGCGCTGCTGTACGACCACGTCACCGACGCGCTGCCGCACGCGAGCCTGCCGGACCTGCCCAACGGCGACTACCTGCTGCGCGTGCGCGGCATCGAGCCGGACCGGCTGGAGGGCCTGGACGCCACCTGCGCGCTGCGCATCGCCACCCACCCGCAGCCACCGCTGGTGCAGGAGCCGCAGCCCGGCGGCACGGCGCGCGCCGAGCGCCCGCGCTTCCGCTGGACCGAGAGCAGCGAGGCCGCGTCCTACGCGTGGCAGCTCGCCGCCGACCCGCAGTTCCGGCAGCTGCTGGCCGAGCGGCAGGACCTCGCCGACAACCGCGTGCGCGCGCCGGCAGCGCTGCCGCCGGGACGCTACTACTGGCGCGTGGCCAGCCGCGACCGCGAAGGCCGCCTGGGACCGTACACCGACGCCCTGCCCTTCGACCGCGCCGACGCGCCGCCCGCCCCCGCGCTGGCCACGCTGAAGCGCTCCGGCGACGGGCTGACGCTGGGCTGGTCGGCCGGCGCGCCCGGGCAGCGCTACCGCATCCAGATGGCGCGCGACCCGGACTTTGCCCATCCGGTCGTCGACAGCACCGTGGAGCAGCCCTCGCTGACCCTGCGCAAGCCGGCCTCCGGCACCTGGTACGTGCGCCTGCGCGTGGTCGACGACGACGAATTCGCCGGCGCCTGGGGGCCGGCGCAGAAGGTCCGGCTGCCCTGCATCCCCTGCCGCATCGCGCTCGGCACGGGCGGCGCGGCCCTGCTGTGGCTGCTGCTGTGAGCCGCCGGTGAAGCCGACGCCCGTCCCGCACCGCCGTCGCGCCCGCGCGCCCGCCTGATGCGCGACGGCTTCGCCTGGCTGGTGCGCGGCGCGGCCTGGCTGGCCGCCTGCGGGTGCTTCGCGCTGCTGCTGGCCAGCGGCGTCGCCACGCGCGCCGACGACGCGCTGTACGACCTGCACATGCGCCACTGGGGCTACGCCGCCGGCGACGACGTGGTGGTCGTGGCGATCGACCAGAAGAGCCTGGACGCGCTGGGCCAATGGCCGTGGCCGCGCGGCGTGCATGCGCGCCTGCTCGACCGCCTCGCCGCCGCCGGCGTGCGCGCGGTGGGCCTGGACATCATCATGGCCGACGCCGACCAGGCCCACCCGCAGGACGATCTGGCCCTGGCCGCGGCGATGCGGCGCGCGGGGCGCGTGGCGATGCCGGTATTCGCCGAGCCGGGCGAGCTCGACGGCCCGCTGCAGGAGCTGCTGCCGGTTCCCGCGCTGGCGCAGACCGCCGCCGCGCTCGGCCACGTCGACACCCCCGGCGGGCCGGACGGCGTGACCCGCGGCGCCTATCTCGAAGCCGGACTGGGCCGCGCGTACTGGCCCTCGCTGGCGCTGGCGGTGGATCGCCTGGCCGGCGGCGCCGCGCGCGGCGCCGCGCTGCCCGGCCTGCGCAACCCGGAGCCGGGCGACGCCTCGCCCTACCTGTGGGTGCGCGACCACTACGTGCTGCTGCGCTACGCCGGTCCGTCCGGCAGTTTCGGCCGGGTCTCCTACACCGACGTGCTCGACGGCGCGCTGCCGGCCGGACTGCTGCGCGACCGGCTGGTGCTGGTGGGCGCCACCGCCGAGGGCATGCGCGACATCCTGCCCACGCCGCGGGGCCTGATGCCGGGCGTGGAGTACCAGGCCAACGTGCTCGAGTCGCTGCGCCGCGGCCTGCTGGTGACGCCGCTGGGCTTCACCGAGCAGTTCCTGGTCGGCATCGCGGTGCTGGCCCTGGCGAGCCTGCCGTATGGCTGGCCCGGCCTGCGGCGCCCCTGGCTCGCGGCGCTGGCGGGGCTGCCGCTGGCGCCGGTGGCCGCGCTGCTGCTGCTGCGGCTGGCCGGCCTGTGGTGGCCGCCGGCCGCCTGCATGCTGGTGCAGGCCGCGGCGCTGGCTGCCAGCGGCCTCGCGCCGCGGCGCGGACGCGCGCGCCGCGCATTGGCTTGACCCCTGCCGCGGCCGCCGCCATCCTGCGCCGTTCCGTCTGGCCAGTCCCCCCGCATGAGCAGCCGCTACAACGCCGCCGACATCGAAGTCCTCTCCGGCCTTGACCCGGTCAAGCGCCGCCCCGGCATGTACACCGACACCTCGCGCCCGAACCACCTGGCGCAGGAGGTGGTCGACAACTCGGTGGACGAGGCGCTGGCCGGCCACGCGCGCAACATCGAGGTGGTCGTGCACGCGGACGGCTCGGTCACGGTGGCCGACGACGGCCGCGGCATGCCGGTGGACATCCATCCGGAGGAAGGCATCCCCGGCGTCGAGCTGATCCTCACCCGGCTGCACGCGGGCGGCAAGTTCAGCGGCCGGAACTACAGCTTCTCCGGCGGCCTGCACGGCGTGGGCGTGTCGGTGGTGAACGCGCTGTCCAGCCGGGTGGAGGTGACCATCCGCCGCGACGGCAGCGAGTACCGCATGGCCTTCGCCCACGGCGACCGCGCCAGCGAGCTGGAAGTGGTCGGCACCGTGCCGAAGAAGAAGACCGGCACCACCGTGCGCTTCTGGCCGGACCCGAAATACTTCGACTCGCCGAAGATCTCGCTGCCGAAGCTCAAGCACCTGCTGCGCGCCAAGGCCGTGCTGTGCGCCGGCCTGCACGTGAAGCTCACCGACGAGGCCAGCGGCGAGGTCTGCGAGTGGCACTACGAGGACGGCCTGCGCGACTACCTGCGCGGCGAGCTGGACGGCGCCGAGGCGATCCCCGCCGAGCTGTTCGTGCACCAGGTGCAGCGCGAGACCGAAGGGCTGGACGTCGCGCTGACCTGGGTGCCCGAGGGCGAGCTGGTGCAGGAGAGCTACGTCAACCTGATCCCCACCGCGCAGGGCGGCACCCACGTCAACGGCCTGCGCAGCGGCCTCACCAACGCGATCCGCGAGTTCTGCGACATCCGCAACCTCTTGCCGCGCGGCGTGAAGCTGGCGCCGGAGGACGTGTGGGAGCGCCTGGCCTTCGTGCTCAGCGCCAAGCTGCAGGACCCGCAGTTCGCCGGCCAGACCAAGGAGCGCCTGTCCTCGCGCCAGGCCGCCGCGCTGGTCGAGGGCGTGGTGCACGATGCCTTCAGCCTGTGGCTGAACCAGCACGTGGAGCTGGGCGAGCGCATCGCCCAGCTCGCCATCGAGCGCGCCAGCGCGCGCCTGAAGGCGGCCAAGCAGGTGGTGCGCAAGAAGATCACCCAGGGCCCGGCGCTGCCCGGCAAGCTGGCCGACTGCACCGCCACCGACCTCACCCGCACCGAGCTGTTCCTGGTCGAGGGCGACTCCGCCGGCGGCAGCGCCAAGCAGGCGCGCGACAAGGAGTTCCAGGCGATCCTGCCGCTGCGCGGCAAGATTCTCAACACCTGGGAGGTGGAATCCACCTCGGTGCTGGCCTCCGAGGAGGTGCACAACCTGGCGGTGGCGATCGGCTGCGACCCGGGCAAGGACGACCTCTCCGGCCTGCGCTACGGCAAGGTCATCATCCTCGCCGACGCCGACTCCGACGGCCTGCACATCGCCACCCTGCTCTCGGCGCTGTTCCTCCGGCACTTCCCCGCGCTGGTGCGCGAGGGCCACGTGTTCGTGGCGATGCCGCCGCTGTTCCGCGTGGACGTGGGCAAGCAGGTGTTCTACTGCCTGGACGAGAGCGAGAAGCAGGCGATGCTGGACCGCATCGAGCGCGAGAAGATGAAGGGCGCGGTCACCGTGACCCGCTTCAAGGGCCTGGGCGAGATGAACCCGGCGCAGCTGCGCGAGTCGACCATCCACCCCGACACCCGCCGCCTGGTGCAGCTCACCGTGGACGACGACGCGGCCACCGCCAAGCTGATGGACATGCTGCTGGCCAAGAAGCGCGCCGCCGACCGCAAGAGCTGGCTGGAGGAAAAGGGCGACCTCGCCACCCTGGAGGTGTGAACATCTTCACTCCCTCTCCCCGGCGGGGAGAGGAAGCAAAGCGCCCATAACGAGGCATTGCGCATGGCCCTGACACCGCCCATCGACCTGAAGCGCTGGATCGCCGAGCACCGCCACCTGCTCAAGCCGCCGGTGGGCAACAAGTGCATCGTCGACGGCGACTTCATCGTGATGATCGTGGGCGGCCCGAACGCGCGCACCGACTACCACTACGACGAGGGGCCGGAATTCTTCCACCAGCTCGAGGGCGAGATGGTGCTGAAGGTGCAGGACGAGGGCGCGGCGCGCGACATCCCGATCCGCGCCGGCGAGCTGTTCTACCTGCCGCCGCGCGTGCCGCATTCGCCGCAGCGCATGCCCGGCTCGGTCGGGCTGGTGATCGAGCGCCGCCGCCTGCCGCACGAGCGGGACGGCCTGCTGTGGTTCTGCGAGCGCTGCAACCACAAGCTGTACGAGGAGTACTTCGTGCTCGACAGCATCGAGCGCGACTTCCCGCCGGTGTTCGAGCGCTTCTACCGCTCGCGCGAGGCGCGGACCTGCAAGGCTTGCGGGTATCTCAATCCGGCGCCGGAGAAGTACGCCTGAGCGGGTGCGCGAAGCTGCCTCGATGGCTTGCCCATCGCGGCCGGGGGCCGCTCCCACAGGGCTGCGGCGACCTTGGGGGAGCGGCCTCCGGCCGCGATGGGCACACCCGAGACGATCGCTCCCGCCCCGCCCTCACCCTCGCGCCAGCCACCGGCGCGCCATGCGCCGCAGCGACGCATCGACGGCCGGATCGCCGGCCAGCGCGCGCACCGGCACCCAGGCCAGCGCCAGCGACTCCGCGCTGACCGCGAACGCCTCGCCGCCGCACGCGCGCACCACGTAGCGCACGTCGTAGTGCCAGTGCTCCGGCTCGCCGCCGCGCGCGGGAATGCGGTGGCGGTCCAGGTCGAAGATGCCGCCCTCCACGCGCAGCCCGGCCAGGCCCGATTCCTCCTCCGCCTCGCGCAGCGCCACCCGCGCGAGGTCGGCGTCGCCGTCGGCATGGCCGCCGAGCTGCAGCCAGCGGCCGAGCTTGCGGTGGTGGGTGAGCAGCACGCGCGCGCCGTCGGCGCCGACGAGCCAGGCCGAAGCGGTGAAGTGGCCCGCCGCGTGCGTGCGCTCGAACACCGCGGGCGAGGAGGCGAGGAAGGCGAGGAACTCGGCCGCGACGGCGTCGTCCACATGCGTGCGCGCATAGTCGCGCAGCGAGGCGGAAAGGATGTGCATGGGCTCGCGTTGGATGCGCCGCAGCATGAAAAGAGCGGCGCATGGTACATGCCGACCGGCGCTTGTACCCCCTCCGCCGCTCCGCTAAGGTTGGGCGAATCGCCTGCTCGTCACGTCTCCTTCATGAAGCCGTGGATCGAAGAACAGGGCGGCCATCCACGGGGAAATCACCGCATGCTCTTCAAGCGCGTCAAACCGCTCGACCTGATCCTTGCCACTGCCGAAAAGAAAGCGCTCAAGCGGCAGCTCGGCCCCGTCCAGCTCACCATGCTCGGCATCGGCGCCATCATCGGCACCGGCATCTTCGTGCTGACCGCCGAGGCGGGCCAGAAGGCCGGCCCGGGCATGATGGTGGCGTTCGTGGTCGCCGCGGTGGTCTGCGCGCTGGCCGCGCTGGCCTAC
This sequence comes from Fulvimonas soli, assembly GCF_003148905.1. GTDB lineage: Bacteria > Pseudomonadota > Gammaproteobacteria > Xanthomonadales > Rhodanobacteraceae > Fulvimonas > Fulvimonas soli. The sequence continues at coordinate 331,660 of NZ_QGHC01000001.1, read as the reverse complement.
GCCGAGCTGGCCTCGATGGTGCCGGTGGCCGGCTCCGCCTACACCTACACCTACGGCGTGATGGGCGAGCGGCTGGCCTGGGTGGTCGGCTGGGCGCTGGTGCTCGAATACACCATCGCGGCCAGCACGGTGTGCGTGGGCTGGGCCGGCTACGTGAACGGCCTGCTCGCCAGCCACGGCATGGGCCTGCCCGATTTCCTGCGCGTCGGCCCGCTGGACGGCGGCAGCTTCAACCTGCTGGCCTTCCTGATCGGCCTGGCCATCACCTTGCTGCTGGTGATCGGCACCTCGAAGTCGGCGATGGTCAACACCTTCCTGGTGCTCATCAAGGTGCTGGCGCTGACCGTCTTCATCGTGCTCGCCCTGCCCAAGACGCAGGACGCCAACTTCCATCCGTTCACCCCGAACGGCTGGGGCAGCCCGATGGGCGGCATCGGCGTGCTGGGCGCGGCGGCCTCGATCTTCTTCGCCTACGTGGGCTTCGACGCGGTGTCCACCGCCGCCGAGGAGACCAAGAACCCGAACCGCAACATCCCGATCGGCCTGATCGGCTCGCTGGGCGTGTGCACCATCTACTACCTGCTGGTGAGCTACGGCGCGATCGGCTCGGTGGGCGCGCAGCCGGTGCTCGGCCCCGACGGCGTGGCGCTGCAGCCGGGCACGCCGGAGATGGCGGCGGCCTGCAAGGGCTCCGAGGCGCTGGTGTGCAGCAAGGAGGCGCTGGCCCACGTGCTGCGCGTGCTGCACCACACGACCTGGGGCGACCTGGTCGGCGCCGCGGCCAGCATCGCGCTGCCCTCGGTGATCCTCACCATGACCTACGGCCAGACCCGCATCTTCTTCACCATGGCGCGCGACGGCCTGCTGCCGGGCTCGCTGGCCAAGATCCACCCGCGCTACCACACGCCGTACGTGATCACGCTGATCACCGGCATCTTCGTCTCGCTGTTCGGCGCGCTGTTCCCGGTGGGCGCGCTGGCCGACATCACCAACTCGGGCACCCTGTTCGCCTTCATGATGGTGGCGCTGGGCGTGCTGATCCTGCGCGTGACCCAGCCGGAGCGGCCGCGCTCGTTCCGCACCCCGATGGCCTGGGTGGTGTGCCCGCTGGCCGTGCTGGGCTGCCTGCTGCTGTTCTTCAACCTGTCCACCAAGACGCTGGTCGTGTTCTTCGCCTGGGCGGCCGTGGGCCTGGTGGTGTACCAGCTCTACGGCGTCCGCAAGAGCCACCTCGCCAACGGCACCGAGCCGGACTGAGCCGGCGCGCCAGGATCGCAACCTCCCCCGCCGGCACGGTGAGAACCGTGCCGGCTTCATGTCCGGGAAGCCCATGCTGAAGCAGCTCCTAGCCCGCAAGACCGATTTCTCCGACGCCGACGATCCCTCGCACGGGCCCACCCTGCGCCGCACGCTGGGCCCGTGGGGCATCACCGCGCTGGGCATCGGCGCGGTGATCGGCACCGGCATCTTCGTGGTCACCGGCCAGGCGGCGGCCGAGCACGCGGGGCCGGCGGTGCTGATCTCGTTCGTGCTGGCGGCGATCTGCAGCGGCTTCACCGCGCTGTGCTACGCGGAGTTCGCCACGCTGATCCCGATCTCGGGCAGCTCCTACTCCTACGCCTACGCCACCCTCGGCGAGCTGGTGGCCTGGTTCATCGGCTGGAACATGGTGCTGGAGTACGGCATCTCCGCCTCGGCGGTGGCGGCGAGCTGGACCGGCTACTTCACCAGCCTGCTCGACCACGCGGGCATCCACCTGCCGCAGGCGCTCACCGAGGCGCCGCTGGCGTTCACCGACGGCCGCCTGGTGGTCACCGGGCACCTGATGAACCTGCCCGCGGTGGCGATCGTGCTGGCGCTCACCGCGCTGTGCTACGTCGGCATCCGCGAGTCCGCCGGCCTCAACGTGCTGATGGTCGCGCTCAAGGTCGGCCTGATCGTGATCGTGGTGGTGGCCGGCTACCGCTACGTCGACCCGGCCAACTGGCATCCGTTCATCCCCGCCAACGAGAGCCCCGGCAAGTACGGCTGGTCGGGCATCATGCGCGGCGCGGCGATGGTGTTCTTCGCCTACATCGGCTTCGAGGCCACCTCCACCGCGGCGCAGGAATGCAAGAACCCGCAGCGCGACCTGCCGTTCGGCACGCTGGTCTCGCTGGTGATCTGCACCGTGCTCTACCTCGCCATGGCGGCGGTGCTCACCGGCCTGATCCCCTACACCCAGCTCGGCACCAGCGAGCCGGTGGTCACCGCGATCCGCAGCTACCCGCAGCTGGGCTGGCTGCGCCTGGTGGTGGAGATCGGCGCGCTGATCGGCCTGTCCTCGGTGATCCTGGTGATGATCATCGCGCAGCCGCGCATCTTCATGATCATGTCGCGCGACGGCCTGCTGCCGCCGGTGTTCAACCGCATCCACCCGCGCCACCGCACGCCGCACATCAACACGGTGATCACCGGCGTGGGCATCGCCGTGCTGGCCGCGGTGTTCCCGCTGGACCTGCTGGCCGACCTCACCTCGATGGGCACGCTGATCGCCTTCGTGGCGGTCTGCGCCGGCGTGCTGATCCTGCGCTACACCGCGCCGCAGCTGCATCGCGGCTTCCGCGTGCCGTGGGCCTGGGTGATCTGCCCGGCCGGCGTGCTCAGCTGCCTGGCCCTGCTCGGCTTCATGGCCTGGTTCAACTGGCTGCTGATGATCGTCTGGACCGTGCTCGGGCTGGCGATCTATTTCGGCTATGGCCTGCGGCACAGCCGGTTGCACCGGGCGCCAGCCCCTCCATAAGCCGTCATCTTCGCCAAATTTCGTTAAATTTCTTGAAAAAGCTTCGATCTTGGCGGATTACCTTGGGGCAGACCATGCTCGGGGATCGGATCAAGTTTTACAAATAAGTCATTGACATACAATGACTTATCCGACGGACGTCACAAATGGCGGCAGGGCGTCCCCCATTTCCGGCCGGCCAGGAGTATCATCCCAGGTCCGCGGGTTGATCACTTGGCAGTGGGCCCCGGATCGCCGCCCGGCGCGTCAGGCGGGTTTCAGCTCCTCAGCCTGACGCGCTCGGGCAGCACTTCTAGCCTGCTCTTGCGCTCCCCCTCCCCTCGTTCGTTGCCCGGCGCCGGCAGTGGCCGCCGCTTCCGCGCGCGCACGCGAAAAGGCCGGCTCGAGGCCGGCCTCTCGGGCATCGGTGGACGGGACGATCTCAGGCTTTCTTGGGCGAGTGCGACACGCACCAGCCCTTGGAGCTGACCGCCTTGCCGGGGAACAGCTGGCACGGCCCGTAGCCGGTGGGACCACCGCTGTAGAACTGGCAGTTGGCGCAGGTGTCGCCGGCCTTGTGCTTGGGGTCCTTGGTCTGCGACGCATCCTCCACGTAGCCGAGCGCCTTCGCGGTCGGATCCGTCTCCGCCAGGTGCGGCAGATCGGCGGCGCGCGCGAAGCGCGGCACGCCTCCCACCACCAGCGCGGCCGCCGTCGTGCCGGCGGCGATCTTCAGGAAGCGGCGACGCGACTCGATATCTTTCTCGTGCGACATTGGTAAACCTCCGTCTTCAGCAACACCGCCGCATATGACCGGCGGCCCGCGCCGATGGTACGCCGCTGCATAAGGCGCCCCGCGAATGAATCGCATTAGCCCGACCGCGGCGGGGGCGGCGTGCTATAGTCATCCGCCGTTTGGACGTCCAAATCCCATGCCCCAGGCCCTGCCACAGACCATCGCCGCCGCCGAGTTCGGCCGCTGCGCCGACGCCATCGCCGCCGCGGCGCGCGAGCTGGCGGCGCTGGGCTGGACGCCGGCGACCAGCAGCAACTTCTCGATGCGCGTGGACGCCGATCACGCGGCCATCACGATCTCCGGCCGCGACAAGGGCCGGCTCGGCCGCGACGACATCATGCTGATCGACCTGCATGGCCGGCCGGTCGGCACCGACGCCCGGCCCAGCGCCGAGACCGGCCTGCACACCCAGGTCTACCGGCGCCGGCCGGAGATCGGCGTGGTGCTGCACACCCACTCGCGCACGCAGAGCGTCGCCTCGCGCCTGTTCGCGCGCGAGGGCGTGGTGCGGCTGGAAGGCTGGGAGCTGCAGAAGGCCATCACCGGCTACACCACGCACGAGAGCGTGCTGGAGATCCCGGTGTTCCCCAACACCCAGTACATGCCGGAGCTGGAGGCGCGGGTGGACGCCTGGCTCGACGCCGGCAGGCCGCTGCACGCCTACCTGATCGACGGCCACGGCATCTACGCCTGGGGCCGCGACATGCCCGAGGCGCGCCGCCACCTGGAAGCGCTGGAATTCCTGCTCGGCTGCGAGCTCGACCTGAGGAGACTGTCCGCATGAGCCGCCTGCGCATCTTCGACGAGGCCCGTCCCGAGGCCCCGCTGTCCGTCCTCGACGACCACGCCGCCATCGCCCGCGAGCTGGGCCGCGTGGGCGTGCGCTTCGAGCGCTGGGAAGCCGCCCGGCCGGTGCAGCCGGGCGCCAGCCAGGACGAGGTGATCGCCGCCTACCGCGCCGACATCGACCGCCTGATGGCCGAGGAAGGCTACCAGTCGGTGGACGTGATCAGCCTCCGGCCGGACCACCCCGACCGCGCGGCGCTGCGGCGGAAGTTCCTGAGCGAACACACCCACAGCGAGGACGAGGTGCGCTTCTTCGTGGCCGGCGCGGGGCAGTTCACCCTGCACATCGGCGACAGGGTCTACGACGTGCTGTGCGAGCAGGGCGACCTGATCGGCGTGCCCGACGGCACCCGCCACTGGTTCGACATGAGCGAGTCGCCCTACTTCGTTGCGATCCGCCTGTTCACCAACAAGGACGGCTGGGTGGCCAACTTCACCGGCGCGGACATCGCCGAGAAGTTCCCGCGCATGGCGCCGGTGGCCGCGACGGCGCGCTGAGCGGAAGGCCAGCCCTGCGGGACCCGGTGGGAGCGGCCTCCGGCCGCGATGCCTGCAATGCCGATGCTTGCGGCACTCCCTCGCGGCCGGAGGCCGCTCCCACGGCTGCCATGGACGGCCGCCCTGACGCCCCGCGCGGGGCGGTTAAACTAGCCGTCCCCTCCCCCGCGCCGCCGCCATGACCGTCATCCGCGCCATCGTCACCGACATCGAAGGCACCACCAGCTCGATCGGCTTCGTCAAGGACGTGCTGTTTCCCTACGCGCGCAAGCGCCTGCCGGCCTTCGTGGAAACCCATGCGGACCGGCCCGAGGTGCAGCACTGGCTGCACGAGGCGGCCAGGGAGGCCGGGCTGGTCGAGGCCAGCCGGCAGGAGGTGATCGAGCTGCTGCTGCGCTGGATCGACGAGGACCGCAAGTCCACCGCGCTCAAGGCTCTGCAGGGCATGATCTGGCAGGAAGGCTACGAGGCCGGCGACTACCGCGCCCACGTCTATCCGGAAGTCTCCGCGCGGCTGCACGCCTGGCGCGCCGACGGGCTGCACCTGTACGTGTATTCCTCCGGCTCGGTGCAGGCGCAGAAGCTGTTCTTCCGCTACAGCGAGGCGGGCGACCTGACCCCGATGTTCGCCGGCTATTTCGACACCGAGACCGGGCCGAAGCGCGAACGCGCCTCCTACGAGCGGATCGTCGAGGCGATCGGCGAGCGCCCCGAGCACGTGCTGTTCCTCTCCGACGTGGTGGAGGAGCTGGACGCCGCCGCCGCCGCCGGGCTGCGCACCGGCTGGCTGGTGCGGCCGCCGCAGGCCCCGCCGGAGGCGCCGCGGCATCCGGCCTATCCCGACTTCGACGCCGTCGTCCTCCCCTGAGCCGGCAGGAGTCCGCCATGCGCGTCGCCCTGACCGCACTGCTCGCCTTCGCCGCCGGCGTGCTGCTGATGCTCGCGCTGCATCCCGTGGCGCCCCGCCACGCTGCCGCGTCCGCCCGGCCGGCCGTTGCCGCGTCCGCGCCGGCGCCAGCGCCGGAAGAAGCGGACGAGGACGAGCCGGACGACGCCTGGCCGGACGACGCGCCCACGCCCGAACAGGTGATCTACGCGCAGCCGCGCCTGCTCAAGTCCGCGCTGGCGCACCTCACGCCGCGCGTGCCCGGCAGGCCCAACCTCTACCTGCTCGCCTTCGCCGGCGACGGCGCCGAGGACGTGTTCCGCAACGAGGCCGAATACGCCACCCGGCTGTTCGTGGAGCGCTTCGGCCCGACCGCGCACGCGCTGGTGCTGGAGAACAACCCGGCCACGCTGGACCGCCGCCCGCTGGCGAACTGGAGCAACCTGGAGGCCGCGCTCGACGCGCTGCCCGCCACGATGGACCCGGCGCAGGACATCCTCGTGCTCTACCTCACCAGCCACGGCGGCGAGGACCACAGCCTGCTGGTGGACATGGACCCGCTGCCGCTGGACCAGATCGGCGCGCAGGACCTGGGCGACATTCTGCGCAGGCGGCCGTTCAAGTGGAAGGTGGTGGTGGTCAATGCCTGCTACACCGGCGGCTTCGTGCCCGAGCTGCGCGGCCCGGGCACGCTGGTGCTCACCGCCGCGCGCGCCGACCGCAGCTCCTTCGGCTGCGGCAGCGATTCGGACATCACCTACTTCGGCCGCGCCTGGCTGGTGGACGCGCTGAACCGCACGGACGACCTCATCGCCGCGTTCCGCCAGGCGCAGGGCGAGATCGCGCAGTGGGAGCGCAAGGACAGGTTCCAGCCTTCCGAGCCGCAGATCGACATCGGCGAAGGCATCGCCGACAAGCTGGCGCAGTGGCGCAAGGGCGTGCCGCAAGGCACGGCGGTGCCGTTCGCGCCGGCATCGAACAACTGACCGCACGCCCGCCGTATCTCCACGCCCTCCCTCTCCCTCCGGAGTCCGAATCCCTCTCCCTCCGGGAGAGGGTGCCGGCAGGCGGCGGCGCCGAAGGCCTGCGTCATCCGGTCGGCACCCGCAAGGACCGTACCCTCGCCCCCGGCCCCTCTCCCGATGGGAGAGCGGAGACAAGCAAGGCCGCCCGCTGTGCGTCGAGAGAAAGGCGCGTTACTCCGGCTTGTGCCGCGCGGCCAACACCTTCACCGCATCGGCCAGCGCAAGCCCGCGCGAGCGCAGCAGCACGGCGAGATGGAACAGCAAATCCGCCGCTTCGCCGAGCAGCGCGTCGTCGTCCTGCGCCACGGCCGCCAGCGCGGTCTCCACACCCTCCTCGCCCACCTTCTGCGCGATGCGGCGCACGCCGCCCTCGAACAGCCGGGTGGTGTAGCTGCCCTCGGGCCGCTCGGCATGGCGACGCTCAACCAGCGCATCCAGCTCGGCCAGGAAGCCCAGCGGCGGCCGCACGTCGTCGCCGAAGCAGCTCGACGTGCCGTTGTGGCAGGTCGGGCCGTGCGGTCCGGCCTGCACCAGCAGCGTGTCGGCGTCGCAGTCGAGGCGGATGGCCTTGAGCGCGAGCACGTGGCCCGAGGTCTCGCCCTTGGTCCACAGGCGGCCCTTGCTGCGGCTCCAGAAGGTGACGCGACCGCTGCGCCGCGTTTCGGCCAGCGCCTCGGCGTTCATGTAGCCCAGCATCAGCACCTCGCCGGTCAGCCAGTGCTGCACGATCGCCGGCAGCAGGCCATCACCCTTGGTCCAGTCGGGCGCTTGTGGATTGGAATCGGTGGCATTCATGTCCGGTGCCCTTGATCTGGAAGAGAGTGCAGAGGAATGAGGAGTGGGCAAGAGCAAGGCTTTCTCTCACTCCTCTGCACTCTCTCCTGCCTTTAAAGCCGCACCGTCACGCCCTGCCCGCGCAGGTAGCGCTTGAGCGCGGGAATGGCGATGGCGCCGGCATGGAACACGCTGGCGGCCAGCGCGCCGTCCACGTCGGCCTGGACGAACGCATCGCGGAAATGCTCCGGCGCGCCGGCGCCGCCCGAGGCCACCAGCGGCACGTGGCACACCGCCCGCGCCACCGAGAGCTGCTCCAGGTCGTAGCCGCGGCGCACGCCATCGCTGCCCATGCAGTTGAGCACGATCTCGCCCGCGCCGCGGCGCTGCGCCTCGTCGATCCAGTCCAGCGTGCGCCGCGCCAGCGCCTGCGTCTTGCCCGGATCGCCGGTGTACTGCCGCACGCGCCATTCGCCGTCGGCGTCGCGCAGGCTGTCGATGCCCACCACCACGCACTGCACGCCGAACGCGGCGGCCAGCTCGTCGATCAGCCCGGGGCGCTCCAGCGCGGGCGAGTTCACCGAGACCTTGTCCGCGCCGGCATGCAGCACCGCCCGCGCTTCCTCCACGCTGCGGATGCCGCCGGCGACGCAGAACGGGATGTCGATGGCGCGCGCCACCCGCTCCATCCAGGCGCGATCCACGCTGCGGCCCTCGGGGCTGGCGGTGATGTCGTAGAACACCAGCTCGTCGGCGCCCTCGTCGCGGTAGCGCAGCGCGAGGTCGACGATCTCGCCCATCACCACGTGGTCGCGGAAGCGCACGCCCTTGACCACCTTGCCCTCGCGCACGTCCAGGCAGGGAATGATGCGGCGGCTCAGCATGCCAGCGCCTCCTCCACCGTGAAGCGCCCTTCCAGCAGCGCGCGGCCGAGGATCACCCCGCGCGCGCCGGCCGTGCGCGCGGCGCGGATGTCGTCCAGCGAGCGCACGCCGCCGGAGGCCTGCACGGCGAGCTGCGGCGCGACGTCCGCGAGGTGGCGGTAGAGGTCGAGGTTGAAGCCGGCCAGCATGCCGTCGCGGTCGATGTCGGTGCACAGCAGGTGCCGCGCGCCATGCGCGGCGTACCACGGCGCCAGCTCGTCCAGCGTGCGCGCCCCGGTCTCGGTCCAGCCGTCGCTTGGCAGGGTCCAGCGGCCGTCGACGCGGCGCGTGTCGAGCGCGATGACGAGGCGTTCGCTGCCGTATTCGGCCAGCCACGACGCGACGGTCTCCGGCTCGCGGATCGCCACGCTGCCCAGCACCACGCGCGCCACGCCGGCGTCGAACAGGCGCCGCGCGTCGGCCTGCACGCGCACGCCGCCACCGGCCTGGACGTTCAGCCCCAGGCGCGCGATCGCCTCGATCACCGCGAGGTTTTCCAGGCTGCCCGAGCGCGCGCCGTCGAGGTCGACCAGGTGCAGCCAGCACGCGCCGGCCTGCGCGTAGCGCGCGGCGAGGGCGCGCGGGTCGTCGCCGTAGGTGGTCTGCTGCGCGTAGTCGCCCTGCTTCAGGCGCACCACCTTGCCGCCGCGCAGGTCGATCGCGGGAATGGTCTGGAAGCTCATAGCCTGAGGAAGTTGCCGAGCAGCTTCGCGCCGACCGCGGCCGAGCGCTCGGGGTGGAACTGCATGCCGTGGAAGTTGCCCTGCGCGGCCACCGCCGAGAACGGCCCGCCGTAATCGGCGGTGGCCAGGGTCCACGGGCCCACCGGCACGGCGTAGCTGTGCACGAAGTAGGCCCAGTCGTCCTCGCCCAGCCCCGAGAGCAGCGGATGCGGCCTGGCCTGCGCGAGCCGGTTCCAGCCCATCTGCGGCACGCGCAGCGTGGCGCTCTCCTGGAAGCGGCGCACCGGCGCGTCGATCAGCCCGAGGCAGGCGGTGTCGCCCTCCTCCGAATGCGCGCACAGCAGCTGCATGCCCAGGCACACGCCGAGCACCGGCTGGGCGAGGCCGCGCACCACGTCCACCAGCCCCAGCTCGCGCAGCCGCGCCATGCCCGGCCCCGCCGCGCCCACGCCGGGCAGGATCACCTTGTCGGCGGCGCGGATCGCCTCCGCGTCGGCGGTCAGCTCGGCGTCCACGCCCAGCCGCTGCAGCGCGTAGCGCACCGAGCCGATGTTGGTGCCGCCGGCGTCGACCAGGACCACCGCCATCAGAGCGCCCCCTTGGTGCTGGGCAGCTCGCTGCCCTCGCGGCGGATCGCCTGGCGCAGCGCGCGCGCCACCGCCTTGAAGCAGCCCTCGACCATGTGGTGCGCGTTCTCGCCGCGCACGGACAGGTGCAGGTTGGCCCCCAGCGTCTCGCACAGCGAGCGGAAGAAGTGCGGCACCAGCTCGGTGGGCACCTCGCCCACGCGCTCGCGCGGGAACCGCCCCTCGAACACGAAGTACGGGCGGCCGGACAGGTCCAGCGCGGCGCTGGCGCGCGACTCGTCCATCGGCAGCGTGAAGCCGAGCCTGCCGGATGCCTGGGTTTCCTGCAACGGCAGATCGTCCGGCGAAAACCCGTAGCGGCCGATGCCGCGCTTGTCGCCCAGCGCCTGCCTCAGCGCCTGGCCCAGCGCCAGCGCGCAGTCCTCGATGGTGTGGTGCTCGTCGATGTGGATGTCGCCGTCGCAGTCGAGCTCCAGCGCGAAGCCGCCGTGCTTGCCGATCTGCTCCAGCATGTGGTCGAAGAAGCCCAGGCCGGTGCGCACCCTCGGCTCGGCGGCCTGGTCCAGGTCCACGCGCACGCTGATGCGCGTCTCCCTGGTGTTCCGCTGCACGCTGGCGATGCGCGGCGCGTCGAGCACCCGGTGCGCCACCTCGGCCCAGCCGATGCCCTGCGGCCCCACGCGGAAGCCGCGCACGCCCAGGTTGGCGGCGAACTGCAGGTCGGTCTCGCGGTCGCCCACCATCGCCGAGGCGGCGCGGCTCCAGCCGTCGTCGGCGAGGTAGTGGCGCAGCAGGCCGGTGCCGGGCTTGCGCGTGTCCCGGCCCTCGTGCGGGAAGCTGCGATCGATCAGCACCTCGCGGAAGCGGATGCCCTGCGAGGCGAGGATGCGCATCAGCAGCTCGTGCGGCCCACGGAAATGTTCCTCGGGAAAACCGTCGGTGCCCAGCCCGTCCTGGTTGGTGACCATCACCAGCTCGTAGCCGGCGGCGACGAAGCGCTGCAGCGCGGCGACCACGCCGGGCAGCAGGTCCAGCTTGTCGTAGCTGTCGATCTGCTCGTCGGGCGGCTCGACGATCAGGCAGCCGTCGCGGTCGACGAAGAGGATCTTGCGGGTCGCGTTCATGATGCCGGCCCCTCGGCAAAACCCCGGCCCTCCAGGACCGGCCCCTTCAAAAGGGCCGCTTCGCCGGCAGCGTTCCGACCGGAAGCGAGCACGTCCAGCACGCGGTCGTTCTCCTCCGGCGTGCCGATGGTGATGCGCAGCGCGTCGGCCAGGCCGGGATAGCGGCGCACGTCGCGCACCACGATGCCGGCGTCGAGCAGGCGGCGGTAGGCATCGCCCGCGTCGTCGAAGCGCACGGCGAGGAAGTTGGCCTGCGAGGGCAGCACTGCGCGCACGCCCGGCAGCGCGGCCAGCGCCGCGGCCATGCGCGCGCGCTCGGCGCGCGCCTGCGCGACGCGCGCGGCGGTCTGCGCCCGGCCCTCGCCGGACAGCGCGCGCAGCGCGGCCTGCACGCAGGGCAGCGGCAGCGGGTACGGCGGCAGGATGCGGCGAAGCAGGCCGATCACCTGCGGGTCGGCCAGCAGCGCACCGACGCGCGCGCCGGCCAGCGCCCAGGCCTTGGACAGCGTGCGCAGCACGGCGAGGTGCTCGTGGCGGTCCAGCAGGTCGGCCACGCTGCCTTCGTCGGCGAACTCGACGTAGGCCTCGTCCACCACCAGCAGCGCGCGGCCGGCGAGCGCCTGCGCCAGCCTTTCGACGGTCGCGCGCGGCACGCCGCGACCGCTGGGGTTGTTGGGCGCGCAGACGAACACCAGCTTCACCGCCGGCGTCACCGCGGCGAGCAGCGCCTCGGCGTCGAGCGAGAAATCCGCGGCCAGCGGCGCCTCGAGCACCGCCGCGCCCTGGATGCGCGCGCACACCGCGTACATGCCGAAGGTCGGCGGCTGCACCAGGACCGCGTCCTGCCCAGCGCGGCAGAACGCGCGCACCAGCAGGTCGATCGCCTCGTCGCTGCCGCGGCCGACCAGCACCTGCTCGCGGCGTACGCCGTACAGCGCGGCCAGCGCCCCGACCAGCGCGGCCGGCTGCGGATCGGGATAGCGGTTGGCGCCGAGGCCCTCGTCGCCGAACGGCGCCAGCGGCGACTCGTTGGCGTTGAGCAGCACCCGGCCGCCGCTGGCCTCCATGCGCGCCGAGGAATACGGCTGGAGGGCGCGGATGTCCGGCCGCGCGAGATCGAGCACGCTCATGCGCGGCGCTCCGCGGCGGCGCCGTCGAGCGCGGCCAGCCGCAGCGCCACCGCGCGGCGATGCGCCTCCAGCTGCTCGGCGGCGGCCAGCGTGGCGGTGCACGGGCCGATCGCGCGCAGGCCGTCGGCGCTGAGCTCCTGCACGGTGATCTGCTTCTGGAAGCTCGCCACCGACACGCCGCTGTAGCTGCGCGCGTAGCCGTAGGTCGGCAGCACGTGGTTGCTGCCGCTGCAGTAGTCGCCCACCGACTCGGGCGTCCAGGCGCCGAGGAACACCGAGCCGGCGCTCTCGACCGCAGGCAGCAGCGCACGCGGCTGCGTCACTTGCAGGATCAGATGTTCGGGCGCGTAGAGGTTGCTCACCTGCACCGCCTGCGCCAGCGAATCCACCAGGATCAACCGGCTCTGCGCCAGCGCGCGCCCGGCGATGGCGCCGCGCGGCAGCGCCGCGCACTGGCGCGCCACCTCGGCGGCCACGCGGTCGAGCTGCGCGGCCGAGTCGGACAGCAGGATCACCTGCGAATCCGGCCCGTGCTCGGCCTGCGAGAGCAGGTCGGCGGCGACGAAGGCCGGATCGGCCGCCTGGTCGGCGATCACCAGCACTTCCGACGGGCCGGCCGGCATGTCGATGGCCGCGCCGTCCGGCTCGGCCGAGACCTGCAGCTTGGCCTCGGTCACCCAGGCGTTGCCGGGACCGAACAGCTTGTCGCACCTGGGCACGCTGCCGGTGCCGTAGGCCATCGCGGCGATCGCCTGCGCGCCGCCCAGCTTGAACACGCGGCGCACGCCGGTGACGCGCGCGGCGTACAGCACGGCGGCGTCGCAGCGGCCGTCGGCGCGCGCGGGCGAGCACAGCACCACCTCGCGGCAGCCGGCGATCCTCGCCGGCACGCCCAGCATCAGCGCGGTCGAGGGCAGCGGCGCGCTGCCGGCGGGCACGTACAGGCCCACGCGGGCGATCGGGCGCAGCACGCGCTCCACGCGCACGCCCGGCGCGGTGTCCACCGCCACCGGCTGCGGCGCGGCGGCGCGGTGGAAGGCCTCGATGCGCGCGGCCGCCTCGCGGATCGCCGCCTTCAGCGGCTCGTCCAGCGCGGCCTCGGCGGCGTCGAACTCCGCTTCGGAAACCTCGAGCGCATCCAGCGCGGCGCCGTCGTATTCCGCGCTCAGCTCGCGCAGCGCCGCGTCGCCGCGCGCGCGCACCTGCGCGACGATGGCGGCGACGCCGGCCTTCAGCTCCGCGGCGCGCGACTGCGCGGGACGCGCCAGCGCCTCGCGCCGGCCGGCGTCGTCGAGCGCGTTCCAGTCGATCCGTCTCATGCCATCCGGCCCTTCGCGCAAGCCACGTTTTTCATGTCGGTCTGCATCTCGAGAATGGTCCAAGCAATCCGGCTTCCACCCGTCATTCCTGCGAAAGCAGGAGGCGCCTTTCAACAGCCGAAGGGCTGGTCATCCAGTGCCTTTGCCTCCGACTGCCCGGAGCCACTGGAACCCGGCTTCCGCCGGGATGGCGACCAGAGCGAGAATCAGCCCTCATGCGAGCATCTTCTCCACCGGCAGCACGAACATCTCGCGCGCGCCGGCCTTCTTGATCTCCTCCAGCTGCCGCCAGCTCACCTCGCCCGCGCACAGCGCCTGCAGCATCAGCTGGTCGGGCTGGCCGGCCACCGGCAGCAGCGTGGGCTGCGGGCCGCCCGGCAGCAGCCGCACCACCGCGTCGAGCGCGCCGCGCGAGGTCTGCAGCAGCAGCAGGCGCGACTCGCGCACCTGGATCACGCCGTCCAGCCGCCGGAACAGCAGCTCGATCATGTCGCCGCGCTCGTCGGCCGGCAGCGTCTGCGGCCCGGCCAGCACCGCCTCGCTCTCCAGCAGCACCTCGGTCTCGCGCAGCTGGTTGGCGGCCAGCGTGCCGCCGCTCTGCACCAGGTCGCAGATCAGGTCCGCCGTGCCCAGGCGCGGCGCGATCTCCACCGAGCCGGCCAGCGTCACCACGCCCGCCCCGACGCCCTGGCCGCGCAGCCATGCGCCGAGCAGGCCGGGATAGGACGTGGCGATGCGCAGCCCGGCCAGGTCCGACGGCGCGCGATAGTCCATCTCCTGCGGCACCGCGATGGACAGCCGGCAGCGACCGAAGCCCAGCGCGCGCCATTCGGCCAGCGGCGCCACGTCGCGGCCGGCGGTGAGCGCGAACTCGTCGAGCACGTTGCGGCCGACGATGCCGAGGTCGCACACGCCCTGCGCGATCAGGCCGGGGATGTCGTCGTCGCGGACCAGCAAGAGGTCCACCGGCTCGCCCTCGCCGAAGCAGAACAGCTTGTCGCGGCTCTGCCGGAAGGTGAGTCCGCAGCGCTTGAGCAGCTCCAGCGCCGGCTCGGTGAGCCGGCCGGATTTCTGCATGGCGATGCGCAGTCGGTCGCGGGTCTTCATGCCTTGGCCTTGCGTGCGGCCGCGCGGCGGCGCGCGGCGCGGGCGGCGGCGGCGAGGTAGCCGCCGCTGCCCTGGTTGAGGAAGCGCGCCACCCGGCCGATGGTGGTGATGCTCACCGCGGTGCGCTCGTGGATCTCGCGGTAGGACAGCCCGTCCAGCAGGTACGGCACCACCCGCCAGCGGTCCACCAGCGCCTCCAGCTCGGCCGGCGTGCACAGGTCGTGCAGGAAGGCCTGCATCTCCTCCGCGCTGCGCAGCGAGAGCAGTGCCTCGCACAGGCTCTGCTCGGCGGACTCCACCGGCGTTTCGGGATCGAGCGAACGGCGCTTCATAATGTACTAATGCGTTAATACGATGGAACGCATCATAGGGTATGGCGGCGGGCGTCGCAACCCGGGTGCGCGGAACCGGGGGTTGGCGTGCCTCGCGCGGCGCACCTAGCCGGGTGACTCGCTGCGCCCGCTCCTTCGAGGCCATCTGCCGTGCAGGCATCGGGCTGATCGCGGCCGGAGGCCGCTCCCACGGGGCCCCGCCAGCCTTGTGGGAGCGGCCTCCGGCCGCGATGCCCCGGCCATCCCCCCGTTCCGCCATGCCGCGCAGTCGCGGAGCGGCGTCCACTCTTCGCGCCTCAAAGCCGGCGCCACCCATGGCGCCTCTCCGTGTGCCTTCGCGCTTCCCTGGCCCACGCACAGGCAGCTCCGGCGGGCACGGGAAACCGTGAACAACCTCTTACGGACCGGGTCTGCCCGGATGCCTTGCGCTCCGGGACCGGAAACGTTCTAGGCGCCGCCGCCCCGCACCGCCGGCTTCCGCGCCGCCTCCAGCCGGGCGGCCACGGCTTCGATGAATCCTGCCGGCAACTCGGCGCGCACCGGCACGCGCCACCAGTGCGGCTGCGCGAAGCGGCGGCATTTCACCGCGTCCTTGTCGGTCATCAGCACCGGCCGGTCGTCGCCGAACGCGAGGTCGGCGGGCGCGAAGGCGTGGTGGTCGGGAAAGGCGTGCCCGATCACCTCGATGCCGCGCGCGCGCAGGGCGTCGAAGAAGCGCTGCGGGTTGCCGATGGCGGCCACCGCATGCACCGCGCGCCCGGCGAAATCCGCCAGCGGCCTGCGGGCTCCGCCGGCCAGCGCGACCGCTTCCGCCCCCTCCAGCCGCATGGTCGCGGCGCCTTCCATCGCGGCGCCGTTGCAGACCACGAAATCCACCGTCCGCAGCCGCGCCAGCGGCTCGCGCAGCGGGCCGGCCGGCAGCAGGCGGCCGTTGCCGAAGCGGCGCGCGCCGTCCACCACGCAGATCTCCACGTCGCGCGCGAGCCGGTAGTGCTGCAGGCCGTCGTCGGCGATCACCACGTCGCAGCCGGCCTCGGCCAGCAGGCGCGCCGCCGCCGGACGGTCGCGCCCCACCGCCACCGGCACGCCGGCGGCGCGGATCAGGCAGGGCTCGTCGCCGACCTCGGCCGGGTCCGGCTCGTCGCCGAGCAGCAGCGGTCCGCGCCGGCGGCCGCCGTAGCCGCGGCTGACCACGCCGGGGCGCCGGCCGCGCTCGCGCAGCGCCTCGGCCAGGGCGATGGTCAGCGGGGTCTTGCCGGTGCCGCCGGCGGTGAGGTTGCCGACCACCAGCACCGGCACCGGCAGGCACTCGCTGCGCAGCAGGCCGCTGCCGTACAGCCGGCGCCGGCAGGCCGCCACGCCGCCGTACAGCGCGGCCAGCGGACGGGTCCACCAGGGGGGACGCGCATCGCCGTACCAGGCCGAGGCAAGCGTGTCCTCGATCGCCATGGCGCGGGGCTCAGTCGGCCGGACGGTCGTGGAACTGCATGCGGTGGAGCATCGCGTAGTGCCCGCCCAGCGCCAGCAGCTGCGCGTGGGTGCCGCGCTCGACGATGTGTCCCTGGTCCATCACCGCGATCTGGTCGGCGCCCTCGATGGTGGACAGCCGGTGCGCCACGACCAGCGTGGTGCGGTTGCGCATCAGCTCGTTCAGCGCCTGCTGGATCAGCCGTTCCGCATGCGTGTCCAGCGCGCTGGTGGCCTCGTCCAGGATCAGGATCGGCGCGTTCTTGAGGATCGCGCGGGCAATGGCGATGCGCTGGCGCTGCCCGCCGGACAGCAGGCTGCCGGCCTCGCCGATCGGCGAATGGATGCCCTGCGGCAGCCGCGCCACGAATTCCATCGCGTTGGCGGCCTCGGCCGCCCGCACGATCTCCGCCTCGCTGGCGCCGGCCAGCTCGCCGTAGGCGATGTTCTCGGCCACGGTGCCGTCGAACAGCATCACGTCCTGGCCCACCCAGGCGATCTGGCGGCGCAGCGAGTCCAGGGTGAGGGAGAGGTAGTCCTCGCCGTCCAGCAGGATGCGCCCCCCGGTGGGCACGAGGAAGCGCGGCAGCAGGCTGACCAGGCTGGTCTTGCCGCTGCCGGAGCGGCCGACCAGCGCGGTCACCGAGCCGGCCGGGCAATGCAGGTCGATGCCGTGCAGCACGTTGCCGGCGGCCTCGGTGTAGGCGAGGCTGACGCCCTCGAAGCGGACGTCGCCGCGGCTGCGCTCGACGACGCGGTTGCCGGTGTCGCGCTCGGCCGGCAGATCGATGATCTCGAACAGCTCCTCCGCCGCCGCCACGCCGCGCTGGATGTCGCCCTGCACGTTGGTCAGGCGCTTGAGCGGCGTCATCAGGCCGATCATCGCGAACATCACCACGGTGAAGGTGCCCGCGGTCATGCGGCCGATCTCCCACGGCAGCGTCGCCAGCCACACGATGCCGGCCAGCGCCAGCGCCGCGGTGGTCTGCACCATCGCGCTGGACAGCGCGCTGGTGGAGGAGATCTTCAGGTTGAACCTCGCGGTGCGCTCGGCCACCTCGTCGAAGCGGCGCTGCTCGCTGGCCTGGGCGCCGAAGATGCGCACCTCGCGGTGGCCGTCCACCACCTCGCGCACCGCGCCGGCCACCGTGCCCATGGTGTCCTGCACGCGCCGGCTGATGCGCCGGTAGCGCCGGCTGATCCAGGTGACCAGCCACACCATCGCCGGCACCAGCACCAGCAGCGCCAGGGCCAGGTAGGGGCTGTTGTAGAGCATGGTGGCCACCATGCCGATGGCGAGCAGGCTGTCCTGCAGCATCGACTTGAAGGCGGAGGTGGAGGCCTTGGCCACCTGGTCGGCGGTGTAGGTGATGCGCGAGATCTGCTGGCCGGAGGCCTCCTGCGAGAAGTACCGCACCGGCAGGCGCAGGTAGCTGGCGAACACGTCCTTGCGGATGTCCTGCACCACGCCGCGGCTCAGGATGCCCATGCCGTAGTCTGAGCCGTACGAGGCGACGCCGCGCACCACCGCCACCGCCAGGATGTAGATCGGCAGCCAGAAGATCGCCTGCGTGTCCTTCTTGACGAACAGGTCGTCGATCATCGGCTTGATGAACTGCACGAAGGCGGTCTGCCCCAGCGCGTCGAGGATCAGGCCGACGATGGTGCCCACGCCGATCCAGCGGTACGGCACCAGGTAGCCGAGCAGGCGCCGGTAGACTCTCCAGGTCTGCGCCCAGTCGATCTTCTTCTTCGGCTGGCTCACGGCTTGTCCGCCGCGCGGTCCGGCGTGGTGGCGATCGACAGCCGGGTGAAGCCGAGCTGGCCCAGCGCGTCCATCGCGGTCACCACGTACTGGTGCGGGGTCATCGCGTCGGCGCGGATCACCACCGGGCGCTCGCGGTCGTCGCCCGCCGCGCGGGCGATCGCCTGCTTGAGCGGCTCCACGCCCTCGCCCAGCACCTCGTCGCTGCCCACGTAGCTGTGGCCGTCGCGGTCGATCATCACGGTCAGCGCGGGCGCCTGCATGTCGCGGTCCTCGGTGCTGGCCCTGGGCAGGGTCACCTGCATGCGCGAGTGCTGCACGAAGGTGGTGGTGAGCACGAAGAACATCAGCAGGGTGAGCAGCACGTCGATCAGCGAGACCACGTTGATCTCGAAGTCGTCGCCGCGGCGGTCGTTGCCGATGCGCATGCGATCAGCCCGCGCCCTGCTCGGCCGCCGCCGCGGCGCGGCGCGCGCGCGGCGCCGCGGCCGGCGCGGCGGTCAGCTCGTCCAGCAGCAGCGTGGCCTGCTGCTCCATCGCCACGCAGTAGCCGGCCACCTTGGAGCGGAAGTAGCGGTGCAGCACGTAGGCCGGGATCGCCACGATCAGGCCGGTGGCGGTGCAGATCAGCGCCTCGCCGATGCCGCCGGCCATCTTGGTCGGGTCGGCCATGCCGCCGGCCATCACCTGCATGAACATGCGGATCAGGCCGATCACCGTGCCGAGCAGGCCGAGCAGCGGGCCGATCAGCGCGATGGTGCCCAGCGTGTTCAGGTAGCGCTCCATGCGGTGCACCACGTGGCGGCCGGTGTCCTCGATGCGCTCCTTGATCTGCTCGCGCGGGCGGTTGCGCACCGACAGCGCGGCGGCCAGCAGCTGGCCCAGCGGCGAGCCCTC
Source organism: Fulvimonas soli (assembly GCF_003148905.1). Taxonomy (GTDB): domain Bacteria; phylum Pseudomonadota; class Gammaproteobacteria; order Xanthomonadales; family Rhodanobacteraceae; genus Fulvimonas; species Fulvimonas soli. The sequence goes on along the minus strand of NZ_QGHC01000001.1, from coordinate 312,740 downwards.
GGACAGCGCCTGCAGGTGCGCCGGGTCGAGCTGGCCGGTGCGCGCCCACTGGCGCACCTCGTCGCCCAGGCCCTCGGGCAGCACCGACTTGCGGCGCAGGGTCCAGCAACGCTCCAGCACGATCGCCAGGGCGACCGCCGAACAGATCAGGATGGGCAGCATCGCCCACCCGCCAGCCATCAGAATCTCGAGCACGACGACTCCCGCACGCTGCGGTCGGTGGAAGGGGGCGTCATCATAGCAGTCCGGGCCCGCGCGTCCGCGCTTCCGGCGGGGGGCGCACCCTGCGGTTTTGCGACGGACTACTCGCGCCAGTAGCGCCGCTCGCGCATCCGCCGGAGCTCCGCCGCCCGCGGCGGCCCGTCCGCCGGCGCGTCGAGCATGATCGCGCCCGCCTCGGCGGTGTTCAGCACGGGCACGCCGGCCTGCGCGTAGCGCCGCAGCACCAGCGGATGCGGATGCCCGAAGCGGTTGCGCCAGCCGGCCGACACCAGCGCCAGCGACGGCCGCAGCGCGGCGATGAAGGCCGCGCCCGAGGAAGTGCGGCTGCCGTGGTGCGGCACCAGCAGCGCCAGCGCGCGGCCGTCGCCGTCCCCGAGCGCCGCGGCCACCTGCGGCTCGACGCGGCCGCTGATATCGCCGGTCAGCAGCAGACGGCCGCCCGCGCCTTCCACCAGCAGCACGCAGGAGCGGTCGTTGTCCTTCGCCTGTCCCGTTCCTGCGGCCGGCCACAGCACGCGGAAGCGCACGCCATCCCACTGCCACGCCTGCCCGGCGCGGCAGCCCTGCATCGGCAACGCCATGCGTTCCGGCTCGCCGGCGTAGCGCGCCGCCTCCGGGAAGGCCTCCGCCACCGCGGCCGCGCCGCCGGCATGGTCGTTGTCGGCGTGGCTGACCATCAGCACGTCCAGCCGCCCGATGCCGAGCGCGTGCAGCGCCGGCGCCACCACCGCCTCGCCCAGGTCGAAGCCGGACGGATAGGCCGCGCCGGCGTCGTAGACCAGCGCGTGGTGTTCGGTACGCACCACCGCCGACAGGCCCTGCCCCACGTCCAGCACCCAGGCGCGGAAGGCGCCGTCCGGCAACGCCTCCCGCGGCGGCCACAGCAGGGGCAGGAACAGCAGCGCGCCGCAGGCGCGCAGCGGCAGGCCGCGCGGCGCGAACAGCCACAGCGCGCCCAGCAGCGCCAGCACCAGCGCCCACGGCCGCACCTCCGGCAGGTACCAGTGCGCGCCGGGCCATTGCGCCATGCGCTCGAGCAGCCACCACTGCGCGTGGGCGAGCCAGCCCGCCCCGCGCAGCACCGGACCGGCCAGCGGCGGGCCCAGCCCGAGCAGCGCCATGCCGGCCAGCGCCAGCGGCACGATCACGAAGCTCACGAACGGCACCGCGACCAGGTTGGACAGCGCGCCGACCAGCGAGGCCTCGCCGAAGAACCACATGCCCAGCGGCAGCAGCGCCACCGTCATCACCAGCTGCCCGGCCGACAGCTCGTGCAGGAAGCCGCGCAGGCCGCGGCCGCGCGCCGACAGGCACAGCATCAGGAAGGCCACGCCGAGGAACGACAGCCAGAAGCCGGCCGCCAGCACCGCCAGCGGATCGGCCAGCAGCATCGCCAGCAGGGCCAGCGCGAGCGAGTGGGCGCCGCCCGCGTGGCGCCGGCCGCAGCGGGCGCCGGCCACGGCCGCGATCATCAGCAGCGTGCGCACCGTGGGCAGGCCGAAGCCGGCCAGCGCGCCGTACCCGGCCGCGGAGGCCACCGCGCTCAGCGCCTGTGCGGGCAGTCGCGGCACGCGCAGCGCCAGCGCCGGCCACAGCCAGTAGCACAGGCCCACCAGCCCCGCCCCGGCCATCGCCGCCACGCCGACGTGGAAGCCGGAAATCGCGATCAGGTGCGGGATGCCGTTGGCGCGCGCCACCGCCCAGTCGTGCCGGTCGAGGCCGCGCGTGTCGCCCACCGTGAAGGCCCGCAGCAGCGCCGCGTCGTGCGGATCGCGCACGCGCGCGGCGATGCCGGCGGCGATGCGGTCGCGCAGCCCGTCGAGGCAGGCCGACGGTTCTCCGAGGGAACGGTTGCGCGGGTCCTCGCGCACGTAGCCGACCGCCGCGACGCGCCGCTCCAGCGCCGCGCGCTCGGCGTCGCTCGCGCCCGGATCGAGCAGCCCGCGCGGGCGCTTCAGGCGCAGCAGCAGTTGCCAGCGCGAGCATGGCGGCACCGGCGGCGCGCGGTCGTACCAGGACAGCTCGATCCGCCCATGCAATGGCAACGGCCGGCCATCCAGCGCGGCCCGCTCGACCGTCAAGGCCAGCCGCGTCGCATCGTCGCGGACCAGCGGCAGGCCGTCGACGCGGCCGGTCACCAGCACGTCCCGCCCTTCCAGCTCGCGCGGCAGGCGCAGGTCCATCGCCAGGCCGCCGCGCCAGGTGGCCCATGCGAAGCCGAGCAGGCACAGCGCGAGCGGACGCAGGCGCGGCCAGCGCCAGCCGGCGAGCGCCGCAACCGGCGCCAGCAGCGCGAGGCTCCAGCCCGGCGGCAGCCGCGGCAGCCATTGCACGGCGAGCACGCCGAGCAGGAAGGCGATCGCCGTTGTGGTCGCGCGCGGCATCCCTGCGCTCCGTTCCCCGTCCATGGCCGGAATGCGGGCAGGCTAGCGCGGTCGGCGCGGGGAAGCGGCTGAAAGTCGTGTAGGCAGGCCGCGCGGCATGCGTGGGTCATCGCGGCCGGAGGCCGCTCCCACCATGTCGCCGCCCCTCTCCTGTGGGAGCGGCCTCCGGCCGCGATCCCGGAACCCGCCACGGCTCAATCGTGGCTGTAGGACTCCAGCACCCCGTTGTGCAGCCGCAGCGTGCGGTCCATCCGCGCGGCCAGCCGGTTGTCGTGGGTGACCAGGATGAAGCTGGTGCCGATCTCGCGGTTGAGCTCCAGCATCAGCGCGTAGACCTGCGCCGCGTTGGCCTCGTCGAGGTTGCCGGTGGGCTCGTCGCCGAGCACGCAGGCCGGCCGCGTGACCAGCGCGCGCGCCACCGCGCAGCGCTGCCGCTCGCCGCCGGAGAGCTCCGCCGGCTTGTGGTGCAGGCGCGCGCCCAGCCCCACCCGCTCCAGCAGCGCGATCGCCCGCTGCTGCGCCTCGCCGATCGCGGTGCCGCGGATCAAGAGCGGCATGCACACGTTCTCCAGCGCGGTGAACTCCGGCAGCAGGTGGTGGAACTGGTAGATGAAGCCCAGCGAGCGGTTGCGCACGCGGCCGCGCTCGGCGTCGGAGAGCCTCGACAGCACGCGCCCGTCCACCTCCACCTCGCCGCCGGACAGCGTGTCCAGGCCGCCGAGGATGTGCAGCAGCGTGCTCTTGCCCGAGCCGGAGGCGCCGACGATCGCCAGCGTCTCGCCGCGCTTCAGCGCGAAGCTGACGTCGGTCAGCACCGGGGTCCTGAGGTCGCCCTCCTCGTAGGTCTTGGCGACGTGGCTGGCGCGCAGGACGGCGTCTGGCATGGCGGTCATCGGCTTACTCATAGCGCAGGGCCTGCGCCGGCTGGGTGCGCGAGGCGCGCCACGCCGGATAGACCGTGGCGAGCAGCGAGAACAGGAAGGTGACCAGCGCCACCCAGCCCACGTCGCCGGCCTGCAGCTTGCTGGGCAGCTCGCTGATGTAATACACGTCGGGCGAGAGGAAGGTCACGCCGGTGACGTGCTCGATCCACCTGACGATGCCCGGCAACCGCCACGACAGCAGCGAGCCCAGGCCCACGCCGAAGGCGGTGCCGACCAGGCCCACCAGCACGCCCTGCACCATGAACATGCCCATGATGCTGCGCGGCGTGGAGCCCAGCGTGCGCAGGATCGCGATGTCGGCCTGCTTGTCGGTCACCAGCATCATCAGCATCGAGATCAGGTTGATCACCGCCACCAGGATGATCAGCGAGAGGATGATGAACATCACCTTCTTCTCCATCGAGATCGCGGAGAAGAAGTTGGCGTGGCTGTCCATCCAGGTCTCCACCCGGTAGACCTGCCCCAGCGCGCCGGCCAGCTCGCGCGCCACCGGGCGCGCGTTGAACAGGTCGTCGAGCTTGAGGCGGATGCCGGTGGGGCCGTCCAGGCCGTTGAGCTTCTCGGCGTCGCCCATGTTGACCAGCGCCAGGCCGGAGTCGAACTCCTGCATGCCCATCTCGAAGATGCCGCTGACGTGGAAGGCGCGCAGGCGCGGCACGCTGCCCATCGGCGTGGCGCGGAACTCCGGCACCGCCATGGTGACGCGGTCGCCCACGCCCACGCCCAGCTGCAGCGCCAGCTCCTTGCCGAGCACGATGTTCCAGCTGTCCGGGGTGAGGTCGGACAGCTTGCCCTCGACCATGTGGCGGCCGATGTCGGACACCTTGGGCTCCTCGCCCGGCTCGACGCCGCGCACCAGCGCGCCGCTGGGACGGCGCGCCTGCAGGAAGGCCTCGGTCTCCACGTAGGGCGCGGCGCCCTTCACGTGCGGGTTGGCCTCGGCCACCTTCACCGCGCTGCGCCAGTCCTGCACGCTCTCGCCGGGCAGGCCCGACACGGTGGCGTGCGAGATCGCGCCCAGGATGCGCGAGCGCAGCTCGTCGTCGAAGCCGTTCATCACCGACATCACGGTGATCAGCGCGGTCACGCTGATCGCGATGCACACCACCGACACCGCGGAGATGAAGGAGATGAACTGGTTGCGCCGCTTGGCGCGGGTGTAGCGCAGGCCGATGAAGAGCTCGAGCGGTCGGAACATGGGCGGTCGCAGTGGAGTCGGTGGGCGGGCCGCCCGTGGGCGCATTATCAGGCATTCGCTGGGACAGCGCTGCCCCGGGAAAGTGCCGTCAGTCCCCCGTGCCGGGCTGCGGCAGGGCCAGCCGCATGCGCAGGCGGCGGCGCAGGTCCGCGTCGCTGTTGTCGCCGCCGAGCAGCAGCGCGACCTCGCCCAGCTCCCGCGCATGCAGGCGCAGCAGCACCAGCGAGCCGATCACGCGGTGCGAGGCCAGCGTCGCCGGCACGTCGGCGCCGGAAGCCAGGCGCAGCGTCCACTGGCCGTCGCCGGCCCAGCCCGCGGCCGTCACCGGCACGCGCGACGCCACCCGCAACGCGCGCCAGGTGGCCGCCGCGAGCAGGATGGCGAGCGCCGCCTTGAGCCATCCGGCCAGCCCGCACAGCAGCACCGCCAGCAGCGCCAGCGCGGCGACCGCCAGCGCCACGCGCACGAACAGCCGCGAGGGCCGGTACTCAAAGCCGATGGCGGGCGCGGATGTCATCGATGATCGCCTGCCAGTCCGCGCGCGGCGCGCGCGCGTGGCCCATCACCCAGTCCCACAGGTCCGGGTCCTGCACGTCGAGCAGTTCGTCGAAGGCCTGCCGCTGCGCCTCGTCGGCATCGGCGAAGCGTTCGTCCAGCCAGCCGCCGAACAGCGCGTCGAGCTCGCGGGTGCCGCGGCGCGTGCGCCAGCGCAGGCGCTTGATGCGGGCCTCTTCCATAAAGAAACGATGCGCGAAGCGCCTCCTTCGCCTCCTCTCCCCGCCGGGGAGAGGATTGAGGTGAGGGGCCGATCTTGCGATATGCCCATATCCAAGAAAAGCCTTCGATCGGCCCTGCCGCGAGCGCCCGCCCCCCATCCGCCCTGCGGGCACCTTCTCCCCGGAGGGGGGAAGGAAGAACGGCGTCGCCGCTTTGCGGCGACGCTTCTTACGAGCGGCGCTCCACGATCAGCTTCTTGATCTCCGCGATCGCCTTGGCCGGGTTGAGGCCCTTCGGGCAGGTGCGCGCGCAGTTCATGATGGTGTGGCAGCGGTACAGCTTGAACGGGTCTTCCAGGTCGTCCAGGCGGGCGCCGGTGTCCTCGTCGCGGCTGTCGACGATCCAGCGGTAGGCCTGCAGCAGGATCGCCGGGCCGAGGTAGCGGTCGCCGTTCCACCAGTAGCTCGGGCAGCTGGTCGAGCAGCAGGCGCACAGGATGCACTCGTACAGGCCGTCGAGCTTCTTGCGGTCCTCCGGCGACTGCAGGCGCTCGCGGTCCGGCGCCGCGCTCTGCGTGCGCAGCCACGGGCGGATCGAGGCGAACTGCGCGTAGAAGTGCGTGAGGTCCGGCACCAGGTCCTTCACCACCGGCATGTGCGGCAGCGGGTAGATCTTCACGTCGCCCGAGGCGCAGTCCTCGATGGCCTTGGTGCAGGCCAGCGTGTTGGTGCCGTCGATGTTCATCGCGCACGAGCCGCAGATGCCCTCGCGGCACGAGCGGCGCAGGGTGAGCGTCGGGTCGATCTCGTTCTTGATCTTCAGCAGCGCGTCCAGGACCATCGGGCCGCACGCGGCCAGGTCGACCTCGTAGGTGTCGATGCGCGGGTTCTGGCCGTCGTCCGGGTTCCAGCGGTAGATGCGGAAGGTGCGCGGCTTCTTGGCGCCCTTCGCCGGATAGTGCTTGCCCGGCTGGACCTTGGAATTCTTGGGTAGCGAAAACTCTGCCACGTTTGCCTCACAGGTTCGTGCTGGCCTCAACGGCTCGGCTAGCGAGCGCCGGTACAACGTTCGGAAGAACCGCTAGGGTTCCGTGCTCAAGTCAGTAGACGCGCTTCTTGGGCGGCACCACCTCGACGTCGCCCGTCATGGTGTACATGTGCACCGGACGGTAGTCGAAGCGGGTCCCGCCGTTCTCGTCGACCGACACCAGCGTGTGCTTCTGCCAGTTGTGGTCGTCGCGTTCCGGGAAGTCCTCGCGGGCGTGCGCGCCGCGGCTCTCGGTGCGCTGCTCGGCCGAGTACATGGTGGCCACGGCCTGCCCCAGCAGGTTGGACAGCTCCAGCGTCTCGATCAGGTCGGAGTTCCACACCAGCGAGCGGTCGCTGACGCCGACGTCCTTGAAGGACTCATACACCTTCGAGATCTTCCGGCAGCCCTCCTTGAGCGACTCGCCGGTGCGGAACACCGCGGCGTCGGACTGCATGGTGCGCTGCATCTCCAGGCGGATCTTCGCGGTGGGCAGCTCGCCCTTGGCATGGCGCAGGCCGTCGAAGCGCGCCAGCGCCTTGTCCAGCACGCTGGCCGGCAGGTCCTTGTGCGGCGCGCCCGGCTGGATGATCTCGGCGCAGCGGAGCGCCGCCGCGCGGCCGAACACCACCAGGTCGAGCAGCGAGTTGGAGCCCAGGCGGTTGGCGCCGTGCACCGACACGCAGGCCGCCTCGCCGATGGCGAACAGGCCGGGCACCACCGCGTCCACGTCGTCGCCGCGCTTCTGCACCACCTCGCCGTGGTAGTTGGTCGGGATGCCGCCCATGTTGTAGTGCACGGTGGGGATGACCGGGATCGGCTCCTTGGTCACGTCCACGCCGGCGAAGATGCGCGCCGACTCGGCGATGCCCGGCAGGCGCTCGTGGATCACGTCCGCGCCCAGGTGCATCAGGTTGATGTGGATGTGGTCCTTGTGCTCGCCCACGCCGCGGCCCTCGCGGATCTCCATGGTCATCGCGCGGCTGACCACGTCGCGCGAGGCCAGGTCCTTGGCGTTCGGCGCGTAGCGCTCCATGAAGCGCTCGCCGTTGGAGTTGGTGAGGTAGCCGCCCTCGCCGCGCACGCCTTCCGTGATGAGGCAGCCCGAGCCGTAGATGCCGGTCGGGTGGAACTGCACGAACTCCATGTCCTGCAGCGCCAGGCCCGCGCGCAGCACCATGCCGCCGCCGTCGCCGGTGCAGGTGTGCGCCGAGGTGGCGCTGAAGTAGGCGCGGCCGTAGCCGCCGGTGGCCAGCACCACCGCCTGGCCGCGGAAGAAATGCAAGGTGCCCTCGTTCATGTCCAGCGCCAGCACGCCGCGGCACACGCCCTCGTCGTCGAAGATGAGGTCGATGGCGAAGTACTCGATGAAGAACGTGGCGTCGTGCGCCAGCGCCTGCTGGTACAGCGTGTGCAGGATGGCGTGGCCGGTGCGGTCGGCCGCGGCGCAGGTGCGCTGCGCGGTGCCCTTGCCGTAGTGGGTGGTCATGCCGCCGAACGGGCGCTGGTAGATCTTGCCCTCCTCGGTGCGCGAGAACGGCACGCCGTAGTGCTCCAGCTCGATGATCGCCGGGATCGCCTCGCGGCACATGTACTCGATGGCGTCCTGGTCGCCCAGCCAGTCCGAGCCCTTGATGGTGTCGTAGAAGTGGAAGCGCCAGTCGTCCTCGCCCATGTTGCCCAGCGCGGCGGAGATGCCGCCCTGCGCCGCCACGGTGTGCGAGCGGGTCGGGAACACCTTGGTGATGCACGCGGCCTTGAGGCCCTTCTCGGCCAGGCCGAAGGTGGCGCGCAGGCCCGCGCCGCCGGCGCCGACCACGATCACGTCGTACTTGTGCTGTTGGATCTTGTAGCTTTCCATCGACCTTAGGCTCCCAGCGCCACGTGCAGCACGGCCATCAGCGTCGCCAGCGTGCCGAGCACCGCAATGAACTTCACCAGCACCAGGAGGGCGACTTCCTTCCAGCGGGTATGGACGTAGTCCTCGATCACGATCTGCAGGCCGAGCACGGCGTGCCAGCACACGGTGAGCACGAAGGCCACCAGCAGCACCGCGTTCCACGGTCTGGCGACGATGCTCCTCGCCGTCGCGTAGTCGGCGTGCAGCGCGCCCAGCACCGTCACGACGAACCACAGGGCGAGGAACACCAGGGCGGCGGCCGTGACGCGCTGCGTCCACCAGTGGCCGACGCCGGAATGCGCCGAGCCGAGGCCGCGCGCGCGCTTCAGGGGATTGCGCAGCTGGCTGCGCACGTCGTGCTGCTGTCCGTTCGCGCTCATGCCGCACCTCCCGAGCTCAGCACGTAGGCCCACACGACGAGGGTCAGCACGATGCTGCCGACGATGGAGAGCCAGCTGGAGCGGACGAACTGCGGGATGGCGTAGCCCATGCCGCCGTCCTGGAACAGGTGGCGGATGCCGTTGCACAGGTGGTAGAACAGCGACCACGTCCAGCCGAGCAGCAGCACCATGCCGACCGGGCTGCCGATGCAGGCCTTGAAGCGGTTGTAGCTGTCTTCGCCGCTGGCGAGGGAGAACACCCCCCACAGCACGAGCAGGGTTCCGACCGAGAGGGCGATGCCGGTGGCGCGGTGCAGGATGGAGGTCACCATCTGCACTTGCCATTTGTAGATCTGGAGATGCGGAGAGAGCGGTCGTCGCGTGTCTGCCATGGCGGCTATCCTTGAGTGGAATCGCTGATGCCCGACCGCCCTGCTTCCGCGGTCCGCGGGTCGACGGCAGACGCCGGCCCGACGACCTCAGAAGTCGATGCAGCGCCCGTTCTTTTCCCAATCGCCGTAGCGGGTGGGATCCGGCGCCGTTCGCTCCGTCCGCTCCTTGCCGCCCGCCGGGATGGCGGGCGCAGCCGGACGCTCCGCAATGTCGGCGGCGACGGGCTCGGAACCGGTTTGAGAGGATGTATCGGACATGGTTGTTAGCCGCAAAAGCCTAATACCTGCGGCCGGGTCGGCACAACCTTGACGCCCCGCGCGCGCGCCGGTATCGGAAGCGCTTGTGCCCCGCCGCTGCCGTCCCCACCTCGCACGCATGCCCAGCCACTACTCCGCCGAGACCGTATCGATCGAGGGCGCCGACGCCGTCGCCTTCGCGCAGGCGCAATTCAGCAGCAACCTCGCCGCGCTCGAGACCGGGCGCTGGCAGTTCAGCGCCTGGCTCGACCCGCAGGGGCGCGTGCGCGCGCTGTTCCATCTCGCCAGGCTGGCCGACGAACGCCTGCTGCTGCTGCTGCGCGGCGGCGAGGCGGTCGCGCTCGCGGGCGCGCTGCAACGCTACGTCCTGCGCGCCAGGGTCAGGCTCGCCGCAGGTTCCGCTCTGCCGCTGGGCACGTCCGAAGCGATGCCCGTGCACGCCGTCGAAGCAGGTGACGGCGTGTTGCGGTTCGGCTGCGGAACGCACTCGCTGGTGGTCGGCGCGCAGCGCGACGACGCATGGCGCTTGCCGCAGATCCGCGCAGGCTGGCCATGGCTTCCGTCCGCGGCGCTGGACACCTTCCTGCCGCCCGCGCTCTCGCTGGACGCGCTGCACGCCACCGCGCTCGACAAGGGCTGCTATCCCGGGCAGGAAATCGTCGCGCGCCTGCACTATCGCGGCGGCCACAAGCGGCATATGCAGCATGTCGTATTGTCGCGGCCGCTGCCGCCGGGCAGCCTGCTGCGCGACGGCGTGCGCGAGATCGTTGTGCTCGACGCGATGCCCGCCGGCGACGGTTGCGAAGCGCTCGCCGTGATGCACGACGACGACGCACAGCAACTCGCAGGCGGCGCCCTGGCGATCGACGGCGTGGGCATCGTGCTCGCCGACGCGCGCACGTCGCCGATGCGCGCGTGATGCGTGAAACAAACGTGAGCAAAAGATGAACCGGGCCGACCCGGCACTTGCCAGAGCCGGCATCGGACACTAGGCTCCGCCGATCGAATTTGGCGGCACCCATCGCCCACGGGTGCCGGAAGACGCGACGAACCGGAGGGGTCCGGATCGGCGCGACCCGGCGAAAGCCGGAGACGAGCGTTCCGCTCCGCGCACCGCGCGAAGCGATGCAGTGCCAGGGACCGAAAGGGTCCGCACAACGCCAGGCAGTACTTGCCCCGCCGGCACCGGATCAGCCGTCGGGAGCCACAATCCCGTGGCAAGTCGCGCGACTCTTGAGAGTTTCTCCGCGCGATCCATCCAGGTGGAACGGCCTGCCCGCCCGTCCACCGCAACGGCGCGCCGGACAGCGGTTCCGTCCGGCGCGTACAGCACGTTGGAGGCAGACAATGAAACTTTCCCTGCTGATGTGGGTAGCGTCCGTGCTCCCCCAGCCCGTCGCCGACCAGGCCTGCCTGGCGACGACGGTCTATCTGGAGTCGCGCAGCGAATCCACCGTGGGGCAGATGGCCGTGGCCGAGGTCGCGCTGCGGCGGCGCGAGCGCGGCCTGTGGGGCGACACCGTCTGCAAGGTGGTGACCGCGCCGCACCAGTTCGCCGTGACCACCACGCCCGGCTCGTTCGACATCAACAACCTCGCCGCCTTCCGCAAGGCGTGGCAGATCGCCGGGCAGTCGCTCAACAACTGGGAGCTTCCGCTCAAGGAGCGCCGGCTCTACGTGCCGCACGCCGACCACTTCGCCACCGTCGCCATCGCGCCGTCCTGGTCGCTCAACCGCGCCGGCACGACCATCGGCGAGCACCGCTTCTACGCGGTCAACTGAAAGCGCGCCATCCGCGCCGCCTCACAAAGGAAAAGGCCATCCGCGAGGATGGCCTTTCTGCTTTTTCAATGGACGTCCAGACGTCCAATCACCTGGCATACACGCGGTCGCCGCGCACCTCGACGTAGTCGCCGTTGCGCACGCCCGGGTCCTCGCGCTGGGTGACCGTGGCGTACTGGCCGTTGTCCAGGCGGACCTCGACGCGCCAGGCGACGTCGCCGCCGCCGCTGTTCTTGCCGACCTGGTTGCCGACCACGCCGCCGACCACCGCGCCACCCACGGTGGCGGCCTTGCGGCCGTCGCCCTTGCCGACGGTGTTGCCGAGCACGCCGCCCGCCACCGCGCCGATCACCGCGCCCAGCGTGCCGTTGTTGCCGCCCTGCACGTACACCTGCTGCACGCTCTGCACCACGCCGCAGGTGCTGCAGCGCCCGCCGTTGTAGCCGTAGCCGGACGACGAGTAGGTGGTGCCATACCTGGGGCCGCTGGTCTCGCAGCCGGCCAGCGCCAGGCTGGCGACCAGCATCGAGGCCAGGGCCCATCCGTTGAAGCGGACCGTCATCGCGCACCTCCTTCCTTCTGGCAAGTCATCGTCAATGGGCATCCGACACCGCGACCACGCCCTCCTGCACTTGCACGCGGTCGCCCGGATCGTGGTCCATCCGCACGGTGCGGGTCACGCCGTTGTACTCGTAGCGCACGTCGTAGCCGACCACCTTGGTGGACGAGTCGGTGACGGTCTCGCAGCGGCGCTCGGTCGTGGTGGTGGTGGTGCCGTGCTGGCGGCTCTCCTGGATCTTCTTGCCGGCATAGCCGCCGCCGACCGCGCCGGCCACGGTGGCCAGCGTCTTGCCCTTGCCGCCGCCGACCTGGTTACCCAGCACGCCGCCGACCACGGCGCCGATGGCGGTGCCGGCGATCTGGTGCTGGTCCTTCGGCGGCTCGGTGTGGCTGACGACCTCGTCGTGGCAGACCTGGCGCGGCGTATTCACCGTCTGCCGCACCGGATCGACGCTGACCACCTTGGCGTACTTCGGTCCGCTGTCCTCCGCGGCCGGAGCGGCGGCGGGCGCCGGCGCGCTTTCCTGCGCGGCCGTGGCGCCTGCTGCGCCGGCGTCCGCGCTGGCTTCCCGGTTGCAAGCCGAAAGGCTCATCGCGAGCGCCGCCGCGATCCCCACATTAAGCACATTGACCGTCAACCTGTTCATGGAATTTCTCCTCGGGTGGAAATGGCGAGGCACCATGCGGTCGCAGGGCCCCTCACCTGCGTCGCCATTGAACCTCTACCATACTGAATCCGACTTAGACCGTTCCCGTCACGCGGCCTTAACGCGCCGCGCGAGGCGGAAGTGCATCACAACCTGGATATTCCCGCCCCGGATCGCGCATGCCAGCCCTGGTCGACAGTCACGTCCACCTCGACGACGCGGCCTTCGACGCCGACCGCGAGGCCGTGCTGGCGCGCAGCCTGGCAGCCGGCGTGCGCGCGCTGGTCGTGCCCGCCGTCGACCGCCCCAGCTGGGACCGCATCGACGCATTGCAGCGGCAACATGACGGCGTGCATGCCGCCTACGGCCTGCACCCGCTGTACATGGCGCGGCACCAGCCCGGGCACGTCGAGGCGCTCGCCGGGTGGCTGGAGCGCCACCGCGCGGTGGCGGTCGGCGAGATCGGGCTGGACTTCTACCACGGCGACGCCGACGCCGGCTTGCAGCGCGACTGCTTCCGGCGCCAGTTGCAACTGGCGCGCGAGCTCCGCCTGCCGGTGATCTTGCACGCGCGCCGCGCGCTGGAGGAAGTGATCCTGACCCTGCGCGCCCATCCTGGCCTGCGCGGCGTGGTGCACAGCTTCTCCGGCAGCGAGGAGCAGGCTCGCCAGCTGTGGCGGCTGGGCTTCCACCTCGGCATCGGCGGGCCGGTGACCTACGGGCGCGCGCAGCGGCTGCGCCGCATCGTGGCGGCGATGCCGCTGGAGTTCCTGCTGCTGGAGAGCGACGCGCCCGACCAGCCCGACGCCGCCCACCGCGGCCAGCGCAACGAACCGGCCCGCGTGCCCGAGGTGCTGCATTGCGTGGCCGGGCTGCGCGGACAGGCGCCGGAGGAAATCGCCGCCGCGACCACCGCCAACGCGGACCGCCTGTTCGGCCTCTCGCTCGCCTGAGCGCCGCGGCACTTGCCTCCGGCGCGCCGCCCCGTCCATACTTCGTTCACTGGTGAAATATGCGTTGGTGAAATGTCCCGCCTGAGCACCTGCATCTCGATGATGGACGAAGGCATCGGCCGGATGGGCCAGATCATGCCCGGGATGCCCGGCGAGGAGGCGCGCCTGTGCCGGCTGCTGGCGATGGTCGGCAGCCACGTGCTGGAGGAGCTGGAGCGCAAGCTCAAGCCGCACAAGCTCAACCACAGCGAGTTCCTCACCCTGATGATCCTGTACAGCCGCCCGGACGGCAGCTCCACGCCGGGCGAGCTGTGCGAGTTCACCAGCCAGGGCGCCACCAACATGACCCGCATCGCCAACGCGCTGACCCAGCGCGGGCTGATCACCCGCGGCGCCAGCCGCGAGGACCGCCGCCGCGTGCAGATCCGCATCACGCCGGCCGGGCGGCGCTTCGTGCAGAAGATGCTGCCGCCGATGTTCCCCCGCCTGTCCGCCATGTACGAGGGCTTCACCGCGGCGGACAAGCGCGAATTGGGCCGGCTGCTGCGCAAGCTGGCCGACAACCTCGACCGCCTGGAACCCCTCCCCCCATGAAGCACATCCCGATGAAGCACGCATTGCCGACGGCGCGGACGCTGCTGGCCGCGGCGCTGGCGCTGGCCGTGGCGGCCTGCGCCGTCCCGCCGCGGCTCGAACATCCGGCCCTGCGCGACGACGTACCGCTGGCCGGCCTGCCGACGCGCGCGCAGGCCGACTGGCCGGACCCGGCCTGGTGGCGCGCCTACCGCGACCCGCAGCTGGACGACCTGATCGAGCGCGCGATGCGCCAGGCGCCCGACCTGGCGCTGGCGCAGAGCCGCCTGCGCGGCGCCGAGCAGTCGGCACGGGCGGCCGCGGCAGAAGCCGGCCTCACGGTCAACGGCAGCGCCCAGGTCACCCGCCAGCGCATGAGCGACCACGGCCTGATCCCGTCGCAGTTCCTCGGCTTCAGCTGGTACAACCAGGGCGACCTCGGCGTGCAGCTGCAGTACGACATCGACTGGTGGGGCAAGCACCGCGCCGAGGTCGAATCGGCGCTGGACCAGGCCCGCGCCGCGCAGGCGCAGCAGAGCGCCGCCGCGCTGGCGATCCAGTACGCCGTCGCCGACACCTACTTCGGCTGGCAGGCCGACCAGGCGCGCCTGCAGCTGGCCGAGCAGCAGCTCGCCGTGCAGCAGGGCCTGCTGCGCATCGCCGAGCTGCGCGTGCGGCAGGGCGTGGACCGCCCGGACGAGGCGCAGAAGGCCCGCGCGCAGCTGGCCGCGGCGCGCGAGATGCGCGCGGCGCTGGCCGGCTCGGCCAGCATCCGCCTCGCCGCGCTGGCGGCGCTGGTCGGCGTCTCCCCGGCGGAACTGCCGACGCTGCACCCGCGGCCGCTGCCGGCGATCGCCGGCGGCCTGCCGGCCAACGCCGGCATCGACCTGATCGCGCGCCGGCCGGACATCGCCGCCACCCGCTGGCAGGTCGAGGCGGCGCTGCGCCAGACCGACGTCGCCCGCGCGCAGTTCCTGCCCGACCTCAGCCTCGGCGCCATGGCCGGGCTGTCCAGCATCGACCTGGACAAGCTGTTCACCACCGGCAGCCGCGTCTTCTCGCTGACCCCGGCGCTGCACCTGCCGATCTTCAACAGCGGCCTGCTCAAGGCCAACTACGGCATCAGCCGGGCGCAGCTGGAAGGCGCGGTGGCGCAGTACGAAAGCACGGTGCTGGCCGCGGCGCGCGAGGTCTCCACCCAGACACTGACGGCGCAGACGCTGGCCGCGCGCCGCGACGAGCAGCAGGCGCAGCTCGCCGCCGACCGGCAGCTGGCCGACAGCGCCCGGGCGCGCGTGCGCCAGGGCGTGAGCGACGCCCGCGAGAGCCTGGCCGCGCAGGCGCAGCTGCTGCAACAGCGCGACAGCGAGACCCAGCTGCACGCGCAGGCGGTCGCCGCCGACCTGGCGCTGGTCAAGGCGCTGGGCGGCGGCTACCGCATGGCCGAGCAGCCGCCCGCCGTCGCCGCCAACGCTTCCGCCCCCACCGCCCCCACGACCCATTCCGGAGACGCCGATGAGCGCCACTGACCCCACCTCCAAGAACGGCACGCCCGCCGGCAACGACAGCGGCATGGCGGCCAAGGACCCGGCCAAGCGCCGCCGCGCGTTGCTGCTCGTCACCGCGATCTTCGTGCTGGCCGCGCTCGGCTGGTTCCTGCTGTGGCTGTTCGTGTTCTCCACCCGGGTCAAGACCGACAACGCCTACGTGGGCGGCAACCAGGTGGCGATCTCCGCCCAGGTGCCCGGCACGGTGGTGGCGATCCTGGCCGACGACACCCAGCGCGTGGAGGCCGGCCAGGTGCTGGTCAGGCTCGACAGCACCGACGCCGACGTGCGCCTGCAGCAGGCGCGCAGCGCGCTCGCCCAGGCGGTGCGCGGCGTGCGCCAGCAGACCAGCTCGGCCAGCAGCGCCGACGCCCAGGTCGCGGCGAGCGAGATCGCGCTGAAGAAGGCGCAGGCGGACCTCGCCCGCCACCTGCCGCTGGTCGCCGCGCAGGCCGAGTCGCCGGAGATCGTGCAGCACCTGCGCGACGGCGTGCAGCAGGCGCAGGCCGCGCTGGACGCGGCCAGGGCGCAGGCCGCCGCCGCCCACGCCGCGATCGAGGGCACGGTGATCGCCGACAACCCCGCGGTGGAGCAGGCGCGCGCCAACTTCCGCGCCGCCTGGGTGGCCGCGCAACGCAACGCGATCTACGCGCCGGTGACCGGCTACGTGGCCCAGCGCAGCGTGCAGGTCGGCAACAGCGTGCAGCCCGGCCAGCAGCTGATGACCGTGGTGCCGCTGCACGACCTGTGGATCGACGCCAACTTCAAGGAGGGCCAGCTGCGCCACATCCGCATCGGCCAGCCGGCGAAAATCGAGGCCGACGTGTACGGCGGCGGCGTGGAGTACCACGGCAAGGTGGTCGGCATCGGCGCCGGCACCGGCAGCGTGTTCTCGCTGCTGCCGGCGCAGAACGCCACCGGCAACTGGATCAAGGTGGTGCAGCGCGTGCCGGTGCGCATCGCGCTGGACGACAAGGAGCTGGACAAGCACCCGCTGCGCCTGGGCCTGTCCACCGACGTCACCGTGGACGTCACCGACGACAAGGGCCCGGTGCTGCCGGCCGCGCCGGCGCGGCAGCCGGTGGCCGAGACGGACGTCTACGCGCGCATGGCCGCGCAGGCGGACGAGGAAGCGGACAAGATCATCCGCGCCAACCTGCCCCGCGCCGACTGAGCCGCCGCCATGGCCGCCGTCCCCAACGAGGCCGCGCCGCCGCCGAAGCCGCTGCACGGCGGCGCGCTGGTGCTGCTCACCGCCGCGGTCGCGTTCAGCACCTTCATGGAGGTGCTGGACATGACCATCGTCAACGTCGCCGTGCCGCACATCGCCGGCAGCCTGGGCGTGAGCCCCAGCGAGGGCACCTGGACGATCAGCTCCTACGCCATGGCCAGCGCCATCATGCAGCCGCTCACCGGCTGGGTGGCCAAGCGCTTCGGCGAGGTGCGGACCTTCGTCGCCTCGGTGCTGCTGTTCGTGGTGTTCTCCATGCTGTGCGGCCTGGCCACCTCGATGCCGATGCTGGTGTTCGCGCGCCTGATGCAGGGCGCCGGCTCCGGCCCGATGGTGGCGCTGTCGATGACGCTGCTGCTGTCCAGCTACCCGAAGGAGCGCCAGGGCATCGCGCTGGCGCTGTGGGCGATGACCGTGGTGGTGGCGCCGATCTTCGGCCCGATCCTCGGCGGCTACCTCACCGACAACTTCTCCTGGCCCTGGATCTTCTACATCAACCTGCCGGTGGGCCTGCTCGCCGCGGCGATCACCTGGGCGCTGCTGCGCAAGCGCGAGACCAGGACCGTGCGCATGCCGATCGACATGGTCGGCCTGGGCCTGCTGGTGGTCGGCGTGGGCGCGCTGCAGTTCATGCTGGACAACGGCAACGACCACGACTGGTTCGCCTCGCCGATGATCACCACGCTGGGCATCGTGGCGCTGGTCTGCCTCACCTTCCTGGTGGTGTGGGAGCTGCACGCCAAGCACCCGGTGGTGGACCTGTCGCTGTTCCGCCAGCGCAACTTCACCGTGGGCGTGCTGGCGCTGTCGCTGGGGATGTTCGCCTTCTTCGGCATCAACGTGGTGTTCCCGCTGTGGCTGCAGACCACGCTGGGCTACACCGCCACCTGGGCCGGCCTGGCGACCGCGCCGGTGGGCGTGCTGGCCTTCCTGGTCTCGCCGTTGCTCGGCCGCAACATGCACCGGCTGGAGCTGCGCGCGGTGGTGACCTTCGCCTTCGTGATGTTCGCGGCCACCTCGTACTGGTTCTCCACCTTCGACAGCTCGGCCTCGTTCTCCACCCTGGTGCTGCCGCGCTTCGTGATGGGTCTGGCGATCCCCTGCTTCTTCATCCCGCTCAACCAGATCTACCTGGCGGGGCTGCCGGCGACGGACATCGCCAGCGCCTCGGGCCTGGCCAACTTCTTCCGCACCATGGGCTCGAGCATGTCCACCGCGATCACGGTGACGCTGTGGGAGCACCGCGGCACCTTCCACCATGCGGTGCTCACCGAGAGCGTGTCGCCGGACCACCCGGCCGCCACCGGCTTCCTGCAGACGGCCGGCCACTGGGGCCTGCTGTCGCGGCAGGTGCTGGGGCTGGCCGACCAGCTGGTGAACCGCGAGGCGCTGACCCTGGCGGTGAACGACGTGTTCTTCGGCTGCGCGGTGCTGTTCGTGGCGCTGATCCCGGTGCTGTGGTTCGCGCGCCCGCCGTTCGGCAGCGCCGGCGGCGCGATGGGCCATTGACGCGACGCGCAAGCGGGCGGATTGCTGCACCCGGAAGTGCAGCATCCGCCATCACGGGGGCGACTGGTGCGGCGCAATACCTTCTGCTAGGTTTGCCGCATGGCACAAACAACCCGCATCATCAAGAAGTATCCCAACCGCCGTCTCTACGACACCGAGATCTCCAGCTACATCACGCTGGAAGAGGTGCGCCAGCTGGTGCTGGACGGCGAGAGCTTCGAGGTCCGCGACGCCAAGAGCGGCGAGGACCTGACCCGCTCCGTGCTGCTGCAGATCATCTCCGAGCACGAGGAGAAGGGCCAGCCGATGCTCTCGCCGCAGCTGCTCAGCCAGATCATCCGCTTCTACGGCGACTCGCTGCAGGGCTTCATGGGCCCCTACCTCGAGCGCAGCCTGCAGGTGTTCCTGGACCAGCAGCAGCAGTTCCGCAGCCAGCTCAACAGCCTGATGGGGCAGACGCCGTGGGCCATGCTCAACGACCTGACCGAGCGCAACCTGGACATGTGGAAGTCGATGCAGCGCGGCTTCCTCGACGCCGCCACGCAGGCGCAGCAGGGACCGGGACCCGCCGCCGGCGGCAAGGGCGGCCGCAAGGGCTGACGCCCGCGCCGTCCGGCTTGCGGCGGTACGCGGCTTGCGGAACAGTGGCGCGATCCTGAGCGCGGGATCGCCCATGTCGCATCCACCCATCACCCTCGTCGGCGGCGGCCTGGTCGGCGCCCTGCTCGCCCGGCAGCTGGCCGGGCGCGGCTTCGCCGTCGACGTGTTCGAGAAGCGCCCCGACCCGCGCACCGCGGGCTTCGCCGGCGGGCGCTCGATCAACCTCGCCCTGGCCGAACGCGGCCTGCACGCCCTGCGCAGCGCCGGCCTGGCCGACGAGGTGCTGCGCCGCGCGGTGATGATGCGCGGCCGCATGGTGCACGCGCGCGACGGCGGCGGCGGCCTGCAGCGCTACGGCGTGGACGACCGCGAGGTGATCTGGTCGGTCTCGCGCGGCGCGCTGAACATGCTGCTGCTGGACGCCGCCGAGGCCGCCGGGGTGCGCTTCCACTTCGGCCAGGCGCTGGCCGGCGCGGACTTCGGGCGCCGCCGCATCCGCCTCGCCGACGAGCGCGGCGTCGAGCGCGAATGCGACGCCGGCGTGCTGGTCGGCGCCGACGGCGCCGGCTCCGCGCTGCGCGCGGCGATGCACGCGCAGGCCGACCTCGGCGAGCGCACCGAATGGCTGGGCCACGGCTACAAGGAGCTGGAGATCCCGCCCGCCCGCGAGCTGCCGGCCGCGCCGCCGCGCGACGGCGGCGGCCGCGAGCAGTTCGCCATCGAGCCCAACGCCCTGCACATCTGGCCGCGCGGCGGCTACATGTGCATCGCCCTGCCCAACACCGAGGGCAGCTTCACCGTCACCCTGTTCCTGCCCGCGCAGGGGCCGCACCCCAGCTTCGCCAGCCTGCCCGACGCCACCGCGGCCGCGGCCTTCTTCCGCGAGGAGTTCACCGACCTGCTGCCGCTGATCCCGCGCTTCGCCGCGGACTACGACGCCCACCCGGTGGGCACGCTGGCCACGCTGTACCTCGAGCGCTGGCACCTGGACGGCCACGCCGTGCTGGTGGGCGACGCCGCGCACGCCATCGTGCCGTTCCACGGCCAGGGCATGAACTGCGGCTTCGAGGACACCGTGGCGCTGGCCGAGCTGCTGGCCGGCTGCGGTGGCGACACCGCCGGCGCCTTCGCCGAGTTCCAGCGCATCCGCCAGCCCAACGCCGACGCCATCGCGCGGATGGCGCTGGAGAACTACGTGGAGATGCGCGACTCGGTGGCCGACCCGCGCTACCTGGCCCGCCGCGAGCTCGGCCTGAAGCTGGCCGAGCGCGAGCCGCGGCACTTCATGGCGCGCTACCGCATGGTCACCTTCACCCACCTGCCCTACGCCTACGCGCTGGAGCGCGGCCGCGCGCAGGACGCCCTGCTCGACCGCCTGCTGGGCGAGGCCGGCGGCGACCCGGCGCGGGTGGACCTCGACGCTGCGGTGGCGCAGCTGCGGGCCGCCCTGCCACCGCTGCCGCATGGATGAGGCGCTCGCCGCCGACTACCGCGCCGCCGACTACCTCGCCTGGGTGGAGCCGGCCGAGTGGGCGCGCCTCGCGCCCGACCGGCCGCTGCCGCCCGCCCTCCAGGCGGTCGTGGGCGAGGCCGCCTGGGGCTTCGTCACCGCCTGCAACCCGCGCTCGGAGCGGTGCACGGACGAGGAGAACCGCGCCGCGCAGCGCGAGCTGCTGGCGGCGCTGCGCCGGCACCCCGCGACCGTGCGCGTCCTGCCCGCCATCGGCCTGGGCGGCGACGGCTGGCACGAGCCCAGCCTGTTCGTGGTCGGCCCGGACACCGCCGCGCTGGACGCGCTGATGCGCCGCTTCGGCCAGCACGCCTACCTGCACGGCCGCGGCGACGCTCCCGCCCGACTGCGCTGGACCCCGCCAGCGGGATGAACCGCGGTGGCGTGGAGATGCGGCGTCCGGCCGTCGGTGGTCTCGGGCCAGGGTGATCGCGGCCGGAGGCCGCTCCCGCAAGGCTTGCCGGACTCCTGCGGGAGCGGCCTCCGGCCGCGAAGTGGCGGACCACCGCCCACTGTCGCGGACAGGCCCCGATACCTGCCCCGGCCCCCCGGCGGCGGCACTGCGCCGCATGGACAAGCCCGCCGCGCATTGCGGACAATCGCGCGGATGACCGCCGCCGCCACCGCCGTCCCGCTGCTCGAGGCACGGGCCCTGTCCTTCCTCCGCGCGGACGAGCCCGTGTTCGGCCCGCTGGACTTCAGCCTCGGCGAGGGCGAGCTGGCGCTGGTGGAAGGCGACAACGGCAGCGGCAAGACCACCCTGCTGCGCCTGCTCGCCGGCCTGCTGCACGTGGGCGCCGGCGAGCTCTACTGGCGCGGCGCGCCGTGGCGGCGCGAGGCCTGCGCGGGCGAGACGCTGCTGCTCGGCCACCAGCTGGGCCTGAAGGGCGACCTCAGCCCGCGCGAGAACCTCGCCATCGCCGCCGGCCTGCACGGCGCGCGCGAGGGCGCCAGCGTGGCCGGCGCGCTGGACGAGGTGGGCCTGGCCGGCTACGAGGACGAGCCGGTGCGCCGCCTTTCCGCCGGCCAGAAGAAGCGCGCCGCGCTGGCCCGCCTGCTGCTGCTGCCCGGCACGCTGTGGCTGCTGGACGAGCCCTACGCCAACCTCGACCGCGCCGGCATCGCGCTGGTCAACCGCGTGCTGGAACGGCACGTCGACGGCGGCGGCAGCGCGCTGGTGACCAGCCACGGCGCGGTGAGCTTCCACGGCGGCGAGCCGCGGCGGATCAGGATGCACGCATGAGCGGCGCGCCGCTGTCCCGCGCCTGCGCCGCCGTGCTGCGCCGCGACCTGGTGCTGGCCTGGCGCCGCCGCGGCGACCTCGCCATGCCGGTGCTGTACGCGCTGATCGTGGCCACGCTGTTCCCCTTCGCGCTGGGCCCGGAGGACGCGCTGCTGCAACGCATCGCCGGCGGCGTGGTGCTGGTGACCGTGCTGCTGGCGATGCTGCTGGCGCTCGACGGCATGTTCCGCAGCGACCTGGAGGACGGCTCGCTGGAGCAGCTGGTGCTCTCGCCGCAGCCGCTGGCGCCGCTGCTGGGCATGAAGATCCTCGCCCACTGGCTGGCCACCGCGCTGCCGCTGATCGTGGTGGCGCCGCTGCTGGCCGGCATGCTGCACCTACCCGCGGCGGTGCTGCCGGCGCTGCTGCTGGCGCTGCTGCTGGCCACGCCGCTGCTCAGCCTGCTCGGCGCGGTGCTGGTGGCGCTGACGGCTGGCACGCGGCGCTCTGGTATGCTGCTGGCCCTGATGCTGCTGCCGTTGTGCGTGCCGGTGGTGATCTTCGCCGCCGGCGCCGTGGCCGCCGCTCAGCAAGGGCTGCCGTGGTCCGCGCCCGTCGCCTGGCTCGGCGCCGGCCTCGCGCTGGCGCTGGTGCTGGCTCCGCTGGCCTGCGCCGTCGCTCTACGTATCGCGCTGGACGCTTGAGATGGCCAACTGGATCCCGCTCTGGGTGCACAAGCTCGGCTCGCCGCCGATCTTCTACCGCTTCGCCGGCGCGGTGCGCCCGTGGGCGCTGGCGCTGGCCGCGCTGCTCGGCGCGGTGGCGCTGTACGGCGGGCTAGTGCTGGCACCACAGGACCGGTATCAACATGATGCCTACCGGATCATCTTCATCCATGTGCCCTGCGCGTGGATGAGCCTGTTCATCTACGGGGCGATGGCCGTGGCCTCGTTCGTCGCGCTGGTGTGGCGGGTGAAGCTGGCCGAGGTGGTGGCGATGGAGTCGGCGCCGATCGGCGCGGCCTTCACCTTCGTCACCCTGGTCACCGGCTCGCTGTGGGGCAAGCCGATGTGGGGCACCTGGTGGACCTGGGACGCGCGGCTCACCTCCGAGCTGGTGCTGCTGTTCCTGTACCTGGGCGTGATCGGGCTGTACCACGCCTTCGAGGACCGCCGCCAGGGCGCGCGCGCCGCCGCCTTCCTCGCCCTCATCGGCATCGTCAACGTGCCGATCGTGCATTTCTCGGTGAACTGGTGGAACACCCTGCACCAGGGCTCCACCGTGCGCATCCTCGGCCCCTCGAAGATCAGCGGCGACATGCTGTGGCCGCTGCTGACCATGATGGTGGCGACCAAGTGCTACTACCTCGCCAGCCTGTGCGGCCGCGTGCGCGCCGACCTGCTGGAGCTGGAAGGCGGCAAGGACTGGGTGCGGCGCATCGCCGAGGCGGAGGAGCGCGCATGAACGGCTTCTTCGCCATGGGCGGCTACGCCGCCTACGTGTGGCCGGCCTACGCGGTGTTCCTGCTGGTGCTGGCCGCCGACTTCCTCTCCCCCGCGCTGCGTCGCCGCCGCATCCTGCGCGAGCTGCGCGCGCGCCTCGCCCGCCAGGCGCGCCGCCAGCGCGCGCCGGCCCCCGGATCCCTGCCGAGCGAACGATGAACCCCGCCCGCAAACGCCGCCTCATCCTGGTCCTGCTGGTGCTCGCCGCCGCCGCCGTGGCGATCGGCCTGGCCGTGTTCGCGCTGCAGCGGAACATGAACTACCTGTTCACCCCGAGCCAGGTGCAGTCGGGCGAGGCCAGCGCCTACCAGACCTTCCGCCTGGGCGGCATGGTCAAGGCCGGCTCGATCCAGCGCTCGCCGGACTCGCTCAAGGTCACCTTCACCGTGGTCGACGCCAATGGCGCGATGCCGGTGGAGTACACCGGCATCCTGCCGGACCTGTTCCGCGACAACCAGTCGGTGATCGCCACCGGCCACATGGACAACGCCCACTTCGTCGCCACCGAGGTGCTCGCCAAGCACGACGAGACCTACATGCCGAAGGAGCTGAAGGAAGCGATGGCGAAGGCGCACCAGGGGAAGCAGGTGGGAGGCGGGGACGCGGAACGGGGGACGCGGGAATGAACCGAGCCATGCACGCCCTGCCCCCGCCCCGGCCGGCCCACGCCCCACGCCCGCGCCGCCGTGGCGCGCGTTGCCCGTCCACCGCTTTGCGGCCATCCTCCCCATGATCCCCGAACTCGGCCAACTCGCGCTGGTCCTCGCCCTGCTGCTGGCGCTGGCGCAGGGCGTCCTGCCGATCCTCGGCGCCTGGCGCGGCAACCGCGCGCTGATGGCGCTGGCGCGCCCCGCCGCGGCGGGCCAGGCGGTGTTCGTGGGCACCGCGTTCATGCTGCTGGTGTGGGCCTTCCTGCAGTTCGACTTCTCGGTGCGCTACGTCGCCGACAACTCCAACCTCGCGCTGCCCTGGTACTACCGCATCGCCGCGGTGTGGGGCGCGCACGAGGGCTCGATGCTGCTGTGGGTGGCGATCCTCGACGTGTGGACGGTGGCGCTGATCGCGCTGAGCCGCTCGCTGCCGGAGCCCTTCCTGGCCCGCGTGGTGGGCGTGCTGGGGCTGATCGCGGCGGGCTTCCTCGCCTTCATCCTGTTCACCTCCAACCCGTTCGAGCGCCTGCTGCCGATGCCCGCCGACGGCGGCGACCTCAACCCGGTGCTGCAGGACCCGGGCATGACCTTCCACCCGCCCGTGATCTACATGGGCTACGTGGGCTTCTCGGTGGCCTTCGCCTTCGCCATCGCCGGCCTGCTCGGCGGCGAGCTGGAGCAGGCCTGGGTGCGCTGGTCGCGGCCGTGGACCAACGTGGCCTGGGGCTTCCTCTCCGCCGGCATCGTGGCCGGCAGCTGGTGGGCCTACGCGGAGCTCGGCTGGGGCGGCTGGTGGTTCTGGGACCCGGTGGAGAACGCCAGCTTCATGCCCTGGCTGGTCGGCGCCGCGCTGGTGCACGCGCAGGCGGTGACCGAGAAGCGCGGCTCGCTGCGCGCCTGGACCATCCTGCTGTCGATCTTCGCCTTCTCGCTCTCGCTGCTGGGCACCTTCCTGGTGCGCTCGGGCGTGCTCACCTCGGTGCACGCCTTCGCCTCCGACCCGCGGCGCGGCCTGTTCATCCTGTGCTTCCTCGCCGTGGTGGTGGGCGGCTCGCTGCTGCTGTACGCGCTGCGCGCGCCCAAGGTGGCCGGCGGCAAGCCGTTCGGCGCGGTCTCGCGCGAGAGCGCGGTGCTGGTCGGCAACCTGATGCTCGCCGTGGCCGCGGCGATGGTGCTGCTCGGCACGCTGTTCCCGCTGGTGGGCGACGCGCTGGACCTGGGCAAGGTTTCGGTGGGCCCGCCCTACTTCGGCTTCCTGTTCACCCTGCTGATGCTGCCGGTGGTGGTGCTGCTGCCGTTCGGCCCGTTCCTGCGCTGGGGTGGCGCGGGCGACACCGGCCTGCTCAGGAGCGTGCTGCTGCGCGTGGCCGTGGCGGCGGTGGCCGGCGCCGTCGTCGCCGCCTTCCTGGTCGGCGGCCAGCCCAAGGCCATCGCCGGCACCGCCGGCGCGGCGTGGGTCGGCGTGGGTACCCTGCTCTACGTCTACAAGCGCTGGCGCGAGATGCCGCGCGGCCGCCGCTACCCGGCCGAGATGGCCGGCATGCTGCTGGCGCACTTCGGCGTGGGCGTGTTCCTGGTCGGCGTGCTGCTGTCCGAATCGCTCAGCGTGACGCGCGACGTGCGCATGGCGCCGGGCGACGAGCAGGCCATCGGCGCCTACCGCTTCCGCTTCGACGGCGTGCACGCCACCCGCGGCCCGAACTGGCACGCCGAGCAGGGCACCGTCACCGTGCTCAAGGACGGCCGCACCGTCGCCGTGATGCACCCGCAGAAGCGCACCTACCTGCGCGGCCAGGTGCAGACCGAGTCGGCGATCGACCCGGGCGTGACCCGCGACCTCTACGTGGCGCTGGGCGAGCCGATGGACGCGGGCAACCTGGAAGGCGCCTGGGCGCTGCGGCTCTACGAAAAGCCCTTCGTGCGCTGGATCTGGGCCGGCGGCCTGCTGATGATGCTGGGCGGCTTCGCCAGCGCGGCGGACAGGCGCTTCCGTGCCAGGCGCACGGCCGGCGCGGCGCAGCCGGAGGCCGCGCCCGCGGCGGCGATCGCACGGGAGTCGCGCGCATGAGCCGGCTGGTCCCGCTGTTCGCCTTCCTGCTGCTGGTGGCGCTGTTCGGCTTCGGCATCTGGTGGAACACCGGCCACGACCAGCGCGAGGTACCCTCGCCGCTGATCGGCAAGCCCGCGCCGGCCTACGCGCTGCCGCACCTGGACGACCCGTCCAGGACGCTCGCCAAGGCCGACATGCTGGGCAAGCCCTACCTGCTCAACGTGTTTGCCAGCTGGTGCGTGGCCTGCGGCGACGAGCACCCGGTGCTGATGGCCGAGGGCCGCAGCCTGGGCATCCCGCTGGTCGGCTACGACTACAAGGACGATCCCGCCGACGCCAAGGCCTGGCTGGCGCAGCACGGCAATCCCTACGACCTGGTGATCGCCGACCGCGAGGGCCGCACCGCGATCGACTTCGGCGTGTACGGCGCGCCGGAGAGCTTCCTGATCGACGCCCGGGGCGTGATCCGCTACAAGCGCATCGGCCCGTTCACCCCCGAGGTGATCGAGAAGGAATTGAAGCCGCGCATCGCCGCGCTGCGGAAGGAGGCGCCGTGATGCACGCGCCGTTCCGCCTGCTGGCCTGCGTCCTGCTGCTCGCCGCCGGCCTCGCCGCAGCGCAGGCGATCGACCCGCTGCCGTTCAGGGACCGCGCCGAGGAAGTGCGCTTCCAGAACCTGACGCGCCAGCTGCGCTGCCTGGTCTGCCAGAACGAGAACCTGGCCGACTCCAACGCCGACCTGGCGCGCGACCTGCGCCACGAGGTGTTCGGCCTGATGCGGCAGGGCAAGAGCGACGACGAGATCAAGCAGTACCTGGTCGACCGCTATTCCAGGTTCGTGCTGTACGACCCGCCGCTGGACCGCGGCACCGTGCTGCTGTGGTTCGGCCCGGCGCTGATCCTGCTGGCCGGCGGCGCGGTGGTGTGGCTCACCATCCGCCGCCGCAGCCGCGCGGCGCCGGCCGCGGCGACCGCGCCGACCGACAACGGGGACGATTGGTGAAAACCGCTTTCTTCCTGATCGCCACGGCCATGATCGTCGTGGCGCTGGCCTTGCTGCTGGTGCCGCTGCTGCGCGCCGGGCGCCGGCTCGGCCGCCCGCGCGGCGTGTTCGCGCTGGGGCTGGGCCTGGCCTTCGCGCTGCCGCTGGCGGCGATCGGCCTGTACGTGCTGGTCGGCACGCCGGCCGCGCTCGACGGCGTGAGCCGCCAGCCGACGATGCAGGACATCGACCAGGCCATCGCCCAGCTGCGCGAGCACCTCGGGCAGCAGCCCGGCGACGCGCAGGGCTGGGCGCTGCTGGCGCAGAGCATGACCGCGATGCGCCAGCCGGCCGAGGCGCGCGACGCCTTCGACCACCTGTTGCAGCTCGACGCCGACAACGTCGGCGCGATGGTGGGCTGGGCCGAGGCCGACTCGCAGGTGCGCCCCGACCACCGCATCGACGGCCGCGCGCTCGCGCTGCTGCAGCGCTCCGTGCAGCTCGACCCGACCAACCAGCGCGGGCTGTGGCTGCTCGGCATCGCCGCCTTCCAGGCCGACCGCTACGCGGAGGCCGCCGCGTTCTGGCGCCGCCTGCAGCCGCTGCTGGAGCCCGGCTCCAGCGTCGCGCAGGCGGTGGCCGAGCAGATCGCGGTGGCCGACGCGCGCGCCGGCCAGTCGCCGGCCGCACCGGCCAGCGCCGCCGCGCCCGCGGGCACCGATGGCGCGACGGACGCGGCCGGCGGCGCCGCCTCCACCGCGCCGCAAGGGCCGCAGCTCAAGGTCGAGGTCGCCCTCGCGCCCGCGCTGGCCGCGCGCGTGGGCAAGGGCGACACGCTGTTCGTCTACGCCCGCGCCGAGCACGGCCCGCCGATGCCGCTGGCGGTGGCCAGGCTCGACGCCGCCGCGCTGCCGGCCACGGTGACGCTGACCGACGCGATGGCGATGACGCCGCAGCTCACGCTGTCCTCCGTGCCGCGCGTGTTCGTCGGCGCGCGCATCAGCAGGAGCGGCCAGGCCATCGCCCAGCCCGGCGACCTCGAAGGCGACGCCGGCGTGGTCGACGTGAACGCCGCGGCCCCGGTGAGGATCACCATCGACAAGGTGCACTGAACGCCCATGGACGCGCGCCGCTACCACGCCCTGCCCTCGCCCTTCCCGATGAAGCGCGGCGGCGCGCTGCACGGCGCCCGCGTCGCCTACGAGACCTGGGGCGCACTGAACGCCGCGCGCGACAACGCGCTGCTGATCCTCACCGGCCTCTCGCCCAGCGCGCACGCCGCCTCCAGCCCGGATGACCCTTCGCCGGGCTGGTGGGAAGGCATGATCGGCCCCGGCAAGGCGATCGACACCAACCGCTGGTTCGTGGTCTGCGTGAACTCGCTGGGCAGCGACAAGGGCTCCACCTGCCCCGCCTCGGTCGATCCGGCCACCGGCCGGCCGTACCGGCTGCGCTTCCCGGAACTGTCATTGGAGGACGTCGCCGACGCCGCGCACGCAGTGGTCCGCGACGGCCTCGGCGTCGAGCGGCTGGCCTGCCTGGTCGGCTGCTCGATGGGCGGCATGAGCGCGCTGGCCTACATGCTGCGGCACCCCGGCAGCGTGCGCGCGCACGTCAGCGTGGACACCGCGCCGCAGGCGCAGCCGTTCGCCATCGCGATCCGCTCGCTGCAGCGCGAGGCGATCCGGCTCGATCCGGGCTGGGCCGGCGGCGACTACGACCTCCACGCGGCCGAGGGCGGCACCTACCCCGACGCCGGCATGAGCATCGCGCGCAAGCTCGGCGTGATCACCTACCGTTCGGCCATGGAATGGAACGGCCGCTTCGCGCGCATCCGGCTCGATCCCGAGCAGCGCGAGGAGCAGCCGTTCGGCTTCGAGTTCCAGGTGGAGTCCTACCTGCAAGGCCACGCCCAGCGCTTCGTGCGCACCTTCGACCCCAACAGCTACCTGTACCTGTCGCGCGCCAGCGACTGGTTCGACGTGGCCGAGTACGGCGGCGGCAGCGTGCTGGAGGGCTTGAAGCGCATCCGCGTCGAACGCGCGCTGGTGATCGGCGTGAGCACCGACATCCTGTTCCCGCTGGAGCAGCAGGAGCAGATCGCCGAGGGCCTGCGCGCGGCCGGCGCCGAGGTCGAGTTCGTCGCGCTGGACTCGCCGCAGGGCCACGACGCCTTCCTGGTCGACATCCCCAACTACAGCCGCGCCATCGGCGGCTTCCTGAACCGCCTGCACGCCGGCTCCGGCCCGCGCTGATAAAATCGGCGCGCGACGCCGCCATTCGAGAAGCACCATGCTCACCACGGAATTCCCCGGCTGCCACGAACTGATCGACGCGATCGACACCGCGGTCAGCAAGGAGTCCACCCACGCCATCACCGACAGCCTGCGCAACAGCCTGTGCAAGCTGATCCGCAGCGGCGCGGTGAAGCTCCCCGACTGCGTGTTCGAGACCGCCGAGGGCCGCTACGCCCGCCGCGAGCTGTACCGCAGCGAGGAGCACGGCTACTGCGTGGTGGCGATGACCTGGGCGCCCGGCCAGGGCACCCCGATCCACGACCACTGCGGCATGTGGTGCGTGGAAGGCGTGTGGAGCGGCGCGCTGGAGGTGGTGCAGTACGAGCGGGTGCAGAGCGACGGCGAGCAGCGCGTGTGCTTCCAGCCGGTCGGCTCGATCCAGGCCGGCCCCGGCTCGGCCGGCAGCCTGATCCCGCCGCACGAGTATCACACCATCCGCAATCCCAGCGAGGACACGGTGGCGGTCAGCCTGCACATCTACTCGGGCAACATGACCCACTGCGCGGTCTTCCAGCCGCTGCCGGAGGACCACTGGTACCAGCGCTGCGAGCGCCAGCTGGGGCTCGACCCGGTCCATTGATGCCGGCATAATCGCCTGCCCACGTGCCGGTGTGGCGGAATGGTAGACGCGGCGGACTCAAAATCCGCTTCTGGCGACAGAGTGTAGGTTCGAGTCCTATCACCGGTACCAGTGTGATCCGAGGCCCCTTTCCGGGGCCTTTTGTTTGGGCGGCGCCCCCGTGAGCCCGGACCGGCCCTGGCCGGTGCCCACCCCGCCTCAGCGGCGCTTCCGGTAGCGGAGCGCGTCGACCAGCAACGCGAAGGCCGGCGAAGGCTGCCGCCGGCTCGGGTAGTAAAGGTGGTAGCCGGCGAACAGCGGGCACCAGTCGTCCAGCACCTGGCGCAGGCGTCCGCCGCGGATGTGCGGCAGGACCATGTCCTCGGGGAGGTAGGCGAGCCCGAAGCCCGCCAGCGCGGCCTCGAGGATGCGCTGCAGGCTGTTGAAGATCAGCCGCCCCTGCACGCGCACGTTGAGCGCGTGGCCGTCCTTCTCGAACTCCCACGCATACAGGCCGCCGTGCGTCAGGAAACGCAGGTTGATGCAGTCGTGCGCGGTGAGGTCGCGCGGCGTCGCGATCGGCGGCGATGCGGCGAGGTACTCCGGCGCGCCGGCCACCACCAGGCGCGTGGGCGGCCCGATCGGCACCGCGATCATGTCCTGCGCGACCTGCTCGCCCAGGCGGATGCCGGCGTCGAAGCGCTCGGCCACGATGTCGGTGAGCGTGGAATCGCTGACCACCTCGACGCGGATGTCCGGGTACTGCGGCAGGAATTTCTCCAGCGCCGGCCAGAGGATCGTGGCCGCGGCGTGTTCGCTCGAGGTGATGCGGATGTTGCCGCTGGGCTTGTCGCGCAGCTCGCTCAGGCCAGCGAGCGCGGCGTCGATGTTCTCGAAGTTCGGGACCAGTGCCTCTTGCAGCCGCGAACCCGCCTCGGTGGGCGAGACGCTGCGCGTGGTGCGGGTCAGCAGGCGCAGGCCCAGCCGCGCTTCGAGTCCCTGGATCTTGTGGCTCAGCGCCGACTGCGAAAGGCCGAGCTGGGCCGCGGCGCGCGTGAAGCTGCCCTCTCGCGCCACGGCGAGGAACGCCTGCAGGTCGTTGTAGTTCTCGCCGCCCATGCCCGGCCTATTCATCTATTCGGAACATAAGTCCTTTCGATATTACCCGGCTTATCGGATAGGCACATCGGCACCAGACTAGGGGACGTTTCGAACCCGCCAGGAGCACCGCCATGCAGACCCGCACGCTCGGCCGACACGGCCCCGTCGTCTCCGCGCTCGGATTCGGCTGCATGGGGCTGAGCTTCGGCTACGGTCCCGGCCTCGAGCGCGCGCAAGGCGTCGCGCTCATCCGCGAGGCGTTCGACCGAGGCGTCGGCTTCTTCGACACGGCCGAAGCCTACGGCGCCCTCAACGAGGAAATGCTGGGCGAGGCCGTAGCGCCGTTCCGCGACCGCGTGGTGATCGCCACCAAGTTCGGCTTCCGCGACGGCGACTCCAGGGCCGGCATGGACAGCCGGCCCGAGCGCATCCGCGAGGTGGCCGACGCCTCGCTCAAGCGCCTGCGCACCGACCGCATCGACCTTTTCTACCAGCACCGCGTCGATCCCGGCGTGCCGATGGAAGACGTCGCCGGCACGGTCAAAGACCTGATTGCCGCGGGCAAGGTCATGCACTTCGGCCTGTCCGAGGCCGGCGCCGAGTCGATCCGGCGCGCGCATGCCGTCCAGCCCGTCGCGGCGCTGCAGAGCGAATATTCGCTGTGGTGGCGCGAACCCGAGAAAGCCATCCTCCCGCTGTGCGAAGAGCTGGGCATCGGCTTCGTGCCGTTCAGCCCGCTCGGCAAGGGTTTTCTCACCGGCAAGATCGACGAGAACACCCCGTTCGCCAAGGACGACTTCCGCAACGTCGTGCCGCGCTTCTCGCCCGAGGCGCGCAAGGCCAACCAGGCGCTGGTCGACTTGCTCGGCCGCATCGCCGGCGAGCGCCAGGCGACCCCGGCGCAGATCGCGCTTGCGTGGCTGCTTGCGCAGAAGCCGTGGATCGTGCCGATCCCGGGCACGACCAAGTCGCCTCGCCTGCGAGAGAACATCGGCGCCACGGCCATCGAACTGACCGCAGACGACTTGCGCAGGATCGACGCTGCGCTTTCGCACATCCAGGTGCAGGGCGAGCGCTATCCCGCGCACCTGGCCGCGCGCGCCGGCCGCTAGTCGAGCCGGCGCGAGGCCGCGGCGACGGCGAGCCGCCGCCCCCCTTTGTTCATCCGGAGCACTTCCCATGAAACTCATCCGCAACGGCTCCCAGCCCTCCGTCAAGGGATCGCCGGCGTACTTCACCGGCAACGTCCGCATCGACCCGCTGGTGAGCGCGGAGGCGCCCGCGCGGGTGGCCTGCGGCAGCGTCACCTTCGAGCCGGGCGCCCGCTCCGCCTGGCACACGCATCCGCTCGGCCAGATCCTGATCGTCACCGCCGGCTGCGGCTGGACGCAGTGCGAAGGCGAGCCGATCGAGGAAATCCGCGCCGGCGACGTGATCTGGTGCCCGCCCGGCCACCGCCACTGGCACGGCGCCACGCCCACCACCTCGATGACCCACATCGCCGTCCAGGAAGCGCTCGACGGCAAGGTCGTCGAATGGATGGAGCACGTCACCGACGAACAGTACCTGGCGGGTCCTCCGCGCGCGTCGTGAACGCCATCGAGCCCCATGAGCACCGCACTACCTGGAGCCCACACCATGACCGACAAGTCCCCCACCCGCCAGGGTCCCTATGCGGACATCGCCCCCGCGCTCGACCAGATCACCCAGCAGGTGCTGTTCGGAGAAGTGTGGGAACGCCCCGGCCTCTCCAGGCGCGACCGCAGCCTGGCCACCGTCGCCGCGCTGATCGCCCAGTACCGCGTGAACGAGCTGCCGTTCCACCTGAAGTACGCCTTGCAGAACGGCGTGACCAAGGAAGAACTCGTCGAGGAGATCACGCACCTGGCGTTCTACGCCGGCTGGCCGGCCGCGAGCACCGCCGTGGGCATCGCGCGCAAGGCGTTCGCGGAA
The DNA here is from genome assembly GCF_003148905.1 of Fulvimonas soli. Lineage (GTDB taxonomy): Bacteria > Pseudomonadota > Gammaproteobacteria > Xanthomonadales > Rhodanobacteraceae > Fulvimonas > Fulvimonas soli. The sequence goes on along the minus strand of NZ_QGHC01000001.1, from coordinate 280,090 downwards.
AACCCGTGATCGGGCGTCGCGCCGGCCCGAACGGCCCTTCCACGCAGGAGCGGAGCCAACCATGCCCCACGTCATCGTCAAGGCCTGGCCCGGCAAGACCGAGCAGCCGAAGCAGGAACTGGCCGAGCGCATCGCCCGGGACGTGATGGACGTGCCCGGCTACGGCGAGGAAGCCGTCTCGGTCGCGTTCGAGGAAATCCCGGCCCGCGACTGGGCCGAAAAGGTCTACCGGCCCGACATCGCCGCCCATCCCGGACGGCTCTGCAAGAAACCCGGCTACGCGATGTAGCCGTCCCCTCCACCATTCCGTCCGAGGACTTTTCCCATGCGCGCCACCCTCATGTACAGCGCCGGCGACGTTCGCGTCGAGCACGTGCCCGACGCCACGATCGTCGAACCCACCGACGCGCTGGTCCGCGTCGTCCGCGCCTGCATCTGCGGCAGCGACCTGTGGCCCTACCGCGACATGCCGCCCGTCGAAGGCGGCCGCAGCATGGGCCACGAGGCCATCGGCGTCGTCGAGGACGTCGGCCGCGACGTGCGGCGCGTGAAGGCCGGCGACTTCGTCATCATGCCGTTCGCGTTTTCCGACGGCACCTGCGAGTTCTGCCAGGAGCGCCTGCAGACCTCGTGCGTGCACGGCGGCTTCTTCGGCAGCGGCCGGGTGAACGGCGCCCAGGCCGAGGCACTGCGCATCCCCCAGGCGGACGGCACGCTCTACGTGCTGCCGACGCCCGCCGACGACGCCCTGGCGGCGTCACTGCTCAGCCTGTCCGACGTCATGGGCACGGGCCACCATGCGGCGTTGGCCGCCCGCGTCGCTCCGGGCAAGCGCGTCGCGGTGATCGGCGACGGCGCCGTCGGCCTGTGCGGCGTCATCGCGGCGAAGCGCCTCGGCGCCGAGCAGATCATCATGCTTGGGCGCCACGCCGACCGCATCGCGCTGGCCCGGGCCTTCGGCGCCACCGGCGTGGTCGGCGAGCGCGGCGAGGCCGGCGCCGCGAAGGTGCGCGAGCTGACCGGCGGCTTCGGCGTGCATGCCGTGCTCGAGTGCGTGGGCAGCGACACGTCGATGGCGACCGCCATGGCCATCGTCCGCGCCGGCGGCGCCATCGGCCGGGTCGGCGTGCCGCACTACGACGCCATCCCCGCCGCGCAGCCTGCCTTCTACGGCAACGTGACCGTGAGCGGCGGCCCCGCCCCCGTGCGCGCCTACATCGAGGACTTGCTGCCCGACGTGCTGGAGGGCCGCATCGAGCCCGGCCGCGTCTTCGACCGCGTGGTCGGCCTGGAGCAGGTGCCCGCCGGCTATCGCGCCATGGACGCGCGCGAGTCGGTCAAGGTGATGGTCAAGCCGTAGCGGTTCCCCGCCAGGCTGTGCGCCGACTCGCATGCGCCGCCAAGCCATGGCAGCGGCCCCGCCCGCCGCCGCACGGCCGCGGAACCGCCTTGACCGTAAACCGGGCTTCAAGGTCAGCGTCGCGCCCGAAGCAGGCTTCCACGGCCCCGGCCGACCGGCCGGACTCGGGCAACGAAACCCCAAGGCCACCAAGAAAGCGGCACGCAAAGCTGCCCAAAAGGGCGCGCCGAAGAAGGGCCAATTCCGACTGCGAGCGATCACGTTGCGGGCTCTCGCCCGGCTGGCAGAGCAAACAAGAAGTTGCTCCGCATCGCCAATCAAAACGTCAACTGAGCGTGCGACGAGCCATGCATCCCGCTCGAAAAGCTAATCTTCGAAATAGGGCTCGCCCGTCGTGAAGTAAAAATCGTACTTGTGGCTCACCCCGCGCAAACAATCCTTTATTGCGTCCACGGCGATCGCGAGCACCTGGTCCTTCGGTCCTCGTGAAAGAGCGCGGGATACCGCTTCCGCAAGTCCGTGTAGTCGATGAATATCGCCGTTGGAAGCGGGCACGCGCCCAAGTCGAGTGTTCGCGGGGTCAGATAGTCATCAACGAACTTTCCCTTGATCGTCAGCGTTTGCTTGTCGAAGACCGATGGATGCTTATCCATTGGCCCTGGATTCGCAATCGTCAGGCAATACTTGTCCCATTCCCGCGGCTTGAAGTTGTCCGCTCCTCCCGCAGCCACATGGCGGTCAAATTCAGCTTTTATATTTTGCGACTCATAGATGTTGCGGCCTTCGGCAACAAGCGTTATGCAACCCCGTACAGTTACCGTTTTCCTGTTGTACTGGGAAGGGTTGCCATTCAGCGCACTCGGGCTCAAAGCGGCTTCATGTTCAGAGGCTTGCAAGCGGCCGCTCGGCAGAGCAGCCGCCAGAACAGCACCCAATAGGGCTTTGCAGATATTCATGGTTACGGCTGCTGGAAGTTCAGCTGTTCGACGTTCAGATTGTTTTGCATCTGCTGGTTCTGGCTGCCGTTGAGGGCGCCGGCGGGATAGGTAAATTGGAGTTGACCATCCTGCATTTCGTGCCAGCCCACTTGTCCACGCGAAACGGTCGCCATTGGCATACCTGCCCGCAGTGATTGAGTGTCCCCGTAATTGCCGTTGCTCTTGGGATCGTCGACCATGCCGTTTGAGCGGTGCGGCCCGTTGTCGATATGCCCATGAATGCCAGCAACGGCGCTGGACGGGATCGTTGTCGATGCCGTTCTCGCCGTGACGGTTTCCCCGCTCTTCGTATCACCGGAATTTTGAACGGAGAGCTTGCCGTCCTCTCCCTTCACAACGAAGCCGACCGCGCGATGATGTTGCCTTGGACATCCGTCTTGGCCAGGACGCTGCCCTGAGGATCGGTGTAGTAGTAATGCACGATGCGCGTTGGCGCGCGCACGGCACCTTCGAACTGCCAACATCAGCACGCCAATTGCGCATATTTCACGGCTTCTCGCGCAACGATCCATGACGCCCCTTCCCTATTTAGCCGAAGCCGCATTTCGCTTCGCCGTAACGCCTCAAGCACCACCTTGCCTGCCAATTAAAGCGGTCGTCAAGAAGGCTGCTTTAATACCACTCGTCCCAAAATCCGCATCCTCAACTCGGCCGATTTCCAGCGCGGCGGCTTCTCGCCGGAGGATGCGCGGGCCGTGGTGGCGATGCTCGCGCCACTCGGCGTCGACCTGGCCGAGCTCTCCGGCGGCAGCTACGAGGCGCCGGCGATGATGGGCGCCGCGCGGGACGAGCGCACGCTGGCCCGCGAAGCCTACTTCCTCGAGTTCGCCTGCGACATCGCCGGCGTGGCGACGATGCCGCTCATGGTCACGGGCGGCATCCGGCGGCGCGAGGTCGCGGAGAAGGTGCTCGACGGCGGCATCGCCATGGTGGGGATCGCCACCGCGCTCGCCATCGAGCCGGACCTGCCCCGCCGCTGGCGCGCCGGCCAGCCGGCGGCGTCGCGGCTCAGGCCCATCGCCTGGAAGAACAAGCCGCTCGCCGCCTCGGCGCACATGGCGGCCGTCAAGTACCAGCTGCTCCGCCTCGGACGCCAGCGGCGCACGGCGCCCGGCGTCTCGCCGCTCTGGGCGCTGGTCCTCGCGCAGGCGCGGGCGAGGCGCCGCGCCCGCCGCTATCGCCGCTGGATGCAGGCGCGCTCCGCCCGGGCCGACCATGCGCCGGACCACGCCCGGGACGGATGGGCGCCCGATGCTTGACCTCGAAGTCCGGTTCAACGTTACGGTCCCGGCGGGCGACCGGCCTGACCGGGGGCCCGACCGCGAAGGGGCGCCGCATGGCGGATAGGCGATTCACCGAAGTGGAGTTCGGCGGGCACGCGGTCGAGGTGCCGGCCGGCGGGTACTACGACCGCTTCCGGATGAACCCGGACCTGGACCAGGTCGCGCGCGACCCCGCGGCGGGCGACATCGACTTCTTCCACCGGATACCCAAGCGGCTGGTCGACTCCCGCGTCGGCCCCGTCTGGGCGCCGGACTTCTACTACCGCAGCAGCAGCGTCCAGCTGCTCCTGCGGACCCCGATCGACCGGCTGCGCGCGACGCTGCCGACGCCGCTGGAGCCCCTGCGGGCCTTTCCCGGGACCGGGCTGGTTCTTTTCCTATGCGGTCTGCGACAACGATCCCTACGACGAGGCGTCCGTCGCCGTGGTCATCCGCCGGCCGGGCGCGCAGGGCTCGCATGCGCTGGTGGAGCTGCTGGAAGCCATGCGGCGGCGCAGCTTCTTCGCGCACGTGCTGGCGCTGCCCGTCACCACGGAGATCGCGCGGGTGCGCGGCGTGCATGGCTACCAGTTGCCCAAGTGGCTGGCCGAGATCGACGTCGACATCGGCGTCGCGGCGAAGGCCAGCATCGCCGCCACGGGAGGCCGGCCGGATCTGGTCCTGAGCGCGCCGCTCCCGGCCTTGCGGAACGCACGCTCAAGATCTATCCCGGCTACCCGCACGGCATGCACACCACGCACGCCGACGCGATCAACGCCGACCTGCTCGCGTTCATACGCGGCTGACCTCGCGCGCCGGGCGGCGCCGGCATGCTCCGGGCACTTCGCGGGGGGACCTCCGGGTCCCCTCGCCATGCCCTGGGAGCCTGCTCAAAATCTTCCGGGGGAAGATCGCCGGGAAGGCCAGCGGGATGAACCGCGGCCAGGTCGATCGCGGCCGGAGTCCGCTCCCACAGGGGCCTCGCAAGCCTCGTGGGAGCGGCCCCCGGCCGCGATGCCCGACCCTCGCCCGCTCTCCCGCCATGCTGCGTCATCGCGGACCGGCGTTCACGCCTTCGATCTTCCCCGGCCCGCACGCAAGCGTCAGGGAAATCGTTGCGGCCGAATCAGTGATGTCGACCGTCCCGGTGGCGGTACAGATCGGAATCGCCGGGCCGTGAGCACGTCAGCAGCGTAGAAGGCGATGGAAGATGTCTCAGCCGGCCCGGTCCGGCCCGCCCTCGGTGACGTCGTGCCAGCTGCCGTCGCTCTCCTGCACGCTCACCGGCGGATGCGCCCGGCCCCAGGCGCGGATCAGCTTCAGGCGCATGGCGAGCGCGGCCGAGACCGCCTCGTCGCGGCTGGCGTAGGTGCCCACGCGGGCCACCTCGCGGCGCACGATCCACGGCGCTTCCGTGCTGTAGGGAACGAACAGGCGTATGGTTTCCGGCTTCATGGCGCGTCTCCTCGGAAAGCTGTCGAAACAGGGGCCGAGCCTCTCGGTGACGCGAGAGAGGGTGCTGAAGCTGCAGGCAGCCGCCGGCGCGGCTGGCAACCAGTCTCGCAAAACTCCGTGACGAAAAACAGTCGGCCGGATGTCCGCCGCCCGGTGCGCATGTGCCTGCCGCGGCAGGCTTTTCCTACAGCTCGCGCACCACGCGGAAGCCGACGCGGCCGCTGCGCAGGCTGCCGTCGGTGCCCTGCCGGAAGGCCGAGCGCACCTGGTCGGGCGAGCTGCCCCAGGAGCCGCCGCGCACCACGTGCATGCTGCATCCGGGGTTCAGCCAGGCGCCGCCGTCCTGCGGCGCGCGCAGGTAGCTGTCGTGCCAGCAGTCGGCCACCCACTCGGACACGTTGCCGTTGATGTCGTACAGGCCGAACGGGTTGGGCGCGAAGCTCAGCACCGGCGCCGGCCCCCAGTAGCCGTCGCGGTAGCCGGCGAAGGCGTTGCTCCAGCGCCGGCCGCGCGCGGAACGGTCGCCCGAGCCGGTGAGGTTCTCCACCGGCTTGTCCGGCTTGCCGTCGCCCCACCAGTAGCGCGTCGTGGTGCCGCCGCGCAGCGCGTACTCGAACTCGGCCTCGCTGGGCAGGCGGTAGCGCTTGCCGGTGCGCTGGCCGAGCCAGGCGGCGTAGGCCTGGGCGTCGTTCCAGGAGACGTTGACCACCGGCAGGTTGTCCGCCGCGGGATGGCCGGCGTAGTCGTCCTGCCAGTCGGCGCGGGAGTCGTCGCGCAGCGCGCCGGTGCGCTCGTCGTAGACGCTCGCGCCGCCCAGCCGGTCCGAGTCGGGCTGGTAGCCGCTGGCCCGCACGAACTCGCGGAACTGCCCCACGGTGACCGCGCTGCGCGCCATCGCGAAGCCCTTGGCGATGACGACCTCGTGCGCCGGCAGCTCGGCATCGGTGTGCCCATCCTCGTCGTCCGCCGCGCCCATGCGGAAGCGGCCGGTGGGGATCACCACCATCGCCGGCGCCTGGCCGGGCTGGTCCACGAAGCGGTCGCTGAACACCTGGCCCGGCCGGTAGCTGGCGTACAGGCGGGCGTTGGTCAGGCGCTCCTGGAACTCGGCATAGCCTTCCTGCGCGGGATCGATCGCCTTGGCCTGCGTCGCCAGCTGCGCCGCCAGCGCGAGATTGCCGGCGTCCAGCGCGGAATGCGCCTGCGCCATCAGGGCGCCGGCGCGCTGCTGGCGGATGCCGTCGACGCGCGCGCGCGCGTCCTTGAGCTGCTGCGAGCCGGGCTGGATCGCCTCGGCCTGCTGCAGGGCGCGGTCGGCGGCGGCGAAGTCGTTCTGCGCCACCGCGGCCAGCGCGCGGTCGAGCACCACCCGCTGCACCTGGAACACGCCCTGCTCGGCCACCGCGTTCTGCGGATCGAGCTGCTGCACCTGGCGGTAGAGATCCAGCGCGCTCTCCCCGGCCGGCTGGTCCGCCTTGCCCTGCTGCAGCAGGGCCGCGGCGCGGGTCAGGATCGGGCGCACCTGCTGCAGGGTCCTGAGGCTGGCCTCCAGCTGCCGCACCGCACCGGCGCTGTCGGGCAGGCCGCGCAGCGTCTCCAGCAGGTCCTGCGCCGTCTCGGCGTCGCCCAGCGCGATGTCCTGCCCGGCCTGCGCCGCCAGCCGGTCGCGCACCTCGTAGAGGCCGGCGGCGGCCCGGCGGCTGTCGGGCTTGAGCTTGGCGGCCTGGGCGTACAGCGCGGCGGCGCCGTCCTCGCCGGTCAGCCGGCCGGCCTGCAGGGCCTTGGCCGCGCGCTCGACCAGCGCCCGCACCTCCGGGGTGTCCTCGCTGCGCTGCTCGGGCAGGTGCTGGTCGGCTTGGCGCATCCGCTTGGCGATCACCTCGCTGGGCGCGAGCGTCAGCGGCGGGCCGGCCGCCAGCTCGTTGTCCACCACGGCCGGCGCGGAGGTGGCCGGGGCATACGGCAGCGTCGTGCCCGCGGGCACCGCGCGCGACGCCATCCGGCCCGGCTCGACGTGGAACACCCGCGGGAAGAAGTGGTAGACCAGCGCGCCGCCGAGCACGATCACGCCGATCGCCCCTCCCAGGGCGCGCTGGCGGCGGACGGTCTGGTTGCTCGGCATGGTTGGGCGTCCTGCGATGGCCTGCTATCGTGCGCCGCTCACCATATGGCACCCGCCCACGACAGGGCAATGCGCGCGCGTCGCGCCCTCAAGGATTCACGCATGTCACTGACGCCCGCGGCCCCCGCCGCCGCATGGATCGACCGCCGCGCCGGCCTCGACGCCTGGCTGGCCGGACTGCCCGCCGACGCCGCGCTGGGCCTGGACACCGAGTTCATGCGCCGCAACACCTTCTATCCGCAGCTCGCGCTGCTGCAGCTCGGCTGGAACGGCGGCTACGCGCTGGTCGATCCGCTCGCCTTCGACATCGGCCAGTCCCTGCACCCGCTGCGCGAGAGCCGCACCGTGGTGATGCACAGCGCCAGCGAGGACCTGGAGGCGCTCGCGCCGCTGCTGCCCGGCGGCCCGCACGAGCTGTTCGACACCCAGATCGCCGCCGCCTTCGTCGGCATGGGGCTGGGCCTGAGCTACCGCGCGCTGGTCGCGGAACTGGTCGGCGCGGAGCTGGACAAGGGCGAGACGCGCTCGGACTGGCTGCAGCGCCCGCTCACCGAGTCGCAGAAGATCTACGCCACCCTCGACGTGGTGCACCTCGAGCCGGTGCACGCGCAACTGCGCGAGCGCCTGGAGCGGCGCGGCCGCAGCGCCTGGCACGCCGAGGACTGCGCGCGCCTGAAGGCCCGCGCCGGCCAGCGCGCGGCCGATCCGCAGCCGCAGCGCGCCTTCCGCGCCGCCGCGGAATGGCCGGCGGAGAAGCAGGCGCTGCTGCGCCGCATCCTGCTGTGGCGCGAGCGCAGCGCGCGCGAGCTGGACCGCCCGCGCCCGTGGCTGCTGGAGGATGCGCTCGCGCTCGACCTCGCCCAGTCGCCGCCGCGCACGCCGGGCGAGCTGGAGCAGCGCGCGCGCGGCCAGCGCGCGCTGCGCTCGGCGCAACGCGCGCAGTTGTTCGAGCTGCTGGCCGCGCCGGTGGAGGCGGAGGAGATCGCCGCCACCGCGACGATTCCCGGATACCCGCAGGGCCAGGCCAAGCAGGCCCTGGCCGCGATGAAGGACTTCGTCGACCGGCGCGCCGCCGAGCTCGACCTGCCGCCCGGCCTGCTGTGCCCGCGCAAGGTGCTGGAGGAATACGTGGTCACCGCCGAGTGGCCGGACTTCCTCGACGGCTGGCGCCGCGGGCTGCTCGCCGACCGCCTGCCGGCCCTGCTGCCCGGCTGACGCCGAGGGCTTGGCGCCGCGCCGGGGCCCTGCTAACATGCGCGGCTCGCGTGGGGCGGTAGCTCAGCTGGGAGAGCGTCGCGTTCGCAATGCGAAGGTCGGGAGTTCGATCCTCCTCCGCTCCACCAATCGAACCAGCGACTTGGGCCATTCCGCAAGGAATGGCCTTTGTTGTGCGCGTGCGTCGGCCCTCGCCCGCCGTGGCGCGCGATCAGGATGAACTGGGGTCTCCGCGTGCCGGCAGCCTTGGGGCGCACGGGCGGCTCCGGTCAGGCGCTCGGCGCTCTGCCAAGTGGATTGACGGCGGCAGGCGCCGTGCACATAGCGCATCGGCCGGGATGCCTGACGCGATCGCGGAATTTCCGCTAAACCCTGCCTGCGCCCCGGCCCGGCAACATCCGCTACTCCCCCAGACCGGCTTCGCAACGAGCGGCGACGGCATTGACCGGCGCCGTGCGCGACATGGCGCGCGCCGTGCGGACCGCGAGAGCAGCCGCGACGACGAGCAGCACCGAGCTCATGCCGAAGGTCGCCCGATAGCCGCGCAGGTCGAACAGGACGCCTCCCGCCGTCGCGCCCAACGCGATCGAGAGCTGGATGATGGCCACCATCAATCCGCCCCCGGCCTCCGCATCCCGCGGCAGCGTTCGCGCCAGCCAGGTCCACCAGCCCACCGGGGCCGACGTCGCTAGCAGCCCCCAGATGCCAAGCAGCACCGCGGTCGCGGCAACCGAGCCGCCAAGAACGATAAGCGCCAGGGCGACCGCCGCCATCGACACCGGGATGATGGCCAGCGTCCGGTAGAGGCCTTCCTTCAGGCACCGCCCGATCAGGGCGGTGCCGACGAAGCCGGCCACGCCGACGACGAGAAGCATGAGCGAAAGCACGGAGGCCCCGACGCGGGTCACCGTCTCGAGGAACGGCCGCAGGTAGGTGAACAACGCGAACTGCCCCATGAAGAAGAGACTGACCGCCGCCATGCCCAGCGCGACCGAGGGCCGCGCCAGCAGCTTGAGTGCGTTTCCGGAACTCTCCCCGGGCTCGACCTTCATCGGGGGCAGGCTCACCAGCTTCCAGCCGAAGGCGATCGCCGCGACCGGAACGACGCAGAAGAACGCGCCTCGCCATCCGATGATCGCGCCGAGGAAACTGCCCAGAGGCGCGGCGACCACCGTGGCCAGGGCGTTCCCGCCGTTCACGATCGCCAGGGCCCGCGGGACCTGCGCGTCCGGCACCAGCCGCATGGCCGTCGCCGCCGACATCGACCAGAAGCCGCCGATGACCACCCCGATAAGCGCGCGACCGGCCATGAAGAGGAAGTAATTCGGCGCGAAGGCCACGATGGCGCCCGAGACGATCGTCAGCAGGGTCAGCGACAGCAGCAGCGCCTTGCGGTCGAGCCGCCGGGCCAGCGTCGAGATGACGAGGCTGGTCAGCAAGGCGAACGCTCCCGAGACGGAGATGGCCTGGCCGGCGCTGCCCTCGCTGATGTGCAGATCGCGCGCGATCGGCGTCAGCAGGCTGACCGGCATGAACTCGGATGCGATCAGCGCGAACGCGCTGAGCGACATCGCAAACACGGCGCTCCACGCGCCCCTGCCTGCGGCCGCCGTGGAGGGAGCGACGTTCGTCATCGGTGCTTCATCCGTTCGTCGAAGGCGAGGATGGCGCGCCCACGCAGGCCGCCCCCGGCAAGGCGCCGATGGGTGGCCGCCGTCTCGGCCGCGGGGAACGTCGCGGCGACCCGCAACGGCAGAAGCCCGGCGGACGCGCGCACCTGGCCCCGCGCCGGATGCAGCACGGGAAGCTCCATCAGGCGCAGGACCTTGGGGCAGCCACAGTCGTTCGATCCCACTGCGTGCATGCCTTCGATTCCTTATCGCTGGTCGGCGCGGGAGATCGTCACGCGCAGCGGCCCCGGCCGCTCGAGCGCTTCGATGCCGGAGACGATCCTTCCCATCTTGATGAGGCCGCGGGCGTCGGGGCCGGGCCGGTGGAAAAGCGCGAGGTTGCCCCACGGGGCATAAAACGCGATGTCGCCCGCCGCCCCGGCGGCGCTCGCGGGCGCGCCCTCCTGCGAGAGGCGCCCGGGCAGCTCGCCGCTGATCTTCTCGGTGGAATGGAAATCCTGCAGCGTCACGGTCAACGGCAGCAACGCGGCGAAATCCCGCGCCGTCGGGTTGTCGTCCAGGGTCGCCGTCAACGTCGTGGAACCGATGGCCATGCGGATATCCATGCGATGCCTGCCTTCTCGAAAGGGAACGGTTTTCGCTTCCGCCGTTTCCGCGCCACCCGGGGCGGCCGGCGATGCGTTCGCGGAGGCCCCATGGGCCGCAAGCAGGGCGAACAGGAAGCGCGCGGGAACCGCCGGCCTCGCCGCGATACGCGGCATGGCGCGCCATCCGGGGCCTGGACCTCCCGTGCCGTGCTTCACGGGCCGACGCCCGCGACGATCCATCGCTTCGCAAGCGGGCTTCGCATCGTGCCGTCGCATGAACGCGCTCCAGGCTCCCTGGCGAACTACTTCAGGCTGGCCCGGAAGAACGCGGTCAGCTTGCCGAACGGAATGAGGTCGACGCGATCGTAGAGATCCACGTGGCCCGCGCCGGGCACGACGACCAGCTCCTTCGGCTCGCCGGCAAGCCGGTACGCCTCCTCGCTGAATTCCCTGGAGTGCGCGTTCTCGCCCGTGATGAACAGCATCGGACGCGGGGAAATCGTCCCGATGTCGTCGAACGGATAGAAGTTCATGAACTTGACGTTGCTGCTCAGCGTCGGATGCGTGGTCAGCTGCGGCGACGAGCCTGCGGGCGTGAATTCGCCCCGCGGGGTACGGTAGAAGTCGTAGAACTCGCGCTGGATGGCCGGGGTGTCGGGCGTCAGCTCGTGCACCGTCCCGCTGGTGTACCTGGCCTGGCCGCCCGTGAACTCCACGTAGCGCTGCTCCGCCGCTTCCGCGAGGATCTTCCTGCGCTGTTCGAGCGTCTGCGAATGACCGAGCCCGTTGCGGTTCGCGGCGCCCATGTCGTACATGCTGACCGTCGCGACCGCCTTCATGCGCGGGTCGATCTTCGCCGCGCTGATGACGAAGCTGCCGCTGCCGCAGATGCCGAGCACGCCGATCCGGTTCCTGTCGACGAACGGCCGCGTGCCCAGGTAGTCCACCGCCGCGCTGAACGCCTCGGCATAGATGTCCGGCGCGACGGCGTTGCGCGGCTGGCCCTCGCTCTCGCCCCAGAACGACTGGTCGATCGCCAGGGTGACGAAGCCCTGCTCGGCCAGCTTTTGCGCATACAGGTTCGAGCTCTGCTCCTTCACCGCGCCCATCGGGTGGCCGACGACGATCGCGGCATACCTGACGCCCGGCTTCAGGTCCCTGGGCGTGAACAGGTTCCCGACGACCTTCATCTTGTACTGGTTGTCGAAGCTGACCTTCCGCAAGGTCACCTTGTCGCTCCTGTAGAAGTTGTCTGCGCCCTTGGACATGTCTTGCCCCATTGCAATGGATGCGCTGGCGAGAAGGGCCAACGCGAGAAGCAGCTTTTTCATCGGTCTTTCCTCGATCGCGCCCACCAGGGCGTTGTCGATCACGAAGCGGCATTCGGCGTCGCCCGCATGGGCGCCATGGGCCTTGACGCGCATCGAAAGCGCTCCCGTCCCATGCCATGCCCATGGCGGACATGGATAGTGTGACCGGGAGGAATCACCTTGATTAGACGATGAATGCTTCTATGGCCAATTAGTGAATCTAATCAATGCTTCGTGCCAGACTGGGCCATGGCACGACGCAACCTCAACGATCTGCTGGCCTTCGTGACCGTCGCGCGGGAAGGCAGCTTCACCCGCGCCGCGGCGCTGCTGGGCGTGACGCAATCGGCCCTCAGCCAGGCGATCCGCGGCCTGGAGACGCAGCTCGACATCCGCCTGCTCACGCGCACCACGCGCAGCGTTTCGCCCACGCCGGCCGGGGAGCGCCTGCTGCGGGCGATCGGCCATCGTCTCGACGAGATCGAGTCCGAGCTGGACGCGCTGACCGCATTGCGCGACAAGCCGGCCGGCACCGTGCGCATCACCAGCGGCGATCACGTATTGCGAACGACGCTGCTGCCCAAGCTCATGCCGCTGCTGCACGAGTATCCCGACATCCGGATCGAGTTCGACGTCAGCTACGGGCTCAGGGACATCGTCGCCGACCGCTTCGATGCGGGCGTGCGCCTGGGCGACACCATCGACAAGGACATGATCGCGGTGCCGATCGGCCCCAGGCTGCGGATGGCCGCCGTCGCCTCGCCGGCCTACTTCGCCGCAAATCCCGTCCCCAAGACGCCGCGCGACCTGGTGGACCATCGCTGCATCAACCTGCGCTTCCCGACGCGCGGGGGACTCTACGTGTGGGAATTCGAACGCCGCGGCCGCCCGTTGAACGTTCGCGTCGACGGGCAGCTCATCTTCAACACGTCGCCCCACATCGTCATCGCGGCGCTCGACGGGCTCGGCATCGCGTTCCTGCCGGAAGAAGAATTTGCGCCGCACATCGGGGAAGGGCGCCTGGTGCGTGTGCTCGAAGACTGGTGCCCGCCCTTCTCCGGCTACCACCTGTACTACCCGAGCCGCCGGCAGCCTTCACCCGCATTCACCCTGGTGGTCGACGCGCTGCGCGTATAGCCGGACTGACGCGGCTGCACCCCGTGCGGGCGCTCCGCCTGATGGCGGAGAAGCCCGCGGGAAGCCCTAAGCCAAAGCTAAGAAGTGCTTCCTACCCTAGGCGGCTGCGATCCCGCATGCGACCTCCAGCGCCATGCCCGCCACCTCCGAGACAGCCGCGCTGCGGCAGCGCTTCCTCCCGCTCGCCTGGTTCGGCCTCTGCTTCCTCGCCATCGCCTCCGCCGTGCGCCTGCTGCTGCTCGCCAAGGCCGGCGCGGGCGTGCCGCACACCCCGCCGAACCTGCTCTACATCTTCGGCGTCGGCCTCGGCTACGACCTGGCCACCTTCGTCTACGTGGCCTGGCCGATGGTGCTGTTCCTGTGGCTGGTGCCCACGCGCGACGGCGCGCGCGGCCGCTGGGCGCGCTGGGGCCTCTACGCCGCGGCGCTGCTGGCGCTGTGCCTGGCGGCCCTGGGCGCGCTGCACCTGCTCTACCAGGCGACGCTGAAGCAGACCTGGCCGGTCCTGCTGCTGTTCCTCTACCTGCTGCCGCTGGCGGCGTTCACCTACGCCTCGCGCGCCGGCCAGCGCGTGCTGTATGCCTTCGGCTACCTGGCGCTGTTCTTCCTGCTGTTCGTCGGCACCGCGGAATGGGTGTTCTGGGACGAGTTCGGCACCCGCTTCAACTTCATCGCGGTGGACTACCTCGTCTACACCGACGAGGTGGTCGGCAACATCGAGCAGTCCTATCCGATGGCGCGCTGGCTGTCGCTGATGGCGCTGGCCGCCGCGGGGCTGCTGCTGCTGACGCGGCGGGGCCTGCGCGCGCGCGACGACGGCTCGCGCTGGACCGGCCGCTCGCTGGTCGCGCTGGGCTGGGCGGCGGCGACGGTGCTGGTCACCGTCGCGGTGAACGCCGACATGAAGGACCGTTTCGAGAACCCCTACATCAACGCCCTGGCCGGCAACGGCATCTACCAGTTCTTCGCGGCCTTCCGCGGCAACCGGCTCGACTACCGCGGTTTCTATCCCGCCCTGCCGCAGGACAAGGCCTATGCCGTCCTGCGCCGCGAGCTGGCCACGCCGGATGCGACCTTCATCGGCGCCGGTCCGCGCGACCTCGCGCGGGAGATCCGCAACGCGGGCCCGGAGAAGCATCTCAACGTCGTGCTGATCAGCGTCGAGAGCCTGTCCGGCAGCTACCTGGCGCACTTCGGCAACACCAAGGGGCTGACGCCGAACCTCGACGCGCTGGCCGACCAGGGCCTGTTCTACACGCGCCTCTACGCCAACGGCACGCGCACGGTGCGCGGCCTGGAGGCGCTGGCGCTGTCGGTGCCGCCCACGCCGGGCGACTCGCTGGTGCGCCAGCCCGGCAACGAAGGGCTGTTCTCGCTGGCCGACGTGTTCGACGTGCGCGGCTATGCGTCGGAGTTCGTCTACGGCGGCTTCGGCTACTTCGACAACATGGACTACTTCTTCGCGCACAACGGCTACGCCGCGGTGGACCGCGACGCGATCCCGAAGGACATGCCCATCCACGGCGAGAACGTGTGGGGCGTCTCCGACGAGGACCTGTTCACGCTGGCGATGCGCCGGATGGACGCCATCCACGCCAGCGGCAGGCCGTTCTTCCTGCACGTGATGACCACCTCCAACCACCGGCCCTACACCTTCCCGGCGGGTCGCGTGGACGCGCCGCAGGGCCACCGCCTCGGCGCGGTGAAGTACACCGACTGGGCGCTCGGCGACTTCATCCGGCGCATGCGCGAGAAGCCCTACTTCGACGACACCGTGTTCGTGATCACCGCCGACCACTGCGCCGACAGCGCGGGCGACACCGCGATCCCGGTGGACAAGTACCACATCCCGCTGATCGTCTACGCGCCGAAGCACTTCCAGCCGCGCCGCATCGACACGCTGATGGCGCAGATCGACATACCGCCCACCCTGCTCGGCCTGCTCGACTTCAGCTACCGCAGCCGCTTCTTCGGCCGCGACATCGCCCGCGTGCCGGCCGGGGACGGGCACGCCTTCCCTTCCACCTACCAGAAGCTCGGCTTCCTGCAGGAGGACCGGCTCACCATCCTCTATCCGCCGGAACGGGCCGAGCAGGTGCGCCCCGACTTCGCGACCGGCGGGGCGACGCCGCTGCCCGCCGACGAGGCGGCGCTCGAGCAGGCCATCGCCGCCTACCAGGTGGCGGCCGAATCCTTCCGCGACGGCGGCATGCGCTGGCGGAAGGAGGACGGAACGCCGGTCGCCCCCGCCGACGGGACGCAGGCAGCGCCCACGCCGCAGCACCGGCGTAACCGGGACGACACGGATGCCCACTAGCTTGGCCGGCATGGCCGGCGCGCCGCGCGCCGGGAGGGGGGGTCTTGGAATTGCCGCAGAACGAAGCGTTCGCCCATAAGCCTCCGCTAAGCATGCGGGTGCATCTTCGCCGGAGTGTGGACGGAGAACGCGCCTTGTCTCGCCGACTTCCCTGCGACGTCCTGTTCGAGAACGCCAGCTACCTGGTGGCGCGACGGATGCCCATGCGCCTCGGGGCATGGTGGAGCAGCTTCTACGTGGTGTCGAAGGCCGACGGCAGGCTCGTCAAGGCCAGCGGCGCCGAGAAGCTCCACCTGCTTGCTGCGCTGCGCGAACTGAAGCGCGACGGCGCGCGCGAAGGCGCCGAGGCCGGCCTGCTCGAAAACTTCGCCGCGGCGGTGGCCGGGCGCGGCCCGGCAACGTGGCGGACGTTCTTCCGCCCCGCGGCGGCGCGAGGCCGGGCGACCGCGCCGGAACAGGTCGGCAAGCGGCACCGTTCCCGTCCCGCCTGACCGGCGCGTCGTCCGCGGCGAGGCCGCCCGATCTCCCGCGACGTGTCCGCCGCACCCGCTCCACCGCACGCCGGCAGGCATCGGCCCGAGCCCGGCCCCGGCAGGCCAACCGCGAGGGTCAGCCTTCGCCCGGCGACGCAGCGCCTCGAGGGCCGGTCATCCAGAAACTCCCGAAACCCATGTTCACGTCGATCCAGGTCACCCACGAGCCCAGGCCCGTCGCGAAGCGCGTTCCCCTGCATGGCCGGCTCCATGCGTTCAGGCGCCGCATCGTCGCCTGGTGCGTGCGCAGGCTGCTGCCGCGGCCTCCCAACGTCGTCGGCGCCGGACAGCTGCCCCGCGCCGGGATCCACCGGATCCTGCTCTGCCGGCCGAACCACCGGCTGGGCAACACGGTCCTGACCACGCCGCTGATGGCCGAGCTGGAGCGGCAATTCCCGGGCGCGGAAGTCGACGTGCTCGGCTCCGGCGCCGCCTGCCGGGGCATCTATGCCGGCTTCGCCTCGCTCGGGCAGCTCTTCCTCCTCGAGCGGCGCGCGCTGGCGCATCCGCTGTCCACCCTCGCCACGCTGCGCAAGCTGCGCGCGAAGCGCTACGACTTGGTGATCCATGCCGCCGCCGGCTCCTCCTCGGGCCGCATCGCGGCGGCCATGGCCAGGGCGCGCTTCCAGTTGCACGCCGACGCCGCCGGCATGCCGCCGTCGGCGCACTTCGCCGCGCGTCCCGTCCAGGCGCTGCGCTGGGCGCTGGGCGCCGACCCGTCGCTCCCGCCGCCACCGCCGGACCTGCGCCTGACGGCGGCCGAACGCGAGACGGCCCGGCATACCCTGCGCCAGGTGCTGCAGGGCGACGCCGGCGAAGAGCGCACGCCCGTGCTGGTGGTCTTCCCCAACGCGACCGGCTCGAAGTGCCTCGACGCCGCATGGTGGAGGATTTTCCTGGACGAGCTGCTCCGCCACGTCGGGCCGCGCCGGGTCGTCGAGCTGGTTCCCGCCGACGGGCGATCGCGCCTCGACCACGCCTTTCCCACCTATTTCACCAGCGACCCGCGCCGGCTGGCCGCCTTCATCGAGGCCGCCGGCACCTACGTCAGCGCGGATTGCGGCGTCATGCACCTGGCCGCCGCGACCGGCGCGACCACCATCGGCCTGTTCGGCGCCACCGACCCGCGACGCTACGCCCCCTATGGCGGACGCAACGCGGGCTTCGCCTGCGGGGACGGCGACGCCACGGCCACGGCCTTCCAGGTCGCCCGGCACCTGCTGGCCGGCGGCGGGACGGACAGCTAGCGCACGGCATCGCCGCGGTTCCCGCTCGGCACGCCGACGTGCGGCCGCCACCCCGCCCGGCCGGCGACCGAGCGCCGAATTGCATCCAGCCGTCATCGACATGCCATCGATGGCGGCTCCACTCGCAACGGGCCCCCGGAAGCAGCCATGCCGTGCCACGGGAACGACGGGCGCTTCGTTTTGTGCACCGCCGCCGCTATGCTTGGCGACCGGCACGGGGCTGTAGCTCAGTTGGATAGAGCGGTCGCCTCCTAAGCGACAGGTCGTGGGTTCGAATCCCGCCAGTCCCACCAATCCCCGTCCAGCGACCTCATCGTTCTCCTCGAAAGCGGTGGCAGGCATCCTGCCGTTGCGGGTCGACAGCCCCTACGGAAGCGCTCCGTGCACGCCCGTCGCGCGACGCAAGAGCTCAGCGCAGCGCGCCATCGACACCCCCGCGCACCCGGGCGGCCGGTTGCCCCAGCAGTTGCGCGACGCGCGGGTCGAGGCCGGCAAGGAAACGCTCGACCCGGCGCGTGTATTGCGAATCCAGGCCCAGCTCGCGGTTGATCTCGCCATGCCCCAGGTCCTCCTCCAGCACTTCCGCGCGCGTGCCCAGCGCGTTCGCCCTGGCGGCGAAGCGCTGCGCCGAAGGGCAGGACTCGAGCCGGCGTGACGAGCACACGGCGAGGACCGGCGCGCCGCGCGCCTGCAGCTGCTGCAGCGGCGACAGCGCCGTCCACTGCGCCGGGTCATGGCCGAACGCATGGTCGTAAAGCGGGAAGTGCGGCCCCTGCATGATCGCCGGCACGTCCAGCGCCGCGCTGTCCAGGAGCACGGTGCCCAGCCAGGGCGAGGCGCCGCGGCCGAAGGCGAGCGACGGCCGCGCCGCCAGCAGGGCGACCAGATGGGCGCCGGCCGAATGGCCCATCAGCACGACGCGGCGGCCGTCGCCGCCCCACTCGGCCGCGCGCCGCTGGACCGAGGCCAGCGCCCGCGCCACGTCGTCGAGCTGCGCGTGCAGGTCGGCCCGCGGCAGCAGGCGGTAATTCACCGACACCACCACGAAGCCGCGCGCGCCCCAGCGCGCGAGCTTGTTCACGACCACGCCCGGCATGGCCTTGTCGCCCCGTCGCCAGCCGCCGCCGTGGACCATCACGATGACCGGCGCATCGTGGGCGCCGGCGGGGGCGTACACGTCGTAGCGCTGCAGCGGGTCGTCGCCGTAGGCCACGTCGCGGAGCTGCCGCGTGCCGGCGGGCGCGACCACGCCCGCCGGCATGGCCGCGGCATGCACGCCGTCCATCCGCGCCTGCGGGGCGCTCCACGACGCCAGCGCGCCCAGCCATGCCAGGGCCACCAGCCATCCCACCGTCTTGCCGTGCTGACTCATCGTCGTCGCCTCGCGCTCCCGCGCAGTCTGCCGGATGTCGTTCAAGGGCGGCCCAGCGCCACGCGCAGGGCCGTCCGCAGGTCGGTCGCCCCGCGCAGGGCGGCCAGCAGGCGCCGCCATTCGCCGAACGCGATGCGCCACGGATGGCGCGTGCCGAGTGGGTGGGCCAGCCCGTAGCGGATCGGCTCGTCCGCGCGCTCCGCGACGAGGGTGCCGAACAGGCGGTCGAACACGATCAGCACGCCGCCGAAGTTGCAGTCGAGGTAGGCGGCGTTGCTGGCGTGGTGCACGCGGTGGTGCGCCGGCGTGTTGAGCACCCACTCCAGCGGCCCGAGCCGGCCGACGGCCTCGGTGTGCAGGAAGAACTGGTAGTGCAGGTCGAACGCCAGCAGCGCCGCGATCATGCGCGGATCGAGGCCGGCCAGCGCCAGCGGCAGGTAGAACAGCCAGCCCAGCGAGAACAGGTTGGTCCAGCCCAGCCGCAGCGCGGACGGCAGGGTCATCTGCTCGGGCGTGTGGTGCACCGCGTGGTTGGCCCACAGCCAGCGCACGGCGTGGCTGCAGCGGTGGAACCAGTAGTAGGCGAACTCCACCAGCACGAAGCCGGCGAGCCAGCTGCGCCAGTCGTCGAGCGGCCAGTGCACGGGTGCCAGGCGAGAGACCGCCGCATACGCCATGCCGACGACCACCGCGCCCATCGCGCCGGCGACGAGGTTGCCGGCGGCCACGCCCAGCGAGGCCGCGGCTTCATGGACGTCGTAGCCGCGCCTGCCGAAGTGCCGCCAGGCCGCTTCGGCGAGCACCAGCAGCAGCATCGCGGCGAGCAGGCCGTGGTGGCGTTGTCCATGCAGCATGCGGTTCTCCTCGAAGGCCCGCCCGCGTGCGACCAGCGCCACGCGGACAGGCAGGCGGCGACCGGAATGGCGGCGTGGCGCCCGGGAACGGGAATGCCCCGGAAGGCATCCGCCCCGTCCCTGGGACGGACGCCGGGGACGGGTCACGGGCAGGCGATCGCGTTGCCCTGCGCGTCCGTGCAGCTGCCGCTGTGGGTCACGCCCTGCCCCCTGGTGTAGCTGGTCTGGCCCGTGTAGGTGTCGCCGCTGGCGTCGGTGATCGTGGTCTGGTGCGTGGCGGTGCCGTTGGAAGCGGTGGTGCTGCCGTTGTAGCTGCCGCGTGCGCCGCTGGCGCTGGTCTGGCGGCTGGCATTCCAGCTGCCGTCGGCGTCGCGGTCGTAGCCGCCGCTGCGGCTGTAGCTGCCGCCCGCCGCGGTATGGGCCTGCTGCTGGAAGCTGCCCTGGGCCGAGCCGTCCGCGTCGCGCGTGTAGCTGTTGCTGCCGCTGAAGCCGCCGCCGTTGGCGCCGTTGACGCGGGTGCCGCCCTGGTGCCGCACGCTGCCGTCCGGGTTCACCGAGGTGTAGGCGCCGTGCGCGGCGGTGCCGCTGGGGCCGGCGACGCGCGTCCCGCGGACATGCGTCAGTCCGCCCTGGCCGTTGCGGAAGGTCGCCCCGGCATGGCCGGCCTGGCGGAGGGGGCCGGCGGCGCGGAAGCCATGGACGCCGGCGCTGGCCGGCAGGGCGCTGCCGGCGGCGAGGCAGAACGCGAGCAGCGGGACGATGCGGAGACGGGATGTGGTGGCCATGCGTGACTCCTGTTCGTTCGAGGAAAGCCGGACGGACCCGGCGGCGTGGCGCCACTTTCCTCCCCGCCGGCGCCGAAGGTGTGTCCGGCGCGCCGGCCGCTGTGAAGAGATGTTGCGGCCGCCGCCTCCGGAAACATTCGCTTGCAAAGCGCCCGCCCGCCGGCTTGCCGGCGCCGCGCGGCGCACGCGATAGTGCCCGCATGGAATCGCCCCGCATCCTGGTGGTCGACGACGACCTGCGCCTGCGCGACCTGCTGGAACGCTACCTGGCCCGGCAGGGCCTGCACGCGCGCGGGGTGGCCAGCGCGGCGGCGATGCGCAAGGCGCTGGCCGAGCACCACGTCGACCTGATCGTGCTCGACCTGATGCTGCCCGACGGCGACGGCCTGGAGCTGTGCCGCGCCCTGCGCGCCGAGGGCGTGGAGACCCCGGTGATCATGCTCACCGCCAAGGGCGACGAGGTGGACCGCATCGTCGGGCTGGAGATCGGCGCCGACGACTACCTGCCCAAGCCGTGCAACCCGCGCGAGCTGGTGGCGCGCATCCGCGCCGTGCTGCGCCGCCGGCCGCGCCAGCCGGTGGGCGCGCCGCAGGCCGAGCAGGCGCCGGTGCGCTTCGGCCGCTTCACCTTCGACCCCGCCACGCGCCAGCTGCTCGACGGCGATGCGCCGGTGAAGCTCACCAGCGGCGAGTTCGCCGTGCTGGCCGTGCTGGTGGCGCACCCGTTCCAGACGCTCAGCCGCGAGAAGCTGATCGCGCTGGCGCGCGGCCGCGAGCACGAGGCGTTCGACCGCAGCATCGACGTGATGGTCTCGCGCCTGCGCCGCTGCATCGAGGACGACCCGCGCCAGCCGCGCTGGCTGCAGACGGTGTGGGGCGAGGGCTACGTGTTCGTGCCCGAGGGCGACGGCCCGTGAAGCGCGCGCCCACCACCTTCGCGCTGGTGCTGGCGCTGGTGGCGCTGGCGCTGCTGCTCGCGCTCGGCCTGACCAGCGCGCTGTCGCTGCGCGCGGGGCTGCGCGCGGTGGGCGACACCTACGGGCGGCTGGTGGCCGCCACCGCGGCGGCGGCGGACGATCTCTCGGTGCAGGACGATCCCGAATCCGCCCGCGCGCTGGCTGCGCTGGAACGGGCCGGCGTGCGCTTCTCGCGCGGCGCGCCGCCGCCCCCCACCGTGCGCGTCGCGCCGATGCTGCGCGGCGTCGGCCGCGCGGTGGGGCGGTTGCTGGGCGATCCCTCGCGGGTGGTGGTGACGCAGGTGCCCGAGTCGCAGATCTGGATCCGCAGCGCGCGCGACCCGGGCCGCTGGATCGTGCTGCACGCGGCCAGCTACCGCGGCCAGGTGATCCGCTCCAGCCTGCTGACCACCCTGCTCGCCGGCCTGATCGCGCTGGTCGCCGCCGCGGTGGCGGCGCGCCTGCTCACCCGCCCGCTGGAGCGGCTCGCCGACGGCGCCGGGGCGCTGCTCGCCGGCGACCCGCTGCGCGAGCAGCTGCGCGGCAGCCCGCGCGAGGTGCGCCGGCTGGCGGGCGCGATCCGCGCCGCCGGCGAGAAGCTGCGCGGCGCCTCGCGCGAGCGCGAGCTGATGCTGGCCGGCATCTCGCACGACCTGCGCACGCCGCTGGCGCGGCTGCGGCTGGCGCTGGAGCTGGGCGACGCCGACGATCCGCAGCGGCGCGACGCGATGCTGGCCGACCTGCGGGAACTGGACGGCGCGCTGGAGCAGTGCCTGGCCTTCGTGCGCGACGGCCGCGACGAGGCGCCGCGCGAGACCGACCTGGCCACGCTGGCCGGCCAGCTGCTGGCGCTGCGCCGGAACCCGGACGACTGGCGCTTCGACGCGCCGGAGCACCTGTCCGCCACGGTGCGCCCCGGCCTGCTGCGCCGCGCCCTCGGCAACCTGATGGACAACGCCGAGCGCTACGGCGCGCCGCCGTTCGCGGTGACCCTCGGCCGCGACGCGGAAGGCGCCTTCGTGCGCGTGGCCGACAGCGGCCCCGGCGTGCCGGCGGAGCTGCTCGGCCGGCTCGGCCACCCGTTCCTGCGCGGCGACCCGGCGCGCGGTGGCGGCGGCACCGGGCTCGGCCTCAGCATCGTGATGCGCGCGGCGGAGCTGCACGGCGGCCGCCTGCAGCTGCGCAACCGCGAGCCGCATGGCTTCGAGGCCACGCTGCGGTTGGCCGGACATGCCGCTTCCAGTTGAATACCCCGCAGGCGACGGACTTCTGCGGACCGTCGCGCATTCAGTCGCCTGAAGCGAGCAAGGCCTTCAGCCCGTCCAGCTTGCTGCCGTACCTGTCACTTCGCGAAGGGCCCACGAACAACGGCCGGCGTACCTGGATGGCGCTTGCCGTGCGCACTTCGCGCCGCGTGCGGTGGAACTCCAGACACGCCGGATCGAAATCGAGCCCCGCCGCCTCCAGCAGCCGCCGGATGGCCCGCTGCGGGTCGGCATGCAGCGATTCGTGCACGTGCTCGAAGAAGCGGCCGGGAAACAGGCGCAGCCAATGCGCGGACAGGCGTGCATAGTCCTTGCAGTAGCTTGCCATGTCCTCCTGCGAATAGCTGAAGCCGTTGCCGCTGGTAAAAAGCTGTGCGAAGCAGGAGATCGAGGTCTCCAGCGGGTCCCGCCGGCAATTGATGACGCGCGCTCCCGGCAGCATGGCCATCGCGGCGCCGACCAGCTGCCAGTTGACCAGATTCTTGTCGGTGGATTTCGGCTTGCGCGCGCGCAGGCTCGCGGTACGCGCCAGATAGTCGCGCCCCAGCCTTTCCCAGTCCTGCGGCCCCGTCTCCGCCACCCACGATGGAAACGGCTTGCCGCGCCGCGCCGACTCTGCATCGATGATTTGCTGGAGATCGAGCAGCTCGCCACCGCCCTCGACCGCCGGGTGCGAAGCCACTATCTGCTCGACCAGCGACGATCCCGACCGCGGCAGGCTGACCACGAAGATGGCTTCCTCGCCCAGCCTCGAGTCGGATGCCGCGCGCGCCGGTGTTCCGAAGGCGTGCAGGATCGCATCCACATGGCGGGTCATGGCCTCCTTGTCCCACGGCATGCTCTTGCGCTTGAGAGCATTGGCCCACTCCAGGGTGTCGAACGCCTCGGCGTAGCTGCCCTGGTCCTCCAACGCCTTGGCCAGCGCGAACCCGAGCGCGACGCGCGCCTCGTCGCCGGTGCCGCGGCGGCCCAGCGCAGCGCGCAGCCGGCCGACATCCTCGGCACCGAGCTTCTCGGTCTTGAGATTGGCCAGTCCGTGCCAGGCCTGGGCATGCTCCGGGTGGCGGCGCAGGATGTGCCGGTAGTGGGCCACCGCCGCATCCGCGTCGCCGTGGCCGGTCAGTACCTCGGCGAGAAGAAGGCGCGCGGGCACATGCTCCCGGTCCACCGCCAGCGCCCGTTGCAGCGCTTCGCCGGCCGCGGCGGCATCGCCGCTCAGCCTGAGCATCCTTCCCCGGTTGAACCATGCCGCGGCCAGGCCCGGCTCCAGCTCGCAGGCTTTCTTCATGGAAGACAGCGCAGCCTTCGTCTCGCCCTGCTCGAACTGCGCGATGCCGAGTTCCACCTGCACGAACGCATCCGTGGGCTCCATCCAGGAGGCCCGCAGCAAGAGTTTCACCGCCTCGGCGGCATCGCCCTGCAGCAACCGCACGCGGCCGAGCAGCCGCAAGGCATCGACGCTTCGCGGAGCCGCCGCGAGCATGCTGATCAGCGCGCGCTCGGCAACGTCCGGGCGGCGCCCGGCGAGCGCCGTCTCGGCCTCCCTGTAGAGGCGCAGCGCCATGGCCGGCAGACCGCGCAGCCGTTCCGCACTCCTGGCATCGGCACGCCTGGCGCATCCGGACATACCGCTCTCCCTGCAAAAACAAGCATCCGATTATAGGTGTCCACCGTGCATCGATTACGGTTACTAATGGCACCCCCTGAGGGACCGATCTGCGTCCTGCTAGAATGAAGGTTTCATTCAGCACGCCGCATCCATGCAGCGCGGCTTAATTCCAGGAGTCGAAATGTCCCACGCCATCCTCGCGGCGCTCGGCCTGGCCGAGACCAACTCCGGCACCTATCTCGGCGACGGCGAATGGTCGTCCACCACGGACGCCGGCACGCTGGCGCCGGCGAACCCGGCCACCGGCGAGGCGATCGCCCGCGTGCACGCTTCCAGCGCCGCCGACTACGAGACCATCGTCCGGCGCGCGCAGGAGGCCTTCAAGGTCTGGCGCGCCACGCCGGCGCCGCGGCGCGGCGAGGCGGTGCGCCTGTGCGGCGAGGCGCTGCGCCGGCACAAGGACGCGCTGGGCTCGCTGGTCGCGCTGGAGATGGGCAAGATCAAGCCCGAGGGCGACGGCGAGGTGCAGGAGATGATCGACATCGCCGACTTCGCGGTGGGCCAGAGCCGCATGCTGTACGGCTACACCATGCACTCCGAGCGCCCCGGCCACCGCATGTACGAGCAGTGGCACCCGCTGGGCCTGGTCGGGATCATCAGCGCGTTCAACTTCCCGGTGGCGGTGTGGTCGTGGAACGCCTTCCTCGCCGCCGTCTGCGGCGACGTGTGCATCTGGAAGCCCTCGCCGAAGACCCCGCTGTCGGCGGTCGCCACCATGAAGATCTGCAACGAGGCGCTGAAGGCCGGCGGCTTCCCGGACATCTTCTTCCTGTTCAACGACGCCGGCACCGAGCTGTCGCAGAACTTCGTCGACGACAGGCGCATCCCGCTGATCAGCTTCACCGGCTCGACCAGGGTGGGCCGCCTCGTCGGCGAGCGCGTGGCCAGGCGCATGGGCCGCTCGCTGCTGGAGCTGGGCGGCAACAACGCGATCATCCTGGACGAGAGCGCCGACCTGAAGCTGGCCATCCCCGCCATCGTGTTCGGCGCGGTGGGCACCGCCGGCCAGCGCTGCACCACCACGCGCCGGCTGTTCGTGCACGAGTCGATCGTCGACGACGTGACGCAGAAGCTGGTCGCCGCCTACAAGCAGGTCGAAGGCAAGATCGGCGACCCGACCGACCCGAAGACGCTGATGGGCCCGCTCAACAGCCCCGAGGCCGTGCAGGCCTACCTCGCCGCCATCGAGCAGGCCAGGGCCGCGGGCGGCAAGGTGCTCACCGGCGGCGCGGCGCTGGCCGACCGCAAGGGCAACTTCGTGCTGCCGACCATCGTCGCCGGCCTGGACAACGGCCACGAAGTGGTGCAGACCGAGACCTTCGCGCCGATCCTCTACGTGATGCCGTTCAAGACGCTGGACGAGGCCATCGCCATGCAGAACGCCGTGCCGCAGGGCCTGTCCTCGGCGATCTTCACGCAGGACCTGAAGGCGGCCGAGCAGTACCTCTCGGCGGCCGGCAGCGACTGCGGCATCGCCAACGTCAACATCGGCACCTCCGGCGCGGAGATCGGCGGCGCCTTCGGCGGCGAGAAGGAGACCGGCGGCGGCCGCGAATCCGGCTCCACCGCCTGGCAGGCCTACATGCGCCGGCAGACCAACACCATCAACTACTCCGACGCGCTGCCGCTGGCGCAGGGCATCAAGTTCGACCTCTGACCGACCGCGCGTGCGCCGGCCGCGCCGGCGCACGCGACTTCCCGGAGCCGCCGCGATGGAAGAAGCCGACCGCCAGGCGATACTCGACGGCGAGCACGCGCTGGTCGCCGCGCAGCGCGACGCCGACCGCGCCGCGATGGAGCGGCTGCTGTCGCCCGTCTTCCGCGAGATCGGCCAGAGCGGCCGGTTGTACGCGCGCGGGGACGTGCTCGACGCGCTGGCCGCCACGCCGGTGGCCGGCTTCGCGCTGCAGCCGCTGGCATGGATCGAGGCCTCGGGCGACTGCGTGATCCTGCTCTACGAATCGGACGTCACCCGCCTGCAGGACGGCCGGCCGCAGCGCCGCCGCGCCCTGCGCAGCTCCACCTGGCGCCGGGAGGACGGCGGCTGGCGGCTGCTGTTCCACCAGGGCACGCCGCTGCCGCCCGCCTGACCGCCACGAGGACACGCCACCGTGCGCATCGCCGCGCTCTCCGACATCCACGGCAACCTGCCGGCGCTGGACGCGGTGCTGGCCGACGTCGCGCGGCGCGGCTGCGAGCTCGTGGTCAACCTCGGCGACATCCTCTCCGGCCCGCTGTTCCCCGCCGAGACCGCGCGGCGGCTGATGGCGCTGGACCTGCCGACCATCCGCGGCAACCACGAGCGCCAGCTGCTCGAACAGGCGCCGGAACGGATGGGCGCCTCCGACGCCTACGCGCGCGGCCGCCTGGACGACGCCGCGCTCGACTGGCTGCGCGCGCTGCCGGCCGCGCTGCGCCTGGGCGAGGACGTGCTGCTGTGCCACGGCACGCCGCGCAGCGACCTGGAGTATTTCCTCGAGGACGTGGACGCCGCCGGCGCCCGTCCCGCCGCGCCGGACAAGGTGGCCGAACGCGCCGGCGACGCCGACGCCGGGCTGATCCTCTGCGGCCACACCCACCTGCCGCGCAGCGTGCAGCTGCCCGACGGGCGGCTGGTGGTCAATCCCGGCAGCGTGGGCCTGCCGGCCTACGCCTGGGACCAGCCCTACCCGCACGTGATGGAGGCCGGCACGCCGCACGCGCGCTATGCGATCGTGGAACGCGGCGCGCACGGCTGGTCGGTGATGCACGTGGCGCTGGCCTACGACCACGGGACGTCCGCCCGCGCCGCCGAGCAGCACGGCCGCCCCGAGTGGGCCCACGCGCTGCGCCACGGCCGCATGCCGCCGCCCGCGCGCGGAGCCGCCGCATGAGCGCGGCCGCCCCGCCGTTCGATTTCCGCGGCTGGCGCGTCGTCGTCGCCGGCGGCAGCAAGGGCATCGGCCGCGCCATCGCGCTGGCCTTCGCCGGAACGGGCGCCGCGGTATCGGTCTGCGCGCGCGGGCAGGCCGCGCTGGACGAGACGGCGCACGCCCTGGCCGCGCACGGCGGCGACGTCCACGCGCAAGCCTGCGACCTGGCCGACCCGGCCGCGATCCGCGCCTACGTCGCCGCCGCCGCGGACGCGCTGGGCGGCATCGACGTGCTGGTCAACAACGCCAGCGGCTACGGCTTCGCGGACGACGACGACGGCTGGCTGGCCGGCTTCCAGGTGGACCTGATGGCCGCGGTGCGCGCCTCGCGCGAGGCGCTGCCGCACCTCGGGCGCTCGCCGCACGCCAGCATCCTGCACACCAGCTCCATCGCCGCCTTCCATCCGCGCCGCCACGGCGCGCCCTATGCCGCGGTGAAG
Source organism: Fulvimonas soli (assembly GCF_003148905.1). Classification (GTDB taxonomy): domain Bacteria; phylum Pseudomonadota; class Gammaproteobacteria; order Xanthomonadales; family Rhodanobacteraceae; genus Fulvimonas; species Fulvimonas soli. The sequence continues at coordinate 252,663 of NZ_QGHC01000001.1, read as the reverse complement.
GCGGCGCTCAGCCACTACGCGAGCTCGCAGGCGCTGGCGCTCGCCGGGCACCGCATCCGGGTCAACGCGATCGCGCCGGGCTCGATCGAGTTCCCCGACGGCCTGTGGGACCGCCGCCGGCGCGAGGAGCCCGCGCTGTACGCCGCCACGCTGGCGAAGATCCCGTTCGGCCGCTACGGCACGCCGGAGGAGGTGGCGCACGCCGCGCTGTTCCTCGCCTCGCCCTGCGCCGGCTGGATCACCGGCCAGACGCTGTGCGTGGACGGCGGCCAGGGCCTGTCGGGCTGAACCCCATGAGCGCGAACGACCCCACCCGCCGCTTCAGCGACCGCGTCGCCGACTACGTGCGCCACCGCCCCGACTACCCGCCCGCCCTGCTCCACTGGCTGCGGCGCGAGCTGGGCGCGTCGCCGTCGTGGCGGGTCGCCGACGTCGGTGCCGGCACCGGTATCGCCTCGAAGATGTTCCTCGACGCCGGCTACCGCGTCACCGCGGTGGAACCGAACGCGCCGATGCGCGAGGCGGCCGTGGCCTGGCTGGGCGGCGACCCGCGCTTCCGCGCGGTGGACGGCGCCGCCGACGCCACCGGCCTGCCCGACGCCAGCGTGGACCTGGTCGCGGTGGCGCAGGCCTTCCACTGGTTCGACCCGCCGGCCGCGCGGCGCGAGTTCGCGCGCATCCTGCGCCCGGGCGGACTGGCGGCGATCTGGTGGAACTCGCGCCGGCTCGCCGGCACGCCGTTCCTGGAAGGCTACGAGGCGCTGCTGCGCGAGTACGGCACCGACTACGCCGCCGTGGCCGAGCGCCACGCGGACGATGCCTCGATGCGCGCCTGGTTCGGCACCGGCCTGCGCGGCGAGGCGCACTTCGCGCACGCGCAGCGGCTGGACTTCGACGGCCTGCTCGGCCGCCTGCTGTCCTCCTCCTACGCGCCGCGCCCCGGCCACCCGCGCCACGAGCCGATGAAGCGCGCGTTGCGCGCGCTGTTCGACACCTGCGCGGTGGACGGCACGGTAAGTTTCGACTACGACACCCGCGTGTTCGCGGGCGAGGTGACCTGACGCATGTACGACCTGCTGCGCCCGCTGCTGTTCGCGCTGGATGCCGAGACCGCGCACGGCCTGACCCTGTACGCGCTGGGCGTGGCCCGGCGCAGCGGCCTGATGCGCTGGGTGGCGCAGGCGCCGGCCGAGCTGCCGGTGGAGGCCTTCGGCCTGCGCTTCCCCAACCCGGTCGGCCTCGCCGCAGGACTGGACAAGAACGCCGAGCACCTGGACGAACTCGGCGCGCTGGGCTTCGGCTTCGTCGAGGTGGGCACGGTGACCCCGCGCCCGCAGCCGGGCAACCCGCGGCCGCGGCTGTTCCGCCTGCCCGGGCACGAGGCGATCATCAACCGCATGGGCTTCAACAACGCCGGCGTGGACGCGCTGGTGCGCAACGTCCAGGCCAGCGCCTACCGCGGCGTGCTCGGCATCAACATCGGCAAGAACAAGGACACGCCCAACGAGCGGGCGGCCGACGACTACCTGTTCTGCCTGGAGCGCGTGTACCGGCTCGCCGGCTACGTCACGGTGAACATCTCCTCGCCCAACACGCAGGGCCTGCGCGACCTGCAGGAGGAGGAGACCCTGCGCCGCTTCGTCGGCACCCTGCGCGAGGCGCAGGAACGGCTCGGCGCGCGCGCCGGCGCACGCAAGCCGATGCTGCTGAAGATCGCGCCGGACCTGTCCGAGGCGGAACTGGACGGCATCGCCGAGGTGCTGCTCGCCGCCGGCGTCGACGGCGTGATCTGCACCAACACCACCGTCGACCATGGCGCCGTCGCCAACGACCCGCACGGCAACGAGGCCGGCGGCCTGTCCGGGCGGCCGCTGTTCGCGCGCTCCACCGCGGTGCTGCGCGGCATGCGCGCGCGGCTGGGCGGGCGCGTGGCCGTCGTCGGCGTCGGCGGCATCCTCGACGGCGGCGACGCCGCGGAGAAGCTCGCCGCCGGCGCCGCGCTGGTGCAGCTGTATTCCGGCCTGGTCTACCGCGGCCCGCGGCTGGTCGCCGAGTGCGTGGACGAGATCCGCCGCCAGCGCGAGGCCGATCATGGCGAATGAACGCATCGACATGGGCGGCTACGCGCTGATCGAGGACGCGCCGCTGCTCCACCGCAACACGCTGCGCGTGGCGGCGAGGGCGAAGCTGCTGGCCGAGGTGCGCGACGCCGCGAAGCTGCCCGAGCTGCTCGACTTCCCCGCCGTGCGCGCGGGGCCGCTGCTGGTGCTGGGCGAGGGCAGCAACCTGTTGCTGGCCGGCGACTTCGACGGCACCGTGGTGGCGATGGCCACGCGCGGCGTGCAGGTGGAGCAGGACGGCGACGTCGCGCGCATCGCCGTGGCCGCCGGCGAGCGCTGGGACGACTTCGTGCGCTGGACGCTGGGCCGGGGCTACGCGGGGCTGGAGAACCTGATCCTGATCCCCGGCACGGTGGGCGCCGCGCCGATCCAGAACATCGGCGCCTACGGCACCGAGGTGGCCGAGTTCGTCGAGAGCGTGGAGGCCTGGGACGTGCGCGAGCGCCGCGTGGTCTCGCTGGACAACGCCGCCTGCGCGTTCGCCTACCGCGACTCCGCGTTCAAGCGCGCGCCGGGCCGCTACGTCGTCACCGCGGTGCGCTTCGCCCTGCCCCGCGCGCGCGGACTGCGGCTGGACTACGCCGGCATCCGCGAGGAACTGGCGCGCATGGGCGTGGACCGGCCCGCGCCCTTCCACGTCGCCGAGGCGGTGGTGCACCTGCGCACGCGCAAGCTGCCCGACCCCGCGGTGATCGGCAACGCCGGCAGCTTCTTCAAGAACCCGGTCGTGCCCGCCGCGCAGGGCGAGGCGCTCAAGCAGGCGCATCCCGGACTCGTCGCCTGGCCCGGCGCCGACGGCCGCTGGAAACTCTCCGCCGCCTGGCTGATCGAGGCCGCCGGCTTCAAGGGCCACCGCGAGGGCGACGCCGGCATCTCCAACCGCCACGCGCTGGTGCTGGTCAACCACGGCCGCGCCAGCGGCGCCGAGCTGTGGGCGCTGGCGCAGGCCGTGATCGCGGGCGTCGAGGCGAAGTTCGGCGTGCGGCTGGAGCCGGAGCCGGTGGTGGTCGGCGCGCGCTGAAACGCGCGCCGACCCGGCGCGCCGCGGTCAGCGGACCGCGCGGCGCGGCCTCTCGATGTCGGGCAGGAACACGGTGACCAGCCCCATCAGCGGCAGCCACGCGCACAGCCGGTACACGCAGTCGATGCCGCGCAGGTCGGCCAGGTGGCCCAGCACCGCCGCGCCGATGCCGCCCATGCCGAAGGCGAAGCCGAAGAACAGCCCGGAGACCATGCCCACGCGGCCGGGGATCAGCTCCTGCGCGTAGACCAGGATCGCCGAGAAGGCGGAGGACAGCACCAGGCCGATCGCCACGGTGAGCGCGCCGGTCCAGAACAGGTTGGCGTGCGGCAGCAGCAGGGTGAACGGCGCCACGCCCAGGATCGACGCCCAGATCACCCACTTGCGGCCGATGCGGTCGCCCACCGGCCCGCCGATCAGCGAGCCGGCCGCCACCGCGAACAGGAACACGAACAGGTGCGCCTGCGCGTTCTGCACCGACACGCCGAAGGCGTGGATCAGGTAGAAGGTGTAGTAGCTGCTGATGCTGGCCAGGTAGAAATACTTGGAGAAGATCAGCAGGCCGAGCACGGCCAGCGCGCCGGCCACGCGCCCGCGCGACAGCGCCACCGCCGGCCCGTGCCGCGCCGCCCCGCGGGCGGCGTGCTGCGCGCGGTACCAGCGTCCCACCTGCAGCAGCACCACCATCGCCAGCAGCGCGGCCAGCGCGAACCAGGCCACGCTGCCGCGGCCGTGCGGCACGATGATCCACGCCGCCAGCAGCGGCCCCAGCGAGGCGCCGGTGTTGCCGCCCACCTGGAACAGCGACTGCGCCAGCCCGTGCCGGCCGCCGGAGGCCAGCCGCGCCACGCGCGAGGATTCCGGGTGGAACACCGAGGAGCCGGTGCCCACCAGCGCCGCCGCCAGCAGCAGCACCGGGAAGTTCGGCGCGATGGCCAGCAGCAGCAGGCCGCACAAGGTGAAGCCCATGCCCACCGGCAGCGAGAACGGCATCGGCCGGCGGTCGGCCGCCAGCCCCACCAGCGGCTGCAGCAGCGAGGCGGTGAGCTGGTAGGTCAGCGTGATCAGCCCGACCTGGGCGAAGCTCAGCCCGAAGCCGCTCTTGAGCAGCGGGTAGATCGCCAGGATCAGCGACTGGATCATGTCGTTGAGCAGGTGCGCGAAGCTGATCGCGCCCAGCACGGCGAACGCGGTGCGCGGTTCGCCGGAAACGGAGGGGACCGCCGGAACGGCGGCGTCGGCACGTGTGTCCATGCTTGTACTCGCGGGGGACCGGGGGGCGGCGGCCGCCTTGCGTGGCCGCGAGGCGGCACTCTAGAGTGTCCGCGGGCGGCCCGCATGCGCTTTCAGGTCAAATCCTGTCGAATCCGGGCCAGAACCCGGAGGGCCGCCGTGCGCAACACCCGCGTCAACGCCTACGAGGACATCCCGCGCGAGGTCGTCGCCACCGGCAACGACTACCCGCCCCATCGCGTGCTGCCCAGCCACGCGCACAAGCGCGGGCAACTGCTGTACGCGGCCACCGGCGTGGTCGCCGTGACCACCGCCGGGGGCAGCTGGGTGGTGCCCCCGCGCCGCGCATTGTGGATCCCGCCCGGCGTGGCGCACGAGGTGTGCATGAACGGCACGGTCTCCACCCGCAGCGCCTACGTGCGGCGCGAGACGGCGGCGCGCCTGGGCCTGCCCGGACGCTGCCGCGTGATCGAGGTGTCGCCGCTGCTGCACGCGCTGCTGCTGGAGGCGGTGGACCTGCCCGCCGAGTACGACCTGGACGGCCGCGACGGCCGGGTGATGGCGCTGCTGCTGGACGAGATCGCCGCGGCGCCGGCGCTGCCGCTCAACGCGCCGCTGCCCGCCGACCCGCGCCTGGCACGGCTGTGCCGCGCGCTGCTGCAGGCGCCCGCGCTGGAGATCGACATCGACGCGATGGCGCACAAGGCCGGCATGAGCCGGCGCAGCTTCACCCGGCTGTTCCGCGCGCAGACCGGGATGAGCTTCGGCCTGTGGCGCCAGCAGGCCTGCCTGCTCGCCGCGCTGACCCGGCTGGGCCGCGGCGAGCCGGTGACGCGGGTGGCGGCGGAGCTGGGCTACGGCAGCGCCAGCGCGTTCGCCGCCGCGTTCCGGCGGGCGCTGGGGGTGCCGCCCAGCCGTTATCTGCTGCCGGGGGATTGAGGCGGCGAGGCCGGTTTTTTTTGCGGCCGGAGGCCGCGATGCCAGGGGAGTAACCTGCGGCATCCGCCCTGTCATCCCGCTGTCAATGCCTTGCAGCAACATGTCCGGACGATGACGACACCGCAGGATCGCGCCCGATGAACCGCGACGACCAAGCCACGAGCCGCGAGGAGCCGGCCGTCCCCGGCACCGATGCCGGCGCCGCGCCCGCCGCCGCGCCGCCGGACCTGGGCGACCCCTCGCTCTACCTCAACCGCGAGCTGTCGCAGCTGAAGTTCAACGTGCGCGTGCTCGACCAGGCGCTGGACGAGCGCACGCCGCTGCTGGAGCGGCTGAAGTTCCTGCTGATCTTCTCGCGCAACATGGACGAGTTCTTCGAGATCCGCGTCGCGGGACTGAAGAGCCAGATCGCCTTCGACCACGAGCTGGTCGGCCCCGACGGCCTGGCGCCGCGGCGGGTGCTGGCCGAGATCAGCGCGCTGGCGCACCAGCAGATCGAGCGCCAGTACGCCATCCTCAACGAGCGCATCCTGCCGGAGCTGGCCGCGCACGGCATCCGCATCGTGCGCCGCACGCAGTGGACGGCGCGCCAGAAGCAGTGGGTGCGGCGGCACTTCCGCCAGGAGGTGGCGCCGCTGCTCACCCCGATCGGGCTGGACCCGACCCACCCGTTCCCGCTGCTGGTCAACAAGAGCCTCAACTTCATCATCGAGCTGGAAGGCAGCGACGCCTTCGGCCGCGACTCGGGCCTGGCCATCCTGCCGGCGCCGCGCGTGCTGCCGCGGCTGGTGCGCCTGCCCGACGAGGCGTGCGAGGGCGGCGACAACTACGTGCTGCTCTCCTCGATCATGCATGCGCACGCCGAGGAGCTGTTCCCCGGCATGAAGGTGCTGGGCTGCTACCAGTTCCGGCTGACCCGCAACGCCGACCTCAGCATCGACCCGGAGGACGTGGAGGACCTGGCGCTGGCGCTGCGCGGCGAGCTGGCCTCGCGCCGCTTCGGCGACGCGGTGCGGCTGGAGGTGTCGGACAACTGCCCGCGCCCGCTGGTCGAGTACCTGCTGCAGCGCTTCGGCCTGGGCGCCGACGAGCTGTACGAGGTCAACGGCCCGGTGAACCTGGCGCGCCTGTTCGGCATCGCCAGCCAGGCGCGCTTCCCGAAGCTGCAGTACCGGCCGTTCACCCCGGCCCTGCCCAAGGCGCTGATGAAGACCGAGGACCTGTTCCGGGCGGTCGCGCGGCAGGACGTGCTGCTGCTGCACCCCTACGAGTCCTTCGCGCCGGTGGTGGACCTGCTGCGCCAGGCGGCCAAGGACCCGGCCGTGCTCACCATCAAGCAGACGCTGTACCGCAGCGGCGCCGACTCGGAGATCGTCGACGCGCTGGTGGAGGCCGCGCGCGCCGGCAAGGAGGTGACCGTGGTGGTGGAGCTGCGCGCGCGCTTCGACGAGGAATCCAACCTCGGCCTCGCCGCGCGCCTGCAGCAGGCCGGCGCGATCGTGATCTACGGCGTGGTCGGGGTGAAGACCCACGCCAAGCTGATGCTGGTCCAGCGCCGCGAGGGCGACGAGCTGGTGCGCTACGCGCACCTGGGCACCGGCAACTACCACACCGGCAACGCGCGCCTGTACACCGACTACAGCCTGCTCACCTCCGACCCGGCGCTGTGCGAGGACGTGCACAAGCTGTTCGGCCAGCTCACCGGCATGGGCAAGCTGCAGCCGATGAAGAAGCTGCTGCACGCGCCGTTCACCCTGAAGAAGACCCTGCTGGAGCTGATCGCGGCGGAGGCCGCGCACGCCGAGGCCGGGCGGCCGGCGCAGGTCACGATCAAGATCAACGCGCTCACCGACGCCAAGATGATCCGCGCGCTGTACAAGGCCTCCATGGCCGGCGTGAGGATCGACCTGATCGTGCGCGGCATGTGCTGCCTGCGGCCCGGCGTGCCGGGCGTGTCGCACAACATCCGCGTGCGCTCGGTGATCGGGCGCTTCCTGGAGCACAGCCGCGTCTACTGGTTCGCCAACGGCGGCGAGCCGCGCGTCTACCTGGGCAGCGCGGACCTGATGGAGCGCAACCTGGACCGCCGCGTGGAGGCCTGCTTCCCGGTGGAGGGCAAGAAGCTGCAGCGGCGCATCCGCAAGGAGCTGGACCTCTACCTCGCCGACAACACCAGCGCCTCGGTGCTGCAACCGGACGGCGAGTACCAGCGCCTGCGCCCCGCCGCCGCGCAGGCCGCGCGCAACGTGCAGGAGCAGTTGCTGGAGCGGCTGTGTGGCGCGGGCGAGGCGGCGGGCTGAAAGCCGTCGCGGCCTCCGGCCGCGATGCCCCGCGCTCAGCGCGGCAGCAAGGTGCGCAGCCAGGCCGCGTAGCGGTCCACGAAGCCCTGCAGGAACTTCTGCGTGCCCTCGTTGCCGATCCGGCCGTCCTCGTCGAGCAGGCCGTCGGTGAACTTGATGAACACCTCCGGCTGGCCGAGCACGGCCACGTCGAGGTAGGCCAGCACGTTGCGCAGGTGCTGCTGCGCCAGCGCGCTGCCGGTGGCGCCGATCGAGGCGCCGATCACCGCGCCGGGCTTGCCGGCGAAGGAGTTGGTGCCCCAGGGCCGCGAGGCGATGTCGATGGCGTTCTTCAGCACGCCGGGGATGGAGCGGTTGTACTCCGGCGTCACGAACAGCAGCGCGTCGGCCGCCTCGACCTGCTGCTTCAGCCGCTTGCACGCGGCCGGGTAGTCCGCGTCGAAGTCCTGGTCGTAGAGCGGCAGGTCGTCGATGCGCACGTGCCCGAACTCGAGCTCCGCCGGCGCCAGCCGCTCCACCGCGCGCGCCAGCCGGCGGTTGATCGATTCCTTGCGCAGGCTGCCCACCAGCACCGCCACCTTGTACTTGCTCATCCGGCTTTCTCCCCTTCGAGGGAACCTGACCTACCGGGTCACACCCGGCCCCGTTCGGGCCAGATTGAACGCGCGCGCGGAAAATCCGCGTCAAGACGCCCCCGATCGGGCTGGCACGCCCCCTGCTTGACATCGGCCTAGGCCTGATGGCGGGGGTGCCTGGCCGGCCGATCCGGGCCACAATGCCGGGACCCGGCCGCCGACCCGGACGGCCGGGAGCAGCTGACCAGGAAGGCTCAGACCGAGCCGCGCGGGCTCGGAGTCCGCACGACGGGGGACAGGGGATGGGACGTGCAGTGCTCAAGGCATGGCCGCGGGACAGGAGCGCGATGGCCCTGTTCCTGTTCGGGCTGCTCTGGCTCGCGCAGGCCGCGGCCGTGGCCGCCGCGACGCTGCCGCTGCAGGGCGCCTGGCGCGAGGCGCGCCCCGGCGACACCCCCGCGCGGCTGCTCGACGAATACCGCGCCGGCGCGCTGCAGCCGTTCGACCCGGCCATGCTGCACCGTTTCCCGCGCGACAGCCTGGGCAGCTGGGTGGTGATCGAGCCCAGGCCGCCGCGCATGAGCGAGGAGCAGGTGTTCTCGATCTACCCCGCCCCGCTCGGCACGGTGACCCTGTACGACCGCCAGGGGCTGGCGCATCCGCTGGCGCTGGACGATTTCGCGCCGGCGCCGCACGGCCACGGCCGGCTCGCCTTCCGCCTGCCGGCCGTGGCGCAGGTGGAGCGGCCGCTGCTGCTCCGCTTCGAGCCCAGCCGCAGCATCGCCGCGCCGGTGCGCTTCCGCCTGCAGAACGTGGCCGACTACCTGCGGGACGACGCGCGCTGGCTGGTGTTCGCCACCGCCTGCTTCGCGGTGATGCTGGCGATGGCGCTGATGGCGCTGTGCTTCGCGCTGATGCTGCGCGACGTCACCTTCGCCTGGTACGCCGGCTACATCTGCTGCTACGCGCTGATCCAGGGCATCCAGACCGGCTACCTGTTCCACCCGCTGGAGCTGGACTGGCTGGCCGACGCCGCGCTGCTGGCCGGCGCCGCCGCGACGGCGCTGTCGGTGGCCTTCGCCGCGCTGTTCGTGGCGCGCTTCTGCGACCTGCAGCGCTACGCGCCGCTGCTGCGCGGGCCGGTGCTGGCGCTGGGCGTGGGCATGCTGCTGCTGGTCGTGCTGCGCAGCAGCCGGGTCGGGCTGCTGGTGGAGACGGCGCAGGTCCTGCTCAACCCGCTGCTGATGCTGGGCGCGGCGCTGCTGCTGCTGGCCGGCATCGTCGCCGCCGCGCGCGGCTCGCGCCAGGCCTGGTTCTTCCTGGTCGGCTGGACGCCGCTGCTGCTGCTCACCGCCATGGCCAGCGCGCAGGTCACCGGCGCCCTGCCCACCCTGGACTGGCTCAACGACGCGAGCATCGCCGCCGGCGCCTTCGAGGCCGTCGTGCTCTCGCTGGGCCTGGCCGACCGCGCGCTCACGCTGCGCCACGACCGCGACGTGGTGCGCGTGCTGGCCGACCAGGACGCGCTGACCAGCGTGCTCAACCGCCGCGCCTGGACCGAGGCGGCCGAGGGCCTGCTGCAGGCCGGCGGCGCGCAGCCGCTGGCCCTGCTGTTCCTCGACCTGGACCGCTTCAAGACGCTCAACGACCGCCTCGGGCACGCCGCCGGCGACCGCGCGCTGGTGGCGGTGGCCAACGCGCTGCGCGCCGAGCTGCGGCCGAGCGACCTGCTCGGCCGCTACGGCGGCGAGGAGTTCATCGCCATGCTGGCCGGCGTGTCGCAGGACCAGGCCATGCAGGTGGCCACGCGCCTGTGCCGGCGCGTGCACCGGCTGGAGATCCCGGTGGACGACGAGGGCCAGCTGCTGAGCATCAGCATCGGCCTGGCCATGCGCCTGCCCGGCGACACGCTGGAGGGCCTGATCGAGCGCGCCGACCAGGCGATGTACCAGGCCAAGCTCGGCGGCCGCAACCGCGCGCACGCCTACGAGCGCCGCGCCGTCGCCCGCCTGCGCCCGCAGGCCGCGGGCTCGGGCGACGAGGGCTGAGGCCCGGCGCTTCCGCACGGCGGGAATGGAATCCCGTGAGCCCCGCCGGAACCCGCGCCCGATGCCGGCGAGGCGGCCAGCGCCCGCTCCCCCTCACCGTCATTCCGGCGCAGGCCGGAATGACGGGCTGCCCTCAGGCCATCCGCTTCGCCGCCGCCACCACGTCGGCCTCGCCCGGCAGCACCAGGAAGGCGGCGCCGGCCAGCGGGGTGAAGGTGTCGGCGCCCACCACGCGCTGCAGCGGCGTGGCGCCGTGGCCGGCCTCGACGATGGCGGTGATGACGCCCTCGCCCACGCCGGCGCTCCGGCGCCCCTCGTCCAGCACCAGGATGCGCTTGGCGCTCCTCGCCTGCGCGGCGATGAAGGCGTCGTTGAGCGGCGCCAGCCAGCGCAGGTCCACCACGCGCACCTTCCAGCCCAGCTCCTTCCCGATCGTGCGCGCGGCGCGCAGCGCCATCGGCACGCCGTTGCCGAAGGTGAACACCACCAGGTCGTCGGCGGCCTGGTCGTAGACACGCCCCTCGCCCAGCGGCATCGCCTCGCCCGGCGCGGGATAGGCGAACTGCCATGCGCCGTCGCCGGCCTCGTACAGGTCCTTGGCCATGTACAGCGCGATGGGCTCGAGGAAGGCGCACACGCGCCCGTCCACCTTGGCCAGCGCCATCAGCGTGCGCAGCATGGTCGCCGCGTCGTCGCCGCGCGAGGGGCAGCCGACCACCAGGCCCGGGATGTCGCGCAGCGCGGCGATCGAGTTGTCGTTGTGGAAGTGCCCGCCGAAGCCGCGCTGGTAGCCCAGCGAGGCGACGCGCATCACCAGCGGGTTGCGGTACTGGCCGTTGGAGAAGAACGAAAGGCTGGCCGCCTCGCCGCGGATCTGGTCGCAGGCGTTGTGGAAGTAGGCCAGGTACTGGATCTCCGGGATCGGCAGCAGGCCCATGTTGGCATAGCCCTGCGCCAGGCCCAGGATCATCGTCTCGTCGAGCAGCGTGTTGAACACGCGGTTGCCCTTGAACGCCTTGTACAGGCCCTTGGTCACCGTGTACACGCCGCCCTTCTGCGCCACGTCCTCGCCGAACAGCAGCGACTCGGGGTACTTGGCCATCACGTCGTGCAGCGCCTGGTTGATCTGGATCGCCAGGTGCCGCGGCGGCTGCTTCTCCGGCAGCCTGTCCGCGCCGCCGAACACGGCCTCGCGCCGCGCGGCGTAGTCGGCGCGCTCGGCCTCGGCCTCCACCGCGTCCGGCGTGTACGGCGCCAGCGGCGCCATCACCTCGTCCAGCCGCTCCAGCTTGGGCCGGCGGTCGGCTTCCTCGGCGGCGGCGAAGCAGCGCCTGCGGATGGATTCGTTGAGTTCGAGCAGCGACTCCTTGGTGTACAGCCCCGACTCCAGCGCGATCGCCGCCGAACGCAGCAGCGGGTCGCTCGCCTCCACCGCCACCAGCTCCTCGATGCTGCGCCACTCGATCTCGAAGTCGGTGCCGGCGTGGCCCATGATGCGGGTGGTCTTCAGGTGCAGGAAGGTCGGCCGGCGCGTGGCGCGGCAGTGCTCCACCGCGCGTCGCACCTGCGCGTAGCCCTCGGCCAGGTCCAGGCCGTCGGCGAAGAAGTAGTCCAGGTCCGGGCGGTGGCGGAAGTTGTTGGCGACCCAGCCGCCCGGGGTCTTCACCGAGATGCCGATGCCGTTGTCCTCGCACACGAACAGCACCGGCGCGGGCAGCTTCTGGTAGGCGGTCCACGCCGCCGCGTTGAAGGCGGTCTGCGCGGTGGCGTGGTTGCTGGAGGCGTCGCCGAACGAGCAGATCGCGATGGCGTCCTGCGGCACCGGCAGCGCGTGGCCGATGCGCCGCGCCTGCTCGATGGCGATGGCGGTGCCCAGCGCCTTGGGCAGGTGCGAGGCGATGGTGGAGGTCTGCGGCAGCACCCACAGCGGCTTCGATCCCCACACCTTGTGGCGGCCGCCGGAGGCCGGGTCCTCCTTGCTGGCCGCGAACGACAGCGCCGAGTCCATCACCGGGTCCATGCCGGGCAGCTTGCGGAAGCGCTCGGCCATGAAGCCGCCGGAGCGGTAGTGCAGGAAGGCCGGATCGGTGTGCCGGGTCAGCCGCGCCACCATCGCGTTGCCCTCGTGGCCGCTGGAGCCGATGGTGTAGAACACCTTGTCCTGCACGCGCAGCACGCGCGCCATCAGGTCGAGGTGGCGCGAGATCAGCTGCGATTCCAGCAGCTCGCGGAAGCCCTTGGCATCGAGCGCGCTGCCCGGCAGCACCGGCTGGTCGTCGCGCGGCGCGGCGCGCGCCTCGCCGCGCCACTGCTGCACGAACTCGGTGAAGTTCTGGTCGACGATCTCGGCGCGGTTGAAGCCCTTGTGGCGGGCGGCGATGGGTGGCGTGCTGGCGGTCATGGCGTCTCGTCAACGATGGCCCGCCGCGGCGGCGGGCTTGGAAAAGTCGGATGCGCGCTCTTGCTCCCTCGCCCCGCCGGGGAGAGGGTTGGGGTGAGGGGCCAACCTTGCGACACGCTCCGCAATGGCCTCATGGCAAGCCCCCGCCCATCACCCCGGCCCTCTCCCCAAAGGGGAGAGGGCGCAGCCCCGGCGGCGACCTTGGAAAGGTTGGATGTGTTCGCGGGCATTCGATGCGCGCTTCCGCTCCCTCTCCCCGCCGGGGAGAGGGTTGGGGTGAGGGGCCAACCTTGCGACACGCTCCGCAATGGCCTCATGGCAAGCCCCCGCCCATCACCCCGGCCCTCTCCCCGGCGGGGAGAGGGAGAAGGCTGCGCAATGCGGCGGCGCGCCGGAGGTCCTTGTCGCGCCCGAAGCCCTCCAGGAGGCGCACCTGCTCGGCCACCGCCGGCACCGGCACGGCCAGCCCGTCCACCCCGACCAGCATCAGCCGGCCGGGCCGCACCGGCCGCCACGCGCCGTCGGCGAACAGCTCCAGCCCGCCCATCACCTCCACCGGCAGGCCGGGGAAGCGGTAGCGGGCGAAGCGCGAGCGGAAGCAATCCGCCGCGGCCGGCGCGTGGCCGCGCTCGCGGCGGGACGCCCACGCTTCCTCCAGCCGCCCGGCGTCGGCGGGGGACGCCAGCACGTCCACGTCGGCCACGCCGGTATCCGCCCCGGCGAGCAGCGCCGCGGCGCTGCCGATCAGGCACCACGGGTCGACGCAGTGCACGTGCAGGTCCGGTACCGCCTCGGCCAGCGCGACGTAGAGCGGGGGCGGGACGTGGCTCATGCGCGGCGGCGGCGCCAGTCCTCGCGGCGCTGGCCCCAGATCTCGACCGGCGCGTCCTCGTAGGGCGGCGGCAGGCGGCCCGGGCCGCGGCAGGTGGAGCCGAGCCGCTGCGCCAGTTTCTGCGAGGCGCGGTTCGCCGGGTCGATCGAATGGATCATCTCGTCCCAGCCCAGGTGCTCGAAGGTCCAGTCGATCGCCGCCACGCAGCCCTCGTAGGCGTAGCCCTTGCCCCAGGCGTGCCGCGCCAGGCCCCAGCCGACCTCGCGCCCCGGCCAGCCCTCCGGGTACCAGGGGCCGAGCCGGCCGATCCAGCGCCCGCTGGACTTCTCGATCACCGAGAACATCGAGAAGCCCTGGATCATCCAGGCGCCCGCCGAGGCCAGGAAGCCGCGCCAGGCCACCGCGCGCGGCTGCTGCCCGCCGATGAAGCGCGCCGCCTCGGCGTCGGCCATGTTGGCCGCGTAGGCGTCGAAGTCCTCGATGCGCGGCGGGCGCAGGATCAGGCGTTCGGTTTCGATGCGGAAGTCGGCGATCGGCATGGCGGGGCCTGTGCTTGCTTCCTCTCCTCCGGAGAGAGGGCCGAGGTAAAGGGGCGGTCTTGCGGCAGCCGGTGATCGGGACGCGCACTCGGACGAGTGCCTTCGCCAGCCCCGGCCCCTCGCCCCGGCCCCCTCCCCGGAGGGGAGAGGGCGCGGTTCGTGGGGTCAGAAGGCGTTGATGCCGGTCAGCTCGCGGCCCACCACCAGCTGGTGCACCGTCTCGGTGCCCTCGTAGGTGATCACCGACTCCAGGTTCAGCGCGTGGCGGATCGCCGCATGCTCGGTGGTGATGCCGGCGCCACCGAGGATGTCGCGGCACTCGCGCGCGATGTCCAGCGCCATGCGCACGTTGTTCCACTTGGCCAGCGAGACCTGCGTCGGCTGCACCGTGCCGGCGTCCTTCAGGCGCCCGAGCTGCAGCGAGAGCAGCTGCGCCGTGGTGATGCGCCGGGCCATGTCGGCGAGCTTGAGCTGGATCGCCTGGTTGGCCGCCAGCGGCCGGCCGAACAGCACGCGCTCGCGCGTGTAGTCGAGCGCTTCCTTCAGGCACGCCTGTGCGGCGCCGATCGGCCCCCAGGTGATGCCGTAGCGCGCCTGGGTCAGGCAGCCCAGCGGCCCCTTGAGGCCCTTCGCGTTGGGCAGGCGGTTGGCCTCGGGCACGCGCACGTCGTCGAAGAACAGCGCGCTGGTCACCGAGGCGCGCAGGCTCATCTTCTTGTGCACCTCCTGCGCGGCGAAGCCCTTGCTGTCGGTGGGCACGATGAAGCCCTGGATGCCGTCCGCGGTCTGCGCCCAGACGACCGCGATGTGCGCCAGGTTGCCGTTGGTGATCCACATCTTGGCGCCGTTGATCACCCAGTCGCCGCCGTCCTTCTTCGCGTTCGTCTTCATGTTGGCCGGGTCGGAGCCGCCGTGCGGCTCGGTCAGGCCGAAGCAGCCGATGATCTCGCCCGCCGCCATCTTCGGCAGGTAGTGCAGCTTCTGCTCCTCCGTGCCGTAGGCGTAGATCGGGTACATGCACAGCGAGCTCTGCACCGAGGCGAAGCTGCGCAGGCCCGAGTCGCCGCGCTCCAGCTCCTGGCAGATCAGGCCGTAGCTGACCCCGTTCATGCCGGCGCAGCCGTACTTCTCCGGGATGGTGGCGCCGAGCAGGCCCAGCGCGGCGATCTCCGGCACCAGCTCCCTCGGGAAGCGGCCCTGGTCGAAGCAGTCGCCGATGATCGGCAGCACGCGCTCGTCGACGAAGCGCCCCACGGTGTCCTGCACCATGCGCTCCTCCTCGGTGAGCAGCGAGCGGACGTCGTACAGGTCGAGCGGATTCAGGCTGGCGGCCATGCGTGGGTTCCGTTTGCGGGCGGGAAATCGGTGCATTTTAGCCGGCGCCCGGGGAGCGGTCATGCCGGGGTGCAGCAGTACGCCGCGGTAGGTGATCGGGTGCGGCTGTGCGACCATGGCGGCCACCATGACCGTCGTCCCCGGCGCGGCCGGCACGGAAATGCGCGACTCCACCGGAACGTCCATGTTCAAAGGTGTCCTCCTGGGCTTCGCCTCCTTCGCGGCCTACGCGATCAGCGACGCCTTCGTGAAATCGCTGCGCGGCGGCGTGCCGGCCTACGAGGCGGTGTTCATCGGCGCCCTGCTCGGCCTGGCCGCGCTGCCGCTGGTCAAGGGGCGCGGGGAATCCTGGCGCGACGCGGTGACCGCCCGCCGCCCCGGGCTGTGGTGGGTGCGCGCGGTCACCGGCGCGATCTGCAACATCTCCTCGGTGACCGCCTTCACCCTGCTGCCGATGGCCGAGGTGTTCGCGCTGATCTTCCTGATGCCGATCTTCGTGACCCTGCTGTCGGTGCTGTTCCTCAAGGAACACGTGGGCTGGCGGCGCTGGTCGGCGGTGGTGGCCGGCTTCGTCGGCGTGCTGGTGGTGCTGCGGCCCGGCTTCCGGCACCTGGGGCTGGGCCACGCGGCGGCGATCGCCTGCGGGCTGTCCGGCGCGGTGTCGGTGATCGCGCTGCGCCTGGCCGGCCCGCACGAGAAGCGGGTCAGCCTGTACGGCGCCGGCATGGTCGGCCCGCTGATCGTGGGCGGGCTGCTGATGCTGCCCGGCTTCGTCTGGCCCGACCTGCGCCAGTGGTGGCTGCTGGCCGGCTACGGCCTGCTCGCCGCGCTGGCCGCCGTGCTGCTGATGTACGCGACCCTGCTGGCGCACGCCAACCGCGTGGCGCCCACCCAGTACAGCCAGATGCTGTGGGCGATCGGCTTCGGCTACTGGCTGTTCGGCGACCGGCTGGACTGGCCGATGCTGGCCGGCATCGCGCTGATCCTCGGCGCCGGCATCTTCACGCTGGTGCGTGAGGAAAAGGTTACGCCGTGGTGGCGCCGGGCCAAGATGATCTGAACGGCCGTTCTGGTATGAACGTCTAGCCGTCCAAACGGGTGGCTCGCCATATCGTTATGTCCACGTGTCGTTTTCGCGCCCGGCCGGCTTTGGCTAGGCTGTCCTTCCCGCTGCCTGAAGGAGTCGAACATGCAAGCGTCCCGATGGGCTCTCATGCTGGCCATGGCGCTCGGCGCCGCCGCCGCGCAGGCCAAGGACCTCGTCCTGCTCAACGTTTCCTACGACCCCACCCGCGAGCTGTACGCCGACGTCAACCGCAGCTTCGCCGCGCAGTGGCAGGCCGCCCACCCGGGCGACCGCCTGACCATCCGCCAGTCCAACGGCGGCTCCGGCAAGCAGGCGCGCGCGGTGGTGGACGGCCTGCCCGCCGACGTGGTCACCCTGGCGCTGGCCTACGACATCGACGCGATCGCCGACCACGGCCTGCTCGCCGCCGACTGGCAGAAGCGCCTGCCGGACAACAGCTCGCCCTACACCTCCACCATCGTGTTCCTGGTGCGCAAGGGCAACCCGAAGGGCATCCGCGACTGGCCCGACCTGGTCAAGCCCGGCGTGCAGGTGATCACGCCCAACCCCAAGACCTCCGGCGGCGCGCGCTGGAACTTCCTGGCCGCCTGGGGCTGGGCGCTGAAGCAGCCGGGCGGCGACGAGGCGAAGGCGCGCGCCTACGTCGAGACGCTCTACAAGCACGTGCCGGTGCTCGACACCGGCGCGCGTGGCGCCACCAACACCTTCGCGCAGCGCGGCGTGGGCGACGTGCTGATCGCCTGGGAGAACGAGGCGCTGCAGGCGCGGCAGGAGCTCGGCGCCGACAGGTTCGAGATCGTGGTGCCCTCGCTCAGCATCCTGGCCGAGCCGCCGGTGGCGGTGGTGGACAAGGTGGCCGCGCAGCACGGCACGCAGGAGGTGGCCGAGGCGTACCTGAAGTTCCTCTACACGCCGCAGGGCCAGGAGATCGCCGCCAGGCACTACTACCGCCCGCGCGACGCCGCGGTCGCCGCGAAGCACGCCGCCGCCTTCCCGCAGGTACGCACCTTCACCATCGACCAGGTGTTCGGCGGCTGGCGCAAGGCGCAGGCGCGGTTCTTCGCCGACGGCGGCGTGTTCGACCAGTTCAAGCCGGGGACGCCGTAGCCTCCACCCGTCATTCCGGCGAAAGCCGGAATCCAGTTCGAGTGATGCCGTGCGAAGCACACTGCTTAAAGGTTTTGCCCGCTTCGCGGAACATATTTCAACTGGATTCCGGCTTTCGCCGGAATGACGGCGAGGAGACGGATGGCCGCGTCGAACCCGCCGCCCGAACCAGAAACGATCCAGGCAACCGATCCAGACGCATGAGAAGACGCATCCTGCCCGGCTTCGGCCTCAGCCTCGGCTACGCGCTGGCGTACCTGGGGCTGGTCGTGCTGCTGCCGCTGGCCGCGCTGGCCTGGAAAGCCAGCGCGATCGGGCCCGGCCAGCTGCTGCACCTGCTGGCCGCGCCGCGCACGCTGGCCGCGCTGAAGCTCAGCTTCGGCGGCGCGCTGCTGGCGGCGCTGGCGGACGGCGCGATCGGCCTGCTGGTCGGCTGGGTGCTGGTGCGCTACCGCTTCCCCGGCCGGCGCCTGCTCGACGCGCTGGTGGACCTGCCCTTCGCCCTGCCCACCGCGGTGGCCGGCATCGCGCTGACCGCGCTGTACGCCCCCAACGGCTGGCTCGGCCGCTGGCTGGAGCCGCACGGCCTCAAGATCGCCTACGCGCCGGCCGGCGTGCTGGTGGCGATGGTGTTCGTCGGCTTCCCGTTCGTGGTGCGCACCCTGCAGCCGGTGCTGGAATCGCTGGAGAGCGACGTGGAGGAAGCCGCCACCACGCTGGGCGCCACCCGCGCGCAGACCTTCCTGCGGGTGATCGCGCCGGTGCTGCTGCCCACCCTGCTCACCGGCTTCGCGCTGGCGCTGGCGCGCGCGGTGGGCGAGTACGGCTCGGTGATCTTCATCGCCGGCAACCTGCCGATGAAGTCGGAGATCGCGCCGCTGCTGATCGTGCAGCAGCTGGAGGAGTTCGACTACACGGGCGCCGCCGCGCTGGGCACGGCGATGCTGCTGGTGTCGCTGCTGCTGCTGCTGGCGGTGACCCTGCTGCAGCGCTGGAGCCGGCGCTGGGCCGAGGTGCGCGCATGAGCGCGGCGGCCGCGCCGCGCGGCGCCCGGCGGTGGCGGTCGCGCGCCGCGCGCGCGGGGCTGGTGCTGGCCGCGCTCGGCTTCATGGCGCTGTTCCTGCTGCTGCCGCTGGCCGCGGTGTTCGCCGAGGCGCTGCGCCAGGGCGCCAGGGCCTTCCTCGCCGCGATCGCGCAGCCGGAGGCCGGCGCGGCGATCCGGCTGACCCTGCTGGTGGCGGCGATCGCGGTGCCGCTCAACCTGGTGTTCGGCGTGGCCGCGGCGTGGGCGATGACGCGCTTCGAGTTTCCCGGCAAGGCGCTGCTCGGCGCGCTGATCGACCTGCCGTTCTCGGTCTCGCCGGTGATCGCCGGCCTGGTCTACGTGCTGCTGTTCGGCGCGCAGGGCTGGTTCGGGCCGTGGCTGGCGGCGCACGGGCTGCAGGTGATCTTCGCGGTGCCGGGGCTGGTGCTGGCCACGGTGTTCGTCACCCTGCCCTTCGTGGCGCGCGAGCTGATCCCGCTCATGCAGGCGCAGGGCGGCGAGGAGGAGGAGGCCGCGCGCACGCTGGGCGCCAACGGCTGGCAGATGTTCTTCCGCGTCACCCTGCCCAACATCCGCTGGGCGCTGCTGTACGGCGTGCTGCTGTGCAACGCCCGCGCGATGGGCGAGTTCGGCGCGGTGTCGGTGGTGTCCGGGCACATCCGCGGGCTGACCACCACGATGCCGCTGGAGGTGGAGATGCGCTACAACGAATACGACTACGTCGGCGCCTTCGCGGTCGCCTCGCTGCTCGCCCTGCTCGCGCTGGTCACCCTCGCCGCCAAGAGCCTGCTGGAGTGGCGCTACGGCCACGAGATCGCCGCCCGCGCGACGGGCGCCCGCCGCTGAAGACGAACCGCATGACCATCGAACTCGCCCGCCTCTCCCGCCGCTTCGCCGGCTTCGCCGCGCTCGACGAGGTGAACCTCGCCATCGCGCCCGGCGAATTCGTCGCCCTGCTCGGCCCTTCCGGCTCGGGCAAGACCACCCTGCTGCGCATCCTCGCCGGGCTGGACTATCCCGACGCCGGCACGGTGACGCAGGACGGCCGCGACCTGCTCGCGGTGGACGCGCGCGCGCGCAAGGTCGGGCTGGTGTTCCAGCACTACGCGCTGTTCCGCCACCTCACCGTCACCGAGAACGTCGCCTTCGGCCTGCGCGTGCGGCCGCGGCGGGTGCGGCCCAGCCGCGCGGAGATCGCCGCGCGCGTGGACAAGCTGCTCAGGCGCGTGCAGCTCGACGGCCTGGGCGACCGCTACCCCTCCCAGCTCTCCGGCGGCCAGCGCCAGCGCGTGGCGCTGGCCCGCGCGCTGGCGGTGGAGCCGGACCTGCTGCTGCTGGACGAGCCCTTCGGCGCGCTGGACGCGCAGGTGCGCGTGGCGCTGCGCCGCTGGCTGCGCCACCTGCACGAGGAGCTGGGCCTGACCACGGTGTTCGTCACCCACGACCAGGAGGAGGCGCTGGAGCTGGCCGACCGCGTGGTGGTGATGAACCGCGGCCGCATCGAGCAGGTCGGCACGCCCGAGGCGATCTACCAGCAGCCCGCGACGCCGTTCGTGTGCGAGTTCATCGGCAAGGCCAACAGGCTGACGCTGCGCCGCAGGAACGGCGCGCTGTACGCCGGGCCGCTGCGGCTGGACGCCGACCCGTGGCCGGCGCCGCAGGAAGGCGCGGCGCTGGCCTACGTCCGCCCCGAGCACCTGGCGCTGTCCGCCACCGCGCTGGAGGACGGCTGGCCGGCGCGGCTGCGGCACGTCTACCTGTCCGGCAGCATCGCGCACCTGGAGCTGGAGGTGGAGGCGCTGGGCCAGGTGCTGGAAGCCGAGATGGGCGGCGAGGAGGCGCAGCGCCGCGGCCTGCACCCGGGCATGACGCTGACCGTGCAGCCGCGCGCGCTCACCGCGTTCCCGCTGGACCCGGCCAGCGGCGAGCCGGAGGCCGCCGCGCGGCGCACGCTGCGGCCGCACTACGGGCAGGCCACGGTGGCGCGCTGGCGCTGAGCCGGCGCGCTGGCGGTCGTCGCGGGCATCGCGGCCGGAGGCCGCTCCCCACGGTGGCTGTGGTGGATGTGGAATCGTCGTGGCCGGAGGCCGCGATGGCCGAAACCGCGCGAAGCAACCGGCTCAGAACGCCAGCTGCGCGCGCAGCGCGTAGACGTGCGGGTCCAGCCGCAACGTCCCGCGGCTGCTGAACACGCGGATGTAGTTCGCCTGCAGCTTGAAGTGCGCGCCCAGGTACCAGTTCAGCCCCAGCGTGGCGTCGCGCTCGCGCCCGCCCTGCACGCCGGCGTCGTTCAAGTCCAGCGCCGCATAGCGCGCGGCCAGCTCGAACGCGCCCCAGCCGCGCGCCGGCGCGGGATTGCCGAACCCGCTGTTGCGGTAGCTGCGCGACTCGCCGGTGAGCAGCCAGCTCGCCGAGACGTAGTAGCCCGCGCCGGTGAAGTCCGGCGCCGACCAGCGCCGCGCGCGCAGGCTCAGGTATTCGCCCTGCAGCAGCAGCGGCCCGTGCAGCCAGCCCGCCTCCAGGCCCTCGCGCAGGATGCGGTCCACGCCCTTCAGGTTGCCGGTGTCGACCAGCCGGATGTCGGTGAGGTTCACCTCCGGCCGCGCGCGCACGCGGCCGGTGCGGTCGTCGCGGTTCTCGCGCGAGGCGGTCAGCCCCAGGTGCAGCACCTCGCCCTTGCGCAGCACCGGCGTGTAGACCGCGCGCGCGGAGGACGTCGCGCCGGCCGCGTCGTCGTTGAGGTCGTGCCGGCCGAAGTAGGCCAGCTGCAGCAGCCAGTGCGGGATCGCCGCGTAGGACCATTCCAGCCCGACGCGGCGTCCCTCGTGGACCGCCTGCTCGGGCAGGCTGCGCTCGAGGAAGGTGGTGGCGCCGGAGCCGGTGTTGCCGTCCTCCCAGCCCACCTGGGTCTTGAACTGGCCGAGGCGGAAGCGCCCGGCGCCGGTGTTCAAGGCCACGTAGTTGTCCAGCCAGGTGCGCGGCTGGAAGTCGTAGCCGGCCTGGATCTCCAGCAGGTCGTCCTTGCGCAGGTAGAGGTCGACCTCCTTGCGGCGCAGGGTGCGCGCGTCCTCGAAGCGGTGGCTGCCGTCCGGCAGGCGGTCGTCGCCGAAGTCGTTGAGGTCGTACTGGAACAGCCCCTTCACGCCCGCCTGCACGCCGCCCAGCGCGATGCTGGTGGGCCAGTCGTCGCCGGCCGCCGACGCCGCTGCGGCGTAGCCCGCGATGAGGAAGAACAGTGCGATCCGCCGGCGCATGCGATGGTCCGTGATAAGTCCAGGGCATCGCCCACGATAGGCCGCGGCCGCCGGCTGTGAAATGACGATGCGACATGACTTTATGGGGGCCGCGGACGCCCGTCCGCCGATCCGCCCCGGCGTCCTGTCGGGCCTCGCCTACGCACATCCGCCTAGCTCCTCCGGGCAATGGGATCGGGCCCGGCACGCGAGTAGCTTGCCCCGCGCAGCGCGACCGCTGCGAGGAAGACGGAGCAGTGCCATGTCGAATCGGGTGAACCATCAGGAGATCGTCAAGAAGATCCTGGATGCGAAAGCGGTGGATTTCCAGGCCATCGGCAAGACCGTGGCCGAACTGGGGCCGGCGGCCTCGCTGGCGGACGAGCCATGGGACGTGTTCTGCGGCACCATGCGCACCTTCATCCGCCTGTACGTGCTCGACACCCCTGGTGGCTTCGGCGAGATCGAACGCCTGGCCGGCCTGCGCAACGTCGCCGGCGAGCTGGAACGCTGAGGCCACGCCAGGACGCCGCAGGGATGGAACGGGTCGCCGCCCCGCCGTCGCGCTGGTCCGCCGCGGACCTGGCGCGACGGCTCTGCCGCGTGCTCGACATCGCCGCGCACGCCGTCGAGCGGCTCGCCCCGGCCGGCTACGCCGACGCCGAGCAGCCGGCCAACAGCCTGCGCCCGGAGAAGGTGGTGGCGGAAACCGCGCTGCTGCTGCTGGCGGCCGCGGCGGCGGCTCCCGCGCATCCCGGCGTGCGGGCGGGCATCGCGCGCGCCGCGCGGCGCCTGCTGCCCCACGCGCGCGGCGAGCGCGTGCTGCGCGGCCTCTGCCTCGAACCGGCGCTGGCGCTGGACTACGCGCATGCGCACGTGTGCCTGGAGCGGATCGGCTATCCCGATCCCGCCTTCGACGCCCTGCTCGACCTGTCCGCGCAGGCCGCCGCGGGCCGCGAGCGTCCCCCGCACCGCATGCTCGAACAGCTGTGGAGCGCCGACCTGCACGCCGGCGCGTGCTCGCGCCGCCGCGGCGCGGCGCTCGCGCGGCTGTCGCAGCTCAACCTGCCGATGGACCTGCTCGGCGGCAGCCGCGAGGATGCCTACGCCTTCACCCACGCGCTGATGTACTGCGCGCGCTTCGGCCGGCCGCCGCTGCGCCTGCCGCGGCCGCGGCGCGCCGTGCTGGCGGAGGCCGAGGGCGCGCTGGCGCACTGCCTCGACGCGCAGGACTACGACCTGGCCGGCGAGCTGCTGCTGGCCTGGCCGCTCACCGGCGCCGCCTGGAGCCCGGCGGCCGCGTTCGCCTTCCGCGTGCTCGCCCGCGTCGTCGACGAGGCGGGCTTCCTGCCCGCGCCCGGCACGCGGCTCGACCGCCTGGAACTGCTGCAGGGCGACGCGCGCAAGCTCTACCTGCTCGCCACCTCGTACCACACCATCTACGTGATGGGCCTGCTCTGCGCGGCGGCGCTGCTGCCCGGCCGCGCGCCGCCCGCCTCCCCGCCCGCCGCGAAGCCGGCGACCGGCGTCGCCGCGCGCCTGCTCGCCGGGTGCGGCGACGAGGCCCCGCCGCCGCACTGGCGCGAGGATTTCGACCGGCTCGCCGCGCCCGAACGCGACGCCCTGGCCGGCCTGCTGCTCGACGTGGCCCTGCACCGGCGCGCGCGGCGCCGCGACTTCGCCGGCCTGCGCGCCCTGCTGGGCACCGCGTGGGAACTGGGCCTGGCCGACAGGCCCGTGGCCGGCCAGGCGGCGGAGCTGCTGCAGCGCGCGGCGGTCCTGCAGCGGCTCCTGCCGGCCGATCGGTCGCCGGCGGTGCCGGCAGCCGGTTGAAGTCGCCGCACACGGCTCGCCGGCATCGGGCGCAGCGTCCCGGCGCCGTGCGTCTCTTCCAAGCGCCCGTTCAAAATCTTCCGCGGAAATGCGCCAGGAAAGCCCGCGGGATGGACCGCGGCAAGTGGGGAGGACGCTGGCAGTCTCGCGTCAGGCCGATCGCGGCCGGAGGCCGCTCCCACAGGGGGGAACCCGCAAGGCCTTGCGGGAGCGGCCTCCGGCCGCGATGCCCGAACCCTCGCCTCACGCCCGCCACGCCACGCCGTCGCGGACCGGCATCCACTCCTCTCCTTGGCCCGCGCGCAGACGGCTCCGGGTGCAAGGCACGGAGAGATCGTGAACAGGCTCCAAGGAGGAACGCGGCGACGCCCTCCCGCAGCGACCCGCTGCCAGGAAACGCCGCGACGGCCGGAAAGCCTGAGGTCGTCGCGGCTTGCCGCCCGCCTGCACGGCATCGTCTGGAGTCCAACGAGCCTCGCGCCGGCCAGGACGCGAAGAACCAAAAAAAGCGGGGCGCCCCCAGGACGCCCCGCGCCATCGGCATGACGATCCTCGTGCGGCGGACGGACCGCTCAGCGGCGCTTCGGCGCGCGCTCGCGGTCGATCGCGGCCTGCGCCTCGCTCCGGCCCGCCTGCGCCAGGCAGCACTGCAGCTCCTGCGCCTGGCAGACGCTCTCCGGCTGGCCGCTGGCCAGGCACGACTGGTAGAGCACGATGCAGGGACGACAGAGCTTGATCACCGTCTGGGCCGCCGCGCTGCCGGCGCCGGCCGAGAGGACGAGCAGAAGCATGGGCACGAGCAAACGGGTACGTGACTTCATACGACTCCTCCATGAACCGCCACCGCGGCGGCCGCTCCACCTTAGCGCAGCGGGCGCCCGGCCGCCCGAACGGACGTTCGTACGCGCGGTTCCCCGCCGTCCCGGCGGCTCAGCGGTTGCTCACGCCGTGCGGCACGTGTCCGGTGGCCACGTGCTTGCGCGCGGACTCCACGTTGGCGGGCGAGTCGTCGAAGAAGATGTCGGCGCCGAAGGCGTCGAGGAACGGCCCCTTGTCGCGCCCGCCGAGGAACAGCGCCTCGTCGATGCGCACGCCCCAGCGGCGCAGGGTGAGGATCACCCGCTTGTGCGCGGGCGCCGAGCGCGCGGTGACCAGCGCAGTGCGGATCGGCGAGGCCTCGGCCGGGAACGCCGCCTGCAGCCGGTGCACCGCGCTGAGGAAGCCGCGGAACGGGCCGACCGAGAGCGGCTCGTCCGCGCGCTCGGTCTCGCTGCGGTGGAACGCCTCCAGCCCCTCCTCGCGCGAGACCCGCTCGCCCTCGTCGCCGAAGATCACCGCGTCGCCGTCGAAGGCGATGCGCAGCTGCTCGCCGGCGCGCGGCGGCGCGCTGGACGGCAGGATGGTGGCCGCCGCCACGCCGGCGGCGAGCGCGCGGCCCACGTCCTCGGCGTTGGCCGAGAGGAACAGGTCGGCCTTGAACGGCGCCACGTAGTCCGACGTCGGCGCGCCGCTGGTGAAGGCGGCGCGGCTGATCTCCAGCCCGTAGTGCTGGATCGAGTTGAAGATGCGCAGGCCGGTGTCGCCGGAATTGCGCGAGAGCAGGATCACCTCCACCGGCGGCACGTCGCCCGCCAGCCTGTTGAGGCCCAGCAGCTTCTGCACCAGCGGGAAGGCCACGCCGGGCTCGAGGATCTCCTCCTCGTGCGCGATCTGGAACTGGCGGTAGGCGTCCAGCCCCTCGCGCTCGAACAGCGCGTGGCTGTCGCCCATGTCGAACAGCGCGCGCGAGGAGATCGCCACCACCAGGCGGTTGTCGCTGGACGAGGAAGGATCGTGGGCGTTGCCGGCTTGCTTGCTCATGGCGCCAATCTACCGCAACGGGCGGGAAGGGAGAGGCCAGGAGCGAGGAGAGGGTGGAGAGGAGGGAGAAGGGAGAGAAGGCTCAGGCGGGCGGCCGCTTTTTCTCTCTCCCTTCTCACTCCTCTCCACTTTCCCCTGCTTTTTTCCTCAGTCCGGCGCGAACTGCTCGTCCAGGATGCGCTGCTCCAGGTTGTGTTCCGGGTCGAACAGCAGGCGCACGCCCTGCTCGGCGGCCTGGCCGACCTCCACCGTGCGCACGTCGCGCACCTCGAGGAAGTCCGCGGTGGCGCTTACCGGCCGCTTGCCCGGATCGAGCACGCGCAGGCTCACCCGGGTGCGGTGCGGCAGGATCGCGCCGCGCCAGCGGCGCGGGCGGAACGGGCTGATCGGGGTGAGCGCCAACACGTTGGCGTCCAGCGGCAGGATCGGCCCGTGCGCGGACAGGTTGTAGGCGGTGGAGCCGGCGGGCGTGGCGACCAGGATGCCGTCGCAGACCAGCACCGGCAGCTTCACCTCGCCGTTGAGCTTCACCTCCAGGTGCGCGGCCTGGTTGCTCTGGCGCAGCAGCGACACCTCGTTGAAGGCCAGCGCCTCGTGCGCCTGCCCGGCCGCGTCGGTGGCGCGCATCACCAGCGGGTAGAGCACGGCGGCGTGGGCGCGCGCGATGCGCTCGGGCAGATCCTCGACGTGGTGCTTGTTCATCAGGAAGCCGACCCGGCCGAGCTTCATGCCGTACACCGGCACGTCCAGCGTGCGGTGCGCGTGCAGGGTGCGCAGCATGAAGCCGTCGCCGCCCAGCGCCACGATCACCTCCGCCTCCAGCGGCGGCACGTCGCCGTAGCGATCCACCAGCTTGCGCCGGGCCTGCTGGGCATGCGGGGTCTCGCTGGCGACGAAGGCTAGGCGCATGGGGCTCGCGGGTCTCTCGGCATGGCGGGACGAGCTTACCGCAAGGATGCGGGGCGGCGGGACGAGTGGTGGTGGATGGATGATCCCGCGAGCCCCGGCCCCTCACCCCGGCCCTCTCCCCGGAGGGGAGAGGGAGCAAGGCGCGGCACGTCCGAAAGTTCCGCCCTGATTCGCCCCACCACTCGCCTCTCACTGCTCACCACACGCTTCTCGCTTCTCCTCCCTCGCCTCCCGCTTCTCGCTCGCGCAGCGAGCGTGAGGGGTGCGCGCAGGAGGCGCGCTGCTCTTCGGGGCCCCTATGGCGCGGCGGGTGGGCGGAACCCCGCCGGAGGCGGACCAAGACCCCGCAGCGTCAGGAAAAGCGCCGAGCGCAAGGCGACAACCGGGCCGCGTCGCCCTGGGCCCCGGCCCCGGATCGAGTCCGGGGCAGGCGCCGGGGCGACGGGAGTGAGAGGATGTCGCAAGCGTGGCCCCTCGCCCCGGCCCTCTCCCCGCAGGGGAGAGGGCGCGACAAGCAGGGCCACGCAACGCTTCAGCCAAGCACCAGCCCCTCAGCCCACCGGCACCTGCGCCAGCTGCGCCAGCCGGCGCACCGCCACCGAGGCGATCGGGTAGTCCGCATTCTGCGTGAGGATCTCCGCCAGCATGCTGCGCGTATGCCGGAGCGTGGGATCGTCGCGTTCCAGCCACGCCTGCACCGGCGAGGCGGCCTTGTCCGCGCCCGGCAGCGACAGCACCTGCAGCGCCAGCGCGCGGTGCTGGTGGTTGAGCTCGTCCAGCAGCGAGCCGCGCGCCTGCGCGTGCCAGTGGCCCTCCACCGGCAACGCCTCGATCTGGTCGCGCAGCCACTCCAGGTCCAGCGCCTCGGCCAGCTCGTAGAACACGCCGGCCACGCGGGCGATCGGCTGGCCGCTCTGCTGGGCCACCTCCACCATGTCCAGCGCGGCGCGCAGCTCCGGCAGGCGGGCCAGCCGCACCGACAGCTCGGCGGGCACGCCCAGGCCCTCCCACTTCTCCTGGCTGGACTCGAAGTCGCCCTTGCCGGTGGGCGTGAGCGCGGCGGGCAGCGCCTTGCGCAGCTCGCTCACCTGCGCCTGGTAGCGCTCCACGTTGGCGGCGATGTCCAGCGTGCCGCCGGGGCGGTTGAGCAGCCAGCGCGTCATGTGCCGCAGCAGGCTCCAGATCTGCAGCACGGCGTCGAGCTGGGTGCTCTCGGCCACCTGGCCGTCCAGCGCCTCGATCTCGCCCCACAGCTCGCGCGCGTCGAGGATCTCGCGCGCCGCGGTGTAGGCCTTGGCGATCGCCGCCGGCCCCTGCCCGGTGTCCTCCTGCATGCGCATCATGAAGGTGGCGCCCATGCGGTTGATCGTCGAGTTGGTCACCGCGGTGGCGATGATCTCGCGCTTGAGCCGGTGCCGCTGCATGTGCTCGGCGTACTTGCCGTGCAGCGGCTCGGGGAAGTAGCGCACCAGCTCCTTGGACAGGTACGGGTCCTCCGGCACGTCGGAGTCGAGCAGCTGCTGGTACAGCTTGATCTTGTCGTAGGACAGCAGCACCGCCAGCTCCGGCCGGGTCAGGCCCTGGCCGCGCGTCTTGCGCTCGGCCAGCTCGGCCTCGCCGGGCAGGTTCTCCACCTGGCGGTCGAGCAGGCCCTCCGCCTCCAGCGTGCGGATGAAGTGCGCCATCGAGCCGATGCGCTTGACCGACTGGCGCTCCATCAGGGTGATCGCCTGGTTCTGCCGGTAGTTGTCCCACAGCACCAGCTGCGCCACCTCGCCGGTCATGCTGGCCAGCAGCTGGTTGCGCTGCTCGGTGCTCAGCTCGCCGCGCTGCACGGCGTCGCCGAGCAGGATCTTGATGTTCACCTCGTGGTCGGAGGTGTCCACGCCGGCGGAGTTGTCGATGAAGTCGGTGTTGAGCAGCACGCCGTGCTGCGCGGCCTCGATGCGGCCCTTCTGGGTGAAGCCCAGGTTGCCGCCCTCGCCCACCACCTTGCAGCGCAGCTCCGCGCCGTTGACGCGCAGCGCGTTGTTGGCGCGGTCGCCCACGTCCGCGTGCGTCTCGCTGCTGGCCTTCACGTAGGTGCCGATGCCGCCGTTCCACAGCAGGTCCACCGGCGCCCTGAGGATCGCGCTCAGCAGCTCGCTCGGCGGCAGCTGGGTGACGTCGCCCTTGATGCCCAGCGCCGCGCGCACCTGCGGCGACACCGGGATGAACTTGGCGCTGCGCGGGTACACGCCGCCGCCCTCGGAGATCAGCGACTTGTCGTAGTCCTCCCAGGACGAGCGCGGCAGCCTGAACATGCGCTCGCGCTCGGCGAAGGACCTGGCCGCGTCCGGGTTGGGGTCGAGGAAGATGTGGCGATGGTCGAACGCCGCCACCAGCCGGATGTGCCGGGACAGCAGCATGCCGTTGCCGAACACGTCGCCGGACATGTCGCCGATGCCCACGCAGGTGAAGTCCTGGCCCTGGCTGTCGCGGCCCAGCGCGCGGAAGTGACGCTTGACCGACTCCCACGCGCCCTTGGCGGTGATGCCCATGGCCTTGTGGTCGTAGCCGTTGGAGCCGCCCGAGGCGAAGGCGTCGCCCAGCCAGAAGCCGTGCTCGATGGAGATGGCGTTGGCGATGTCGGAGAAGGTGGCGGTGCCCTTGTCGGCCGCCACCACCAGGTACGGGTCGTCGGCGTCGTGGCGCACCAGGTCGTGCGGCGGCACCACCTTGCCCTCGATCAGGTTGTCGGTGATGTCGAGCAGGCCGCTGATGAACATGCGGTAGCAGGCGATGCCCTCGGCCAGCTGCGCGTCGCGGTCGCCGCCGGCCGGCGGGCGCTTGACGTAGAAGCCGCCCTTGGAACCCACCGGCACGATCACGGTGTTCTTCACCATCTGCGCCTTGACCAGGCCCAGCACCTCGGTGCGGAAGTCCTCGCGGCGGTCGGACCAGCGCAGGCCGCCGCGCGCCACCGCGCCGAAGCGCAGGTGGATGCCCTCCACGCGCGGCGCGTAGACGAAGATCTCGCGGTACGGCACCGGCTTGGGCAGGTCCGGCACCTGGTGCGAGTCGAACTTGTAGCTGATGTAGGGCCGGTGCTGGCCGTCCCACTTCTGGAAGAAGCTGGTGCGCAGGGTGGCGCGGATCAGCGCCTTGAAGCTGCGCAGGATGCGGTCGTCGTCGAGGCTGGCCACGTTCTCCAGCAGCAGGCCGATGGCCTCCTCGATGCGCTGCGCCTGCTCCGCGCGCGGCAGCGACAGCGCGGCCACCAGGCCGTCGATCAGGCCCGGCTGGGCCTGCTGCAGTGCGGCCGGGATCAGCGCGGCCATCTCGGCGGCGAGCGCCGCGCCGGCGGCCTTGCGCTCGTCGGCCGACAGGCTCTCGCGGCGCGGGTCGAACTTGGCCAGGAACAGCTCCACCAGCAGGCCGGCGATCGCCGGGTAGCGGTTGAGCGCGTCCTCCATGTAGGACTGCGAGAAGGCCACGCCGGTCTGCAGCAGGTACTTGCAGTAGCCGCGCAGCATGGCGACCTGGCGCCAGTCGATCTGCGCGGCGAGCACCAGGTTGTTGAAGCCGTCGCTCTCGGCCTGGCCGCGCCACAGCGCCTCGAAGGCGCGCTCGAAGCGCCCGCCCAGCGCCATCACGTCGAACGCGAGGGCCGCCTTCGGCTTCAGCTCGAAGTCGTGGATGGTCAGCTCGCGGCCCTCGCTCTCCAGCGTGTAGACGTGCTCGGCCAGCATCCGCACGCCCATGTTCTCCAGCATCGGCAGCGCCTCGGACAGCGGGATCGGCGCGCCGAAGTGGATCACCTTGAAGCGCAGGTCGCCCTGCCCGCCGCGGTAGAGCTTGAGGTGGATCGCCTCCTCGCCCTTCAGCGCGGCCAGCGCGCGCACGTCGGCGGCGGCGTCCTCCGGCGACACCTCCTCGACGTAGCCGGCCGGCAGCAGGCGGCCGAAGCGGTTGAACAGCGCCACGCCCTGCGCCTCGCCCAGCGCGTTGACCAGGTTCTCGCGCAGGCCGTCCTGCCAATTGCGCACGATGCCGGCCACGCCCTGCTCCAGCGCGGCCACGTCGTAGGCCGGGCGGTCGCCGATCTTCGGGCGCACCACCACGTACAGGCGCGCCAGCGCGGCCTCGCCCAGCAGCACGGAGGAATCGACGTGCTCGCCGTGCAGCGCCTCGCCGAGCAGCCGCTCGATGCGCTCGCGCACCGTGGTGTTGAAGCGCTCGCGCGGCACGAACACCAGGCAGGTGAAGAAGCGGCCGTAGCGGTCGGCGCGCACGAACAGCCGGGTGCGCGCGCGCTGGCGCAGCTCCAGGATGCCCAGCGCGATGTCGTACAGCTCGTCCTCGCTGCCCTGGAACAGCTCGTCGCGCGGCAGCGTCTCCAGGATGTGGCGCAGCGACTTGCCGGAATAGGAGTCGCGCTTCAGGCCCGAACGCGCCAGCACCGTCTCCACCTTCTGCCGCACCAGCGGCACGTCCTGCGGGCGCGCCATGTAGGCGCTGGAGGTGAACAGGCCGAGGAAGCGCTGCTCGGCCACCGGCCGGCCGCTGGCGTCGAAGCGCAGCACGCCGACGTAGTCCATGTGG
Source organism: Fulvimonas soli (assembly GCF_003148905.1). Classification (GTDB taxonomy): domain Bacteria; phylum Pseudomonadota; class Gammaproteobacteria; order Xanthomonadales; family Rhodanobacteraceae; genus Fulvimonas; species Fulvimonas soli. Next base: position 221,662 of record NZ_QGHC01000001.1, on the reverse strand, counting down.
CCCGGCCGGTGCACGTGCGAGCGCGCGTTGGTCTTGGTCAGGATGATCGCGTCGGTGGCGCCCGACTGCGGCAGCTGGCTGGCCGCCAGCGTGCGCAGCGAGCGCGGCGCGAGCGAGCGCTCGCCGCCGTGCAGGATGCCCAGGCCGGTGCCCTCCTGCGCGCGCAGCACCTGGTCGCCGTCGGACCCGACCACCTCGTACTCGCGGTAGCCGAGGAAGGTGAAGTTGTCGGCGGCGAGCCAGCGCAGGAACTCGCTGGCCTCGCGGGCGGCCGACGGCTCCAGCGGCGGTTGGCGCTGCGGCAGCTCGTCGGCGATCGCCTGCGCGCGCCCGCGCATCGCCGCCCAGTCGCGCACCGCCAGGCGCACGTCCTCCAGCGCGTCCTCCACCTGCGCCCGCAGCCTGGCCAGCCCCGCCTCGTCGGCGATGCGGTCCACCTCGAAGTGCATCACCGACTCGGCCGCGCCCTCCTCGTCGCCCAGCCTGCGCAGCCGCCCGTCGGCGTCGCGCTGCACCTTCACCACCGGATGGATCACCGCGTGGATCTGCAGCTCCGCCGAGGCCAGCATGGTGACCGTGTCGACCAGGAACGGCATGTCGTCGGTGACCACCTCGATCACGCTGTGCCCGTTCCGCTCCGCCGGCGGATTGACCACGCGCACGCCGGCGCGGCCGGGCTGGCGCTGCTGCATGAAGTCGAGCAGGTCGGCGATCTGCGCGGCCCACACCGCGGGCGCGTGCATCTGCATGTCGCTCGCGCTCATCCGCGCGAAAAAGGCGCTGATAAAAAATTGCGCCTCATCAAGGCGCTGGGTCGGGAAGCCGCTCTTTTTCAGTTCCTCGAAGACAACAGACGGGATCGGGCTGTCGCTGGTCGCTCGAATGGCATTCATGGCATCTGGGTATGCAGTGGAGACGAGGTGAAGCGCAAAGCCTGAAAAGGATACGCCTCGCCCCCAGGCGATGCCATCGGCGATGCAGCAATTCGCGCCCGCACGCAGGCGCGTCGTCAGGCTCCGTTTACGCCATCGCGCGGCGTGCGGGATGATCGGGACGACCGATGCGCGCGCGTCCACGCGACCGTCGCGCGCACTGTGCACGATGCGCGGGAGGCGCTTCGCCGTCGGGCCGGAGGGCGGCGCGGCGCGCCCGGAAAGCTGCCAGAGCACTGGACCGCGGCGCCGATCAAAATATAAACTGGCGAGTACAGTCCCGTTCCCGACCGGCAGGTCCGCCGGCCCGGGAGAAATGGCACTGGGACCGCACGGCCCGGCCGGCCCATGCTGGCGGGCCGCCGTCCGCGGTCCCGCGCCCGCCCCCTTCCCAATAACGCATAAGAACACCCGGAGCCCCCATGAAGCCCACGACACTGCGCACCCCCGCACTGTGCCTAGGCCTGCTCGCACTGGCCGCCTGCGGCAAAGGCAAGGACCAGGGTCCGCCGCAGATGCCGCCGCCGGAAGTCGGCGTGATCACGCTGCAGCCGCAGGACGCGCCGCTGAGCAAGGAACTGGTGGGCCGCCTGTCGCCCTTCCGCAGCGCCGACGTGCGCGCCCGCGTGGCCGGCGTGCTGCTCAAGCGCACCTATGCCGAGGGCAGCGACGTGAAGCAGGGCCAGGTGCTGTTCCAGATCGACCCGGCGCCGCTCAAGGCCGCGCTGGATGCCGCCCAGGGCAGCCTGGCGCAGGCCGAGGCCAGCTACGCCAACGCCAGGGTCAACGCGCAGCGCGCGCGCGAGCTGGCGCCGAAGGGCTACGTCTCCAAGGCCGACCTGGACAACGCGCTGGCCACCGAGCGCACCGCCGCGGCCGCGGTGCAGCAGGCGCGCGCCAGCGTGCAGTCCGCGCGCATCAACCTGGGCTACGCCAACGTCACCTCGCCGATCGACGGCCGCGCCGGCCAGCAGCAGGTGACCGAGGGCGCGCTGGTCGGCCAGGGCGAGGCCACCCTGCTCACCACGGTGGACCAGATCGACCCGCTCTACGTCAACTTCACCCTGAGCGCCGCCGAGCTCGCGCAGCTGCGCGCGGCGCAGACCAAGGGCAACGTGACGCTCGCGCCGCCGGACAAGACCGGCGTGCAGATCGCCCTGCCCGGCGGCCAGGCCTACCCGCGGCCGGGCACGCTGGACTTCTCCGACACCACGGTGAACCCGGCCACCGGCGCGGTGAACCTGCGCGCGCAGGTCCCCAACCCGGACCACACGCTGCTGCCGGGCATGTACGTCACCATCAAGGCCGACCTCGGCGAGCAGCACAAGGTGTTCCTGGTGCCGCAGCAGGCGGTGCTGCGCGACACCGCCGGCGCCTACGCGATGGTGGTCGGCGCCGACGGCAAGGTGGCGCGCAGCGACGTGGTCATCGGCGGCACGCGCGGCACCGACTGGGTGGTCACCGGCGGCCTCAAGGCGGGCGACCGCGTGGTCGTCTCCGGCCTGCAGAAGGTCAAGGCCGGCGCGCCGGCCAAGGCCACGCCGTGGCAGCCGGGCGCAGGCGGCGCCAGCGCGCAGGGACCGGCCGCGGCCGGCACGAAGTGACGGAGCGACGACATGCCTAGTTTCTTCATCGACCGCCCGATCTTCGCCTGGGTGGTGGCCATCCTGATCACCCTCGGCGGCGTGCTGGCGGTGCTCAACATGGGCGTGGAGTCCTACCCCTCGATCGCCCCGCCGCAGGTGGTGGTCAACGCCACCTACCCCGGCGCCAGCGCCGACACCACGGAGAAGACCGTCACCCAGGTGATCGAGCAGCAGCTCACCGGCATCGACCACCTGCTGTACTTCAGCTCCTCCTCCAGCTCCACCGGCCGCGCCAGCATCACGCTGACCTTCGAGACCGGCACCAACCCCGACATCGCCCAGGTGCAGGTGCAGAACAAGGTGGCGCTGGCCACCCCGCGCCTGCCCACCGAGGTGACCCAGCAGGGCGTGGTGGTGGCCAAGGCCAACGCCGGCTTCCTGATGGTGGTGGCGCTGAAGTCGGACAACCCGGCGATCGACCGCAACCACCTCAACGACATCGTCGCCTCGCAGGTGCTGGACCAGATCTCGCGCGTGCCGGGCGTGGGCAGCACCCAGCAGTTCGGCTCCGAGTACGCCATGCGCATCTGGCTCGACCCGGACAAGCTGCAGGGCTACAACCTCTCGGCCACCCAGGTGATGGCGGCGATCCAGGCGCAGAACGTGCAGTTCGCCGCCGGCTCGCTGGGCGGCGACCCCGCGCTGCCCGGCCAGGGCTTCAACGCCACCGTCTCGGCGGAGGGCCGCTTCACCACGCCCGAGCAGTTCGAGCAGATCATCCTGCGCGCCAACCCCGACGGCACCACGGTCAAGCTGTCCGACGTCGGCCGCGTGGCGTTCGGCCCCAACAACTACGGCTTCGACACCGAGTGGGACGGCAAGCCGATCGCCGCCTTCGCGATCCAGCTGCTGCCCGGCGCCAACGCGCTGGACGTGGCCACCGCGGTGCGCAGCAAGATGGACGAGCTGGCGCCGACCTTCCCGCAGGACGTGAGCTGGTTCAGCCCGTACGACAGCACCACCTTCGTGAAGATCTCCATCAACGAGGTGGTGCACACGCTGGTCGAGGCGATCATCCTGGTGTTCCTGGTGATGCTGCTGTTCCTGCAGAACATCCGCGCCACCATCATCCCCACCCTGGTGATCCCGGTGGCCCTGCTGGGCACCTTCCTCGGCATGCTGCCGCTGGGCTTCACCATCAACCAGCTGACCCTGTTCGGCATGGTGCTGGCCATCGGCATCGTGGTGGACGACGCGATCGTGGTGATCGAGAACGTCGAGCGCATCATGACCGAGGAGAACCTGCCGCCGAAGGAGGCCACGCGCAAGGCGATGGGCCAGATCACCGGCGCGGTGGTGGCGATCACCGTGGTGCTGGCGGCGGTGTTCGTGCCCTCGGCGCTGCAGCCGGGCGCCACCGGCGTGATCTACAAGCAGTTCGCGCTGACCATCGCGGTGTCGATGGGCTTCTCCGCGTTCCTCGCGCTGTCGTTCACGCCCGCGCTGTGCGCCAGCTTCCTGGTGCCGGTGCACCACCAGCCGAAGAACGTGGTCTTCCGCAAGTTCAACGACCTGTTCGGCTGGATCACCCGCACCTACACCGGCCACATCGGCTCGGCGGTGCGCCACGCGCCGCGCTGGATGGTCATGTTCGTGCTGATCGCGGCGCTCGGCGGCTTCCTGTTCACCCGCCTGCCCGGCAGCTTCCTGCCCGAGGAGGACCAGGGCTACGCGCTCGCCGTGGTGCAGCTGCCCCCGGGCGCCACCCTCCAGCGCACCAAGGCGGTGATGGAGCAGATGCGCGAGGTCCTGAAGAAGGACGACGCGGTGGACGGCGTGCTGCAGATCACCGGCTTCAGCTTCCTGGGCCAGGGCGAGAACGTCGGCATGAACTTCATCCGCCTGAAGGACTGGGACGCGCGCTCGGCCACCGCGGCGGAATTCATCCAGCGCGCCAACGGCGCCCTGCAGGGCATCCGCGACGCGCAGATCTTCGTGGTGAACCTGCCGACGGTGCAGGGCCTGGGCCAGTTCGGCGGCTTCGACATGTACCTGCAGGACCGCGGCGGCGCCGGGCGCGAGGCGCTGACCCAGGCGCGCAACCTGCTGCTGGGCAAGGCCAGCCAGGACCCGGTGCTGACCGGCGTGCGCCCGAACACGCTGGAGGACGCCCCGCAGCTGCAGCTCTCGGTGGACCGCGTGCAGGCGCAGTCGATGGGCCTGTCGGTGGGCGACATCTACAACGCGATCCAGCTGATGCTGGCGCCGGTGTACGTCAACGACTTCTCCTACGGCGGCCGCATCAAGCGCGTGATGCTGCAGGCGGACGCGCCCTACCGCATGGGACCGGACGCGCTGCAGCACTTCTACACGCCGAGCGGCACGCAGGCCAACGCCGACGGCACGCCGGCGATGATCCCGCTGTCCACCGTGGTGCACGCGGACTGGCAGGTGGCCTCGCCCTCGCTGACCCGCTACAACGGCTACTCGGCGGTGGAGATCGTCGGCTCGCCCTCGCCCGGCCACGCCTCGGGCGAGGCGATGAACGAGATGCAGAAGATCGTGGAGAACGACCTGCCGCACGGCTTCGGCTTCGACTGGACCGGCCAGTCCTACCAGGAGATCCTGTCCGGCAACGCGGCCACGCTGCTGCTGGTGCTGTCCATCGTGATCGTGTTCCTGTGCCTCTCGGCGCTGTACGAGAGCTGGTCGATCCCGGTGGCGGTGCTGCTGGTGGTGCCGCTGGGCTTCCTCGGCGCGGTGGTGTTCGCCCTGCTGCGCGGGCTGCCCAACGACCTGTACTTCAAGATCGGCCTGATCACCGTGATCGGCCTGGCGGCGAAGAACGCCATCCTGATCGTGGAGTTCGCGGTGGAGCAGCAGCAGCACGGCAGGACGCTGCGCGAGGGCGTGATCGAGGCGGCCCGCCTGCGCCTGCGCCCGATCCTGATGACCTCGCTGGCGTTCATCCTGGGCGTGTTCCCGCTGTTCATCTCGACGGGCGCGGGCGCCAACGCCCGCCACGCGATCGGCACCGGCGTGATCGGCGGCATGCTGTTCGCCACCTTCCTGGGCCTGCTGCTGATCCCGGTGTTCTACGTGGTGGTGCGCCGCCTGCTGGGCGACAAGCTCGACGGCGACGGCAAGCCGCAGCCGGCCACCGGCGGCGACATGCGCGCGTTCGATTCCGACCCGCGCCGCGGCCACTGAGCGCCGCCGAAACTCCCTCTCCCCGCCGGGGCGAGGGCCGGGGTGAGGGGCCGCCCCGGTCCCCGGGAAACAAGAAAGCCCGAGCCGGATGGCTCGGGCTTTTTTCGCCTCGCGTCACGCTTCCCGGCCCGCCCGTGCTTCCGCGAATCGGCCTGCACTCCCGCGTGCCTACCTCACGCCTCCACGGCCAGCTCAGGGGCGCTCCATGCTTCGTGCAACTGCGCCTACCCGCTTCTCCCTTCCACCGACCGCTCCAGCCCTGCCATAGGGGTTGCCGTCCTCCCACGGCGTCATTCCCGCGCAAGCGGGAATCCATTCTGGGCTTCGTGGGAAAGCGCATGATGGTTCGCGCTTGCGCGCGGACAACGGTGGGGCCGCAACGAAGTTTGCGGCCAGGGCGTCCCCTCACCCCAACCTCTCCCCGGAGGGGAGAGGGAGCAGGAGCATCGCGGGCCACTCCAACCTCGCGCACCAAGCTTGCCCCACTCTCCCGCGACGTCATTCCCGCGCAAGCGGGAACCCATCGCGCCGCTTGCTTCCCAGTCGGCAATGGATTCCCGCTTGCGCGGGAATGGCGGCAGCAGGTTGCAACCGAGCCTACGGCCAGGGCGCCCCCTCACCCCGGCCCTCTCCCCGGCGGGGAGAGGGCGCAGGAGCATCAGCGCAGGCCGGTCTCGTTGCGCGCGATCACGATGCGCTGGATCTCGCTGGTGCCCTCGTAGATCTCGGTGATCTTGGCATCGCGGAAGTAGCGCTCCAGCGGCATCTCCTTCGAGTAGCCCATGCCGCCGTGGATCTGTACCGCCTGGTGGGTGATCCACATCGCCGCCTCGGAGGCCACCAGCTTGGCGATCGACGCCTCGGTGCCGAAGCGCCCGCCGTTCCTCTCCGCCTGGCCCTTGGCCCAGGCCGCGCGCAGGGTCAGCAGCGTGGCGGCGTCGAGCTTGCACTTCATGTCGGCGATCTTCGCCTGGGTCATCTGGAACGTGCCGATCGGGTGGCCGAACGCCTTGCGGTCGCGCGACCACTGCAGCGTGGCCTCGTAGGCCGCGCGCGCGATGCCCACCGCCTGCGAGGCGATGCCGATGCGGCCGGCGTCGAGCACGCCCATGGCGATGGCGAAGCCCTTGCCCTCCGGCCCGAGCATGTCCTCCTTCGGGCACACGTAGTCGTTGAACTCGATCTCGCAGGTGGCCGAGGCGCGGATGCCCAGCTTGGGCTCGGTCTTGCCGGCGTGGAAGCCCGGCCGCTGCGTGTCGATGAGGAAGGCCGACACGCCCCTGGCGCCGACGCCCGGCGTGGTGATGGCGAACAGCACGATGTAGCGCGCCACCGGGCCGGAGGTGATCCAGCTCTTCTTGCCGTTGATCACCCAGTCGCCGTCCGCGTTGCGGCTGGCGCGGGTGTGCATCGCCGAGGCGTCGGAGCCGGACTGCGGCTCGGTCAGCGCGTAGGCGCCGATCGCCTCGCCCTGGGCGATCGCGCGCACGTACTTCTGCTTCTGCTCCTCCGTGCCGTGCTTGAGGATGCCGTTGCAGAACAGCGAGTTGTTCACCGACATGATGGTGGCGGTGGCCGCGTCCGCGGCGGCGATCTCGATCATCGCCAGCACGTAGGCGATCGGATCCATGCCGGCGCCGCCGTACTCGTGCGGCACCTCGATGCCCATCAGGCCGAGCTGGCCCATCTCACGGATGTTCTCCAGCGGGAACTCGCCCCTGGCGTCCAGTTCGGCCGCGACCGGCGCGATGCGCTTCTGCGCGAAATCGCGCGCGATGGCCTGGATCGACAGCTGGTCTTCGGTGAAGCTGAAATCCATCGGGGTACTCCGTGGGGATGGGCAAGCCGCCTATTTTAGCGGGGCGCGCCCGGCCCCCTTGTGCGGACGCAGCAAGGACGCCGATGTTCGCGCACGCGCGCTTCGTCTCGGCGCAAGACCCGGCCATCCCTCCCGCCCGCTCTCACCGGCGTCATTCCCGCGAAAGCGGGAATCCAGTGCGCCTTTCATCATGGTCCCGCCATGGATTCCCGCCTTCGCAGGAGCGGTGCCGCCACGCCGAGCCTTGACGCCCGCCACCGCGCCGCCTAGTCTGTTTATCTCTATATCGCGATAAATGGATGCACAATGGACCTGGCGAACGCCTCCAGCGTGCTGCGCCTGCTGGCCGACCCCACCCGGGTGCGCCTGCTGGCCCTGCTCGAGCGCGAGGAGCTGACCGTGGCCGAGCTGGCCGCGGTGCTGCGCCTGGCGCAGCCGCGCGTGTCCACCCACCTGGCCAAGCTCAAGGAGGCCGGGCTGGTGCGCGACCGCCGCGCCGGCGTCTCGGCCTACTACCGCGCCAACAACGAGGGCGACGAGCACCAGCATGCGCTGCTCCGCTCGCTGCGCGAGAGCATCGACGACGCCCTGCTGCGCGAGGACGCCGACCGCCTGCCCGGCGTGCTGGCGCAGCGCGCCAGGGAAGCCGGCTGGGCCGACACCGTGGCCGGCGACATGGAGCGCCATTACTCGCCGGGCCGCACCTGGGAGACCCTGGCGCGCGCCCTGCTGCAATTGCTGGAGACCGGCGACGTGCTGGACATCGCCTCCGGCGACGGCGTCACCGCCGAGCTGCTGGCGCCGCACGCGCGCTCGATCGTCTGCGTGGATTCCAGCGAGCGCGTGGTCGAGGCCGCCGCGCGGCGGCTCAAGCCCTTCCCCAACGTCGAGGTGCGCCAGGGCGACATGCACGCGCTGGAGCTGGGCCGGCGCCGCTTCGACCTGGTGCTGATGCTGCACGCACTGACCTACGCCGAGCAGCCCGCCAGGGCGGTGGCCGAGGCCGCGCGCCTGCTGCGCGGCGGCGGCCGCCTGCTCGCGGTGACCCTGGGCAAGCACAGCCACCGCGCCGTGGTGGAACCCTTCGACCACCGCAACCTGGGCTTCTCCCAGGCCGAGCTGGAAGGCCATGCCAGGGCCGCCGGGCTCGACGTGCTCAGCTGCACCCGCCTCAGCCGCGAGCGCAAGGCGCCGCACTTCGAGGTCATCAGCCTGCTGGCGCAGAAGAAGAGATAGAGGACACCGCCATGAGCCAACTGCCCTGGCTGCATCCCGAACGTGTCGCGCTGATCGAGGCGGCGCTGCGCGAGCGCATCCTGGTCCTCGACGGCGGCATGGGCACCATGCTGCAGGGCCACCGCCTCGACGAGGCGAGCTTCCGCGGCGAGCGCTTCGAGCACGGCCGCGACGGCGAGCATGCAGCGCACCACGACCACCCCGGCTGCGACCTCAAGGGCAACAACGACCTGCTCACGCTGACCCAGCCGGCGATCATCCGCGGCGTGCACGAGGCCTACCTGGAGGCCGGCGCCGACCTGGTCGAGACCAACACCTTCAACTCCACCCGCATCAGCCAGGCCGACTACCACCTGGAGCACCTGGCCTACGAGCTGAACAGGGCCGGCGCGCAGGTGGCGCGCGAGGCCTGCGACGCGATGACGGCGCGCACGCCGCACAAGCCGCGCTTCTCGATCGGCGTGCTCGGCCCCACCAGCCGCACCGCCTCGCTCTCGCCCGACGTCAACGACCCCGGCTTCCGCAACGTGAGCTTCGGCGAGCTGGCGGCCAACTACACCGAATCGGCAAGCGGCCTGATCGACGGCGGCGCGGACCTGATCATGGTCGAGACCATCTTCGACACGCTCAACGCCAAGGCCGCGCTGTTCGCGCTCAGCGAACTGTTCCGCGCGCGCGGCGCGCGGCTGCCGGTGATGATCTCGGGGACCATCACCGACCGCTCCGGCCGCACGCTGTCGGGGCAGACCGCCGAGGCGTTCTATTACTCCGTGCGCCACGCGCGCCCGCTGTCGGTGGGCTTCAACTGCGCGCTGGGCGCGGCCGACCTGCGCCCGCACGTGCAGACGCTGGCCAGCATCGCCGAGTGCTACGTCAGCACGCATCCCAACGCCGGCCTGCCCAACGCCTTCGGCGAATACGACGAGACGCCGGAGCAGATGGCGGCGGTGATCGGCGGCTTCGCCCGCGACGGCCTGCTCAACCTGGTCGGCGGCTGCTGCGGCACCACGCCGGCGCACATCGCGGCGATCGCCGAGGCGGTGCGCGGCGTGGCGCCGCGCGCGCTGCCGTCGGACAACGCCGAAGCGGCATGATGCGAAGCGCACGCGCCTTGCTCCCTCTCCCCGCCGGGGAGAGGGCCGGGGTGAGGGACCGCTCTTGCGCCACCCTCCCCCCGGAGCGCGCTTCGATCGGCACCGCCGCAAGCCCCGCCCCCTCACCTCATTCCTCTCCCCGGAGGGGAGAGGAAGCCAAAGCGAACGCATGAGCCTTCCCCGCTACACCCGCCTCTCCGGCCTCGAACCGCTGGTCCTCACGCCGGAACTGAACTTCGTCAACGTCGGCGAGCGCACCAACGTCACCGGCTCGGCGCAGTTCCGCAAGCTGATCAAGGAGGAGCGCTACGAGGAGGCGGTCGAGGTGGCGCGCCAGCAGGTGGAGAACGGCGCGCAGATCATCGACGTCAACATGGACGAGGGGCTGATCGATTCCGAGGCGGCGATGACCCGCTTCCTCAACCTGATCGCCGCCGAACCGGACATCGCCCGCGTGCCGGTGATGGTGGACTCGTCCAAGTGGAGCGTGATCGAGGCCGGCCTGCGCTGCCTGCAGGGCAAGGGCATCGTCAACTCGATCTCGCTGAAGGAAGGCGAGGAGGCCTTCCTGGAGCACGCGCGCAAGGTGCTCGAATACGGCGCCGCCGCGGTGGTGATGGCCTTCGACGAGCAGGGCCAGGCCGACACCCGCGAGCGCAAGGTGGAGATCTGCTCGCGCGCCTACGCGCTGCTGACCGGAAAGCTCGACTTCCCGCCCGAAGACATCATCTTCGACCCCAACATCTTCGCCATCGCCACCGGCATCGAGGAGCACGACAACTACGCGGTGGACTTCATCGAGGCCACCCGCGAGCTGAAGCGGCGCTTCCCGTGGTGCCACGTCTCCGGCGGCGTCTCCAACGTGTCGTTCTCCTTCCGCGGCAACGACACCGTGCGCGAGGCGATCCACTCGGTGTTCCTCTACCACGCCATCGCCGCGGGCATGGACATGGGCATCGTCAACGCCGGCGCGCTGGCGATCTACGACGACCTGGACCCGCTGCTGCGCGAGCGCGTCGAGGACGTGGTGCTCAACCGTCGCCCGGACGCCACCGAGCGCCTGCTGGAGATCGCCGACAACTACCGCAAGAAGAAGGGCGAGGCCGCCGCCGAGACGCTGGCCTGGCGCGAGAAGCCGGTGCACGAGCGCCTCGCCCACGCGCTGGTGCACGGCATCGACCAGTACGTGGAGGAGGACACCGAGGCTGCGCGCCAGCTGTCGGCGCGCCCGCTGGACGTGATCGAGGGCCCGCTGATGGCCGGCATGAACGTCGTCGGCGACCTGTTCGGCGCGGGCAAGATGTTCCTGCCGCAGGTGGTCAAGTCCGCCCGCGTGATGAAGAAGGCGGTGGCCTACCTGCTGCCCTACATCGAGGCGGAGAAGGCGCGCACCGGCGACACCGGCCGGAGCAACGGCAAGATCGTGATGGCCACGGTCAAGGGCGACGTGCACGACATCGGCAAGAACATCGTCGGCGTGGTGCTCCGCTGCAACAACTTCGAGGTGATCGACCTGGGCGTGATGGTGCCCGCGCAGAAGATCCTCGACACCGCGCGCGCGGAGAACGCCGACATGATCGGCCTGTCCGGCCTCATCACCCCCTCATTGGAGGAGATGAGCCAGGTGGCGCGCGAGATGCAGCGGCAGGACTTCCGCATCCCGCTGCTGATCGGCGGCGCCACCACCTCGCGCGCGCACACCGCGCTGAAGATCGAGCCGCACTACAAGGCACCCACCGTGTGGGTGAAGGATGCCTCGCGCGCGGTCGGCGTGGCGCAGTCGCTGGTCAGCAAGGAGCTGGTCGACGGCTTCATGGCGAAGATCCGCGCCGAGTACGCCGAGATCCGCGAGCGCCACCGCCACCGCGGCCCCGGCAAGACCCTGGTGCCGCTGGAGAAGGCGCGCGCGCAGCGCTTCACCTGCGACTGGGCCGCCTACGACCCGCCGGCCCCGCGCAAGCCGGGCCTCACCGTGTTCGACGACTACGACCTGGCCGAGCTGCGCGAATACATCGACTGGACGCCGTTCTTCCAGGCCTGGGAGCTGGCCGGCCACTACCCCGCCATCCTCGCCGACGAGGTGGTCGGCCAACAGGCGACCGAGCTATTCAACGACGCCCAGAGGATGCTCGACCGCATCGTCGCAGAGAAATGGCTCACCGCCCGCGCCGCGATCGGTTTCTGGCCCGCCGCCAGCGTCGGCGACGACATCGAGCTGCTCCCCGAACCACGCCCCTCTCCCTCCGGGAGAGGGGCCGGGGGCGAGGGTTCGGTCGGAGCGGAACGCCACGCTTCGTCCGAGCCCTCACCCGCCCCTCCGGAGCACCCTCTCCCAGGGGGAGAGGGAAAAATCGTGCTGCACCACCTGCGCCAGCAGGCCGACAAGCCCGCCGAACGCCCGGACTTCTGCCTGTCCGACTTCATCGCGCCGAAGACGAGCGGCAAGCCCGACTGGATCGGCGGCTTCGCCGTCACCGCCGGCCTGGGCATCGAGCAGCACCTGGAGCGCTTCCACGCCGAGCACGACGACTACTCGGCAATCATCCTCAAGGCCCTGGCCGACCGCCTCGCCGAAGCCTTCGCCGAACGCATGCACGAGCGCGTGCGCCGCGAGTTCTGGGGCTATGCGCCCGACGAGGCGCTGGACAACGAGGCGCTGATCGCCGAGCGCTACCGCGGCATCCGCCCCGCGCCCGGCTACCCCGCCTGCCCCGACCACACCGAGAAGGCCACCCTGTTCCGCCTGCTCGACGCCACCCGCAACGCCGGCATCGAGCTCACCGAGGGCTTCGCCATGTACCCGGCGGCGGCCGTCTCCGGCTGGTACTTCGCGCACCCGGACAGCCAGTATTTCGTGGTCGGCCGCGTCACCCGCGAACAGGTCGAGGACTATGCCCGGCGCAAGGGCTGGACCCGCGAGGAAGCCGAGCGCTGGCTCGCCCCCAACCTCGACTACGATCCCGAGTGAACCGCCCTCCCTCCCGGTACGGCGGGAGATGCGCAAGCGACAGCCCTGCGCCGGGTCTTGCCCCCTCTCCCCTCCGGGGAGAGGGCCGGGGTGAGGGGCCACTCTTGCGATCCCACCGATACGCCCACGACCTCCGCCCGTCATTCCGGCACAGGCCGGAATGACGAATCAAAAACGGCGACGACACGCGCTACCCACCGCCTGATCCCCTCAGGACAGGGGCCGGCGCCACCGTTACGGCCGATAGGCCAAGAGACACCGCCGCCGGCCACCCAGCCAGACCAGCCGGGACGCCCGCTCAGCTTTCCTCCGGCCCGCCCGGCGCCACCGTCTCCGGCTTGCGCGAGCGCAGATGGGCGAACACGTTGTAGACCGACACGAACATCGGGAAGGCGGTCTGGATGATGCCCACCGAGTCGTTCTTGCCCCAGATGAAATAGATCAGCGTGAGCAGGCTGCCGCTGACCGACAGGTACCAGAACATCATCGGCACCACCACCTTCTTCTGCTTCCTGGTCGCGTAGAACTGCACGAACCAGCGCGCGGTGAACAGGAAGGTGCCGAGATAGCCGATCAGCTTCCACGGCGTGATGGTCACGAGGTGAAACGAGGTCAGGACTTCGTGCATGGCTGCGGCATCTGATGGACGGGGGGGCCGCGGATTGTAGCAACCGCCCCCGCCACCCCGCTTGACCGCCGCACCGGCACCCCGTATAGTTGCGCGCTCCCGGCGGGCGGTTAGCTCAGCGGTAGAGCACTGCCTTCACACGGCAGGTGTCACAAGTTCGATCCTTGTACCGCCCACCATCGAATCGACGAAGAAGGCCACCTCGCGGTGGCCTTTTTCGTTGGCCCATGACGCCCCGAAGAGACGTTCAGCTCGGCACGCAGGTCGTCTGCACCGGCAACGACTTCGAGCTGGCGCTGCCGGAGGCGTTCACCGTGAGCATCGCGCCCGGCACCTTGTCCGTGCTGCTGCCGCTGCCCGAAACACCCGGGGGGAGGAAACACACATCGAACTTGAACTGCTTGCTGGACGGCTGGGTCTGCCCCTGGGAGCCGAAGCTCACGATCGTGCTGTCCACGGACCGGATCGAAACGTTGTCGCGCGCGTTGCTGGCCCGCAGCAGGATGTTGCTGCTGTCGCTGTTGTCATAGGCGGTATTGGCCTTGCCCTTGCCAGGCACGTACGTGTAGATGATCCATCCCGACTCGTAGGCCGTACTGCTGGACGTGCATGACTTTTGGTCGGTACTGGGGCAGATAGAGACGATGTTGCCCCGATTGATCGCCTCGCTGCGAGCGTAGGCCAGGTCGGCCAGCAAGGCATTGCTGGTCGCGCTCACCTTGTTCCTCCGCAGCATGTCGCGGAAGCTGGGCGCGGCGACCACCGCCAGGATCGACGCCACCGCCAGGGCCACCATCAGTTCCAGCAGGGAGAAGCCGCGCGCTTTCTTCGGGGAGGGATGCATGGCCGTCACCAGCAGCTGCCGTTGGTCGTGCTGCCGCTCTGTCCTTTCACGCCCGCACTGTTGATGGTGAGATTCTTGCAGTCGTCCTTCGCCTGCGGCCCGCCCGCCACTGGCGTGGCAGTGGCGGTGAAGGCCTGCGCCGACGTGCTGTCCGAGGCCGGGTCCATCGACAGGCTGTAGTAGCTCTTCTCGGAAAGCCGCGAATCGGCCGTGGTGTAGCCGAGCTGGTCGAGCGAACCGTAGTGGTTGTTGGTCGCGTAGTAGCGCTCCTGCGCGTTGGCCACGCGCAGCAGCAGCTCCTGCCCGTCCACGCGCCTCGCCCGGATGCCGTAGCGCAGGTAGGCCGGCACCGCGAAGGAAGCGAGGATGGCGATGATCACCACCACCACCATCAGCTCGACCAGGGTGAAACCGCGCTGTCGATTCATTCCCCGTCCCCTGACATCAATCATTGTTGACCTCCCGCCACGAACGACGGCGCCATACCGCATCGTTGATGTTCAGCACGCTGTCGCCACCGGACAGCTTGAGGCCCGGAATCAGCACGGTACCACCGCCGACCGTTGTCGCCAGCGGCACCGTGCCGGTCGTGCGTGGATTGTTGACGCGGCCGCCGACAACCGAGGTAGCGCCTGTCTTCCAGGCAGCGACCGCCGGCCCAGTCAAGCCGCCCCCCGAACCGCCGGTGGCCGCATCCACCACCATCACCGCGCCCTGGATGCTGGCGCTGCAGGGATCGTTGGTACCCGGGATCAGGGTCTGGATCACCGCGCGTCCGGTATCGAACAGGGCGCCCGGCGTCACCACCACACGTTCGCCCTTGGACGAATCACTCGGCCCAAGATTGAAATACCAGCCTCCCTTGTCGGCCGGCACCTTATTGTTGGTCAGTCCCCGTGCGACCGTCTTGTTGTCGTCGGCGGTGGCCTCGCTGAGCGTCTGCTGCACCAAGTCGCCGATCTTCACCGTCTTGCCGAGATCGCGGATGCCGTAGACCGCCTGCGTCGACGCGCTGCCGCTGGTGTTGTCGCCGGCTCCCAGGTACTTGCCCGTGCCGAACACCACGATGAACTTGTTGGTCGCCGGATCGCCGAACAGGCGCGGCATCGAGGTGATCGGCTGCACGCCGGCGGTCGCCGGCTGGTAGGCCAGCGAGACGCTCCACGAGTTCGGTTTGGAAGAACTCAGGTCGAAGCGCCACAGGTTGCCGTCAAGGTCGCCGGCGAAAGCCACATCGTCGATCTGGTCGTCGTTGTAGTCTCCCAGCACCGGCGTGGCCAGGCCATGGCTGGCTACTGCGCCGGACACCTTGTCCGGATCGGGCGTCGTTATCTCGCGGATCAGCTTGCCGGTCTGCGCATCCAGGATGAACAGCGAGCTGAACTTGTTCGATGCCGCCGCCGGATAGGAACAGGTGGCGGCAGTGAACGGCGCCTTGCTGCAGTCCGGGAAATAGCCGACCGGCACCAGCACCACCCACTTGCCGTTGGCCAGGCGGCCGATGTTCGGCTGGCCATAGGTATAGCCGAGGTCGGACGGCTTGCCGCCTGGATTGCTGTTGCCCAGGTCGTCGGTCCAAGCCCCCTGATCGGGCTGATCGGCATTGAACTCCCACAGCACCTTGCCCGCCGACATGCCGGTCGGATCGGTGATGTCCAGCGCGTATATGCCGCGGCCGCCCAGCCGCAGCCCACCGACCAGGATGGTGTGCCAGCCCTTGCTGGTCGCCACCGGCGTGGTGGTGTCCTGGCTGAAGAACACGTCGCGCGTCACCGGAATCCCGTCCACCGTCGGCATGAACTTGAAGTTGTTCTTGACCGTCAGGTTGCCCAAGTTGCCATAGACCGAGCGCGGCACGTAAGCAAAAAGCTCCTTGCCCGCATCCGCGGTCGGCTTGACAGTGCTGGGCGTAGTGTCGGTGTCCTCGTACTCGGAGGCATCGAAGGCGTGCAGCATGCCGTCGTTCGCGCCCACGTATACGGCCGCCTTGCGACTGAGGTGATCCTGCACGAAATACTCGTAGCTGTGGCAGGTGGACGGAGTGCTGCTGCCGCAGTTCGCGTCGTCATTGGCCATCGCCTTCTGCTCCGGCGAACCTGACGGCCAGGTGTTGCGGTAGCCACTGGCGGGATAGGACACGTAGACGGGCTGCGAACCGATGATCGCGCCGAGCAGATGGTTGCGCGCGCGGAAGGTCGTGCCTTCCTTGCTGCGGTCGCCACGCAGGTATTCGACACGGGTCTGCCCGGTGTCGTTGTCCGGGTCGACGCTGGCCGGCGTGCCGCCAAGCAAGGTCTTGCCGGCGCTGTCCAGGCTGTCGAATGTCTTGAATTCCACGCCGCCGGCGAAGTTGCCGCTGCTGTCCTCCTTCGCGGTAAGAATGGTCCTGTCATCAGGCGGCGTCTTGTCCTTGTTGTCCAGGATGGAACCGGCGTCCCACGCCGCGGAAGCGGAAGTCGTGCCGTCGGCATTGACCGTGACCGCCTGCATCGTGCCGGTCCAGTCGGCCGTGCTGTAGCCCGTATTGAAGCCGAGAGCTCCCGACGTAAGCACCGATGTGTTGATGGCTCCCGTCGTCGCCGGCGCGCTGCGCGCGCTGATGTTCGTCAGGATCGAGCTCAGCTGGTCCACCAGATCTTGCGGATTGGCGGCATTGAAGTAAGCGCCGCGGCTGTTGACGGCGGCGTGCCAGGTGTCGTCAATGCCGGTCGGATCGTTGTTCTTGGGAGCGGGCCAACCTTTGGCGCCAGAGGAATTGCTATTTCCCTGGCGTAGAGCGCAGATGTCATTGCTGCTGGTCTTGTTGCAGTCCACGTCGCTCGAATAAGTAAGCTTGCCTGGCACGCCCAGCGTCACCATGTACTCGACCATGTGCGGCCAGTTGGCCGGGTCGTTGTTGGGGTTGAAATACTTTTCCAGCGTGGTGGACGTCGCACCCGACACCACGCCGGTGGTCGCGTCCGGCATGTAGGGCGGCACGACCTTGCCGTTGGCCGAGTCGTAGAGGTCCGGGCGCAGGTTGGTCGCCCAGTAGTGGAAGGCGATGTCGGCCTGGGAGGGCGTGTACTGGCTGTTTCCCTGGACGTCCCAGAACACGCGCGACTCGGCCGCCGTATTCGAGTATTCGGTGCCGTCCGGCAAGGTCGTGCTCGCCGTCGAGTTCTTGATGTCGGGGATGGTGTAATTGCTGCTTTCGTTCCAGTAGCCGTCGGTCACAAGCATGTGGAAGTTCTGGCGGCAGACCAGTTCCAGACCGTCGGCGGTGCTGTCCGCCGGCGGCTCCCAATAGGGATCGTGCAGATCGCCGCTGGCGCCGGTGTTGCCCTTTTTGGTCGATGCGTTGTAACCGCGCTGGAAGAACTTGCCGGCACGGATCGCGGCGGCACGCGCCGGCGTGTCGCTGGTGGCGTCGACCCCGAAAATCCAGTTGAAGAAGCCGCTGCGATAGCAGTTGGGCTCGGTTCTGTAAGGCGTGGTGGTCTGCAACGCCACGTCCGAGGGTTTCACCGAGCTCGGATCGCACGCCGGCGAGTTGAGGTCATAGAGGCTGGAAATGATCGTGCTGTCCTGCAGGTGGAACGTGTCGCCGGTATACAGGTTCTGCCAGGCCACCCGGAACGAATTACCGTACCCCCCCGATGGCGTGGCGGTACCCAGCCCGCCAAACACTCTCGAAAGCGACGTGCGCGTCATCAGGTTGCGCGTCCGGTAGTAGGCGTACCAGTTGGCGAAGTTCTGCCACTGGTTCACCGTCACGCCGTTGATCGTCACGTTGGTGTTGGGGACCGCCACGGCCTCCCAGTTGTCCTTGTTGTAGAGGTTGCCGAGGCCATTGCTGTCCGGACGGCCATACGAATCCGTGGTGATCGTCGGCGCGGACGATTTGTAGCGGTAATAGTACGGGCCCCCATTGGGATAGGCATGGCCGTCTGGACCCGTCTGGGTCGGATCCATCGGCGAACTGCCATAGCCGCACTTCCAGCGATTGTCCGTGACGGTCGGCCTTTTTGTCGTATCGTCGACCGTTACGGTCCAGGTTGTGTACTGGCTGGTAATAGTCGTATTGACGCTGGTTTGGTCCCCGTCGACCTCCGTATAATTCTTTCCACTTGAATTTTGAACGGAGAGATTGATGCCATAATAGATCGTTGAGAAACCACTCCCCGTACTTCCATCATAATTTTTGATGAAGTATACATAGGTATATTTCGGCCTCCTGGAGGTCCCTTTATTTATTTGACCGGAAGATGCCGTGGTACATGAACCTGCATCCGCGTTGGCCGGGCAGACACTTTGGTCGCCGAACCTGACATAAGTCGTCTTGATCTTGGGATAAGTGGTGGTGGTCGTTCCGGTCAGGTCTGTGGCGACCGACGTGTCCACATCACCGTTGGGATTGTTGTTGTAGCCACCCGTGCTTGCCAGGGTTATCTTGTTATAGGGTCGATTGACACCGATGCCGTCTTCCGGCACTCGCTTGAGCGAGGCATCAGCATCGGGGAACGACGTGCCATCCGCCTTCTTCGGTGGCGAATAGATCACATTGGGGTTGTAGTAGACACCGTTCATCGCACTGGAACGAATGTCGTTCGAGTCGGCGATCCGTGGATCGATCACGCCCGCGCAGCGCCATGGCCCCGACCAGCTGCCGGAATCGTAGGGGCGGTTGTCGCCCATATAGTTATTGGCCATCGACCCGGAATCGTCGAACGTCACCACGATGTTCGGCGCTACCGCCTGGGTGTCGTTCGGCGGCGTGGGGCTGAGCTCCACGGCGCCCACGGGCGGAGCCGCCGTGCTGGCCGCGGCGGCACCCGCCAAGGTGGACAGCGCCAGCATCTGCGCGGCGCCTGCGTTGGCTTCCGGGGTGAAGGGTGCGGACAACCCACCCGCCAGCGTCAGCGCGAAACCGACGGCCAGCGCGTGCTTGCGGCCCGGGACGAAACGACGGATACGCATGGCGTAGGGCTCCGACTCAGTTGCTCTTGGCGGCGAACGTGCTTTCCAGCACGCGCACCGTGTTGTCAGTGCCGCCCGTGGCGCGGGCAGTGATGCGGTAGATATGGCGGCTGGTGCTGCCGGCGCCGCCGCTGCCGCTGCCGGTGGCCCCCGACTCGTGCAGGCCGCTGCTGACCCCGGGCGGCAGCTCCACGCCCATGTCCTCGATCAGGTAGACCGGATTCCTGGCCAGCTTGCTGGTGAGGCGACTACTGTCCGGGCTGGTGTAGTCGCGGCTGTTGCCGGGCCCCTTGTAGGTCTGCGCCCCCGTGGCGACCCAGGTCGGGCTGGTGCGGAATTTGGTGACGGTGCCGGTGGCGCCGTAGATGGCCGTATTGGAAGGGTCGTAGCGGTAGCAGCTGCCGGCCAGCACGCCGGTGCCGCAGAGCAGCGGCGTGCTGGTGAGCTTGGAGGTGCTGGTCCACAGCTTCCACTCCGCGCCGCGCAGCGCGGTCTCGGCGCTCATCTCCGCCAGCTGGGCGTTGTGCAGGCCGCCGACCATGCGTTCCTGCAGCAGCGACCGGCCCGCGGCGCTGATGGCCAGGATGGTCAACAGCACGAGGAAGATCAGCGCGACCATCAGCACCACGCCGCGCTGTGCGCGGCGCATGCCGTGGAAATGGCGTGGCTGGATCATGGGAATGCTCCGGATCATGGAAACGTCGGCCCCGTCGGCTTCAGGGGTTGAAGTTGCGCACCGACACCACGGCGGTGAATTCGCGGCGGATCATCGGGTCGGGGAAGCCCTGGTCGCTCGGCTTGATGGTGTGCGACGAAGGCGGCTGCGGCGCTGCCGTCACGCCGTCGATGCCGTAGGTGTAGGCCATGTCGGGGGCGGTCATGGTGTAGAGCGGGACCTGGCCGTCGATGACCATGTTCACTTCGATGCTGCTGACCGCGCGCCACAGGCAGCCCTTGGTAGTGATGGCATCCGGCTCCTGCGGCGGGCAGTTGATGCTATCGGCCTTGTCGACGGCGCCCGCGTCGAGGTAGCGCACCTTGCCATCGGCGTCCTCGACGCCATAGCGGAAGTCCAGCCGCTCGACGCCGCGCACCAGCTCGTCCTCGGAGCCGCCAGGATTGCCGGCGCCGCCGTTGACTCGGCGGACCAGGGCGCCGGTGGTCTGGCCATTGCCGTTGTCCACCACCTTCACGTAGTAGGTGACGGTCTGGAAGTCGCGGTTGAAGTCGAACAGCTTGGGGGCGGACAGGGGCTGCATCGGCGCCGGCGTGGCAAAGCTGCTGGATGCGCCGGCCGGCGTCAGCACATTGCCGGACTTGTTGACGGCGAATACCTGCGCGTTGGAGCAGTCGGCCAGCATGGCGAAGTGGCCCGCGGTGAAGTCCGACGGCGGCGGCTCGCTCGATGTCGCCTGTGCCAGCGTGACGCTCAGGATCGCGTTGGGGCTGGAAGTGGCCACGGCGAGGTGGGTGCCGGTGACGCCGCTGTCCACCACCGCCCAGCCGCGCGAGTCGTTCACGTAGCGCACGGTGAGCACGTCGGTGCCGACGACGCGGTTGTTGACGGCCTTGCCCATCGCGGGGATCGACGCCACCGACGAATGCGGATCGATCGGCTTGCAGTCGGCCGAAGTCTTGCCGCAGTCGTAGCCCCGCATGGACAGGAAGGACGGCATCGAATAGGGACTGGTGGGCTCGGCCGGATAGGTGACCGTTCCGCTGGTGGTGCCGAAAGCGGTGGTGACGTCGGCCAGCGCCGAAGTGATGCCCTTGGCATAGATCTTGGGCGCGCGCAGGCCGTCCAGGTACACCTGCGACGCCGCGGCGGCCTTGGCGACGCCGCCGGAATTGGTGCAGTACTGGCCGTTGGCCATGCGCAGGTCGTCCTTGAGCTGCGTGACGGCGAAGCGCCCCTCCTCCTGCAGGCGCGCCATCTGCGTCTGCGCTCGGTTGCTGTTGGAGGTGGAGAGGAACACGGTGACGATGCCGGCGGCCACGATCAGGCCCAGCACCATCGCCACCATCAGCTCGATCAGGGTGAGGCCGGATTGCCGGCGCAGGCTCGGGATCGCGCTCACGGCTGGAACTCCCAGTCAAAGCTCTGCGTCGAGGCGGAACGGGCGAGCTTGCTGCCGTTGCCCTGCTCGGTCCACGCGATGTGCATCGCGCAGCTACCGCCATAAGGCGGACGCATGCCGATCTGTCCGGGCGTCGGCGCCGGCGCCGACGAACTGCTCGAGGGAGGAATCCAGCTTGCCGGGGTATAGCCCGCACTGGTCTTGTCGCACTTGATCGTGGCGGATACGCCCGGCAGGAACGTCTTGAGCTGGCGGCTCCAGGCGCGCTGGTCCGAGCTGGCCAGCGCATCGGGCGTGCAGCCGGCGCTGCAGTCGTTGTTGGCCGCCGTGCTGGCGCTGACGGGGTAGCTCGTCGAGTCGTAGCTACCGTTCCACACGCCGACCGGGTTGGCGCTCATGCGGTCGGCCATGTTGCCGGCCAGGAAGATGGCCTGGGTACGCAGGTAGGCGGCATGGTTGGACCGCGTGGCCATGACCAGCAGCCCGGCCAGGCCGATCAGGCCGATGCTGAAAATGAGCACGGCCATCAGCACCTCGATCAGCGAGATGCCCCGCTGACGCGACAGAAGTTGCATGGAAATTCTCCCTGATACCCCAACGGAACTTTCACCTCGCCAGCCAGCCCGTTGCCAGTGTCCGGCCGACAAGCGGCGGCATTCGGCCGACGAGCGGTTTGCCGGACCGGGGCTGGCTTGCGCCGCCTCACAGCTCCGATGGAACGGCATCACAAGGTCGAGGCGACGTCGGATTTGGGGCATGGGGCCATGGCCGGATACGGCCCGGCCGGCCGGCTGGCGAACCGGCACGGCGCTTGCGCCCTCTATCCGCCCTCCGTAGAATCGTTGGTTCTCCGCCGGAATAGCTCAGTTGGTAGAGCGGCGCATTCGTAATCGCGACGTGGTTGTCGTGGTGACGGAGACGGAAGCTATGCGCGGCAAGGCTTTCGGGCGCCCGGTGCGGTACGCTAGGCAAGTCACGAACACAGTTTGAACAAGTTTCGCCGGAGTAGCTCAGTTGGTAGAGCACGTCATTCGTAATGATGGGGTCGTAGGTTCGATTCCTATCTCCGGCACCAATGAGACAAGAAGGGCAGCCCGTGGGCTGCCCTTCTTGCTTTTGCGGCCGTTACGCCGCCCGCTTCCTGTTGCTCGCCAGGGAGCATTCGAAGTCGGCGGCGCGCGCCTTGGCGTACTCCTCGCGGGCGCGGCTCACCAGCTCCGCCACCTGTGCCTCACCCGCGCCACGCAGCTCGCCTTCGGCCAGCCGCTTGGCGTACTCCATCATGGTCAGCGAGAGCCACTCCTCGCCGAACAGTTCGCGCAGGTCGAGGTAGGCGTCGAGCGAACCGAACGGGCAGCCCTGGCCGAGTTCGAGGCTCCCGTCCTCGAAGTTCGGGTTGCTCGGGTCGTTGTACGACTCGAATAGCCTGTCGTGGCCGACCAGCCCGTCAACGGCTTCGTACAGTCCGTCGGCGTCGAAGTGCTCGCGGCCTCCACGCTCCCGCATCGCAGCTTCGGCCGCGATGGCGCGGACGCCGGACGCGTGTTCCATCTCCAGTCCTACAAGCTCGATCTCGCGCAGGTTGGTGTTCATGACGTTCTCGTAGACCAGCTTGGCGATGTTGTTGGCGTTTGACATGGTGTCTTTCTCCTAGATGGTGGTTTCGGTGGTTTCGGTGGTTTCGACGGTCGGATCGGTCCGCAGCTTGACGAGGGCGATGGCCTTGCTCGCTTCGCTCAGGAGCACTTCCAGCGCATTGAAGTCCGGCGGCTCCGAGGCTGCGAGCTCGTCGATGCGGTCGGCGATGGACAGCAGCAGCTGGTAGTCGCCCCTGTCGAGGTTCGTGCGGCATGCGCGGAGGTGGAGGCGGACCGGCACGGTTCCGCGGAGGTAGCGTCGGGCGCTTCCGACTTCGTTCTTTGCGGTCATGTTGGTCATTTCCTCACGCGGCCTTTTTCTCGGGCTGTCCGTCGGCGAGCTTGAAGCAGTCGTAGGCGGCTCGGGCGTTGTTCCAGGCGCGACGTGAGGCCGCTTCGGCCCTTTCCTTGCTCATGCCGTCGAATGCGATCAGGTAGTCGCGTAGCGCGAGGCGCGGCCAGTCGTCCAGGCCGTATGCCTTCGCCAGCTCGATGCAGGTTTGGGCCCGGTCGTTAGACTCGTCCTCCTCGTCAAGCGCGCTGAAGGCGGCCTCGTCGCCGACGTCCTCGATGATCGTCTCGAACAGCGAGCCCGCCCCCTCTCCGTCGTAGTTGATGTCCTCGGGCAGGCCGTCGAGCAGGCGCGTCCAGGCCGACACAACCCAGACGGCGTCGCCGGAGGCAAATCCGTTCCTGTGCTGCGTCAGGTGGTTGCGCGCCAGCTCGTAGATGCCCGGAACGCGGGCCTCGCTTTCGTTGTTGGTACTCATGGTTACTGCTCCTCTAATCGTCGGTTGATGGGAGCCGGGCGTCCCCGGCTGACCCGATGTCATCGCGATGGGATGCAGTATTCGGTTTGTCAAACGCGCATGGAGCCCTTATTTGCAGGCATCAATTCGTTGATTGACGGCAGGCGTGCGAGCGTAGTTGGCGATCCGAAAATGAGAAGGGCCGCCATGTCGGCGGCCCTTCTTTACGCGATCTCCAACTCCAGCTCGTCGGACGTTCTTCGTCGCCTCTTCGTCGCGCTCGGGCTTTCGGAGAGCAGCTTGAACACCACCGAGGCGACCGCCTCGGCCAGCATGCACGGCACGGCGTTTCCGATCTGCTTGAACACCGAGCTCTGCGGGCCTGCGAACTTGTAGTCCCGCGGGAACGTCTGGATGGCGATCGCCTCGTCCACGGTTAGGCGGCGGAGCCGCTCGGGCACCGTCTGCCAATCGATCGGCTCACCGCCGTCCATCAGGTGCGCGTGGTACTCCTCGACCCACGGCGTTGCGCCATCGTAGAGCGCGGCGTCGTCGATGATCGGTGTCCTGTTGCCGCCCATGCTCGCGGGCAAGGTGGAGGCGTGCCCGTCGAGGTTCAGTGGTCGCCCCTGCCCGTTGAAAAGCATCCCAGCGTAGGGTGAGCGGCGCATCACGGGACTCGCGGCGGCGGTGACCTTGGCGCGGCATATCCGGTTGTTCGTGGGCGAGCCGATTTTGCCCACGCCGAGCAGGACGTCCCGGAGCTTCGGCGCCGGGCGCATGTGGTCGCCGATCAGGTCGCGGAAGCGGTTGGGCCTGTCGCGGAAGCCGACGAGGAACATGCGTTCGCGCCCCTGCGGGACGCCGAAGTCCTTGGAGTTGAGGACGACCAGCTCCACGTTGTAGCCCAACTTGTGGGCCTCCTTGAACAGGCCTTCGCGGACGGCGCGAAACTTCTGCAGCATTGCCAACGCCTTGACGTTCTCCATTACGAAGGCGGCAGGTCGGATCAGCTTGAGTGCTTCCATGTAGGACCAGACGAGCTTGCTTCGAGGGTCGCGGGCGTCCATCTTGCCGGCCACGGAAAAGCCTTGGCAGGGCGGGCCGCCGAACAGGCAGGCGATGTCCCCGGCACGCCCGAGCGCCTCCAGCTCGGGCATGAGGTCGTCGATGCTCCCGTGATGGATATGGTCACCATGGTTGAGGCGGTAGGTCTCGCAGGCGTCCTTGTCGATGTCGTTGGCCCACACGACATCGAACCCAGCTTGAATGAATCCGACGTCCATGCCCCCGGCGCCTGTGAAAAGGGAAACAGCCTTCATCGATTACCTCTCAAAACCGTAGAGGCGGAGTGGTCTCCGCTATTCATCTTGACTTGCCGCGCGTCGCGGGGCATCGTCTGAACCCCTACACTAGGGGGAATTCCATCTTGACGCAGGCCATTATCGACCACGGGGCAGCCCGCGAGAAGCTTGAGAGCGCAATTTCTGCCGCGAAGGCCGACGGCTTCCGGCCGCGCCACGCGAAGAGCAACGCCATCTCGGACGTCATGCTGGGGCGCCACCTCACCTATCGGTACATCCTGCTGACGAACCTTCTCGCGAAGGCCACCAATGGCCGCGCCCACGGGCTTGCGCTTCAGGCGGGAGCCGACCTGGACGGCGCGTTCGACTCGCGCTCGCTCTGCCACAAGGTCGTCGTCGATTTCGATCGTGACCCGAACCAGCTTGCCGGCAAGCTCGGCCGCTCCAACGAGCCTTACCTCAACAAACCGGCGCGCTACACCGCGCTCACTCATGAGAACGCTGTGCGGCGCGGGTACGACCGCAGCATCCTCGAGAAGTGCATCGACATCCTCGGCGGTCTGAGGGACGCGGCCGACGCCGAGAGCGCCCTCATCGATGCGATCTACTTCACCCTTCAGCGCGAGTCGCTTGTCGGCGAGGCCGCCGAGCTTGACGGCGACGCCACGCTCCACAAGGTGCTGACCAAGTTTGTGAGCGCCGCTGTCGCTCAGTCCTGCGAGGGCGAGTCGTGCGCGATCGTCACCGGCCTCGCGTTCTTCCTGCTTGGTCGCGGCACGGGGCGGGACTTCGAGGTCAAGGTCCACCCCGTGAATCAAGCCGGCTCCTCGTCCAACGAGGTGCTCGACGTGGACGTCCTGACCGACGAGACGCTGGCCTACGCGGCGGAGGTCAAGGACAAGGAGTTCAACGCCAACGACGTCGGCCACGCTGCGGCCAAGTCTGCCGCCGCTGGACTCGGCTCCTTCTATTTCGTCTGCGGCCCGCGGTCGCAGGGAGCGGCCCGCGGAGCCGAGTACGTGGACAGGGTCGCCGACGAGAAGAATGTCCGCGTCTCCTTCGTAGATGTCGAGCAGTTCTTCGCGATGTGCGCGGGCCTCGCCCCGTCCGACGTGTCCGCAGACGACGTGTGGGCCTTCGTCGATGCAGCGATGATGAAGGCGCGCGTTAAGGATGCGACGCAGGCGCACATTCTCGGGGCTGCCCGCTTCGCGGGGTTGGTGAGCGGCGAGGACTGACATCACTCGGTCCCCTCGGTGACGACGGTCACCGTGGACAGCGCCTCGGCCGACTGCTGCTCGTCCATGTCTGCCGGGTGGTGTTTCTGACGGGGCGGCACCTCGACGCCCTTCTTGCGCATGTCGTTCGCATACCAGCGGACGCTCTTATCGGTGCACGCCGCGCCGTCCACCTGCGCGTTGACCATCGCCGCGATGAGGGCGTGCGGGTAGCCCGCAGGGTCCATCAGGATCGCGCGGGCGAGCGCGCCGATGCCCCTGCCTTGGGACTTCTTCTCGGTGGCCTCGGGAGCCTCGACAGCGTCGGCCTTCGGCTCTGCGCGCTTCGCGGTCGCCTTGGGCTTCTTCGGCTGCCCGGACGCGGCCAGGTCGATGTCCTTGGCTGCCGCGACCTGCTCGATCCGGGCCACGAGCTTCGCCCGGGTCGCGAACGTCTTGGGGCCGGCCGGCTTGTCGGCGATGCGGTTGTGCAGGGCCAGCAGTTCCTTGATGGGCATATCTTCCAGCTTCATGGTGCTCTCCTACGGTTGGGGTTGTAGGGGCATCGTGTCGCGCCGGGTGAGATACGGGAGCCGGGGCAGGCCCAGAATTGAGGGGTTCAAATTGCCCGTCGGCGGGTAGGACTGCCTAAGCGCATGAAAAAGAAGGGGACGCCCTCAGGACATCCCCTCCGAAACACGGCCGGGCCACCCGTTGCCCTCTGCGCACCTAACCAACCCGGCCGCGTTTGCTCGGGTCAGGCCGGGAGGAAGGCCAGGTGCGCCATCCCCGACCCCAGGGCGTCCGCCCTGCGCTTGGTGTCTCGGTCCACGTACAGGTCCAGCGCGCGGCAGTAGGGCTGCCCGGCCAGGGCCGCGGCCTCGTCGAACTCCTCGGACCCGACCGTCACGCCGTTACGGGCCGCGGCGGCCTCCAGCTCGGGGAACGGGTCGCACCTGTGCTGGATCGCCGCGACCAGTGCCGCGAGTGCCAGCATCGCCGGGTGGCACGGTGGATAGTGGGCGCGTCGGTCAGTCATCGCCGTCGCCCCCGATCAGGTCGTGGTCGATCTCCTGCTCGCGCATGGCGAGCTGCACCGAGCTGAGCGAGTTCGACTTGCCGGCGTTCCAGGCGCGGATGGCGACCAGGATGCCCTGGAGGCGCGCGTCGCCCAGCTTGATGTACTCCTGCACCTTCAGGAAGTCGTCCTGCTTCATCGCCGACGCCAGCTCGACCGGGCCGACCGGGCGGTCCTTGCTGGGCATGCGGTCGATCAGGGACAGCACGGCGGAGGCCAGGGCGACGTTGCGCGTGCCGACGGCGACCTGGGCCATGTGGCCGAGTTCGGCGGGACCTGCGTGCTGGAGCTGCTGGAGGTACTCGGTGCGCTTCGGGTCGCCCAGGGCCGCGCGGGCCAGGACCTTGGCCGGGGAGTCGTAGAACTGGCGCTGGCCGATCAGCTGTGCGTGCGGCGCGCCCGCGTCCTTCAGGATCTTGTCCAGCTCGGCCTTGGAGTTGTCCTTGATCTCGCGGACGGTGGCGACGGTCTCGTGCTCGGCGAAGCGGGCGACGTCAGCCCCGCCGATGCCGGGGGCGCTCTTCCAGCGCGCGGCGATCTGCTGCTTGCGGGTCGCGATGTCCTTGTTCAGCCGCTCGATCGCGGCGAGGGTGCGCTTGTGCAGCAGGTCCAGGGTCGAGGCGAGCTCGCCGATCTGCTGGGTGCTGAGGAGGGGGGTGTCGCTGAGGGTGATCTTCATGGCTCGTTGGCTCCTGTGAGGGTTGTGGTCCTCCGGTCGCCTGTCACGAGCGCATCCCCAGCCGTGGGGTGGTCTGCGCGCCAATGCGCTGACCGGATGCGTTCAATGTGTCGGGGTGCGCTGGCCGCGAACGCCATCGTTTCCCGGACGTGTTTCCCTCGAAGCTGCCGCCATCACTGCGGCTTGCGAATCATGGGCTTGGCCTCGCGCCGCCCACCGATGGATTGTCAGGCGTCCCAGTCGGGGCGCGGCCCGGTCGGCATGCCGCCGGCGCCGCCGCAGTCCAGGCATATGCGGGCGCGGGCCACGTCCTCGGAGAAGTGGGGCCGCCCGCAGCACATGCAGCGGAGCCAGCCGACCCGGCGCACGACCCTGGGCGGGTCGTAGTTGAGGTCCATCACGGGGGCGCGTCGCGCGCCGCCGTCGTTCGGCCACCGCTCGGGCTCGGTGAGGGGCCTCGCGATGCGCCTGTCCTCGGGCGTCAGCTCACGCCGGCCGGGCGTCGCGCCGAGCCAGCGGTAGTTAGGGTGCCTGGGGTCGTGCGCGCGGGCCGTGACCATGCTGTAGCCCACGCCGAGCGCCTGGGCCGCCGACCTGGCGGAGGGGTATCGCACCCCGTCCACCTCGACGGCGACCGCGTGCCCGTTAGTGCCCCCGGTTGACGCTGCCATGCTCGCGCCGCGCCTCGTACTCCAGCGACATGCGCTCCCACTCGTCCGCGTCCAGGCGCGGCACCGGGCCGAGACACGTCATCTCGCTGCGCCGGGCCAGGGCGTCGCGCCCGCCCATCGCCTCGACCGCCTCGGGCGCCGTGTCGTGGATCGCGCCCAGCATGACCTCGATCTGCTCCGCCTTGGCCAGGGCCTCGGCGACGCTCAGCCTGTCACTCATCGTCGTGCTCCTCGTCGTGCGGCCGCGCCGCGTTGTACTTGGAGAGCAGCGCCACGAGCTGGGCGCGCTCGTCGGCGGGCATCGCCAGCAGGGCGTCTGCCGACAGGCCCGTGTCCTCGACCTTGACGCGCAGCCTGTCCGCCATCTGCTCGCCGTAGCGGAACTTCAGGAGGACCTCCAGGAGCCTGTCGCTGTGCTTGCGCACCGTCAGCGGCCGCTCCTCGCCGGTCGCCGGGTCGGAGGTCGTGGCGAGTCGCCCCTGGTGGATCACGGGTTCGTCGTACCCGAGCGCGGCGCGCCTGTACGCCTCGTCGAGCAGCGAGTCCAGGGCGACCTCGACCGCCTTCTCCCACCGGGTGCGGAACTCGACGTCGTTGGCCTTGTGGTAGAAGGCCGTCTGCCTGCTGATGCCCGCCGCGGCGGCGGCCTGCTTGGGCGAGCACGTGTCCTCCAGCACCTGGAAGAACAGCTCGCGCCGCTCGGGCGTGAAGGTGTTCGGGATGGAAAGCACGGTCGCCTCCGGGGTGAAAAGTGGCTTACGGCGTGATGGTGTCGTGCTTACGCGCGCAGGCACGCCATCGTTCAAGCAGTCGGATCAATGGCTTGGATGGCGTCGGCCCTCTCATGTCTGATTAGGCGGCGCGCATCGGCGGGACGACTTGGAAAGTTCGCCTCGCGCGCGAGGGACACGGCACGCAAGGTTGGACGCATCCGTCCACGCTCTCGCTCCTTGTGGGGTTATTCAAGAATCAGACTCCGGGCAGACTTCGCTTTCACTTTCCTAAGAAAGTGAAAGCTGCGAAGTCTCGTCTGCCGTGGCCGAAGTCTCGTCCGAAGTCTGCGAATCGAGTGGGCGCATAAGCTGCTGATTCGGAACAGACTTCAGACTTCAGGCCGCCGCGAAGTCTCCGAAGTCTTCAGACTCCAAAATCAGACTTCAGGAGACTTCGCGGGCGTTCATGACGCGGCCTCGACGTGCACCACCTTCGGCGCCGTGGAGTGCTTGCCGACGCGCTCGCACCACAGCCAGAAGTGGCGACCGTCCCAGCTTGCGCGCACGGCGTCGATGCGACCCTCGGGGATCTTGTCTGCCACCGCGCGCTGCGCCGAGCTCTTGCTCATGCCTAGGCGCTTGGTGGCGGCGTCGAGCAGCTCGGACGCCTTCACCGTCCCGCCCGCTGCGCCCAGCTCGCACGCCAGGGCAGTCAGCCCATTCGCTGTCGCCTCGCCCCCGAAGTCGGAGGCAGCGTCAACCATCACGGTCGGACGGAGCACGAGAGACGACGGCGGCCTGCCATTCCAGTCGGGTTCCCCCGGAAGGTCCACGCGCTCCAGGTTGAACCGCATCGGCGGTTCGCGCTCCGCGTCCTTCTGCTTGTGCACGGTCACGGTGATGGCGCGCATTTCCTTGTCGCGGATCACCTCGACGGTGGTGTCCATTGCCCCGAGCAGAGACGAGCTGCCGCGCATGCCCTTGCCGGGGTCCTTGCCGGAGTGGTGCACGACCACGACGGTCGCGCCCGTCTCGTCGCGGATGCGCTTCATGCTCGCGATGTAGCGACCCATGTCTTTCGCCGAGTTCTCGTCGGCGCCCGCAGCCGTCTGGTTCAGCGTGTCGATGACGACCAGGCGCAGCGGCCCGAGCTCCTCGACCACGTCGCTGACGAAGGCGCGGACGCCGCCGTCGCGCTCGGCGGCCAGGTTGATCTCGCCGTGGTCAAGCCAGAGCGGGAACTTGCCCACGTCGATGCCGCGGTCGATCTCCCACGCGCGGACGCGCTTGCCAAGGCCAGACGCGCCCTCCGCCGCGACGTACAGGACGCCGCCGTCGGTGACCCGGCGGCCGTGCCAGTCCACGCCGCCCGCGACGGCCATCGCGATGTCGAGTGCAAGGAACGACTTGCCCGATTCGGGCGCGCCGTAGATGGCCGCGACGCTGTCCTCGACCAGCAGGCCGGGCACGAGCCACCGCGGCGGCGGCAGCGCCTTCAGGTCGTTCACGTTGAGGAAGCGCCTGCGGGCGCGCGTCTCGATCGGCTCGACCTCGTCCCACACGTCGAAGTCTTCGGCCGCGTCGGGCGGCGCGATGCCGCCGCCAACCTCCTGCAGGAACATCTGCAGGGTCGCCGTGGTGACGGCCTCGTCCCGGTCGGCGTGCAGCGAGTCCCAGCGGCGTCCGACTTTCCACTCCTGGCCGCGGTAGTCGCCGTCGCCCATGCACCAGTCGATGAACTCCTGCCGCCCCTCGCCATTGGTCGCGAAGTGGCAGGCCATCATCAGGTCCCGCCAGCGGTCGTGCTGCTTCTCGCCGAAGTCGCACGGGTCGAGCTGCTCCAGGGTCTTGGCGAGCTGCTCCGGGGTCAGCTCGCCCGCACCGGCTGCCTGCTTCTTGGGTCGATCCGGCCTGCGCGCGGCCTCGACCAGCCGCGCGGGCAGGTCCGGCATGTCGTGCAGCGGCGGCGAGTCGGGCGCCCAGCGGTACAGGCCGCCGGTCGGGTGCACCGAGCCGGGGGCGACGACCTGCCGGCCCAGCGACTTGAACTCGACGCCCTCGAAGCCCTCCACGCTGTCCAGCAGCACGGCGCCCGCGGGCTTGCGGAAGTAGAAGTGGTGGCCGGGGTGGGACTGGTTGCCGGTCAGGACGTGCGGCGCCGACGCCAGCGGAAGGCCGAAGGCGTCGGCCAGCTCGGCCAGACTGTCGCGCCCCGCGGGGAAGTTGCGCGGGTCCACGTCCACCACGACCACGTCGGCGGGAAGGCGCACGCCCAGGTTCAGGCCGTCGCGCCTCGCGCGCTCCAGCACCTCGCCCTGGTCGTAGCTGCGCTCCTGCCAGCGCTTGTCCGCGGGCATCTTGTCGCGGCGGCGCAGGGGGATCAGGTCGAGGCGGACGCGGCGGTAGTCGGAAGCGGCCTCAAACGATGGCGTATCGACGGGACGCCGCTCGGCATCATTGACCCCGTGAGCTCTGGCAGGCTCCGTCTCCCGGTCGGTTGTAACCTTGCGCCCACGGTCTAGCACGCCGTGGGCGTTTTCATGTGCGGCCATCGGTCAGCCCTCCGCGTTGGAGGTGCGGGCGGCGAGCATCGCCGTCGCGGCGCGCCGGACGCCTTCGCCCATCGGCTGGCCCTTGGCATAGTCGCGCAGGTCGCCCAGCTTGTAGCGGATCAGCTTCGGTCCGACGCGGGTGAACGCCGGGCCGCCGCCCTGGCAGCGATACCAGGCCAACGTTCCGTACTTCAGGCGCAGGAAGGCCGCAGCCTCCTGGGCGGTCAACAGCGAGTCGTCGGGGAGTGCGTGGAGCTCGGCGAGCTCCGCTGGGGAGAACTTCTTGGGTTCGTAGGCCATCTTCTGGACTCCGTGCAGGTGCGATCCCCGCGCGGCGACGTGCCGTGCGGGGACTGCCTGCTGTGCGTCGCAGAGATGAACCCGTTTGCTCCCCTCAGTCGGCGGGGCGGGTCTCGGTCTTGTAGGCCACCGAAAGCCTGGCGTCGGCGGCTGGTGGCGCCGACGAATCAAATAATGCCCGAGGTGTTCTCGCGCTGATACCAACATTGCGCCCGGACTCCCCGGTGAGCCCGTGCGGCTCGATCCGGTCTGGGCTGCTCGGTATCAGGCCGCACGGCCCCGGACGCGACCTGGGTCGCCTGGTGAGGCCGTGCGGCTATTCCTTGAGCCTCGGCGGCCACTGTCCCGGTTCGTGCTCGAGGCCAAGCTGTTCGAGGATGTATCGCGACGCCGTCTCCTGGTGCTTGCGCAGGTGCTCGGGACCGACATGGATGTAGCCCATCGTGACGTTGCTCGCCGCGTGGTTGAGCAGGTACTTGAGCTCCAGCAGCGGGACGCCCGCCTGCACCGCCAGTGTGGCGAACGTGTGCCGCAGCGCGTGCCCCGTCAGGCCGTCCAGTTCGTGCTGCGCGACCTCGGCGACGTGGCCCGACTTCGACTCGGCGGGAAACAGCCACGGGCTCTTGCGGTGCAGGCGCGGGTTCTCCGCGACGCGGTGGCCGAGCAGGTCGGCGAGCGGCCCGGACAGGGGCAGGTCGAACGCTCGGGTCGACCCGCCCTTGGGCTTCGGGACGTGCAGGCGCCCGGAGGCGAGGTCCAGGTCGGATGCGCGTGCCTCGCAGGCAGACGTGCGCCGCATGCCCGTGAGCACCATGAAGAGGTGCAGGTCCCGCCGCACCGGGTGGAGGCCGAGCACCGCCTTGCCCCACGCCTTGAGCCTGTCCGTCGGCGCGTCCACCTTGCGCCGTCGCAGCCCGTGGTAGTCCACGTTCCCGCAGGGGTTCGGCGGCAGGTCCGGGTGCTCGCGCAGGCCCCGGTTGTACACGGCCCTGAAGATGCGGAAGGCATTGTCTGCCGAGGGCGCGCCGTGCCGCTCGGTGATCCTGCGGTGCCTGTCGCGCACGCCCGATCGGTCCCCGCCGAGCTCGGCCAGCGGGCGGTCGAGCCAGTCGGCCAGGTACTGCTCGCAGTTATAGCGGTAGTCGTCCTTGGTCCTCGGGGACAGCGGCTTGGCCGCCAGGTGGAGGTCGAGCGCCTCGCGCAGGGTGATCCCGCGCGCACGCGCCCGGCGGCGCTCCTCGTTCGGGTTGACCCCGCCGCGCATTCCGACCAGCGTCTGCCGGGCGGCGTCGCGGGCCTGCTTGGCATCCATCGCCGGGTGGTCGCCCAGCTTCGTCCTGACCTGACGGCCGTTGACGAGGGACTGCACGTAGAAGCTGCGCTTGGTGGGGGTGACGATGAGGTAGAACCCCCTCATCTCGGTGTCGGCGTACAGGACCGACTTGCCCGGCTCGGGCTTCGGCGCCCTCTCGACGAGGGACTGGGTGATCTTCGACTTCATGCTGGCTCCGTGGGTGGCAGGGCCACGGCACGGACACGGTTTCGCACCACAAGGTGCCGTGTTCAGACGCGCCGTAAGTGCCCCTGAAGCCTCATTAGGTCGCGGTTTTCCCTTGCTGTAAGCGCACTTAGGCCATCTGATACCAAATCATGGCAAGATGCGCGCGCAGCGATTCGTAATGCGTAGGTCGTAGGTTCGAATCCTATTTCCGGCACCAGCTTGGAACGGAAAGGCCCGCAGCGATGCGGGCCTTTTTGCTGTGGCGGTGTTCCGGAGCGTGGTTGAGGGGAAAGACGGCCAAACGAAGCGCAAGGCCCTGCTTTGACCTCCTCTCCCCTCCGGGGAGAGGACCGAGGTGAGGGGGCGGGCTCGCGGTGGCGTTTCACATAGGCAAGATCGCCTTCGCACAGGCAAGGCTGTTGTCGCACGCATGGCCCTCACCCCGACCCTCTCCCCGGAGGGGAGAGGGAGAAACGCATCAAAGCCGGCTGGGCGAGCCTCCGGCCATGCGCAGCTCCTTCGGCAATGCGAAGGTGATGGTTTCCGGCTCGCCGTCCAGCTCGCGCACCTCGCCGGCGCCCCAGGATTGCAGGCGGGCGATCACGTCGCGCACCAGCTTCTCCGGCGCGGAGGCGCCGGCGGTGAGGCCGATCCGGCGCACGCCGTCCAGCCAGGCGCGCTCGATGTGCTCGGCGCCGTCGATCAGGTAGGCGCGCACGCCCTGCTTCTCGGCCAGCTCGCGCAGGCGGTTGGAATTGGAGCTGTTGACCGAGCCGACCACCAGCACCAGGTCCACCGCGTCGGCCAGGCGGCGCACCGCGTCCTGGCGGTTCTGCGTGGCGTAGCAGATGTCGTCCTTGCGCGGGCCCTCGATGTCGGGGAACCTCGCGCGCAGCGCTTCGATGATGACCTTGGTGTCGTCCACCGACAGCGTGGTCTGGGTGACGTAGGAAAGGAGGTGCGGCTGCCTCGGCGCCAGCCGGGCGACGTCCTCCACCGACTCCACCAGCAGGATCTCGCCGGCGTTGGCCGGGTTCCACTGCCCCATCGTGCCCTCCACCTCCGGGTGGCCGGCGTGGCCGATCAGCACCACGCTGCGGCCGATGCGCCCCAGGCGCGCCACCTCCATGTGCACCTTGGTGACCAGCGGGCAGGTGGCGTCGAACACCTTGAGGTCGCGCCGGGCCGCCTCCTCGCGCACCGCCTGCGAGACGCCGTGCGCGCTGAAGATCACCGTGGCGCCATCGGGCACCTCGTGCAGCTCCTCCACGAACAGCGCGCCGCCGGCACGCAGCCTGTCCACCACGTAGCGGTTGTGCACCACCTCGTGGCGCACGTAGATCGGCGCGCCGTAGGACTCCAGCGCGCGCTCGACGATGGCGATGGCGCGGTCCACGCCGGCGCAGAAGCCGCGGGGGTTGGCGAGCAGGATGTCCAAGGCAGACCTCGTCGGGGGCTTCTGGGGCGGCAACGTTCCCGCGCGGGGCGGGAAGCCGTGCCGTCCGTTCCGGATGATGCCCGCTTCCGCGGGCACGGCGCCCAGGCGCCGCTGCGCTCTCGGCAGGCCGCGGATTATCGCACGGCGCCGCCGGCCTTGCCGCCGAACAGCCCGAACGCGACCAGCATCACCGCGCCCACCGTGATGGCGCAGTCGGCCACGTTGAACACCGGGTAGCTCCACTGCCGGTAGTGCACGTGGATGAAGTCGGTGACCTGCGCGGCGTGCAGGCGGTCGACCACGTTGCCGAACGCCCCGCCCACCACCAGCGCCAGCGGCGCGGCGGTGCGCCAGTCGCGGCGCGGCGTGCGCGCCAGCCACAGCACCAGCACCGCGCCGATGGCCAGCGCCAGCACCACGAAGAACCAGCGCTGCCAGCCGCTGCCGTCGGCGAGGAAGCTGAAGGCCGCGCCGGTGTTGAAGGCCAGCGTCCAGTCGAGCAGGCCGGGGATCACCGGATGCGGCGTGCCCGGCGGCTGCAGCGCGGTCAGCGCCCACCACTTGCTGAGCTGGTCGAGCGCCACCACCGCGGCGGAGAGCAGCAGCCAGGGCAAGGCGTTGGGTTTCGCTGTCATGGGTCGATCATACGAAGGTGGTTTACGCCCTCTCCCCTCCGGGGAGAGGGTTGGGGTGAGGGGCCGGCCTGGCGAAAGGGCCGTCCCCATGCTTTGTCCGTCGCTCCGGCGCTGGCCGGAAGCCGGCGACGCCATGGCTCGGGGCAACGAACATTACATCCATCGGCGCCGGCCGGGCCGGATCGCGGCCGCCGGGCGTCCCGCGACTGGATTCCGGCCTGCGCCGGAACGACGGTGGGGAAGCTTGTCGCCAGGATGGTCCCTCACCCTGCCCTCTCCCCTCCGGGGAGAGGG
This sequence comes from Fulvimonas soli, assembly GCF_003148905.1. GTDB lineage: Bacteria > Pseudomonadota > Gammaproteobacteria > Xanthomonadales > Rhodanobacteraceae > Fulvimonas > Fulvimonas soli. Next base: position 185,540 of record NZ_QGHC01000001.1, on the reverse strand, counting down.
AAAAGCGGTGCGGATCAGAACCAGCGGCGGGTTTCGCCCGGGCCCTCCACGTTGCTCACGCAGCGCCCGCACAGCTCCGGGTGCTCCGGGTGGCTGCCGACGTCGTCGCGGCGGTGCCAGCAGCGCACGCACTTGGGTGCCTCGCCGACCGTGGCGGACACCCACGCCTCGGCGCCCTCCAGCTCGGCGGGCACGGCGTCCGCCGGCTGGCCGCCGGCCAGGTCCAGCCGCACGTCCGAGGTGATGAAGAAGAAGCGCAGTTCCTCCGCCGCCGGCGCGTAACGCGCCACGGTGGCCGCGTCGGCGTGGATCGCCAGCTTCGCCTCCAGCGCGGCGCCGATCCGCTCGGCCTTGCGCATGCCCTCCAGCACGCGCGCGGCGGCGTCGCGGATCGCCAGCAGGTCGGCCCACCAGCGGCGCTGCTCGGGCGTGCCCTGCGTGGCCGCCAGGCCGTCGTACCAGGTCTCGAACAGCACGCTCTCGCCGCGCTCGCCGGGCAGGTGCCGCCAGATCTCCTCGGCGGTGAAGCTCAGGACCGGCGCCAACCAGCGCACCAGCGCCTCGGCGATGCGGTACATTGCGCTCTGCGCGCTGCGCCGGCCGTGGCTGCCGGTCGGCATGGTGTAGAGGCGGTCCTTGGTGATGTCCAGGTACAGCGCGCCCATCTCGTTGGTGCAGAAGTTCTGCACGCGGGCGACGATCTCCGGGAAGTCGTAGCGCTCGTAGGCGGCGATCACCGCCTGCTGCACGTCGTGGGCCTGCTGCACCGCCCACTGGTCCAGCGGCAGGCTGTCCTCCACCGCGACCAGGTGCTTCGCGGGATCGAAGCCGTCGAGGTTGCCGAGCAGGAAGCGCGCGGTGTTGCGCAGGCGGCGGTAGCCGTCGGACACGCGCTTCAGGATCTCGTCGGAGACGCTCATCTCGTTGCGGTAGTCGGCCGAGGCCACCCACAGGCGCAGCACGTCGGCGCCCAGCGTGTCCATCACCTTCTGCGGCGCCACCACGTTGCCCAGCGACTTGGACATCTTGCGGCCCTGGGCGTCCACGGTGAAGCCGTGGGTGAGCACGTGGTCGTAGGGCGCGCGGCCGTGGATCGCGGCCGAGGTGAGCAGCGAGGACTGGAACCAGCCGCGGTGCTGGTCCGAGCCTTCCAGGTACATCACGGTGTACTCGCGCGCGTCGCCCTGCTGCAGCTCGGGGCGTTGGCCGATCACGCCGAAGTGGGTGACGCCGGAGTCGAACCACACGTCCAATACGTCGGTGACCTTCTCGTAGTCGCCGGCCTGGTCGCCGAGCAGCTCGGCCGCGTCCAGCTCGTACCAGGCGTCGATGCCGCCCTGCTCCACCCGCCGGGCCACCTGCTCCAGCAGCGCCACCGAGTCCGGGTGCGGCTCCTGCGTGGCCTTGTGCACGAACAGCGCGATCGGCACGCCCCAGGTGCGCTGGCGGCTGATGCACCAGTCCGGACGCCCGGCCACCATGCCGGCGATGCGCTCCTCGCCCCACGAGGGCACCCAGCGCACGCGCCTGATCGAGGCCAGCGCGGCGTCGCGCAGCCCGGCCTGCTCCATGCCGATGAACCACTGCGGCGTGGTGCGGTAGATCACCGGCGTCTTGTGCCGCCAGCAGTTGGGGTAGCTGTGCTCGATCTTGGCGAAGGCCAGCAGCACGCCGCGCGCGCGCAGCAGCTCGACGAGCGCCTCGTTGGCCTTCCACACGTGCATGCCGGCCAGCTCGACGCCGTCGGCAGCCGGCGTGTCGGCGCGATAGACGCCGCGGCCGTCGACTAGGTTCAGCGTGCCGATGCCGTGCGCGCGGGAGACCACGAAGTCCTCCACGCCGTGGTCGGGCGCGGTGTGCACGGCGCCGGTGCCGTCCTCGGCGCTGACGTGCTCGCCGAGCAGCACCGGCACTTCGCGGTCGTAGAACGGATGGCGCAGCTTCACGCCGTTGAGCGCGGCGCCGCTGGCGTGGCCGAGCACCCTGCCTCCCTCTCCCTCCGGGAGAGGGGCCGGGGGCGAGGGTTCGGCGAAACCGGAAGGCTGCGCTCCGCCCGCACCCTCTCCCGCCCTGCGGGCACCCTCCCCCGGAGGAGGAGGGGCATAGCGCGCGAGCACCTTGTCGACCAGGGCGCTGGCGATCACCAGCAGCACGCGTCGGCCGCCGCGCGAGGGCCCTTCGACCAGCGCGTAGTCCAGCTCCGCGCCCAGCGACACCGCCTGGCTGGCCGGCAGCGTCCACGGCGTGGTGGTCCAGATCGGGACGGCGACGATGGCGTCGCCCGCGTCCACGCCGAACTTCGCCGCCAGCGCCCCGGGATCGACCGCGTCATAGGCCACGTCCACCGCGGGCGAGACCTTGTCGCCGTACTCGATCTCCGCCTCGGCCAGCGCCGAGCCGCAGTCGAAGCACCAGTACACCGGCTTGGCGCCGCGCACCACGTGGCCGTTGGCGACGATGCGCGCGAGCGCGCGCAGCATGTCGGCCTCGAAGCGGAAGTCCATCGTGCGGTACGGGCGCTCCCAGTCGCCCAGCACGCCCAGGCGCTTGAAGTCGGCGCGCTGGGTGTCGATCTGGCTCTGCGCGTACTCGCGGCACTTCTGCCGGAACGCGCGCGCGTCGAGCTTCTCGCCCGGCTTGCCGAACTGCTTCTCCACCGCGATCTCGATCGGCAGGCCGTGGCAGTCCCAGCCCGGCACGTAGGGCGCGCGGCAGCCGGCCAGCAGCCTGGACTTGACCACCATGTCCTTGAGGATCTTGTTGACCGCGTGGCCGATGTGGATGGCGCCGTTGGCGTAGGGCGGTCCGTCATGCAGCACGAAGGCCTTGTCGCGGCCGGCGGTCTTCGCCTGGATCTGCGCGTAGCGTCCCGCCCGCTCCCACTCGGCCAGCCAGCCCGGCTCGCGCCTGGGCAGGTCGCCGCGCATCGGGAAGTCCGTCTGCGGCAGGTTGATCGTGCTCTTGTAGTCCTTGGTCATCGCTTCGGGTGCCTTGCCGTGGGCGCCGCCTGCGGCGGCCGCCGTTCCCGCGCCCCGAGGCCCCGACGGACTCCGAAGCGCTGTCTCGCCGCCCGCCGCGCGCGGCGGCAGGCGCACGCGCTGCGGGCGGATGCCTTCAAATAATCATGATCGCCGCGGCCGCGCTGGCGCGGCTGCGGACGGTGTGCTGCGGGTTGGACTTGTCGCGGACGCTCATGCGCGGGCCAGGATCGGGTTCATGCCCAGGATCTCCCGGGCCGAGCGCGCATCATGAGCCATCTGCGCCTTCAGCGCATCCAGGCCGTCGAACTTCCGCTCGTCGCGCAGCTTGGCGACGAACTCCACCGCCATGCGCTGGCCGTAGAGGTCGCCCTCGAAGTCGAACAGGTGCACCTCCAGCAGCGGCTCGGCGACCTGGTTCACGGTGGGCCGCACGCCCAGGCTGGCCACGCCCGGCCAGCTGCACTCGCCCTCGCCCAGGCCCGCGCGCACGGCGAAGATGCCGTGGATGGGGCTGACCCGGTTGCGCAGGTGGATGTTGGCGGTGGGGAAGCCCAGCGTGCGGCCGAGCTGGTTGCCGTACTCGACCTTGCCCTCGATCACGAACGGCCGGCCGAGCAGCGGCGCCGCGCCGGCGAACTCGCCGGCCGCCAGCAGCGCGCGCACGCGGCTGGCCGAGACGCGGGTGCCGTCCAGCAGCACGGTGGGCATGGTGCACGCGGCGAAGCCCAGCTCCGCGCCCATGCGTTCCAGCAGCGCCACGTCGCCGGCGCGCTTGTGGCCGAAGCGGAAGTCGGCGCCCACCCACACCTCTCGCGCGGCCAGCCGCTCGACCAGCACGCGGCGCACGAAGTCCTCCGCCGGCATCGCGGTCAGCGCCGCGTCGAAGCGCAGCAGCAGCGTGTGCGCCATGCCGGCGGCCGCGAAGCCCTTGAGCTTCTCGCGCACGCCCGACAGCCGCGGCACCGGCTCCTTCGAGAAGTACGCCCGCGGCAGCGGCTCGAAGCTCACCGCCACCGGCGCGCAGCCCAGCGCCTGCGCGCGTGCGCGCACCTGCGCCAGCAGGGCCTGATGGCCGCGGTGCAGGCCGTCGAAGGCGCCGACCGCGATCACGCTGCCGCCGGGGGCCAGGCACGGTCCCGCGACGTCCCGGGAAAGTCTCATCATCGCGCGAGTATAGCGGGCCGGCTTCCGCAAGCGATGCCCGCCGGGAGCCGGGTTCCATGAAAAGTGCGGCCATGGATGGCCGCTTTTGGGTCTTGGCGATCAGGTGAGATCGCAATCAACTCCCCCGCAGCTCGCGCAGCCGGAAGCCGGCCGCGAACAGTACAGCCACGTAGGTGGCCCCGCCCGCCGCCACCAGCGCGGCCAGGTGCCAGACCCGGGTGAGCGCCGGCGCGTGGCTCCAGTCCGGCCACAGCCAGCGGCCCAGCAGCAGCACGGCCACCATCGCGGCGCAGGCCAGCGCCAGCCGCAGCAGCTGGCGCGCCCAGCCCGGCTGGCGCCGGTACACGCCGGCCCGGCGCAGCCAGTACCACAGCAGCGCCAGGTTGAGGTAGCTGGCCGTGGCGCTGGCCAGGCCCAGCGCCATGTGCAGGCCCGGCACCGCCGCCAGCGCCTGCAGCCAGGGCAGCGCGTGCTGCTCCGGCGTGGCCCACAGCGCGAACAGCAGCGCCAGGAACGCCAGGTTGAGCACCATGTTGGCCACCAGCGAGGCCACGCCCGCGCGCACCGGCGTGCGGGTGTCCTGGCGCGCGTAGAACGCCGGCAGCAGCACCTTGACCAGGGCGAAGGCCGGCAGGCCGAAGCTCAGCGCGGTGACCGAGAGCGTGGCCATGCGCGTGTCGAACGGCGTGAAGCGGCCGTGCTGGAACAGCGTGGCCACCAGCGGCCCGGCCAGCAGCATCAGGCCGAACATCGCCGGCACCGCGATCAGCAGCGTGGTGCGCAGGCCCCAGTCCAGCGCCTTCGAGAAACCCTCGCGGTCGGTCGCCACGTGGTGGCGCGACAGCGAGGGCAGGATCACCGTGCCCAGCGCCACGCCGAACACGCCCAGCGGCAGCTCCAGGAAGCGGTCGGCCTGCGACAGCCAGCTCTGCGCGCCGGTGATCAGGTAGGAGGCGATCACCGTGTCCAGCAGCAGGTTGATCTGCGCCACCGAGGAGCCGAACAGGGTGGGCACCATCAGGCGCAGGATGCGGCGCACGTCGGGGTGGCTCCAGCCCCAGCGCGGCAGCGCCAGCAGGTCCAGCCCGCGCAGCGCCGGCAGCTGGAACAGGAGCTGCAGCACGCCCGCTGCCAGCACCGCCCAGCCCATCGCCAGGATCGGCGTGTGCAGCCGCTTCGACAGCCACAGCGCGCCGGCGATCATGCACAGGTTGAGGATCACCGGCGTCAGCGCCGGCAGGCCGAAGCGGTGGAAGCTGTTGAGCGCGCCGCCGCACAGCGCGGTCAGCGAGACGAACAGCAGGAACGGGAAGGTCAGCCGCAGCAGCGCGGTGGTGAGCGCGAACTTCTCCGGCGTGTCGGCCGCGCCCTGCGAGAACAGCGCGGCCACCTGCGGCGCGAACAGGATGCCCAGCGCGGTCACCACCAGCAGCACGCCGCCCAGGGTGCCGGACACGCGCGCCATCAGGTTCTTCAGGTCGGCGTGGCTGCCCTTCTCCTTGACCTCGGTGAACACCGGCACGAAGGCGGTGGAGAACGAGCCCTCGGCGAACAGCCGGCGCATGAAGTTGGGGATGCGGAAGGCCACCCAGAACGCATCGGTGGCCGCGTTGGCGCCGAACGCCGCGTTGATCGACATGTCCCGGACCAGCCCGAGCACGCGCGAGACCATCGTCATGCTGCTGAAGGAGAGCAGCCCACGGAACATGCTGGGGGACTTCATGCGGCTCGGGTCACCTTGGGGATCGCGCGGGCGCGGCGCGCCCAAAGGGCGCTAGTGTGACAGCGGCCGGTGCCCGCGCGACAGCACCCGCGGGCGGAAGGCGGCCGGAACGGTGGCGGGAGCCGGGCCGGTGGCGGCCAAGCGGTTGACGCAATGGCGGATTCGCCCCATAATTGCCGCCTTTTTCCAACCCAGACAATCCTTTCCGGAGTTCTACCTTGGCCAACATCAAGTCCGCGAAGAAGCGCGCGCGCCAGTCCGAGCAGCGCCGCCTGCGCAACGTCAGCGCCCGCTCCATGGTGCGCACCGCCCTCAAGAAGGTCGTCAAGGCCATCGAGGCCAAGGACAAGGCCGCCGCCGTGGCCGCCTTCGCCGCCGCGCAGCCGGTGATGGACCGCTACGCCGCCCGTGGCCTGATCCACAAGAACAAGGCCGCTCGCCACAAGAGCCGCCTCAACGCGAAGATCCGCGAGCTGGCCTAAGCCGGCGCGCGACGCCTCCGGGTTGGTGGAAGAGCCGGCGCGAGCCGGCTTTTTCTTTGACCGTTGCGCGGCCTTTGCCGGCGGGCCGCATGCGTTGACCCGGCATCCGACCAGCACCGGCCGCAACCTTGCGGTGTGGGAGCGGCCTCCGGCCGCGATGTCCGCGCCGCCATCCCCGGCGCACCTGTCCCGAACCTGGTCCAGGACCGTGATTCCGGCAGCGACATGGCATACCCGGGCCTCACAGTCACTGGAGCCCGGCTTGCGCCGGAATGACGGGGGAGGAGCGACGCCGGCACCGATCGTCCTGCGTCGCAGGCACACCGGACACCGCCCGGGATCAGTCCCGTGGCGCCGCCCCGCGCAGCGCCGCGGCGAGGGCCGCCACGGTCGCCGCGTCGCTTTCCTCGCGGTCGGGCGCCAGGTCGCGCAGCTGCTCGTTGCGCCAGTGCATCGCCGAGCGGCGCAGCGCGCGCGCCGAGGCGTGGAACTCGTCGGCGTGGCTGCGCGCCGCCACCGCCGCGAGGTTGTCCGGGCGGATGCCGGCGCCGGCCATCACGCGGATGCGCCCGGCCGCCTGCGCGGCCAGCGCGGCGATCGCCGGCGCCCCTTCCAGCGCGTCGGCGCGACCGCCCGAGGTCAGCACCCGCTCGCAGCCCAGCGCGACGATCTCCTCCAGCGCGCGCGAGGGGTGTCGCGCAGCGTCGAAGGCGCGGTGGAAAGTCACGCCGAGCTTGCCCGCCGCGGCCACCAGCGCCCGGCAGCGCGCCTGGTCCACCTCGCCGTCGGCGTCCAGCGCGCCGATCGCCACGCCGTCGCAGCCCAGCCGCGCGCAGGCCTCGACGTCGCGGCACATCGCGTCCAGCTCGGCGTCGTCGTAGAGGAAGTCGCCGGCGCGCGGGCGCACCAGCACGTACAGCGGGATGCGCAGCCGCTCGCGCGCCGCGGCGATCAGCCCATACGAGGGCGTGACGCCGCCGCCGGCCAGGCTGCCGCACAGCTCCACGCGGTCGGCGCCGCCCTCCTGCGCCGCCAGCGCCGAGGCCAGCGAGCCGGCGGCGACCTCCAGCAGCGCCCTCGCCATCAGGAGAAGCTCGTGGCGTACACGCTGGGCGAGGCCAGCAGGCGGTCCTGCCGCAGGGCGTCGCACACGGCGTAGGTGAAGCCCTGCTGGATCGCGTGCGCGCCCACCGCGCCGTCGCGGCGCAGCGCGAGGAAGCCCACCTGCAATTCCTTGGCGCCGTCGGGCCGCTTCTTCACGATGCGCCGCACCGCCTCCTCGCAGGCCTCCTGCGGGCTGCGGCCCTGGCGCATCAGCTCCACCACCAGGAAGCTGCCGGCGTTGCGGATCACCTCCTCGCCCACCCCGGTGGAGGTGGCGCCGCCGACCTCGCCGTCCACGTACAGGCCGGCGCCGATGATCGGGCTGTCGCCCACGCGGCCGTGCAGCTTCCACGCCATGCCGCTGGTGGTGCAGGCGCCGGCCAGATGGCCGTGGGCGTCCAGCGCCAGCATGCCGATGGTGTCGTGGTTGTCCTTGCCGCCCGGCAGGCTGCGGCGGTAGTCGAGGTTCTCGCTGTTGGCGACGGGCTTGTACTTCGCCGTCTTCAGCCATTCGCGCCAGGCCTGCTCGGCTTCCGGGGTGAGCAGGTTCTCCTCCGGGAAGCCCTGCTCGCGCGCGAACTGCAGCGCGCCGTCGCCGACCAGCAGCACGTGCGGCGTGGCCTCCATCACCCGGCGCGCCACCTTGACCGGATGCGCGATGCGCTCAAGGCAGGCCACCGCACCGCAGCGGCCGTCGCCGTCCATGATGCTGGCGTCCAGCGTGACGCGGCCGTCGCGGTCGGGATAGCCGCCCTTGCCCACGCTGTGGTTGGCCAGGTCCGCCTCGGGCACCTGCACGCCGGCCTCCACCGCGTCCAGCGCCTTGCCGCCCTGGGACAGCAGCGCCCAGGCGGCGCGGTTGGCCGCCACGCCGAAGTCCCAGGTGGAGACCACCCGCGCGCCGCCGGCGGCGGGCAGCGCGCCCTGCGCGCGCGCGGCGGCGGCGGGCGCCAGGCGCGGCACGGCCAGCGCGCCGGCGGCCAGCATCGAGGTCTTGAGGAAGTCGCGGCGGGAAGGCATCGAGCAGTCGTCCGTAGCGGCGGCCGGAAAGCCGGAAGGCCCCATCATGCGCGATCGCCGGCGGGCCGGCGACCCGCCGTTCCTCCCATGCCGGCAACGCGCCCCTTCCCCGTACCGGCGCCGGCCTGCCTGCGGATGCCATCCGGCCACGGCCGGAAGAGCCTCGGCACTTCCGTTCCGCAACATGAAAACTCCCCCATGAAAATCCCATGGGACGGCCATCCAGCTTATACCTTCCCGCCCGTATTGACGCAATGCAACACGAATCCCTAGCGTGACCGACAGGCGCCGCGGGCGCCCGCGGCGGGGGGAGCCGCCGCGCCATCCGCATCCATTCCACGGGGAGATCACGCGATATGTCCGTATCGAAGCTGACCCATGTCCGCCATACGCCGCTCTACGCCATGCTGCTCCTGGCGCTGAGCGGCGCCACCCGCGCCGACGAGAACGCTCCTGCGCAGCCGCAGGACGCCAAGCAACTGCAACAGGTCGTGGTCACCGGCACCCGCTCGACCACGCGCACCGTCGCCGAATCGCTCTCGCCGATCGACATCCTCACGCCCAAGGATCTCGCCTCGACCGGCAGCACCGACCTGGCCAGCGCGCTGGGCAAGCTGCTGCCGTCGCTGGACTTCCCGCGCCCGGCCATCAACGACGGCAACGACGCGCTGCGGCCCGCCACGCTGCGCGGCCTGTCGCCGGACGACGTGCTGGTGCTGGTGGACGGCAAGCGCTACCACACCTCGGCGCTGGTCAACTACAACGCCTCGGTCGGTCGCGGCTCCGCGCCGGTGGACCTCAACTCGATCCCGATCTCCGCGATCGACCACATCGAGGTGCTGCGCGACGGCGCCTCCGCGCAGTACGGTTCCGACGCCATCGCCGGCGTGGTCAACATCGTGCTGAAGAAGGGCGCGCCGGAAGGCGGCAACAGCGTCACCGCCGGCGGCGGCGTCATGGACAAGGGCGACGGCGCACAGAACGGCATCGAGGGCTCGGTCGGCATCCCGCTCGGCGGCGACGGCAAGGGCGGCGCCGCGCCGGGCTGGCTGCGGCTGTCGTGGAACTACCAGAACACCATGAACACCAACCGCGCCGAGAACGCCGACCGCTCCACCACCCTCGCCGGCGCGCCCAACCCCAGCGGCATCCCCTACGAGCGCTACGGCGACCCGGCGGTGAAGACCTACCAGTCGCTGCTGAACTTCGGCTACGGCCTCGCGCCGAACGTCGACCTCTACGGCTACCTCGACCTGAGCCGCCGCGACGTCACCTCCAACGGCTACTACCGCGCCTGGAACAACACCGACCGCAACGTCGCCGCGGTCTACCCGAACGGCTTCCTGCCGCAGATCGTCAACCCCACCAACGACTACGCCGCGGTGCTGGGCATCCGCGGCAGGACCGCCGGCGGCTGGAACTGGGACCTCTCGGCCGACTACGGCCAGAACGACCTCACCTTCGACATCCAGGACTCGATCAACACCAACCTCTGGCATTCGCTGGGCTACTCGCCCACCTACTTCAACGCCGGCGCCTTCCACAACAAGCAGGGCGTGGTGAACCTGGACTTCACCAGGGAGCTCGAATGGCGCTTCCTGCCGAACCCGGTGACCCTGGCCTTCGGCGGCGAATACCGCCACGAGAAGTACGTGATCGACGCCGGCGAGCCGGATTCGTACTACTTCGATCCGGACACCATCAACCCGGACACCGGCAATCCCTACCCCGGCGGCTCGCAGGTGTTCCCCGGCCTGTCGCCGGAAGTGGCCGGCTCGTTCTCGCGGCACAGCGAGGCCGCCTACGTGGACCTGGAGACCGACCTGTCCGAGCGCTTCTCCGCCGGCGTGGCGGCGCGCTACGAGGACTACAGCGACGCCGGCTCCACCCGCTCGGGCAAGCTCTCCGCGCGCTACCAGCTCACCGACAGCTTCGCCCTGCGCGGCACCGCCTCCAACGGCTTCCGCGCGCCGTCGCTGGCGCAGCAGAACTACGAGTCGGTGGTGACGCTGATCCAGAACGGCCAGCTCGCGCAGATCGGCACCTACCGCACCTCCGACCCGGTGGCGGTCGCGCTGGGCGCCAAGCCGCTCAAGCCGGAGAAATCCGCCAACTACAGCGTCGGCGGCGTCTGGCAGCCGAGCAACGCCTTCAGCGCCACGCTGGACCTGTACCAGATCCGCATCTGGAACCAGATCCTGTACTCCGACCAAATCGCGCTGGACGAGCCGATCGGCCAGGTCACCGCGGTGCAGTTCTTCGTCAACGGCGCGGCCACCCGCACCCGCGGCGCCGACCTGATCCTGAACTACCAGTGGGACCTGGACGCCTGGGGCCGGCTCGGCCTCACCGCCAGCGGCAACTACAACAAGACCAAGGTGCTGGAGGTGTCCACCCCGGCCTTCGGCCGCGCCAGCGAGGGCCTGCTCACCTCCGCCTCGCCGCACACCAAGTACGTGCTCGGCGGCGACTGGACGGCGGGCGGCTTCGGCCTGCACGCCAACCTGACCCGCTACGGCTCGGTCACCCGCATCGGCGACACGCCCGACGAGGACCAGAAGTTCTCGGCGCGCTGGCTGCTCGACCTTGCGGCCAGCTATACCTGGGATGCGTGGACCTTCACCCTGGGCGGCGACAACGTCACCAACCAGTACCCGACCAAGGCCGCGCTCTACAACGTCTACGAGGACCGCGCCGACGGCCTGCAGTACTCCGCGCTGTCGCCGTTCGGCTTCAACGGCCGCTACTGGTACGGCAAGGTGACCTACCGCTTCTGATCGCCGGGCCGGTTCCCGGAAGCCGCCGGGCCTGCGCGCCCGGCGGCTTTTCTTTGCCCGCCGTTCCGGCGCGGGCCGGGCGGGCGCGCCGCGCAGCGACGACCGCTCAGCGCGCCTCGTCCTCGCCGCGCAGCCGCACGTCGCCCGGCGCCATGCCGGTGCGCTCCTCGCGCGCCTGCCGCTGCGACTCGAAGAAGCGCTGCACCTGCTGGCACACCGCCATGGTGTTCTCGCGCGCGATCGCCGAGACCAGGAACCACGGCTGCGTCCAGCCCAGCCGCCGGACGATGGCCTCGGCCACCGCCTGGCGCTCGTCCGCGGGCAGCACGTCGGCCTTGTTGAGCACCAGCCAGCGCGGGCGCCGCAGCAGCTCCGGGTCGAACTTGGCCAGCTCCTGCTCGATCGCCCGCACCTGCTCGGCCGGGTCGCTGCCGTCGATCGGCGCGACGTCCACCAGGTGCAGCAGCAGGCGCGTGCGCGCCACGTGGCGCAGGAACTGGATGCCCAGCCCGGCGCCCTCGGCGGCGCCCTCGATCAGGCCCGGGATGTCGGCGATCACGAAGCTCTGGTCGGTGCCCAGGCTGACCACGCCGAGGCTGGGATGCAGCGTGGTGAACGGGTAGTCGGCCACGCGCGGCGTCGCCGCCGACACCGCGCGGATGAAGGTGGACTTGCCCGCGTTGGGGAAGCCGAGCAGGCCCACGTCGGCCAGCAGCTTCAGCTCCAGCTTGAGCTCGCGCACCTCGCCCGGCGTGCCCGGCGTGGCCTTGCGCGGCGCGCGGTTCACCGAGCTCTTGAAGTGGATGTTGCCCAGCCCGCCCTTGCCGCCCTGCGCCACCAGCAGGCGCTGGCCGTGCGCGGTGAGGTCGCCGATCACCTCGCCGGTGTCGACGTTGGTGACCACGGTGCCCACCGGCACGCGGACCACGGTGTCCTCGCCGCCCTTGCCGTACATGTCGCTGCCCATGCCGTTCTGGCCGCGCTGCGCCTTGAACACGCGCTGGTGGCGGAAGTCGATCAGGGTGTTGAGGCCCTCGTCGGCGACCAGCCACACCGAGCCGCCGTCGCCGCCGTCGCCGCCGTCCGGACCGCCGAACGGGATGAACTTCTCGCGCCGGAAGCTGGCGCAGCCGTTGCCGCCGTCGCCGGCCTGGACCTTGATGATGGCTTCGTCGACGAATTTCATAGTTCGGGACCGGGAACGGGGAACGGGGAACGGGGAACGGGGAACGGGGAACGGGGAACGGGGAACGGGGAACGGGGAACGGGGAACGGGGAACGGGGAACGGGGAGAGCGTAGAGACAAGGGTAACCGGAATCACCACGTTCCCCGTTCCCTGTTCCCCAAAGCAAAGGCCCCGCCGAAGCGGGGCCTTCGCGGAAGCGCCGCGGGGCTTGTCAGCCCTTGACGACGTTGACGTACTTGCGGTTGTTCTCGCCGCGGGTCTTGAACTCGACCGTGCCGTCGACCAGCGCGTACAGGGTGTGGTCGCGGCCCAGGCCCACGCCGGTGCCGGCATGGAACTTGGTGCCGCGCTGGCGCACGATGATGTTGCCGGCCTCGATGGCCTGGCCGCCGTACACCTTCACGCCCAGGTACTTCGGGTTGGAGTCTCGACCGTTGCGGGACGAACCTACGCCTTTTTTGTGTGCCATGACTGTCTACTCCGGCTTGTATCAGGCGTTGATGCCCGTGATCTCGACTTCGGTGAAGTGCTGCCGATGCCCCTGCTGCTTCTTGTGGTGCTTGCGGCGGCGGAACTTGATGATGCGCACCTTGTCGGCGCGGCCGTGCCTGCGCACGGTGGCGGAGACGGTGGCGCCGGCCACGGTCGGCGCGCCGACGGTGATCGACTCGCCCGAGCCGACCAGCAGCACCTGGTCGAAGCTCACGCTGGCGCCTTCCTCGGCGTCCAGCAGCTCCACGCGCAGGACGTCGCCCTGCTGGACGCGGTACTGCTTGCCGCCGGTCTTGATGACTGCGTAACTCATGGGAATATCCCTTCTGTCGTTATTCTCTTGGGTGTCCCGACCCGGCGTTTCGGCCGGGTCGAACGCGCGATTGTAGCCGGGCCGCAGCGAGCTGGTCAATTCCTGACCAGCCGGACCGGCTTGGGGCCGGTTCAAATCCTGCCGTGCCCTGCGCCGGGGCGCGCTGGCGGGGCATCGCGGCCGCAGGCCGCTCCCACAAGGCTGGCGGAGGCCCCTGTGGGAGCGGCCTGCGGCCGCGATACCGGACCACCGACGGCTCCGGCGCAGGGATCGTGAACAGGCTCAGGGCGTGCCGTCGGCCGTTCCGGACGGCTGGGCCGCGCTTTTCTTCTTCTGGGCCGTGCCCTTCGCGGCCGGCTGGGTCGCGGCGGGCTTGGCCGCAGGCTTGGCGGCGGCCTTGCCGGCCGGCTTGGCCCTGGTCGCGGGCTTGGCCTTGTGCGCAGGCGCCTTGTGGTGCCGGGTGGATTTCCGGGCCGGCTTGGCCGGCGCCGCCGCGGATTCCTCATCGGCCGCCACGGCGGCCGGGCAGCGCCCCTGCGCGTTCAGCGTGCCCTTCTTCTGCAGCTCCGCCAGCATGGTCTTGGTGCGCTCCTGGCCCCACTGCTGCCCGGCCTGCACCGCCTCGGCCATCGCCGCCGGCATCTCGGTGAGCACCTTCTGGCCCAGCGGCGAGCGGTAGAACTTCAGCAGGCCGTCGATCTCCTCGGCACTGAAGTGGCGCTGGAACACCGGCACCATGCGGTCCACCACCGCCCTGGCGCCGTCGCCGTCGATGAAGCCCTGCCAGTACTCGGCCGGCACGCAGGGCAGCTTCTTCTGCATCATGCCGGCCATCTGCGCGTTCATCTGGCCCAGGGTCTGCTGCATGTGCATCGCCTCGAACAGGTCGCGCACCTGCTGCTCGCTGGACGCCAGCGCGGCCGCCGCGGGCCCGCAGGCGGCGCACAGCGCGAACAGCAGGCCGATCCGGTTCGACAGGCGCATGCGGGGGGACTCCAGGCGGCGGCCGGGCGGCCAGGCGAGCCACGCATTTAGCCACATCGGGTCGCCCGCCGGAACTTTTCCGCTGAAGCGGCAATAACTGACCTGTCCAGGTTGGTATAGTGTGGAATCCACCCCCATATCCCCACGCGATGGACACCATTCGCATCCGCGGCGCCCGCACGCACAATCTCAAGAACATCGACCTGGACCTGCCGCGCGATCGCCTGATCGTGATCACCGGCCTGTCCGGCTCGGGCAAGTCCTCGCTGGCCTTCGACACCATCTACGCGGAGGGGCAGCGGCGCTACGTCGAGTCGCTGTCGGCCTACGCGCGGCAGTTCCTGTCGATGATGGAGAAGCCCGACGTCGACCACATCGAGGGCCTGTCGCCGGCGATCTCGATCGAGCAGAAGTCCACCTCGCACAACCCGCGCTCCACCGTGGGCACGATCACCGAGGTGTACGACTACCTGCGCCTGCTGTACGCCCGCGTGGGCACGCCGCGCTGCCCCGACCACGGCATCCCGCTGGAGGCGCAGACGGTGAGCCAGATGGTGGACGCCACCCTCGCGCTCGACCCGGAGCGGCGCTACATGCTGCTCGCCCCGGTGGTGCGCGAGCGCAAGGGCGAGCACGTGCAGGTGTTCGAGCAGCTGCGCGCGCAGGGCTTCGTGCGCGCCCGCGTGGACGGCCAGGTGCACGACCTGGACGCGGTGCCGCCGCTGGGCCTGCGCATCAAGCACACCATCGAGGTGGTGGTGGACCGCTTCCGCCCGCGCGAGGACATCAAGCAGCGCCTGGCCGAGTCGTTCGAGACCGCGCTGCGCCTGGGCGACGGCCTGGTGCTGCTGGCCGACATGGACGACCCTTCGGCGAAGCAGCAGCTGTTCTCCTCGCGCTACTCCTGCCCGGTGTGCGACTACTCGCTGCCCGAGCTGGAGCCGCGCCTGTTCTCCTTCAACTCGCCGATCGGCGCCTGCCCGGCCTGCGACGGCCTGGGCGTGACCCAGGTGTTCGACCCCGCGCGCGTGGTCGGCCACCCGGAACTGTCGCTGGCCGGCGGCGCGATCCGCGGCTGGGACCGGCGCAACCCGCACTACTTCCAGATGCTGCAGTCGCTGGCCGCGCACTACGGCTTCGACGTGGACGCGCGCTGGCAGGACCTGCCCAAGGCCACCCAGCAGGCGATCCTGTACGGCAGCGGCAGGGAGCGCATCGCCTTCCGCTACCTCACCGAGCGCGGCGGCCGGGTCACCCGCGAGCACCCCTTCGAGGGCATCCTGCCCAACCTGGAGCGGCGCTACAAGGAAACCGAGTCGCCCGCGGTGCGCGAGGAGCTGGCCAAGTACATCAGCGACCATCCCTGCCCCGAGTGCGAGGGCCAGCGCCTGAACCGCTCGGCGCGCAACGTGTTCGTGGCCGAGCAGTCGCTGCCCGCGCTGACCCGCCGCTCGATCGACGACGCGCTGGCCTTCTTCGAGGACCTCAGGCTCGCCGGCTGGCGCGGCGAGATCGCCGCGAAGGTCGTCAAGGAGATCCGCGAGCGCCTCACCTTCCTCAACGACGTGGGCCTCAACTACCTCACCCTGGACCGCCAGGCCGACACGCTCTCCGGCGGCGAGGCGCAGCGCATCCGCCTGGCCAGCCAGATCGGCGCCGGCCTGGTCGGCGTGATGTACGTGCTGGACGAGCCCTCGATCGGCCTGCACCAGCGCGACAACGAGCGCCTGCTGGGCACGCTCACCCGCCTGCGCGACCTCGGCAACACGGTGATCGTGGTCGAGCACGACGAGGACGCGATCCGCGCCGCCGACCACATCCTCGACATCGGCCCCGGCGCCGGCGTGCACGGCGGCGAGGTGGTGGCGCAGGGCTCGCTGCGGGACATCCTCGCCACCCCGCGCTCGCTGACCGGCCAGTACCTCTCCGGCGCGCGCGCCATCGAGGTGCCCGAGCGGCGCCGCCAGCCCGACCCGCAGCTCTGGCTCAGGCTCAAGGGCGCCAGCGGCAACAACCTCAGGCACGTGGACCTGGCGATCCCCGCCGGGCTGTTCACCTGCGTCACCGGCGTGTCCGGCTCGGGCAAGTCCACCCTGGTCAACGACACCCTGTTCCGCCTCGCCGCCGCCGAGCTCAACGGCGCCAGCGCGCAGCCGGCGCCGTACCAGTCGGTCGAGGGGCTGGAGCTGTTCGACAAGGTGGTGGACATCGACCAGTCGCCGATCGGCCGCACGCCGCGCTCCAACCCGGCCACCTACACCGGGCTGTTCACCCCGCTGCGCGAGCTGTTCGCGCAGGTGCCGGAGGCGCGCGCGCGCGGCTACACGCCGGGCCGCTTCAGCTTCAACGTGCGCGGCGGCCGCTGCGAGGCCTGCGAGGGCGACGGCATGATCAAGGTGGAGATGCACTTCCTCCCCGACGTGTACGTGCCCTGCGACGCCTGCCACGGCAAGCGCTACAACCGCGAGACGCTGGAGATCCACTACAAGGGCCACACCATCGCCGACGTGCTGGACATGACGGTGGAGGACGCGCTCAGGCTGTTCGAGAACGTGCCCACCATCGCGCGCAAGCTCGACACCCTGCGCGCGGTGGGCCTGGACTACATCAAGCTCGGCCAGAGCGCGACCACCCTGTCCGGCGGCGAGGCGCAGCGCGTGAAGCTGTCCAAGGAGCTGTCCAAGCGGGAGACCGGCCGCACCCTGTACATCCTCGACGAGCCCACCACCGGCCTGCACTTCCACGACATCGAGCAGCTGCTCGACGTGCTGCACCAGCTGGTGGACCAGGGCAACACCGTGGTGGTGATCGAGCACAACCTCGACGTGATCAAGACCGCCGACTGGATCGTCGACCTCGGCCCCGAGGGCGGCGCGGGCGGCGGGCGCATCCTGGTGTCCGGCACGCCGGAGACGGTGGCCGCCACGCCGGGCTCGCACACCGGGCGCTTCCTCGCCCCCCACCTCAAGCCCGCCCGCGCGGCGAAGGCGAAGAACGGCGGAGGCAAGGCCGCCGCCAAGGGCAAGAAGAAGAAACAGGCATGAACTCCAGCACCGCCGGCGGCCGCAAGCCGCGCAAGTCCGCCGCCAGGACCGCCACCGAAGCCGCCGCCGGCGCCACTGCGGCGTCCGCGCCGCTGCCGCTGCACACGGCCGCGATCAGCGTGCGCTGGCGCGACCTGGACGCGTTCAACCACGTCAACAACTCCACCTACCTCACCTACCTCGAGGAAGCGCGGCTGCAGTGGCTGAGCCACGTGCCCGGCCCGTGGTTCGACGAGCACGCGATGCCGGTGATGGCGGCCAGCGAGGTCAACTACCGGCGGCCGATCGAATGGCCGGCGCAGCTGAAGGTGGAGCTGTTCTGCGAGCGGATGGGCAACAGCTCGATGACCATCGGCCACCGCATCGTCGACGCCGGGCACGCCGACCGCCTGTACAGCGACGGCCGCGTGGTGATGGTGTGGATGGACCCGGCCAGCGGCCGCCCGGTGCCGCTGCCGCAGGCGATCCGCGACGCCGCCGCGCCGGCGGACTGAACGCGACGCGGGTCGCGCACGGATGCCGCGGCTTCATGCAGGATGCGCAAGAATCGAACGGCCATCGCAAGGAGAACGCCATGAGACCGTCCCGAACGCGCATCCTCGCCCTCGCCTGCGGCCTGGGCCTCGCCCCCGCGGCCTTCGCCGCGGCAAGGACCGAGCTGACGGTGTACCGCAGCGACGACGCCGCGCTGTTCGCCGGCGCCGACAACGCGCCCCTGCAGAGCGGCTACGCCGTGGTGCGCGAATCCAGGCGCCTCGACCTCAAGGCCGGCGCGCAGACCCTGCACGTGGACGACCTGCCCGCCTTCGTCGACGGCGAGGCGCTGGCGCTGGACCTCGGCGAGCGCGCGACGGTGCTGTCCAAGCGCGTGCAGGCGCTGGGCCAGTCGTCCACCGCCGCGCTCGCCGGGCTGGTCGGGCAGCCGGTCGAGATCGTCGGCGACAACGGCCAGCTGATCGCCGGCGGCACCCTGCTGCGCGCCGACGACGGCCTGCTGGTGCGCGGCGGCGACGGCACCACCAGCGTGGTGCGCAACTACGCCGCGCTGCGCACCCGCGCCGGCATCGCCACCGGCTCGCGGCTGGAGCTGCAGGTCGACGCCGCGCGCGCCGGCGCCGCCGACGCGGTGCTGGGCTACCCGACCGCCGGCCTCGGCTGGCGCGCGGCGTACACCGCGACGCTGGAACCGGGACCGGCCTGCCGCATGCGGTTCGCCGCGCAGGCCAGCATCGCCAACCGCAGCGGCCGCGACTGGCGCAGCGTCGGGCTCACCCTGGTGGCGGGCGCGCCGCGCATCGACAGCGGCGGCGGGCCGCGGCCGATGCTGAAGGCGCAGTCCTTCGCCGTCGCCGCCGCGCCCGCGCTGCCGCGCCAGGCCCAGCTCGACGACTACCGCAGCTATACCCTGCCCGGCGCGGTCGACCTGGCCGACGGCAGCCTGACCCAGGTGCCGCTGTACGCGCCGCGCACGCTCGACTGCGAGCGCACCGCGCTGTACGAGGCGGGCAACGCCTGGTCGCCGCCGCGGCCGGTCGTCGCGCCGGACTTCGGCGGCCCGGAAAGCAACGAAAGCGTCACCGGCACGCTGGCCTTCGACGCCTTCGACAGCCTGCCGGCCGGCACCCTGCGCGTGCTCGCCGCCGGCGGCGGCGCGCCGCAGTTCATCGGCGAGGGACGCCTGGACGACACGCCCAGGGGCGGCCGCGCCACGCTCGCGCTCGGCACCGTGTTCGACCTGCGCGCCGCGCGCGAGCGCACCGCGTTCAAGCTGGACCGCCAGGGCCGCAGCATGGACGAGGCCTTCCGCGTCACGCTGAGCAACGCCGGCGAGGCGGCGCGCACGGTGACGGTGCGCGTGCACCCGGACCGCTGGCGGCAATGGACGCTGCTGTCGTCCTCGGCCAGGCCGGAGCGGCAGACGCCCGACACGCTGGAGTTCCGCGTCCCGGTGCCGGCCGGCGGCAAGGCCACCCTCGACTACGCCGTCCGCTATGCGTGGACGGCGGACCAGCAACCCCAGTGACGGAGCCCGCATGCTCGACATCTTTCCCCACGACGGCGACATCGTAGAAATCCGGCTGGCGCGGCCGCCGGTCAACGCGCTGAACCAGGACCTGCTGGCCGCGCTGCGCGAGGCGGTGGCGCAGGCGCCGGCCGGCGGGGCGCGCGGCATCGTGCTGTCCGGCGCGCCGGGCATGTTCTCCGCCGGCGTGGACGTGCCGGCCCTGCTCGGGCGCGACCGCGACGGCGTGCGCGCGTTCTGGCGCGCGTTCTTCCACACCGCCTCCACGCTGGCCTGCTCGCCGGTGCCGGTGGTCGCCGCGGTGACCGGCCACAGCCCGGCCGGCGGCGCCGTGCTGGCGCTGTTCTGCGACTACCGCGTGATGGCCGAGGGGCCCTACCGCATCGGCCTCAACGAGGTGCAGGTGGGCCTGATCGTGCCCGACTGCATCCAGCACGCGCTGCGCCGCCTGGTCGGCACCTACCGCGCGGAGCGGCTGCTGGTGGCCGGCGCGATGATCGAATCGGCCGAGGCGCTGGCCTGCGGCTTCGTCGACGAGCTCGCCGCCGTCGAGCAGGTGACGGTCCGCGCGCTGCACTGGCTGCGCGAGCTGCTGGCGCTACCGCCGCAGGCCATGCTCACGACCCGGCGGACCGCGCGCGCCGACCTGTCCGCCGCCTGGCGCGATCCCGACGCGCTGCCGCTGGACGACTTCGTCGAGGCGTTCTTCCAGCCGGAGGCGCAGGCGGTGCTGGCGCAGCTGGTGGAGCGGCTGAAGGGCAAGAAGCCGGGGTGAGCAGTGCTTGCCGGGAGACTTGCGGAGCCATGCTTCCAGTGGCGGGCTCGCAGCAGCGTGCTCGGCGCCTCGCCCCTGTCCCTCGGGAATGCCTCCCTCCGGGAGAGGGTGCCGGCAGGCGGGCGAGGGTTCGCGCAGAGCGGGGAATGGCGGCTTGCCGACAGGGATGGGTGTCGCGCTCCGGCCGCACCCTCACCCCTAGCCCCTCCGGAGGGAGAGGGGGGCAGTTCAGCCTTCGCCGGTCGCCACCGGCCGCGACGGGTCGCTGACCCAGCCGCTCCACGAGGGCGCGTACAGCCGCGAGCCGACGAGCCCGGCGTGCTCCATCGCCAGCAGGTTGTGGCAGGCGGTGACGCCCGAGCCGCACATGTGCACGACCTCGGCCGGCGCGCGGCCGGCGAGCAGGCGCCCGAACTCCTCGCGCAGCGCCGCGGCGGGCTTGAAGCGGCCGTCCGCGCCGAGATTCTCGGTGTACGGGCGGTTGCGCGCGCCCGGCACGTGGCCGGCGGCGCGGTCGATCGGCTCCACCTCGCCGCGGTAGCGCGGCGCGGCGCGCGCGTCCAGCAGCAGCGGCACGGCCGCGAGCGCGGCGGAGTCGAGGATCACCTGCCGCGGGTCGTAGTCGAGCGCCACCCGGGTGGGCGCGCGCACGGGCACCGCCGTCTCCAGCGGCAGCCCGGCGGCCTGCCACGCGGCGAGGCCGCCGTCGAGCACCGCCGCCTCGCGCACGCCGCACAGGCGCAGCAGCCACCACAGCCGTGCCGCGGCCAGCGCGCCGCCGGCGGCGTCGTAGCCCACCACCTGCAGGCCGGGCCGCCAGCCCCAGCGGCCCAGCGCGGCGCTGAACGTCGCCGCCGAAGGCAGCGGGTGCCGGCCCAGGCCCGCGGCGACGCGGGAGAGATCGGCGAGGTCCGTGTCCAGGTCGGCGAACACCGCGCCGGGGATGTGCCCGGCCAGGTAGTCGTGCCGGCCCTTGCCCGGATCGGCCAGCTCGTGGCGGCAGTCGACGACCAGCACTTTCCCGGCCGGCAGCGCGGCCAGCTCGGCGGCGGCGATCAGCGTGTCGCAGGTCTTCATGCGCGGCCCATCCTCGTCAGCAGGTTCAGCAGCATCGCCGCGGTGGCGCCCCAGATGCGGTGGCCGCCGTGGACGAACTCGACCATCGGGCGGCGGTGCCCGCGGAATTCCATCGTGTAGCGGCGCAGGTTGGCCGGCTCCAGGAAGAACTCCAGCGGCACCTCGAACACCTCCGCCACCTCGGCCGGCGCGGGCCGCAGCAGCGCGCTCGCGGCCACGCGCGCCACCACCGGCGTGACGGTGTAGCCGCTGATCGTCTCGAAGCGGTCGAGGAAGCCCAGCGGGGTCACCCAGTGGCGCGCCAGGCCGATCTCCTCCTCGCTCTCGCGCAGCGCGGTGGCCACCGCGTCGGCGTCGTCCGGGTCGCTGCGCCCGCCGGGAAAGGCGACCTGGCCGGCGTGCGACTGCAGGCTGTCGTTGCGCACCGTGAGCACCAGCCGCGGCTGCACGCCCTCGCGCAGGCCGAGCAGCACGGCGGCCGGGCGGCGCGGCGCGTCGCCGAGCAACTCGGCCATCTCCGCGTGGTTCCAGCCCGGTCCCTGCGGCGGGTCGGCGAGCGGGCGCAGCGCGCCCTGCAGCGCGTCCAGCAGCGGGGCGTTCACCGCGCCCTCCGCCGCGCGGGCAGGATCTCGGCCATGTAGCGCCGCCGCTCGGCGTCGTCCATGCCGCGCCAGCGGGCGATCTCCTCGCCGCTGCGCAGGCAGCCGATGCAGTAGCCGCGGGGGTCCAGCCGGCAGACGCCGATGCACGGGGTGAGCGGAGGAACGGCTGGGGCTGGCGCTGCGTCGGACATCCCCGCCATGCTAGCCGATGGCGGGCGTCGCCGGCAGCGCCCGCGTCACTTGATGTCGAGCAGCTCGATGTCGAACACCAGCGCCTCGTTCGGGCCGATGCGCGGCAGCTCGCCGCGCTCGCCGTAGGCCAGCTGCGGCGGGATCACCACCTTCCAGCGGTCGCCCACGTGCATGCGCGGGATCACGTCCTGCCAGCCGGGGATCATCCGGCTGACCGGGTAGTTCACCGGCGCGCCGTGCGCCCAGGAGCTGTCGAACTCGGTGCCGTCCACCAGCATGCCGCGGTAGTTGACCGTGACCGTGCTGGCCACGGTGGGGCTGGCCTTGCCGTCGCCCTTCTTGATCACCGCGTACTGGATGCCCGAAGGCAGCTGCACCACGCCCGGCTGCCTGGCGTTCTTCTGCAGGTAGTCGGCGCTGCGCTTGGCGTTGGCCGCGGCGATGCGCCGGAACTCGGCCACCGCCTTGGCGTGCATCATCTCGTCGAGCGCGCGCAGCTGGTCGCGCATGTCCTGGATCGGCACGCCGGGCGGGCGCTTGTCGTAGGCGTCCTGCATCGCCTTCTGCATGGTGGCCAGGTCCACGTCCGGCTCGCCGCCGGCGAACTGGCTGCCGATCTGGTAGCCGATCGCGTAGGACAGCTTGTGCTTGTCCAGCTTCGCCGCGGTGGCCGCGGCGGGCACCGCCGCGCCGCCGCTCTGCGCCTGCGCGGCCCCCGCCAGCGTGAGCAGTCCGCAAGCCAACCAGCGCAGTCGAGTCATGCCGTTCCTCCGGATTGAGCGGGCGCAACCCGTGCATCCTAGTGCGGTTTGCGCCGGTCGTGCAGCGTCGCGCGGCGACGCTTCTGAGAACCCCGCGGGCGGCAAAGGTTCCCGCTGCTACCATCTCGGGCTTCGCCAGCTCAAGGAGTTCCCATGGCCTATCGCAACCTCGAGATCGGCAACCGCGGCGCGGTGCGCACGATCACCGTGAACCGCCCCGACAAGCTCAACGCGCTCAACCGCGACACCCTCAACGAGCTGGGCATCGCCTTCGCGCAGGCCGCGCAGGACGACGCGGTGCGCGCGGTGGTGCTGGCCGGCGCGGGCGACAAGGCCTTCGTGGCCGGCGCCGACATCGCCGAGATGCACGGCTACACGCCGGCGCAGGCGCAGGGCTTCTCGCGCGCCGGGCAGCGGCTGATGACGAGCATCGAGCGACTCGGCAAGCCGGTGGTCGCGCGCGTGCAGGGCTTCGCGCTGGGCGGCGGCATGGAGCTGGCGATGGCCTGCCACCTGCGCGTGGCCAGCGAGAAGGCCAGGTTCGGCCAGCCGGAAATCAACCTCGGCCTGATCCCCGGCTTCGGCGGCACCCAGCGCCTGCTGCGCCTGGCCGGACGCGGCGCGGCGCTGGAGCTGTGCCTGACCGGCGCGCCGGTCACGGCGCAGCGCGCCTACGAGCTGGGCATCGTCAACCGCGTGGTGGCGGCGGAGGCGCTGGACGAGACGGTGGACGCGCTGGCCGACCAGCTCGCCGCCGCCGCGCCGCTGGCCGCCGCCGGCATCCTCGACGCGGTGCTGCAGGGCGGCGAGACGCCGCTGGACCAGGGCCTGGAGTTCGAGACGCAGGGCTTCGCCCTGATGTTCGCCACCGAGGACATGCGCGAGGGCACCGGCGCGTTCCTGGAGAAGCGCAAGGCGGCGTTCAAGGGCCGCTGACGCCGCGCGGCGGCGGCGCTCAGTGCCCGCCGCCGCTGAACTTCAGCTCGCCCGCGGTCACCGCCAGCTTCAGCCGGTTCTCCGGCGGCGCCAGCGGGCACACCACGTGCGGTGTGATCGCGCACGGCGGGTTCTCGGCCAGGTTGAAGTCGAGCAGCACCTTGCCGTCCTTCGGCGCGCCCGCGTAGAGGAAGCGCGCGCCGCCGTAGGTGAGCCTGCCGGCGGTGCGGTCGCCGAAGATGAAGAACAGGCGGCCGTCCTCCTCGATGGGACGCAGCTCGTAGGTCTGCCCGTCGCGCTCGAACACCGCCTTGCCGGGTACCGGCACGTCCGCCTCGGTGCCGGTGACGTAGGCAATGCGCAGGTGCTCCTGCGGCCTGGATGGCACCCAGCGCGCCTCGATGCGCCAGGACGGGTCGACCGGGAAATAGTCGAAACCGGGGAAGTGCGTGCGCAGCGGCGCGTCGTTGTTCTTCGCGCGCAGGCCGCGCTTGTCGCCGTTCTGCACCACGTAGAGATAGCTGGCGCCGAAGCCCACGCGAGTCGGCTTCTGCTTTTCGTCCGCGCCCTGCGTGCGCAGCGGCACGGTCGCGTCCGCTGCCGGTTTGCCGTCGACGGTGATGCCGCGCGTCCCGGCCAGCCGCAGCTCGACGGCGCCATCGGCCCCCAGGTGCAGCACGCCCAGGTGCGCCGGCGCGTCCGGCACCTGGAAACGGTTGTCGGCCGCGCTGCCCACGCTGTTGTCGCCCGGTTCCAGCCAGCCGGAGGCGGTCAGCGCCAGGTAGCCGTCGGGCGCCCGCAGGCGCTCCACCCGTTCGGCGCGGGCCTTGGCGACCTGCCGCGCGTAGTCGGCCGGCGCGTCGGCCGCGTGGACGGCGACGGCACCGAGCAGCAGCGCGGCGAGCGCGAGGC
This sequence comes from Fulvimonas soli, assembly GCF_003148905.1. Classification (GTDB taxonomy): domain Bacteria; phylum Pseudomonadota; class Gammaproteobacteria; order Xanthomonadales; family Rhodanobacteraceae; genus Fulvimonas; species Fulvimonas soli. The sequence continues at coordinate 160,991 of NZ_QGHC01000001.1, read as the reverse complement.
GCTCAGTAGTGCGAGCCACGGTACTTCTTCTCTCCGGCGGTGATGGCGATGTCCAGCCGGTTCTCCGGCGGCGCCAGCGGGCAGGTGGCGAACGGGGTGAAGGCGCACGGCGGGTTGTAGGCGCGGTTGAAGTCCAGCACCACCTTGCCCGGCTGGTCGATGCCGCCGGCCGGCAGCGCGGCGTAGAGGAAGCGCGCGGCGCCGTAGGTCTCCTTGCCGGAGGTGCGGTCGGCCAGCACGAAGAACAGCTCGCCGCCCGGCTCCTCCTGGTAGGGCAGCAGCTCGAAGGTCCGGCCGTCGCGGCGGAACACCGCCTTGCCCGGCACGTCCACCGCGTCGATGCTGCCCAGCACGTTGCCGATCTCCAGCTTGTGCGCGGGCTTGAACGGCACCCAGTCGGCCTCGATGCGCCAGGACGGGTCGACCGGGTAGTAGTCCAGGCCCAAGAAGTGCGTGCGTGTCTGCGCGTTGGCATCCTTGACGCGCAGCGCCCTGCGGCCGTCGCGGTCGATCACGTAGAAGCTGGCGCTGCCGAAGGCCACCGTGGTCGGCCCGTGCGCGCCCGCCTTCGCGTCGTCGACCAGCTCGGCCTCGCGCAGCGGCTTGCCGTCGATGGTGGCGCCGCTGTTGGGCGCCAGCGCGATGCGCACGCCGCCGTCCTGCGCCAGCGTCACCACGCCCAGGTGCGCGGGGCCGGCCTTGAGCACGATGTCGTTGTCGGCGGCGCTGCCCACGCGGTTGTCGCCCGGCGCCAGCCATTCCAGCCCGATCAGGCTGAGCCAGCCGTCGGGCGCGGTGAGCCGGGCCAGGCGCTGCCGCTGCCAGTCGTGCGCCTGCTGGACGATCTCGGCGGCGGTGGGTCCGGACGACTGGGCATGCACGGCGGCGACTCCAAGGCTGAGGGCGAAAGCGAGGATGATAGTACGCTGCATGGCCGCCCCGGCGATGGATTCGGAAATGGCAGTATGGACGTCCATTCGCCGCCAGGGCAAACGGCGCATGGGCATAAGCATATGCACGCCCGGCCGCGCGGCTTCCCCGCCGTCATTCCGGCGCAGGCCGGAATCCAGTGGCGATCCCGCTGGATTTTCGCGGCAAGACGACAAGGCAGGGGCGGAACGGAGCCATGGCGGACGCAACCGCGACTGGATTCGGTCTGCGCCGGAGGAATGACGGCAAGGGCTCAGCGGCCGCGCAGGAACAGCCGGTCCAGCTCGGCCAGGCTCAGCTGCGTCCAGGTCGGGCGGCCGTGGTTGCACTGGCCGGAACGCTCGGTGGCCTCCATCTCGCGCAGCAGCGCGTTCATCTCCGGCACGCCGAGCCGGCGGCCGGCGCGCACCGAGCCGTGGCAGGCCATGGTGGAGAGCAGCTCGTTCTCCAGTTCCTGCAGGCGGCGCGAGCTGCCGTGCTGGGCCAGCTCCGCCAGCACGTCGCGCGCGAGCTGGCCGACGTCGGCGCCCTCCAGCAGCGCGGGGATGCGCCGCACCACCACCGAGGACGGGCCGCTGCGCGACAGCTCCAGGCCCCACTCGGCCAGCGCCTCGGCATGCTCCTCGGCGGCGGCGGCCTCCTTCGCGCTCACCGCGAGGCTGAGCGGCACCAGCAGCATCTGCGAGCGCAGGTTGCTGCACGCGCGGCCGGCCTTGAGCTTCTCGTAGGTGATGCGCTCGTGCGCCGCGTGCATGTCCACCAGCACCAGGCCGTGCGCATTCTCGGCGAGGATGTAGATGCCCTTGAGCTGGGCGATGGCGAAGCCCAGCGGCGGCGGCTCGCCCGGTGCCGCTTCCGGCAGCGGCGCGGGCGAAGCGGCGGAGAACGGCGCGGGCGGCTCGCCAAGCAGCGCGGCGTAGTCCGCCAGCGGCTCGTCGCGCACGCCGAGCGCGAGGCGGCTCTGGCTGGCCGCCTGCGGCCACGGCCGCGCGGAAGCGGCCGGCGCGGACGGGGACGCCACCGGCGCCGAGGCCACCGCCATGCGCAGCGCGCCCTCGTCCAGCTGCGCCTGCGAGGACACCTGCCCCGCGCGCGTCTGCGCCAGCGCCTCGTGCAGGCTGCGGAACAGGAAGTCGTGCACCAGCCGCTGCTCGCGGAAGCGCACCTCGTGCTTGGCCGGATGCACGTTCACGTCCACCCCGGCCGGGTCGAGCTCCAGGTACAGCACGAAGGCCGGGTGACGGCCGTGGAACAGCACGTCGGCGTAGGCCTGGCGCACCGCGTGCGCCACCACGCGGTCGCGCACCAGGCGGCCGTTGACGTAGAAGTACTGCGCGTCGGCCTGCGCGCGCGAGGCGGTGGGCAGGCCCACCCAGCCGGACAGCCGCAGGCCCGCCGCGGCCTGCTCGATGCGCAGGCTCTGCGCGGGGAAATCCTCGCCCAGCACCTCGGCCACGCGCGCCAGCGCGGCCTGCTCGTCGCGCGCGGCCTTCCACACGCGCACCGGCCGGCCGTTGTGGCTGAGGCGGAACTCCACGTCGCCGCGCGCCAGCGCCAGCGACTTCAGGAGGTCGTCGATGTGCGCGAACTCGGTGCGCTCGGCGCGCAGGAACTTCCGCCGCGCCGGCACGTTGTAGAACAGGTCGCGCACCTCCACGCTGGTGCCCGGCGGGTGCTGCGCGGGCCGCGCGGCCTGCACCTTGCCGCCGTCCACCTCGATGCGGAACGCGGCGTCGCTGCCCGCCGTGCGCGAGGTGAGCGCGAAGCGCGCCACCGACGACACCGAGGCCAGCGCCTCGCCGCGGAAGCCCATGCTGGCCACGCGCTCCAGGTCGTCGAAGCTGCCGATCTTGCTGGTGGCGTGCGAGGCCACCGCCAGCGGCAGCTGCTCGGGCGGGATGCCGCCGCCGTCGTCGCGCACGCGGATCAGCCGCGCGCCGCCCTGCTCGATGTCCACCTCGATGCGGCCGGCGCCGGCGTCCAGGCTGTTCTCCACCAGCTCCTTCACCACCGAGGACGGCCGCTCGATCACTTCGCCGGCGGCGATCTGGTTGACGAGGTCGGGAGGGAGCACGCGGATGGCAGGCATCCGCGAAGCTTAAGCGAGGGCGGCGGGCGGCGAAAGCGAGGCGTCGTTCGGACCGGGCGGCGCAAAAGGTGCGCAAAGGGCCGGAAGCGCGCCGGATCGCACCCTCACCCCTCTCCCGAGGGGAGAGGGGTGCCAGGGGCGATGCGTTTGCCAGTGAACCCTTCTCCCTCCGGGAGAAGGCGCCGGCAGGCAGACGAGGGGCCGGCCGGAACGGAACCTTGATGCTAGCCGGCCGGGATGGCCAGCACCGCGCCCACGCGCACGGTGTCGTTCTGCATGTTGTTGGCGTTCTTCAGCGCGCCGACGCTCACGCCGTACTGCCGCGCGATGCTGCGCAGGCTCTCGCCCCGGCCGACGCGGTGCAGGTCGCGCACGCCGTCGTCGGCGCGGGAAGCGGCGGACGCCGAGGCGACCGCGCCGGTCTGCCTGGCCGGCCTCGACGGCCTGTCCGGCGCCGTGCCGGCCGGCGCGGCGCGGTCGTCGTCGCGCGCCGCGTCGGCGACGGCCAGCAGGCCGCTGCGGCGCGCCGCCTGCGCGGCGAACCAGGTGCCCGGCGGCGGCGTGGACTCGAAATAGCTGCGCACGCCGCCCATCACCGCCTGCGCCAGCTCCCTCTGGTGCGCGGGGTCGCGCAGCTTGCGCTCCTCCGCCGGATTGCTGATGAACGCCGTCTCGACCAGGATCGAGGGCACGTCGGGCGAGCGCAGCACCACGAAGTTGGCGCGCTCCACGTAGCCGCGGTGGGTGGGGCCGAGCTGGCCCAGCGCGCGCAGCACGTTGCCGGCGATCGCCTCGCTGGCCTGCATCGCGTAGCCCTGCTGCATGTCCAGCAGCACGGCGGCGAGGCTGTCGTCCTTGTCGTCCAGCGACACGCCGCCGATCAGGTCCGCGCTGTTCTCGCGGTCGGCCAGCCAGCGCGCCGCCTCCGAGGTCTTGCCGCGCGGCGACAGCACCCATACCGACGAGCCGCGCGCGTCGCCGCTGGTGAAGGCGTCGGCGTGGATCGACACGAACATGTCCGCGTTCTTCTCGCGGGCGATCTGGTAGCGCCGCTTGAGCGGGATGAAGTAGTCGCCGTCGCGGGTCAGCACGGCCTGCATGCCGGGCTGCTTGTTGATCTCGGCGGCCAGCGCGCGCGCCACCGCCAGGGTGACGTTCTTCTCCAGCGTGCCGCCGGGGCCGTGCGCGCCGGGGTCCTCGCCGCCGTGGCCGGCGTCGATCGCCACCACCACCTTGCGGTCGCCCTTCAGCAGCAGCGCGGCCTGGCGCGTGGTCAGCGTGCCGTTGCGCGCGCTGCGCAGGGCCGCCATCACCGGCGCCGGATCGTCCTTCACCGCGTCGGGGGCGCTGGCGTCGGCCGTGGCCGCCGCGCTTCCGGCGGCCCGCGCCGGCGGCGGCGCGGAGGCCTTGCCGGGGTACAGGTCCAGCACCAGCCGGTAGCCGTAGTCGCCGGCCGGCTTGAGCAGGAAGCTCCTGGGGCGGCTGTCGGGCGCGGCCTGGGCCGCCAGGCGCAGCGCGCCGCCGGCGCGGGCGCTGCTCAGGCCCTTGAACAACCCGGTCGCCGCCGGCGCGCCGAAGGCGCCGGCCAGCCGGCTGGACGCCAGCTCGAGCACGACGCGGTCGCCCTGGCGGCTCAGCTTGTAGTCCAGCGGGCCGGACAGGTCGAACACGACGCGGGTGTATTCCGGGCCGGCCCAGACCCGCGCGGCCTTGACCTCGGCCGCCTGCGGCGCGCGCAGCGGCGTGGCCGCCGCCAGCGCCGCGAGTCCCAGGATGCCCCACCGTGTCAGCGATCCGCCCATGGCGCCGCATTGAACCCCAGCGCCCTTGGGATTGCAAGCACTTTTCCCTTGAATATCCATAACCTGCAGGGTATTCGTCAGAGGTTATCAAGCTATCGCTCGCAAGCGCTTCGACGGCAAGCGGACTTTCGGCCATGGACCGGCCGCATTTTTTCCATACGGAGCCGTCACTTACGTTCGGCCGCGCGGCGCGGCGGCCGCGAGGGCGCCCTCAGCCCAGCCGCTCCAGCAGCCGCGCGCCGCGCGGGCTGGCGGCCTCGAGCTCGGCGCGGCGGCCGCCGCCGGCGTAGTCCAGGCGGATGCGCAGGTCCGGCGGCGGCAGCGCACCCTCGCCGCGCTCGGGCCATTCCACCAGCACCAGCGCGGACGGGTCGGCCAGCGCGTCCAGGCCCAGCCATTCCAGCTCGGCCGGGTCGGCGATGCGGTAGAGGTCCAGGTGCCAGGCCGTGCCGCCCGGCAGGCGGTAGGACTCGACCAGGCTGTAGGTCGGGCTCTTGATCCGCTCGCCCACGCCCAGCGCGCGCAGCAGCGCGCGGGCGAAACTGGTCTTGCCCGCGCCCAGCTCGCCGTGCAGCAGGATCACCAGGCCGCCGTCCAGCGCCGCGGCCAGCGCCTGCGCCAGCGCCCCGGTGGCCTGCTCGTCGGGCAGTTCGACCTGCCGCGCGCTCATGCCGCGATCCCGTTGAGCAGGCGGCGCAGCGGCGCCAGCAGGTCGCTGGCCAGCAGGCCGCGCTCGCCCTCGCCGCGCACGGCCAGGTCGCCGGCGCGCGCGTGCAGCCCCACGCCCAGGCGCGCCGCCTCCGGTGCGGAGCAGCCCTGCGCCAGCAGGGCGGCGACGATGCCGGTGAGCAGGTCGCCCATGCCGCCGGAGGCCATGCCGGGGTTGCCCCACGGACAGACGTCCAGACGTCCATCCGGCTCGGCGACCAGGCTGCCCGCGCCCTTCAGCACCGCCACCGCGCCGTAGCGCGCGGCCAGCGCGCGCGCGGCGGCGAAGCGGTCGGCCTGCACCTGCGCCACGGTCGCGCCGAGCAGGCGCGCGGCCTCGCCCGGATGCGGGGTCAGCACGGCCGGCTGCGCGAAGCGGCGCGGATCGCGCGCCAGCAGGTTGAGGCCGTCGGCGTCGAGCACCAGCGGCTTGCCGCTGTCCAGCGCGGCCAGCCACAGCGCGTGGCCCCAGGCGCCCTGCCCCAGGCCCGGCCCCAGCGCCAGCACGCCGGCGCGCGCGAGCAGCGGCTGCAGCGCCTGCGGGCCGTTCACCGCGTGCGCCATCAGCTCCGGGCGCGCGGCGTTCAGCGCGGCGATGTGCTCGGCCTGCGTCGCCACGCTGACCAGGCCGGCGCCGGCGCGCAGCGCCGCCTCGCCGCACAGGCGGATCGCGCCGGCGGTGCCGCGGTCGCCGCCGATCGCCAGCACGTGGCCGTTGTCGCCCTTGTGCGCGTCGCGCGCGCGCGGCGGCAGCGCCTGCGCGGCCAGCAGCCGCGCGTCGGGCGGCGCGTCCCGGAACAGCGCGGCCGGCAGCCCGAGCGCGTCGAGCTCGACCACGCCGGTGTGCGCGGGCGCGCCGCCGGTGTACAGGCCGCGCTTGGCGACGATGAAGGTCACCGTGACGTCCGCGCGCACCGCGGCGCCGGGCACCCGGCCGGTGTCGGCGTCGACGCCGGAGGGCACGTCGACCGCGAGCACCGGCGCGCCCGCCGCGTTGATCCGCGCGACCAGCGCCGCCGCCGCGCCTTCCGGCGCGCGGCGCAGGCCGGTGCCGTAGAGCGCGTCCACCACCACGTCGGCGTGGGGCAGCGTCCCGTCGTCCTCCCATTGGCGCGGCGCCACGCCGGCGCGCACGCACGCCTCGCGCGCCAGCGCGGCGTCGCCGCGCGCCGCGGCGGACAGCTCCACCACCTCGACGCGCAGGCCGTCCTCGCGCGCCAGCGCGGCGAGCAGGTAGCCGTCGCCGCCGTTGTTGCCGGGGCCGCAGCAGACCAGGAGCCGCTGCGCCTGCGGCCAGCGCCGGCGCAGCGCGGCCAGCGCCGCCGCCGCGGCGCGGCGCATCAGCTCGAAGCCGGCGATGCCGAGCCCGTCGATGGCGCGCCGGTCCAGCGCGCGCGCCTGCTCGACGGTGTGGAGGGCCAGTCCCTGCGTGTTCGCGGTCATCGGCCGATTATAGGGACGGCGCATGCGCCGGCGGCATCTACAATGCGCGCATGACCATCGCCGCCCCCGACTACGCCGCCCTCGCCCGCGACATCAAGCGCTGGGCGCGCGAGCTCGGCTTCGCCGAGGCCGGCATCAGCGGCGTCGACCTGGGCGAGGACGAGCGCCACCTGGAGCGCTGGCTCGGCGACGGCCTGCACGGCGAGATGGCGTACATGGCCCGCCACGGCCGCAAGCGCAGCCGGCCGGCGGAGCTGGAGCCGGGCACGCGGCGGGTGATCTCGGTGCGCATGGACTACGTGCCGCCGGGCACGCGCAACGCCTGGGAGGTGCTGGGCGACGCCGAGGCCGGCTACGTGGCGCGCTATGCACTGGGCCGCGACTACCACAAGCTGATGCGCCACCGCCTGCAGAAGCTGGCCGAGCGCATCCGCGCGGCGGTCGGCGAGTTCGGCTTCCGCGCCTACGTCGATTCCGCGCCGGTGCTGGAGAAGGCGCTGGCGCGCAACGCCGGGCTGGGCTGGATCGGCAAGCACACCGTGCTGATCAACCGCCGCGCCGGCTCGTACTTCTTCCTCGGCGAGCTGTACACCGACCTGCCGCTGCCGGTGGACGAACCGGCGACGGCGCACTGCGGCAGCTGCCGGCGCTGCCTCGACGTCTGCCCCACGCGGGCGATCGTCGCGCCCTACCGGCTGGACGCGCGGCGCTGCATCTCCTACCTCACCATCGAACTGAAGGGCTCGATCCCGGAGGAACTGCGCGCGCCGATCGGCAACCGCATCTTCGGCTGCGACGACTGCCAGCTGGTCTGCCCGTGGAACAAGTTCGCGCAGGAAGCCGCCGAGCCGGACTTCGCGCCGCGGCACCGCCTGGACGGGGCGAAGCTGGTGGAGCTGTTCGGCTGGAGCGAGGAGGAGTTCCTCCGGCGCACCGAGGGCATGGCGATCCGCCGCGCCGGCTACGAGGGCTGGCTGCGCAACATCGCGGTGGCACTGGGCAACGCGCCGCGCTCGGACGCGGTGCGCGCGGCGCTGCGGGCGCGCAGCGGGCATCCCTCGGCAGTCGTGCGCGAGCACGTGGCGTGGGCGCTGGCGCGGCAGGGCGGCTGAGTCGTTCCGGTTCGGGCACGGCGCCGCCCTTGCCTGTCATTCCGGCGGAAGCCGGAATCCAGTCGAGTGCGTCCCGCGAAGCGCGGCAACACCTGTTTCGAGTGCTTCGCACAACATGATTGAGACTGGATTCCGGCTTTCGCCGGAATGACGGTGAGGGAAATGGGTGGCGCACCGCGAAGTGCGCGCGTCCGGATCGGGAAGCGCCCGCTCAGCCCGCCACTTCGCGCCGCTCGCGGATCTCCGCCACCAGCGCGCGGGTGGCCGGGTCCAGCGCCGCCGCGTCGCCGTCGGCCAGCGCCGGCAGGATCTGCCGCGCGATCGACTTGCCCAGCTCCACGCCCCACTGGTCGAAGGCGTTGATGCCCCACAGGTGGCCGAGCATGAACACCTTGTGCTCGTACAGCGCGACCAGCGCGCCGAAGCTCGCCGGCGTGAGCGCGTCGAGCAGGATCACCGTGCTCGGCCGGTCGCCGGGGAAGGTGCGCTGCGCGGCCAGCACGGGGTCGCCGCCGGACTCGGCCAGCGCCTCCTCGAAGGTCTTGCCCAGCGCCAGCGCCGCCGCCTGCGCCAGCAGGTTGGACAGCAGCGCGTCGTGGTTGGCCCTGAGCGGATGCGCCGGCCGCGCCACGCCGATGAACTCCAGCGGCACCACGTCGGTGCCCTGGTGCAGCGCCTGGAAGTAGGCGTGCTGCGCGTTGGTGCCCACGCTGCCCCACACCACCGGCACGGTGGCCTGCGCCACCGGCTCGCCCTGCGGCGTGACCCGCTTGCCCAGGCTCTCCATCTCCAGCTGCTGCAGGTAGGCGGTCAGGTCGGAAAGCAGGTCGGCGTAGGGCACCACCGCGCGGCTGGCGCGGCCCTGCACGTTGCGGTTCCAGAACTCGACCAGCGCCAGCAGCACCGGCAGGTTGCGCTGCCACGGCGCGGTGCGGAAGTGGTCGTCCACCTGCGCCGCGCCGGCGAGCATGGCGCGGAAGTGGTCCATGCCGACGGCCAGCGCCAGCGACAGCCCCACCGCCGACCACAGCGAGAAGCGGCCGCCGACGAAGTCCCACATCGGGTAGACGTGCGCGGCCGGGATGCCCCAGGCGGCGGCCGCGCCGACGTTCGCGCTGACCGCCACGAAGTGGCGCGCCACCGCCTGGCGCTCGTCGCCCGCGTAGGCCGCGGCGACCCATTCGCGCAGCACGTTGCCGTTGAGCAGGGTTTCCTGGGTGGTGAAGGTCTTGGAAACCATCACCACCAGCGTGCGCTTCGGGTCGAGCGCGCGCATCAGCTCGTACGCGGCCTGCCCGTCCACGTTGGTGAGGAAGTGGCTGCGCAGCCGGCCGGCGTGGAACGGGGTCAGCGCGCGCACCGCCAGCCGCGGCCCGAGGTCGGAGCCGCCGATGCCGATGTTGACCACGTCGGTGATGCCGTCGGCGAGCCCGAGCCGGCCGCCCTCGCCCTGACCGAGCGCGTTCGCCAGCTCCTCCATCCGCGCCAGCACCTCGCCGATCTCGTGGAGCACCTCGGCCGGCGCCGGCGAGGGCAGGCTCGAACCCTCGGCGCGCAGTGCCGTGTGCAGCACCGCGCGCTGCTCGGAGGCGTTGATCGGCGCGCCGGCGAACATCGCGTCGCGCGCGCGCTGCCAGTCCCCGGCCTCGACGTGGGCGCCCAGCGCGTCGAGCGCCGCCAGGTCCAGCTTCTGCCGGCCGAGGTCGAGCAGGATCGGCCCGAGGCGCTGGCGCAGGCGCGCGTTGCGCGACGGGTCCGCGAGCAGTTCGCGCAGCGTGGTGCCGGCCAGGCGCTGCGCGTGGTCGGCGAACAGGGAACGGGGATCGGCGGTCATGGGCACCCGGCGGTCGGCGGTCGAATGCCCGATCTTATCGCAGCGCCGGCGGAATCCAACCGGCGCGGCGGCGGCGCGGACGCCTCAGGCCGCGGCCATCTGCTTGGGGATGGAGCGGTTGGTGTGGGTGATGCGGTTGGCCGCGTCCACGTACACCAGGGTGGGCTGGAACTTGGCCAGCTCCGCCTCGTCGAGCTGCGCGAAGGCGGCGACGATGACCAGGTCGCCCACCTGCACGCTGCGCGCGGCGCTGCCGTTCACCGAGACGATCCCGGAGCCTTCCTCGGCGCGCAGCGCGTAGGTGACGAAGCGCTGGCCGTTGTTGATGTCCCAGGCGTGGATCTGCTCGTACTCGCGGATGCCCGCGGCGTCCAGCAGCAGGCCGTCGATGGCGATCGAGCCCTCGTAGTGCAGCTCCGCCTGGGTGACGGTGGCGCGATGGATCTTCGCCTTGAGCATGTTCAGGTGCATGACTTCCACTTCCCGCAGGGACGGCCTGCCTAGCCCGTCATTATCGGACCGCGCGGCATTGCGCCGCAACAACGCGGCCCTGGAAGGCAGATGGGGGCGGTTCAGTCGAACGGCAAGTTGTCGATCAGCCGGGTGCCGCCCAGCCGCGCGGCGATCAGCGCCACCAGGCCCGCGCGCTCGTCCGGGCCGGGCTCGGACAGGTCCTCGGCGCGGCGGATGGCCGCGTAGTCGGGCACGAAGCCCGCGCGCTCCAGCTTGGAGAAGGCCGCCTGCTCCACCACCCGCCAGGCGTGGCCCTTGTTCGCCACCAGCTCGCGCATCTGCTGCAGCGTCTCGTGGATCGCCGGCGCCAGGGCGCGCTCCTCCGCGGAGAGGTACTGGTTGCGCGAGCTCAGCGCCAGGCCGTCGTCGGCGCGCTGGGTCGGCGCGGCGAGCACCTTCACCGGCAGCGCCAGGTCGCGCACCATGCGCTCGATCACCTTCAGCTGCTGGTAGTCCTTCTGGCCGAACACCGCGATGTCCGGCTGCACCAGGTTGAACAGCTTGCACACCACCGTGGCCACGCCGTCGAAGTGGCCCGGGCGGTGCGCGCCCTCCAGCACGTCGGTGATCTGCGGCACGTGGATGCTGACGCCGTGCTGCGGGCCGTACGGGTACATCGTCGCCACGTCCGGCGCGAACAGCAGGTCGCAGCCGTGCTCGGCCAGCCCGGCCTGGTCCTGCGCCAGCGTGCGCGGGTAGCGCTCGAAGTCCTCGTTCGGCCCGAACTGGGTGGGGTTGACGAACACGCTGGCCACCACGCGCTCGGCGCGCGCGCGCGCCAGCCGGATCAGCGAGTAGTGGCCGGCGTGCAGGTTGCCCATGGTGGGCACCAGGCTCACCGTCTGGCCCTGCGCGCGCCACCCGCGGATCGCCGCGCGCAGCCCCGCGGCGTCTTGCACTGTCTGCATGGAATCGCTCGTCTAGTTGAAGCCGTGTTCGGGGGCCGGGAACGCGCCGCTGCGCACCTCGTCGGCGTAGGCGGCGATCGCCGCGGCGACGGAGCCGCGCCCGGCGAGGAAATCCTTGCTGAACTTGGGCCGCTTGCCCGGCGTGATGCCCAGCATGTCGTAGCAGACCAGCACCTGGCCGTCGCAGTGCGGTCCCGCGCCGATGCCGACCACCGGGATCTCCACCGCGCGGGTGACGCGCTCGCCCAGCGCGGTGGGCACGCCTTCCAGCACCAGCAGGTCGGCGCCCGCGGCCTGCACCGCCAGCGCCTGCTCCACCACGCGGTCCGCGGCGTCCTGCGCGCGGCCCTGGATGCGGAAGCCGCCGAACTTGTGCACCGACTGCGGGGTGAGACCCAGGTGCGCGCACACCGGCACCGCGCGCGCGGCGAGCGCCTCGATCGCCTGCAGGACGTGCGCCGCGGCGCCCTCGATCTTCACCATCGCCGCGCCGCCCTCGCCGAGCAGCCGCGCGCCGGCCTCCAGCGCATGGGACACGCCGCGATCGGCCATGAACGGCAGGTCGGCCACCAGCAGCGTGGCGGACAGGCCACGCGCCACCGCGGCGGTGTGGTAGACCATCTGGTCCAGCGTCACCGGCAGCGTGCTCCTGTGTCCCTGCACCACCATGCCGAGCGAATCGCCGACCAGCGCCACGTCCACGCCGGCCGCCTCCAGCTGCGCGGCGAAGCTGGCGTCGTAGGCGGTGAGCATCACGATCCTGCGCCCTTCGGCCTTCATCGCGCGCAGCCCCGGCACGGTGACCGGCTTGCGGGCGGGAGCGCTGGCGTTGTCCACGTACACGGCGTTTCCTCGATGATGCGAAGGCCGATTATCCGGCCCCCGGATGCGCCGGCTCAAGCAGCGGCTCGCAGCCGGCGGCGTCGGCGGCGGCCAGCAGCGCGTCCACCCGTCCCTGCCCCGGCAGCTCCAGCCGCGGCGCCAGCTCGGCCAGCGGCAGCAGCACGAAGGCGCGGCCGGCGATGCGCGGATGCGGCAGGGTCAGGCGCCCGTCGTGCATCGCCACGCCGTCCATGTGCAGGAGGTCCAGGTCCAGCGTGCGTGGCCCCCAGCGCCCGCCGTCGCGCGTGCGGCCGGCCCGGCGCTCGATGTCTAGCAGGGCGTCGAGCAGCGCGTGCGGCGACAGCGCGGTGTCGAGTTCCGCGGCGGCGTTGAGGAACGGCGGCTGCGCGGTCACGCCCCACGGCGGCGTGCGGTAGAAGCGCGAGCGCGCGAGCAGCCGCGTGGACGGCAGCCGCGCCAGCGCCGCCAGCGCGTCCTCCAGCTGGCGGCGCGGCTCGCCCAGGTTGCCGCCCAGCGCGACGTAGGCCAGCGTCATGCGGAAGGCTTGCCGCCGGGACGGCGGCGGCGCCGCCGCTTGCGCGCGGCGCCCGGGCCTGCCGCCGCCGCGGCGGGTTCCCCCGCGTGGCCGCCGCTGGCCGGCAGCGCCGCCGCCAGCACCTCGTGCGGCAGCTGCTGGGCGTGCTCCCACCACCGGCCCAGCTCGCGCACCGCGGGCGACTCGGCGGCGCGCAGCAGCAGGAAGTCGAAGGCGGCGCGGAAGCGCGGGTGCGCCATCAGGCGGAACACCTTCTTGCGCTGGATCTGCTCGAAGCGCGGCTGCAGCGACCAGATCTCCTCCATGGTGAGGGTGAAGCGGCGCGGGATCGCCACGCGCTGGCACTGCTCGCCCACCACGTGCGCGGCGGCGCGCGCCCACGCCTCGTTGCCGTCCAGGCCCTTGGCCATCCAGGCGTGCGCCAGGTCGCGCACCTCGCCCCACAGCAGCACCGCGAACAGGAACGCCGGCGTGACCGACTTGCCCTCGGCCACGCGCGCGTCGGTGTTGGACAGCCCCTGCTCGATCAGGGCGCGCAGCGCCTCGTCGCCGCGCTTGAGCGCGCGCGCCACGGCGGGAAACATGAACCCGAGCAGCCCGGTCTGCTCCAGCAGGCGGAAGCTCTCCAGGCCGTGGCCGGCCAGGAACATCTTCAGCGACTCGTCGAACAGCCGCGCCGGCGAGGCCTCGGCCAGCAGCGGCCCCAGCTCCTCGAACGGCGCGGCCGCCTTCGCGTCGATGCGGAAGCCGAGCTTGGCCGCCAGCCGCACCGCGCGCAGCATGCGCACCGGGTCCTCGCGGTAGCGCGTGGCCGGGTCGCCGATCAGGTGCAGCACCTTGTTCTCGACGTCCTGCATGCCGCCGACGTAGTCGCGCACGGAGAAGTCGCCGATGTCGTAGTACATCGCGTTGACGCGGAAGTCGCGGCGCAGCGCGTCCTCCTCGATGGTGCCCCACACGTTGTCGCGCACGATGCGCCCGTCCACGATGTGGCGGTCGCCGTCGCCCTCGCCGCCTTCCTCGCCGGTGCCGCGGAAGGTGGCCACCTCGACGATCTCGTCGCCGTAGACCACGTGCGCGAGGCGGAAGCGCCGGCCGATCAGCCGGCAGTTGCGGAACAGCTTCTTCACCTCCTCCGGCGTCGCGTTGGTGGCGACGTCGAAGTCCTTGGGATGCCCGCCCAGCAGCAGGTCGCGCACCGCGCCGCCGACCAGGAAGGCGTCGTAGCCGGCCTCGTGCAGGCGGTAGAGCACGCGCAGCGCGGCCTTGCTGATGTTCTTGCGGGAGATGACGTGCTGCTCGCGCGGGATGATGCGCAACACGGGTTTCGCCTCTGTACTGGCTTCCTGGTTCAAGCGTCCGGAATCCTTCACGGGCGCGCCGCGCCCTTGGCCGTGGTCCACCGCACGGCGCGGCGCCGTGCCCGTGCGGGCCGTCGCCATGCCGGAACGCGAAGCGGGAAGCTTCGCTCCCGGGCATTGCCGGGCGAAACAATTCCGCTATACTAGCGCGCCTCGCCGGACAACGCTCCCTTCGTCTAGTGGCCCAGGACACCGCCCTCTCAAGGCGGGAACACGAGTTCGAACCTCGTAGGGAGCGCCATTTCTTTTTGCGATCGTCCGTGATCGCGGCAAGCTCGGGGCCGGTAGCAGTTTTTGCATGCTGCGCTTCGCCCTGGCGCCAGAAGCGGCCATCCATGGAGGTCGCCTTTGCGATCGTCCGTGATCGCGGCAAGCTCGAGCGGGTAGCAGTTTTTGCACGCTACGCTTCGCCCTGGCGCCAGAAGCGGCCATCCATGGCCGCACTTTTCAAGAAAAGCATACTCCGGGCCGGGTGGGCCGGGATCCTTGTTTTTTTCTGTTTCCGGGTGGCCGGGTGCTTGCCTCGTATCGCGTATGCGTATGCGCATGCCGACGGCCGCGTGGCTGATGGTCGCGCGCAGCTGATGCCTGCACGAAACCGCCCGCGAACAGCGCCACCGGAAAAGCGCGACGCGACTGCATGCCGGTGCGCGGAGCGCGCGTTCCACTTCTCACCAAAGCCCGGTTGCGGTCATACTAGGCGGCGTTACCGAGAAGACACGTTCCAATGACCTTCGTCGTCACCGACAACTGCATCAAGTGCAAGTACACCGACTGCGTCGAGGTGTGCCCGGTCGACGCCTTCCATGAAGGCCCCAACTTCCTGGTGATCGATCCGGACGAGTGCATCGACTGCACCCTGTGCGAGCCGGAGTGCCCGATCAACGCGATCTACCCGGAAGACGACGTGCCGGCCGGCCAGGAGAACTTCGTCGCGCTCAACGCCGAGCTGGCCAAGGCCTGGCCGGTGATCACCGAGCGCAAGGACGCCCTGCCCGACGCCAAGGACTGGGAAGGCCAGCCCAACAAGCTCGAATACCTGCAGCGCTGAGGCGGCCTCCCGCGATCCCGCAAATCGTGTGGGAGCGGTCTCCGGCCGCGACAGCGACAAGGCATCGGGCCGGGACGGCCTTTCTCCCGCACGCAAGCCGTACCTCGCCTCTCATGAAAAAAAAGCCGCCCACCGGGCGGCTTTTTCGCATGCGCATGGCGAAGCGCCCTACTTGTAGCCGACGCCCAGGCGGCCGCGCAGGCCGTCGATCAGGCGCGCCACCGCGCCGACGTTGCCCTGCGCGCGGACCTCGCTGGCGCTGCTGCCGCTGCTGCTGACGGTGAGCTGCACCTGGTGCGGCTTGGCGTCGGGCGCGTCGCCGGCGTCCTCGCTCTTGTGGCCGAACATGCGGCCGAAGAAACCCGGCCTCTCGCGCGGCACCGGCGAGGCGGTCACGCTCAGGACGTAGCTGTGGGCGGCATCGTCGTGCGACAGCACCTGGCCGAGCGTGCCGCCTTCCAGCGCCTCGCCGACGCGGCGGTAGGCGTTGTCCACCGTGTCGTTCAGCACGAAGCCGTCGGTGATGGTGCCGCCGTTCGCGCCGAAGCGCGAGGTGGCGCCGTTGGCGGTCGGCTGGTTGGCGCCCGGCGGCGGGATCACCAGCGCCTCGCTGGCGGACGGCGTGTCGAGGCCCGGCGGGATTTCCAGCGGCGACTCCTGCTTGGCGGTTTCCCAAGCCTTCGTCGAGCGGAACATGCCGCAGCCCGAGAGCAGCAGGCCCGCGATGGCCAGGGCCGGCAGGGCGACGACGAGCGAGGTTTTCTTCATGTAAGCGGATTCCGTGAGTGGATCGTGCGTGTGCAGGAACGAAGGATGGCGGCTATGCGGCCCGCGCCAAGGATGCCAGAGTCGCCAGCGCCTCGCGCAGCCGCGCCAGCGCCGCCGGGTCCTCCAGCGCCACCAGCGGCAGGCGCGGGGTCGCCGTGCCCAGCCCCAGCAGCGGCAGGCCCGCCTTCACCGCGATCGGATTCGGCGCGCAGTTGAGCGCCTGCACCAGCGGTTCGAGCGCGGCGTGGCGGCGCGCCGTGCCGGCGGCGTCGCCGGCGGTGGCCGCGTCGCACAGCGCGCGGAACGCCTGCGGCACGAGGTTGGCCACCACCGAGACGGTGCCCGCCGCGCCGGCCAGCATGGCCTGCCCGGCGGTGCCGTCGTCGCCGGACAGATAGACGAAATCCGGGCGCGCAAGTTCCGCGGTGGCGCGGATGCGCTCGGCGTCGGCGCGCGCCTCCTTGATGCCGACGATGGCCGGGTGCTCGCGCAGCGCCGCCGTGGTCTCCGGCAGCAGGTCGCAGGCGGTGCGCGCGGGCACGTTGTAGAGGATCACCGGCAGGCCGCCGCGCTCGGCCACCTCGAGGAAGTGCCGGCGCAGGCCCTCCTGGGTCGGCCGCACGTAGTACGGCGCCACCACCAGCGCGGCGTCGGCGCCCAGCGCCCTGGCGCGGCGGGTCAGCGCGACGGTCTTGGCGGTGCCGGCCTCGCCGGTGCCGGCGATCACCGGCACGCGCCCGGCCACGCGCTCCAGCGCGAAGGCGAGCAGGCGCTCGTACTCGTCGTGTTCGAGCATGTGCGCCTCGCCGGTGGAACCGGCCACGACCACCGCCTGCGTGCCGCCGGCGAGCTGGTGGTCGACCAGCCGGCCGAAAGCCTCCAGGTCGAGCGCGCCGTCCGCCGTGAACGGGGTGGCCAGCGCGCAGATGCTTCCGCGAATGTCCAAGGCAAGATTCCGCCGAAATCCGAACTCCGGATGTTACTTGCGGCCTCGCGCGACGGGCAAGTAAGCTGGCCGGAGCCCTTCGCGGCCCGCCCTGGCGCCGCAAGCATCCGCATACAGCAGGCAGGCTTCCCTTGAACCGTCCCCCTTCGCGTGCCGGCAACGACCACCAGTTGCTGATCCATACGCTGACCCCGGCCTCGCGGGCCCCGCTGCTGGGCCTGGCCAAGCGCATCGCCGACGCGGGCTGCAACCTGGCCGACGCGCGCGTCTCGACGATCGGCAACGACGCCTCGCTGATGCTGCTGGCGAGCGGCTCCTGGGACGCGGTGGCCAAGCTGGAGACCGCGCTCGCCAAGCTCGGCCGCGACCCGGAGCTGCACCTGCAGCACTACCGCACCGGCCCGCGCGAGCCCAGCGGCCACCTGCTGCCGTACCTGGTGGAGGTGGTGGCGGCCGACCGCCCCGGCATCCTGGTCAAGATCGTGGAGTTCTTCAGCCACCACGACATCCGCGTGGAGCAGCTTTCCTCGATGCGCTACCAGGCGCTGCAGACCGGGGCGGAGATGTTCCAGGCGCAGATCACCATCGGCATCCCAGCGGAGTTGCACCTGGCCGCGCTGCGCGACGACTTCCTGGAACTGTGCGACGGCCTGAACCTGGACGCCATCATGGACCCGGTGAAATTCTGAGCATCGCGCGATGCGCGGCGGCTGGCAAGGCTGTTCGAGCGGCCCGCCGCCGCGCTAGGCTCTGCCCGACTCCACGGGATCGAGGCCATGCCGAGTCCGGACCCAAGCCCGCACGCCCCGCCGCGACCGCGCCGCCGCGCCGCGCACGCCTCCTCCCTCCCCTCGCAACCGCAGACGAGGCCGCCCGGCCTCCGGAGAACGCATGCCTGAAATCGGCAAGAAGCCGCCCAAGCTCGCAGGCACCACCGGCGACGGCGGCACCCTCAAGCTCGACGACCTGAAAGGCCACTGGATCGTGGTGTACTTCTATCCCAAGGACTCCACGCCCGGCTGCACCAGTGAGGCGCGCGACTTCCGCGACCTCTATCCGCAGTTCCGCCGGCGCGGCGCCGAGATCGTCGGCGTCTCGCGCGACTCGGCCCGCTCCCACGCCAGCTTCGCCGCCAGGCAGGAACTGCCGTTCCCGCTGGTCGCCGACACCGACGAGGCCTGGTGCAAGGCCTTCGACGTGATCCACGAGAAGGTGCTCTACGGCAAGCGCCACCTCGGCGTGGTGCGCAGCACCTTCCTGATCGACCCGCAGGGCCGGCTCGCGCGGGAGTGGCGCAACGTGAAGGTGCCCGGCCACGCGCAGGCCGTGCTCGACGCCATCCCCGCCCAGTGATCCGCCGCGCCGTCCGGTCCACCGCAGCGGCCGCGCGGCGCGGCTCCGCCGGCGCGCGCGGCGTGCGCGCGCCTTCCCGTCCGTTCCCAACCAGCGAGGCCCCTTCCGCATGACCGGAAGCAAGCGCATCTACGCGCTCGACACGAACGTGCTGCTGCACGACCCGACGTCGCTGTTCCGCTTCGAGGAGCACGACATCTTCATCCCGATGACGGTGCTGGAGGAGCTGGACGAGAAGAAGAAAGGCGGCTCGGAAGTCTCGCGCAACGGCCGCCAGGTCAGCCGCTTCCTCAACGAGCTGATCGAGCGCGGCAACGGGCACGGCATCAGCAACGGCCTGGAGCTGGCCAGCCCCGAGGGGCTCAACCTGCGCCGCGGCGACGGGGTGGGCCGGCTGTACTTCCAGCAGCGCACCACCAACGGCCACGGCAAGGCCGACAACCAGATCCTCTCGGCGGTGATCGAGCTGCGCGACCAGAACCCCGACCGCGCGGTGGTGCTGGTCAGCAAGGACATCAACCTGCGCATCAAGGCGAAGATCTACGGCATCCACGCGGAGGACTACGAGAACGACCGCGCGCTGGACGACTTCGCCCTGCTCTACACCGGCTCGGCCGAGCTGCCGGAGGACTTCTGGGAGCGCCACCCGGAGGTGGAGTCGTGGAACGAGCGCGGCCGCACCTTCTACAGGCTCGCGCCGCGCGCGGACGAGGAGTGGTATCCCAACCAGTGCCTGTACCTGCCCGGCGAGAACAGCGTGGAGCTGCGCGTGCTGCAGGCCGACGGCGCGCAGGCCACGCTGGCGCTGCTGGACGACCACAGCCACGCCAACCACAGCGTGTGGGGCATCGCCGCGCGCAACCGCGAGCAGAACTTCGCGCTCAACGTGCTGATGGACCCGGAGGTGGACTTCGTCACCCTGCTCGGCACCGCCGGCACCGGCAAGACCCTGCTGGCGCTGGCCGCGGGCCTGGCGCAGGTGATGGACCAGCAGCGCTACCGCGAGATCATCATGACCCGCGCCACCGTCTCGGTGGGCGAGGACATCGGCTTCCTGCCCGGCACCGAGGAGGAGAAGATGACGCCGTGGATGGGCGCGCTCACCGACAACCTGGAGGTGCTCGCCAATCCCGAGGAGGGCGGCGCCTGGGGCCGCCAGGCCACCAACGACCTGCTCGCCTCGCGCATCAAGATCCGCTCGCTCAACTTCATGCGCGGGCGCACCTTCCTCAACCGCTACCTGATCATCGACGAGGCGCAGAACCTCACCTCCAAGCAGATGAAGACCCTGATCACCCGCGCCGGCCCCGGCACCAAGATCGTCTGCCTGGGCAACGTGGAGCAGATCGACACGCCCTACCTCACCGAGACCACCTCCGGCCTCACCTACGCGGTGGACCGCTTCAAGGGCTGGACGCACTCGGCGCACATCACCCTGCGCCGGGGCGAGCGCTCGCGGCTGGCGGATTTCGCGTCGGAGGCGCTGTAGGCGGCCGGGACCGGAACCGGCCCAAAGTGATCGGAGACGTCATGCCGGCGCAGGCGGGCATCCGGTGGCGAGCACGTTCGGTTCACCCAACACCCTTCCACGCAGATCCGATGCCCCGCATTCCCCCTCCCATCGCCCTCACCATCGCCGGCTCCGACTCCGGCGGCGGCGCGGGCATCCAGGCCGACCTCAAGACCTTCCAGGCGCTGGGCGTGCACGGGCTGTCGGCGGTCGCGGCGATCACCTCGCAGAACACCCGCGGCGTGACCGCGGTGCATCCGGTGCCGCTGAAGCACATCCGCAGCCAGATCGCCGCGGTGTTCGACGACTTCCCGGTCGCGGCGGTCAAGACCGGCATGCTCGGCAGCGCCGCGATCACGCGGCTGGTCGCGCGCGAGATGGCCGCGCGCAAGCCGGCCTGGCTGGTGGTGGACCCGGTGATGATCGCCACCAGCGGCGCGCGCCTGCTCGACGCCGACGCGGTCGCCGTGCTGGTGGAGGAGCTGATCCCGCTGGCCGACGTGCTCACCCCCAACCTGCCCGAGGCCGAGGCGCTGCTGGGCCGGCCGATCCGCAGGCCGGCCGACTTCGACCGCACAGGCGAGGCGCTGCTGGCGCTGGGGGCGCGCGCGGTGCTGCTCAAGGGCGGCCACGCCGGCGGCCGCGAGGTGGTGGACCGCTACTACGACGGGCGCGGCCGGCTGGAACTGCGCCACCCGCGCCTGCCGCAGGAGTTCCACGGCACCGGCTGCACGCTGGCCTCGGCGGTGGCCGCCGAGCTGGCCAGGGGCCGCGCGCCGCGCTCGGCGGTGCGCCGCGCGACCGCCTACGTGCGCCGCGCGCTGGGCCGCGGCTACCGTCCGGGCGGCGGCCGCGTGCACGTGCTGGGGCACTGAGCCGCACCCTCCCGCGGCGCCGCGGCGCTATCCTAGGCGCGTCCCGCGCGCCCGTCCGCCCGCGCCCGCCGAACCGTCCGGAACACCATGAGCATCTTCGGTCCCCGCCTCGTCGTCCTCTGCATCCTGCTCGCCTTCGCGCTGTGCGTGCTGCTGGTGCACCTGCGCGGGCGCGCGCGGCTGCGCTTCGACCGCCAGCTGGTGGACCACTCGGCGATCTTCGCCCCGTACAACCTGCTGATGTACGCCTTCTCGGCGGTGCCGGCGAAGCCGATCCTGGACCGCCGCGGCTTCCCGCAACTGGACCTGCTGCAGCAGAACTGGCAGGCCATCCGCGAGGAGGCGCTGGCGCTGCTCGACGAGGGTCGCATCCGCGCCGCCGAGAAGCACAACGACGCCAGCTTCAACAGCTTCTTCAAGCAGGGCTGGAAGCGCTTCTACCTGAAGTGGTACGGCGAGCCGCTGGCCTCGGCCGAGGCGCTGTGCCCGAGGACGGTGGCGCTGCTCAACTCCATCCCCAGCATCAAGGCGGCGATGTTCGCCACGCTGGCGCCGCACTCCAAGCTCAACCCGCACCGCGACCCGTTCGCCGGCTCGCTGCGCTACCACCTGGGCCTGATCACGCCCAACTCGCGCGACTGCCGCATCTTCGTCGACGGCGAGGAGCACGCCTGGGGCGACGGCAAGGACGTGGTGTTCGACGAGACCTACGTGCACTGGGTGGAGAACAAGACCGACCAGACCCGGGTGATCCTGTTCGCCGACGTGGAGCGCCCGCTGCGCTCGCGCCTGATGCGCGCGGTCAACAAGCGCGTGGGCGCCTTCATGGGCAAGATCACCGCCTCGCCGAACACCGAGTCGCCGGAGGAGCGGACCGGCTTCGTCAACCGCCTGTTCGCGCTCAACCAGCGCAACCGCGAGCGCAACCGCGCGTTCAAGAAGAAGCACCCGAGGCTGTTCCGCGCGGTCAAGTACGCCGGCATCGTGCTGCTGATCTGGCTGGTGTTCCTGGCGCCCTGGCCGCTGGTGCGCTGACCGGCCGGTCACGTTCCGCGCGCCCCGCGCGTCCTGGCTGCATCCCTCCCGCAGGAGCATCCCATGGACCCGCAGACCGCCCTGTTCCAGCAGCACCGCTCGCGCCTGTTCGGGCTGGCCTACCGCATGCTCGGCACGCCCGCCGACGCCGAGGACGTGCTGCACGACGCCTGGCTGCGCTGGCACGCGCAGGACGCCGCCGCGCTGGACGACCCGGAGGCCTGGCTGGTCACCGTGACCACGCGCCTGGCGCTGGACCGCCTGCGCCGCGCCAGGACCGAGCGCGAGCACTACCCCGGCCCGTGGCTGCCCGAGCCGCTGGTGGCCGAGTCCGAGCACCCCGACGCCGCGCTGGAGCGCGACGAGACGCTCACCCTGTCCTTCCTTGCGCTGCTGGAACGGCTGAGCCCGGAGGAACGCGCCGCCTTCCTGCTGCACGAGGTGTTCGACTACAGCCACGCCGAGGCCGCCGCGATGCTGGGCATCGCCGAGGACGCCTGCCGCCAGCGCGTGCACCGCGCCAAGGCGCGGCTGCGCGAGGGGCGGCCGCGCTTCCGCGTCGGCGCCGCCGCGCAGCGGCGGCTGCTGGAACGACTGGTCGCCGCGATGGAGCGGCCCAGCCTGGAGTGCCTGCGTGCGCTGTTCGCCGAGGACGCGGTGCACATCGCCGACGGCGGCGGCCAGGCCACCGCCACGCTGCGCCCGCTGCACGGCGCCGAGCGGCTGGCGCGGCTGTACCTGCAGATCGCCCGCAACCTCCGCCCCTACCGTCCGCGCCACTCCATCGTCATGCTCAACGGCATGCCCGCCCTGCTCACCTGGATGGGCGACGCGCTGACCACGGCGATGTGGCTGGAATGCGACGGCGAGCGCATCGTCGCGGTCCATGCCCTGCGCAACCCGGCCAAGCTGGAGCGCCTGCTCGCGGCCACGCGCGCGGAAAGGCCCGCGTCCCTGCACTGAGTTGGCCACCCCGGCCAACCCTGTCGCACGAGGACCCCATGGCCACGATCCGTCTCTATCGCCATCCCGACTGCGCGAAGTGCGCGCGCCTGGCCCGGCTGCACCGGCGCAGGCGCCGCCGAACCCGGCGCCCCGCGGTCACGAAGCCGGCGGCTGGAACGTCCTTGCGCCGGACGCGGCCAATCCCGGCCGCGCCTTCCCCCGAGGAGTTCCCATGTCCCGCTTCGATTTCCAGCAACACTTCGCCGCCCTGCAGCCGCTGTTCGCGCTGGGCAAGAGCATCCGCGCCGGCAGCCTGGAGCCGGCGCTGCGCGAGCTGGTGGACATGCGCGTCTCGCAGATCAACGGCTGCGCCTTCTGCCTGGACATGCACAGCAAGGACGCGCGCGCCGCCGGCGAGACCGAGCAGCGCCTGTATCTGCTGCCGGCCTGGCGCGAGACCGCGCTCTACAGCCCGCGCGAACGCGCCGCGCTGGCCTGGGCCGAGGCGCTCACCCGCCTGGGCGGGCACGACGCCGTGCCGGACGCGCTGCACGAGGAGGTCCGCGCGCAGTTCAGCGAGGAGGAGCTGGTCCAGCTCACCCTGCTGGTGACCCTGATCAACGGCTGGAACCGCCTCAACATCGCCGCCCGCACCGAGGCCGGCGGCTACCGGCCCGGCATGTTCGGGCGATGACGGCGGCGCTTCCCCCGGCCTGCAGGGGGAGGCGCCTTTTTGCGGCGGGGCGCCCCGGCCGCCGCCGGCCGTCCGAAGTCACGGTACGGCCGTACGAATCCGCCGGATCGGACGACCCGGCGGGCCCGGCCGCCCATCCTGGCCGCCTCGTCCGCACCCCAGGAGGGTCCATGTCGCATCCATCGTCCATCGGCTGGCGCCGTCCCGTCGCCGTGCTGGCCGCCTCGCTGCACGCCGCCGCGGCCGGCGTCGTGCTGCTGAACCGCGAGGCGCTGCATATCGCCACCGGCTCGGTGAGCCGCTCGCTGTACGCGGCGGCCTTCGTCTCGAAAGTCGATCCCGACCGGGTCTATGCCGAGGAACAGCGGCCGCTGATGGGCGCCATCGGCTGGGCCGTGCGCTATGCGGTGGACCGCCCGCGCCACGAGGTGCGCAGCAACGTGCTGGGCCTGTTCCCCGCCCGGGCGGTGTACCGCGAGGGCCTGGGCTGCCTGGTGATGCACGGCGACGGCCCGGTGCCCGAGGCCGCCGGCTTCAAGGAAACGGAGACTCCCGACGCCTTCGGCACCGCCGTCGTCGAGCCCGCCGATCCGGCGCTGCGCCGCGCGCTCGATCTCGCCTTCGCCGAGCCCGACCCGGCCCATCCGCGCCTGACCAAGGCGGTGGTGGTGCTGCACGACGGCAAGCTGATCGCCGAGCGCTACGCCCCCGGCTACGGCCCGCAGACGCCGATCTGGGGCCACTCGGTCACCAAGTCACCCAGGCGCTGGTCGGCGTCCTGGTGCGCCAGGGCCGGCTGCGGCCGGACCAGCCCGCGCCGCTCGCCGCCTGGGCCTCGCCGGCGGACCCGCACCACGCCATCACCGTCGACCAGCTGCTGCGCATGGACAGCGGCCTGCCCTTCGACGAGACCGACGGCCCGGTGGACCCCGCCACCCACATGTGGTTCCGCGAGGCCGATTCGGCCGCCTACGCGGCGCGCATCCCGCTGGCGCATCCGCCGGGCACCGCGTGGGGCTACAGCAACCTCGGCTTCGCGCTGCCGTCGAAGCTGGTCGGCGACGCCACCGGCGGCACCGCCGTCGGCGCCGGGGACTTCGCCCGCCGCGAACTGTTCGCGCCGCTGGGCATGAACCACTCGGTGATCGAGACCGACGCCGCCGGCACCCTGCTCGGCTCCGGCTTCATGCACGCCTCCGCGCGCGACTTCGCCCGCTTCGGCCAGCTCTACCTGGACGACGGCGTGGCGGGCGGGCGGCGCATCCTGCCCGGGGGCTGGGCGGCCTACAGCCGTTCGCGGACGCTGGACACCGGCTACGGCACCGGCTTCTGGACCAACCCGCGCCCCTGGGTGAGCGCGCGCACGTACAGGTAGAACAGGCTGCCGTAGAGGAACGGGAACAGCGCGACGAGGCGGTAGGCGCGGAACCACTCCGGCGACAGCAGGTGCCAGTACAGCGCCTTCACCGCCAGGTCCGCGCCGGCCAGCGCCACCCACACGGCGAGCAGGCGGTCGGCCGCGCGGTTGGCCGGGCGCCGCCACAGCGCCACGCCCAGCAGCGCGGCCTGCACGGCGGCGGCGAAATAGACGAAGGTCCAGGGCGTCAGTGGCATCGCGGAAAGGGCGGCGGCATGCAGGCTTGCTCCGCCGGCATCCCAGCCCGTCGCCGGCGGTCCCCGAAACGGAAGGGCCGCGGACGCCGCCGCGGCCCTTCCGTTCGCGGAACGAGCCTGCGCTCAGGCCTGCACGCGCCGCGCGATCGCCTCGCCGAAGCTCTGCGTGCCGCCCTTGCCGCCCAGGTCCGGCGTCACCGCGTCGCGGTCGTGGACCAGCGCGTCGCGGATCGCCTGGCGGATCCTCGCGCCCTTCTCCACCATGCCCAGGTGGTCGAGCATGTCGGCCGCGGCCAGCAGCAGCGCGCAGGGATTGGCGATGCCCTTGCCGGCGATGTCCGGCGCCGAGCCGTGCACCGCCTCGAAGATCGCCGCGTGCTCGCCGATGTTGTCGCCCGGCGCCAGGCCCAGGCCGCCGACCAGGCCGGCGCACAGGTCGGAGAGGATGTCGCCGAACAGGTTGGTGGTGACGATCACGTCGAACTGCTCGGGCTTCATCACCAGCTGCATGCAGGCGTTGTCCACGATCATCTCGTTGAACTCGATCTGCGGGTATTCCTTGGCGATCTCGCGCGCCACGTTGAGGAACAGGCCCGAGGCGGTCTTGATGATGTTGGCCTTGTGCACCGCGGTGACCTTCCTGCGGCCCTTCTTCACCGCCATCTCGAAGGCGTAGCGCACGATGCGCGCGCTGCCCTTGCGGGTGTTGCGCACCATCGAGGTGGCCACCTCGCCGTCCTCGGACAGGGTCTGGCCCTCGGACAGGTACGCGCCCTCGGTGTTCTCGCGCACGGTGATGATGTCGATGTTCTCGTAGCGCGCCTTGGTGCCGGGGAAGCTGATCGCCGGGCGCACGTTGGCGTACAGGTCGAAGTGCCGGCGCAGCGTCACGTTGATCGAGGTGAAGCCGCCGCCGATCGGCGTGGTCAGCGGGCCCTTCAGCGCCACCTTGTGCTCGGCGATCTTGTCCAGCGTGGCCGGGGGCAGCAGGTCGCCGTGCTTCTCCAGCGCCACCATGCCCGCGTCGACGAAGTCGTAGGCCAGGCCGCAGTCCAGCGCGTCGAGCACGCGCAGCGTGGCGGTCATGATCTCCGGGCCGATGCCGTCGCCCGGGATCACCGCGATGGTCTTGCTCATGGGGGAACTCCTTGGAATGAACCGGTCGACCGCCGCCGGGGGAGGCGCGAGGGGTCGATAACCTTGCGATTATCGCCGATATGGCCGGCAACGAACAGGCGCGGGCCCGGTCGGGACGTTGCAAATCCTCGCACGGAGCGTTGCAGGAACTCGCATGCTCCGCGCTTTCCTCCTCTCCCCGGAAGAGATGAGGAAGCAAGGCGTACACGGGTCGGCGAGTCCTCCGTCGTCAGCGGCGCCGGCGTGGTGGCCCGGGACATGCCGTGGCATTCATGGCCGAGACCTTCGCCCCGCCGGGGAGAAGGTGCCGGCAGGCGGATGAGGGGACGGGCGGAGCCGGACGTATCGGGCGCTTCCGCAAGCCCCGGCCCCTCACCCCGGCCCGCTCCCCGGAGGGGAGCGGGAGCCGATCGCCTCAGGCGTGGTCGGCGCAGGTTTCCGCCGCGACGGCGCCGCCTTCCAGCCGGTCGAGGAAGTCCACCGCGCGGCGCAGGTGCGGGATCACGATGGAGCCGCCCACCACCAGCCCCACGCCGAACGCCTCGAAGAACTCCTCGCGCGTCACGCCGGCGTCCTTGCACTGGGCGACGTGGTAGCTGATGCAGTCGTCGCAGCGCAGCACCAGCGAGGCGACCAGGCCGAGCAGCTCCTTGGTCTTCACGTCCAGCGCGCCCGGCTTGTAGGTCTGCGTGTCCAGCGCGAAGAAGCGCCGCACCACCTGGTTGTCCTCGGCCAGGATGCGCTCGTTCATGCGCTGGCGGAACGCGGTGAACTCGGCCACGCGGTCCTTCTCCGCGCCCCCGCTCATGCCGCGCTCCCGAGCAACTCGGCCAGCCGGCCGCTGCGGTCGGCGGCCACCAGGTCGTCGTAGCCGCCCACGTGCCGGCCGTTGACGAAGATCTGCGGCACCGTGCGGCGGCCGCCGCTGCGCTCCAGCATCAGCTCGCGCTGCGCCGGGTCGCTGTCCACGCGCACCTCGCTCCACTCCAGCCCCTTGGCCCTGAGCAGGTTCTTGGCGGCCACGCAGTAGGGGCAGACGGCGGTGGAAAAGATCTCGATCTTGGGCATGGAGCGCCTCCGGGAAGCGGTTGCAGCCGCGCAATGTGGGGGCTAGGCGGAGCGGATGCAAGCGGCGCTGAACCGGCGGCGCGCGGCGCGGTCCCAGTGGTATCGTCAACCGCCTATGGCCATGGCTAAACGACGCCCCGCTCCGTTCCTGCGGCCGCTGCTGCTCGCCGCCGCCCTCGTGTCCGCCGCCGGCGCCGCCGCGCAGGACGGCGTGCGCCTGCCCGACCTGGGCAGCTCGGCCGACGCGCTGATCTCGCCGCAGGACGCGCAGGACTACGGCGCCGCCATGCTGCGCCAGATGCGCGCGCTGGACATGGTGCTGGACGACCCGCTGCTGGACGACTACATCAACGACCTCGGCTACCGGCTGGTGGCCGGCAGCGAGAAGCCGAAGGACCATTTCTCGTTCTTCATCGTCAAGGACGACGTGATCAACGCCTTCGCCGCGCCGGGCGGCTACATCGCGGTGAACTCCGGCCTGATCGTGCTCACCCGCAACGAGAGCGAGCTGGCCGGCGTGATCGCGCACGAGATCGGCCACATCAACCAGAACCACCTGCAGCGCGCCTTCGAGGACTCCAGGAAGAACGCGCCGCTGCTGGCGCTGGTGCTGCTGGGCGCGATCGCCGCGGGCGCCGGCTCGCATTCCGGCGACGCGCCGGCGGCGGTGCTGATGGGCGGCCAGGGGCTGCTGGCACAGCGCGAGATCAACTTCACCCGCAAGGACGAGACCGAGGCGGACCGGGTCGGCATCCAGACCCTGGCCAACGCCGGCTTCGACCCGCACGCGATGGCCTCGTTCTTCGAGCACATGCAGGACACCCTGCGCGCCGGCGCCGGCGGCGACGTGCCGGCGCTGCTGCAGGACCACCCGGTGTTCCCCGCGCGCATCAGCGACGCCAGGGCGCGCGCCGACGTGCTCGCCGCGCAGCAGAAGCTGCGCCCCGCCGGCTCCACCCTGACCCGCGAGCAGTGGGAGAAGGCCACCGCGCCGATGGCCTACCTGAAGGACCCGACCGCGCTGCAGCCGCGCCCCGGCGGCGCGGGCGGCCTGGACACCTATGCGCTGATGCGCGAGCGCGTGCGCGTGCTGTCCGGCGACGCGGCCAAGCTGGCTACCTACTACGGCTCCAGCCTGGCCAAGCACCCGGAGTTCGACACGCCGGCCAACCGCTACGGCTACGCGCTGGCGCTGGCGCGCAGCGACCGCGGCGCGCTGGCGCTGGCCCAGCTGCAGCCGCTGCTGGCGGCCCATCCCGGCAACCAGGTCCTGCAGCTGGCCCAGGCCGAGGCGGAGCTGCAGGCCGGCCGGCGCGCCGACGCCCTGGCCATCTACCGCGACCTCAGCGCCCGCTCGCCGCGCAACCGCGCGGTGGCGCTGGCCTACGCCAAGGCGCTCAGCGAGGGCGGCGGCAAGGACGAGGCCGCCGCCGCCGCCAACCTGCTGCGCCCGCTGCTCGACGACAGCGACGAGCCGGACATCTACCGCACCTACGCCCGCGCCAGCGAGAAGGCCGGCGACGGCGTGCGCGCGGGCGAGGCGTATGCGGACGCCAGCTACCTCTCCGGCCGCCCGTTCGACGCGCTGGAACAGCTCAGGCGCCTGCTCAGGCGCGACGACCTGGACTACTACGCGCGCGCGCGCATCCAGGGCCGCATCGCGCAGCTCACCCCGCTGGTGATGGAGCTGCGCAAGCGCAAGATCCAGACCGAGGACAACCCCGACCATCCGCAGCAATTGCAGTCGTCTCCCGCGCAGGGCTGCACGGGCCGGCTGTGCTTTAGCGCGGGCGGCGGCTGACCGGCGCCGGCGCGGCCGCGCATGTCATCGCCGCGTAACATTGGGCCGCTGCAATAATCGCGTCACAAGCCACGGCAGACACCCGCGTGCACAAGCGCATCCTGATCGTCGAAGACGAAGCCTCGATCCGCGACATGGTCGCCTTCGCCCTGCGCAAGGCCGGCATGGAGGCCGCGCAGGCGGCCGACGCGCGCGCCGCGCAGATGGCCATCGCCGAGCAGGTGCCGGACCTGATCCTGCTCGACTGGATGCTGCCCGGCATGAGCGGCCTGGAACTGGCGCGGCGCCTGCGCAAGGAGGAGCTGAGCCGGGAGATCCCGATCATCATGCTCACCGCGCGCGGCGAGGAGATGGATCGCGTCAACGGCCTGGAGGCCGGCGTGGACGACTACGTGGTCAAGCCGTTCTCCACCCGCGAGCTGATCGCGCGGATCAAGGCGGTGCTGCGGCGCAGCCAGGGCGACGACGGCTCCGGCGTGGTGGAGATCGGCGGCCTGCGCATCGACGGCCCGGCGCACCGCGTGTTCGCCGGCGACGAGTCGGTGCCGATCGGCCCCACCGAGTACCGCCTGCTGTACTTCTTCATGACCCACCCCGAGCGCGTCTACACCCGCGCGCAGCTGCTCGACCACGTGTGGGGCGGCAGCGTGTACGTGGAGGAGCGCACGGTGGACGTGCACATCCGCCGCCTGCGCAAGACGCTGGAGCCGTGGCAGCTGGACGGCATGGTGCAGACCGTGCGCGGCTCGGGCTACCGCTTCTCGGCCAGTCCCTGAGCGCGCCGGGGAACGGTCCGGGACGGGATGCGATGCCTGGCTGTCGCGGCCGGAGGCCGCTCCCGCAGGGCTGCCGCAAGCTTGTGGGAGCGGCCTCCAGCCGCGATCCCGAATCTTCGAGGATCGCCCAGCCCCGCCCGCGCTTGCCGGACGCCCCGCGATTGCCGATGCTGGATCGCCCGCCGCCGACCGCCCGATGACGCCGCCCCCCGCCCGCTGGAAACTCCCGCTCGCCCTCGCCGCCGCGCTGGCCGCCGGCGGACTCGCCGGCGCGTGGCTGGGCCATGCCGCGCTGGGCGTGGCGGTCGTCGCCGTGGCGGAAGTTGTCGCGCTGCTGTCCCGAAACGGTCATCCGGCCCGCTCCATCATGCCCGGCCAAGCCCCCTCACCCTTGCAGCATGACCGTTTCATGACGCGCTCCCGCCGCCTCGCCTCCAGTCTGCGCGACCTGCGCAGCGCCGCCGGCAGCCTGCCGGACGCCGTGGTCCTGATGGACGACGACCAGCGCGTGCGCTGGTTCAACCACGCCGCCGAGCGCCTGCTCGGGCTGCGCCGCCCGCAGGACCGCGGCGTGCGCCTGCACGAGCGGCTGCTGGGCACCGCGCTGGCCGCCTGGCTGCAGGACGGCGCGCGCGAGCCGCTCAACGACATCCCCGCGCCGGGCCGCCCGGACGGCCATCTCAACGCCACCCTGCTCGCCTTCGGCCGCGGCCAGCGCCTGCTGATCGCGCGCGACATCAGCGACCTGGCGCGGCTGGAACAGGTGCGCCGCGACTTCGTCGCCAACGTCTCGCACGAGCTGCGCACGCCGCTCACCGTGATCCACGGCTACCTGGAGCTGCTCGACCCCGAGGACGTGCCCGAGCTGGCGCCCGTGCTCGGCGAGATGCGCACCCAGTCCAAGCGCATGGGCCAGATCGTCGAGGACCTGCTCACGCTGTCGCGGCTGGAGACGCAGGAGCGGATCACCGAGGAGCGCGTGCCGATGGCGCCGCTGCTGGCCACGCTGCGCAAGGAGGCCGAGGCGCTCAGCCAGGGCCGCCACCGCATCAGCGTGGAGTCCACCGCCGCGGCCGACCTGCTCGGCTCGCCCAAGGAGCTGCACAGCGCGCTGTCCAACCTGGTCAGCAACGCCGTGCGCTACACCCCGACCGGCGGCGAGATCTCGATCCGCTGGCGGCGCGAGCCGGGCGGCGCGGTCTACTCGGTCGCCGACACCGGCTACGGCATCCCCGCCGCGCACCTGGCGCGGCTCACCGAGCGCTTCTACCGCGTCTCCTCCAGCCGCTCGCGCGAGAGCGGCGGCACCGGGCTGGGCCTGTCCATCGTCAAGCACGTGCTGAACCTGCACCAGGCGCGGCTGACCATCGACAGCGCGCCCGGCCGGGGCTCCACCTTCGCCTGCCACTTCGGGTCCGAGCGGCTGCTCGAGCCGGGCAACGGCGAGGAGATCTGAACCGCCGCCGTCCCGCGCGGCACTGCGGCATGTACTGCCCGCCGGCATCGGCCAGAATGACCGCATGACCCGCAAGCCCCCGCCGACCGCCGCCCTCGCCACCCCCGACCTGGCCGCGCCCGAGCTGTACCTGAGCCGCGAGCTGGCCGCGCTGGAGTTCAACTTCCGCGTGCTGGCGATGGCGCACGATCCCGCCGTGCCGCTGCTGGAACGGCTGCGCTACCTCAGCATCGTGGCCAACAACCTCGACGAGTTCTTCGAGGTGCGCGTGGCGATGCTCAAGCACCACCACATGTACGGCTCGGCGGCGCCGGGGCCGGACGGCATCCCTTCCGGCGAGCTGCTCGCGCGCATCCGCGCCCGCGTGCTCGACCTGGTCGGCGAGCAGTACGCCACCTGGCGCGGCGAGCTGGGGCCGCAGCTGGAGGCCGAGGGCATCCGCTTCCTCACCCGCGACCGCTGGAGCGAGCGCCAGCGCCGCTGGCTGCAGGGCTACTTCGAGCACGAGGTGCTGCCGGTGCTGTCGCCGCTGGGGCTGGACCCGGCGCACCCGTTCCCGCGCATCCTCAACAAGACGCTCAACATCGCGGTGGTGCTCAAGGGCCGCGACGCCTTCGGCCACGAGGGGCACATGGCGCTGGTGCGCGCGCCGCGCTCGCTGCCGCGGATCAT
Organism: Fulvimonas soli; assembly: GCF_003148905.1. GTDB lineage: Bacteria > Pseudomonadota > Gammaproteobacteria > Xanthomonadales > Rhodanobacteraceae > Fulvimonas > Fulvimonas soli. The sequence goes on along the minus strand of NZ_QGHC01000001.1, from coordinate 129,212 downwards.
CCGCATCCCGCCCGAGGTGGACGGCGGCGGCGACGACTTCGTGTTCCTGGCCGAGCTGCTGCAGGCCTTCGTCGACCTGATGTTCCCCGGCTTCAAGGTGGTCGGCTCCTACCAGTTCCGCGTCACCCGCAACAGCGAGCTGATGGTGGAGGAGGCCGAGGTGGAGAACCTGGCCCGCGCGCTCAGCGAGGAGCTGGCCGGGCGCGGCTACGCGCGGCCGGTGCGGCTGGAGATCGCCGACGACTGCCCGAAGGCGATCACCCGGATGCTGGTCAACAACTTCGAGCTGGAGGAGGCCGACGTCTACCGCTGCGACGGCCCGGTGAACATCATCCGCGCCGGGCTGGTGTACGACTGGGTGGACCGGCCCGACCTCAAGTTCCCGCGCTTCACCCCGCGCCAGCCGCCGGCGATCGGGCCGGGGCGCTGCATGTTCGAGGCGATCGGCCAGCGCGACGTGCTGCTGCACCATCCCTACGAGAGCTTCGGCGCGGTGGTCGAGCTGCTGCGCCAGGCCAGCGCCGACCCGGACGTGCTGGCGATCAAGCAGACGCTCTACCGCGCCGGCGAGGACACCCCGCTGGTGGACCTGCTGGTGGAGGCCGCGCGCAACGGCAAGGACGTCACCGTGGTGATCGAGCTGCGCGCGCGCTTCGACGAGGAGGCCAACATCCGCCTCGCCACGCGCCTGCAGGAGGTGGGCGTGCAGGTGGTGTACGGCGTGGTGGGCTACAAGACCCACGCCAAGATGATGCTGATCGTGCGCCGCGAGGGCGGCGCGCTGCGCCGCTACGCGCACCTGTCCACCGGCAACTACCACCAGGCCAACAGCCGCGTGTACACCGACATCGGCCTGATGACCGCGCAGCCGGAGATCACCGAGGACCTGCACAAGGTGTTCCAGCAGCTCTCCGGGCTGGGGCCGGTGATCCACCTCCGGCGCCTGCTGCAGTCGCCGTTCACGCTGTACAAGAGCGTGATGGCGAAGATCGAGCGCGAGACCGCGCACGCCCAGGCCGGCAAGCCGGCGCGCATCGTCGCCAAGCTCAACGCGCTCAACGAGGCGCACGTGATCCAGGCGCTGTACCGCGCCTCGCAGGCCGGCGTGGAGATCGACCTGATCGTGCGCGGCGCCTGCACCCTGCGCCCCGGGCTGCCGGGCGTCTCCGAGCGCATCCGCGTGCGCTCCATCGTCGGCCGCTTCCTCGAGCACAGCCGCGTGTACTGGTTCTACAACGACGGCGACAGCGAGCTGTACTGCGGCAGCGCCGACTGGATGGAGCGCAACCTGATGCGCCGCATCGAGGTGGCCTTCCCGATCCTCGACCCGGCGCTGGCCGCGCGCGTGTTCGAGGAGACGCTGGCCAACGGCCTGGCCGACAACACCCAGGCCTGGCTGCTCGGCGGCGACGGCCGCTACGTGCGCGCCACGCCCGGCGAGCAGCCGCCGCACAACGCGCAGCAGACCCTGCTGGAGCGGCTGTGCGGCGCGTGACGCGGCGTTCCGGCGCGGCCGCGCGCCGCGCATGCCGCACGCGGCCCGCGGCGACGGGTCCCGCCGCGGTCGCGCCACGGCATGCGAGAATCCCGGCCTCGTCCGCAAGGAGCACCGCGTGAGCCAAGGCGACCAGATGCAGATCCGCGACGGCGAGCTGATCGCCGCCGTCGACCTCGGCTCCAACAGCTTCCACATGGTGGTGGCCCGCGTCGAGCACGGCGAGCCGCGGGTGATCGACCGCCTGCGCGACACCGTGCGCCTGGCCGCCGGCCTGCGCGCCGACGGCACGCTGGACACCGCCCACCGCGCCCGCGCGCTGGCCTCCCTGGCCCGCTTCGGCCAGCGCATCGCCGGCATCCCGTCGGCGCGCGTGCGCGCGGTGGCGACCAACACGGTGCGCCGGCTGGCCTCGCCGCAGGCCTTCCTGGCCGCGGCGGAGTCCGCGCTGGGCCATCCGGTGGAGATCGTCTCCGGCCGCGAGGAGGGCCGCCTGATCTTCCTCGGCGTGGCGCACGACCTGCCCGCCTCGCGCGAGCCGCGGCTGGTGATCGACGTCGGCGGCGGCAGCACCGAATTCATCATCGGCCGCGGCGTGGCGCCGCTGCACACCGAGAGCGTGCAGGCCGGCTGCATCGCCTCCACGCTGCACTTCTTCCCCGGCGGCAAGCTCACCCGCAAGCGCTGGCAGCGCGCGCGCGCCGAGCTGGGCGTGCTGCTGCAGCAGTTCGCCGAGGACTACCGCGAGTCGGGCTGGCAGGACACCTACGGCTCCTCCGGCAGCGCCAAGGCGATCGGCTCGGTGGTGCAGGCGATGAAGCTCTCCGACGACGGCGTCACCCCGGCCGCGCTCGCCGCCGTGCGCGACGCGCTGATCGAGCAGGGCCAGGTCGAGGCGATCCGCCTGCCCGGCCTGACCGAGGACCGCGCGCCGGTGATCGCCGGCGCGGTGGCGATCTTCGAGGCGGCGTTCGAGGCGCTGGGCATCGAGCGCATGCGCGTGTGCGAGAGTTCGATGCGCGAGGGCCTGCTGTGGGACCTGCTCGGCCGCGCCGGCGGCAGCGACCCGCGCACCGCCAGCATCGACGCGCTGGCGAACCGCTACGGCGTCGACCGCGCGCAGGCGCGCCGGGTGGAAGCCACCGCGCTGCAGCTGTTCGACCAGGTGGCGCCGGCGTGGAAGCTGGACGGCGAGGCGCGCGAGTGGCTGTCCTGGGCCGCGCGCGTGCACGAGATCGGCCTGGCCATCGCGCACAGCCAGCACCACCACCACGGCGCCTACATCCTGCGCCATGCCGACCTGGCCGGCTTCTCGCGGCAGGAACAGCAGCTGCTCGCCGCCATCGTCGAATCGCACCGGCGCAAGCCGGACAAGGCGGTGTTCTCCGCGCTGCCGCAGCGCTACCGCCAGCTGGCCCGGCAGATCACCGCGCTGCTGCGCCTGGCCGTGCTGTTCCGCCGCGCGCGGCGCGCCGAGTCGCTGCCGCCGCTCAGGCTCGCCGCCACCAGCCAGCGCCTGCGCCTGGCGCTGCCCGCCGCGTGGCTGGAGCAGCACCCGCTCAGCGAGGCCGACCTGGAGCAGGAGCGCGCGCCGATGGCCGAGCTCGGCCTCGCGCTCGCCATCCTGCCGACCTGAGCGCAGGGTCCATGCGGCGCCATGCGCGCGTATCATGCGCGGATGCCGCCGACCTTCCGTGACGCCATGAACCGTTTCCTGCCCGCCTCGCTGCTGCTCTGCCTGTCCCTCGCCGCGGGAGCCCAGACCGCGCCGGCCGCGCCGCACCCGCAGGTGCTGCTGCACACCAGCCAGGGCGACATCACGCTGGAGCTGTACCCGGACAAGGCGCCCAAGAGCGTGGCCAACTTCCTGCAGTACGTGCGCAGCGGCTTCTACGCCGGCACGGTGTTCCACCGCGCCATTCCCGGCTACCTGGTGCAGGGCGGCCTGTACACCCGCGACCTGCAACCCAAGCGCACCCACGCCGCGGTGCCCAGCGAGGCCGACAACGGCCTGTCCAACCTGCGCGGCACCGTGGCGGTGGCGCGCGGCGCCGACCCCAACTCGGGCACCGCGCAGTTCTTCATCAACCTGGTCGACAACCGCCGCCTGGACTACGCCGGCAACCAGAGCAGCCTGACCTGGGGCTACGCGGTGTTCGGCAAGGTGGCCAAGGGCATGGACGTGGTCGACAGGATCGCCGCGCTGCCCACGCGCGGGCTCGGCCCCTTCGCCAACGACGTGCCCGACCCGCTGGTGGTGATCGAGAGCGCCAGCGTGGTCGGCGAGGCCGCCCCGGCCGGCAGCGCGGCGCCGGCGGCCGCTCCCGCCGTCCCGTCCGCCACGGCCAGGCCCGCCGCGCCGGCCAAGACGGGCAAGGCCAGGCACTGAGCCATGGCCAGCCTGTTCATCGCCGACCTGCACCTGGACGACAGCCGGCCGCGGATCACCGAGCTGTTCGAGCGCTACCTCGCCGGCGACGAGGTGCGGCAGGCCGACGCCCTCTACATCCTGGGCGACCTGGTCGAGGCCTGGATCGGCGACGACGACGACGCCGAGCTGCCCGCGCGCATCGCCCGCGCCACGCGCGCGGTGCGCGAGGCCGGCGTGCCGGTGTACTTCATGGCGGGCAACCGCGACTTCCTGCTCGGCGAGGACTACGCCCGCCGCGCCGGCTTCGAGCTGCTGCAGGACGGTATCGTGCACGACCTGTACGGCCGCCCCACCCTGCTGATGCACGGCGACGTGCTGTGCACCGACGACCTCGCCTACCAGGCCGTGCGCCGGCAGGTGCGCACGCCGGAGTGGAAGGCGCAGATCCTCGCCATGCCGCTGGAGGCGCGCCGCGCCTTCGCCGCCAAGGCGCGCGCCGACAGCAAGGCGCACACCGGCAGCACCATGGAAAGCATCATGGACGTCAACGCCGATGCCGTCGCCGGGGCGATGCGCAAGGCCGGCGTCACGCGGCTGATCCACGGCCACACCCACCGCCCCGCGATCCACCGCTTCGAGCTCGACGGCCGCCCCGCCGAGCGCATCGTGCTGGGCGACTGGTACGAGCAGGGCTCGGTGCTGCGGGTGGCGCCCGAGGGCGTGGAGCTGCGCGGGCTGGCGCCGGGCTGAGCCGCGCCGCGCCCTTCCGGCGACCTGCCTCGCAGGATCCGCAGGACGCCCTTTACTTCCCGCGCCGCCCTGGCCGAGGATTGCAGCCGCCGCCCCGCGCCGGTGCCGCATGGCGGCCCACGCTGCGCCGTTGCAGCGAAGGCCTCGGTTCGACGGGCACCACCCAGGACCGCTGGCCATGAAAACCCAGCAGTGGACGCCCCGCATCTACGCGCTGCTCCTCGCCGCCCAGCTGTGGGTGGTCGCGCTGGCGCCGGCCGACGCCCTGCTGCGCAGCTACCTGCTGGTCGTGGCGATGTACGGCCTGACGCTCTGCCTGTGCTGGCAGCGCAGCCGGCTCAGCGTCACCCACAACCGGCCCTTCTGGCGCATCCTGCTGCTGGCCCTGTGCGCCAAGCTGGCGGCCTACGCCCTGCTCGCGGCCGACGCCTGGGTCCACACCGACGGCACCCTGGTGGCCGTCGACCCGGCGTTCCATTTCTGCGTGTCCGCCCTGCTGATGGTGGTCGCCGCCTCCTACAACCCCGGCTCGCCGGTCGCGCGCTGGACCAACCTGATCGACGGCATCCTCGCCGCGTCGATCGCCTGGCTGTTCTACGACCTGCTCCACGTCCAGCTGCCGCCCTCCGGCCAGAGCCCGGCGGCGGCCCTGTTCCTGTCGCGCATGTTCGACGGCATGGACCTCTTCGTCGCCGCCTTCGCCACGCTGCGCCTGCTGGCCAGCCGGCGCGCCGACGAGCGGCGCTTCTTCTTCGTGCTGGCCAGCTACGCCTGGCTGGACGCGCTCTGCGCCGGCGCGCACAACCGCCTCATCCTCGCCAGCGAGTCCTACCTGCCCGAGCTGCTCCATGCCGTGCCGCCCGCCGTGCTCGGCGTCCTGCTGAGCCGCCGCAGGGCATGGCTGCGCGGCTACCGGCCGTCGCGGCTGACCGTCAACCTGACGGCGAGCATCGTGCCCTTCGCGCTGAGCCTGGCGCTCACCGGGCTGGCGCTCGTGCTGCTGCCCTCCGAGCCCGTGCTGGCGCGCGTCATGATCCTGCTCGCCGTGGTGGCCTACGGCGCGCGCAACGCGCTGCTCACCGCCCACCACCTGTCGGTGGAGGACGAGCGGCGCGTCCTGCGCCGCAGCCTGCAGCAGTCGGTCTTCCAGGACGAACTGACCGGACTGGCCAACCGGCGCGGCATCCAGCGCGCGCTCGAGCGCGCCTGGGAGCGCGCCGTCGAGCAGGGCGAGGCCCTGGCGGTGGCGATGATGGACATCGACCACTTCAAGGCGTTCAACGACACCTACGGCCACCTGGCCGGCGACGACTGCCTTTCGGCGGTGGGCGCGACGCTGCGGAACGGCGCCCTCGCGCACGCGGGCGTCACGGTCGGCCGCTACGGCGGCGAGGAATTCCTGATGCTGTTCGAGGGAACGGCCGCCGAAAGGGCCGGCGAGATCGTCGAGGCGCTGCGCGCCCGGGTCGGCGGGTTGCAGATCCTGCACGCCGGCAACCACCCGTCCCGCACCGTCACCGCGAGCGCGGGCGTCGCCGCGTTCCAGCGTGGCCGGCACCGCGACCTGGAAAGGCTGCTCAAGGCGGCGGACGAGGCGCTCTACGAGGCGAAGGCGGCAGGGCGCAATCGGCTTGGTAGGGCGGAGGGCTGAGCGCACGGATACGCTCATAACAAAAGCCCCGACGTCTCAGGGCCCTTGATCGACTTGGCGAAAGTACGGAGGGACGTGATCGTAACCCACAACCCCAACGCCTGTCGGTTCCCAAAACGTGCCCCTGAAACGTGTCCCGAACTTCGTCCGCCTTGCTAGTTGCCGTCAAGGTCAACCATGGCCGCCATGATCCTGATTTGGGATATCCAAATTCAGGATAGGACGATGGGCGCATGCCGAGAGATGATCGCTACAACCGCCTTGAAAAGGCCCTCACTGAGGCACGCACTCGCCGAGGTCTTACCCAGCAACAGGTCGCAACTGCGCTTGGTCGCCCTCAATCGTTCGTGTCCAAATATGAATCGGGCGAGCGCGGGCTCGATGTTGTCGAGTTCCTCGATGTGTGCACCGTTCTCGGCATTGACCCAATGGACGTTATTGCCGAAATCGGTAGGACAGGATGAGCGACAAGAAGCCTTTAATTTTCGAACGCTGGGGTATCACCGAAGAAAACCTTAGCGACCTTATTGATCAAAATCCTAGTTTGCGCGGAATGATTTTAGGCTATGTGGCTGAGCGCAAATTTCACGACGCTTTTTTGGATCACCCCTCCATCACCGAAGTGGACAAGGACGACGACCATGACCGTAAGAAGAAGGGAGATAGGCGGATCAAATATAAGGGCCAAACACTCACGATTGAGGTTAAGAGCCTGCAAACAGCGATGTGTCGACAGGCAGAAGATGGGCGTTGGACGGGTAAAGCGCAGGTGGACGGGAGTGATCGGCGGATTGTCAAATTCCCCAGACGGCACCGAACTCAACACCACCTTGCTCCTTCGCGGTGAATTTGATTTGCTTGCCGTCAACTGCTTCGCGTTTGGTGATACGTGGAAATTTGCCTTTGCAAAAAACCGCGACCTGCCCACCTCGACATTCAAGAAATACACCCCAGCGCAACGCGAACAACTCATCGCTTCACTGGTTCCGGTCGAGTGGCCGCCACGCCCTCCATTCACCGAAAATCCCTTCGAACTCTTAGACGAGCTGGTAAACGAGCGGAACCAAGACGGCCCCATTATTATTGAAAAAACTAACCGGGACGACGGGAAGGATACCGTAATTGTTACCGATTAGCTTTTCATCTGCAAAACGGTCTTGCCTTTTGGCACCTTCACGAACACCAAGAAATAACTATGATTCTTGCGAGCGTGGACCTGTTTTTTTAACCGTGATACACTCGCATTCAAACGCATCGTTACGAAGATATCCTTGGCATAAAAACCTATTTTTTCGTAATGGTTGATTATCTCAACGTGCGTCAACCATTGACGATTTGCCGAGACCTCATCTTGACATTTGACAATATAAACGCCTTTCGGCTTCAAAACTCGGTGAGCTTCCTCTCCCGCACGGTAGTATAAATCGACTACCGCCGCGTGGTATTTGGGACCTTCACCATGCGTCTCATCCCCGTTCGAGTAGTAGCTACGGAATGCGGAATGAGACCCTCCGCCTGCTTTGTGCTCCTTAGACGCACGAAGCAGACCTTCCATATAGGGAGGATCGAGGACGGCGGCATCTAGACTTTCAGAGTCATACGGCAGCTTGCGGCAATCGATGCCTTGCGCGATGTCAGTCGCCAACAGCTCATATTTCGATAGGTCGACCTTTTTCCAGAACACACCACTACCGTAGGTCGTGTCTGCAATCTTCGCCCCCTCGGGAACATGTAGCGCCAAAATCTGGGGAAATACGTCAGCATTCCCCGAAAAATGCGCCGACATCACAACATCGCTCGTCGCCACTCCCCCCTGCGTCCGCTTTTTCTTCTTCGCCCCAACTTCGGTTTCACTTGCTACATCTAACAAATCCAACTGCTTATCTTTCTTCATTGCGATTCTCGTGGTGGCGCCTCACGCATGCGCTATAACGTGCGATGTTCTCAGAATCTGAGGCATGCACGGAGTTGACCGACAGTTTGCAGCAGTGCGTCATTGTAAGGTCAGACCTGGGCGGCAGCACTCCCCGGAACCTAGCGTGTGAAGGCTCGCCGCTTCGGAAGCGTTGTAATGACCCAGCGGTTTCTGCACAGGTCATGGCCCTAAAGCATACGCCTCGGCGGATGTCTTCATGCCCTGCGCTTGGTGCGGACGCCGGTGGTTGTAGAACTGGCTCCAGTCGCCGATCACGCGGCTGGCGTGCTGCTGGCTTTCGAAGCGATGGCGGTAGGCGCACTGCTCCTTCAGCGTGCGGATGAGACGCTCCACCATCCCGTTCTGCTGCGGGCAGTGCGGGGTGAACTCCTGGCGCACACCGTAGCTGCGCACCCGCCGGATGCAGTCGCGGCTGATGAACACCAGGCCGTTGTCCGAGCGCAGCAGGAAGGGGCTCTGCACCCGTTCCAACGTTCCGAAGCGGATGATCAGCGCCTGCTCCAGCGCCGCCGCCGTACTGGCCTTGCCGCTGCGCGAGAGCTGCCAGCCCAGCAGCTGAGTGGGAGCACGTTACGCTATTCGCCGCGCCCGGGCCGGGACGTGGCGTTGCGCCAGAAGATCATCGCCCTGGCGCATCGGCATCGCCGCTGCGGCGTGGGGATGATCCATCTCCAGTTGCGCCAGGTGGGTGAGAGAACAAACTACAAGCGGGTCGAGCGGCTAAACCGCAAAGCCCATCTGCAGACTCGCCGGCGCAAGCGCAAGAAGATCCCGATCGGCGAACGGCAGCCGCTGGAACGCCCCGCGCAAGCCAACGAAGTGTGGTCGATGGACTTCGTGTTCGACCGCACGGCCGACAGTCGCGTGATCAAGTGCCTGACCGTCGTCGACGACGCCACGCACGAAGCGGTCGAGATCGAGACGGAGCGTGCGATTTCCGGCCACTGCGTCGTCCGCGTGCTCGAACGTCTGGCGTTGAGCCGAGGATTGCCGAAGGTCATCCGCTCGGACAATGGCAAGGAGTTCTGCGGGAGAACCATGGTCACGTGGGCTCACGAGCGCGGCGTGCTACTGCGCCTGATTGAACCGCCCCGGCTTTGTCGGAGGCTCCGAACCTTGAGAGGATGGAGCGATGACGAAGCAGAAGTGTTCGAAGGAAGTCCGGGAGCGAGCTGCGCGCATGGTGCGGCAGCACCAGAGCCTGACCATCCGTCGGAGTGGGCCACGATCCAGTCGGTGGCCGCCAAGCTCGGTTGCACACCGCAGACACAGCACAACTGACTGCGTAAGGTGCAGCCGGAGGCCGGGCAGCGCGAAAGCCTGACGGTCGCGGTTCATCCCCTCATGGCGCTTGGCCTTGAGGATCATTGACGCAGTTGGAACGCTATCCCTAGCCATACTCAGCCCCCTGTAGATAGTTGGGGATGCGCATATCGGCTCGCTTGTGGAGCGATATTTGGAGCGACAAGCCCTTCCTCAGAAAAGCAAAAACCCCTGTAGAAACAGGGGTTTCTCGGTACTGGCGGAGAGAGAGGGATTCGAACCCTCGATAAGGCTTTTGACCCTATACTCCCTTAGCAGGGGAGCCCCTTCGGCCTCTCGGGCATCTCTCCGGGTATGATCCGCCTTGCGGCGGAGCCGGCAAGAATACCGGCCGCGGCGGTCGAGGTAAAGCCTCCGGCTCAGTGGTCGCCGGATTCGCCCGGCGTGGCCTCGCCCTCGTGCTCGCCCTTGATGCGCTGGTAGATCTCTTCGCGATGCACGGCTACGTTCTTGGGCGCATTGATGCCGATGCGCACCTGGTTGCCCTTTACGCCGAGAACGGTGACGGTCACCTCGTCGCCGATCATCAGGGTTTCACCGACCCTGCGGGTCAGAATCAACATGTTTGTACTCCATGATGCTGTTGGTCTCAGGCCTGCATGGCGGGAGACCTCACCCCTGAGTCCCGACGCCAGACAGCTCGACGTTGTGTCCGTCGAAGGCCCTACCGCCTTCCCCGGCGCGCGATTCGGCGCGAGGCGCCGGACCGGTGCGATTGCCGTCTTTGACAATGCACATTCGTAGGATACTAGCCGAGCGCCGAGCAGACACGCAACGCATTTACCCGGCAGTCACCCCCTATGACTTATGGCCTATGCAGCCGCCCCCAGCTGCGTGGAAAGCCATTCCGGGAGTGCCGACAGCAGCTGCGGCAGCTGTGCGCTGTCGCTGCCGCCACCCTGCGCCAGGTCCGGCCGACCGCCGCCCTTGCCGTCGATCTGCCGGGCGACGTGGGCCACCACGTCGCCCGCCTTGATGCGGCCCAGCGCCGCGCCGTGCACGCCGGCCACCAGGGACACCTTGCCGTCGGCGGCGCCGGCCAGCAGCACCACGCAATTCTTCAGCTGCTGCTTGAGCTGGTCCACGCTGTCGCGCAGCGCCTTGGCGTCGAAGCCCTCCAGCCGCGCCGCCACCACCTTGATGCCGTCCACGTCGCGGGCGGAACCGGCGAGGTCCGCGGTGGCCGAGCCAGCCGCCTTGGCGCGCAGCGACTCCAGCTCGCGCTCCAGCCTCTTCTGCCGATCGAGCAGCTGGCGCAGCTTCTCCACCGCGTCGTCGCCGCCGCTGGACAGCAGCTGCGACAGCTCGCCCAGGCGGCGCTCCTCGTCGGCCACGTAGGCCAGCGCGCCGTCGCCGGTCACCGCCTCGATGCGGCGCACGCCGGAGGCCACGCCGGACTCGGCGACGATCTTGAACAGGCCGATGTCGCCGGTGCGGCCCACGTGCGTGCCGCCGCACAGCTCGGTGGAGAACTCGCCCATCCTCAGCACGCGCACCTCGTCGCCGTACTTCTCGCCGAACAGCGCCATCGCGCCGAAGGCGATGGCGTCGTCGTAGGCCATGTGGCGCACCTCGGCCTCGGCGTTGCGGCGCACCTCGGCGTTCACCAGCGCCTCGATCCGCGCCAGTTCCTCGCGGCCCACCGGCTTGTGGTGGGCGAAGTCGAAGCGCAGGCGGTCGGGTGCCACCAGCGAGCCCTTCTGCGTGACGTGCGTGCCCAGCACCTTGCGCAGCGCAGCGTGCAGCAGGTGGGTGGCGGAGTGGTTGAGCACGATGGCCTGGCGGCGCGCGGCGTCCACCTGCGCGTCCACCGCGTCGCCGGCCTTCAGCGGCCGCGCGCCGTGCCAGCGGCCGGCATGGCCGAAGAACACGCCGCCCATCTTGATCGTGTCGCGCACCTCGAAGCGGCCGTTGCCGTTGGCCAGCGCGCCGGTGTCGCCCACCTGGCCGCCGGATTCGGCGTAGAACGGCGTGCGGTCGAGGATCACCAGGCCTTCCTCGCCCTCGGCGAGCTCGGCCACCTGCTTGCCCTCGCGCACGATGCCGGCCACCTTGCAGCCCTGCGTGGCCAGCGTCTCGTAGCCGAGGAAGGCGGTGGGCGCGAGCTGGCTGGCCAGCTCGGCCGGCATCTGGCCCTTGGCCTCGAAGCGGCTGGCGGCGCGGGCGCGCTCGCGCTGCTGCTCCATCGCCTGCTCGAAGCCGGCCATGTCCACCGAGAGGCCGCGCTCGCGCGCGATGTCGGCGGTGAGGTCGACCGGGAAGCCGTAGGTGTCGTACAGGCGGAAGGCGTCGGCGCCGGGGATCGTGCTGCCCGACTTCGCGGCCACCTCGTCGAACACGCGCATGCCGTGCTCCAGCGTCTCGCCGAAGCGCTGCTCCTCGGTGCGCAGGGCGTCCTCGACGAAGCGCTGCTTCTCCTTCAGCTCCGGGTAGGCCTCGCCCATCTCCTCGACCAGCGGCTGCACCATCTTCCAGAAGAAGTCGCCGCGCACGCCGAGCATCCAGCCGTGCCGCAGCGCGCGGCGGATGATGCGGCGCAGCACGTAACCGCGCCCCTCGTTCGACGGCAGCACGCCGTCCACGATCAGGAAGCTGCACGCGCGGATATGGTCGGCGATCACGCGCAGCGACTTGTTGGCGAGATCCCCGGTGCCGGTCAGTCCCGCCGCGACCCGGATCAGGTGCTGGAACAGGTCGATCTCGTAGTTGGAGTGCACGTGCTGCAGCACGGCGGCCAGGCGCTCCAGGCCCATGCCGGTGTCCACGCAGGGCGCCGGCAGCGGGGTGAGCGTGCCGTCCGGCGCGCGGTCGAACTGCATGAACACCAGGTTCCAGATCTCGATGTAGCGGTCGCCGTCCTCGTCCGGCGAGCCGGGCGGGCCGCCGGCGACCTCCGGGCCGTGGTCGTAGAAGATCTCGGTGCAGGGGCCGCACGGGCCGGTGTCGGCCATCTGCCAGAAGTTGTCGGAGGCGAACGGCGCGCCCTTGTTGTCGCCGATGCGCACGATGCGCCCGGCCGGCACGCCGATCTCCTCGTGCCAGATCCGGTAGGCCTCGTCGTCGGTGTGGTAGACGGTGACCCACAGCCGCTCGGCCGGCAGCTTGAACACCTGGGTGAGCAGCTCCCACGCCCAGGCGATCGCCTCGCGCTTGAAGTAGTCGCCGAACGACCAGTTGCCCAGCATCTCGAAGAAGGTGTGGTGGCGCGCGGTGTAGCCCACCGAATCCAGGTCGTTGTGCTTGCCGCCCGCGCGCAGGCAGCGCTGCACGTCGGCGGCGCGCACGTAGGGCAGCTTCTCCGAGCCCAGGAACACGTTCTTGAACTGCACCATGCCGGAGTTGGTGAACAGCAGCGTCGGGTCGCTGGCGGGCACCAGCGAGCTGGACGGCACGATGGTGTGGCCCTTCGCGCGGAAGAAGTCGAGGAAGGCGGAGCGGATGTCGGCGGTTTTCATGCGTCGTGGCGGCAAGCTGCGAAAAAGGCCACGCCGCGGCGACGCCGGATGGCCGGCTTCCCGGGCGTCAGGAATCGGCGTCGGCGTCGTCCACGTCGGCGTGGGTAACACGCCGTACTGTGGCGGCGGAGAAGCCCCGGCGCAAGAGGAACTGGGCGCGGCGGGCCCGTTCGGCGGGATCGGCGGCCCTGCCGGCGGGGCCGAAGCGGCGTTGCAGCTGGGCCGTCGCCGCGGCGTCCCAGTCGGCCTCGGCGGCCTCCAGCAGGGCGCGGATGCGCGCGTCCGGCAGGCCGTGGTTCTTGAGTTCCGCGCGCAGCCGGGCCGGGCCGTAGCCCTGGGCGATGCGGTTGCGGATCAGCACCTCGGCGAAGCGCCCGTCGTCCTGGTAGCGCTGCTCGCCCAGGCGGGCCAGCGCCTCGTCGGCCTCGTCGCCGGCGTAGCCGCCGCGCCGCAGCTTCTGGCCCAGCTCGCGGCGGGAATGCTCGCGGCGCGCGAGCAGGCCCAGCGCCTTGGCGTAGGCGCTGGGCTTGGATTTGTCGGCGCTTTTCGGGCTGGCGTCGGGATCGGCGGATTTGCGCTTCATGCTCCTGGCCTGCTCTTCCCGCCGGGGGAAGAGGACGGAGGTGAGTGGCAGGCTGGTTTCTGCCCGGCAACGGAGCCGGCCTTGGCCACCGTTTGCGCAGGGCCGGCCCCTCACCCTGGCCCTCTCCCCGGCGGGGAGAGGGAACAGCAAGGACGGGGCGTTACGCTTCCTCCACCTCGACCGCCGGCAGCGGCGAGTTGCCGCCGTTCACCAGCAGGCGCGCGCGCAGCTCGCGGTCGATCTCGTCGGCGACGGCCGGGTTGTCCTTGAGGAACTGGCGCACGTTCTCCTTGCCCTGGCCGATGCGCTCGCCCTTGTAGCTGTACCAGGCGCCGGACTTGTCGATCAGGCCCTGCGCCACGCCCAGCTCGATGATCTCGCCCTCGCGCGAGGTGCCCTCGCCGTAGAGGATCTCGAACTCGGCCTGTCGGAACGGCGGCGCCACCTTGTTCTTGACCACCTTGACGCGGGTCTCCGAGCCGATCACCTCCTCGCCCTTCTTCACCGCGCCGATGCGGCGGATGTCCAGGCGCACCGAGGCGTAGAACTTCAGCGCGTTGCCGCCGGTGGTGGTCTCGGGGTTGCCGAACATCACGCCGATCTTCATGCGGATCTGGTTGATGAAGATGACCAGGCAGTTGGACTTCTTGATGTTGGCGGTGAGCTTGCGCAGCGCCTGGCTCATCAGGCGCGCGTGCAGGCCGACGTGGGAGTCGCCCATCTCGCCCTCGATCTCGGCCTTGGGCGTGAGCGCGGCCACCGAGTCCACCACCACCACGTCCACCGCGCCCGAGCGCACCAGCATGTCGGCGATCTCCAGCGCCTGCTCGCCGGTGTCGGGCTGGCTGACCAGCAGGTCGTCCACGTTGACGCCCAGCTTGGCGGCGTAGGAGGGATCGAGCGCGTGCTCGGCGTCGACGAAGGCGGCGGTGCCGCCGTTCTTCTGGCAGTTGGCGATCACCTGCAGGGTGAGCGTGGTCTTGCCGGAGGACTCCGGGCCGTAGATCTCGATCACGCGGCCGCGCGGCAGGCCGCCCACGCCGAGCGCGATGTCCAGGCCCAGCGAGCCGGTGGACACGGTGTCGACCGCGTCGTCGCTGCGGTCGCCCAGGCGCATCACCGCGCCCTTGCCGAACTGCTTTTCGATCTGGCCGAGGGCCGAGGCGAGGGCCTTGCGCTTGTTGTCATCCATCACGGTAAGTCTCTGGTTGGGATGTGGAATGGAGGGCATGATGCCCATCCGTCGTCTCACGGGCTGCGATAAGCCGGCAGGCCACGAAGTATCCCACAGCGGTCAAGCCGGTCCGGGGCGGCGCGCGGCTCGTCAGGCTGTCAGCGCTTTCCGCACGCCGACGAGCGCCGCCGCCACGGTCTGTCGCCGCACCGCCTCGCGGTCGCCGGGGAAGTGGAACAGCTGCGCGTGGGCGTAGCCGCCGCGGCGCTTCCAGCCGATCCACACGGTGCCCACCGGCTTGTCCGGCGTGCCGCCGGAGGGGCCGGCGATGCCGGTGACCGCCACCGCCACGCCGGCGCCGAAGCGCGCCAGTGCGCCGGAGACCATCTCCAGCGCGGTCTCCTCGCTCACCGCGCCCAGGCGCTCCAGCGTGCGCGGGTTGACGCCCAGCAGCGCCTCCTTGGCCTCATAGCTGTAGGCCACCACGCCGGCCTCGAACCAGGCCGAGCTGCCCGGCAGGTCGGTCAGCGTCTTGGCAATCCAGCCGCCGGTGCAGGATTCGGCGGTGACCAGCATCAGCTTCTGCTGGCGCACCTCCGCAGCCACCTGTTCGGCCAGGTCGCGCAGTTCGGCGTCGGAAGGCAGGGCGGGCACGTTCATCGGCGGCGGGGAGCAAGGCGGGGAAGCCCCAGCATAGCGGTTCGGCGGGAGCGGCGGCGCGGCCCCTACGTGCCCGCGCTGCCGTCCGCCGGCGGCGAAATGGCCGGGCCCTTCAGCTCGACCATGTTGCCCTGCGGGTCGTACAGGTACAGCGAGGGCCCCTCGCCCTCCGCGCCGTAGCGCAGCCCGGTCTCGCCCACGCACGCGCCGTGGGCTTCGAGGTGGGCACGGATGGCGGCCTCGTCGTAACCCTCCACGCTGAGGCACACGTGATCCACGTTGTGCCCCTCGGCGCCGGGCGCCGCGCCGCCCTGGCGTCCGAGCTTGCCGTCGACGCCGACCAGGTCGATCAGCGAGGCGCCGGCACGCAGCTGCACCAGGCCGAGCTCGTCCTGGCGCCGCTCCACGCGGCAGCCGAGCACGTCGCAGTAGAAGGCCTGCATCGCGGCCAGGTCGCGCACGCGAAGCACCACATGGTCGAGCTGGCGGAGCCTGAAGGGGGGCATGGTGTCCGCTCCGGGCGTCGGGGAAGGCGCCTAGTTGAACGCGCGGCGCGGCGGCCGGCAACAGCCGGCCCGCGGGCTGTATAATCCGGCGCTTGGCACACGGTGGGAGAAGCGGCGAGCAGCCGCTGCCGAAGGCGCAACGCCCGTAATCGCTCAGGCCCCGATACCACCGCGCGCAAGACACACTCTGGAGAGACCGGTTCGATCCGGCGCCGAAGGGGCACGAAGCGTCCGCGCTTCCAAACTCTCAGGCAAAAGGACAGAGGGGCGCCCCGCGTGCGGCTTCGCACGTTGCCTGTCGGACGCCCTTGCCATGAGCCAGAACACTTCCCTGCGCGACCTCGAAGACCACGGCGCCTTCGTCGAGCGCCACATCGGCCCCAACGACGCCGAGATCGCGCAGATGCTGCGCGTGGTCGGCCACGATTCGCTGGAATCGCTGACCGACGCGATCGTGCCGGCCAGCATCAAGTCCGCCGCGCCGCTGGCCCTGCCCGCCGCGGTCACCGAGGTGGAGGCGCTGGCGAAGATCCGCGCCATCGCCGCCAGGAACCAGGTGTTCCGCAGCTTCATCGGCCAGGGCTACTACGGCACCCACACGCCCAACGTCATCCTGCGCAACATCCTGGAGAACCCGGCCTGGTACACCGCCTACACGCCGTACCAGGCGGAGATCTCGCAGGGCCGCATGGAGGCGCTGATCAACTTCCAGACCCTGTGCGCCGACCTGACCGGCATGGAGATCGCCAACGCATCCCTGCTCGACGAGGGCACCGCGGCGGCCGAGGCGATGACGCTGGCCAGGCGCTCGGCCAAGAGCAAGTCCAACGTGTTCTTCGTGTCCCGGGGCGTGCACCCGCAGACGCTGGAGGTGCTGCGCACCCGCGCCGAGCCGCTGGGCATCGCGCTGCACGTGGGCGAGGACGCCGAGGCGGCCACGGTGGACAGCTTCGGCATCCTCTTGCAGTACCCGGACACCTTCGGCCGCATCGGCGACTACCGTGCGCTGGCCGAGGCCGCGCACGCGCGCGGCGCGCTGGTGGCGGTGGCGACCGACCTGCTGGCGCTCACCCTGATCGCCGCACCCGGCGAGTGGGGCGCGGACATCGTGGTGGGCAACAGCCAGCGCTTCGGCGTGCCGTTCGGCTTCGGCGGCCCGCACGCGGCCTTCATGGCCTGCCGCGACGCCTACAAGCGCAACATGCCCGGCCGCCTGATCGGCGTGTCGATCGACGCCGAGGGCAACAAGGCCTACCGCCTCACCCTGCAGACCCGCGAGCAGCACATCCGCCGCGAGAAGGCCACCTCCAACATCTGCACCGCGCAGGTGCTGCTGGCGGTGATGGCCTCGATGTACGCGGTCTACCACGGCCCCGAGGGGCTGACCCGGATCGCCCGCCGCACCCACCGCCTGGCCGCGATCCTGGCTGCCGCGCTGCGCAAGGCCGGCGTCGCCGTGGGCGGCGACTTCTTCGACACCCTGCACGTCACCGGCGTCGACGCCGCGGCGGTCCACGCCAGGGCTGAGGCGGCGCGCATCAACCTGCGCCGCATCGACGCCGGCAGCCTGGGCATCAGCCTGGACGAGACCACCACCCGCGAGGACGTGGCGGCGCTGGCCGCCCTGTTCGGCACCGACGCGGGCGACATCGACGCGCTCGACGCCGCCACGCCGGACGCACTGCCGGCCGCCCTGCGGCGCAAGAGCAAGTTCCTCGCCCACCCGGTGTTCAACACCCACCACAGCGAGCACGAGCTGCTGCGCTACATGCGCCAGCTCGCCGACAAGGACCTGGCGATGGACCGCACGATGATCCCGCTGGGCTCGTGCACCATGAAGCTCAACGCCACCGCCGAGATGATCCCGGTGACCTGGCCTGAGTTCGCCAACATCCACCCGCTCGCCCCCGCCGCGCAGACGCAGGGCTACAAGGAGCTGATCGACGGCCTGGAGGCGATGCTGGTGGAATGCACCGGCTACGACGCGGTGAGCCTGCAACCCAACTCCGGCGCGCAGGGCGAGTACGCGGGCCTGCTGGCGATCCGTGCCTACCACCGCGCGCGCGGCGAGGGCCACCGCGACATCTGCCTGATCCCGGAGTCCGCCCACGGCACCAACCCGGCCTCCGCGCAGCTGTGCGGCATGCAGGTGGTGGTGACCAAGTGCGACGCCAACGGCAACGTGGACGTGGAGGACATCCGCCGCGCGGCCGAGAAGTATTCCGACCGCCTCGCCGCGATCATGATGACCTACCCCTCCACCCACGGCGTGTTCGAGGAGGACGTGGTGGAGATCTGCCAGATCGTGCACAGGCACGGCGGCCAGGTGTACACCGACGGCGCCAACATGAACGCGCTGGTCGGCCTGGCCAAGCCGGGCAAGTGGGGCTCGGACGTCTCGCACCTCAACCTGCACAAGACCTTCTGCATCCCGCACGGCGGCGGCGGTCCGGGCGCGGGGCCGTGCGCGGTGAAATCGCATCTGGCTCCGTTCCTGCCGCGTACTTATGCCGACATCCATGTCGGCGAAGATCAAAAAGCGGCCATCCATGGCCGCACTTCTCAACAAAACCACGTGGGCATGGTCTCCGCCGCCAGCTTCGGCTCGGCCTCGATCCTGCCGATCAGCTGGATGTACATCACCCTGATGGGCGCCGCCGGGCTGCGCAAGGCCACCCAGGTCGCGCTGCTCAACGCCAACTACGTCGCCAGGCGGCTGGCGCCGCACTACGAGACGCTCTACACCGGCCGCAACGGCCTGGTGGCGCACGAGTGCATCCTCGACCTGCGCCCGCTCAAGGACGCCACCGGGATCAGCGCCGAGGACGTGGCCAAGCGCCTGATCGACTTCGGCTTCCACGCGCCCACGCTGTCCTTCCCGGTGGCCGGCACGCTGATGGTCGAGCCGACCGAGAGCGAGTCCAAGCACGAGCTGGACCGCTTCGTCGACGCGATGATCCAGATCCGCGAGGAGATCCGCGCGGTGGAGCAGGGCAAGCTCGACCGCGAGGACAACCCGCTCAAGCACGCCCCGCACACCGCCACCCAGGTGTCCGCGACCGCGTGGACCCACGCCTACCCGCGCGAGCTGGCCGCCTTCCCGCTGCCCTCGCTGAAGCGGCAGAAGTACTGGCCCCCGGTGGCGCGCGTGGACAACGTCTACGGCGACAAGAACGTGTTCTGCAGCTGCGTGCCGGTGGAGGCGTTCAAGGGCGAGATCGAGGCCTTCAGCGAGCCGAACGTGGCCTGACACGCCCGATCATCCACGCTTCGAGGCAAAGGCCCCGTGGGGGCCTTTGTCTTTCGATCTCCGCCGAATGCCGCCGCAGCGGCTGCCACTGAACGGCAACGGCGCGGACCGGGGCGCTCTAGGGGCGGTTGATGATGGTTGCCTGCCTGGCCGTAAGACGCCAGCTTCCGCCCACCGGCTTCCAGAGGTCGGTGAAGCGCCGATGGACTTCACTGGCCGGCGCGTTGCCGTCGCCCCTGGGCTGGACGATCTCCTCTCCCATCAGCAGGACCATGCCATCGCGCAGCCCTGCGTATTCCACGATCCTGTCGTAACGGACGTAGCTGATCTTGCCGGCAGCGCTGCGCTGGGCGGTCGCGCCGCGCACGGACACGCCGTTCTGGGGGTTGTTGACGGCCAGGTCATCGGCCAGAAGCGCGGCGAAGGCGGCGTGGTCATCGCGGACGGCGGCGCGATCGATCGCGTTCACCGCGTTCAGGGCGGCGGCGATTCGCGCATCCTTCGCCGCCGCGGCAACGTCGGGATTGGCCGGCCGCCAGTCCGCCCATGCGGGCTGCGCCAAGCACACGGCCGCTGCGGCCCCCGCAAAGAACCTAGGAAAGACGTTCATGGCTCCCCCTCTGTTCGACGACGACATCCGGCTACGGCCATAGCCTAATTCCGGCGCTCAGTCTCCGGAAGGCCATTGCTGATTTTGCCCACCCCGGCAAAAACTCGCATCCAGCGCCTGCAGGCCATGGAACGCAAAGGTACCGCATTCTGCTGGTCACCCCTTCGGCTGTTGAAAAGCACCGCGCAGGAATGACGAGCGGGAAGCGCCCAGAAGAAAGGCCCCGCACGGGGCCTTCCCTCGACGCCTGGATGGCAGGCCGCGCGGTGATCAGCCGCCGTTCTTCTGCAGCCAGGCGTCCACCGCCGGCAGGCGCTCGTTGCGGATCATCATGCGGTACTTGATGTTGGCGATCACGGTTTCCGCCGCGCGGCGCGAGCTCGGCGCGATGGTCTGCTCGTAGGCCTTGATCTTGTCGATCATCGACGGCTGGAACGAGCTGCCGCCCAGCGCCGGGTAGTAGCGGCTGCTGGAGGTGGAGTCGACCAGCTTGTCCACCTGCGCGCGGTGCGCCATGGCGAAGTCGTAGGCCAGCTCCGGGTGGCGGTAGCCCACCGCGGCGATCATGCCGGCGCTGTTGGTGGCGCCCGGCTCGTCGGTGAGCGCCAGGTCCAGCGCGCGCCGGGCCAGCGCCGCGTCCTCGGCCAGGGCCAGCATGTCGTACAGGTGGTCCTTGATCAGCGGGGTCTTCTCCGCCTTGGCCTGCGCGTGCAGCTTGTCCCAGGTGGCGGCGTCGGCGTGGGTCGCCACGATGGCCAGGATGGTCTTGCGCAGCTCGGCCGGCACCGCGTCCCGGTCGCTCGACTGCGCCTCGTAGCGGCGGCGCGCCTCGTTCAGCACGTCCTGGTCGCCCAGCTCGGCCAGCACGCCGATCAGCTGCGTGCGCAGCAGCGTGGCGGAGGTGCTCTCGCCCTTGCGCGACTGCCAGCCCAGGCGCTCGAACGCCGGCTTGAGCTGCCTCACCGCGTAGGCGCGGAAGCGCGCCTGCCGCGCCTTGTCGCCGCGGTAGTAGGCGTCCAGGCTGGCGAAACTGCCGGCCACCTCGGCCCAGATCTCCGGGTCGGCATCCGCCGGCGTGGCCTTGGCCAGGTCGAGGAAATCGGACACCGGCTGCAGGCCGGCCATGCCCTGCGCCCAGGTGTCGCCCATCAGGCCGAGCTGGTCGATCGGCGCCAGCCTGGTGAAGCCGTCCTTCAGCGCCGCGAACTGCGTCGGCGCGTACAGCGTGCGGTAGTAGCCGCTCTGCCCGGCGTTGACCAGCACCGGGCCGCAGCCTTCCAGCTTCAGCGTGGCCTGGCCGTCCACCAGCGTGCTGGCGGCGGCGTGGCCCACCACCTGCGCGATCACCGGCACGTGCCAGCGCAGCGGCCGCTTGCCCGGGCGGTCCTTGGTGAACTCGCCCTGGGTCAGCCTGACGGTGGTCGCGCCGCCGCTGCACAGGGCCGAGTCCACCTCGATCAGCGGCACGCCCGGCTGCAGCGTGAAGTCGTGCGCCACCGTGGTGATCGGCTTGCCGCCGGCCACGCCGTCCATCGCGTGCCACAGGTCGTCGGACACGGTGTTGCCGTAGGCGTGCGCCTTGATGTAGTCGCGCACGCCCTGGCGCCAGGCCTCGGGGCCGACGTAGCCCTCCAGCATGCGGATCACCGCCTCGCCCTTGGCGTAGGTGATCGCGTCGAAGGCCTGGCTGGCCTGCTCCACCGTCTCCACGTGCTGCACCACCGGATGCGTGGTGGCCACCGCGTCGCGCGACATCGCGCCCTCGCGCACGCCGATCGCGTCGAGCCTGGTGTTCCATTCCGGGTGCAGCTTCTCGGTGATGCGGCCAGCCATCCACGAAGCGAAGCCCTCGTTGAGCCACAGGTCGTCCCACCAGGCCATGGTCACCAGGTCGCCGAACCACTGGTGCGCCATCTCGTGCGCGGCGGTGTTGAACACCTGCTCCCTGTCGCCCTGGGTGGAGATCGACGGGTCGAGCAGCAGCGCGTACTCGAAGGTGAAGATCGCGCCCCAGTTCTCCATCGCCGAGAAGAACTGGCTCTGCCCCGGCGAGGCGATGTTGTCCAGCTTCGGCAGCGGGTACGGCACGCCGAAGTAGTCGTTGTATTCCTTCAGCACGGCGCTGGCCGACTCCAGCGTGAAGGCCGCCTGGTCGCGCTTGCCCTTCTGCGTGATCACGCCGATCTCGGTGCCGTCCACCGTGGTGGTGGCGCGCTCGAAGTCGCCCAGGCCGAAGAACAGCAGGTAGGTGGACATCTTCGGCGAGGTCTGGAAGGTCACCCTGGCCAGGCCGTTGCCGAGGTCGGTCCGCGCGGCCACCGGCATGTTGCTCACCGCCATCTCGCCGGCCGGCACGGTCACGCTGAGGTCGAAGGTGGCCTTGTACGCCGGCTCGTCCCACGAGGGGATGAAGCGGCGCGCGTCGGAGTTCTCGAACTGGGTGTACAGCGCGCGCTTCTTGCCCGAGGCGGTGTCGTAGTCGATCGCGAACAGGCCGTTGGCCTGGGTGCCGATCTTGCCGGTGTAGGCCATGGTCAGCGTGTAGCTGCCCGGCGCGATCGGCCTGGCGAAGGTGAAGGTGGCGGTCTGCGCCTTCCCGTCCACGCTCACCTTCGGTGCCGGGAAGGCGGCCTTGCCGTCGGCGGCGGCCAGCTTCACCGAGGAGAACGCCATGTCGATCGCGTTCAGCATGATGCTGGCGGTGGGCTTGAGCACCTGCACGTCCACCGCCACGGTGCCGTCGAAAGCCAGCTTGTCGGCATGCGGCGTCACCGCCACCGCGTAGTGCGTGGGCCGCACGGTGCGCGGCAGCTGGGTGGTGACCTGCTGCCGGGCCCGGGGCGCGGCGGCGGGCGTGGTCGCCAGGCCGGCGAAGGAAGCGCCGGCCAGGGCCAGGGCGATGGCGGATACCAGGTGTCTGCGCATGGGACGTGTCCTCGTGACGGTGCTCCCGGCGTACCGTCGCCGGGAATGGGTGCGAAATACGCCCATGGTGCGGCCCGCCGGCCGGCCGCGGACACCGCCGGAAGTCATGGCCCCCGCTCAACCGCCCGCATCGCTCCCGAATACGAACATGCATGCCGGCCGCCGCACGACAAGGCCGCCCGGCGCACGGGCGAAGGCGTGTGCCACCCTGCTGCCGCGCGGCGCGGAGCCACGCAGCAAGCCGAAGGCAGGAACTGGATGCGCCCGCCGCCCGCAGGCAGTGAAGCGGCCCATGGCCACAGGTCATGCGCAGGCGAAGCGGCGAAAGCGATGGCGGGACACGCTGCAGCGTGGGCCGGTGCCCTGCCCGGCCCGGACCCGGCCTTCGGCGCCGCCGCATCGACCGTGGCCGGAAGGAGAATCGTTCCCTCGTCCGGGACCGCAATCCTGTCGGCGTCGGCGCAAGCGGCGGATTCCATCCGGCACCAAGCGGACAAAGCGAAGGCCCGCCATGGCGGGCCCATGCTTTCCTGCGCGGGATCGATCCGGCGGGCACCTTGCGCTGCCCATCCCGGACGAACTGCTCAGTGACGGCGCTCGGCCTCGCGCTGGCGGTCCAGCTCCCTGCCGACTTCCTTCTGTACCTTGCCGGCATTCTTCTCGATGTTGCCCGCCGCCTGCTTCAGCGGGTTGCCGGTGACCTTGCCCACGCCTTCTTTGATGGTGCCCTTGATCTCGTGCTTGGTGCCTTCGATGCGATTCTTGTCCATGACAACCTCCGACGCCGCGGAATTGCGGCCGAGTCCGTTCTAGGCGAACCCGGGTACCGCGGCCGTGAAATCGCGGCAAAGCAGACGCTCACATTCATGACCGGCACGGCCTTCCGACCGGGCCGCCGGCCGGCGGCGGCGCGGAGGTATCGAACCGGCGGCGGCCGTGCGCCGGCGCCGAGCCCGTCGGTTGCCGCACGAATGCGGCCCGCGGGCGCCCGGCATGCGTGCTCCCCACGAAAAAGCCCCGCTCGAGGCGGGGCTTCTCCGTTCCCGGTGCGGCATGCCGCTCAGGCGAACGGATCGTCCAGCACGATGGTGTCCTCGCGGTCGGCGCCGGTGGCGACGATGGAGAGCTTGCAGCCGGACAGTTCCTCCACCGCGCGCAGGTAGGCGCGGGCGGCGGCGGGCAGCTTGTCCCACTCGCGGATGCCGGCGGTGGATTCCTCCCAGCCGGGGAATTCCAGGTAGACCGGCTTGCATTCGGCCCAGCCGTCGGCGTCCAGCGGCGCCAGCTCGCGGCGCTTGCCGCGGTATTCGTAGGCGATGCACACCTTGATGCTGGGTAGGCCGTCGAGCACGTCCAGCTTGGTGATGGCCAGGCCGTTGATGCCGTTGATCTGCACCGCGCGCTTGAGCGCCACCAGGTCGATCCAGCCGCAGCGGCGCGGGCGGCCGGTGCTGGCGCCGAACTCGTTGCCGACCTTGCGCAGGCGCTCGCCCATCTCGTCGTGCAGCTCGGTGGGGAACGGGCCGCCGCCCACGCGCGTGGCGTAGGCCTTGCAGATGCCCAGCACGTAGTCGATGTCGCCCGCGCCCACGCCGGTGCCGGCCAGCGCGCCGCCGACGGTGGTGTTGGACGAGGTGACGTAGGGATAGGTGCCGTGGTCGATGTCCAGCAGCGCGCCCTGCGCGCCCTCGTACAGGATGTGGCCGCCGCTCTTGCGCACGTCGTGCAGGATGGTGGCGACGTCGTCCACCATCGGACGGATGAACTCGCCGTAGGCCAGCGCGTCGTCCAGCACCTGCTGGTAGTCCACCGCCTCCGCCTTCAGCCACTGGGTGAGGATGAAGTTGTGGTAGTCCACCGCCGCCCGGACCTTCTCCGGCAGCTCGTGCGGGTACATCAGGTCGGCCACGCGGATCGAGCGGCGGGCCACCTTGTCCTCGTAGGCCGGGCCGATGCCGCGGCCGGTGGTGCCGATCGCGCCCTTGCCGGCGGCGGCCTCGCGCGCCTTATCCACGGCGATGTGGTAGGGCATGATCAGCGGCGTGGCCGGGCTGATCTTCAGGCGCGAGCGCACGTGCACGCCCTGCGCCTCCAGCTCCTCGATCTCCTGCTTGAGCGCGGCCGGCGACAGCACCACGCCGTTGCCGATCAGGCACAGCGCGTCGTCGCGCAGGATGCCCGAGGGGATCAGGTGCAGCACGGTCTTCTTGCCCTTGATGACCAGGGTGTGGCCGGCGTTGTGGCCGCCCTGGAAGCGCGCGACCGCGCCGACCCGCTCGGTCAGCAGGTCGACGATCTTGCCCTTGCCTTCGTCGCCCCACTGGGCTCCTAGGATGACGACTGACTTGCCCATGATCTTCTCGCTCGTTCGGGTGCGCTCCGCGGGGAGCCTTGTGGTGGGAATGGAATCGAAAGGCCGTGCAGGCTCAGTGGACCAGCCGCAGCGCCAGCAGGCCGAGCACCATCGCGCCGGCGCCGCACAGGCGCAAGATGCGCGGCGGCAGCTTCATCGCCTCGCGCACCATGGCCTGCCAGCCGCGCGGCGCCGCGAACAGCAGCAGGCCCTCGACGACCAGGACCAGGCACAGGGCGGCGTAGAGCTCGCGCGGCATCGCGGCGGCCTCAGCGCCTGGCGCCGGCGTCGTTGAAGTAGCGCAGCAGCTCGGCGTCCGGCTTCAGCACGATCACGCCCTTGCCGTCCCCGAAGGCGGCGCGGTAGGCGCCCAGGCTGCGGTAGAAGGCGAAGAACTCCGGGTCCTGCCCGTAGGCCTGCGCGTAGATCGCGGCGGCCTGGGCGTCGCCCTCGCCGCGCGTGCGGGCAGCGTCGCGCTCGGCGTCGGCGCGCAGCACCTGGCCCTGACGGTCGGCGTCGGCCTGGATCTTCTCGGCGGCCTCCTGGCCGGTGTAGCGCAGCTCGTTGGCCAGCTGCAGGCGCTCGGCGCGCATGCGCTTGTAGACCGACTCGCTCACCTCCTCCGGCAGGTCGATGCGCTTGATGCGCACGTCCACCACGGCGATGCCCAGGTTCCTGCGCGCGGAGGCGTCGGTGAGCTGGCGCACGCGCTCGGAAATGTCCTTGCGGCCGCCGGAGACCAGCTCCTGCAGGTCGCGCGCGTTGAACTCGAAGCGCAGCGCGTCCTTCACGATCGGGGTGAGGCGCTGCACGGCCTGCGCCTGGTCGCCCCGGGTGGCGCGGTAGTAGGCGGCGTTGTCGGCGATGCGCCACTTCACGTAGAAGTCGACCACGACGCTCTTCTTCTCGGAGGTGAAGTAGCGCTCCGAGTCGGCGTCCAGCTCCAGGATGCGGTCGTCCAGGCGGATCACCTGCTGCAGCAGCGGCAGCTTGAAGTGCAGGCCCGGCCTGTAGTCGGTGCGCACGATGCGGCCGAACTGCAGCAGCAGCGCGTTCTGCCCCTCGTTCACCACGAAGGCGCTGTTGAGGCCGAGCAGCACCAGCAGCACGGCCAGGACCACGGCTCCGATCTTCATGGCTTGGCCTCGGTGGCGCCGCCCTGCGCGGCGTCGGCCTGCACGGCCGGCGGCGCCGCGGCCGCCGGGGCGGACGGCAGGTTGATGATGTTGCGGCCGCCGGAGCCGTCGATCACCTTGGCGTTGTCGGCCAGCACCTGCTCCATCGTCTCCAGCCACAGGCGGCGGCGGGTGACCTCGGGCGCGGCCCGGTATTCCTTCAGCAGCAGGCTGAAGCGCTCGGCGTCGCCCTGCGCGCGGGCGATGCGCTCGGCCTTGTAGCCCTCGGCCTCGGCGGCGATGCGCGCGGCGTCGCCGCGGGCGATCGGCACCACCTTGCTGGCGTAGGCCAGCGCGTTGTTCTCCGCGCTCTGCTTGTCCTCGCGGGCCTTGTTGACGTCGTCGAAGGCGTCCTTCACTTCCTGCGGCGGGGCGACGTTCTGGAAGCTCACCTCGGTCACGCGCACGCCCGAGTCGTAGCCGTCCAGGGTGTGCTGCAGCGTCTTGCCGGCGTCGGCCACCAGCGCCGAGCCCTGGCCGGAGAGGATCTGGTCCATCGTGCTCTGGCCGATCACCGTGCGCACCGCGGCCTCGGCGGCGGCGGCGATGGTGGTGTCGATGTTGTCCACCGAGTACAGGTACTTGCGCGCGTCGAGTGCCTGGTACTGCACGGTGAAGTCGATGGTGATGATGTTCTCGTCGCGGGTCAGCATGCGCACGTTGCCGGCCACCGAGCGCACGCGGGTGGTCTCGACCTTGGCCACGCTCTCGATCGGCCGCGGCAGCTTGAAGTGCAGGCCCGGGCCGAGGGTGCGGGCGTACTGGCCGAAGCGCAGCACCACGCCGGACTCGGTGGGGCCGACCACCACGCAGGCGCTCCACAGCAGCCAGGCGAGCACGAAGGCCAGCACGATGGTGGCCAGGCCGCCGGGACCGCCGCCGAACTTGCCGAGCCTGGCCTTGAGCTGGCGCCAGGCCTGCTCCAGGCCGTGCTTGTCGCCGGAGGGGCGGTTGCGGTTCCAGGGATCGCGCTGGCCGTTGCTGCCGGGCTCGTTCCAGGCCATGGGCTCAGGCTCCCGCAGGCAGGGGACGGACCGACGCGGACGGCCGGGCATGGGTCGAACGGGCATTCGGCATGGTGACGGGTCGGCGGTGGCGGATCGCGGTGAGGGGGAGAATCAGGCGCGATGAGGCGGCCCAACCGCGAATGTTAGCAGATTGCCCCCGGCGGTTCGCCCGCCGGGGCATGTCCCGCCCTCAGCCGGCCGCCGCCGCGGCCGCGTCCCGGCCGCGTTGCGCGTGCTCGCGGCACAGGCCCTCGACCAGCTCGCGGTGCCCGGGCAGGTCGCCCAGGGCCTGGCGCGCGGCCAGCTGGATCATCGCGAACTCGCGCCGCGCCTCCTCCGCGCGCGGATAGGCGCTGCGCATCGGTTCGAGGTCGGTCCTGAACTCCATGCCGTACAGCACGTACTGCCAGCTGGAGACCAGGAACATCTCCAGGTCGCCGACGAAGTCCAGCCGGTGCGGCGGGCGGTGGCGCCATTGCGCCAGCTTGTCCCTCAGCGCGTCGGGGATGCCCGCCGGATCGGCGTTGTCGGCCCAGAACGGCGCGTCGCGGCGCTGGCTCAGGCAGTAGTGCATCTTGATGAAGTCGATGATGCGCTCGTAGCGGGCCACCATCATCTCGTTGTAGTGGCGCGCGGCCCGCTCCATGTCGCCGGTGTCGCCGGGCAGCAGGTGGGTGAGCAGGTACGCGCCCAGCTCGACCAGCGCGATGCCGGTGGATTCCAGCGGCTCCACGAAGCCGCCGGCCAGGCCCACCGCCACGCAGTTCCTGCGCCAGTGCTGCGGGCGGTAGCCGGTCTCGAACCTGATGTGCAGCGGCTCGACGCCCTCGGCGGCGGGGCCGAGGTAGCGGCGGAACACCTCCTCCGCGCGCTCCTGGCTGGTGTGGCGCGAGGAGTACACGTAGCCGGTACCGCGGCGCCGCTGCAGGCCGATGTCCCAGATCCAGCCGGCCTCCTGCGCGGTGGCGATGGTGCAGGAGGGAATCGGCGCGTCCGGCGACGGGTACGGCACCTGCATCGCCACCGCGCGGTCGGCGAACAGCACGTCGCGGCGGCTGCGGAACGGCGAGCGCATGGCGCCGCCGCTGAGCAGGCTGCGCAGCCCGGTGCAGTCGACGTAGAGGTCGGCGCTGAACGTGCCGAGCTCGGCGGTGACCACGCCGGCGATCGCGCCGCCCTCGTCCAGCTCGACGCGCCCGATGGTGGCCAGGTGCCGCCTCACCCCCAGGGTCCGCTCGCCGTGCTCGGCGAGCACGCGGGCGAACAGCGCCGCGTCGAAGTGGTAGGCGTGGTTGAGCGGCCCCTGGTAGTCCGGGTCGCGCAGGCGCTTGGGCGCGCGGTTGTGCCCGACCAGCAGGGTCTGCATCGACACCGCCTCGGCGAACGACAGGCCGGCGGGCGCCTCGCCCAGCAGCCAGTAGGGCAGCAGCTCGGGGCCGCCGGGCCGCTGGCTGGGCGCGTTGAACGGATGGAAGAAGTGGTCGGCACCGGGCGCGCCGGGCGGCCGCACCCAGTGGCGGTAGTGGATGCCCTGCTTGTAGGTCGCGGTGGCGCCGGCGAGGAAGCGGCGTTCGTCCAGGCCGATCGCCGACAGCGTGCCGCGGATCGACGGGAAGGTCGCCTCGCCCACGCCCAGCAGGCCGATGCCGGGCGACTCCACCAGCTCCACCCGGATCGCGTCCGGCGCGGCCGCGTTCACCGCCTTGGCCAGGTAGCAGGCGACCAGCCAGCCGGCCGCGCCGCCGCCCACGATCAGTATCTTGCGCAACCGTGCCATCGCCGCCCTCCCAGGCTTGCTGCTATGCGTCAAGCATTGCGTCGCGGATCACAATACCATCAAACCATGACAGCGCTGTCAGATCGGGAAATGACAGCGCTGTCAGATGGCACGGGGCAAAGCCGTTCGACGCCTTTCACGCCGACGGCATCCATATTCGGAACGACTTTGGAGGGGAAGCGAAATGAAGCTGCGCTACTCGGCGCTGTACGTGGCCTTGACCGCCGTACTCGCCACCGGCCCCGCCCTCGCGGCGGGCCAGGACGCCTCGCCGCAGGACCAGGCGAACAAGCAGGACCAGGCCAGGAAGGTCAAACAGCTCGATGCCATCGAGGTCAGCGCCACCAAGCGCGAGACCCCGCTGCAGAAGACGCCGGTCGCGGTCAGCGCGATCACGGCCGACACGCTCGACAAGGAGCGCGTGATGACCGTGCAGGACATCGTCAAGCTGGTGCCCGGCCTGCAGGGCACCTCGCAGGGCGACCACGGCGTGGTCACGCTGACCTTGCGCGGCATCGGCAACGATTCGGCCAAGACCGAGTACGCCGACCCCGAGGTCGCCACCTTCGTCGACGGCGTGTACACCCCGCGCGCCGAGGCCGCCGCCGGCCTGCTGCTGGACATGGACGGCGTGGAAGTGCTGCGCGGCCCGCAGGGCACGCTGTGGGGCCGCAACTCCACCGCCGGCGCGATCAGCTTCACCACCGCCAAGCCCGACATCGGCGGCGGCTTCTACGGCAACGGCATGGTCGAGGCGGGCAACTTCAACCAGAGCGGCGTGCGCGCCGCGGTGAACCTGCCGGTCAGCAGCACCTTTGCCATGCGCGTGGCGGCGGTGCACGAGCAGCACGACGGCTACGTCGACTACCAGAACCCGGTCGGCCAGATCCCCGCGGTGGACCAGCAGCGCGCGAACTACCTCGCCGCCGGCGGCGACCCGGCCGCCTTCCAGCCGATCAATACCAACCTGTTCGTGCAGAAGGGCAAGAAGTACGACGCGCAGGACCAGTCGGCCGCCCGCGTGAGCGCGCGCTGGCAGCCTTCCGACAGCTTCCTGTGGGACCTGTCCTACGAGTACTTCGCCGACCGCGGCACGCCCAGCATGAACCTGATGCAGCATCCGCGCCCGGGCCAGGACTTCTGGTCGGCGCTGATCGACGTGGCGCCGTATCTGGACCGCACCTCGCACACGGTGCGCAGCCGCATGGACTGGAACATCGGCGACGGCGTGCAGCTGACCTACGTGGCCGGCTTCAACCGCTACTCCGGCAAGAGCGACTACGACCAGGACGCCGGCGTCAACGTGCCGACCAGCTTCGCCACCAATGGCGTGTACCAGGAGGACCGCACCAACTTCTCCAACTACAAGAGCTACAGCCACGAGCTGGACCTGAAGTCCACCGGCGAGAACGCGCTGGACTGGATCCTCGGCCTGTACTACGCGCACGAGAACAACAACATCCGCTTCGACATCCCGATCATGAACGGCACCCAGCAGGGCACCGTGAACTGGCAGGGCTCGTTCATCCAGCCGGAGGAAGTGGTGTCCACCGCCGCGGTCTTCGGCCAGGCCACCTGGCACATCAGCGACAGCTGGCGCCTCACCGGCGGCGCGCGCTGGTCGCACGACCGGCGCGAGAACAACGGCGGCATCAACTGGGGCTGGGCCTACGACCCGGCCTACCCGCAGCTGCCGATCTCGCCCGGCGAGCAGCCCGGCGACGTCGGCTTCAGCATCAGCCAGCGCAACGACGCCACCTACAGCAAGAGCAAGCCGACCTGGCTGGTGCGCGTGGACCACGACCTGGGCCCGGACGGCCTGATCTACGCCAGCGTCTCCACCGGCTACAAGTCCGGCGGCACGCAGGACGGCGGCGCGCTGTACAAGCCCGAGACGCTGACCAACTACGAGATCGGCGCCAAGTTCGCCTTCCTCGACGGCCACCTGACCTGGAACAGCGCGGCCTACTACGAGGTGTTCAAGAACTACCAGCTGTCCGCGCCGGTCACCTACCCCGACGGCACGCACGGCCTGGGCTTCGCCAACGTCGGCGGCAAGACCAAGGTGGCCGGCTTCGAGTCCGAGCTGGCCTACTCGCAGGCCAACGACCGCGCCAACCTGATCCTGTCGTGGATCCCGGAGAAGAAGCTCGGCACGGAGAAGTACGCGGCCAGCAACGACTACTACGTGCCGACCGCCTGCCCTCCGGAATCGACCATCAGCAACAACTGCATGGACATCTCCGGCAACGACCTGCCGCACGCGCCGAACGTCTCGCTCACCGCCATCTACGAGCACGACTTCGTGCTGGGCAACGGCGGCCGCCTGACCCCGCGCCTGAGCGCGCAGTACCAGAGCGCGCAGTGGCTGAGCTGGTTCAACTTCGGCGCCGGCGACAAGCAGAAGTCCTACGTCCGCGGCGACGTCTCGCTGCGCTACACCGAGCCGGGCGACAAGTGGTACGTCAACGCCTACGTGCAGAACGTGTCCGACGGCAAGGTCAAGAGCAGCGCCGCCGGCAGCACGCTGCTGGCCGACGGCACGGTGGCCTTCACCTCGCAGTACCTGCCGCCGCGCACCTACGGCGTGCAGCTGGGCTTCTGGTTCTGAGCAGGCGCCCTCCCCGGCCTGCCCGCGCGATGCCCCCGGTGTTCGGGGGCATCCTTTTGCGGGCTGGAGGGATCGCGGGTTTCGCATCCGGATAGCGGATGTCGCGCTGGATGCCCCTGGGCCGCGGATGACCGCGGCTTCACGCCAGCGGCATGCTCTCCGTCGCCGTTCCGGCGCAGGCCGGGTCAGCGCGAAGCGCGCAGAACGTCCGCGCAGCGGACGACCCCGCGGAGGCGAGCGCAGCGCGCCATCCAGGGACGGTGCGGCCTGGCCGGGCCTTGTCGCCACCGGATCCCGGCCTGCGCCGGGATGACGAAGCGCGATGCGGTGCGTTGTTCAGGCCGCGGTGGCGGCACGGCGGCCGGCGGCGCTCAGCCCGCGTCGGCCCGCATCCCGCCCAGCAGCGCGCGCACCGGCTCCGCCTCCGCGCCACCCAGTGCGCTGAGCACCGCGCGCGGCGCGTCGATCGACAGGTGCCAGCCGTCCTCGTCCACGCGCTCCCCGGCGATCGCCCCGGCCGCCTTCAGCCTGGCGTGCAGGCGCCCGGCGGTGAGCGGCAGGCGCAGCTCCGAGCGCACGCGGTCGCCGCCCAGCAGCTCGCCCAGCGCCTCGCGCAGCAGGTCCAGGCCCGCGCCGGTGGCGGCGGACAGCCACACGGTGTGCGGCCGGCCCTGCGCGTCGCGGTCGATGCGCGGCGACGTGTTCCGGGCCCCGGCGTCCCGCCCGGAAACGGCGGTTTCCCGCTCTTCGCCGTCGGCGCCGGCCGATGCCGCGCCGGCCGGGAGGACGTCGATCTTGTTCATCACCCGCAGCTGCGGGATGTCGCCGGCGCCGATCTCCTCCAGCACCTGGTCGACCACCTGGCGCAGGTGCTCGCGCTCCTCGTCGGCGGCGTCGCTGACGTGCAGCAGCAGGTCGGCGTCGCGCGCCTCGGCCAGCGTGCCGCGGAAGGCGGCGACCAGGTCGTGCGGCAGGTCGCGCACGAAGCCCACGGTGTCGGCCAGCACGGCCGGCCCGCAGGACAGGTCCTCGATGCGGCGCACGGTGGGGTCGAGCGTGGCGAACAGCTGGTCGGCCGCGTACACCTCGCCGGCGGTCAGCGCATTGAACAGGGTGGACTTGCCCGCGTTGGTATAGCCCACCAGCGCCACCCGCGGCACGGTGTTGCGCAGGCGCGCGCGGCGCTGCTGGCCGCGCTGGGTCTGCACCTTCTCCAGCCGCCTGGTGAGCATCTTCACGCGCTCGCCGAGCAGGCGGCGGTCGGTTTCCAGCTGGGTCTCGCCCGGGCCGCGCAGGCCGATCGCGCCGCCGCGCTGGCGCTCCAGGTGGGTCCAGCCGCGCACCAGGCGGGTGGCCAGGTGCTTGAGCTGGGCCAGCTCCACTTCCAGCTTGCCCTCGTGCGAGCGGGCGCGCTGGGCGAAGATGTCCAGGATCAGGCCCGCGCGGTCGATCACGCGGACGTTGAGCAGCTTCTCCAGGTTGCGCTCCTGCACCGGCGATAGCTGGTGGTCGACCAGCACCAGGTCGGCGCCGAGCGCGCGCACCATCTCGGCGACCTCCTCGGCCTTGCCGGAACCGATGTAGTAGCGCGGATTGGGCTGCTCGACCCGCGCCGAGACGCTACCCAGCACCTCGGCGCCGGCCGACTTCACCAGCTCGGCGAATTCCTCCGCCCGCCGCGCCGCGTCGCTCTCCCCGCGCGAATGCGGCAGCACCAGGACGGCGCGTTCGCCCTTCTTCTGACGGTCAAACAGAATCGATCAGCCTTCCGCCTCGGCGGACGTGGGGTGCGCGTCGGCATGGCCTTCGTGGCCATGGCCGTCGTGGCCGTTGCCGACGCGGACGTTGCGACTGGGCACCACGGTCGAGATGGCGTGCTTGTAGACCATCTGGCTCACCTGGTTGCGTAGCAGGACGACGAACTGGTCGAACGATTCGATCGTGCCCTGCAGCTTGATGCCGTTGACGAGATAGATGGCTACCGGCACGCGCTCGCGGCGCAGTGCGTTGAGAAATGGATCTTGCAATGACTGCCCTTTGGACATTGTTGTTTCCCCCCTCGCAAACGGCGGGCCGGAGAAAGACGCACGCGGCGCCCGGCCCAAGACAAGGGGATGTTAGCCGGTTTCAAATGGCATGGGGAACAGCATTGATGTGGCCTGCTGCGCAGTCCCGGCCGTTGCCCGGGACGGCTAGATGGGGGCGCCCAGGAACAGTTCCAAGGCGGCGGCGGCGGTTTCGGGCAGCCGCGGGCTTTCCGGATCGAGCGCGCGGGCGTCCAGCTCGCCGCGCAGCCAGGTGACCTGCCGCTTGGCGAGCTGGCGGGTGGCGTAGACGCCGCGGTCGCGGAAGGCCGCCGCGTCGGTGATGCCGTCCAGGTGCTCCCAGGCCTGGCGGTAGCCCACCGCGCGCATGGCGGGCAGGTCCGGATGCAGGTCGCCGCGCGCGCGCAGGGCGCGCACCTCGTCCAGGAAGCCCGCCGCGAGCATGGCGTCGAAGCGGCGGGCGATCCGCTCGTGCAGCGGGCGGCGGTCGCCCGGCAGCAGGGCCAGCTTGAGCACGCGCCAGGGAAAGGGCTCGCCGCTGCCGCCGCGCTGCTGTTCGGACAGCGGCCGCCCGGTGAGCTCGATCACCTCCAGCGCGCGCTGCAGCCGCTGCGCGTCGTTGGGGCCGATCCGCGCCGCCGCCGCCGGGTCCAGCCGCGCCAGCCGCGCGTGCAGGAACGGCCAGCCGTGCGCCGCCGCCGCCGCGGCCAGCCGCCCGCGGATCGCCGGCTCGGCTTCCGGCAGCGCCGACAGCCCGCGCTGCAGCGCGCGGAAGTACAGCCCGGTGCCGCCGACCAGCAGCGGCACGCGGCCCCGCGCGCCGATCGCACGCATCGCCGCCAGCGCGTCGGCGCGGAAGTCCGCCGCCGAGTACGGCTCGGCCGGGTCGCGCAGGTCGAGCAGCGCGTGCGGGTGCCGGGCCAGCGTGGCCGCGTCGGGCTTGGCGGTGCCGATGTCCATGCCGCGGTAGACCAGCGCCGAGTCCACGCTCACCAGCTCGACCGGGAAGCGTTCCCGCAGCGCGCAGGCGAGCGCGGTCTTGCCCGAGGCGGTGGGCCCCATCAGGAACACGGCGGGCGGACGGCGGTCGGCAGGCATCGGCGCATTGTAGGCGGCGGCCCGGGCCGATGCCGCAGCGCGCAAGGCGTCGCTGCACCGGCGGCCTCTATAATGGACGTTTCCCCGCCCGCCACGCGGGCCTGCCGACGGACATCCCCATGCCGCAGACGATGAAAGCCCTGGTCAAGCGCCACCCCGAGAAAGGCATCTGGATGGAGGAGGTGCCGGTGCCGCAGGTCGGCCCGAACGAGGTGCTGATCAAGATCGAGAAGACCGCCATCTGCGGCACCGACCTGCACATCTACAAGTGGGACGAGTGGAGCCAGCGCGTCATCAAGCCCGGCCTGACCATCGGCCACGAGTTCGTCGGCCGCATCGTGGAGATCGGCCCCGGCGTCACCGGCTACAAGGTCGGCGACCGCGTCTCGGCCGAGGGCCACATCGTGTGCGGCCACTGCCGCAACTGCCGCGCGGGACGCCAGCACCTGTGCCCGAACACCATCGGCATCGGCGTGAACCGCAACGGCGCGTTCGCCGAGTACATGACCATGCCGGCCTCCAACCTGTGGCCGATCCCGGACCCGATCCCGTCCGAGCTGGCCGCCTTCTTCGACCCCTACGGCAACGCCGCGCACTGCGCGCTGGAGTTCGACCTGATCGGCGAGGACGTGCTGATCACCGGCGCCGGCCCGATCGGCATCATCGCCGCCGGCATCGCCAAGCACGTGGGCGCGCGCAACGTGGTGGTCACCGACGTCAACGACTACCGCTTGAAGCTGGCCGCCGACATGGGCGCCACGCGCGTGGTGAACGTGGCCAACCAGTCGCTGAAGGACGTGATGTCCGACCTGCACATGGAAGGCTTCGACGTGGGCCTGGAGATGAGCGGCAACCCGCGCGCCTTCAACGACATGCTCGACTGCATGTACCACGGCGGCAGGATCGCCCTGCTCGGCATCCTGCCCAAGGGCGCCGGCATCGACTGGGACAAGGTGATCTTCAAGGGCCTCACCCTGCAGGGCATCTACGGCCGCCGGATGTACGAGACCTGGTACAAGATGACCCAGATGGTGCTCACCGGCTTCCCGCTGCAGAAGGTGCTCACCCACCAGATCGCCATCGACGACTTCCAGCGCGGCTTCGACCTGATGGACGCCGGCCAGTGCGGCAAGGTGGTCTGCAGCTGGACCTGAGGCGGCGGCTTCCCTGCGACCCCGCCTGCACTGGGCCGGCGTCATTCCCGCGGAAGCGGAAACCGTTTCGCCCTCGGGCGAGAACATGGCCCGACGGATTCCCGCTTCCGCGGAAATGACGGCCAAGAGAAAACGGGCGCCCTGCACCCATCCCGCAGCGCCCCACCCGACCGGAGACCTACCGTGACCTACACCGCCCGCGACCGCTACGCCGCCGAACTCGATTCCATCCGCGCGCAGGGCCTGTTCAAGGGCGAGCGCGTCATCGTCTCGCCGCAGTCGGCCGAGATCGAGCTGGAAGGCGGCCGCAAGGTGCTCAACTTCTGCGCCAACAACTACCTGGGCCTGGCCGACCACCCGGAGGTGATCGCCGCCGCCAAGCAGGCGCTGGACACCCACGGCTTCGGCATGGCCTCGGTGCGCTTCATCTGCGGCACGCAGGACCTGCACAAGCAGCTGGAGAAGAAGATCGCCGACTTCTTCGGCACCGAGGACACCATCCTCTACGCCGCCTGCTTCGACGCCAACGGCGGCCTGTACGAGCCGCTGCTGGGCGAGGAGGACGCGGTGATCTCCGACGCGCTCAACCACGCCTCGATCATCGACGGCATCCGCCTGTGCAAGGCCAGGCGCTTCCGCTACGCCAACTGCGACATGGCGGACCTGGAGAAGCAGCTGCAGGCCGCCGACGCCGCCGGCGCGCGCACCAAGCTGATCACCAGCGACGGCTCGTTCTCGATGGACGGCTTCATCGCGCCGCTCGACCGGATCGCCGCGCTGGCCGAGAAGTACGGCGCGATGGTGCACATCGACGAGTGCCACGCCACCGGCTTCCTCGGCGCCACCGGCCGCGGCTCGGCCGAGGTGCACGGCGTGCTGGACAAGATCGACATCTTCACCGGCACGCTGGGCAAGGCGCTGGGCGGCGCGCTGGGCGGCTTCACCACCGGCCCGGCCGAGGTGATCGAGCTGCTGCGCCAGCGCTCCAGGCCGTACCTGTTCTCCAACTCGCTGCCGCCGCACGTGGTGGCCGCGGCGATCAAGGTGTTCGACATGCTGGTCTCGGCCGGCGAGCTGCGCGCGCGCGTGCAGGAGAACACCGCCTACTTCCGCGAGCGCATGGCCGCCGCCGGCTTCGACATCAAGCCAGGCGTGCACCCGATCGTGCCGGTGATGATCTACGACGCGCCCAAGGCGCAGGCGATGGCCGCCGCGCTGCTGGAGGAAGGCATCTACGTCACCGGCTTCTTCTACCCGGTGGTGCCGCAGGGCCAGGCGCGCATCCGCACGCAGATGAGCGCGGCGCACACCCGCGAGCACCTGGACCGCGCCATCGACGCTTTTACCCGCGTGGGCCGCCGGCTGGGCGTGCTCGCCGGCTGAGCCGGCGCCGGGCTCACGGCAGGTTGCTGAGGTCGGCGCGGTAGCGCCAGCTTTCCGTCTCGACCGCGGCGACCGCGGCGGCGAAAGCCGCCAGCGCATCGGCGTCGCCGGCCAGCAGGGCCGGCACGTCGCGGTCGAAGCGGTCGTAGCTGGCCCAGTCCGCACGCGCCACCATCAGCAGGTACTGCGGCTGGTCCCCGCCGGCGACCAGCCGGTACCAGGTGTGCGCCGGCGCGCCCGGCAGCCGGGCCAGGGCGGCGTGCGCCGCCTCCAGCGCGCGGCGGAAGCGCGCCTCGGTGCCGGGGCGCAGGTGGAAGTAGCCGACCTGCACCGTCGCGCTCGGCTTGCGCTCCTCCAGCGGCGTGCCGAAGCTCGGCGCGCGTTCCAGCGCATAGGTCGGCCGCCCGGCCGCCGCCGCGGAGCTGCACCGCACCGGGCAGGCGGTGAGCTACCAGCTGCGCCGGCTGGAGGAGGCGCTGGGCCTGCCCCTGTTCGAGCGCGGCAACGGCCGGCTACGGCCGAACCCGGCCGGCCGGCGCCTGTTCGGCTGCTGCCGCGACATGGGCCGCGACTGGACGCGCGTGCGCGACGCGCTGCGGGAGCCGGCGCCGGACCATGCGCCGCCGCTGCGCATCGCGGCGGTGAGCGGGTACGGGCGCTACGTCCTGCTGCCGCTGTTCCGCGACGGCCCGCTGGCCGACCTGCCGATCCGCATGCGCTTCCCCACCGCGGACGACGTGGCGCGCGAAGTGGAGGACGGCGCCTGCGACCTCGGCTTCGTGCACGTGCTGCCGGCGCGCAGCCGGCTGGATTGCCGGCCGGTCGGCACGGAGGAGATCGTGCTGGCGGCGCCGGCGCACTCGCCCGCGCCGGCGCTGGACCTCGCCGCGTTGCGGCGCATGCGCTTCGTCACCTACGACGAGAGCGACTACGTCTTCGCGACCTGGTTCACCCAGGTGCTGGGCGCCAGCCCGGGACAGCTCGACGTGGCCGCCCATTTCGAGGAGCTGGAGGAAGTGCTGGACTGGGTGGCGGCGGGGCGTGGCCTGTCCATCGTGCCCGCCGACTGCCTCGCACGCTACCCGCGGCGCGGCGAGGTGGCCGCCGTGCGCAAGCCAGGCTCGCCCTGCCGCAACACCGTCTACGCCCGGCTCCCTCCCGCCGGTGGCGTCCATCCGGCCGTCGAGCGCACGCTCGCTGTCGTGCGGGCCGCTTCCGCGGCGGCCCGACCTTAGCGCACCGGAGCCTGGGTGGACCATGCCTCGCGGCGCTTCGCCGCGCTCCCTGCCGCCCGGGCCAGCTGGTCCACCTCCTCCGGGCGCAGGTGCCGCCATTGCCCCTTCGGCAGTTCGCCCAGCGCGAGCGGCCCTATCGCCGTCCGCACCAGGCGCAGCACGCCGATGCCGCAGGCCGCGAGCAGGCGGCGGATGTGCCGGTTGCGGCCCTCGTCCAGCACGATCTCCAGCCAGGCATGCTTCTCCCCGCGGCGCAGCAGGACAACGCGCTTCGCGGCCAGCCGCTCGCCGCCTTCCACCACGCCGGACGCCAGCCGCTCCAGCAGGGTGTCGTCCGGCACGGCGTCGATCTGCACGTGATAGGTCTTGTCCACGTGCCGCGCGGGGTCGGTGAGCGCCGCGGCCCACGCGGTGTCGTTGCTCAGCAGCAGCAGGCCCTCGCTGGCCTTGTCCAGCCGGCCCACCGGCCCCAGCCAGGGCAGGCCCGCCGCCGCGAGCAGGTCGTAGACCGTGGCGCGGCCGCGCTCGTCGGCCGCGGTGGTGACCACGCCGCGGGGCTTGTTCAGCGCGAGGTACACGCGCCGCGCGGCAGCGACCGGCACGTCGTCCAGGGTGATGCGGTGGCGCTCCGGCGACGTGGGCCATTGCGGGTCGCGCACCGGACGGCCGTCCACGCAGACGCGCCCCTCGCGCACGGCGCGCTCGGCCTGGCTGCGCGAGCAGGCGCCGAGCTTGCTGAGCACGCGGGCAAGGCCGTGGCGTGGAGTCGTGGCGGGCGAGCGGGGCATGGGGGTATCTTCGGGCGGCCGCGGCATGCTGTCGAACCCGGCACGGTCGCACGGCCTCCATCATGGCATCCGGCGACGGCCGCCGGTTTAGGCATCGTGTCGCCGGCGTGCCGGCGGCGACATCCGGGCGACGGCCTGCCGCCAAAAAGAAAGCCCGGCATGCGCCGGGCTTTCCTCGTCACTGCAGCGACCGGACTTACTGCTGCACCTGCAGCTCCGTGCGGCGGTTGCGCGCACGCCCGGCATCCGTGTCGTTGCTGTCGATCGGGTCGTTCTCGCCATGACCGATCGGACCCTGCAGACGGCTCGCGTCGATCCCGTGGCTGGTCAGGTAGTCGTACACGATCTGCGCACGACGCTCCGACAGGCTCTGGTTGTACGCATCCGTACCCACCGAGTCCGTGTAGCCCGCCACCGTCACCTTCACGTCCGGATACCGCTTCAGCGTATCCACCGCCTGGTCCAGGATCGCGATCGAGTCGCTCGTCGGCTCGGCCAGCGCCTTGCCGATCTCCTCCGCCTTCACGTGGCCCTTCTTCGGGTAGTCGAACTTGAAGTTCACGCCACGCAGGTCGATCACCACCTTCTGCGGGCAGCCGTCCGGACCCACGATCGTGCCCGCCGGCGTCGCCGGGCACTTGTCGTCGCAGTCGTTCACGCCGTCGCCGTCGCTGTCCTTCGTCGAGCAGTCGTTGACCGGCGGCGGCGGCGGCGGGGTCGGCGCGGCCGCCGGCTCGCCGAAGCGCGACACCAGGCTGAAGCCCAGGAACCAGTCGCCGTAGCCGTCTTCCTTGCGCTGCGACTTGTCGTCCCAGTCGTACCGGTAGCCCGCCTCGATGCGGATGTCCGAGCTGTCCGTGATCGTCTTGGACACGCCGCCGCCCAGCTCCGCCGCCGGCGCCCAGCCGCGGTCGCCGCTGTTGGTGTGGTAGCTGCCCATCACGCCCGCCAGCAGGTACGGACGCCACGCGTTCCACTCACCCGCGTAGAAACGCGCCGCCACACCGTAGTTGTTGTTCGCCCAGCTGCCGCCGCCGTCACGGTCGCGGCTGGTGCGGTCGATGAACAGGTCGATCGATGCGTTCGGCGACACGAACCGGCCCACCCCCAGACCGTAGTAGACCTGGCGGCTGTTCGTGTTCCGGTCGGTGTCGTTGTAGTAGCCACCGATCGTCGGCGCGATGTACCAGCGCCCGTCGTAGCTCGGCGTGCTCGTCGTGGCGCTGTCCGGCGCAGCCGTGTCCTGCGCATGAACCGCTCCCACGCCGCTCAGGGCCAAGGCAATCAACAAATACATGCCCTTACGTTTCATCAGGTGTCTCCTTTGTTTATTGGATATTCGCGTCCGTTCCACCCCAGACGGATAACGCGTCGGAACTGCCAACCAGCCTCAGGACCTCGCCCTTTGCCCTTTGCTTGACATCCGCTTCCCTACAGCAAGCGTGGCGAAGTGTAGCAAAACCGTTAAGCGGTTCGCACACGGGAACTCTACGCAAAGATAATAGCCGGTGAGCCCTTGTTCAGGATTTTGGACCCGTCCCCAAACCCCCGATCCGGGCGCAGTGGTCAATTTTTAATCAGACCCAAAAGAAAACCCCGCCATTAGCGGGGTTTTCTCCGTCACCAAGGCGACCGGACGACTTACTGCTGCACCTGCAGCTCCGTGCGGCGGTTGCGCGCACGCCCGGCATCCGTGTCGTTGCTGTCGATCGGGTCGTTCTCGCCATGACCGATCGGACCCTGCAGACGGCTCGCGTCGATCCCGTGGCTGGTCAAGTAGTCGTACACGATCTGCGCACGACGCTCCGACAGGCTCTGGTTGTACGCATCCGTACCCACCGAGTCCGTGTAGCCCGCCACCGTCACCTTCACGTCCGGATACCGCTTCAGCGTATCCACCGCCTGGTCCAGGATCGCGATCGAGTCGCTCGTCGGCTCGGCCAGCGCCTTGCCGATCTCCTCCGCCTTCACGTGGCCCTTCTTCGGGTAGTCGAACTTGAAGTTCACGCCACGCAGGTCGATCACCACCTTCTGCGGGCAGCCGTCCGGACCCACGATCGTGCCCGCCGGCGTCGCCGGGCACTTGTCGTCGCAGTCGTTCACGCCGTCGCCGTCGCTGTCCTTCGTCGAGCAGTCGTTGACCGGCGGCGGCGGCGGCGGGGTCGGCGCGGCCGCCGGCTCGCCGAAGCGCGACACCAGGCTGAAGCCCAGGAACCAGTCGCCGTAGCCGTCTTCCTTGCGCTGCGACTTGTCGTCCCAGTCGTACCGGTAGCCCGCCTCGATGCGGATGTCCGAGCTGTCCGTGATCGTCTTGGACACGCCGCCGCCCAGCTCCGCCGCCGGCGCCCAGCCGCGGTCGCCGCTGTTGGTGTGGTAGCTGCCCATCACGCCCGCCAGCAGGTACGGACGCCACGCGTTCCACTCACCCGCGTAGAAACGCGCCGCCACACCGTAGTTGTTGTTCGCCCAGCTGCCGCCGCCGTCACGGTCGCGGCTGGTGCGGTCGATGAACAGGTCGATCGATGCGTTCGGCGACACGAACCGGCCCACCCCCAGACCGTAGTAGACCTGGCGGCTGTTCGTGTTCCGGTCGGTGTCGTTGTAGTAGCCACCGATCGTCGGCGCGATGTACCAGCGCCCGTCGTAGCTCGGCGTGCTCGTCGTGGCGCTGTCCGGCGCAGCCGTGTCCTGCGCATGAACCGCTCCCACGCCGCTCAGGGCCAAGGCAATCAACAAATACATGCCCTTACGTTTCATCAGGTGTCTCCTC
>NZ_QGHC01000001.1:0-87028 GCF_003148905.1 Fulvimonas soli | reverse complement strand
GGCGCAGCCGTGTCCTGCGCATGAACCGCTCCCACGCCGCTCAGGGCCAAGGCAATCAACAAATACATGCCCTTACGTTTCATCAGGTGTCTCCTCGAAATGAGCTCGCCTTTCTGAAATGAATCCCGAGCGAGCGTAACTTATTGAACCCAAAGTCGCTTCTGCTCAACGGAGCGACTCCGCCGCGGCGCGGCGGAACTTATTACTCCACTAACAACATCTTTACAATGTGAAGAGGCCGAGGAACTGCTGGATCGGCATGGCGTCCAGGCGCGCCGGGTCGCCGGCCGCGTCCAGGATGGCCTTGATCCGGTGGGCCGGCAAGTGGCCGCGCAGGGCCGCCTCGAACTTCTTCAGCAGCACCGGGATGCCCTCGGCGCGGCGCCGGCGGTGGCCGATCGGATAGTCGATCGAGACCTTCTCGGTGCTGCTGCCGTCCTTGAAGAACACCTGCACCGAGTTGCCGATGTAGCGCTTGTCCGGGTCGAAGTAGTCCCTGGTGAACTGCGGGTTCTCGCTGACCGCCATCTTCTCGCGCAGGGCGTCGATGCGCGGGTCGGCCGCCACGTCGTCGTTGTAGTCGTCGGCGGTGAGGCGGCCGAAGATCAGCGGCACGGCCACCATGTACTGGATGCAGTGGTCGCGGTCGGCGTAGTTGGCCAGCGGGCCGGTCTTGTCGATGATGCGCACGCCCGCTTCCTGGGTCTCGATCGCCACCTTCTCGATCTGGTCGAGCCGGCCGGCCACCTGCGGGTGCAGCTTCATCGCGCACTCCACCGCGGTCTGCGCGTGGAACTCGGCCGGGTAGCTGATCTTGAACAGCACGTTCTCCATCACGTAGCTGCCGAACGGGCGCTCGAACTCGAACGGCCTGCCCTTGAAGGCCACGTCGTAATAGCCCCAGGTCTTGGCGCTCAGCGCCGACGGGTAGCCCACCACGCCGCGGTACACCGCGTTGATGGCGTGGGTGACGGCGCGGCGGCAGGCGTCGCCGGCGGCCCAGCTCTTGCGCGGGCCGGTGTTCGGGGCGTGGCGGTAGGTGCGCAGCGCGCCGTTGTCGATCCAGCTGTGCGAGACGGCGGTGACGATCTGCTCCTTGCTGCCGCCCAGCATGTGCGTGGCCACCGCGGTGGAGGCCAGGCGCACCAGGATCACGTGGTCCTGGCCGACGCGGTTGAAGCTGTTCTTCAGCGCGTAGCAGCCCTGGATCTCGTGGGCCTTGATCGCGTAGCCGAGCACGTCGCGCACGGTGAACGGCCGGCCGCCCTCGCGCTCGGCCTTGCGGCCGAGGTAGTCCGCCACGGCGAGGATGCTGCCGAGGTTGTCCGACGGATGGCCCCACTCGGCGGCCAGCCAGGTGTCGTTGAAGTCCAGCCAGCGGATCTGCGTGCCGATGGCGAAGGCCGCCTGCACCGGATCGAGCTCGTGGCTGGTGCCCGGCACGCGCGCGCCGCCCGGCAGCGTGGCTCCCGGCACCACCGGCCCCAGGTGCTTGACGCACTCGGGGAACTTCATCGCCAGCATCGCGGTGCCCAGCGAGTCGAGCAGCATGTAGCGCGCCGTGTCGTACGCCTCCTTCGACTCGATCTGGTAATCGGCCACGTAGTCGGCGATGTCGACCATCGGCTGGTCGGGATCGGGGCGGACGGCGGAACGGATGTCGTGGGCGCTCATGCGGCGTACTCGAGGTGGATGAAAGCGTCCATTTTAACCGCCCGCGGAGGCGGCGCGCTTGACCGGCCGCCGCAACGGCACCGACAATGGCCGCGTTGCATCCATCCCAAAAGGGAGTAGTTCCGGGACCGGCCATCGGCCGTTCCCGCGCGATGGCCGTCATCACGGGCGACAACGCCGCCCCGGTCACCGCGGCGCCATGCGGCGGCGGACGAGACTTTTGCGATGACGGCGAACCCGCGCGTCGTTCGCCGCCGTCGCACGAGTCCGGCGCGCTGGATCATTCCATGGCATCGATACCCGGCTACGACTTCCTCTCCGGCCTCCTGGCCATCATCCTGCTCGACCTCGTGCT
This sequence comes from Fulvimonas soli, assembly GCF_003148905.1. GTDB lineage: Bacteria > Pseudomonadota > Gammaproteobacteria > Xanthomonadales > Rhodanobacteraceae > Fulvimonas > Fulvimonas soli. Next base: position 84,999 of record NZ_QGHC01000001.1, on the reverse strand, counting down.
CGCCGGCGACAACGCGATCGTGATCGCGCTGGCCGCGCGCAACCTGCCCAGGGCGCTGCAGAAGAAGGCCGTGTTCTGGGGCACGTTCGGCGCCGTCGCCGTGCGCATCCTGCTGACCGCGGTGGTCGTCTACCTGCTCAGGCTGCCCGGGCTGATGCTCGCCGGCGGCCTGCTGCTGCTGCCGATCGCCGCCAAGCTGCTCAAGCACGAGGAGCATGCACCCGAGGTCGATGCCGCCGGCGGCTTCTGGTCGGCGCTGCGCATCATCGTGGTGGCCGACGCGCTGATGGGCCTGGACAACGTGCTGGCCATCGCCGGCGCCTCGCGCGGCCACCTGCCGCTGGTGATCCTCGGCCTGGCGATCAGCGTGCCGCTGGTGGTGTGGGGCTCCACGCTGATCCTGCGCTGGATCGAGCGCTTCCCGGTCATCGTCTACATCGGCGCCGGCGCGATCGCCTGGACCGCCGCGCGGATGATCGCCCACGACCACCTGCTGTCGCCCTGGTTCGAGCCGCGGCCCTGGGCGCGCTACGCGCTCGACGCGCTGCTGGTCGCGGCGGTCTGCGGCGGCGGCTGGCTGATGCGGCACCGCCGCCGCGCGGCGGCCTGAGGCCGGCGGCGCCCTCAGTACATCATCGGCACGCGCACCGTCACCGTGGCGTCGGGGGTGTCCCGCGTCACGCCGACGCCGAGGGTGAAGTTCATCGTGCGCCTGTCGCTGAAGCGGTAGGAGCCGCCGATCAGCAGCGTGCCCAGCACCACCCTGGTCGAGCCGGGCACCTTCTGGCCGTTCTGCCGCGTCACGCCGATCCAGCTCTGGTCGTAGCCGATGCTGAAGGAGGCCTTCTCGTTGAGCGCCAGCCCCATGCCGACGCTGGCGTCGGCGACGTTGCCGACCTTCACCTTGCCGAGGTACTCCCGCCCCGCCAGCACCAGGTTGCGGTACACGTTGTCACGCTCGAAGTTGTACAGGTAGCTGAGGTTGCCGAAGAACACCACCGGGTCGGACGGATAGAGCCAGGTCACGCCCGGCTGCAGCGCGTTGAAGCCCGAGCCGGTCGGCTGCTGCAGCGGCAGGCCGGTGCCGGTGGCGTTCTGTGCGCAGCGCGTCACGCAATCGGTGGTGACCTCGAAGGGATCGCGCCCGGTGCGCGACTTGTAGCGCAGCCAGGCGATGTAGTACGGCCTGTCGGCGCCGCCGTCGTTGAGCTGGTAGCGCGCCGTCGCCTCGACGTCGCCCAGGCCCTTGCCGCTGGAGCCGAACACGTTGTCCTGCGCGGCGCCGGTGAAGATCTCGCGGCTGACCGTGTCGGTATGGCTGTGCACGTACGGCACGCGCAGCTCCAGCTCGAAGCGGTTGGTGAAGCCGTAGCGCGCGGCCAGCACCGCGGTCTGGGTGGTCGTGCGCACCTGCCGCACGTCGATCAGGCCGATCAGGATGGCCGGGATGACGGTGTAGCCGACCAGCGCCACGCGCCCGTTGGAGGAATAGCCGAACTGGTAGGACGGCTCGATCACCAGCCTGCCGCGCGGGGTCAGCACGCCCGGCTGCTCGAAGATCGGCGCCACTTCAGGCGGGCGGCTGTCCTGCGGCGGCGCCTGCCCCACCGGCCGGGTCGCGGCCGGTTCGTCGCTGGCGGCCACCGTGGCGTCCTGGACCGGCATCGGCAAGGCGGTGGCGCGGCCGCCGGCCGCGCCGATGCTGCCGCCGCGCTGCTGGTCCAGCACGTCCATGCCCACGGCGTGGCGCAGCGCCCGGTAGTCGGCCTCCTGGGCGGCCAGCTGGCGCCGCATGGCATCGATCTGCGCCAGCTGCGCGGCGAGCTGCTGGCGCATCGCGTCGATGCGCTGCCCCTGCTCGGCCACGCGCTTGCGCAAGGTATCGGAGATCGCGTCGCCGGGCGCCGCGGGCGGCGGCGCGGGCGCGTCCTGCGCCACCGCCCAGCCGCCGAACCACAGCAGGCCGGCGCAGCCGAGCGGGGCGCCCCACTTCCGATGCTTTTGCTTGCGTTCCATCGTGCCTCCTCCCGGGCGCGGCGAATGCCCGCCCGCCTGGCGACCATCGCCGCGCCGGCGTCAGTGCCCCAGCGAACCCAGCTGTGCCGCCTGCAGGCTGTCCTGCAGGCTCTGGGCGCGGAACGCGCCCAACGTGTTGACGGTGACGTCGAGGGTGGTCAGGCCCTGGATGGCCTGCCGGTCCAGCGTGTTCTGGATGACCGTCGCGCCCAGGCCGCCCCGCAGCAGCGAGGGGTCGAAGCTGTTGTTCGCGCCGATCTGCACCAGGTTGACCGCGCCGAGGGCCGAGGCCAGCGCGGCGGCCTGCGGAGCGGTGAGGTGCGCGATGTCCGGGACGCTGAAGCGGGTGGAGGTGACCAGGCTGCCGTTGACGTAGACCGCCCGCGCGACGCCGAGCGAGGCGACCAGGCCCTGCCCCACGTCGTAGCCGCCGCGCACGCCGTCGAGGACGGCATCGCTCACCGGCGCGCCCGGCAGCGCCGGCCGGGCCGAAGGCGACGGCAGGGGAACCGGCGGCGGTTGCGCGCGCGCCGCGCCGCACACGCCCGCCGCGCCCAGCGCGGCCAGGCACAGCAGGCGACGGTGGAAGGCGGGCGTCATCCCGGCGGCCTCAGAAATCCGCGGGCCCGCGCCTGGGCAGCGTCACCGCGTCCAGGCCGCGCCGGTCGACGCCCGCCGGCAGCGGCGCGAACGGCGCCGCGCGCCAGTCGCCGGCCGCGTTGAAGCGCGCCAGGTCGCGCCGGTTGTGGATCACGAACACCAGCCCGTTCCTCCACTGCCGGACGAAGCGGTCGCGCGGGATCGAGCGCGTGCCCAGCGCGGGATCGCCGACCAGCACGCGCCCGGCCAGCAGGCCCTTGACCACCACGAAATGGTGGTAGCCCCGGTCCTCGATCAGCACGATCGCCGGCAGGTGCTCCTCGGCCAGCCTGTCCAGCGGCACGCGGAAGCCGTCGGCCTCGAAGCCGTTGGCCTCCAGGTAGCGCTTGATGTCCAGCAGCGAGAAGCCTTCGCGGTTGATCTTGGCGCGGTCCCCGTGCGCGTACATCTGCTCGAAGGCCGCCTGCTCGCTCACCGGGTAGCCGTACTGGTAGGTGAGCAGCGTCGCGACCGCGGCCGAGCCGCAGCTGAAGTCGTATTTCTGCCGCACGGTGTTGCGGAACTTCGCCTCCTTCAGGCTGGTGAGGCGCAAGGCATAGCTTTGCCCGGTGCCGCTGTTGATCTGCACCGAGGCCGCCGGCGCGGCGCCGGCGCACACGGCGAGCCCGAGCAGCGCCAGCGGCAGCGTCCACCTCCTCATGGCTGGAACTGCACGTTGATGATGGTGGCGTTCTGGATCAGCACGTTGCTGCCGCTGTTCTGGATCACCGTCGGCAGGCCGACGGCGCTGCCGAAGGAGCCCGCACTGATCGAGTTGGCGCCGCTGACCACGTGGTCGGCGGTGTCGTCCGACACCGTGCCGTCGAGGCGCATGTGCTCGTGGATGTCGGTGCCGCCGCTCTGCCGCGCGAGGTCGTCGGCGCCGACGCTCTGCCCCAGGCCGGCGACGTAGCCGGCGTGCGCCGCCGTCGCGGCGCGCACGTAGGAAGCCGTCGGCCCGGCGAGCAGATAGCCGCCGGCGGGCCGGCCCTGCGCCCAGCACGACGCGGCCAGGCACAGGGCCGCCGCTCCGCCGAGGTTACGGATGGGGATCATGGCTGCGCTCCTGCGGGGAGGCCACGTCCGCGGCACCGCCGGGAGCGTGCGCTCCCGTGCGCGGGCCGCGACCGTCATGGGCGGCGGAACCCTGCGGCTCCGCCGCCCGTCCTCCGGGTGGTTACTGGCCCACGTTGAGGTTGGCCTGCACGTTGACGCCCTGCTGGATCAGCGACGCCGCGCCGCTGTTCTGCGCCATGATGGTCACGCCCGCGGCCGCGGCCGCCGCGCTGTTCATCTGGTTGGACATGTCGAAGCTGCCGGCATCCGCGTAGGCGGTGCCGCCAGCCGCACCGGCGCCGCCGGCGCCGCCCGTGCCCGCGCCGCCCGCGCCGCTGCCGCCCGCGCCACCGGCGGCACCCGCGCCGCCGGCGCTGTCGGCCGCGCCGCTGGTGCCGCCGGTGGAGGTGGAAGCGCCGCTGGATGCGGTGGACGCGCCGCTGGTGCCCGCGCCGCCGGTCCAGCTGCCCGCGCCGCCGGTCGCCGTGCCGCTGCCGGCACCGCGCTGGCGGTTGCGCGTATCGCCGTTGTCGCCGCTGGACTCGCCGCCGCCCGCCGCGCTCAGCGCGCCGACGTAGCCGCTGGAGCTGTCCGAACCGCCGGCATGCCCGCTGCCCGCGCGCGCGTCGCCGCCGTCGCCGCCCGAACCGCCGCGGCCGCCCTCGCCGCGGCCGCCGATGCCGCGCGCGCCGTCGCCGCCGGCACCGCCGTTGGCGTCGCCGAAGTTCTTCGCCACGTTGCCGATGTCATGCACGTAGACGTGGGTGACCGCGCCGTTGAGCGTGCTGTTGGCCACGGCGTTGCTGACGTTGAACGAGTCGGTGATGGAGGAGGTGGCGGTTCCGCCGTTGTTGGCCGCCGAGCTGCCCTGGGCGGCGGCATTGGCGTCGCCCGAGTTCATCGCGTCGGCGTACGAGTGCGTGCTCGAATTGGTCTTGGTGTGGGTGCTCGAATCCGAGTAGCTGTGCGTGCTGGAATTGTTGAAGGAGTTGGAATTGTTGTTGAGCTTGTCCGCGAACGCGGGAAGCGCCATACCGATGCCGAGGACGATCGCGGTGGCGATAAGAGTCTTGCGCATGTCTGTACTCCTGAACGATGCGGTGACCCCCTGTTTGTGCTGAAGCCAGCACACCGGCGTCGCAACATGCGTGCCACTTTGTCCCGCCGCGGGCAAGGACGGACAAGGCGAAGGGAATCAGCCGCTTGCGCCGCATCCGCGACGCGGCCGTCCGGACGTCCCCGGTCGGCAGCAGCGGTGGAGTGATGCGCCCCCGTTACAGCGCCGCCGTCCGCGCACGCCGCGCGATGCGCGCAGGTGCGCCAGACAATCCCGGCAGGACAACGGCTTGCCGCGCGCAGGCCGGAACGACGCCGGGGCCCGCGCGCTGTATCGCCGCCGATACAGTGCTGCCGCGGCATTGCAGGCCGCCGCCGCCATCCGGCTGAACGCCGGCCAAAGGCCGGAAGCGGAAAGGGAGCCCGGCGGGCTCCCTTCTCTCCTTTCCCGGTCGGCCCGGCGCGCTCAGCGCTTCTCGATCGGCACGTAGGCCTGGTCTTCCGGCCCGGTGTAGTTCGCGCTCGGGCGGATGATCTTGCCGTCCTGGCGCTGCTCGATCACGTGCGCGCTCCAGCCGGAGGTGCGCGCGATCACGAACAGCGGGGTGAACATCGCGGTGGGCACGCCCATCATGTGGTAGGCGCTGGCCGAGTACCAGTCGAGGTTGGGGAACATCTTCTTCAGTTCCCACATCAGCTTCTCGATGCGCTCGGACACCTCGAACAGCGTCGGGTTGCCACCCTCGGCGCACAGCTTGCGCGAGATCTCCTTGATGATCTCGTTGCGCGGGTCGGACACCGTGTACACCGGGTGGCCGAAGCCGATGATGATCTCCTTGCGCTCCACCCGGGCGCGGATGTCCGCCTCCGCCTCGGCGGCGCTGCGGTAGCGCGCGATGATCTCCATCGCCACCTCGTTGGCGCCGCCGTGCTTGGGGCCGCGCAGCGCGCCGATCGCGCCGGTGATGGCCGAGTACAGGTCCGAGCCGGTGCCGGCGATCACGCGCGCGGTGAAGGTGGAGGCGTTGAACTCGTGCTCGGCGTACAGCACCAGCGACTTGTCCAGCGACTGCGCGTGCAGGTCGCTGGGCTTGCGGCCGTGCAGCAGGTGCAGGAAGTGCGCGGCGATGGAGTCGTCGTCGGTCTCCGTCTCGATGCGCTTGCCGTTGTGGCTGAAGTGGTACCAGTACAGCAGCATCGAGCCGAAGCTCGCCATCAGGCGGTCGGCGATGTCGCGCGCGCCGGTGACGTTGTGGTCGTCCTTCTCCGGCAGCACGGTGCCCAGCACCGAGCAGCCGGTGCGCAGCACGTCCATCGGGTGGGTGGCGGCCGGCAGCAGCTCCAGCGCGCCCTTCACCGGCGCCGGCAGGCCGCGCAGGCGCTTGAGCTTGGCGCGGTAGGCGTTCAGTTCCGCCCAGTTCGGCAGCACGCCGTGCACCAGCAGGTAGGCCACCTCCTCGAAGCAGCCCTTGGCCGCCAGGTCGTGGATGTCGTAGCCGCGGTAGTGCAGGTCGTTGCCGCTGCGGCCGACCGTGCACAGCGCGGTGTTGCCCGCGGCCACGCCGGACAGGGCGACCGACTTCTTGGCCTTGGGAAGGACTTGCTCGCTCATCGGGTGCTTCTCCTCAATGCTTGCGGATGCCGGCGCCGCCACGGCGGCGCGGCGGGTCTCTCAGCCTTTCTTGCCGGCGAACAGCGCGTCGAGCTTGTCCTCGTAGGCGTGGTAGCCGAGGAAGTCGTACAGCTCCTCGCGCGTCTGCAGGGTGTCGATGATGTTCTTCTGCGTGCCCTCGCGGCGCACCGTCTCGTAGAAATTCAGCGCGGCCTTGTTCATCGCGCGGTAGGCGCCGCAGCAGTACAGCGCGATGTCCACGTCCGCCGCGCGCAGCTCGTCGGTGGTGAAGAACGGCGTGGAGCCGAACTCGGTGAGGTTGGCCAGGACCGGCACCTTCACCGCGGCCTTGAAGCGGCGGTAGTCGTCCAGCGTCTTCATCGCCTCGGGGAAGATCATGTCGGCGCCGGCCTCGACGTAGGCGCAGGCGCGCTCGATCGCCGCGTCGATGCCCTCCACCGCGGCCGCGTCGGTGCGCGCCATGATCACGAAGCCCGGGTCGGTGCGCGCGTCCACCGCGGCCTTCACGCGGTCGACCATCTCTTCCTTCGCCACCACCTCCTTGCCGGGGCGGTGGCCGCAGCGCTTCTGCCCGACCTGGTCCTCGATGTGCACCGCGGCCACGCCGACGTTGACGAAGGAGCGGATGGTGCGCGCGATGTTGAAGGCGCCGCCCCAGCCGGTGTCGATGTCCACCAGCAACGGCAGCTGCGTGGCGTCCACGATGCGGCGCGCGTCGGTGAGCACGTCCTCCATCGTGCTGATGCCCAGGTCCGGCATGCCCAGCGAGTTGGCGGCCACGCCGCCGCCGGACAGGTACAGCGCCTTGTAGCCCACGCGCCTGGCCATCAGGCCGGCGTAGGCGGTGATCGCGCCCATCACCTGCAGCGGCCGCTCGGCGGCGAGCGCGGCGCGGAAGCGGCCGCCGGCGGAATCGACTCGGCTCATCGTGCGTCTCCGAAACGGCTGATTGTAAGCGATGCGCTCCCCGCGGCCTTGCCGCGGCGCAGTAGGCGCGCCGCCGGGCCGCACGGCAGCCGCGATGGCGGCCAGCCGACGGCGCCGTCGTCGCGGCCCCGCCGCGCGCGGGCGTCGCATACCGTTCCACGGGGCATCGCGCACCCGGGTCCGGGAGGGAGGCCCCACTGTGTCATAGCCCCATAGGTTGATCAATCTTGATCAAATGGATCAACATGTCGCCATGCCCAGCGACTACCTCACCGCCCGCGCCGCCGCCGAACGCCTCGGCGTCAGCCTGCCCACGCTGTATGCCTACGTCAGCCGCGGCCGCATCGACTCGCGCCCCGGCGCGGACGGGCGCAGCCGCGAGTACCGCGCCGAGGACGTCGAGCGCCTGATCGAGCGCCGCCAGGCCGGCCGCGGCGCGGCGCAGGGCGCGGCGCACAGCCTGGCCTGGGGGTTGCCGGTGCTGCAGACGCAGATCTCGCTGATCCGCCCGCACGGCCACTACTACCGCGGCCAGTCCGCGCTCGCGCTGGCCGAATCCGGCGCCACGCTGGAGGAAGTCGCGCGCCTGCTGTGGGGCAGCGGCGAACCAGACCCGTTCGCCGCCGTCGCGCCGGCGCCATGGCCGGCGGCGGTGGCCGCGCTGCTGCGCCAGCGCGGCCTGCCGCCGCTGGAGCGCACCGCCGCCGCGCTGCCGCTGCTCGCGCACGACGCGCCGCATTCGCACAGCCGCGACCCGCTGCGCCGCCAGCAGCAGGCCGCCCGGCTGCTGCGCGAGACGGCGGCGCTGCTGTGCGGCGGCCGCCCCGACCGCCGCCCCGTCCACGAACGGCTGGCGGCCGGCTGGCGCCGCGAGGGGGCGTCCTTCGCGGACCTGGTGCGCCGCGCCCTGGTGCTGTGCGCCGACCACGAGCTCAACGCCTCCGCCTTCGCCGCCCGCGTGGCGGCCTCCACCGGCGCCAGCCTGCACATGGCGCTGTGCGCCGGCCTGGCCGCGCTGTCGGGACCGCAGCACGGCGGCGCGGCGGCGCGCTCGCACGCGCTGATCCAGGAGCTGCTGCGCGAGCGGCGGCCGGCCGAGGGCGTGCGCGAGCGCCTGCGCCGCGGCGACCCCCTGCCCGGCTTCGGCCATCCGCTCTACCCGGAGGGCGACCCGCGCGCCGAGGCGCTGCTGCGCGCGCTGGACGCCGTGCGGCCGCGCCCCGCCGCGGCCGGCCGCATCCGCCTGCTGGCCGAGGCCGCGCAGGCGCAGTGCGGCCTGCGGCCCAACCTGGATTTCGCGCTGGCGGCGCTCGCCTGCGCGCACGGGCTCGACGCCGATGCCGCGCTGGCGATCTTCGCCGCCGGCCGCGCCGCGGGCTGGCTGGCGCACGCGCTGGAGCAGCAGGCGGAAGGCGGCCTGATCCGCCCCCGCGCGCACTACGCGGGCGACCGCCCCGGACGGCCGCCGTGAAACCGGGCGCCGGCAACGATAGCCGCAGACAATGGATGCCATCCTGACAATCAATTGGATCGATGGAATGGCAGGGTCTATGCTTTGCCGGTCAGTTCATAACCACCACCACCAAAGGGAGCATGCGCATGTCGCTGATCAATACCCCGGTCAAACCCTTCAAGGCCCAGGCCTACAAGGACGGCAAGTTCGTCGAAGTGTCCGACGCCGACATCAAGGGCAAGTGGGCCGTGTTCGTGTTCTATCCGGCCGACTTCACCTTCGTGTGCCCGACCGAGCTGGAAGACCTGGCCGACAACTACGCCGAGTTCCAGAAGCTGGGCGTGGAAGTGTTCTCCGTCTCCACCGACACCCACTTCTCGCACAAGGCCTGGCACGACACCTCGCCGGCGATCGGCAAGATCAAGTACGCCATGATCGGGGACCCGACCCACGAGATCTCCAGGAACTTCGACATCCTGCGCCCGACCGGCCTGGCCGACCGCGGCACCTTCATCGTCGACCCGCAGGGCGTGATCCAGGGCATCGAGATCACCGCCGAGGGCATCGGCCGCGACGCCAAGGAGCTGCTGCGCAAGGTCAAGGCCGCCATCTACGTCGCCAACCACCCGGGCGAGGTGTGCCCGGCCAAGTGGAAGGAAGGCGAGAAGACCCTGGCCCCGTCGCTGGACCTGGTCGGCAAGATCTAAGCCCGGCGGTTCACCTGAACCGCCATCCCGGACCCGGCGGCTCCGCCGGGTCCTTTCCCCGAACTTCGATGCGCATGGACGCTCGGTACCGCCGGGTGCTCGTCGCGCTCATCCCGAAGAAAACGAAACGATGGAGTCCGCCATGTTGGATGCCGATCTCAAATCCCAGCTGCAAACCTACCTGGAGAGGGTCGTCCACCCGATCGAGCTGGTGGCCTCCCTCGACGACGGCGGGAAGTCGCGCGAGCTGAAGGAGCTGCTCGAGGACATCGCCGCGCTCTCGCCCAAGGTCGCCGTGCGCTTCGACGGCGCCGACGCGCGCAAGCCCTCGTTCTCGATCGAGCGCACGGGCACCGACGTCGGCGTGCGCTTCGCCGGCATCCCGATGGGCCACGAATTCACCTCGCTGGTGCTGGCGCTGCTGCAGGTAGGCGGCCACCCGCCGAAGCTCGACGAGCAGGTGATCGAGCAGGTGCGCGCGCTGGACGGCGACTACAACTTCGAGACCTACTTCTCGCTGTCCTGCCAGAACTGCCCGGAGACGGTGCAGGCGCTCAACCTGATGAGCGTGCTCAACCCCAGCATCAGGCACGTCGCCATCGACGGCGCACTGTTCCAGGACGAGGTGGAGGCGCGCCAGGTGATGTCGGTGCCCACCGTGTTCCTGAACGGCGAGGTGTTCGGCCAGGGCCGCATGACGGTGGAGCAGATCCTCGCCAAGGTCGACACCGGCGCCGCCGCGCGCGACGCCGGGAAGATCGCGGCCAAGGCGCCGTTCGACGTGCTGGTGGTGGGCGGCGGCCCGGCCGGCGCCGCGGCGGCGATCTACGCCGCGCGCAAGGGCATCCGCACCGGCGTGGCGGCCGAGCGCTTCGGCGGCCAGGTGCTGGACACCATGGCGATCGAGAACTTCATCTCGGTGCCCTACACCGAGGGCCCGAAGCTGGGCGCCGCGCTGGAGCAGCACGTGCGCGAGTACGACGTGGACGTGATGAACCTGCAGCGCGCCGAGAAGCTGGTCCCCGCCGACCGCGAGGGCGGCCTGCACGAGGTGGTGCTGGCCAACGGCGCCTCGCTGAAGGCCAGGACGGTGATCCTTTCCACCGGCGCGCGCTGGCGCAACATGAACGTGCCGGGCGAGCAGGAGTACCGCAACAAGGGCGTCACCTACTGCCCGCACTGCGACGGCCCGCTGTTCAAGGGCAAGCGCGTGGCGGTGATCGGCGGCGGCAACTCCGGCGTCGAGGCGGCGATCGACCTGGCCGGCATCGTCGGCCACGTCACCCTGCTGGAGTTCGACGGCAGGCTGCGCGCCGACGAGGTGCTGCAGCGCAAGCTGCGCAGCCTGCCGAACGTGGACGTGATCGTCAGCGCGCAGACCACCGCGGTGCTGGGCGACGGCCACAGGGTCACCGGCCTCGACTACACCGACCGCGCCAGCGGCGAGTCGAGGCACGTGGCGCTGGAAGGCGTGTTCGTGCAGATCGGCCTGCTGCCCAACAGCGAGTGGCTGAAGGGCACGGTGAAGCTGTCGCCGCGCGGCGAGATCGAGGTGGACGCGCGCGGCGAGACCTCGGTGCCGGGCGTGTTCGCCGCGGGCGACGTCACCACGGTGCCGTACAAGCAGATCGTGATCGCGCTGGGCGAGGGCTCCAAGGCGGCGCTCTCCGCCTTCGACTACCTGATCCGCCTGCCGCTGGCGGCGCCCGCGCAGGCCAAGGAGGCGGCGGCCGCCTGAAGCGTCACCGTCGCGGGGTGAGGCCCGAGGGGCCGGGACGCGCGCGTCCCGGCCCTTCCCTTTCTTTGGCTGTCGCGGTTCAGGCCCCCAGGTCCGGCCCGCGCTCCAGCGCGCGGCGCACCTCGTCCAGCGCGCCGGGGTCGTCCAGCGTGGACAGGTCGCCGGGATCGGCCTGCTGGCACAGCGCCTGCAGCGAGCGGCGCAGCAGCTTGCCCGAGCGCGTCTTGGGCAGCGCGTTCACCACGTACACCCGCGCCGGCCGCGCCAGCGCGCCGAGCTGCTGGACCACGCGCTGCTGCATGCCCTGCGCCACCTGCTTCGGCGCTTCGCCGACGCCCTGCTTGAGCGTGGCGAACACCACCGGCACCTGCCCCTTCAGCTCGTCCTTCACGCCGACCACCGCGGCCTCGGCCACCGCCGGATGGGTGGACACCGACTCCTCGATCTCGCGCGTGCCCAGGCGGTGGCCGGCCACGTTGATCACGTCGTCGGTGCGGCCGAGGATGGTGACGTAACCGTCCGCGTCGCGGATCGCCCAGTCCAGCGAGCTGTACACCGGCTCCCTGAAGTGGCTGAAGTAGCTGCTCACGTAGCGCGCGTCGTCGCGCCACACGGTGCTGAGGCAGCCCGGCGGCAGCGGCGGCTCGAACACCAGCACGCCCTTCTGGCCCGGCGCGGCCTCCCCGCCGGTGGTCTCGTCGATCACCTTCATCCGGTAGCCCGGTGCCGGCAGGCCGGGCGAGCCGAACTTCACGGGCTTGAGGTCCAGCCCCGGCATCAGCGTGATCGCCGGCCAGCCGGTCTCGGTTTGCCAGTAGTTGTCGATCACCGGCACGCCCAGGCCCTCGGTGATCCAGTGCGCGGTCGGCTCGTCCAGCGGCTCGCCGGCGAGGAACAGCCACTTCAGCTCCGAGAGGTCGTATTTCTTCAGCCAGCCCGCGTCCTGCTTCTTCAGCACGCGGATGCCGGTGGGCGAGGAGAACATGGTGCGCACGCCGTAGCGCTCGCACAGCTGCCACCAGATGCCGGGATCGGGATGCGTCGGCAGGCCCTCGTACAGCAGCGAGGTGGCGCCGCCGATCAGCGGCCCGTACACGTTGTAGGAGTGCCCCACCGCCCAGCCCACGTCGGAGGTGGAGAACATCACCTGCCCCGGCGCGACGTCGAAGATGCAGCGGATCGACATCGCCATCGCCACCGCGTAGCCGCCCACGTCGCGCTGGATGCCCTTGGGCTTGCCGGTGGTGCCGGAGGTGTAGAGCAGGTAGCTCGGCTCGTTCGATTCCAGCCAGGCGACCGGCACCTGCTCGCCCTCGTGCGCGCGGCGCAGCTCGGCGTAGTCGAGGTCGCGGCCGGCCACGCGGGTCATCTGCGGGTCCAGGCCGCGGTCGACGATCAGCACCTGCGGCGGCGGCGACTTCGCCTCGGCCAGCGCCGCGTCCACCAGCGGCTTGTACGGGATCACCTTGCCGCCGCGCATGCCGGCGTCGGCGCAGACCAGCAGCCTGGGCTCGGCGTCGTCGATGCGCAGCGCCAGGTTGTGCGCGGCGAAGCCGCCGAACACCACCGAGTGGATCGCGCCGATGCGCGCGCAGGCCAGCATGGCGAACACCGCCTCGGCGACGTTGGGCAGGTAGATCACCACGCGGTCGCCGCGGCCCACGCCGAGCGCGGCCAGCACGGCGGCGAAGGTGTTCACCTCGCGGTGCAGCTCGCGGTAGCTCAGCTCGCGGGTGATGCCGGTCTCGGTGGAGACCGCCACCAGCGCGAGCTGCTCGCCGCGCTCGGCGAGATGGCGGTCGACGGCGTTGTGGCAGAGGTTGGTGGTGCCGCCGACGAACCAGCGGCGGAACGGCGTGGACTCCTCGAGGATCTTCGCCGGCGGCGTCTCCCAGTGGATGCGCCGCGCCTGCTCGGCCCAGAACTGTTCCGGCCGTTCGACCGACTGCCGGTAGAAATCCTCGTAGCGCATGGCCTTAAGATCCCGTTCCGCCCGTGACCGGGCAAGCCTAGACCAGCGGCGGGCGCGGGACCTTGCGACCTTGGTCGAGAGGGAGCCGGCGAGGCCGCGGCGAACCGCGGCCGCCGGGGATCACAGGCAGCCGACCGCCGCGTCGCGGTAGCGCGGGTCGTAGGTCTTGTCGCGGTCCTGGCGCTCGTACAGCACCACCAGCGCGCCGGTGCCGTCGGCGGTCGCCTGGATCAGCTCGCGCGCGCCGTTCTTGTCGCTGGCCGAGACCCGGCCTTCCTGGTCCTTGGCCGAGGCGCTCGCCTGCACGCCCAGCGCGTCCCACTTGCCGCGCACGCATTCGACGTAGGCGGCCACGTCCTTGCCGGTGTGGCTGCTCAGCTTCGGGGTGGTGTCGCGCAGCCCGTGGGCGCCGCAGGCGGCGAGCAGCGCGCCGGGGAGCATCGCAAGAAATCGCTTCATAGGTCCTGGGGGTCCGGCCGGAAAGCGCCGATTCTAACCCGGTTCCTTCCGCCCCGGTTCCGCGCGCCGGCGCGGCGGCGAGGGCCGGCCGGCGCCGGGATCAGAACACCACCTGCGCCCGCACGCCCAGCGAGTTGCCCCAGTCCGGCCCCTGGTAACTGCCGACCTTGTTGTCGGTATACCAGCGGATGTAGTTGACCATCAGCCGCGACCAGTCGTTGAAATACCAGTTCAGGCCCAGCGTATAGCTGATGCCCTTGCCGCCGCGCGGCGCGCCGGTGAAATCGTAGTGGTCGACGCGGGCGGCCAGCTCGAAGGCGCCCCAGCCGCCGGAGGTCAGCGGGTCGCTCACGTGCACGCCCTGCCAGTTGCCGCCACGGCTGGAGAAGCCCGGCTTCTCGCCGGTGATCATCCAGCCGGCCGCCAGCGAGGAGCCGTGCCGCGTCACCGCATCGACGCTGCTGGAATCGATCGTGCGCTTGCCGTATTCGCCCATCGCCCAGAAGTTGCGGTAGACCCCGCCCAGCTCGTAGCCGACGCCGCGGTCCTGCGTCGGGTCGGCGATGGAGCTGGCCGACACCGCGAGGTTGCCGTTGTAGTCCAGCGCGATGGCGGGCGTGTTGTTGATGCTGGCGACGCCGTTGCCGATCTTCTCGTAGTAGTACCAGGCGCCCACGTGCAGGAAGCCGTCGCCGCCCTTGAGCGGGTTCCAGTGCGCGCGGGTCAGGTAGGCGACGGAGTCGGTCTCGCTGCCGGTGGTGGAGGCGGCGGGCGAGTTGCCGCTCACCGACAGGCTGTAGTGCCAGTCGGGGCCGAAGATCTTCCACTCCCCGCCCAGGCCGAAATAGCTGTTCACCGGCTCGCCCACCGTGGCCGCCGCATTGCGCAGCATGAACGGCGTGGTCACGCCCTCGCTGGAGCCTTCCGTGCCGAGGTCCTTGAGGAAGTTGCCCAGGTAGAACTTGCTCGGCAGCCCGAACACCGGCGTGGCGTAGGAGAGGTAGGCCTCCTTCAGCGAGGTCTTGTTGCCGGCGAAGTCCACCTCGAAGTGGTAGCCGAGCTTGCCCATCGTGCCCTCCGCGCCCAACCGCACGGAGTTGACCTGCGAGCCGCTGAGGTTGCGCGCGTCGTAGTCCGAACCGCGCGTGCCGGTGAAGTCCATCACCAGGCGGCCGTCCGGCTTGAAGGTGAAGAAGCCGTCGTCGCTGCTGAAGGTCGGGCCGGCCTCGTGGCCCTTGCCCCAGCGCGTGGTGACGCCGCCGCCGGCGCCGCGCCCGTCGCTGTCGACCAGCCGCGCCCGGGCCAGCGCCTGCTCGTCGGCGCGGGCGTCGGCCACCGCCGCCGCCACGGCCTCGCGGTTCTCGGCGGCCTGGCGTTGCAGCGGCGTGGCGGCGGCCGGCGCGGCGGCGGCCTGTGCCTCGTGCGCCTCCAGCGCGCCGATCCGCTGCTTCAGCGCCTTGATCTCGGCGGCCTGCTGTCGGACCAGCTTGAGCAGTTCGGCGTTGGATACGGTATCGGCGGCATGGCCGGGCGCGGCGACGGCCAGCAGCAGGGCGCCCAGTGCGGCGGCCGGCAGGATGCGTGGGTTCGGTGTCATGGTGCGCTCCCCTGGAAACGGAGTGGATCGGTCAGTCGTCGTTGTCGTCCGCGCCGCCGTCGGCCGCGGCCGCGCGCGCCTTGGCCGGTTGCGCCTGCGGTGCCGGTGCGGCGAACGGCGCGGCGGCGTCCCCGGCCGCGGGCAGGAAGCCGTGGCTGCGCGCCCAGGCGGCGAACAGGCGCGGCCAGGCCGCCACCGGGGTGCCCGGCTGGCCCAGGCCCCAGCCGTGGCCGCCGCGCTCGAACTCGTGCAGCTCGACCGGCACGTGCTGCCTGACCAGCGCGGCGAACAGCGACACGCCGGTATCGACGTCGACGATGGGATCGTCCACCGCGTCGGCGATGAAGGTGGGCGGCGTGTCGCGGCTCACGTGCAGCTGGATGGTGTACGCCGTCGCCGCATCCGGCTGCGCCGACAGCTCGCGCACCGAGCGCGTGGTGTCGTACGGGGGCTGCAGGGTGCTGACCGGATAGATCAGCCCCACGAAATCGGGACGCGCCGACTGCCGGTCGGCCGCGTCGACGGGCGCGTAGAGCGCGTCGGCGAAGCGCGTCGCCACGATGCCGGCCAGGTTGCCGCCGGCGGAGAAGCCGATCACGCCGATCCGCTGCGGGTCGATGCCCAGCTCGCGCGCCTGCGCGCGCAGCAGGCGCATCGCGCGCTGGCCGTCCTGGAACGGCGCGGCCGGCGTCCAGCCCTCGCCGGGCAGGCGGTAGTACAGCACCACCGGCGTCACGCCCAGCGCGGCCAGCCAGCGCGCGGTCGGCATCACCTCGTGGCCGATGCCGATGCGGAAATAGCCGCCGCCGCCGACCAGCAGCACGGCGGTGCCGTTGGGCCGCGAAGGCCGGTAGATCTCGATGCGCGGCCGGCTGATGTTGGACACCGCGCCCACGCCGGTGCCGCTCTGGCCGATCCGCTCCGGACCGCGCGGACCGCTGCCGCCGCCCGGCGGCGTGCCCGGCCACAGCGCGATCGTCTGCGCCGGCGCGGCATCGTCGGCGACGGCCGGCGCCGCGGCGGCGACGCAGAACGCGGCGGCCAGCGCCGCGAGGAAAAGGCTGCAACGACTCATCGCGGTTCTCCCGATTCGATCATGATCCGGCGTCGCGGCGTGCCGACGGCATCCCGGCGCGCGCGGCCCAGTGCCTCGTCCAGGGCGCAGCGGTCGAGCGCCCCTTCCCAGCGCGCCACCACCACGGTGGCGACGGCATTGCCGATGAAATTGGTCAGCGAGCGGCACTCGCTCATGAAGCGGTCCACGCCCAGGATCAATGCCATGCCGGCCACCGGCACGGCCGGCACCACGGCGAGCGTGGCCGCCAGCGTGATGAACCCGGCGCCGGTCACGCCCGCGGCGCCCTTGGAGCTGATCATCGCCACCCCGAGCAGGACCAGCTGCTGGCCCAGGGAAAGCTCGATGCCGGTGGCCTGCGCGATGAACAGCGCGGCCAGCGTCATGTAGATGTTGGTGCCGTCGAGGTTGAACGAATAGCCGGCCGGCACCACCAGGCCCACCACCGACTTGCGGCAGCCGGCTTGCTCCATCTTCTCCATCAGCGAGGGCAGCGCCGCCTCCGAGGACGAAGTGCCCAGCACCAGCAGCAGCTCGGCCTTGAGGTAGCGGATCAGCGCCAGGATCGAGAAGCCGGTGAGCCGCGCCACCGCGCCGAGCACCACCAGCACGAACAGCGCCGAGGCGGCGTAGAAGGTGAGCACCAGCCAGGCCAGGTTGGCCAGCGCACCGATGCCGTAGCGGCCGATGGTGAAGGCGATCGCGCCGAACGCGCCGACCGGCGCGGCCTTCATCAGCAGGTGCACCAGCTGGAACACCGGTGCGGCCAGCGCCTCGAAGAAGCGCGCCACCGGCGCGGCGGGCTCGCCCGCCATCGCCAGCGAAATGCCGAAGACCACCGCGAAGAACAGCACCTGCAGGATGTTGCCCGAGGCGAAGGCGCCGACCACCGTGGACGGAATGACGTCCAGCAGGAAGCCGGTGAGGGTGAGCTCGTGCGCCTTGCTGGCGTAGCCGCGCACGCTGGCCGCGTCCAGCGCGGCCGGGTCGATGTGCAGTCCCGCGCCCGGCCGCGCCAGGTGCGCCACCACCAGGCCCACCACCAGCGCCAGCGTGGACAGCGCGACGAAGTAGAGCAGCGCCTTGGCCATCACCCGCCCCACCGAGCGCAGGCTGCTCATGCCGGCGATGCCGTTGACCACGGTGAGGAAGATCACCGGCGCGATCACCATCTTCACCAGCTTGATGAAGGCGTCGCCCAGCGGCTTGAGCTGCTCGCCGGCCGGCGGCCACAGGTGGCCGACCAGCGCGCCGAGCGCGATGGCGCACAGCACCTGCACGTAGAGCCGGCGGTGGATCGGCCGGCGCGCGGGTGGCGTCGTCGTGGCGGCAAGCATCGGCACCCTTCCTCCGCCGGCCGCGGCGGCCGGCTTCGTGGACGGGCGGATTTGTAGCCCAGGACGCGCGCGCGGCGTATAGCACATTCCGGCTAGCCGGCCCCTTGGCCGGCCCGCGGCTGTGCGACCATCGCGCCGGACCCGCGCGACGCCCCGCACCGATGACCCGCCGCCACCGCCGCCTGACCGCCGTCCTGCTGCTCGCCGCGGCCATGCTCGCGAGCGCCTGGGGCGCCGGCCGCATCGCGCAGGAACGCGCGCTGCGCCGGCTCTCGGCGCAGGCCGCCGGCCAGTTGCAGCTGCGCGCGCTGGCGTTGCAGCGCTTCGTCGACCGCTACCGCGTGCTGCCCACCGTGCTCGCGCTGGACCCCGTGCTGCGCCAGGCGCTGGAGGCGCCGGCCGGCCGGGTCGACACCGCGGCGCTCAACCGCAAGCTGGAACAGGCCAACGGCCTCACCCACGTCTCCACGCTCACCCTGATCGACCGCCGCGGCGTGGCGCTGGCCGCCAGCAACTGGCGCGAACCGTCCAGCAACGTCGGCCTCGACTACGGCTTCCGGCCCTATTTCCAGCTGGCGATGGCGCACGACCACGGCAGCTTCTACGGCATCGGCGTCTCCACCAACGTGGCCGGCTACTTCATCGCCGAGGCGGTGCACGACGCGGACGGCCGCCGCATCGGCGTGGTGGTGGTGAAGATCACCCTGGACACGGTCGAGCGCGAATGGGCCGGCGATCCCGCCACCATCCTGCTCAGCGACGCGCACGGCGTGGTCTTCCTCAGCAACCGCCCCGCCTGGCTGTACCACCCGTTGCAGCCGCTGGCGCCCGCGGCGGCGCAGGCGCTGCACGCCACCCGCCAGTACGGCGAGCAGCCGCTGCGGCCGATCCGGGCGCGGACCGTCGCCCGCCTCGCCGACGGCGGGCGGCGCGTGCGCGTGACGCAGCCGCCGCTCGCGCACGAGGTGCTGTGGCAATCCATCGCCCTGCCCTCGCAGGGCTGGACCGCGCACCTGCTGGTCGACACCCGCGAGGCCGCGCACGCCGGCTGGCGCGCCGCCCTGGTCGTCCTCGGCGGCTGGCTGCCGGCGATCCTGCTCGGCCTGTTCCTGCAGCAGCGCCTGCGCGTGGCGCGCCTGCGCCAGCGCAGCCGCGAGGAGCTGGAACGCCTGGTGGCGCACTATGCCGGCGCGCTGCGCTCGACGCAGGACAGCCTGGTGCAGGCCGCGCTGCAGGCGGCCGCCGGCGACCCGGACTGCCTGGAACGCCTGCCGCAGGGCGTCAGCGTGGTGGACAAGCAGCTGCGCCTGGTCGCCTGGAACCGCCGCTACGCCGAGCTGATGCAGTACCCATCCGGGCTGCTGCGCAAGGGCCGGCCGGTGGAGGACCTGTTCCGCCACAACGCGCAGCGCGGCCTGCTCGGCCCCGGCGACGTCGAGGAGGCGATCCAGCGCCGCCTCGACTACCTGCGCGAGGGCGGCCCGCACACCTACGAGCGCGAGCGGCCCGACGGCAGCGTGCTGGAGATCCGCGGCCATCCCCTGCCCGACGGCGGCTTCGTCACCAGCTACGCCGACATCACCGCCTACAAGGACGCCGCGCGCGAGCTGCGCACGCTCACCGCCACGCTGGAAAGCCGCATCGACGCCGCCACCCGCGAGCAGCGCCTGGCCACCGCCGCGGCGCACCGCGCCAACCGCGACAAGACCCGCTACGTGGCCGCCGCCGTGCACGACCTGCTGCAGCCGCTGAACGCCGCGCGCCTGTTCGCCGGCGCGCTGCGCGAGCCGCTGCACGGCGCGGGCGGGCGCGCCCTGCTCGCCCGCGTCGAGCACGCACTGCAGGCGCTGGAGAGCCAGCTCACCAGCATGCTCGACCTGGCCCGCCTGGACGCCGGCGGCTTCAAAACCCAGGTGGCCGACGTGCCGCTGTCGCCGCTCCTCGGCGAGCTGGCGCGCCAGTTCGGCATCGTGGCGCAGGCGCGCGGACTGCGGCTCGACTTCGTGGACACCCGCGCCTGGGTGCGCAGCGACCCCGTGCTGCTGCGCCGCGCGCTGCAGAACTTTCTCTCCAACGCCGTGCACTACACCCCGCGCGGCCGCGTGCTGCTCGGCTGCCGCCGCGACGGCGACCAGCTGCGCATCGAAGTGTGGGACACCGGCGTGGGCATCCCCGACGACCAGCGCGAACTCATCTTCCAGGAGTTCCGCCGCCTCGACTCCGGCGTGGACGCCGACGAGCGCAGCGCCGGGCTGGGCCTGTCCATCGTGCGCCGCATCGCGCAGCTGCTCGGCCACGACGTGAGCGTGCGTTCCTGGCCCGGCGGCGGCAGCGTGTTCGCCATCCGCGTGCCGCGCGCCGCCCCGGCCGAGGCCGGCGAGGCCCCCGGCGCCGCGCCGGCCGCCGACACCGATTCGCCGCTCGTGGGTCGCCGCATCCTCTGCATCGACGACGACACGCAGGCCCGCACCGCCATGACCGTGCTGCTCCGGCGCTGGGGCTGCCGCGTCGACACCGCCGGCGACGCCATCGAGGCGGCCATGCTCGCCGGCTCCGCCCCCGCGCCCGACCTGGTTCTGCTCGACTACCAGCTCGGCGACACCACCGGCCCCGCGCTGCTGCCGGATCTCCACCGGCGCTGGGGCTGCGAGCCGCCGGTGATCGTACTCACCGCCCGCAACGATGCCGGCGTCCGCGCGGAACTGGAAACCGCCGGACTCCGCTTCATGCTCAAGCCGGTATCGCCGTCGCGGCTGCGCGCCCTGATGAGCCGGCTGCTGGCGCACCACGGCTGAGTCGCCCGGCCGACAAGCCCGGACGCGCGCAAAGAGTCAGCCGACCTCCGTCGCCAGCCACCAGGTCGTGCCGCCCGCATCCCTGACGCCGCCGCGCCTGTCGTCCTCGCCGTCCCTCCTGGCGGGCGCCTGGACCGGCGCGGCCCCGGCATCGAGCGCCTTGCGGTAGGCCGCATCCACGTCCGGGACATAGACATGCACATGGGCGGCAACGGCGGGCCAGTCCGCCGGCACCGGATCGGCGAGCATGACGACGGTGTCGCCGATCCGCACCTCGGCAAGCCGCAGCCGGCCGTCGTCGCCGGGCATCCGCCGCAGCTCGACGGCGCCGAAGACCCGCTTCAGGAAGTCGATGGTCGCGGCCGCACCCTCGACGATCAGGTATGGCGAAACGGTGCTGTAGCCGGAGGGCTTGTACGATGCCATGGACGGGCTCCATTGACTCGGAAGATGGGGCAAGGCTGCATTGAAACGCCCATACCGGGCCGCCGTCCGGGACCTTTGGCAGGCAAAAGCTGCCCGGTGCCGGACGCTGAAGACGCCTCCATCGAACCCAGGGGAGCACGGATGCCTTCCCGACGCTTGGCGCAAGGATCACGCGATGGCACATCCCGCCCATGGCGACGGCGGATGCTTTCAATCCACTGCGCTTTCTTCCTCCAGATCCAGCGACTTCACCAGCACCGCCGCCTGCGTGCGCGAGCGGCATTCCAGCTTGGACAGCACCGCGGTGACGTGGATCTTCACCGTGTTCTCCGCCAGCCCCAGCCGGTCGGCGATCTGCTTGTTGAGCAGGCCTTCGGCCAGCAGCATCAGCACGCGGAACTGCTGCGGGGTGAGCCGGGCCAGGCGGGCGGCCAGGGCGGCGTCCTCGGGGCTGCGCTCGGCGCGGCTGGCCTCGAAGGCCAGGCCGCCGTCCAGCACCGTGCGCACCGCCTCGCCCAGCGCCTCCACCGGCGCGGCCTTGGAGACGAAGCCGGCGGCGCCGAACTGCTGGGCACGGCGCACGGTGCGCGGGCGGTCGTTGGAGGAGATCACGATCACCGGCAGGTCCGGGTACTCGGCGCGCAGCCACAGCAGCGACGAGAAGCCGATCGCGCCGGGCATGGCGAGGTCCAGCAGCACCAGGTCCACCGCCGGCTCGACGGCCAGCGCCGCCTCCAGGCCGCTCTGGCTGGACGCCTCCAGCACGCGCGCCGCCACCGCCGCGCCCAGGGTGTGCACCACCGCGGCGCGGAACATCGGGTGGTCGTCGGCCACCAGCACGGTGATCGGTTCGGTCATGGCGCTTCCCGGCAACGGGCCAAGGGTAAACCCAAGGCCGCCTGGCCGGCAGGTGGCCGGAACGCTTGACCCTCACGTAACGTGAGCCCTTAGCGTGCCCGCCACGCGACGAGAAGGAGCGAGGACGATGCTGCTGACGGTGGGCGAGCTGGCCAGGCGCTGCGGGCTGACCGTGCGTGCCCTGCACCACTACGACGCGATCGGCCTGCTGCGTCCCTCGTCGCGCTCCGCTGCCGGCTACCGGCTGTACGGGCAGGCGGACGTCGAGCGCCTGCACCGCATCCAGGCCCTGCGCCAGCTGGGCCTGCCGCTTGCCGACATCGGAGCCGCCCTGTCCGGACCGCAACGGCCGCTGGCCGAGGTGGTCGAGCGCCAGATCGCGCAGATCGACCGCCAGGCGGCCGAGGCGGCGCGCCTGCGCGAGCGGCTGGTGCGCCTGCGCGCGCAGCTGGCCGCCGGACAGTCCCCCGACCTGGCCGACTGGCTGGACACGCTGGAGCTGATGACGATGTACGAGAAGTATTTCACCCCGGAAGAACTGAAGACCCTGCCGCTGCACACCGATCCCGACGTGCTGCCCGAATGGAGCGCCCTGGTCACCGCCGTGCGGGCGGCGATGGAGCGCGGCGCCACGCCGGACGATCCCGACGCGCAGCTCCTCGCCCTGCGCTGGATGGACCTGGTGGGCCGCGGCACCGGCGACAATCCCGCGTTCCTGATGCGCCTGCGCGCGATGAACGAGAACGAGCCCGGCCTGCGCGAGCGCAGCGGCCTCACGCCCGGACTGGAGCGCTTCGTGGAGCAGGCGATGATAAGCGCGCGGCTGGCGATCTTCGCCCGCTACCTGCAGCCGCACGAGATGGAACGCATGCGCGCCCACTACGGCAAGCAGATGCATGCCTGGCCCGAGCTCATCGCCGAATTGCGCGGCGCGCTTGCCGACCGCGTGCCGGCCAACGACCCGCGCGTGCAGGCGATGGCACGGCGCTGGATGGAACTCTTCCGCGCATACGCCGGCGACGATCCGGCCACCCACGCGCGCATCCGCGAGGCCTACGCGAAAGAACCGGAGCTGCGCAGCGGCAGCGCGGTGGACGATGCGCTGCTGGGATATGTGCGCGAGGCGCTGGCAAGCAGCGGGGCTCGACACTGAACCGGGCGAAGGCACCGGAAGCGATCCGGCACATGCTGGAGCGGCTGGCGGACCCCGCCGGCTGAAACAGCGACACGCAGGCGCCCGTTGCCCGCACGAGTGAATCCCTCTCCCTTCGGCAGAGGGTGCCGGCAGGCGGGTGAGGGTCCGGGTGGAGCGCGGCGTCAGGCCCTGGCCGCACCCTCACCCAGCCTCTCTCCCGTGGGGAGCGGGGCTCAGCGCCCGCCGACACGATACTTCCCGCGGAGCAGGACTCCGGCATCAACCATCGGTCGATCGCGTCAAGCTCTCCCAGGCATCGATATCCGCGGCCATGGCCGCGAGCTTTTCGCGCACGAGGGAAAGCGCATCGCTGCCAAGCAGGAGATGCGCGGGCGGGTCCGACAGGCCGACCAGGGTCAGGATGGCCCTGGCCGCCTTCACGGGATCCCCGAGCTGCTTGCCGTTCTTTTCGAGCCGGGCCTGGCGGATGGGGTCGAACATCCCGTCATAGTCGGCAATGCGTCTCGGCGAGCGCTGCATCGACCGGCCCGCCCAGTCCGTCCTGAAGCTGCCCGGGGCGACGGCGGTCACGTGCACCCCGAACGGCCGCAGTTCCTTGCCGAGCACCTCGCTGATGCCCTCGAGCGCGAACTTGCTTCCGCAGTAGTACGCGATGCCCGGCATCGTGATGAAGCCGCCCATCGAGGTGATGTTGATGATGTGCCCGTTGCGACGCTCGCGGAAGCGCGGCACGAATGCATGGGTGACCGCCACGGCGCCGAACACGTTCACTTCGAACTGGCGGCGCATGTCGTCGAGCGGGGATTCCTCGAAGATGCCCTCGTGGCCGTATCCCGCGTTGTTCACGAGGACGTCGACGGAACCGAAGCGCGATTCCGCGTCGGCAACGACGCCCGGAATCGCGTCGATGTCGGTGACGTCCAGCATGGCGGCGTAGGCATGGCCATCGTTCAGGCCCTCGAAGGCGCGGCGCGCCGCGTCGGTGCGGACGGTGCCGATCACCTTGTGGCCGGCGGCCAGGGCTTCGCGGGCGAGCGCGCGGCCGAAGCCGCTGCTGACGCCGGTGATGAAAAAGGTCTTGCGGGTCATGGCATGGACTCCTGGCCAGGCATGGAAGCGATCGTAGATACCCGGCGCCATGCAGCCCATGGCCCCCCGTGTGGCGTCATTGCCTGATCCTATGAAGGGTGCTTGCGGCAGGGACGGGGAAGCCGGAGAGTGGCCGCATGGATGCGCCTTCCCGCCGCCGCATGATTGCCCTGCTCCGGGAGCTCGCGCCGATCGAGGGGTACACGCTGACGCCGCTGCCGGACGTGCGCCTTCTGCGCTCCGACCGGCCGCTGAGCCGCGCGCCCGTGCTCTACGAGCCCGGCATCGTCGTCGTGGCGCAGGGGCGCAAGCGCGGCTTCCTGGGCGACGAGGTCTTCGTCTACGACGACCAGCACTACCTCGTCGTGTCCGTGCCCGTGCCTTTCACGATGGAGACGGACGCCTCGGCGGACGAGCCGTTGCTGGCGATCTACTTCCGCCTCGATCACGCGGTGGCCGCGGAGGTGTGCATCCGGATCGACGAGCGGCGCGGGGCATCGTCGGCGCCGCCGCGCGGGCTGTATGCCTCGCCCCTGGAGGACGCGCTCGCGGCGTCGGTCCTGCGCCTGCTCGAGGCGCTGGCGAGTCCCCCGGACGGCGAGGTGCTCGGTCCCGCGCTCGTGCGCGAGATCTACTACCGGGTCCTGTCGGGCGCCCAGGGCGGCTCCTCGCGCGCGGCGCTCGCGCAGCGGGGCAGGTTCGCCATGGTGGCGCGCGCGATCCGCGTCATCCACAGCCGCTACGCCGAGGCGCTCAGCGTGGACGAGCTGGCCGGCGAGGCGGCGATGAGCACGCCCACCTTCCACGCGCACTTCCGCGCGATGACGGGCACCTCGCCGATGCGCTACGTACAGTCGACGCGCCTGCACCAGGCGCGCCTGCTCATGCTTCGCCAGCACGCCACGGCGGCAGCGGCGGCCGCCGCCGTGGGCTACGCAAGCGCGTCGCAGTTCAGCCGCGAATTCAAGCGGCTCTTCGGGAGACCGCCGGTGGCAGAGGTGGAACGGATGAAACGCAGCTTCGCCATGCCGGAGGCGCCGACACCGTCGGCGTATGTTTCGTCGCACTGAGCCGCGATCATGCGACACGACGGGATTTCGCGCCGAACCGTGCACCGGAAACCGACGCGGGAGTAAGGGAACACTTCGCCGCCAATCCATCGGTGCGCCGTCTGGCGCATGCGTCGCCGCCAGGGCGACGTCGGGCGTCGCCTTCACCGCTGGAGAAGGTGACGCGGCGGATGCGCCCGGCGCCGCAGGGACCGGGCACGCCAGCGACGCGACGGCAGCCGTGGAAGGGAAAGACCGGCATGCTCGACGGAACCCCGGACGTTTCAGTTGGAACTTGGCTGCAAGGGCCGCGACCGCTTGAAGGTGAGCCGCAACGCCGCCAGCAAGAAGTAGAGTCCGCCGAATGCGGCGTAGGGTGCCAGCTGGGCGATCGTCGGAACCTTGCCGAACGCCTGCATGGCCATGAACACGCCCGCCAGCGCCGACTGGCCGCCGCTGATCATCATGAAGACCTGGCCGCCCAGCTGCCGGCGCCGAACGCCCACCAGCAGCTGGAGCAGCCCCGACAGCAGGGCCCACAGGCCGAAGACCAGCACGCCGCCCGCATTCCCGCGCACCGCAAGGGCGATCGCCAGGACGACGGCGGTCGCCAGGCTGATCAGCGCGTTCAGCCTCTGCCCGGGGTTGGCGCGCAGGCCGCCGCTGCGCCGCGCGTCGAGGATGTTCGCCCCGGCGTCCCACGCCGGATAGAGCACCAGCAGCGCATCCGTCACCAGCGCAGGCACTTGCAGCCGGGAGAGAAGCACCACCAGCGCGACCCAGACGAAGGCCACGCCGGCGCGCAGGAAATAGAAACGTTGCAGGAAGCTCATGGCGGATTGCTCTTGGGGAAAGGAAATTTCATCCTACTAGTTGGTAGATTAATGGGTCAAATGTTCCAATATTTCTTGACATTTACTTTGATTACCTGCCGACTTGATGGTAGCCTCTCGGCATGAACACCCGCGAGAAGCTGCTCGACTCGGCGCGCTACCTGATCCAGACCCGCGGCTACAACGGCTTCAGCTATGCGGACGTGGCGGAACAGGTCGAGGTGCGCAAGGCGAGCATCCACCACCACTTCCCGACCAAGGCGGACCTCGCGCGGGCGGTCGTCGAGCAATCGCGGGCCGCCATCACGGAACAGACGCGGCTGATCGAGGGAAGCGAGTTCGACCCTCTGCGGCAGCTGCTGTTCTATACGGGCTACTGGGAAAGGTGCATCGCCGACGCCTCGGCGCCCTTCTGCGTCGCCGGCATGCTGGCGAGCGAGCTGCCTTCGCTGCCCGAGGACCTGGCCGAGGGTGTCCGGGCGCACTTCCGCGACCTGTCCCGATGGCTCGAGACAGTGCTTACGCGCGGCGCCCAGCTGGGCGTCTTCCGCTTGAAGGGCGCTGCCAGCGCGGAAGCCGAGTCGTTCATGTCGACCGTGTACGGCGCGATGCTTACGGCGCGCGCCTATGGCGAGCCGGCAAAATTTTCGCAGATCGTCCAGGGCGCCTTGCGGCGGCTGCTCGCCCCGGAACAACCGTCGCCGCCGCCCCAGGCCTGACCCAGGGCCGGAGCGCCCGCCCGCGGCGGGGTTTCCATCGACAGGCACCCGGCCTCGGAACGGGAAGCGAAAAGCGGCCACCCGCCTGCCCTGCCCAGGCAGCACATCCGACCGGCATCCGACGACCGATGCACGGAACCGGGCGCCGCGGAAGACGGCCCAGCCGATGCTGCCCTACCGGGGCGCACCACCCGAGGGCGGCCTCGGCCGCCCTCGGGCTTGCCGGAAACGATCCGGCTACTTCTTGGCGAACAGGTGCTCCACGCCCGCGCGCTCCTCGCGCAGCTCCTTGTCGGTGGCGTCCATGCGGGCGCGGGAGAAGGCATTGATCTCCAGGCCCTGCACGATCTCGTACTTGCCGTTCTTCACCGTCACCGGGTAGCCGTAGATCACGCCCGGGGCGATGCCGTAGGAACCGTCCGACGGGATGCCCATCGACACCCAGTCGCCCTCGGCGGTGCCCTGCGCCCAGGTGCGCATGTGGTCGATCGCGGCCGAGGCCGCCGAGGCGGCCGACGAGGCGCCGCGCGCCTTGATGATCGCCGCGCCGCGCTGCTGCACGGTGGGGATGAAGTCGTTCTCGTACCAGGCCTGGTCGACCAGGCTCAGCGCCGGCTTGCCGTCCACGGTGGCGTGGTGCAGGTCCGGGTACTGGGTGGAGCTGTGGTTGCCCCAGATGGTGACCTTCCTGATGTCGGTGGTGTGCTTGCCGGTCTTCTCGGCGAGCTGGGAGAGCGCGCGGTTGTGGTCCAGCCGCACCATCGCGGTGAACTGGCGCGGGTCGAGGTCCGGCGCGTTCTGCTGGGCGATCAGCGCGTTGGTGTTGGCCGGGTTGCCCACCACCAGCACCTTCACGTCGCGCTTGGCGTGGTCGTTCAGCGCCTTGCCCTGCGGGGCGAAGATGGCGCCGTTGGCCTCCAGCAGGTCCTTGCGTTCCATGCCGGGGCCGCGCGGGCGCGCGCCGACCAGCAGCGCGTAGTCCACGTCCCTGAAGGCCACGTTGACGTCGTCGGTGGCGACCACGCCGGCCAGGGTCGGGAACGCGCAGTCGTTGAGCTCCATCACCACGCCGTTGAGCGCGGGCAGCGCCGGGGTGATCTCCAGCAGGTGCAGGATCACCGGCTGGTCGGGACCGAGCATGTCGCCGGCGGCGATGCGGAACAGCAGGGCGTAGCCGATCTGGCCGGCGGCGCCGGTGACTGCGACTCGAACGGGGGCTTTCATCACTTCCACTCCTTACGAATGACTGGACGGGCTCGGCCCGTCGAGATGGAACCGGTGGACACGCGGCCCACCCAGCGGATGGATCAGGTCAGTTCGGCGAAGAACGCCTGGATGCGCTCCAGCCCCGGCTGCAGCTGCGCCGCCGGGCAGGTGTAGGAGATGCGCATGGCGCGCGGCTCGCCGAAGGCCGAACCGGGCACGCAGGCCACGCCCTTGGCCTCCAGCAGCGCGGCGCAGAACGCCACGTCGCTGTCGATGGGCGTGTCGCCGTGGCGCCTGCCGAAGGCGGCCGAGATGTCCGGGAAGGCGTAGAACGCGCCCTGCGGCCGCGGGCACACCACGCCGGGGATCGCGGCCAGCGCGGCCACCACGGTATCGCGCTTGGCGGCGAACTCGGCGCACTTGGCCTGCGGCACGTCCTGCGGCCCGGCGAGGGCGGCCACCGCGGCGGCGGTGATCACCTCCGGCAGGCTGGTGATGTGGTTGGAGTTGAGCGTGGTGACCGCCCTGGCCACCGCCTCCGGGCCCGCCATCAGGCCCACGCGCCAGCCCGGCATGCCGTAGGTCTTGGACAGCGAGTCGACGAACACCAGCCGGTCCTTCAGCTCCGGCCGCGCGAACACGAAGTTGTGGTAGCCGATGCCGTCGAACACCATCGAGTTGTAGATGTCGTCGGTGACGATCCAGGTGTCCGGGTGGTCCGCCAGCACGTCGGCCAGCGCGGCGATCTCCTCGCGCGTGTAGACCATGCCGGTGGGGTTGGACGGGTTGTTGAACAGGAACACCTTGGGCCTGCGCGCCAGCGCGGCGTCGAGCTGCGCGGGCACCAGCTTGTAGTTCCGCTCGGGGCCGCAGTGCAGGATGTTGGCCTTCGCCCCGACGATGTCCGCGATGTCGCGGTAGGTGGTCCAGAACGGCGCGGCGAAGGCGATCTCGTCGCCCTCGTCCAGCAGCGCCTCGGCCAGGTTGTACAGCACCTGCTTGGCGCCGATGCCGATGGACAGGTTCATGCGGCCGTAGCCTCTGAAGCCCAGCGCCTCGATGTGCTTGAGGAAGGCGTCCAGCAGCGGCTCGGCGCCGCGATTGCTGCCGTACTGGCCGGAGTCGTGCGAGAGCGCCTCGCGCGCCGCGGCGTACACGTGCTCGCCGGGCAGGAAGTTGGGCACGCCGATGGAGAAGCTGATGATGTCGCGGCCGGCGGCCTTGAGCTGCCTCGCCTTCTCGGCGATCACCATGATCGCGCTGGGCTTGGCGCGGCCGACACGCTGGGCGAGCTGGGGCATGGCTTCCTCGGGGGTGGGGAGAAGGCAGCTAACCGGACGATTTTAGCATGCGGCGGTGCGCCATCCGCCGCCGGCGCGCCGGGGACTGCCCGCGGCGCCCGCCCCATTGCATGATAGGGACCGCTCGCCGGCCCGCCCGGAACACCGCCGGCCGACGGCGGCGGCCCGCATGGAACGCGGCCGCAGGCAATGCTTCAGGGGGATCGTCTTCCACTCCGCAGAAGGACACACTGACATGCATTGGCTCTGGGTATTCATCGTCGGCCTGATCGTGGGCATCGTCGCCAAGTTCCTCACCCCGGGCAGGGATCCGGGCGGCTTCATCATCACCGGCCTGATCGGCATCGCCGGCTCGCTGCTGGCCACCTGGGCGGGGCAGAACGTGTTCCACATGTACGCGCCCGGCGAGTCGGCCGGCTTCATCGCCTCGGTGGTGGGCGCGGTGGTGCTGCTGCTGATCTACCACTGGGTGTTCAAGAACAAGGCGTCCTGAGCGCACCCATCCCGCCGGCGGAGCCGCAAGGCTCCGCCGGATCGCGCGCGGGCCGGCGCGCCGTCAGGCGAACAGCTTGCCGGCCAGGCCTTCCAGCATGCTCAGGTCGAAGCCGCCGGCCGGCGCCTGCGCCGGCACCTGGCCGTCGGGCGTCAGGTGGTCCACCGCGTGCGGCAGCACCTGCGAGAGCTGGCCGAGCAGCTGGCCCTGGTCGACGCCCAGCTTGCCGGCCATCTCCTCCAGCACCGAGCCCAGGCCGCCGTTCTGCAGCGCCTGGCCGAGCTGGCCGGCCGATACCTGCTGGTTGGCGCCGGTGCCGACCCAGCTCTGCACCGCGTCGCCCAGCCCGTGCTGCTGCAGCATGCCGAGCAGCCCCTGCAGGCCGCCGGCGCGCTCGATCAACTGTCCCGCGACCGCGATCAGCGAGCCACCCTGCGATCCCTGTCCGCCAAGCAAACCGTCCAGTAGTGACATGCCCGTACCCTCCTTGCCGTGATGGATGCGTCGAACCGGGCCATCATAGGCCGATGCGGCGGCGGCGGCGCATCCGCGCGCGGGGCCGCGCCGCGGTCACGGCGCCGCGCAGTCCAGCGTGCGGTCCACGTTGGTGCCCAGCGCCACGCGCGACAGCGCGATCGCGGTTCCCGGCCCGGCCACCCACTCGAACGGCACGTCGACGCGGCGCATGTCGACGCCGGCCGCGCGGAAGCACTTGAGCGGCACGCCCACGCGCAGCCACTGCCCCTTCGGCAGCGCGGCCAGCTGGCCGCCCAGCGCCACCCGCCCGCCGCAGCCGGCGCCGCAGCCCATCCCCAGCCACGCGCCCTGCGGCGACACCGCATCGACGCGCAGCGTGCTCACCAGCAGCACGTCGCCGTTGGTCTCGCGGTCCAGGTCCAGCGGCCTGCGCGCGGCCAGCGCCAGGCGCGCGCGGTCCTTGCTCCAGGCGAAGCGGCGGGCATCCTCCTGCGCGCGGTAGTCCAGCGCGCTCTCGCGCAGCGCGCCGTCGGCCGTCGCGGCGGGCGACACGTCGCCGCCGGCCCTGGCGCCGTCGGCGCCGTACAGGCCGAGCGCGTAGCCGCGCACCGCCCTGCCGCGCTCGAAATAGACCCCGGCGGGCACCTGCGCGCCGCTCAGCCCGGAAACCTCGGGCAACGGCGGCAGCTCGTGGCGGTCGGCGTAGGTGAGGCCGTAGCCGAAGGGAAACTGCGGGTCGTAGCCGGGCTGGCCGGGATCGAGCGGGGTCTGCACCGCGCTCTTCGGCCACGACCAGGCGAGCCGGCCGCGGAAGTCGTGCGCGACGCGGCCCTCGCGCGTGCGCAGCAGCACGTCGGCCACGCCCTCGCCCTCGCTGCCCGGCAGCCAGGCCGCCACGAAGGCGTCGGCCGCGTTGATCTCCGGGTTCACCCACAGCGGCCGCCCGGACAGGAACACCGCCACCACCGGGATGCCCTGCGCGCGCAGGCGCCTGAGCAGGTCGAGGTCGCGCGTGTCGCCGGGCCGGTAGCCGACGTTGGGGATGTCGCCCTGGAACTCCGCATAGGGGTCCTCGCCGAACACCACCACCGCCGCGTCCGGCTTGCGCGCGTAGCGGCCGTCGACGGACAGCTCGGCCGTGCCGCCGGCCGCCTGCACCTGCGCGCGGATGCCATCCCAGATCGAGCGCGCGCCGGGAAAGTCGGCGTTGGTGAAGCCGGTGCCCTGCCAGTTCAGCGTCCAGCCGCCGCTCTGCATCGAGATGCTGTCGGCGCCCTCGCCCGCCACCAGGATGCGCTTGCGCGGGTCCAGCGGCAGCACGCCGCCGTTGTTCTTCAGGAGCACCAGCGACTCGCGCACCGCGCGGCGCGCCAGCTCCCGGTGCGCGGGGCTGCCCAGCACCTGCGCCGCCCGCCGCGCCAGCGGCAGCGACGAGGGCGCGCCCTGCTCGAACAGGTGCAGGCGCAGCTTCACGCGCAGGATGCGGCCCACCGCGTCGTCCAGCCGCGCCATCGGGATCGCGCCGGCCTTCACCTCGGCCAGGGTGTGCTCGTACAGCCCCTTCCAGCTGTCCGGCGCCATGAACATGTCCAGGCCCGCGTTGATCGCCTGCGGGCAGTCCTCGTTGCGGCAGCCGGCCACCTGGCCGTGCGAGTTCCAGTCGCCGACCACGAAGCCGCCGAAGTCCATGCGCCGCTTCAGCACGTCGGTGAGCAGCCCCTTGTTGCCGCTCATCTTCGCGCCCCGCCAGCTGGAGAAGCTGGCCATCACCGTCTGCACGCCGGCGTCGACCGCCGGCGGATAGCCGGCCGCGTGGATGCGCGCCAGCGTGGCCTCGTCGTCCGGGTTGTCGCCCTGGTCCACGCCGTCGCGGGTGCCGCCGTCGCCGAGGTAGTGCTTGGCCGAGGCGATCGCGTGCGACCCGTCGAGGAACTGCGGCGTGCCCGCGCGCCCCTGCAAACCCTCCACCATGGCCGCGGCATAGGAGGCCACGACCTTCGGGTCTTCCGAATAGCCCTCGTAGCTGCGGCCCCAGCGGTCGTCCTGCGGCACCGCCAGCGTGGGCGCGAAGGTCCAGTTGAGGCCGCTGGCGCGCACCTCCGCCGCGGTGGCGGCGCCGATCTCGCGCAGCAGCTCCGGGTCGCGCGCGTTGCCCAGCGCGGAGTTCTGCGGGAACAGCGTGGCGCCGACCGTGCCGTTGTTGCCGTGCACCGCGTCGATGCCGAACAGCACCGGGATGGCGACGTGCCCGCCGGAGGCATCCATCGAGGCGTGGTAGAACGCATCGGCCAGCGCCTGCCACTGCGCCGCGGTGGCGGTGCGCGCGCCGCCGGGCTTGGAGTTGCCGCCGGCGAGCACCGCGCCGAGGCGGTACTTGCGCACGTCCTCCGGGGTGACGCTGCCGATGTCGGCCTGGATCACCTGGCCGACCTTCTCCTCCACCGTCATCCGCTTCAGCAGCGCCTGCACGCGCGCCTCCAGCGCGGGATCGGGCGGGAACGGCCAGTGCGCCCGCGGCCACAGCGACGGGTGCACCGACGCCGGCGGATCGGCGGCGGGCGCGACGGCGGCGACGAGCGACAGCGCGAGGACGGAAAGCAGTGCCGGAACGGGGCGGCGGGAGGATGGACGGGTGGACAGCGGCACGGGTGGCTCCGGTCGGATGTGCGCTCGGCACGCGGCAAGCCGCATAGTGACAGGAATGACAGCGCTGTCAATTTGCTGAGCAGCATGGCCGGCCGATGGGCCTTTTCCTCCCCACCGCGCGCCCCTCATCCGTCATTCCGGCGCAGGCCGGAATCCGGTGCCGGCACGGCCAGGGCGTGACGTTGCGCTCCGCCCGAACCCTCACCCGCCTGCCGGCACCCTCTCCCGGCGGGAGAGGGATTCGCTCACACGGGCAACGGCCTGCCTGCGTGCCGTCGTTCCAGGCCAATGACTGGCCACTTATTGATCTGCCCGTCGACGTCAATGGCCGATGGCGACGCCACGCGCAGGACCAAGAAGTCCGCTATCCAGGCCCGTCGCGGCGCTTCCGCAACCCCAGGCCATCCTCATCGGGAAGCAGAACCGCCACGGCCGCCTTGGACAGCCCGGTCCGCCAATGCGTATCGCCAACCCCGCCGCCGCCCGCTCGCGCGTTGCGCACGGCGGACACAGGCGCCCGGCACCGCCGAAGCTGGCGTCAGGGCGCCGGCCCGGTCGAGTCGCGCAGCTGCAGGGCGAACGGCACCTGCACCAGCCGGCCGGGGCCGCGCCCGCGCAGCACCTCCAGCAGCTGCGCCGCCGCCAGCTTGCCCATCTCGCGGCTGGGCTGGCGCACGGTGGTGAGCGCCGGCCACAGCTGGCTGGCCAGCGGAATGTCGTCGAAGCCGCACACGGACAGCTCGGCCGGCACCTTCAGTCCGTACTCGCCGCCGGCCACCCAGATCACCCCGGCGGCCATGTCGTCGTTGGCGGCGAACACCGCGGTGGGCCGCTCGGGCAGCGCCAGCAGCTGGCGCGCGGCGGCCACGCCGGAGCCGAAGGTGAAGGCGCCCTGCACCACCAGCGCCGGGTCCTCGCGCAGGCCCGCCGCCGCCAGCGCGTCGCGGTAGCCGGCCAGGCGCCACTGGCTGGCGCCGTGCTCGGGGATGCCCACCACGTGCGCGATGCGCCGGTGACCGAGCCCTAGCAGGTGCTCCACCAGTGCGCGCGCGGCGGCGCGCTCGTCCATCGTCACGCCGATGGCGCCTTCCTGCCGCACCGGCGAGACGCTGGCGTAGGGCACCTTGCGCTCGCGCAGGCGCTTGAGCAGCGGCGCGTAGTCGGTGATCGGCGGGGTCAGCACCACGCCGTCGGGGTGGTGGTCGGAGATCAGCGCGTCGACGCGGCGCAGGAAGTCGCTGCCGCGCGCGCGCAGCGGGCGCACCATCATGCTGTAGCGCTGCGCGTCGCAGGCCTCCAGCACGCCGTCCTGGATCTCGGCCAGGTAGGTGGAGGCCGGGTTTTCGTTGTTGTCGTACAGCATCGCCACCAGGAAGGAGCGGCTGCCGGCCAGGCTGCGCGCCGAGGGCAGCGGCCGGTAGTCCAGCGCCTCCATCGCGGCGCGCACGCGCTCGCGCGTGGCCTCGCTGACGTTCGCCTCGTCGTTGAGCACGCGCGAGGCGGTCTTGGGCGAAACGCCCGCCGCGCGTGCCACGTCTTCGAGCCGTACCCGCATGGATTCTCCCGGCGCCTCCGCCGCTGCCGGCCGACTATGCCGGCCGCGGCGGGGCCTTACAAGCCAAGCCGCGCCGCCACGCGCGGCGGCGCGAAGCTCAGCCGCGGGCGTCCAGCGCCTCGTTCCACGCCTTCACGCGCTCGCCCTGCGCGGCCAGCAGCGCGTCGACGTCGCCCTCGACGGTGACCTTCTCGATGGTGTCGCCCTGGCGGATCGCGTCGACCACCTGCTGGTCCTCCGCGCCCACCACCTCGCCGAACACGCTGTGCTTGCCGTCCAGCCACGGCGTGGCGCCGTGGGTGATGAAGAACTGGCTGCCGTTGGTGCGCGGGCCGGCGTTGGCCATCGACAGCACGCCCGGCTTGTCGTGGCGCAGCGAGGGATGGAACTCGTCCTCGAACTTGTAGCCCGGGCCGCCGGTGCCGGTGCCCAGCGGGCAGCCGCCCTGGATCATGAAGTCGCCGATCACGCGGTGGAACGACAGGCCGTCGTAGTAGCCGCGGCGCGCCAGGTTGACGAAGCTGGCCACCGTCACCGGGGTCTTGTCGTCGTGCAGGCGCAGGCGGATCGGGCCGCGGTTGGTGGTGATGGTGGCGGTGATGGCCATGGGGATTCCTCGCAGTGGGGCGTGCGGTGGCACGAAAAGCGGGAAGGATAGCCGATGGGCTGCGGGGAGGCGGCCTTTGCCGGCCCCTGGGGCAGGATCATCGCGGCCGGAGGCCGCTCCCGCACGGCTTGCCGCAACCCCTGTGGGAGCGGCCCCCGGCCGCGATGCCCGCACCAGCCGCAGCCACCCCGCGCGCCCTCAGGGCAGACCGAGCGCCGCCCGCTCCAGCGCCCCCGCCCCGCGCGGACGCGCATCCGGCGTCGGCAGCTCCCGCGGCCAGGGCCGGCCTTCGTACAGGTGCGCCCACAGCCGGTCCAGCGCCGCGTAACCGTAGGGCAGCAGCGGCACGTGCCGCTCGCCGAAGCCCGGCAGCGGCAGGAAGGCGTCGAAGTGCTGCGCGTGCGGCACCTTCCAGTACAGCGGCGCGCGCCCCTGCCGCCGCAGCCAGGCCACGTAGGGCTCGGAGGTGAACGCGGTCGGCAGCAGGCCGTCGTCGGCGCCGTGCAGCACCCACAGCGGCAGGTCCTTGCGCGGCAGCCGTGCCGCGGTGGCCTCGACCGCGGCGCGCAGCGCGCGCGCTTCGGCGCCATCGCCCTCCCACAGCGCGCGCAGGCACAGCGCGCCGGGCAGCGTGGGATCGGGCGAGAGGTCGGTGCCGCCGTACAGGCCGATGCCGTTGCCCGGCGGGATGCCCGAGCCGTCCGCCCACCACGCCGCGCGCGTCAGCGGATCGGCCACGCCGGGCACGCCGCCCGGCCCCATCGCCGCGTAGCGGAAGCCGCAGGGCATGTCCGCCGCGCCGCGGCGCAGGTAGGCCGAGGCGTAGCCGGCGGCGATCGCGCGCCACAGGTCGAACGCGGTGGTAGTGGCCGCCACCTGCATCGCCGCGTCGGTCCAGCCGTGGGCGCGCAGGCGCTCGTAGGCCTGCGCGGCCTGCTGCGCCGGCGTGTCGCCGCCGAGCAGGCCGCGCGCGTGCAGGCCGGCGCAGCGCAGCGGCCAGAACTGCGTGCCCGGCGCACGCGCGAACGGCGTCGCGTCGAAGCGCGCGTCGCTCAGCGCGCAGGGCAGGAACAGCGCGGCCTCGGTGGCGTAGTCGTACAGCGCGCGGCCCTGCCCCGGCACGCGCACGTTCGGCTCCAGCGCCACCACGCCGGCGAGCAGGTTGTCGTCGTCCCATCCGGCCGCCTGCAATACCGCGCCGCCGCCGTTGGACAGGCCGGTGGCGAGGATGCGCGTGTTCTGCGGCGTGAACGGCGCGAGCTGCGGGTAGGCGCGATCGAGCATGGCCAGGCCGAAGCGCGCCGCCTGCAGCACGTGGCGGCCCCAGTCGGCCTCCGGGTTGTCGCCCGAGTGGGCGTGCTTCACCGCGATGCCGGCGTCGCGCGACGCGGGCGGCGGCTCGAATTCCAGCGCGGCCTCACCGCGGCGCGCGCGCGCGCCGTCCAGCGCCGCGCCGCTGTCGTCGGCATAGTCGAAATAGCCCGCGCCGGTGCCCTTGTCGGTGTAGGCCACCGCGCAGCCCTTCGGCAGGCCCCAGGCGCCGGCCAGCGCGATCGCACCGTAGATGCCGCGCGAACCGGACGAGGCGGCCACCACCAGGCAGCGCCTCGCGGTGTCGAAGCCGTCGGGCAGTTGCAGCAGCACGCGGTGCGGCGCGTGTGCGCCGGGTATCCAGGCGAAGGCCTGGTATTCGCGCCCCGGCACGTCGGGCGCGCCGCCGTAGACGCGGCCGTAGCCGCCCAGCGGCCCCAGGTCGGCGATGCCCTTCCAGCTGGCCTGGATCGCGCGGCGGCGCAGCTCCGCCGGGGTGGGATGCAGCGGGTCGGCGAACGGCGCGGGCAGGCCCGCCAGCCCGGCCAGGCCGAGCCCGGCGCTGAGCAGGTCGTCGCCATGGCGATGCTCGGTGACCCTCACCTCGCCGCGGATGAATTCCGGAGTGGACATGCTGCGCTCCCTGGCCGCCGGCTGCGCCGCGCACGCGGCGAGCAGGGCCGCCGCGGCCGGCAGGATCATGCGATGGACGGGGACTCCCATCCCGCCACCGTAGCAGGCGGCCCCGCGCGCGCCATCGTACGAAAGTCCAGGCACGGATGCCGTCGGCCGTCTCGACGCGCCCGTGGGGCCACGCTAACGTGCGTTCGATGACCTCGCTGCTGATCGCCGACGACCACCCGCTGTTCCGCGCCGCGCTGCGCCAGGCCGCGGCGGAGGCCGTGCCGGGCAGCCGCCTCGCCGAGGCCGGCACGCTGCCCGAGGCGCTGGCCGCGCTGCAGGCCGAGCCGGACACCGACCTCGCCCTGCTCGACCTCGGCATGCCCGGCAGCCATGGCCTGTCCGGGCTGGCCGCGCTGCGCGGGCAGTTCCCCGCGGTGGCGGTGCTGGTGGTGTCCGCGCACGACGAGCCGCGCACCGTGCGCCGCGTGCTCGACCACGGCGCCGCCGGCTTCATCCCCAAGAGCGCGAGCCCGGCCGAGATCGGCGCGGCGATCCGTACCGTGCTGGACTGCGGCACCTGGCTGCCGCCCGCGCTGGCGCGGCAGGTCGAGGCCTTGCCCGCCGATCCCGGCGACCTCGACCTCGCCGCGCGCCTGGCCCGCCTCACCGAGCAGCAGTACCGCGTGCTGGCCCTGCTCGGCGAGGGCCTGCTCAACAAGCAGATCGCCGACCGCCTGGGCATCCAGGAGCGCACGGTGAAGGCCCACGTCACCGTGATCTTCGAGAAGCTCGGCGTGCGCAACCGCACCCAGGCGGGGGTGCTGCTGAAGTCGCTGGACCTCGACGCATCGGCGCACCTGGCCTGAACGCGCCGGGCCGGGCGCGGCTTCAGGCCGGCCGCGTTTCGCCCGCGCCGGCCATCGCCCGCTGCAACACCTGCCGCAGCGCCAGCGGCTTGAGCGGCTTGTAGAGCACCACCGCGCCGGCGTCGAGCAGGCGCTGGCGCAGCTCGCCGTCGCGGTCGGCGGTGAGCACCACCGTGGGCACGCCGGGATGGCGCGCGCGCAGTTGCTCCCATGCGTCCAGCCCGGTGCGGCCGCCGTCGAGGTGGTAGTCGAGGATGTTGAGGTCCGGCCGCCACGGCGCCGCCAGCGCCTGCGCCATGTCGCGCGCCGCGTGTACCTGCCAGCCCCAGTCGGCCAGCAGCGTGGCCAGCGCGGCGAGCGCGGCGGGCTCGTTGTCGAGCACCAATGCGCGCCCCGCGGGCAGGGGCTGGAGCCGCGACGCCGGGTGCGCCGGCGGCGCGGGCGCCACGGCCGGCCGCGCGGACGGCACGTCGAGATGGAACACGCTGCCGCGCCCCGGCCAGGAACGCAGCCCCAGCGGATGGCCGAGCAGGCGCGCCATGCGCTGCGCGATCGACAGGCCCAGCCCCAGGCCCTGCCCGCCCGCCGCGCTGCCGCGGCGGAATTCCTCGAACACCAGCCGCTGCTCGTCCGGCGCGATGCCGGGACCGGTGTCCCACACCTCCACGCGCAGCGCGCCGCCGCGGCGACGCACGCCGAGCAGCACGCGGCCGCGTTCGGCGTAGCGCAGCGCGTTGGAGAGGAAGTTCTGCAGCACGCGGCGCAAGAGCTGCGGATCGGAACGCACCCACGCGCGGCTGCCGACCACGCGCAGGCGCACGCCGCGGTCCTCGGCCAGCGCGCGGAACTCGGCGGCGAGCGGGTCGAGCACCTCGGCCAGCGGGAAGTCGCGCGGCTGCGGGTGCAGCCGGCCGCCTTCCAGCCGCGCCATGTCGAGCAGGCCGGCGAGCAGACCCTCGGTGGCCGCCAGCGCGCCGTTGAGGTGGCGCGCGGTGGCGGCGTCGGCGCCGTGCGCGGCCAGCGTGTGCGCGAACAGCTGCGCCGCGTGCAGCGGCTGCATCAGGTCGTGGCTGACCGCGGCGAGGAAGCGGCTCTTGGCCTCGTTGGCGCGCTGCGCCGCGAGGGTAGCCTCGGCCAGCGCGCGGGTGCGCTCGGCCACGCGCTGCTCCAGCGTCTCGTTGGACGCCTTGAGCGCCTGCTCGGCCTGGCGGAACGCGGTGACGTCGGTGAAGGTGGCGACGAAGCCGCCGCCGGGCATCGGGTTGCCGCGGATCTCCACGATGGTGCCGTCGGGGAAGCGCCGCTCGGACAGGTGGCGCGTGCCCGCGCGCATGTGCGCCAGCCGGCGCTGCACGCGCGGCTCGATCTCGCCCGGGCCGATCAGCCCCTGCGCGATGATGTGGCGGGTCAGATCGGCCACCGGCCGGCCCACCTGCAACAGTTGCGGCGGATAGGCGAACAGGTCGGCGTAGCGCTGGTTCCACGCCACCAGGCGCAGCTCGGCGTCCACCACGCAGATGCCCTGGCTCATGTTCTCCAGCGCCGCCTCCAGCACGCGCTGGTTGAAGCGCAGGTCCTGCGCCGCCTCGCCGACGATCGCCGCCACCGTGTCGAGCTGCTCGCGGCCCTGCCGCTGCACCACCTCCAGCAGCAGCCGCGCGGAGGCGGCGCCGATCACCGCGGCCAGCTCGTGCTCCACCTCGGCCACGCGCTCGCGCGCGGCCACGCCGTGCGCCGGCGCGGCCGCGAACAGGTGCGCCACCCGCTCGGGCGGCAGGAAGCGCGCGGCCAGCGCGCGCAGCTCGGCCACGCCGACGTCGCCCACGCCCGCCTCGCGCGCGCCGCGGCCGAAGCGCGAGTCGGCCACCGCCAGCATCGCCGCCACGTTGGCGGCCAGGCCCAGCGCCACCGCGCGGCCGAGCTGGCTCCAGTCGCCCAGGCCGAGCAGGTCGTCCGGCGCCAGCCAGCCGATGCCCCACGGCCCGGCGTGCAGCCAGGCCGGCGCCTGCGGCCAGACCGTGGGCAGCAGCACGTACAGCCACACCAGCGTGCCCGCCGCCAGGCCGGCGGCCACCGCGCGCGGGCCCAGCTGCGGCCGGTACACCGCCGCCAGCAGCGCGGGCGCCAGGCCGGCCAGCGCGGAGAAGGAGATGCCGCCGATGTCGGCCAGCGCGTCGTTGCGCGCCAGCACGCGGCTGTAGGCCCAGGCCAGCAGGATCACCGCGAGGATCGCCGCGCGGCGCTGGTTGAGCACCACGCCGCGCAGGTCGCCCTCCGCGCCGCGGCCCCAGCCGGCGCGCACGCGCAGCGGCGAGATGAAGTGGTTGACCACCATCAGGCTGAGCGCCAGCGTGGCCACCACCACCATGCTGGTGGCGGCGCTGAGGCCGCCGAGGAAGGCGACCAGCGCCAGCCCGTGCTGCTCGCGCGCCAGCGGCAGCGCCAGCACGTAGAGATCGGAGGGCACGCCCACCGGCGCCAGCCAGGCATCGCCCAGCCGCGCCAGCGGCAGGATCGGCAGCGAGATCAGCAGCATGTACAGCGGGAACAGCCAGCGCGCGGTGCGCACGTGCCTGCTGTCGCGGCACTCCACCATGCCGGCGTGG
Source organism: Fulvimonas soli (assembly GCF_003148905.1). Taxonomy (GTDB): domain Bacteria; phylum Pseudomonadota; class Gammaproteobacteria; order Xanthomonadales; family Rhodanobacteraceae; genus Fulvimonas; species Fulvimonas soli. The sequence continues at coordinate 44,717 of NZ_QGHC01000001.1, read as the reverse complement.
AACTGGTGCGGCAGCACGAACATCGCCAGCGCGCCGAGCAGGATCAGCGCGGGGAAGCCGCCGGCGTCGTGCGGCGGCGGCGCGCCGATCGCCGCGCCCGCCGGCGGCGGCGCGAACGGCAGCGTGCCCAGCGCCAGCATCGCGCCCAGCTTGAACAGCGACTCGAACGCCATCGCCAGCACCAGCCCGCGGTTGTGCGCCATCGCCGAGGCGCGGCGGGTGCCGAACAGCATCGCGAACAGCGCCATCAGCAGCGCCACGTAGAGCGCGCTGTCCTGCCAGGGCGCCGCCTCGGCCAGCTCGCCGTGGCGCAGCATGGCGTAGCTCATCGCCACCGCCTTCAGTTGCAGGGCGATGTACGGCACCATGCCGATCACCATCACCGCGGTGGCCAGCGCGGCGAGCCCCGCGTGGCGGCCGAGCCGTACCGCGATCAGGTCGGCCAGGGAACCGGCGTTGTACTCGCGCGCCAGTTCCACCAGCCGGCGCAGCACGCCCACCGCGAGCAGGTACATCAGGATCGCGCCGACGAAGGTGGGCGGCAGCCACCAGCCCGAGCGGCTGGCCTGGGTCACCGTGCCGTAGAAGGTCCACGAGGTGCAGTGGATCGCCAGCGAAAGCGCGTAGACGATCGCCCAGCGCCGCTCCAGCACGTGCGGCCGGCGCTCGCCGTACAGCGCCACGCCGAACAGCAGGCCGAGCCAGCAGGCGGCGGCGAGGGCGATCAGGCCGGTGCTCAGCATCGGGCTGCCTCGCGCCGGGGATGGGGACGCAAGTGTGGAGGAGGCTGGGGGAGCGGCCTCCGGCCGCGATCGAGGTGTTCACCCTGACTGAAAGGATTCTTTCGCATGAGAAGCGGCAGCTCCTTCCACGCTTTCGCGGGCCCCGGCCCCTCACCCCGACCCTCTCCCCGGAGGGGAGAGGGAGCAAGGCGCGGCACTCCCGAAACTCCACGCTCCACTTCCCGCTTTTCGCTCGCGCAGCGGGCGTGAGAAGTGCGCGCAGGAAGCGCGCCGCTCTTCGGGGCCCCTATGGCGCGGCGGGCGGGCGGCGGATCAGCCCGCAGGGCGGAACCCCGCCGGAGGCGGGCTGGACCATCGCAATGCCGGGAAAAGCGAATGCGCCGAGCGCAAGGCGACAATCGAGTCACGTCGCCCCGGGCCCCGGCCCCGGATCGAGTCCGGGGCGGGCTCTGCGCCGGGGCGACAGGAGTGGGAGAGTGTCGCAAGCATGGCCCCTCACCCCGGCCCTCTCCCCGCAGGGGAGAGGGAGAAGGGCGGGGGCTCAGCGGGTCGCCGGCAGGCCGAGCGCGTGCAGCGCCGCGAGCAGCCAGCGCAGCTGCACGCCCTGGCGCGTGTCGTAGTCGGCTCCCGAATAGCCCCACCAGTCCCAGCATGCCTGCGGATTCAAGGGCGCCAGGCTGGCGCGCGTCTGCGGGTAGATTACCGCCACGCCGTAGGCGTCGGCCCAGCGGTTGAAGCCGGCGTCCTTCACGAACGCCTCGCCCACCGCGTCGGCGTTCTGCTTGCAGCCGTGCAGCGCCACCAGCACGCCGCAGCGCTTGCCGGCCAGGCAGTCCGGCGGCAGGTAGACGTAGCCTTCCGCCGCCAGGAACGCATCCTTGCCGTCCGGGCGCAGCGCGTCCTGGTCGAACCTGCGCAGCTCGCCACGCGGCGCGGCGCCGGCGGCGTGCGGCGGCCGGCCGTACAGCTCGGCGAAGATCGCCCCGGCCGCGTCGAAGCCGCAGTGGCCGAGGTACGGCGACACCGACTTGTCGCAGTCGTCGCCCTGCCCCGCCACCGGCAGGTTGTGCGCGAAGGCGCGGCCGCCATCGTCGTGCACTTGCAGTCCTGTCAGCCCCGGCACGGTGTCGCGCAACTGCGTGTAGAAACGCGCGCCGGCCTCCGCCACCGCGGGCGCGACCAGCGCGTCGTCCTTGCCGTGCAGCAGGTAGACCTTCGCGCGGGCGAGCGCGGCCAGCGGGCCGTTGCGCCCGTCCGCCGCGCGCTGCCTCGCCGCGGCGACCAGCGCGTCGACGTCCGGCGCCGGCGTGCCCTTCATGCAGCTGCCGAGCGCCGCCTGCAGGCTGCCGCCCGCGCAGCCATACGGACCGCCCGCGACGATGGCCGCGCCGTGGAACACGTCCGGGTAGGCGATCTGCGCCTGCGTGGCCATGTACGCGCCGGAGGACAGCCCGGCCACCGCCACCCGCGCCGGGTCCACGCGCAGCTTCGGCAGCGGCGGCGCGTCCTCGGCCGCCGCCATGCCGGCGCACAGGGCCAGGCCGAGGGCGAGCGCGCGGAGAAGAGGGATGCTGCGCATGTGCGGGTCCTCCGTTCGAAGCCGCCGTGGTGGAAGCCGTCGGGGCGCCGCGACGCGCGACGCCCCGCTTGCCGGTCAGAAGTTGTACCGCGCGCTGACGTACCAGTTGCGCGGCATGCCGTAGTACGCCGTGCGGATGTTGCCCACGCTGGAGAACTCCTGGCCGTCGGTCTTGTACACCTTGTCGGTGAGGTTGCGCACGCCCGCGCGCAGCTGCCAGTGGCCGTCGGCGGAGTCGTAGATGCCGAACAGGCCGACCAGGCTGTACGCCTTCTGGCTTAGCGCGGGGTAGTTGTCCACGCTGAGCCAGGTCTCGGTGCGGTAGGACCAGTCGCCGCCGAAGGTGAGCGCGCTGCCGTCGCCCAGGGCGAAGGTCTGCGTGGCGGCCAGCCGCGCGGTCCATTTCGGCGAGAACGGCACGTGGTCGTGCAGGTGCGGGTTGTACTGCGGGTCGTTGGGGTCGAGGCGGTGGTCGTCGAACTTGTCGTAGCGCGCGTCGAGGTAGCCCACCTGCGCCGACAGCCGCGTGCCCTGGCCCAGCACGGCCGCGCCCTCGAACTCCAGGCCGTCCATCTTCAGCTTGGCCGCGTTGATCACCGGGAAGGCGAAGGTCGGGGTGATCGAGCCGGGGTTCTGGATCTCCGAGACGCGCGCCTGGAAGTCCTTGTAGTCGCTGTGGAAGGCGGCCAGGTTGGCCTGCAGGCGGTTGTCCTGCGAGCGCCACTTCAGGCCCAGCTCGTAGGTCCACACGTACTCGGGCGCGAACTCGGGGTTCTTCGCCTCGTTCGGGTCGTTGGCGCGGCCGTTGAAGCCGCCGGACTTGAAGCCGCGGCTGGCCGAGACGTAGACCATGGTCTGCGGGTCGAGCTGCTTCTGCAGGCTGACCGTGGGCGTCCAGGCGTCCCAGCGCTTGCCCTTGTCGAAGGCCACGGTCTGGTCGAGCGAGGCGAACGGCGCGCCCCAGAAGGTGCTGGTGGTGCGGTAGTAGTCCTTCTTGTCGCTGCTGTAGCGCACGCCCGCGGCCAGCGTCCAGCTCGGCGAGAACTCCCAGTTGAGGTGGGCGAAGCCGGCGTAGCTGGTGGTGGTGAGGTCGTCGTCGATGGTGCGCAGGAAGGTGATCGGCGTGCCGGCCAGCGCGAACAGGTCGTCGGCGTAGGCCTCCTGGTGCGAGGGCACCGTCTCGCGCAGGTAGTACAGGCCGTACACCGCCTGCAGGTTGCTGCCGTTGTCGTACTGCAGCTGCAGCTCCTGGCTGGTCTGCTTCTGGTGGAAGTCCACCAGCACGTCGCCGAGCTGGTACTGCGAGGCATCGATGTCGATGTAGGAGTCGCTGTCGAGCTTGCGCACCGCGCTGATGCTCTTGAGCGTCCAGCGCTCGCCCAGCTTCCAGCTCAGGTTCAGCGCCGCGCCCTCGTGGCGCAGCTTCTGGCCCTGGCCGGGGTCGAAGGAGGTGCGCGTGCGGAAGTCGTACTTCCTGTCGAGGTCCGGCTGGTACAGCACCACCGGGCCGAGCACCAGGTCGGTCTGGATCAGCGGCGAGACCGGCTGGCCCAGGGTGAGCCCGGTGTCCTGCCTGGTGTAGTCCAGGGTCAGCGTGCCGTCGAAGGTCTCCGACGGGTGGTAGCGCAGCTTGCCGCGCACCGACTTGCCGTTCTCGTCGTTGTACCTGCGCCCGTTGGACGGGTCGGTGACGTAGCCGTCGGTGCGCGCGTCGGAGCCGGCGATGGAGGCCGACCAGCCGTTGCCGCCCAGCGGGCCGCCGAAATAGAACTTGCCCTCGCGCCGGCCGTAGTTGCCCACGGTGGCCTCCACCGAGCCCTCCGGCGCGTCGCCCGGATTGCGGGTGACCACCTTGATCGCGCCGCCGGTGGAGTTCTTGCCGTACAGCGTGCCCTGCGGGCCGCGCAGCACCTCCACCCGCTCCACGTCGAACAGGTCGATCAGCGCGCCCTGGATGCGCGAGTAGTAGACGTCGTCCACGTACATGCCCACGCCGGGGTCGAAGGTCTGCAGCGCGTCGGGCTGGCCGATGCCGCGGATGAACACGTTGACCGCGGAGGAGGAGCCACGCCCCTGCACGATGTTGAGGTTGGGCACGGCGCCCTGCAGGCCGTCGATGCTCATCGCCTGCAGGTCGCGCATGTCCTCGCCGCTGAAGGCGGTGACCGCCACCGGCACCTTCTCCATCGACTCGTCGCGGCGACGCGCGCTGACCGTGACCGCCTCCAGCTGCTTGGCCTCGGCCTGTTTGGCCGCGCTCTTGCCGGCGCTCCCGCTGTCCTGCGCGTCCTGCGCCAGCGCGGGCGCGGCGCACAGCGCGCCCACCACCAGGCCGATCGCCAGACTCAGATGCGTGCGTTGCATGACTCCCCCTCGTCTTTCGTTTCGTGGCCGCCGGCCGCGGTCGCGTTGGCGGTGACGCTGTTGCGGATGCCGGGTCGCTCCCGGCGGTTCCTGTTCCCGCGTATTCCGTTCCTGCCCGACGTCATTCCCGCGCAAGCGGGAATCCATCTGGCCTTTGCCCGACCGGAGCACATGGATTCCCGCTTGCGCGGGAATGACGCCTGACGTGATGGAACGAGCTTAGGCAGCCGCCGGCGCAGGGGCACTTGTACCTTCGTACAGTGCCGCGCCCCGCGGGCCGCGCCGATACTCCGCCCCCACCGCATTCCGATGCAGCGTCCGAAGGGGAGACACGGATGGCGTTCCTGATCGTGCTGGCCGCGCTGGCGTTCCTGATGCTGGCGGCCTACCGCGGCTACAGCGTGATCCTGTTCGCGCCGCTCGCCGCGCTCGGCGCCGTGCTGCTCACCGACCCCGCGCTGGTGGCGCCGATGTTCACCGGCCTGTTCATGGACAAGATGGTCGGCTTCCTCAAGCTGTACTTCCCGGTGTTCATGCTGGGCGCGGTGTTCGGCAAGCTGATCGAGCTGTCCGGCTTCTCCAGGGCCATCGTGGCCGGCACCATCGGGCTGGTCGGGCGCGGGCGCGCCATCCTCTCCATCGTGCTGGTGTGCGCGCTGCTCACCTACGGCGGCGTGTCGCTGTTCGTGGTGGTGTTCGCGGTGTACCCGTTCGCCGCCGAGCTGTTCCGCCAGTCCGGCATCCCCAAGCGACTGATCCCCGGCACCATCGCGCTGGGCGCGTTCACCTTCACCATGGACTCGCTGCCGGGCACGCCGCAGATCCAGAACATCATCCCCACCGGCTACTTCGGCACCGACGCCTGGGCGGCGCCGTGGCTGGGCACGCTGGGCTCGGCGTTCATCCTCGCCGCCGGCCTGGCCTACCTCGAATGGCGCCGGCGCAGGGCCGCCGCCGCGGGCGAGGGCTACGGCGGCGAGCTGGCCAACGAGCCGGCGCCGTTCGAGGGCGAGCGGCTGGCGCACCCGCTGGTGGCGCTGCTGCCGCTGCTGCTGGTGGGCGTGTGCAACAAGCTGTTCACCGACCTGATCCCGCGCGCCTACGGCGCCACGCAGTCGTTCTCGCCCAGCGTGGTGGGCAAGGCCGAGCCGGTGGTGCAGGAGGTGTCCAAGCTGGCCGCGATCTGGGCGGTGGAAGGCGCGCTGCTGGCCGGCATCCTGTGCGTGCTCGCGTTCGCCTGGCGGCCGGTGGCGCGGCGCTTCGCCGAGGGCAGCAAGGCGGCGGTGGCCGGCGCGCTGCTGGCCTCGATGAACACCGCCTCGGAATACGGCTTCGGCGCGGTGATCGCCGCCCTGCCCGGCTTCAAGCTGGTGGCCGACGCGCTGCACGCGATCCCCAGCCCGCTGGTCAACGAGGCGGTGACGGTGACCGCGCTGGCCGGCATCACCGGCTCGGCCTCCGGCGGCATGGGCATCGCGCTGGCGGCGATGGCCGATACCTTCGTCGCCAACGCGCACGCCGCCGGCATCCCGATGGAGGTGCTGCACCGCGTGGCGGCGATGGCCTCCGGCGGCATGGACACGCTGCCGCACAACGGCGCGGTGATCACCCTGCTGGCGGTGACCGGGCTCACCCACCGGCAGTCCTACCGCGACATCTTCGCGGTGACGCTGATCAAGACGCTGGCGGTGTTCGTGGCGATCGCCATCCACGCGCTCACCGGCCTGGTGTAGTTCCCCCCGCGACGCCCTCCCCCTGCCGCCGCGCGCGGCAGCGACGTCGCCCGAGGTTCCGGCCGCCCGCCCGCGCGGCGCGGCCTTCCCGCCCCGGTCCGCCGGGGCATGGCAACGCGAAACGAGGAGGAACGTCCATGTCCGTCAAGCAACGCATCATCGGCCTGCTGGCCGTGCTGCTGCTCGCGCCGGTGTTCGGCCTGCACGCCGCCTGCGTCAACACGGTGGTGCTGGTCCACGGCAACACCGGCAGCCCGAGCGATTTCCAGAACACCGTCGACCTCCTGCGCCAGCACGGCTACGCCAGCGCGCAGATCGTCGCGCCGTCCTGGGGCAACCCGCTGTGCGCCGCCTGCAACGACCACAACGGCAGCGAGGAGACGCCGGTGAAGAACGCCATCAGCAACGCGCTGGCCGGCTCGTGCAGCGGCCACATCGACGTGATCGGCCACTCGATGGGCGTGACCCTGGCGATGCGCGAGATCGACAAGCTCGGCGTGGCGAACCGGGTGGACCACTTCATCGGCATCGCCGGCGCGGTGCACGGGCTGTGGTCGTGCGGCACCTATCCGTTCAACGTCGCCACCACCACCTGCGGCTACTACGGCCTGTCGGTGCACAGCCCGTTCCTCGGCGGCATCGCCGGGCACCGCTTCGGCGTGCACATGTACTCGATCAAGTCGTGGATCGACGAGATCAACTGCTACGGCGGCGTGTGCGTGGTGGACGGCGTGCACACCTCCACCATTCCCGGCGAGGACGCCAGCTACGACTACCCCTACGGCCACTACCAGCTGCTCTGGTACACCGCGCAGGCGCAGTACGACCTGCTGCACGGCTGAAGACCCGTGCGCGCGGTGCCCGCCGCGGCGGGCATCGCGCGCGGCCGCTTGCTAAGCTTCGCGGCGCAGCGTCAGGGACGGCGCCCACGGAGCTGGCGTCCCGCGCGCGTCCACCAGGGGAATCCCGGGGAAGGAACACTTCGCGCCGCCTCCTCGCGGCCGCCGTGCTGGCGGCCGGCCTCGCCGTCACCGCCTGCCACCGCGAATCCGCGCCCACCGTCGATGCCGCCGCGCGGCAGCGCGCGCAGGACGAGCTCGCCCAGCCGGCCTGGCTGCGCGGGCACCTGCCCGCCGCCACCGTGGCCTACCTGCGCCTGCCTTCGCCGTGGGGCGTGCTGGGCGCCGTGCCCGGCGGCCGCCCGCTCGATCCCGCGCTGGCCGGCGCGCAGCACCTCAAGGCCGTGGCGCAGATCCGCGAGGCGCTGGGCAAGGACGAGCTGCTGGCCGACGCCGGCGTCGCGTCCTGGCTGCTGCCGCTGCTGGACGACCTGCGCTCGCCGGTGGAGCTGGCGCTGGTCGACCCGCTCGGCACGCCCTCGCCCGGCAGCCAGGCGCTGCTCACGCTGCGCCTGAAGCAGGACGGCCTTGCCGCCTTCAACGCCCGCTTCGGCGGCGGCGACACGATGTCGCGGCTGGCCGCGCCGCTGGACGCGCACGGCGACGGCCGGCTCGCCAACGGCCTGCCGCTGCACTTCGACGCGGCCAGCCGCGCTTGCCGCACCCCTTGAGCGCCTGTTCACGGTCCCTTCCCGTGCCCCGCGCCGGGAGCCGTTTGCGCACGGGCCAAGGGAGGGCGCAGGTACGCGGGGAGACACCATGGATCGCGCCGGCTTCGGGGAGCGGGTAATGGGCGCCGGTCCGCAACGGCGCGGCATCGCGGGCGTGGGCCTGGGCATCGCGGCCGGAGGCCGCTCCCGCAAGGCTGGCGAGGTCCCTGTGGGAGCGGCCTCCGGCCGCGATCAACCCGACGCGAGGCCGCCCACGGCCTCGATGCCATGCCCGTCACGGTCATGTCCCGGCGCCGGGAAAGCGAGCGTGGCCTCGCCCGGCCGGAGCCCCACGCCTGCGGTTCATCCGGCGAGCCTTCCCGGCACGCTTCCCCGGAAGATTCTGGACAGGCTCCCGCGCCCGGGCGCCCGCCGGGCCCGTCTTCCCGCGGAACGGCCGCCGCCCGGCGCGGGCAAGTTGCCGCGCGACCCCGTATAATCGCCCGGTTTATCCCCTCGAACATTCGCGTGGCGGCAGCTTCCGCGCCGCCCGGGCCTTTCGTCATGTCCATCGAAAAACTGCGCAACATCGCCATCGTCGCCCACGTCGACCACGGCAAGACCACCCTCGTCGACCAGCTGCTGAAGCAGTCCGGCACGCTCAGCGAGCGCACCGTGCTGGCCGAGCGGGTGATGGACAGCAACGACCAGGAGAAGGAGCGCGGCATCACCATCCTGGCCAAGAACACCGCGATCACCTGGCAGGGCAACCGCATCAACATCGTCGACACCCCCGGCCACGCCGACTTCGGCGGCGAGGTGGAGCGCGTGCTGTCGATGGTGGACTCGGTGCTGCTGCTGGTCGACGCGATGGACGGCCCGATGCCGCAGACCCGCTTCGTCACCCAGAAGGCCTTCGCGATGGGCTTCAAGCCGATCGTGGTGGTGAACAAGATCGACCGCCCCGGCGCGCGCCCGGACTGGGTGGTGGAGCAGGTGTGGGACCTGTTCGACCGCCTCGGCGCCACCGCCGAGCAGATGGAGTTCCCGGTGGTGTACGCCTCGGCGCTGAACGGCTACGCCAGCCTCGACCCGGAGGCCCGCTCGGGCGACATGACGCCGCTGTACGAGGCGATCATGCGGCACGTGCCGCCGCCGCAGGTGGACCTGGACGGCCCGTTCCAGATGCGCATCAGCCAGCTCGACTACAACAGCTACGTGGGCCTGATCGGCATCGGCCGCATCCAGCGCGGCCGGGTGCGCACCAACATGCCGGTGGCGATCGTCGACCGCGAGGGCAGGAAGCGCAGCGGCAAGGTGCTGCAGGTGCTCGGCTTCCTCGGCCTGGAGCGGCTGGAGGTGCCCGAGGCGCAGGCCGGCGACATCGTGGCGATCTCCGGCATCGAGGCGCTGAGCATCTCCGACACCCTCACCGACCCGGCCGCGCCCGAGGCGCTGCCCGCGCTGACCGTGGACGAGCCGACCATCTCGATGACCTTCCAGGTCAACAACTCGCCGTTCGCCGGCCACAAGGACTTCTCCGGCGGCAAGTTCATCACCAGCCGCCAGCTGCGCGACCGCCTGATGCGCGAGACGCTGCACAACGTGGCGCTGCGCGTGGAGGACACCGAGGACCCGGACAAGCTCAAGGTCTCCGGCCGCGGCGAGCTGCACCTGTCGGTGCTGATCGAGAACATGCGCCGCGAGGGCTACGAGCTGGCGGTGTCGCGCCCCGAGGTGATCATCAAGGAGATCGACGGCGTGCTGTCCGAGCCGATCGAGCAGCTGGTGGTGGACGTGGAGGAGCAGCACCAGGGCGGCGTGATGGAGCGCCTGGGCATGCGCCGCGGCCAGCTCAAGAACATGGAGCCGGACGGCAAGGGCCGCGTGCGCCTGGAATACCTGATCCCGGCGCGCGGCCTGATCGGCTTCCAGACCGAGTTCAAGACGCTGACCCAGGGCTCGGGCCTGCTGTTCCACGTGTTCGACCACTACGGCCCGAAGAGCGAGGGCGCGATCGCCAAGCGGCCCAACGGCGTGATGATCTCCAACGGCACCGGCAAGGCGCCGGGCTACGCGCTGTTCGGCCTGCAGGAGCGCGGGCGCCTGCTGATCAACGCCGGCGAGGACATCTACGAGGGCCAGCTGGTCGGCATCCACGCCAAGGACAACGACCTCACCGTCAACGCCCTGCGCGAGAAGCAGCTCACCAACATCCGCGCGGCCGGCAAGGACGACGCGATCATCCTCACCCCGCCGATCAAGATGTCGCTGGAGCAGGCGCTGGAGTTCATCGAGGACGACGAGCTGGTCGAGGTGACGCCCAAGGCGATCCGCCTGCGCAAGAAGCACCTCACCGAGAACGACCGCAAGCGCGCCTCGCGCGCGGGCTGAGCGCGCCGCGGGGCCGCGGCACGCCCGGCCGCCCGGCCCGGCGGTCCCGGCGTGCGCCGGTCCCGCCCCGTCATTCCGGCGCAGGCCGGAATCCAGTCCGGATACGTCGTGCGCAGCACGCAAAGCCTTTCCGGCCGCGGCGCTCACCCGGCTGGATTCCGGCCTGTGCCGGAATGGCGGCAAGGGTGCCCGGTGCCATGGGTTGGAAAACGCATCTCCGGTCCATCACGCCATCGGGCAGCAAGTGCCCAAGGCAGGCCGTGGGTGGCCTTGCGGGGATCTTCCGCCGGATCATGCAGCTGGAGACCGGGCATTGATCTCCAGCCAGCCGACCATCCGGCCGCAGGTCGCTTGTCGCCCCTGAGCAGCCGTCCGGCGCCCACAAAGGGCTGCCCACACCCGGCATGCGCGGTTTGGGTTCGGCGCGGCGGAGGAGCCACGTGCGATCTGCGCCCGCGGGGTCATCCGCTTGCAAATCGCCCATGCGCGCCTTACAGTGAACCATATGGTTCACTATCAAGCCCGCCTCGACACGACGTTCGCCGCGCTCTCCGACGTCACCCGGCGCGGCGTGCTGGAGCAGCTCGCGGGTTCGGACGCCTCGATCACCGACCTTGCCCAGAGGTTTCGCATGACCCTCACGGGCATGAAGAAGCACGTCGGCGTCCTGGAGCGGGCGGGGCTGGTGACCACGGAGAAGGTCGGGCGCGTGCGAACCTGCAAGCTCGGACCGCGCCGGCTGGAAGAAGAGGCCGCCTGGATCGAGCGGCACCGCCAGCTCTGGAGCGCGCGTTTCGACGCGCTGGACGAGATTGTCGAGGACCTGAAGCGCAAGGAGAAGGCCAATGCCAGAAGCAAAAGAAGGTAGTTCCGCCGCCGTGAACCGCACCGCTGTGGAGCGCAGGTCCGACCGCGAACTCGTCGTGACGCGAACGTTCGATGCCCCGGCGCACCTCGTCTTCGAGGCGTGGAGCAAAGCCGAACTGTTCCAGCGTTGGTGGGTTCCGGAGTCGGCGGGCCTGGCGCTGCTTTCGTGCGACATGGATGTGCGCACCGGGGGCACGTATCGCCTCGTGTTCCGCCACCCGATGTCCGATCAGCCGATGGCGTTCTTCGGCACTTACCGGGAAGTGACGCCGAACGAGCGCATCGTGTGGACGAACGAAGAGAGCGACGAGGGCGCCGTGACCACGGTGACGTTCGAGGAAAATGCCGGCAAGACGCTGGTCACCCTGCACGAACTCTACCCCACGAAAGCGGCCCTCGACGAAGCCCTCGCCGGTTCGGCGGAAGCCCTGCCCGAGCAATTCGCGCAGCTGGATGAGTTGCTCGCGGGCGGATCGTGACCGCACCGTGGCCAACGGCGCATGGAAGGGATGGATTGGGGTTGGCTTCGTAGTTCGGCCACTTGCCACCAAATGGCGGCTTTTTTCCATTGCGCCGACATCGACCCGGCGCGCAAGGCCGGAAGCCGCCCGCTCAGCGCGCCGCGCCGCCGATCATGCCTTCCCGCCGCATCCACTCCAGCGTGTCGGCCAGCAGCGCGTCGAGCGGCGTTTCCACGTAGCCCAGCTCCTGCCGCGCGCGGCTGGAATCCACCTGCAGCACGTGCGAGGTCAGCGCCGCGCCCTCCGGCGTCACTTCCGGCTCGCGCCCGCCGAGGCGCGACCAGGCGCCGAGCGCCCGCGCGCAGGCCATCAGCGCCCACGCCGGCGTGGCGCCGCGCGGCGTGCGGCGGCCCAGCGCCGCGCCCACGCGGTGCACGAAATCCACGAAGCTGGCCTGCTCGCCGCCGAGCAGGTAGGCGCGGCCGAAGCGCCGCAGCTCCCAGGCGCGCACCTGCGCGCGGGCGATCTCGCGCACGTCGGCGAAGGTCCCGGTGCCGGGCGGGATGCCGGGCAGCCGGCCGCGGTCCACCAGCACGATCAGGCGCGCCCAGTTGCGGCGGTCGCCCGGCCCCAGGATGTGCGCCGGGTTGAACACGATCCACGGCAGGGCGCTGCCGCGCACCGCCTGCTCGCCGAGGAACTTGCTGCGCTCGTAGCCGATCCAGCTCTCGCCGCCGCGCTGCGGCGTGTCCTCGCGCAGCACGCCGTGCACCAGGTGCGAGTAGGCCGTCACCGACGAGGTGTGCATGAAGGCGCGCACGCCGGCCGCCTCCGCCGCCTGCAGCAGGTGCCGGGTGCCCTCGACGTTGGTGGCGAACTGCGCCGCCGCCCCGCCGCGCCACAGGCTGGTGTCGGCGGCGGCGTGGAACACCGCCTCGCAGCCGGCCAGCGCCCGCCGCAGCGAGGCCGGGTCCGACAGCGCGGCGCGCACCGGCTCGCCGCCGGCGGCGGCGATCGCGGCGTCCGTCCCGTCCCGGCGCGACAGCGCCCGCACCGCGTGCCCGGCTGCGCGCAGCTCGCGCAGCAGGTGCCCGCCGAGGAAGCCGCTCGCCCCGGTGAGGAAGACCGTGCTCACCGCGCCGTCCCCGCCGGCAGCCGCGCCAGCTCCAGCGCGGCGATGCGCCGTCCCAGCCGCGGCGCGAGGTAGCAGTGCGAGCCGCAGGGCAGCAGCCCCGCATCGGCGAACGCGCGCAGGTACCACTCCGGCGCGCGCGCGTGGAAGCCCTCCAGGTCGCCGTCCACGCCGTCGCGGCTGGTGAACACTTCCAGGAAGGCTACGCCCTCGGCCATCCCGGCGATGCCGGCCAGCCCGGCGCGGATCTCGGCCGGCTTGAGGTAGTGCAGCACGTCGCTGCACACGATCAGGTCGAAGCGCGTGTCGAAGCGCAGGTGCTCGAGCTGGCCGAAGCGCGCCAGGCCGATGTTGCGGCTGCGGCCGTAGCGCGCCACCACGTACTGGCTGGCGTCCAGGCCGCGGTAGTCCACGCCCGGCCGCAGCGCGCGCAGCGGCGCGCGCCACGGCGCCTCGCCGCAGCCCACGTCGAGCACGTTGCGCAGCGGCCGGCCGAGGTAGTACTCGGCCTGCGCCACCGCCAGCGCCACCTTGCGCCGCAGCGCGGCCGGCGCGCCGACCGCGTGCGCCGGGTCGCGGTACCACTTGTCGAAATAGGCCTGGTCGTAGGTCTTGGGCATGTCTGCTGGGCTCCGCTCCGTCGCGCATGGTAACCGCGGCGCGGCATCACTTCCCGGCGACGCCGCGCGCGCCAGCATGGCGCCGCGAAAGCGCTGCACAGGAAACCCGCCATGCCCATGATCCGCATCCGCCTGGTCGGCAGCCGCGACGACGCCGACGCGCTGATCACCGCCCTGCACGGCATCGACGGCATCGAGCACGTCGAGGAAGTGGACGAGCCGATGGACGCCGTGCGGGACGACTCCAGCTCCAACGCGCTGGTCGACGACAGCGAGGGCCACCTCTACCGCATCGAGGTGCTGGCCCCCGACCGCCTGCACGCGGAGGCCGTGGAGGCGGTGGCGGAGATCCAGGCCGGGCAGCGCGGCTACGCGCTGGAGTTCGTCGACGAATTCTGAAGACGTGCCGGCGCGCACACTTTGCTGAACCGTTCCCGGCCCGTCCCGCGCCGGATGTGCACCGCCGCCGCGCGGCGGCGTTGTCAGGACGGGTTCCCGTCGGAAAAACGGCCGCATGCGTCCCTCGCCCTCCTCCGTCCGCCGTGGCCGCGCCGTCCTGTTCGCGGCCGCTCTCGTCCTCGCCGCCGGCCTCGTCCAGGCCACACCCGGGGCCACGCTCACGCGCAAGGACGTGACCTGGCTGCGCCGCGCCGGCTTCGGCATCGACAGCGCCGTGCTGGCGCGCTACCAGGCGCTGGGCCGCGCGCGCTACCTGGACGAGCTGCTCGCCGGCGGCGACGACACGCTGCCTCCCGCGATCCAGGCGACGATCGACAGCTACCCCGCGGTGAGCACGCCGCCCGCGGAGCTGCTCGCGCAGTACCGCGGGCGCCAGCGGCAGCTCAAGGCGATGCCCGACGGCGACGCCAAGCTGGCCGCGAAGAAGGCCCTGCAGCGGGACGGCCGCGAGCTGGTCAAGCAGGCGCAGCAGGCCGAGCTGCTGCGCGCGGTGTACGGCGGCAATCCGCTGAAGGAGCAGATGGTGTGGTTCTGGCTGAACCACTTCAGCGTCTACGGCGCCAAGGGCCGCGTGCGGCTGCTCGCCGCCGACTACGAGGAGCGGGTGATCCGCCCGCACGCGCTGGGCAGGTTCCGCGACCTGGTGATGGCCACGCTGAAGAGCCCGGCGATGCTGGAGTACCTGGACAACGACAAGAACGCCGCCGGCAAGGTCAACGAGAACTACGCGCGCGAGCTGATGGAGCTGCACACGCTGGGCGTGGACGCCGGCTACACCCAGCAGGACGTGCAGCAGCTGGCGCTGATCCTCACCGGCGCCGGCATCGCGCCGCCCGCGCCGGACGGGCGGCCGGACGCGCGCCGCCGGCCGGCCGGCGCGGTGCGCGAGGGCCTGTTCCTGTTCAACCCGCGCCGCCACGACTTCAGCGACAAGACCCTGCTCGGCCGGCGCATCCGCGGCAGCGGCCATGCCGAGATCGAGCAGGCGGTGGACCTGCTGACGCGGCAGCCCGCCTGCGCACGCTTCGTCTCGCGCCAGCTGGCCGAGTACTTCCTCGCCGACCGGCCGCCGCCCGCGCTGGTCGACGCGATGGCGCGCACCTTCCAGCAAAGCGACGGCGACATTGCCCGGGTGCTGCGCACGCTGCTGGCCTCGCCCGAGTTCGCCGCCACCGGCACGCGCAAGTTCGCCGACCCGATGCGCTTCCTCGCCGCCGCCATGCGCCTGTCGCTGGACGGCCGCCCGGTCGCCGACGCCGCGCCGCTGGCGAACTGGATGGCGCAGCTGGGCGAGCCGCCGTTCGGCCGCATCACCCCCGACGGCTGGCCGCTGGACGGCGCGAGCTGGTCCGGCTCCGGCCAGATGGCCAGGCGCTTCGACGTCGCCGCCGCGATCGGCAGCGGCCGCAACCGCCTGTTCGTCGCCGACGGCGCGCCGCGCACGCCGCCTGCGCTGGACTCGCCGCTGTTCCGCCGCACCCTCGCGCCCTGGCTCTCGCCGGCCACGCGCGCGGCACTGGCCAAGGCCGGCACGGCGCAGGAATGGAACACCTATCTGCTCGCCTCGCCCGACTTCAACTACCTGTAGGAGCGCCTCGCCATGAACCGTCGCCAGTTCCTGCGCAACGCCGCCCTCGCGGCGGCTGCCCTGCCGACGCTGTCGTTCTCCTCGCGGCTGTTCGCCGCGCCGGCCGGCTCGCCGCGCCTGCTGTTCGTGTTCCTGCGCGGCGGCTACGACTGCAACAACCTGCTGGTGCCCTACGCCAGCGGCTTCTACTACGAGGCCCGGCCCACCCTCGCCATCGCCCGGCCCGACCCGAACGACGCCAACAGCGCGATCGCGCTGGACGCGCACTGGGGGCTCAACCCGGCGCTGCGCGACTCGATCCACCCGCTGTGGCAGAAGAAGCAGGTCGCCTTCGTCCCGTTCGCGGGCACCGACGACCTCTCGCGCAGCCACTTCGAGACGCAGGACAACATCGAGCGCGGCCAGCCCGGCCAGGCCGGCGACTACCGCTCCGGCTTCCTGGCCCGGCTCTCCACCGTGCTCACCGGCGTGCCCGCCATCGCCTTCACCAACAACCTGCCGCTGAGCTTCCAGGGCAGCCCGCGCGACGTGCCCAACATCTCGCTGAAGGGCGATCCCAAGGCGCGCTTCGACGAGCGGCAGTCGGCGATCCTCGCCGGCATGTACCGCGGCACGCCGCTGGCCGACGCCGCCAGCGACGGCCTGGCGCTGCGCCGCTCGGTGTCGATGGACCTGCAGAACCTGGAGGAGGAGATGGTGCGCGCCAGCCGCGGCGCGCCCAGCGCCAGCAGCTTCGCCACCGAGACGCGCCGCATCGCCGCGCTGATGCGCGACCGCTACCGCCTGGGCTTCGTCGACGTCGGCGGCTGGGACACCCACGTCAACCAGGGCGGCGCGGTCGGCCAGCTCTCCAGCAACCTGCGCAACCTGGGCGACGGCCTGGCCGCCTACGCCGACGCGCTGGGCGAGGCCTGGAACGACACCGTGGTGGTGGTGGTCTCCGAGTTCGGCCGCACCTTCCGCGAGAACGGCGACAGGGGCACCGACCACGGCCACGGCACCGTGCACTGGGTGCTGGGCGGGCGGATCAACGGCGGCCGCGTCGCCGGCGAGCAGGTGGCGGTGGCGCAGCCCAGCCTGCTGCAGGACCGCGACTACCCGGTGCTCAACAACTACCGCGACGTCTACGCCGGGCTGTTCGGCCGCCTGTGGGGTCTCGGCCGCGACCAGCTGCAGACCGTCTTCCCGCAGGCCAGGCCGCGCGACCTGCAACTGGCCTGAGACGGGATGGCCATGCGCTCCGTCCCGTCGATGCGCCGGCGCCTGGTCGCCCTGCTGCTGCCGTGGCCGCTGCTGGCCGCGGCGCACGGGGACGCGCCGCTGCAGCGCGACGACGTCGCCTGGCTGTGCCGCGACGGCTTCGGCCTGGACTCGGCCCTGGTCGCCGGCTACCGCCAGCTCGGCCGCAACCGGCTGCTCGACGCGCAGCTGACCGACCGCGTGCCCGGCCGGCTGCCGCCCGCCGTCGCCGCGCTGATCGCAGGCTACCCCGCGCTGCGCACGCCGCCGGACCAGCTGCTCGCGCAATGGAACCAGGCGCAGGAGCGCATCAAGGCGATGCCCGAGGGCGACGCCAAGGTGGCCGCGCGCAACGACCTGCAAAAGCAGGGCAACCAGCTCGCCCAGCAGGCGCAGCAGGCCGAGCTGCTGCAGGCGGTGTACGGCCCCAACCAGCTCAAGGAACAGATGGTGTGGTTCTGGCTCAACCACTTCAGCGTGTACGCGCCCAAGGGCCGCCTGCGCTGGGAGGTGGCGGACTACGAGGAGCACGCGATCCGCCCGCACGCGCTGGGCAGGTTCCGCGACCTGGTGATGGCCACGCTGAAGAGCCCGGCGATGCTGGAGTACCTGGACAACGCGCAGAACGCCAAGGGCCACGTCAACGAGAACTACGCGCGCGAGCTGATGGAACTGCACACGCTGGGCGTGGACGCCGGCTACACCCAGCAGGACGTGCAGCAGCTGGCGCTGATCCTCACCGGCGCCGGCATCGCGCCGGTCGACGGCAGGGTCGAGCGCTTCAACCCGAAGATGGCGCCGTTGGTGGTGCGCGACGGGCTGTTCGAGTTCAACCCCAACCGCCACGACTTCGGCGACAAGGTGCTGCTCGGCCAGGCGATCAAGGGCAGCGGCTTCGACGAGGTGCGGCAGGCGGTGGACCTGATCGTGCGCCAGCCGGCCTGCGCCCGGTTCATCTCGCGCAAGCTGGCCGGGTACTTCGTCGCCGACCAGCCGCCGCCCGCGCTGGTCGAGCGCATGGCGCGCACTTTCCAGCGCAGCGACGGCGACATCGCCAAGGTGCTGCGCACGATGTTCACGTCGAAGGAACTGCTCGCCGCCGGCGCTCCCAAGTTCAAGGACCCGACCCAGTTCGTGGTCTCGGCGATGCGCCTGGCCTACGACGGCCGGCCGGTCGCCAACGCGCTGCCGCTGGTCAACTGGCTCAACCTGCTGGGCGAGCCGCCATACGGGCGGATCACCCCGGACGGCTGGCCGCTGGACGGGGCGAGCTGGTCCAGCTCGGGGCAGATGGAGACGCGCTTCGAGGTCGCCCGCGCGATCGGCTACGGCAGCGCCCAGCTGTTCACGCCGGAAGGCGCCGCGCAGCCGTCGCCGGGCTTCCCGCTGCTGACCACGCGGCTGTACTACGACGCGGTCGAGCCCTACCTCTCCGCCGCCACCCGCGCGGGGCTGGCACAGGCGCGCTCGCAGCAGGAGTGGAACGCCCTGCTGCTGTCCTCGCCCGACTTCGGCTACCGCTAGCCTCCTGCGGCTTGGATGCCATGTGCGGGAACGCCCCCACGCTCGTCGTTCCGGCGCAAGCCGGAATCCAGTGAAACCGCGTTGTGCGAAGCACGCAAAGCCGGATCTGGAGTGCTTCGCACGAAGTACCCGACTGGATTCCGGCTTGCGCCGGGATGACGATGACGGGGCAACGCGAACGGATGCGTTTGGCCGCACGGATGCGTTGCAGATCCCAAACGTGCGGACGGACGGCCTGTCAGTTGCCGGGCACGGGACTCAATCCCGCACGCGGCGGTATTCGGCCTGCAACACCGGCTCCCATGACGCGCCGCCGTCGAACGAGCTTTCCAGCGTGAGGCCCAGGCGATCCTCGCCGAGCGGCGTGTAGACGTGGCGGGTCTGGCCGCGCGGGGAGCGGCGCACGAACACCAGGCTGCGCCCGTCCCAGCGGCCCGCGGCCGGCTCGTGCGGCACGAAGCCGTAGCTGTCGAACCAGTACAGGCCATAGCCGCCGTCGTCGCCGGCCACGAACACCGCGTGCGCCTGCAACGCCGGCCTGCCGTCGCGCTCCTCGCGGTAGTCCTGCACCAGCGCCCGGCCGCCCAGCGCCAGCCGCGCCGCGATGCGCCCCACGGCGCGGCCGCCGGGTCCCCAGCGCGTCGCGGCGATCGCTTCCTCGCCCAGCCAGTCGCCGGCCAGCCTCTGCAGGATGTCGTTCATGGAAACGTCGCGGACGTGGGGGAGCGGAAGCATGGCCCGACCCGCCGCGGCCGTTCAAGCCGCGGCGCGCGGCACCAGCATGTGCTTGGCGATCTGCCCGTGCAGCCGGCCGATGCCGCGCGCCAGGTGCAGCGTGGCGAACAGCAGCACGATGCCGACCGCGCACATCGCGGCCGCGTCGCCCCAGCCCATGGCGTGGGGACCGTAGCCCCAGTCGATGGTGGCGTGGCGGAACACGAACCACGAGTCGAACCTGCCGTGGTCGAAGGCCCAGGCCAGCGGCGCGCCGATCAGCGCCAGCGACACGGCGAGCAGGGTCACGGCCAGCGTGAAATAGGTGATGCCCAGCGGCAGCATCAGCCACATGTAGCAGAGCGTGGTCCAGGTGTGCACGTCGGTGAACATGCGGCCGATCCGCCGCATCAGCGTCAGCCCCTGCGCCGGGTAGATCGGCCGGCGCGGCATGCGCACGCCGAGCATCGCCTCCACGATGCGCCCCTCCACCAGCGACAGCACGCGCACGGTGGCGAAGAACAGCACCGCGAACAGCAGGCCGACGATCAGCACCGACAATCCGGCCGACAGCGCCAGCCCCGTGGTCACCCACACGAAGTAGAAGATGCCGGTGGCCAGCGCCAGCAGCATGTAGAACAGCGCGCCGTAGGTGCGCGGGTCGGCGGCCACGCCGAAGAAACGGCCGGGCAGCGAGCGGCGCCGCGGCGGCGGCGGCGGGCGCAGCGCGCGCTGGATCTTGATCTCCTGGTCGCGGTAGATCTCCGCCACCTCCTCCGGCGCACCGTAGCTGCCCACCACCTTCTGCAGCATCTCGGCCTCGCTGCGGCCTGGCTGCTCGGCCAGCTCGGCGCGCAGGTGCTCCTCGGCGTCGTACAGCGCGTCCTGGACCAGCGCCGGGTCGGCGCCGCGCAGCGCGGCGCGCAGCTGTTCGAGGTATTCGGCGATGGTGCGTGGGGTGTTCATCGCAGCTCTCCCTGTAGGACCTTGTCGACCGAGTCGCGGGTGGCGTTCCAGGCGTCGATCCATTCGCGCAGCACCTCGCGCCCGGGGCGGGTGATGCGGTAGTAGCGGCGCGGCGGCCCGCTGACCGAGGGCTCCACCTCGCTGGCGAGCAGCCCGGCCGCCTCCAGGTTGCGCAGCACCGGGTACAGCGCGCTCTGCTTGCCGGCCAGCGCGCCCTCGCCCAGCTCCTCCAGCCGCTTGGCGATCTGGTAGCCGTAGAGCGGCTGGCGCGACTGCCCCAGCACCGCCAGCAGGACCAGCGAGACGGTGCCGGCGGACAGCTCCTTCTGGAATTTCTTCAGCAGGCTGGCGGTGTCGTCCACGGGCTCACCCGGACGGATTGGGCTGGAGTGAACGATAGTGTGAAGTTAGCAATAGTGCATGGGCTTGAAGTCATGGGGGGAGCGGGCTGGCGGGCCGTGGGCATGGCCTCGGCGGGCATGGCATCGCGGCCGCGGCGGTCTTGCGTCAGGTCGATCGCGGCCGGAGGCCGCTCCCACAAGGCTTGCGAGGCTCCCTGTGGGAGCGGCCTCCGGCCGCGATGCCCGGCCCCTCGCCCCACGCCCGCCATGCCGCGCCATCGCGGGCCGGCCCACTCCTTCGCGCTTCCTCAGCCCGCGCGCAGCCGGCTCCCGGCAGGGCACGGGAAGATCGTGAACGCTCTTGAGCCGCATGCCGCCGCATGGCATGCGCGGCGCTGGCGGGGCGGCAAGCCCGCAATCCACCACTCCCCGCGCTACGCCTGCCCGTACCTGATTGGCACAGGCGGCGCGCCGCCCTCCTCGCGCTCGGCATCCGCGATGACGCGGTTGCGGCCGGTGCGCTTGGCGCGGTAGAGCGCGGCGTCCGCGTCCCGGCACAGGCGCTGCAGCCCGTAGCCGGACGTTTCGGTGGAGGCCAGGCCGACGCTGGCGGAGAACGAGACGACGACGCCGTCGCCGTCGACCGACGACGCCTCGATGGCCAGGCGGATGCGGTCGGCGATGGCCAGGCCCTGGTCGCGCGGGCAGTCCGGCAGCAGGATGCCGAACTCCTCGCCGCCGAGGCGGCCGAACAGGTCGACGGGACGCAGCTGCTGCCGGCAGATCGCCACGACGCGCTTGAGCACCGCATCCCCCACGGCATGGCCGTGCGTGTCGTTGATCCGCTTGAAGTGGTCCAGGTCGATGAAGACCAGGCAGGCGCTGCCGGGCTTGCGCTCCAGCAGGCGCAGGGTGCGCTCGGCCTCGCCGACGAAATGCTGGTGGTTGAAGATGCCGGTGAGCCCGTCGTGGCACGACAGCTTCTTGAAGCGCAGCTGCGAGCGCTTGAGCCGGAACAGCCAGAACACGATCGAGACCAGCACCACCAGCAGCAGCGCGATGTAGAGCCGGCCGGTCTCGATCGCCTTGGTGGCCAGCGCCTGCTGCAGCCGCAGGACGTTGTTCTGCCGGCCCAACTTCTCCGTCTCGAGCTTCTGCGCGAGCATGTGCTGCTGCGATACCTGGTAGGCGAGCGCCCTGGCGCCGACGTCGTTGAGGTAGCCCTTGTCCTGGACGACGTAGTGCTCGTAGTAGGACAGCGCGGCGGCGCTGTGACCCAGCTTCTTCTCGATCCGGTAGAGCAGTTCGTAGGCCACCACCAGCCACTCGCTGATGTCGTCCGGATGGCTCATGGCCACCGCGGCGAGGGCGGCTTTCCTCGCCTCGTCGTCGTTGCCCAGCTCGGCGTAGGCCCGCGCCCGCTCCACCTTGGCGGAAAGCATGTGCGGGTAGTAGTGGCTGGCGCGGATATCGGCAGCCATCCGGTCGAACAGCGCCAGGGCCTTGGCCGGCTGGTTCTCGTCCACATAGAGGCTGCCGAGGGTGAGCCGCATCGCGTTGGCGAAGACCGGCTCGCGGGCGGCCACGCAGGCGTCGATGGCCCGCTGCAGCTCCGGACTGTCCGAGGTCAGCCGCTTGCCGTTGTAGAGTGCCGCGGCCTGCATGGCGAAGGGACGGCACAAGGTTTCGCCCGGCGGAACGGCGTCCTCCGCCATGCGCGCGTACTGAATGGCCAGGTCGGTCTGGCCGGCGTAGTCCAGCATCTGCGACAGGTTCGTCAGCAGCGTGAAGCGGATCAGCGGGTCCCTGGTGCGGTACAGGTCGGCCACCAGGCGGTTGGCGAGCGCAAAGGCCTCCTCGTAGCGCCGGTTGGTCGCCAGGTTGTTCAGGAGCAGCGCCGACGCCTTGGCGGCCAGCGTCTCGTCGCCCGAGCGGCCGATGACCTGGCGGAGCTCCGCCTCGGACCTGGCATAGTCGCCCTCGAACATGGTCTCCCACGCATCGAGGTAGCGCAGGTGCCATTGCTCCCCCGGTGACAGTTTGGGAGCGTCGCGGTGGATCTGCTCCAGCATCCGGACGAAGCGCGAATGGTCCTCCGTGCGCAGGCTTTCCGCACGGGCGAGAAATTGGGCCGGGTCCTCCACGGGCCTGGCGGCGCTGCCGGCCGGCATCAGCGCGCAGCAAGCCATGGCCGCCCATGCGGACCATGGCCAGACGCGGCGTGATGGCCGAGACATGCCGGCGGCGGCTATCGCCGGGGCGAGGGCTTTTCCTGTCCAGGCACCGGGGAAGGACGCGGCTCCTCGTGCTGGTCCGGCTCTTCCTCTTCTTCCTCGTGCCCGGGCATCTGGGTGGACTGCGGCGGTTCGCATTCCCTGTGCCCGAGCTCCTCGAACAGCCGCGCACGGTCGCCGGACGCCGCGGCGGCGGCAAGCGCCTCGGATGCCTGCGCCTGTTCGAGCGCCTTGGCCAGTTCCTCGGCCGAGGCGTGGCGCAAGGAAGCGTCCCGGCCGATGGCCTCCAGCAGATCGATCGTGTCCGTCATGCGATTTTCCCCCGTTCCTGTGATGGCCATGCGGACGCCTGATGGCACCCGATTGCCGATGCCATGCGGTCACCCGCCTGGTGAATAGTGATTCCGACTCCTTGGCGGGCCGCTGGCGCCCCCGCCGCCGGCTCTGTGTCCCCTGGCCCTTGCGACCACGCAAAAAAGCACCGCCCCCCGGCAGCCTGCCACTTTACGCGACGTCGCCCGCCTTCTCCAGCTCGTCCAGGGCCTCCAGCCGCTGCTGCATGGCGATGTTCGGCCGCAGGGATTGCGCCGGCGGCAGCACCACCGTCTCCTCCGCGGTCAGCGGCGCCTGCGGCAGCTCGCGCAGGGGGAGGCGGCGGACGCGCGGCTTCTCGATCGGCAGCGTGGCCCCGCGGTAGACGATCACCTCGTGATCGAGCGGATAGTCGCGCGCCAGCAGCTCCACCAGCAGCTGGCGGTACGCCGAGCCGGTCTGGAAGCGGGCGAGCGAGCGGTCGCCGACCAGCCCGACCTGCCACAGCACCAGGTAGCCGGCGGGATCGATGCGCCGCTCGTAGAACAGCAGCTGGCTGGCCTCGAAGTGCTGGCAGCCGAAGCGGCCGGGGTCGATCCCCAGGTCGGCGTAGAGGCAGTCCTCGGCGGAGATGCCCGGCTCCATGTGCGCCTCGTAGCCTTCCGCGCGGGCCGTCTCGATCGCCTTGTGCGGCGACCAGGCGAAGATGCCCGGATGGCCGTAGAACACCCCGCAGACGCGCTTGCCGGCGCGCACCTCGGCCATCATCAGCTCGACCCACTGCCTGTAGGTCTTCAGCCGCGACTTGCCCTCCCGGTAGTAGGGCTGCAGGCTGCGCACGTCCGGGTGCATGCGCTCCAGCCACATCTCCACCACGCCGTCGGAAAGCGCCGCGAACACCACGTCCGCCTGCTCGATGTGGCTGCGCGCCAGCGGCGTGAGGTGCGAGCCCAGGGTCATGCCCAGGCCGACGCAGGCCAGGCTGCCGCGGCGGGTGCCGCTCGATGGTGCGGGAGGTGTCTGCATCGCCCGATGGTAGGGCAAGTCGCGGCGGCGGAGTACCGAGGGAAAAACGGAAGCTGCTACCGTGCGCGTTCGTCACCCGCCGGAGAACCGCCCATGCCGCTGCGTCCGCTCGTCGCCGCCCTCGCCCTGTGCCTGGCCCTGCCCGCCCTCGCCGACCAGCCCGCGCACACGCCCACGCCGAGCGAGCTGCTGGCGAAGTCCAAGCCTTCCGAGTGGCGCCGTCCCGACCCGCAGAACCTGCTGCAGATGCAGCTGCCGTCCGGCCGCGTGCTGATCGAGCTGGCGCCGGACTACGCGCCGCAGCACGCGGCCAACATCCGCACGCTGGTGCGCGAACACTACTTCGACGGTCTGGCGATCATCCGCGTGCAGGACAACTTCGTCACCCAGTGGGGCGATCCCAACGACGACGACAGCGGCGACCGCAGCAAGCTCAAGCCGCTGGGCAGCGCGAGGAAGACGCTGCCGCCGGAATACACCCGCGCGACCGACCCGAAGCTGCCGTGGACGCCGCTGCCCGACGGCGACGTGTACGCGCCGCAGGTGGGCTTCTCCGAGGGCTTCCCCGCCGCGCGCGACCCGGCCAGCGGGCAGACCTGGCTCGCGCACTGCTACGGCATGGTCGGCGTGGCGCGCGACGTCGGCCCGGAGACCGGCAACGGCAGCTCGCTGTACGCGGTGATCGGCCAGGCCCCGCGCGGGCTGGACCGCAACCTCGCCATCGCCGGCCGGGTGATCGAGGGCATGGAGCTGCTCTCCGGCCTGCCGCGCGGCCCCGCGCCGATGGGCTTCTACAAGGACGCCGCGCAGCGCGTGCCGATCGGGTCGGTGCGCCTGGCCGCCGACCTGCCCGAGGCGCAGCGCGCCCGCGTCGAGGTGCTGCGCACCGACAGCGCCACCTTCGCCGCGCTGGTCGAGGCCAAGCGCAACCGGCGCGACGACTTCTACCGCAACCCGGCGGGCAAGATCGACCTGTGCGGCATCGCCATCCCGGCGCGCGACCTGGACAGGCGCGGAGGCCACTGACCACGGCAACGCCGCGCGTTCCGCCGCCATCGCTACACTGACGGCATGCTGCCGCCACTGCGCCTGCTCGGCCGTCCCGCCGTCGAACCGATCCGCCGCTGGGTGCTGGCCGCCTTCCCGCGCGCCGACCGCGGCACGCTGGACTACGACCAGCCGCTGGGCGACCCCGGCCTGTTCGGCCCGGACAGCGTGACCTGGCGCGTGCACGCGGACTTCCCCGGCATGCTGGCCGGCGGCCTGGCCGCGCTGATGCTGCAGACCCTGCACCCGCTGGCGCTGGCCGGCGTGTGGGACCACTCCAACTTCCGCGAGGACCTGGTCGGCCGCCTGCGCCGCACCACCACCTTCGTCGGCGCCACCACCTATGCGCCGCGCGCGGCGGCGCTGGCGCAGATCGAGCGCGTGCGGCGCATCCACGCGCAGGTGCGCGGCCACGCCGAGGACGGCCGCCCCTACGCCGCCGACGACCCGGCGCTGCTGACCTGGGTGCACGTCACCGAGGCGTACAGCTTCCTGCAGGGCTTCCGCCGCTACGGGCCGATGCCCGTGCCGGACGCGCTGGCCGACCGCTACTACGACGAGACGCGCCGCGTGGCCGAGGCGCTGGGCGCGCGCGACGTGCCGCGCTCGGCGGCCGAGGTGGCGGCGTATTTCCGGAGCGTGCAGCCGCTGCTGCGCTACGACGACCGCTCGCGCGAGGTGCTGCGCGTGCTCGCCGGCATCCGCCTGCCGGTGCCCGCCGCCGGCCTGTCGCGCGAGCTGTTCCTGCATGCCGGCGTCGCGCTGCTGCCGGACTGGGCCGTCGCGCGGCTGGAACTCGGCGCGCCGCGGCGGCGGCGCGCGGCATGGG
Organism: Fulvimonas soli; assembly: GCF_003148905.1. Taxonomy (GTDB): domain Bacteria; phylum Pseudomonadota; class Gammaproteobacteria; order Xanthomonadales; family Rhodanobacteraceae; genus Fulvimonas; species Fulvimonas soli. The sequence continues at coordinate 18,996 of NZ_QGHC01000001.1, read as the reverse complement.
CCGCCCACGCGCTGCGCGCGATGGCGCCGATGTTCCGGCTGGCCCTGGCCGACGGCGTCGCCAGCCGCGCCTGCCGGCGCATGGGCCGGCCGCCGGAGCTGCTGGCGCGCTGGCCGGCGGCCTGACCGCCGTCCCGGAGCTTCAGACCGCCGGCGCCTCGGCCACGTCCGCGTCGTCGGCCGACATCACGCGGTTGCGCCCCGCCCGCTTGGCCGCGTACAGCGCGGCGTCCGCGCGCTTGAGCACGGCGGCCACGTCGCGCTCGCCGGGGGCCGCCACCGCCACCCCCACCGACACGGTCAGCCGCATCGTCTCGCCGTCGATCTGCAGCGGCGTGCGCTCCACCACGGCGCGGATGCGCTCGCCCAGCGCGAACGCGGCGCGCAGGCCGGTGCCCGGCGACAGCACCACGAACTCCTCGCCGCCGATGCGCCCGACCACGTCGTCGGCGCGCAGGATGCGGCGGATGCAGGTGACCAGCTCCAGCAGCACGCGGTCGCCGCCCTCGTGGCCGTAGCGGTCGTTCACGCTCTTGAAGTGGTCGGCGTCCAGCAGCAGCACGCCGAGCGAGCCGCGCCACATGCCCGCGCCCAGCAGCCGCTCGGCCGCCTCGCCGAGCGCGAGGCGGTTGGCCACGCCGGTGAGCGGATCGACGCGCGCCAGCGTGTGCAGCTCGCGCTGCAGGGTCTCGTTGTAGAGCAGCAGGAAGCCCAGGCTGGCGAACAAGGGCTGCATGCCGGCGAGCAGCACGTAGAACACGTTGGTGGCGCTCGGCGTGCCGATCCGGTCGGGCGGGTCGCTGCCGAGCCAGAGCATGCCGTTGCGCCAGGCCAGCAGCGCGATCGCCATGACGCAGATCCACAGCAGCACGCAGCGCGCGCGGGCCGCCGCGCCGGCAGCCGCCGTGCAGCGCCTGGATGTTCAGCAGCATGTTGCAGGTGATGGCGAGCGAGCCCCACAGCACGCGGTCGCGGTAGTCCGGCTGGACCACGCCGAACCAGGCCACGCCGAGCCAGCCGACCACCGCGATCGCGGTCGCCGCGCGCAGGCGCAGCGGCCGGTCCAGCAGCATGCGCAGCGCCACCACGCTCATCGCCTGCGCCAGCAGGTTCAGGGCGTTGCCGCCGAGCAGCAGCACCGCCGGCGGCACGAACTGCTCGGCCGCCAGCACGCCGTAGCCGATGCCCTCCACCGCCAGCGCCACGGCGCGCAGGTGCAGGCTGGACACCGCCCTGCCCGTGCCGCCCTGGACGCCCAGCCACAGCATCAGCGCCAAGGTCAACGCCTGCATCGCGCTGATCAGCGACAAGGTCTGGACCTGGATGGGCATGATGTACGGCTCCTGGTCCGGTTGCAGGCGGATCGACCCGCCGCGTCGCTCCCCGTGCGGCGGCCGCCCGAACCCGGACCGGCACGCCCCCTTATCGACCGGCCCCCACGGGGCTTTAGCGCCGGCCGGCATTAGGCTACTTTCCGGCGAGGGGAACTTCCACGGACGCCGGATGGCCAAGCTCATTCCCAGCCGCAACAGCTGCCTGCCGCGCATGACCGGCGGCGAGAAGCGACTTTCCGAGCGGCTCGAACAGAAACTCGAGGACGACTACCTGCTCTGGTACGACGTGCCGGTCGGCCCGCGCCAGCGCCACCCGGACTTCGTCGTGCTGCACCCGCGCCGCGGCCTGCTGGTGCTGGAGGTGAAGGACTGGAAGCCCGACACCATCCGCCGCGCCGACAAGACCCAGTTCACCCTGGTCACCGAGCGCGGCCTCGCCACCGAGAACAACCCGCTGCTGCAGGCGCGCTCCTACGCGGTGGAGATCAAGATGGCGCTGGAGCGCGACCCGGCGCTGCGCCACCCGGAAGGCCACCGCCACGCCGGCGAGCTGGTGATGCCGTGGGGCTTCGGCGTGGTGCTGGCCAACATCAGCCGCAAGCAGTTCGAGGCCGGCGGGCTGGGCGAGGTGATCGCGCCGCACCTGGCGGTCTGCCAGGACGAGATGTACGAGTCGGTGGACGCCGAGGCCTTCCAGGAGCGCCTGTGGGCGATGTTCCCGCAGGTGTTCCCCGCCGCGCTGACCCTGCCGCAGCTGGACCGCGTGCGCTGGCACCTGTTCCCGGAGATCCGCGTCGAGCCGGGCGACGGCCAGTTCGGCCTGTTCGGCAGGGAGCGGGACGCGGCGAAGCCGCTGGAGATCCCCGAGCTGGTCAAGGTGATGGACGCGCAGCAGGAGCAGCTGGCCCGCTCGCTGGGCGACGAGCACCGCATCATCCACGGCGTGGCCGGCTCCGGGAAGACCATGATCCTGGGCTTCCGCGCGCTGCGGCTGGCGCGCGCGCTGGCCAAGCCGATCCTGGTGCTCTGCTACAACAAGACGCTGGCCGCGCGGCTGGAGCAGCTGATCGGCGAGCGCGGCCTGGCCGACAAGGTGCAGGTCTACAACTTCCACCGCTGGTGCCGGCAGATGCTGGTGTCCTACCACGTGCCGCTGCCCGGCGGCGCGGGCCGCGAGTTCACCGACGCGCTGCCGCCGGCGATCATGGCCGCGGTCGAGCGCGGGCAGATCCCGCGCTTCCAGTACGGCGCCGTGCTGGTCGACGAGGGCCACGACTTCGAGCCGGACTGGTACCGGCTGATCGTGCAGATGGTCGACCCCTCCACCAACTCGCTGCTGGTGCTCTACGACGACGCGCAGAACATCTACGGCAAGCCCGGCCGCCGGCGCATCAGCTGGAAGAGCCTGGGCATCCAGGCGCAGGGGCGCACCACCATCCTCAAGCTCAACTACCGCAACACGCTGGAGATCCTCGCGGTGGCGCGCGGCTTCGCCGACGAGCTGCTGAGCGAGCGCAGCGAGGACGACGACGGCGTGCCGCTGGTCGCGCCCGAGAGCGCCGGCCGCCGCGGCCCGCTGCCCGAGCTGGTGCGCACCGACACCGCCGCCGCGCAGCTGGACGTGCTGATCGCGCGCCTGCGCGACGAGCACGCGCACGGCCGCGCGTGGTCGGCCATGGCGGTGATCTTCCGCAACCAGTGGGAGGGCGAGAAGCTGCACGAGGCGCTGCAGCGCGCCGGCATCCCCAGCCGCCTCGCCGAGGGCGGCGGCAAGCGCACGCTGTTCGTGGTCGAGGACGCGGTGAAGCTGGTCACCATGCACTCCAGCAAGGGGCTGGAGTTCCCGTTCGTGATCATCCCCGGCCTGGGCTCGCTGCCCAAGCCGGGCAAGGACGAGGCCGAGGAGGCGCGCCTGCTCTACGTGGCGATGACCCGCGCCACCGAGCGGCTGCTGCTGATCCACCACGACGACTCGGTGTTCAGCCGGCGCATCCGCACCGCGATCAACGAGGTGCAGGCGCAGTTGCAGCCGGCCTGAACGGCGCGCCGGACGCACACGCGCCGTTCACGGCACCGGCCCGAGCCTTGCGCGGCCGCCCTGCCCGACACGGACGTCCGCCCGGCGAACCTGGCCTCGGGTGCCCCGCATCCGCCGCCGCCCGCACCGCAACGGAGACCTGCCGTGATGAAACGTTCCGCCGCGCTCGCCGCCCTGCCGCTGCTGCTCGCGCTGCCCGCCGCGGCGGGCGCGCAGGGCATCGGCTACGTCACCGCCAACGTCAACCTGCGCGCCGGGCCGGACGTCGGCTACCCGCGCGTGGACACGATCCCGGCCGGCGCCGCGATCAACGTCCAGGGCTGCATCGACGGCTGGGTCTGGTGCGACGTGCTGTACGGCGGCGTGCGCGGCTGGATGGCGGGCAACTACATCCAGTACACCTACGACAACCGGCCGGTGCTGCTGCCCGACTACGGCGCGCGCATCGGCATCCCCATCGTCAGCTTCGCGATCGGCGCCTACTGGGGCAGCTACTACCGCGACCGCCCGTTCTACCGCCAGCGCGACTACTGGTACCACCGGCCGATGCCGCACCGCCCACCCCCGCCGCCGGCGCACCGTCCCCCGCCCGTGCGGCCGCGGCCGCCGGCGCAGCAGCGGCCTCCAGGACCCGCGCGGCCGCCGATGCACGGGCAGCGGCCGCCGCAGCCGTCGCGGCCGCCGGCCGGGAACGGGCGTCCGCCCTCGCACGGCACGCCGCCGCCGTCGCGCCCGTCGCCCGGCGACCACCGGCCGCGCCCGCCCGCCACGAACCCGCCCGGCCGGCCCGCGCCGGGCCAGGGCAATCAGCGGCCGCCGCCGGGCCAGGACAACAGGGGGCACTGACGGGACGCTCCGTCGCCACGGGCGCTCCCTTGTGCGGCCGGCCGGCGCCGCCATCTACCGGCCAGTCGCCGCCGGAACCGCGCCATGCCCACGCCGCTGACCCTTCCCTGCCCGCATTGCGGCGCGCTCAACCGCGTGCCGCCCGAACGCGCCGGCGAGCGGCCGAGCTGCGGGCGCTGCAAGCAGGCGCTGTTCACCGGCCAGCCGGTGGAACTGACCGCGGCCAGCTTCGACGCCATCGCCGGCCGCGGCGACCTGCCGGTGCTGGTGGACTTCTGGGCGCCCTGGTGCGGCCCCTGCCGCGGCTTCGCGCCGGTGTTCGCGCAGGCCGCGCGCGACCACGAGCCGCGCCTGCGGCTGGCCAAGGTGGACACCGACGCGCAACCGTCGCTGGCGCAGCGCTTCGGCATCCGCAGCATCCCCACGCTGGTCCTGCTGCGCGGCGGGCGCGAGATCGCGCGCCAGGCCGGCGCGCCGAGCGCGGCGCAGTTGCGGCAGTTCGTGCAGGACGCGCTGGCCGGTTAGCGCTCCGCGCGCGGCGGCGCGGGCAGCACCTCGCCGGGCACGGGTTCCCGTGGACGGCACGGGTCCCTGGGGACCGCCGTTGCCGTGATGGCGGCTGGGAAATTCGCCCGGGCACCACCACCGCGCCTTGCCCGCCGCGCCTTCCGGCGGCGTACTTGTGCCAAGCGCGCCCGACTACGGCCACCGTGCGCCGGCACGAGCCTCGGCCGCGATCGGGTCGCCGGCCATCAACGGCGGTCGCCGCGTCCGTCTCACGAACTGCACGAGAGCATCGAGCAGCCCGGCCTATCGCGCGCCCACCCGGGCCGCCGGCGCGCGTAGCGCTCGCGGCCGGGCTGGTCGTCGCAGGGATGGCGCATCACGTCGAGCAGTTCCGCGATGCCGCCCGCATCGCCCCGCTCGGCGCGGTCGATGGCTTCCTGCGCGAGGTAGTTGCGCAGCACGTAGCGCGGATTGGCCGCGCGCATCCGCGCACGCCGCTGCGCCGGCGGCAGCGGGTCGTCGGCCAACCGTGCGGCGTAGCGCCGCAGCCAGTCGTGCAGCGTCGGCTCCACCGCGCGACGCCGCGCCCCGTCGTAGAACGCCTCGCCGAAGAGGTCCGGCGACAGCGCGCCGGCATCCGCGTCGGACAGCGCGCGGAAGGTCAGCGTCATGTCCATCGCGCCGTCGCGCATCGCCACCTGCAGCGACCGCATCAGCCCGAGGTCGTCGTCGCGGCACTCGGCCAGCCCCAGCTTGGCGGCGGTCGCCGCACGGTCGGCCTCGGCGTAGGCGACGGCGTAGCGGTCCAGCCCGGCCTGCAGGACCTCGGTGCCGCCGAACAGCGGCGCCAGCGCGCCGGCCAGCCGCGACAGGTTCCACCACGCCACGTTCGGCTGCTGGCCGTAGCGGTAGCGGCGGCGCACCGCGTCGGTGGTGTTGGGCGTCCAGTCCGGGTCGTAGTCGTCGATCCAGCCGTAGGGGCCGTAGTCGAGCGTGAGGCCGAGGATGGACATGTTGTCGGTGTTCATCACGCCGTGCACGAAGCCCACGCGCATCCACTCGGCCATCAGCCGCGCGGTGCGCTCGCACACCTCGGCGAACCAGTCGCCGTAGAGCGACTCGCCCGCGCCCGCGAGATGCGGGAAATCGCGCCGGATGGTGAAGTCCGCCAGCCGCCGCAGCAGGCCGGTCTCGCCGCGCGAGGCGGGCAGCTCGAAGCTGCCGAAGCGGACGAACGACGGCGACGCGCGGCAGACGATGGCGCCCGGCTCCTCGCGCGGATGGCCGTCGTAGAACATGTCGCGCACCACCGCCTCGCCGGTGGCGACCAGGCAGAGCGCGCGGGTGGTCGGGACGCCGAGGTGGTGCATCGCCTCGCTGCACAGGAATTCGCGGATCGAGGAGCGCAGCACCGCGCGGCCGTCCGCGCCGCGCGAGTACGGCGTGGGGCCGGCCCCCTTCAACTGCAGCTCCCAGCGCGCCCCGTCCGCCGCGACCGCCTCGCCCAGCGAGATCGCGCGGCCGTCGCCGAGCTGGCCGGCCCAGACGCCGAACTGGTGGCCGCCGTAGTTGGCCGCCCACGGCCGCATGCCGTCGAGCAGCGCGTTGCCGCCGAACACCTGCGCGAACGCCGGATCGCGCAGGTCGGCCTCGGACCAGCCCAGCGCGCGCGCCAGCTCCGCCGAGTGCGCCAGCAATCGCGGCGCGGTGACCGGCGTCGGCGCCACGAGGGAATACATCGCGCCCGCAACCTCGCGCGGCCCGCCGCCTGGCACCGGGTCGCCAGGCAGGTCGCGGACGAAGGCGTTGTCGAAGTCCAGGCGCATGCGGGGATGGTCGGCGGCTTGACGCGCCGGGCGCAAGCGCGCGGCGCCTCCGCTTACGCCGCATTGCAGCATGTGAAGGCCTTGTGCACGCGACGTGAATCCTTGCTACAGTGCCGCCGCGGCTGCGCAGGGGCAGCCCGGAGAGTCGACAACATGCATGCGCTTCTTGCTCGCTCCGCGCTGGATCGCGGAATGCAGCTGGTGGCAGGGATGCTCTCCTTCCTTCATCGCGGCAGCGCCGCACCGGCCATGCCGGCCGCGCCGCCTTGCCCGAACTTCCAGCTGGTGTCCTGGCGCGCCGGCGCGCGCACGCGGCGCGAGGACGAGCTGGCCCGCTGGCACGAATCGCACGGCGGCTGAGCGCGCGGTTGTCGGGATCTTCCCGCGGAGCATGAACTACTGGGGTCGGCACTTTCGTGCCGAAAGACCTTTCGCGGCCGGAGGCCGCGAAAAAATCCGGCCTGCGCCGGAACGATGCGCACCGCGAAAGACGCCGCTCAGCCTGCCGCCGCGTCCGCCGGCCGGAACACCGCCTCGACTTCGCCCGGCGCCAGCACGCGCCAGGCGCCGGGCTGCAACCCCTCCAGCGTGAGCCGCCCTATCGCCACCCGCCGCAGCGTTTCCACGCGATTGCCGGCGGCGGCGAACATGCGGCGCACCTGGTGGTAGCGCCCCTCGGTCAACACCAGCCGCGCATGGCGCGGGCCCAGCACCCGCAGCCGCGCGGGCAGCAGCGGCGTGGTCTCCGATTCGAGCATCAGCGTGCCGCTGGCGAACAGCTCGCCTTCGTGGCCGCGCAAATCCTCGGCCAGGGTGGCCTCGTAGACCTTCTCCACCCGGGCGCGCGGCGAGATGATCCGGTGCAGCAGCGCACCGTCGTCGGTGACGAGCAGCAGGCCGGAAGTGTCGCGGTCGAGCCGCCCCACCGTGGACAGCGCCGGCTCGCGGCGGCGGTAGCGCGGCGGCAGCAGGTCGTACACCACGCGGCCGGGGTCCCTGCGCGAGCAGGTCGCGCCGAGCGGCTTGTGCATCAGCAGCACCAGGCCCGGCGGCGGGTCGAGCGGCTCGCCGTCCAGGCGGATGCGCGCGTGCGGCACCTGGTCGTCGGCGTACAGCACCTCGCCGTCGGCGTCGGTGATGCGTCCCTCGCGGAACATCCAGGCCACCTCCCTGCGGCTGCCGTAGCCCAGGTTGGCGATCAGCTTCACCAGCTTCATGCGCGCACGCTTCCCGCCGCGATCAGCTTGAAGCCGTCGCGCAGCGCCAGCGTGCGCACCTCGCCGAAGCGCGCGGCCAGCGTGGCCTCGTAGGGCAGGTGCCGGTTCGCCACCAGGTACAGCCGGCCGCGCGGCACGAGCGCGGCGGCCATGGCGGCGATGAAGGCGCGGCCGAGTTCGGGCAGGTCGGCGCGGCCCTGGTGGAACGGCGGATTGCACGCGATCGCGTCGTAGCGGCGCGGCAGGCCGGCGGTGACGTCGTGCCAGCGCACGTCGACCTCCACCGCGCGCCCTGCGGCGTGCACCGCGCGCGCCAGGTTCAGCCGCGCCGGCTCCAGCGCGCGCGCCTCGGCCTCGTACAGGTCGACCGCCTCGACCTGCGGACAGCGCGCCACGACCTGCGCAGCGAGGTAGCCGTAGCCGGCACCGGGATCGGCGACGCGGCCGCGCAAGTCATCCGGCAGGTGCTCGGCCAGCAGCGCGGAGGCGGGATCGATGCGGTCCCAGGCGAACAGCCCCGGACGGCTGAAATAGCCGGCCGCGTTCTCGCGCGGCGCGTCCAGCGCCCGCCATGCGTCGAGCAGGCCGCGATCGACCGTCGCCGATGCCAGTGCGACCCAGAACGCGCGGCACTTGTGCTTGGACAGGCTGCGCACCGGCCCCGCCAGCCGCGCGAGGTCCGCCTCGGCCGACTTCGCGCCTTCGGCGTTGGGCACGCAGGCCAGCACCACGCCGTCGGCCTCGGCGTGGCGCAGCGCGCGCGCATACAGCGCGCGCGCCTCGTCGCGCTGGCGCGGCGGCAGCAGCAGCACCAGCGGGAAGCGCTCGTCCGCGCCCGGCTCGCCCACGCGCAGCCCGCCGCGCTCCAGCGCTCCGGCGAACGGCCTGAAGCTCTGCTGGCACAGCCAGCCGCGCCCGGCCACGCCGCGCAGGCGCTGGCCGTCGCGCGCGCGCAGGAACAGCACGCGGCCGTCCGCGGGCCAGCGCAGCCCGCCGCTCTCGAAGGGAAGGAACAGCGCGTCCAGCGCCGCCTCGGGCGCCTCCGCGGAAAAACCGGCAGCGGTCACGGTACTCGCCGATGGCAACACGGGCCGCCATTGTAAGGGCCCGCTCATGGTCTCCAAGCACCGCGCGCCGGGAGTCGCGTGCGCGGGCCAGGGAGGCGCGAAGGCACGCGGGGAGGCGCCATGGATGGCGCCGGCCTTGAGGAACGGGGAATGGACGCCGGTCCGCGACGGCGCGGCATGACGCGAGGAGGGCGATGGTTCGGACATCGCGGCCGGAGACCGCGATCGGCCCGACGCGAGACCGCCAGCGGCCCCGATGCCATGCCCCGGCGCCGGGTGGTCGGGCGCGGCTTCGCGCCGCCTCAGCCCGGCGACGTTCCGGCGCGCACCAGGTATTGCACGCCGAACATGCCCTGCGGGTCGGTCCACGCATGCCGGACCGCCAGCCCGGCGCGTCCGGCCAGCGCGGCGAAGTCCTCCGGCGAGTACTTGCAGCTGTACTCCACCAGCATGGCCTCGTCGGCGGCGAATCGCGCCGTCATGCGCCCCACCCGCACCTGCTGCTCGCACCGGCTGACCAGGAAGGTCTCGATGCGCCCGGCCATGCGGTTGTAGCGCGCGCGGTGGCGGAACGCGGCCAGGTCGAAGTCGCAGCCCAGCTCGCGGTTGAGCCGTGCCAGCATGTTGAGGGTGAACTCGGCAGTGACGCCGGCGGCGTCGTTGTAGGCGGCCTCGATCGCGGCGGGGTCCTTCTTCAGGTCGACGCCGAGCAGGATGCCGCCGTTGTCGCCCATCTCGCCGCGCATCTTGCGCAGCAGCGCCACCGCCTCGCGCGCCTCGAAGTTGCCGATGGTGGAGCCGGGGAAGTACAGCACCGTGCGGCGCGGCGCGCGCGGCGGGATCGGCAGCCGCAGCGGCCGCGTGAAGTCGGCGCACAGCGGCTGCATGCGCAGCCGCGGGAAGCTCCCGGCGAGCCGCTGCACGCTCTGCCGCAGGGCCTCGGCGGCCAGCTCCACCGGCACGTAGGCGACCGGCTCGCGCAGGTGCTCCAGCAGGAGGCGCGTCTTCGCCGCGCTGCCGCTGCCGTACTCGACCAGCCGCACCTCCGGCCCGAGCGCGTCGGCGATCCCGCCGGCGTGCGCCTCCAGCAGCGCGATCTCGCAGCGGGTGAGGTAGTACTCCGGCTGCTCGCAGATCGCCTCGAACAGCCGCGAGCCGCGCTCGTCGTAGAACAGCCAGGACGGCAACCGCTTCGGCCGCGCGCGCAGGCCCCGCTGCACGATCTCCAGCAGTTCGTTCGGGGGACGGCGGTCGTCCTCGCGCAGGTCCCAGGCCTGGGTGTTCATCGCGGCTCCTGTGTATTCATCGGTCCTGCGCCAGGCGCAGCCCGGCGAACTGCCAGCGCGCCTGCGGCGGGAAGAAGTTGCGGTAGCTGGCGCGGATGTGCGTGCGCGGCGTGGCGCACGAGCCGCCGCGCAGTACCCATTGCCCGTTCATGAACTTGCCGTTGTACTCGCCGAGCGCGCCCGGCAGCGGCCGGAAGCCCGGGTAGCTCACGTAGGGCGAGGCGGTCCATTCCCATATGTCGCCATAGAACTGTTGCAGGCCGGTGGCGCCGGCGGCGGCGCGCGGGTGCAGGACGCCGCTTTCGAGCAGGTTGCCTTGCACCGGCAGCGCCGCGGCGCTGGCCTCCCACTCGGCCTCGGTGGGCAGGCGCGCGCCGGCCCAGCGCGCGAAGGCGTCCGCCTCGAAGTAGCTCAGGTGGCAGACCGGCGCCTGCGGGTCCAGCTCGCGCACGCCGGCCAGGGTGAATTCGCCGGCCAGGTCGTCCTGCCAGTACAGCGGGTGCCGCCATTGCTCCGCCTGCACCACGGCCCAGCCGTCGGACAGCCACAGCGCGGGATCGCGGTAGCCGCCGTCGTCGACGAAGGCGCGGTACTCGGCGTTGGTGACCGGCCGGCTGGCGATCGCGTGCGGCCGCAGCAGCTGCCGGTGCCGCGGCGTCTCGTTGTCGAAGGCGAAGCCCGCGCCGGCGTGGCCGATCTCCGCCACGCCCTCCCGCCCGGCCACGAAGCGCATCGGCGTGGCCGCAGGCGGCGCCCCCGCCGCGGCCGCGCGCGCGGCGTAGGCCGGCTGCAGCGGGTTGCACCACAGCGCGTGCTTGATGTCGGTGAGCAGCAGCTCCTGGTGCTGCTGCTCGTGCTGCAGGCCGAGCTCGACCAGGCCGGCCAGCGCCGGGTCGCCGGCGTGCGCGAGCAGGGCGTCCATCGCGTCGTCGACGCGACGGCGGTAGTCGAGCACCTCCTCCAGCGAGGGCCGCGACAGCAGGCCGCGACGCGGCCGCGCGTGCATCGGCCCCACCGTCTGGTAGTAGGAGTTGAACAGCACCAGCCAGGCCGGATCGCGCGGCCGGTACGCCGCGTCGCGCATCAGCACGAACTGCTCGAAGAACCAGGTGGTGTGCGCCAGGTGCCACTTGCCGGGGCTGGCGTCCGGCATCGACTGCACCATCAGGTCCTCGGCGCCGAGCGGCGCGGCCAGCGCCAGCGTGGCCTGGCGCACGCGCCGGTAGCGGCCGGCCAGCGGCTCCGCCGCGGCGGACGGCGCGGCCGCCGCGCGGGTTTCCTGTTGTCCGGGGGCGGAGCGTTCGCTGTCGCGTCGCATCGATGGGCGCTTCGGTGGCCGGGGGCGTCGTCCACCATGCCGCATCGCGCGTTCACATCCCGTGATACGGACGGCGGCGGCCGCCGGCGTATCATCGCCGCACCGCGGTCTCCCATCCACGTTCCGGCAAGTCGTGAGGTTACGCCATGAAGAAGCTGCTTCCCCTGCTCGCGCTGGCCCTGGCCGGCGGCGGCCTGCACGCCGCGCCGCAAAAGATCGCCGCCCACGAGCCGCTGCGCCCGGTGGCCGACTGCCCGCGCATCAACGAGATCAACGAGTGGTACATCGTCGACGGGCGCCACGCGGTGGTGCGCACCGGCCCCAAGCACTTCCTGGTGACCATGCAGGGCGCCTGCCCGCGCCTGGGCCTCGGCCCCAGCGGGCTGCTGTTCCGCGCCAGCAACTCCAATCTCGCGGTGGGCGAGAACCGCATCTGCGGCGAGCCGGGCGAGACCGTCCGCTCGCGGAACCAGCCGCCCTGCGCCCTGCAGTCGGTGCGGGCGATCGACAAGGACGAGTTCGTCCGCCTGAGCAGGAAGGCGATGCGCCACGGCAGCGGCGCCGACCAGCCGACCAGGCCGTGACGCCTTCCTCCCTGCCAAAAAAAGAGCCCGGCCTGGAGCCGGGCTCTTTCTTGACGCCGCAACCGGCGATCAATAGCCGTCGTCGCGGATGTAGCGCGTCTGGTACGGGTCGTCGTAGACCACGGTGCGGGTCTCGACCACCCGGCGGGTGACCACCGGCCGCTCGTAGATCACCGTGGCGGGCGGCGGCGCGTAGTAGACCGGCGCCGGGCGCACCGCGTCGGCCACCAGGCCGGCCACCGCGCCGGTGACGATCGCGCCGGCGATCCAGCGGCCGCCGCTCCAGTAGCCGCCATGGTGGTAGTAGCCGTGGTAGGCCGGACGGTAGTAGCCGCCGTGGCCCCAGCCGTGCGCCGAGGCGCCCAGCGGCGCGGCCAGCACCGCCGCCGTCACCAGGCCCACCGCCGCCAGCCGCGATTTGCCGTTCAAACGCTTGCTCATGACAGGCACCTCCGTCGAGATGGGGTGAATCCTCGGCCCGGCGCACTTAATCCGGACTGAAGGATTTCAGGCCTTCGGCCGCGCCGTATCCCACGGATTCACCTGCGCCGCGGCGCCGTGCGGACGCAGCAGCCAGCAGCCGTGGATGTCGGCGCGGCGGGCGAAGTCGAACGGGATGCTGGCCGCGCTCCAGTCCTCGATGGCGAAGCGCGCCTCCAGCGCCGCGCGGTCCAGCCTGAAGCGGCGGAAGTTGTTGGAGAACACGATCACGCCGTCGTCGGCCAGGCGCTCGCCGCAGGCCAGCAGCAGGGCCGCGTGGTCGCGCTGCACGTCGAAGTCCTCGGCGCGCTTGGAGTTGGAGAAGGTCGGCGGGTCGACGTAGACCAGCCCGTAGCGGCCGCGGTCCCGGCGCAGGAAATCGAGCGCGTCCGCCTGCGCCAGCCGGTGCCGCTCGCCGCTGAAGCCGTTCAGCGCGAGGTTGCGCGAGGCCCAGTCCAGGTAGGTGGCCGACAGGTCCACGCTGGTGGTGTCGCGCGCGCCGCCGGCCGCCGCGTACACGCTGGCAGTGGCGGTGTAGGCGAACAGGTTGAGGAAGCGCCGCCCCTTCGCCAGCTCGCGCAGCCGGGCGCGCACCAGGCGGTGGTCGAGGAACAGGCCGGTGTCGAGATAGTCGGTGAGGTTGACCAGGAACTTCAGGCCGCCCTCCTCCACCTCGACGAACTCGCCGCGCTGGTCGAGCTGGCCGTACTTGGCGCCGCCCTTGCCGCGCTCGCGGGTCTTCAGCGCGATGCGCCCGCGCGGCACCGCGAACACCTCGCCGGCCACGCGCACGATCTCGCGCAGGCGCGTGCGCGCCAGCTCCGCCGGGATCTCGGCCGGGGCGCGGTACTCCTGCACGTGCAGCCACGCATCGCCGCTGGCGGCCGCATAGACGTCGATCGCCGCGGCGTACTCGGGCAGGTCCTGGTCGTAGGCGCGCCAGCAGTGGATGCCCTCGCGCTGCAGGCGCCTGCGCAGGTGCCGCACGGTCTTTTCCAGCCGGTTCTTCAGCATCTGCGCGCCGGGCGAGAGCGGCTTGCGCTCGCGCGGCGCCGCGTCCTGCGGGCGGATCTCGAACAGCAGCAGCACGGTTTCCAGCGCGCCGTTGTAGAGCGCGTAGCGCCTGTCCGCGTGCAGGCCGATGGCGCGGCCCAGCTCGGCGTCGCCGGCCAGCACCGCGGCGCGCCAGCCGGCGAAGCGTTCGCGCAGCGCGGCGCCGAGCGCGCGGTACAGCGCGGGCAGCTCGGCGCGCTCGCCCAGCCGCTCGCCGTAGGGCGGGTTGGTGATCACCAGCCCGTGCGCGTAGCCGGCCGGCGGCGCGGCGTGCGCGGCGTCGTGCCGCTCCAGCGTGAGGAAGCCGGCCACGCCGGCCTCCTGCGCGTTGCGCTTGGCGGTCTGCACCATGCGCGGGTCGGCGTCGCTGCCGAAGAAGCAGGCGCGCAGCCCGCGCAGGCCCTGCTCGGCGCGCCGGTTCGCCTCGTCGAGCAGGCCGCGCCACAGCGCGATGTCGTGCCCTTTCCAGCCGAGCAAGCCGAAGTATTCGCGGCGCAGGCCGGGCGCGACGTCGGCGGCCATCAGCGCCGCCTCGATCAGGATCGTGCCGGAGCCGCACATCGGGTCGAGCAGCGCGCCGCCGCCCGCGTAGAGCTCCGGCCAGCGCGCGCGCAGCAGCATCGCGGCGGCCAGGTTCTCCTTCAGCGGCGCCTCGCCCTGCCTCTCGCGCCAGCCGCGGCGGTGCAGCGGCGCGCCGGCCAGGTCGATCGACAGCGTGGCGCGGTCGCGCTTCAGGCGCAGGTTGAGGCGCAGGTCCGGCTCCCCGGTGTCCACGCCGGGGCGCGCGCCCTCGCGCTGGCGGAACTGGTCCACCACCGCGTCCTTCGCGCGCTGGGCGACGAACTGGCTGTGCGTGAGCCGGCTCTGCGCGACGTGCGCGTCCACCGCCAGGGTACCGTGCGGCGCCAGGTGCGCGCCCCAGTCGACCGCCTGCACGCCGGCGTAGAGCGCCTCGTCGTCGGGCGCGTCGAACTCGGCCAGCGGCAGCAGCACGCGGCTGGCCAGGCGCGACCACAGGCAGGCGCGGTAGGCGGTCTCCAGCGTGCCCTCGAAATGCACGCCGGCCAGAGCCTCGCGCACGCCGGCGGCGCCGAGCGCGGCCAGCTCGTCCTTGAGCAGGTATTCCAGCCCCTTCGGACAGGTGGCGAAGAAGGCCCTCATGCGATGGGGTCGAGGAACTGGCGGAACTGCGCGGCGATGGCCTCCACGCTGGCGCCCAGGCGGTGGTCGTCGTCCAGCAGCAGCAGCGGCAGCCGGCGCGCGCCGGCGAAGGCGTACAGCGCGGGGAGCGGGCACACCTCGTCGCGCCAGCCGTGCAGCAGCAGGGTCGGCACGCCGGCGGGCAGGTCGAGCGCGCGCCCGCAGCCTGGAATCGCCGGCGGCGTGGCGAGCAGGAACAGCCCGGCCACCTTGCGCTCCAGCGCGGCCAGCGCGGAGACGAAGGCGCCCATGCTGGAGCCCACCAGCACCGGCGGCTCCACGCAGGCGTCGATCGCCGCGACCAGCTTCTCCAGCCGCGGCCCCACGCTGCCGGCGTGGCCGAGCTGGTCCTCGCGGCGGTAGTCGGGGCGGATCGCGCGCCAGCCCAGTGCCTCGGCGTGCTCGGCCAGCACGCCGACCTTGGTCGCGTCCGGCCCCGAGTCGGAGCCGTGGGAAAGGATGATCTGGCCGCGCATGGGCACTCCGGGCGTGCTGCAGGACGCGCATGATAACCGGCCACCGTGCGAGACTGGCGCGAACATCCGGCCGGAGCCCGCATGCAGCCCCTCGTCCACGACCACCTCCTGCCCTACGCCGACCGCCTGCCGGAGCGCCCGGCCGCCGCGGTGGAGCTCGTGGTGATCCACTGCACCGAGCTGCCGGACCTGGCCACGGCGCGCGAGTACGGCGAGCGGGTGCTGTACGACGGCGGCGCCGGCAACAGCGGGCACTACTACATCGACCGCGACGGCACGGTCTGGCGCTACGTGCCCGGCACCCGCGTCGCCCACCACGTGCGCGGGCACAACGAGCGCTCCATCGGCATCGAGCTGGTCAACCGCGGGCGCTACCCGGACTGGTTCGATTCGCGCCGCCAGACCATGAGCGAGCCCTATCCCGCCGGACAGATCGCCGCGCTGCGCGGGCTGCTGGCGCGGCTGCGCGCGGAGTTCCCCAACCTGGCGATGGTCGCCGGCCACGAGGACCTGGACACCGCGCGGGTGCCGGCCAGCGACGATCCCTCGCTGGAAGTGCCGCGCAAGCTCGACCCCGGCCCGCTGTTCCCGTGGGAGGACGCGCTGGCCGGCAGCGGGCTGCGGCGGATCGGCGCGGGGCCGCTGCCGCTATAATCGGCGGCCTTTTCGGTCCCGGATCACGCCATGCGCGAAGCCCACGTCAGCGAGCTGGTCGACCTGCTGCAGCTGGAGCGGCTGGAAGACAACCTGTTCCGCGGCCAGAGCCGCGACATCGGCACGCGCTTCGTGTTCGGCGGCCAGGTGCTCGGGCAGGCGCTGTCCGCCGCGCAGCAGACGGTGGACCCGGCCCGCGAGGCGCACTCGTTGCACGCCTACTTCCTGCGCGCCGGCGACATCGACGCGCCGATCGTCTACAGCGTGGAGCGCGCCCGCGACGGCGGCAGCTTCTCCTCGCGGCGGGTGGTGGCGATCCAGCACGGCCAGCCGATCCTCAACGGCGCGGTCTCCTTCCAGGTGCCGGAGAAGGGCTTCGAGCACCAGGCCTCGATGCCGGACGTGCCCGCGCCGGAGGACATCGAGCCGCTGCCGCCGGTGCCGCCCGAGCGGCTGGCCCGGCTGCCGGTGAAGCTGCAGCGCTGGCTCGGCATGGACTCGCCGATCGAGTTCCGCGACGTGTGGCCGCAGGACAAGCTCAACCCGGTCAAGCGCCCGCCCTACCAGCACATCTGGTTCCGCCTGGCCGCGCCGGTGGAGGATTCCCCCGCGCTGCACCGGGCGCTGCTCGCCTACGCCTCGGACTTCAACCTGATCGGCACCGCCACGCTGCCGCACGGCATCTCCTACTACACGCACAACGTGCAGATGGCGAGCCTGGACCACGCGCTGTGGTTCCACCGCCCGTTCCGCGTGGACGAGTGGCTGCTGTACTCCTTCGACAGCCCCACCGCGCAGGGCGGCCGCGGCCTGGCGCGCGGGCAGATCTTCGACCGCGGCGGCCGCCTGGTGGCCTCCACCGCGCAGGAAGGGCTGATCCGCCTGCGCGGCGAGTGAGGGCTACAATCGCCCCATGCGCCAGCTCTACACCTCGCCCCGCCAGGAAAACATCGACCGCGTGATCGCGCTGATGGCCGAGCACGGCATCGAGACCACGGTGACCAACCGCTCCAACTGGAACCGGCCCAGCTACCAGCGCTTCAGCTACGCGCGGCGCAACGAGAACCGCGAGGCGTGGCCGCAGGTGTGGATCAACCGCGCCGACGACTACACCCGCGCCCGCGAGCTGCTGCGCGGCCTGGGCATCGAGCCGGTGGTGCGCCACGGCGAGGAGCTGGCGCTGGCGCGCAACGCCCCGCCGGAGCTGCGCCGCCAGGCGGTGGCCACGCGGGTGCGGCGGATCGTGATGCTGGCCGTGGCGGCCGCGTTCCTGCTGCTGATGCTGCGCTACATGGGCGTGGTCTGACGCCGCCGCGCTAGCCGATCACCTCGTACACCCGCAGGATCCACGACACCTGGTAGACCAGGTTGGCCGCCACGAACACCGCGTGGAACGCCGCGTTGCGCGTGCGCATCGCCAGCAGGCACAGCGCCACGTAGACGCCGTTGCGCAGCAGGTACTCGCCGCCGAAGCCGAGCAGGTAGCCGCGCCCCTTGAGCAGGGTATCCACCACGTCCAGCGCATAGGCCAGCGCCAGCCCGCCGAAGAACCAGGCCCGCCGCGAGTAGAAGTAGTCGCGGTAGCCGGCGTACTCGTCCATCTGCTCGGGGAACAGCAGCGCGCACAGGAAGTAGTACAGCGTGATGTAGCCGACCACGAACAGGTAGCGCAGGAACGACCAGTCGGCCAGCTGCGCCAGCCGGAACTCCCACCACCACAGGTGCACCAGCGAGAGGAACAGCGACAGCGCCCAGCCCAGGTGCACCCAGTACACCGGCTTGCGGCCCGGGTGCTGGACGATCCGCGCCAGCCCGGCCAGCAGCCGCGCGATCGACAGGCTGAGGATGATCCCCATCACCACCCGGATGTGTCCGAACAGCTCCATGCGCCGCCTCCCCTTTCCCGCCCGCGACCATAGCACCGGCGGCGCTTGAAGCGGTCCGGCGCCGGCATAGAATCGGGCCATGCGCTCCGAACGTGTCCGCCTGTTCCAGACCCTGCCGCACGCCTGCGGCTACTACGCCGAGCGCACGGCGCAGAACCTGGTGATCGACCCGGCCGCGCCGCAGCTGGACCGCCTGTACGGCCCGGCGCTGGAGCGCGGCTTCCGCCGCGCCGGCGGGCACCTGTACCTGCCGCACTGCCCGCAGTGCCGCGCCTGCACGCCCTGCCGCATCGACGTCGAGCATTTCGCGCCCGACCGCAGCCAGCGCCGCTGCCTGCGCCGCAACGCGGACCTGGAGGTGCGCGAGTGCATCGCCGGCTACAACGCCGAGCGCCACGCGCTGTACGAGCGCTACCTGCGCACCCGCCACCCCGGCGGCGGCATGGACGAGGCCGACGCCAGCGACTTCCGCCGCTTCCTCACCGCGCCGTGGAGCCCCACGATCTTCCTGGAGTTCCGCCGCGGCGCGCGCCTGCTCGGCGTGGCGGTCACCGACGTCTGCCTCACCGGCCTCTCGGCCGTCTACACCTTCTACGACCCGGACGAGACGGCGCGCAGCCTGGGCACCTTCGCCATCCTGCAGCAGGTGGCGCTGGCGCGCCGCCGCGCGATTCCCTGGCTGTACCTCGGCTTCTGGATCGAGGGGCACCCGAAGATGGACTACAAGCGGCGCTTCCGGCCGTTGCAAATCCGTACTACCGATAGCTGGAAAACAATGTCTGACATTACAGACTAATCTTGTAGGTTTTTTCGCACACCATCACGATAAAACCCTGCAAGAAAAGGACACCGCCTATATTTCGGCTCAATTAGTTGCGCTTCCGCAAGAAATTATGCTTGCAGGGAAGCGTGCAAATATTAGATTTGCCCATTTGCAGGGGGATCAACAGCGAAACAGGGAGTTTCTTATGAGGCATTCGGCAAGCATCGTCCTGGGCCAGTGGATACGGCAGTGCCGACTGGGATATTGCAGAACCCATGGGGGAATATTACGACGCTGGCGGCGGATGCGGTTGGTAACTTTCTAGAGAGGAAACCGCATGAATTCAAAGCATACCATACCGAGATCCCGACGTCCCCCCGCCTTTGAGTAGCACAGCGGTTTGGAGTCCAATCCCCCATCCGAAGGAGATTGGACGTGAAGAAGCGCTTTTCTGAAGAACAG